>NZ_LT629750.1:1433333-2866666 GCF_900105125.1 Bradyrhizobium canariense | reverse complement strand
CCGGATGCGATGGTCGGGCCGAGCGTGAAGGCGGTGGCGACCACCAGCGCGTTATGGCCAAAACCACGTCCCAACATGCGGCTGGGGTAGACGAAGCGAACCAGCGCCGTGTTCACGCTCATGATGCCGCTGGCGCCCAGCCCCTGCAGGGCCCGGGCTATCAGCAGGCTGGGCAGCGACCAGGCCAGCGCACAGCCCAGCGAGGCCAGGGTGAACAGCAAGAGACCGCCGAGATAGATGCGCTCGTGGCCGACGATTTCGCCCAGCGCGCCCAGCGGCAGCAACGTTGCAACCAGCGCGATCTGGTAGACGTTGACGACCCAGATCACGTCCGCCGCACTGACATGAAGGTCTGCCGCAATAGCAGGCAGCGCGATGTTGGCGATCGCCGTATCCAGCGAGGCCATCGTGAGGGCGGTGAAGATCGCCGCAACGGCCCATCGCCGGCGTTCTGTCGGCAAACCGTCCATGACCGGCGCGGCAGGTTTCTTTGCCGCAATGGTATCCGTTGACATACTCTAGAGCTCTCCAGACAGGCGGCGATGCGATGACGCCGCCTGCGGCATGTACTACGGACACGGGGCGCTCCCCAGACGCGCCACTGCATGATGCGTATGCGATGGATCGGCCAAAATAATGCGTGAATGATCGGATTAATCGCCTTGGGCGCGGTTGCGTGCCCGATCGGTTGCTCGGATGAGCCGAAATCCGGCGCCTGTGCTATGTCCGCCGCCGACTTTCTGATAGCTTTCCCCGCGCCAGGCGATCGACTAGGTTTGGCGTGCAGTGCGACCGCAAACACCAATAAAGACGGTTGCCGGCCAGGGGAAGCGCTTTGAACGGACGGGCGGGCCGACGCACGGAAGTGGTGCGCGATAGTGGCGACAACAGTCATCGGCGTCTGTGGACCAGTTTGTGGGTTGCGCTGTTGCTGGCGATCCTGGGCTTTCTGGTCATCTATCCCGTTCTTACCCTGCTGCTGGGTGCATTGACCGACACCAATCCGGTAGTCGACGGCTTCAGCCTCAGCCATCTTTCGGTCGCCAACTTTCTCGCCGTCCTGGTCAATCCGAACGTCGCCGAAGCGCTGTTCAATACGCTTGTCGTCTGCGGTGGCGGGACCCTGATCGCGGTCGTGATCGGGCTGGCGTTCTCCTGGATCGTGGTGCGGACCAACACGCCGTTCAAAGGCTTCATCGCGGCGGCCAGCGTGCTGCCGCTGTTCGCGCCGCCGCTGGTCGCGGGCGTGGCATGGACCATCTTCGGCTCACCGAAGACCGGCCTCATCAACACCATGTTCAAGTGGGCGCAT
This sequence comes from Bradyrhizobium canariense, assembly GCF_900105125.1. NCBI lineage: Bacteria > Pseudomonadati > Pseudomonadota > Alphaproteobacteria > Hyphomicrobiales > Nitrobacteraceae > Bradyrhizobium > Bradyrhizobium canariense. The sequence goes on along the minus strand of NZ_LT629750.1, from coordinate 2,865,354 downwards.
CTCGACTGGCACGTGAATTTCTATTCGCTGTGGGGATTGGTGTTCGTGTTCGGCATTTACTACGCGCCGTATGTCTACATGTTCACCGCTTCCGCGCTGCGCAACATGGATCCCAGCCTGGAGGAAGCCGCCGAAATTTCCGGCGCCAGCGCTTTCGCTACCCTGTTCTCGGTCACGTTTCCGTTGATCATGCCGGCGATCGTTTCCGGCATGCTGCTGTCGTTCATCGTGATGCTCGGCATCTACGGCATCCCGGCGGTGCTCGGCGCGCCGGCCAACATCAACGTGCTGACGACCTATATTTTCAAGCTCACCAATTGGTCGCCGCCGCTCTACAACACCGCAGCGGCGGTTGCGATCCTCCTGATGGTGGTGACAGGCTTGCTGGTGTTTCTACAGCAAAAGGTGTTGAGCGGACGCAGCTACACCACGGTTGCCGGTAAAGCGTATCGGCCGCGCCATCTCGATCTCGGTCCCTGGCGCTGGTTCACGTTCGGCCTCGGCATCGTCTATCTGCTGGTGGTGGTGATCCTGCCGGGTCTGGCATTGATCGTGGCGGCGTTCCGCAAGTTCATGTTCATCCGCGATGCCGCCAGCCTGTTCGACATGCGTCAATATTCGCTGATGCATTTCTACAGCATCTTCGACAACCCGTTGACCCTCAACTCGATCTACAACGCGATGGAGGTCGGCATCATCACTGCCGTGGTTGGCGGCGCGCTCGCCTTTGCGATCGGCTACACCATTCATCGCACCAACGTGCCGGGCCGCCGCGGGATCGATTTGATATCGACCATACCGGTCGCGATTCCAGGCCTCGTGATCGGCGTCGCCTATTTGTGGGCCTGGATCGGCATTCCCGGCGGGCTCTATGGCACCATCTGGATCCTGGCGCTGGCCTTCATCGCGCGCTTCATGCCGGATACGGTCAAGGCATTGTCGACCTCGTTCCTGCAAATTCATCGTGAGCTGGAGGAAGCGGCCTGGGTCTGCGGCAAAGGCATGCTCGGTACCATCAGGACGATCGTGCTGCCACTGGCGCGGCCGGGCGTCATCGCGTCGATGACGCTTCTGTTCGTGCTCGCCATTCGCGAGCTGGGCTCGTCGCTGTTTCTCTACACCAGCAACACCATGGTGATGTCGGTGTTGCTGCTCGATTATTACGAAGGTGGAAATCTCGGAAAGACCGCCGCATTCAGTCTGGTTCAGACGGTTTTGCTGGGTGTTTTGATCGGTGGCGCAAACTGGTTGTCGCGGGGCGCGGCTCAGCGCAGCGTCGCCCGCACCGGATAGATAAATAAAAAGGGAGGATTGGCCTTGAACAAAAAAATTATCGCCAAGATCGTCGCCAAGATCATCACCATGGCCGGCGTCGTCGGTCTCGGCTTTGTGTTGAACAGCGTACCGGCGCTGGCACAGCAGGAGGAGTTCGGCTCGCCCGAACTGATCGCAGCGGCCAAGGCCGAGGGAAAACTGGTGTTCTACACGGCGAATTTTGCCGAAGTCGAACAGGAAGTCATCAAGGAGTTCAACAAGCGCTTTCCGGAGATCAAGGTCGAGATGGTGCGCGCGCCGGGTGGCCAGCTTATCACCCGCGTCAGGACGGAGGCCGCGGCCGGCAAGCTGATCGCCGATATCGTCGATCATTCCGACCGTGCGCTGATGCTGCCGCTGGTCGATCTGTTCCAGGATTACGCGCCGCCGAATGCCGCCGACTACAATCCCGATGCGCTGATTTCGCCCAAGCTGTGGCCGCGCGCGACGGTGGTCTGGTCGATCGCCTACAACACCGAACTGGTCAAGGACCCGCCGAAGACCTGGATGGACCTGACCAAGCCGGAATACGACAAAATGACCGGGCAGGTGTTCGCCCAATCCGGCGGCACCACCTGGACCCGCATCATGTTCGAGCGTCAGGTGCTCGGCGAGGATTACTGGGCCAAGCAGGCCGCGACCCATCCGATCCTCTATCCGTCCGGGGCGCCGATGGCGGATTCGCTGGTGCGTGGCGAGGTTGCGATGGGTCCGCTGCTGTATAACGCGATCTACCCGAAACAGGTGGAGGGCGCACCGGTCAAGATTATCTTCCCGCCGGAGGGCGTGCCGGCCAATCCCTACGCCTCCGGAATTCCGAAGACGGCCGCCCATCCCAACGCCGCGAAACTGTTCCTCAACTGGTGCTTGTCGAAAGAGGGCCAGACTTTCATGATCAAGAATCTTGGCAACCTCACGTCGTTGAAAGTGGCGCCGTTCTATCCCGAAGGCTTCGATCCCAAGGTGGTCAAGGTCTGGCTTCCCAAGTTCGACGACTATGTGAAGTTGCACGCCGCCTGGGTTGCCGATTGGGACAAGACCTTCGGGTATCGGCAGTGATCGATGCGTCGATGAAGCGATTGCACCGATGACCGCAACTCTCGACGTTACCGATCTGCGCAAGCAGTTCGCGATCGGCCGGCCGGCCATCGACGGCGTAAGCTTCGCTGTGCCGGCCGGCGAGATCGTCGTCCTGCTCGGCCCGTCCGGCTGCGGCAAGACCACGACGCTGCGCTGTGTCGCCGGGCTTGAGCATCCGACCGATGGCGAAATCAGCATTGGCGGGCGCGTGGTGTCGTCGCCCATGCGCGGCATCCTGGTGCCGCCCAGGTCGCGCGACCTCGGCATGGTGTTCCAGTCCTACGCCGTGTGGCCGCACATGACGGTGCGGCAGAACGTGGTCTATCCGCTCAAGCACCGGAAGATCACGCGCACCGAGGCCAATCGCAAAGTGGAAGAGGCGCTGGAACTGGTCGGCCTGTCGGAATATGCCGATCGCCCCGTCGTGGCGTTGTCCGGCGGGCAGATGCAGCGCGTCGCGCTGGCGCGCAGCATTGTCTATCGGCCGCAACTTCTGCTGCTGGATGAGCCGCTGTCGAATCTCGACGCCAAGCTGCGGCTGCGACTGCGCGATGACCTGCGGGTCATCCTCAAGCAGACCGGCATGACCGCGCTTTACGTCACCCATGATCAGGCCGAGGCGGTCGTGCTCGGCGACCGCATCGGCGTGATGCGCAATGGCAAGCTGCTGCAGATGGGCACGCCGGACGAGATCTATAACCGGCCGGCCGATCTGTTCGTCGCCAATTTCACCGGCGCCACCAACGAACTGGTCGGCACGCTGGTTAGCCGCAGCGGCGAGTTTGGCGTGGTTGATTTCGGCGACGGGCGGCGAGGGGAGGCCGCATTGCTGCAATCGCTGAGCCCGGGCGAAAAAGTGCGCATCGCCTTGCGGCCGGAAAACATCGGCATCGGCAAACAGGACGGCGCCAACATATTTCCCGCGCGCGTTCTCGATCGCCGCTATCAGGGCACGCAGACCGTCTACGCGATCGATTTGTTCGGCCTGCGGCTGGAGGCGCTTGAACTCGGCACCGCGGCGCGCCATCAGGTCGGGGCGGAGACGCAAGTGTCGCTGCCTCGGGAGGCCTGCTGGGCCTATGGCGACAGCGGCCCGTCGCCCTATGAATAGCGGTCACCGAGGTGAATACGAGCCGGCCGCGCGTGCGATCGAAGGGACGTCCGCCTACGCGCTGTTAATGCAACGTAAATCCGCAATTTTATTGATTTGAAGCCCAGTACCTTTACGGCTTTGCGCTAGCTTCCCCGTATCGCCGGGGGAGCCATGTTTTTTGCGAAAATCCAGTCGCGCACTGCGTCAATTTCCGATGCGATCTACATCGAAGTCATCGCCACGCTTTACGGTACTATGGTTCCCATCCTTGTCGCCGGTGTCTGCCAGGCGATCGTGGGAACGATTTCGGTTGCGCAGACCGGGGATGATTTTACCGCAATCCTGACCGTTCTTGGCATCATTGTCGCCCTCGCGCGCATGCTCGTCGTGCTTACATTCCGGCGGAAGACCCGGCGGAAGCCGTTGCTCGATCGGTCCGAGGCGCTTGCCTGGGAACGGCGCTACGCCGCGGGCACCTTCACCACCGCTTTGCTTCTCGGCCTGTTCGCCGCCCGCAGTCTGTTCGTTGGAGACGCCATCTGTCTGGTGATGGCGGTCGGCATCGCATTCGGGTTTGGCGCTGGTATCGTCGCGCGGCTTTCATTGCGGCCGGTCGTTGCGCTCCTGGATTTCTGCGCCGTGGGACTGCCCGCGGTCGTGGCCACCTTCCTGAAGCAGTGGGACGTGCCGCACATTGCGATGGGCCTGATGTTCCTGGTCTTCATCGTCGCCGGCTTTGAAATGGTTCGGCTGTCCTATAACTCGACGCTCAACCAGATGACGCTGAAGCAGAAGTTCGAGCAGTTGGCCCGCATCGATCCGATGACCGGCCTGCTCAATCGCTCGGTGCTGGCGACCGACCTCGAGCGGATCGTAGCCGATGGCGGCAGCGGAATGGTAGCGGTCCAAGCGATCGATCTTGATCATTTCAAGGCCGCCAACGATCGCTACGGCCATCCGGTCGGCGACGCCCTGCTCAAGCAGGTCGCGGCGAGGCTGATGTCGGTCGCCGGTCCAGCCGACCTCATCGTCCGGATGGGCGGCGATGAATTCATTCTGGCTCAAAGGTCGGTAGGATCTCGCGGCGACGCGGAGTTGATGGCACAACGAATCTTCGAAACGATCAGTGCGCCCTACCATGTGGATGGCCATGAGATCGTGATTGGAACCAGCATTGGGATAGCGTTGTCGCCGGAACACGGGAAGACGGTCGAAGCCTTGCTTGCCCGATCGGACGCGGCACTCTATCGGGCGAAGGAACGTCGCGGCGGATATGTGCTCGCGAGCGAACCATCGAAGAGCCAGGACCGTCAGCACGCGGCCTGAGGGCTATTCAGCCGCGCCAAGACCCAGGCTCGCATAAATACGCCGCGCATAGGCGCCGAATTCGTCCGTGGTCTTGATCGGCAAGGCGCGCGGAAACGGCAGTTCGATCGGGAAATATTCCGCCATGCGCGCCGGGCCCGCGGTCAGCACGGCGCAATGGGAGGCGAGGAATACCGCCTCCTGGATGCTGTGCGTGACAAAGATGATTGTCTTGCCGCTTTCGCGCCAGATCCGCAGCATTTCGAGATTCATCTGCTCCCGGGTCAGCGCGTCGAGCGCGCCGAACGGCTCATCCATCAGGATCAGCTTGGGATCGTGAATGAAGGCGCGCGCGATCGCCGTGCGCTGCTGCATCCCGCCGGATAATTGCTGCGGGTATTTGTCCTCATAGCCGGCAAGCCCGACCAGATTGAGAAGATCACGCGCGCGCGCCCGCGCCGCCTGCATCGGAAGCCCGACGATCTCCGCCGGCAGCAACACGTTGTCGAGGATGGTGCGCCATTTCAACAGCAGCGCCTGCTGAAACACCATGCCAATGTCGCGCGCGGGATCGAACCGCGTCTTTGCGTTGCCGATTTTGACGATGCCGCCATCGGCGTCGTGAAGTCCGGCGAGTATTTTCAGGACAGTGGTCTTGCCGCAGCCGGACGGCCCGACCAGTGAGACCAGTTCGCCTTCCACCACATCCATGGTGACATCGGAAACCGCGAGAAACTCCGTCCCTCCGGATCGATAGACCTTGCGGACGTTACGCAGGCTGACGAAAGGCTCCTGCGCCGTCATGCCAGCCATTTCCCGAGATTGGCGGCAACGAAATCGTCATCGCTGAGATCGGCATGCTCGTTGCAGACACGGTCGATCTCCTGCATCTGGCCGGGGCTCAAACCCTCGGCCGGATCGAGGCACCAGATGCCCTCGAGCAGCCCTTGTCGCCGCAGAACTTCGTGGCAGCCGGCGATGCAGCCGTGAAAATTATGGGCGACGTCGAAGAACGCGCTGTTGCAATCGGTGACGCGCGCATCGAGCGCCAGCAGGTCGGCCGGCACACTGTCCTTGTGGCGCGCGGCCTTGCACCTTTCAAACTGCTTGATCGCGCTTGCGGTCCATACCGACCAGTGGCCGAGCAGCCCGCCGCGAAAATAGGTGCGCGTGGTGACGCCGTTGTCGCGCAGGTCGAACGGCAAGGTAAGGTCGAGCAGGATGTGATCGTCATTTCCGGTGTAAAGCGCGACGCGATCGAGCGCGCCGGCCGCGCTGACGCCGCGCAGGACGTCGAGCGTACGATAGCGATTGAAGGGAGCGATCTTGATGGCGATGACATTGTCGATCGCCGCAAAGCGCCGCCAGAAATCCGCGCTGAGGATGACGCCGCCGACCGCCGGCTGCAGATAAAACCCGACCAGCGGGATTTCCCGCGCCACCGCCTCGCAATGGGCGATGATCTCGTGCTCGGATGCTGATTTCATCGCCGCAAGGCTGAGCAGTCCCGCGTGATAACCGATGCCGCGCGCGATCTCGGCCTCTACAACGGCCTGCTGCGTCGGTCCGGCCAACCCGGCGACCAGCGCCAGCGGCCGCCTGGTCCAGTCTGATGCGGTCTCGGCGGCGAGTTCAAGCACCGGCCGGTACATGCCGACATCGCGGATAGCAAATTGCGTGGTGTGCACGCCGACCGCGAGCCCGCCGGCGCCGGCGTCGATATAATAGCGCGTCAGGGCGCGCTGGCGTCGGGCATCGAGCTTGCGGCTGGCGTCAAGCGCCAGCGGGTGCGCCGGCAGCACCGTGCCATCGGCAATCAGGCGCCGCACCTCGGATTTCATCTCGCTATGATGCATGGCGATACTTCCTATCCATATTCCGGACCGGCAACGGCAAACGGGAGGTCTGCGGCTTGTGTCGTGGCGCGGCCGAAGCGCATGCGCTGAAACGGCCGCTCACTGGTCCAGCCGGAGTTGGTCAGGCCGTCGAGAAATTCGCTTTGAGAGGTCACCGCGTCGATCAGCACCGGGCGGGTCTCGTTGCGAGCGATTTCATCGACTAGCGCAAGCGCGCTTTCCGGATCATCCGCAAACAAGGGGCCGATATGCCGGGCGGCGCGGCCGTCGCGAACGAGCGACATGGCCGCGCCGTTCGACAACACGCGCGAAGCGGGACGCGCGCTGAGTTCGCTCAGCAAATCGCCGCGGTCAAAACCCATGGCGCTGATATCGCGGGCGGCGAATTCGGTGAGATCGCAGGCCGATAATCCTCCGCGAGTTTGCGCGGGCGTCTGGGACTCCAGACGAAGGCGCCGCAATTGCAGCGTTGGCGTGAAGCCGAGGGGACCGTAGACGGCCGCGCCGGCGGGCGTTGCGTCAAGCCAGGTGGTAAGGCCCCGTTTTGTCGCGGTATCGAGACACGCATCGACCAATCGGGTCGCCAAGCCGCGACGGCGCCAGCTCGCGGTCACCAGCACCATGCTGATCCAGGCGTCGCTGGATGTATAGGGCAGTAGTGCTGCGGTGGCGACCAATTGGCCGTCTTTGTCGCGCACGCCGAACACGGTTCCTTTACTCAGGAAAAATCGCCAATCCGCTTCGTTCTGGTTCCAGTGCGCTTCGGCCGACAATGCGAGTCCGGCGAGCGCATCGCTGGGATCGAGCCGGACAATAGCAGGCTCGTCAATAACGGCCATCGCGCACCTCGTATTTGGTGGGCTTGCCAAGGCTCGGCATCGATCGCGCGACCCAGTCCGCGGTCCAGGCGATCAGTTGCGCGGTATCGACGATCGGCAGGCCGAATAGTTTTACCGCCTGCGATGTGTCGGTGAGCCATGCGGTCGGCTCTTCCTTGCCGACGATGACCGGTTCACGGCCGAGCCGTGCGCCGAACTTTGCCGCGAGGTCCCGCACGGCGAGGATCTCGTGACCGCTGACATTAATCGGCGAGGTCGGCGTGTCGCAATGGGCAAGGCAGCGCAACGCCTGCGCGGAAGCATCGCCCTGCCAGATGAAGTTGACATGGCCGAGGCTGACGTCGATCGGTTTGCCCTGCCATACTTTGGAGGCGATGTCGTGCAGCACGCCGTAGCGCATGTCGATCGCGTAATTCAGCCGGAACAGCCGGCCGGGGGTGGCGAACTTGTGTGAGAAATATTCGAACATCCGCTCGCGTCCAACGCAGGACTGCGCGTACTCGCCGGGCGGATTGGGCGCCATGTCCTCGTCCGAGCCTTTTCCATCGACCGGTACGAACGGATAGACGCAGCCGGTGGAGAACGCCACGATCCGCGAATCCCGGAAGGCTTGCGCGATCAGCACAGGAACATGGGCATTCATCGCCCAGGTCAGCGACAGGTCGCCCTCGGCGCCGAACTTGCGCCCGGCCATGAACACGATGTTCGGTATCTTCGGCAGCGAATGGATGGCGGCTTCATCGAGCAGATCGCAGTTGATGGTCTCGATGCCGCGACTCTCCAGCCAGATTTTCACACTGGCATCGCTGAAGCGTGCCACGCCGATGACCCGGCGACCGGGCACAGCCGCCTTGGCGAGACCGGCCAGCGTCGGTCCCATTTTGCCGGCGACGCCGAGGATCATGATATCGCCGTCGATCCTCGCGAGATCATCGATCAGCGCCTGGCTGGGCCGGCACAACAGATCCTCAAGGGCTGAGATATCAGGGATCGTCTCCGGCAGGTTGTCGCGCGTCAGCAGCATGTCTTGTTCCCGATTTTCTTATTGCAGCCTGACGTCCCTGACCACGAACAGCCGTTCGAGACCAAGAACCAGGCCGTACAGCGCGACGCCAAGTAACGTCAGAAACACCACCGCCATCACCATGGCGGGGGTGTCGAGCGAGGATTGCACCTGAATCATCAGGTAACCGAGGCCGCGATCGGAGGCGATGAACTCGCCGACGATCGCGCCGGCCACGGCCAGGATGGCGCCGACCTTCATCCCGGAAAACACATAAGGCAGCGAGCCCGGCAGCTGAATCTTGCGAAATAATGTCCAGCGCGACCCGCGCAACGATTTCACGAGGTCCAGGAGATCAGGTTCGACCTCGCGCAATCCACGCGCGGTGGTCAGCAGGATCGGAAAAAAGCAGATGCTGAACGCGATCAGGATATTTGGCAGGATCCCGTAGCTGAACCAGACAATGAACAGCGGCCCCAATGCCACCTTCGGAATCATGTTCAGCGTGACGAACAGCGGCAGCAGCAGCAGGCTCGCCAATGGCGACCAGCTGAACGTCACGGCCAGCGCAACGCCGACCAGAGCGCCAAGACAGAACCCGCCGAGAATTTCGATCGCCGTGACCAGGATATTCGGAAGCCAAGCATATTTGGCGGAGCCGAGTGTTGCAAGCGTCGCAAGCGGCGAGGGCAGAATGAACTTCGGCACATGAAACGCGTCGACCAGAACTTGCCAGAGCACGATCACGACGAGGTGCACGATCAGGATGATCGCCAGAGATCGCGCCGGTCGTGCTCCCTCACCGAGCAAGGTTTAACCCTCCAATACGCCGTCGCTTGACTAACGCAGAGTGCCAATCTAGCGCGACCGTCGCCAGGTTTCAACCATCTGGTTGATTAGAGAACTTAAGGCCGCAGCGCTTGCAGGACCAGGTCGACCACATGTTTGCGGCGGGCGCGCTTGGCGGCCGCGCTGCCGAGGTCCTTGCCGAAGATCGCCGACAGGGTAGGCGTATTCGAGAAAAAGAAGTAGCTGAGGCCCGCGATCGAAATATAGAGATGGACCGGGTTGACCCCCTTGCGAAAGATTCCGGCGCGCACGCCCTCGCGCAGGATCTTCGAAACCATGCTGACCAGAGGCGAATGCATGGCCTCGAGCTTTCTCGAACCCCGTACATGCCGCGCGCCGCCGCGGTTTTCATCGTTGAGAAGCAGGATGAAATCGGGATGGGCTGCGAGGTGATCGAAAGAACCCTCGATCAATTTCCGGATCGCCTGCTGCGGCGGCAGCCCCTCGAGGTTGAGCTTGCGCTCCTGGGCCCGGATTTCCTCGTAGACCCATTCAAGGACGGCGAGGTAGAGCGCGTCCTTGTCGCCGAAATAGTGATAAACGAGCTGCTTGTTGACGCCCGCGCGGTCGGCGATCTCGTCGACCCGCGCGCCGGCGAGGCCGCTATTGGCGAATTCGCGCCGTGCCGCCGTCAGCAGTTTTTGCCGCGTGCCGGCCGGGTCGCGCCGCTGCGGCTTTTTGTCGTTCGATCGTGGTTTAGGCATTTCCAACCAGATAGTTGACAATTCGGTCTGTCCCTTGTTGCATTGGTAGCGTCACGGGCGTGCCGCGACAAGGCCGCGCTTGCCAACAGGGAGCTTGCCATGAAGTGTCTTCGGATAGCGGGATTGGCGCTCGCACTCGCGGCGCCAGCGGCTCCCTTGCATGCCGCCGAGTCCGTCAATCTGATCTTGAACTGGACGCCGACGGCCGATCATTCACCGTTTTATTACGCCAAGGCGCAGGGCTGGTACGAAAAGGCCGGTATCGATCTCACCATCGAGGTCGGCAAGGGATCCGGCGTTTCGGCGCTGAAGGTCGGATCCGGCGGCTCGCCATTCGGTATCGCCGACCTCGCCACCATGCTGGTCGCGCGCAGCAAGGGCGCCGACGACGTGGCGCTAATGAGCATCTATGCCAATACCGGCCAGACCTTTTACTGGCTGAAAAGCTACGGCGTTAACGGGGTCAAGGATTTCCCCGGCCACAAGATCGGCAATCCGCCCGGCGATGCCTCGCGGGTGATGTGGCCGGCCTTCGCCAAGGCCGCCGGTATCGCGCCGGACTCGGTGAACTTCGTCAATGTCGGGCCGACCGCCAAGATCGCGGCGCTGAAGAGCCACACCGTCGATATCATCAGCGATTTCTACAACGAGCATGATCTAAAGGTGAGCGAGTTCGGCAGCGACCTTGGTTTCATCAACTGGAAGGATATCGGACTTAATCCTTACGGCAATTCATTGATCGTTAATGGCGCGTTTCTGCAGAAGAACCCGAAGCTGGTCGAGGATTTTGTCCGAATCACCCAGAAGGCCTATGCGGCCTGTGTCGCCGATGCCGCGCCGTGCCTGAAGGCATTGCTCGATCAAGTGTCCGGCCTCGACGAGCAGGTGCAGAAGAACCAGTGGGAACGGATCAAGTTCCTGATGACCGACGACTTCACCACGACCAAGGCGCTTGGCTGGATCGACGGCGAGCGGATGAAGAAGGATTACGAGTTGGTGCAGACCTATCTCGGCATGGAGAAGCCATTCCCGGTCGACAGCGCCTTTACCACTGGGATGCTCGATACCTCGATCAAGATGGATGCGAGCAAGGTGAGGAAGTGAAGAAAAAAGGAAAATTTAGATCGTCATTGCGAGCGTAGCGAAGCAATCCAGAACTGTTAGTGCTGGATTGCTTCGTCGCTTCGCTCCTCGCAATGACGCGAGGTTGGCATGCCTCACTGCTGCGGGATGCCGGAAGCTTTGACCACAGTGGTCAGCTTCTCGTAGTCCGCTTTCATCAGGCTCGCCAACCCATTCAGCGGCATCGGCTTGCCCGGGATGTCGGCGACCGCGAGCTGACGCTGAACATCAGGATTTTCCAGCGCCTTGTTGATCCCATTGTGGATTTTTTCGACAATATCATCCGGCGTTGCCGCGGGCACATAGATTCCGTACCAGGAAACATAGGACGCGCCGGGATAGCCGGCTTCGGCGATGGTCGGCACGTCAGGAAGATCCGGCACGCGCTTGTCGGTAAAGACCGCAAGCGGCTTTGCGGTGCCGTCCTTGATGTGCGGCAGCGCCAGCGCGAGGGACACGACCTCGAAATTCATCCGGTTCGTCATCAGGTCGACCAGCGCCGGCGGCTGGCCCTTGTAGCCGATATTGGCGAGATCGATGTTGGCAACATTGAACAGCTTCTTCGCGGTCAAATCGATCGACGAGCCGGTGCCTGGATTTCCGAAGTTGAGCTGACCCGGTCTCTTGTGTGCATATTCCACGAAGTCGGCGAGCGTCTTGACCGGCATTGAGGGATTGACGACGGCGACGCTTTGATTCCAGACCGCAAGTCCAACGCATTTGAAGTTCTGCATCGGATCCCAGCCGGCGTCCTTGTATAGAGTGGGATTGACCAGCACTGCAGGGCCTGTGACCAGCCAGGTGTAGCCGTCCGGATCGCTTCTGGCGACGGACGCTGTGCCGATGTTGCTGTTGGCGCCGGGTCTCGAATCCGAAACGATCGCCTGTTTCCAGTCGCGGCCGACCTGCTCGGTCACGGCACGGGCGACGATGTCGACGATGCCGCCCGCCGGGTAGGGCACGACGACATGGATCGGCCGGTCCGGATAGCTGCTCTGCGCCTGCGCGGATAAATCCGTGCCAAACAACAGCGCCGCAACGCTTGCGGCCAGAGCGGCCGCGCGGATTGCGCTCATTGATTCCTCCCATGGTCGCAACGTCGTTTCGTCGACGTGTTTTCTGATCCGATTGGCGTAACGAAGTCGGTGCTGTGGCGCGGTGTTTCCCTAGACGTTGGCAACGAGCGATCGAATGCTGCGCGCGAGGCCGAGGATTCGCGGCCCGCATTCGCGCTCGATCTGCTCGGCGCTGAATCGAAACGAGGGAATGCCGCAGTTCACCGACAGGCAGTCGCCCGCCGGCGTACGATAGAGCGGCGCCGCGACACCAAATATCTCCCGCCGCCACTCGCCAAGCGAGATGGCAAATCCCCGTTCCTTGCAAAGCTCAATATCCGGCAGCGTCCGTGTTCGAACGTATTCGATCTCGTCCGGGCGCTCCGTCCTGGTGGTTTGCACGTAGAGTTCGAGCTCTTCCGGGGTGGAGAGTGACAGCAATGCGCGCCCGACCGCCGTGGTGGCGAGCGATCCCGTAAACCCGACGTCGGGAATGTGCGGCACCGCGTCGGTGGTGCGCAGGGTTTCGACATAGATGAAGTCGAGACCGAACGGCATCGCGATCGATACGGTGCCGCCCGCATAGGCTGCGAAGTCGCGCATCAGCGGCCGCGCCAGTTGCCGGACTTTCAGCGCTGACAGCACGGGATATGCCGCGGCCAGGATGCCAAGGCCGAGCTCGAAGCGGCCCTTGGCATCGCGCTTGAGATAGCCGAGTTGCGCCAGCGTGTAGGTGAGCCGCGATACCGTCGGCCGGGACAGGCCGGTATGCAGCGCGAGGTCGGCGTTCGACAGCGAGCCGGGGCTGTTGCGGAAAGTGGCCAGCACATCCAGCCCATGCGCCAGGGTGGTCGCGAACGAGGGATCGGTTTGATCTCCCGCCATTTTGGACCGGGATAGCGCGGACGAACCTGAGGACGGTGCAGCCATGCTAAATAATGAACACGATATGAAATTTTGTCAATATATCGAAACATATTTGCCATCCGTTCTAATATGCGTTTAGATGTCGCTCCATCAGCGGGGAGACATCATGGATTTCGAGCTTTCCGGCCGGTCGGAACAGTGGCGCAAGAAGCTGCAGACGTTTTTCGATCAGGAGGTGCTCCCCCGTCACCGCGCCTGGGTCGACCACGTTGCGAACCATCGCGAAGCGCCGCCTTTCATGGGCGATCTGCAACAGAAGGCGCGGGCGGCGGGATTGTGGAATCTCGGTCTGCCCGAACTTGCGGCCGACGAGCCGGGGACCCGTCTTTCAAACCTTGAATACGCGCCGCTGGCCGAGATCATGGGGCGGCTGTTCTGGGCTTCTGAAGTCTTCAACTGTCAGGCGCCCGATGTCCCCAACATGATCGCGCTGCAGAACTGCGCGACATCTGAACAGAAGCAACGCTGGCTGCGGCCGCTGCTCGAGGCCAAGACCCGTTCGGCATTCGGGATGACCGAACCTGATGTCGCGTCGTCGGACGCCACCAATATCGCGACCAGAATGATCCGCGACGGTGATGACTACATCATCACCGGGCGTAAATGGTTCATCACCGGCGCGGCGCATCCGCGATGCAGTTTCCTGATCGTGTTGGGTGTGACCGACCCGGACGCGGAGCGAACCCGTCGCCATTCCTGCATCATCGTGCCGATGGACTCGCCGGGCGTCCGCCTGGTTCGGTCGCTGCGCTGGATGGGCTGCGAGGATCACGTGGCGCCGATCGGCGAACTCGCCTTTGACAATGTCCGCGTGCCCAGAGCGAACCTGCTTGGCGGAGAGGGCGAAGGCTTCAAGGTCTCCCAGGTCAGGCTCGGACCCGCGCGGATCCATCATTGCATGCGCTCGATCGGGCTGTGCGAGCTCCTGATCGAATTGATGATGGTGCGGTCGGCGGAACGCTCGGCGTTCGGCCGCACCGTGATTCAATATGACACCATACAACGCTGGATTGCCGAATCCCGTGTCGAGCTGGAGCAGGCGCGCTTGCTCGCCTATCGCTGCGCGTGGCGGCTGGATCAGAGCGGCCATCATGGCGCAAGTTCTTCCATAAAGACAAGTTCTTCCATAAAGAATTGGCGCGACGTGTCGCTGATCAAGGTCGCGGTGCCCGCGATGCTGCAGCGGATCGCCGACCGCGCCATGCAGGTGTTCGGCGCCATGGGCGGATCGGATGATACGCCGATCCATCAGGCGCTGGCCTGGGGACGCTTGCTCCGGATCGGCGATGGTCCGGACGAGGTGCACCTGCGGCAGATATTCCGCATGGAGCCGATGCCTTCGTGGTCGGTCGAAAGCTCGCCCTATCTCGCGGCGCATCCGTCATGACCTTGGAGTTCGTCATGTCCGGGTCATGCCCGGCCATGACGACAGAGAAACTCATTTCAAGCGTAGATGGACGAGGGAGGACAATGACATGACCGAGACAGCCAACAACGAAGCCCCCAAGGAAACCCCCAAGGAAGCCTCGGCATCGGTTGTCGCGCAGCACGCCGCGACTCTGAAAGCGCTGCCGTTTTCGGATACGCGCGATTTCGACGAGGCGGCGCGCGGCTTTCTGGGCACGATTGAGAATGCGAAGATTATGTCGGCGCAGGGCAGGGTGGTCTGGAGCCTTGAACCCTATGGCTTTCTCGCCGCCGCGGACGCGCCCACGACGGTCGACCCGAGCCTGTGGCGGCAGTCGCGCCTCAACATGCATCACGGCCTGTTCGAGGTAGTGCCCGGCGTCTACCAGATCCGCGGCCTCGACATCGCCAACATGACGCTGATCGAGGGCGATCGTGGCGTGATCGTGGTGGATACGCTGACCTCGATCGAAGGCGCGCGCGCCGCGATGGAGCTTTATTTCCAGCACCGCGGCAAGCGGCCGGTCACCGCTGTCATCTTCACCCACACCCATACCGATCATTGGGGCGGGGCGCGCGGTGTGCTGGACGACGAAACGCTGGCGAGCGGAAGCGTCCCGATCATCGCGCCCAATCTTTTCATGGAGCACGCCGTTTCGGAAAACATCATCGCGGGGCCGGCGATGCTGCGGCGCGCGCAATATCAGTTCGGGCCGTTCCTGGCGAAGGGGCCGCGCGGGCAGGTCGATTGCGGACTTGGCAAATCGATGGCGGCAGGCTCGGTCGCGCTGTTGCGTCCGACCGATCTGATCATCGCGACCGGAGACAAGCGAACCATCGACGGGCTGGAGTTCGAATTTCAGATGGCGCCGAACAGTGAAGCGCCGGCGGAAATGCATTTCTTCATTCCGCGCTACAAGCTGTTGAACCTGGCGGAAAACTGCACCCACAATTTCCACAATCTGTTGCCGTTCCGCGGTGCCGACGTGCGTGATGCGCTCGCCTGGTCGAAATATCTTGGCGAAGCGTTGCAGATGTGGGGTGGCAAGGCCGACGCCATGTGCGGCCAGCATCACTGGCCGGTCTGGGGCCAGGAGCGGATCGACACCATGATCCGCCAGCAGCGCGATCTCTATAAGTTTGCGCATGACCAGACCATCCGCCTGATGAATCACGGGCTCACGGCCCCCGAAATCGCCGAGACCATCAAGCTTCCGGCGAGCCTCGACGGTGCGTGGCACGGGCGCGGTTACTACGGCCATATCCGGCATAATGTGAAGGCGATCTACCAGAAATATCTCGGCTGGTACGACGCCAATCCGGTCAATCTCGATCCGCTGCCGCCGGTTGAGTCCGGCCGCAAATATGTCGAATACATGGGCGGCGCGGACGCGATCCTCGATCGCGCCGCCAAGGATTTTGCGAAGGGCGAATTCCGTTTCGTGGCGCAGGCGGTAAGCCATCTGGTGTTTGCCGAGCCCGACAACCAGCGCGCCCGCGCCATGCTCGCCGATACTTTCGAGCAGCTCGGCTATTCCGCCGAGAGCGCGACCTGGCGCAACGCCTATCTGTTCGGGGCGCAGGAATTGCGGCAGGGCATGCCGAAAGCGCCGCCGCGGCCGCCAATGCCGCGCGAGACGCTAGCGGCCTTGCGCACCGAGCAGCTATGGGACGTGCTCGGCGTCCGGCTCAACGGCCCCAAGGCCGAAGGCAAGCGCATCGTGCTCAACTGGAGTTTTACCGACACCAACGAGAATTTTGTTCTCAACCTCGAGAACTGCGCGCTGACCTATGTCGCGGGCGCGCAGGCATCCGCGGCAGACGCCAGCTTCACCCTGCCGCGCAGCACGCTCGACGAAGTGATCGCGAAGCAGACGACCTTTCCGGAAGCCGTGGCAGCCGGCAAGATCAAGTTCGCCGGCAATCCGATGCGGCTTGGCGAGCTGATGATGCTGATGGATGAATTCCCGCGCATGTTCGAGATCGTCGAGCCGAAGCGGACGGCGGTGGCGTAAGCGAAAAGCAGTCCAACGTCATTGCGAGGAGCGGAGCGACGAAGCAATCCATTCTTTCCTTCTGTGATGAGATGGATTGCTTCGCTGCGCTCGCAACGACGGTGAAGATATCGTAGCCCGGATGAGCGAAGCGATATCCGGGAGCGAATGCGATGCCGCCCCGGATATCGCTTGGCTCATCCGGGCTACGCTGCTCGCTCCAGTGATTCTGCTGTCCAGTTCTGTTTTCGAAATTATTTCGCTTCCTTGCCTGCTAGAAACAGCTGTAAGCCGAATCTGTCCCGCCCCAAACAGGGGCGTATCGCGATCGTCACGGACGCGGGGCGGGATGCGGTGGACGCGGCAGCGTCGGGCGTGTGACGTGATCGTAGGGCGGGTTTCCCGTGAGCGGTCAACGGCGCGCAGACGACAGATGTTGCTGCGGACGGCGAAGTCGTGTGGTCCTGACGCCTCGACGCCGGCGTCAAGTTCAGCGGAGGCGAAGTCGGCCCGACCGGGCTCTGACAAAACCTTCATCCGCTGGACGACGGTGACAAGAAAGCCCGATCACCGGGGAGAGCGCGAAGGAAACCGTTAAAACCATTGCGTGCGGGAATGCCGGGTGAACCCGGTGGACTCGTGGTGACTAACTCGTGTGCCATCTCACTTTTACACACGAGGCTGCGGGTGCGGCGGGCACCCGGCATTCCCCACGCCCTCCGGGCGGATGATTCCTGCACAACCCGGGCGCATCGCGCCGTGGGATCGCGGACGCGCATCTTTTTCTCGGCTGTTTGAAAATTTGGATCGAGGCTAGCGGCCGTCATTGCGAGCGCAGCGAAGCAATCCAGAGCCAAGTTGAAGATTCTGGATTGCTTCGTCGCTTCGCTCCTCGCAATGACGACGGAGTGTTTCGCTAGATCCCCAGATACGCCGCCTGTACCTGCTTGTTGTTGGCGAGTTCGGCGCTGGTGCCCTGCATGATCACATTGCCGCTTTCCAGCACGTAGGCGCGCTGAACCAGCGACAGCGCGCGGCTGACATTCTGCTCGACCAACAAGATGGCGGTGCCCATCTTGTGGATTTCGCCGATCTTCTCGAAGGTCACATCGGTCATGACGGGGGCCAGGCCCAACGAGGGTTCGTCAAGCATCAAAAGCCGCGGCTTCAGCATCAGGCCGCGGCCGACCGCGAGCATCTGCTACTCGCCGCCGCTCATGGTGCCCGCCAGTTGCTTCTTGCGGTCGGCCAATCGCGGAAAGATGCCATAGACCAGCTCAAGGGTACGGCTGCGTTCCGCTTTCGCCTTCGGCACGTAGGAGCCGATCTCGAGATTTTCCTGCACGGTCATGTCAGGGAAAACCTGGCGGCCTTCCGGCACATGGGCGATCCCCAATTCCGGAATTTTATGCGGCGGAAGCGACGCGAGATTGACGCCGGCAAACGTCACCATGCCCGATGTCATTTTCACGAGGCCGGAGACTGCGCGCAGGGTTGTGCTTTTGCCGGCACCGTTGGCGCCCAACAGGCCGACAGCTTCACCTTCGCCGATCTCGATGCTGACATTGTGGATCGCCGGCACCGACCCGTAGCTTGCGCTCACGCCTGATAATTGGAGCACTAGCTCTCTCCCGCGGTCGGTGGATGCACATAGGAGCCCAAATAGGCGCGGACCACCTCCGGATTTTCCACGATCTCCTTAGGGGAGCCTTCGGCGATCTTCTGCCCGTGATCGAGCACCACGATGTGACGGGCAACCGCCATGATGGCGCGCATCACGTGTTCGACGATGACGATGGTAAGCCCGCGCTGGGAGAGCTTTCCAATCAGGCCGACCGCCTGGTCGATCTCGGATGGATTTAGCCCGGCCATCACCTCGTCGAGCAGCAGCAGCCGCGGCTGGGTGGCCAGCGCCCGCGCCATTTCAAGCCGGCGCTGATCGATCGTGGTCAGATCCTTCGCCGGCGTGTTCTCCTTGGCCGCGAGGCCGACGAACTCGATCACTTCGCGGGCCTTCTCACGCGCGACAGTGGCGTTCTTGTCGCGCAGGAAAGCGCCGGTCATGACGTTGGCGAGCACGGTCATGGCGCCAAACGGCTTTGCGACCTGAAACGTTCGCGCCAGGCCGTGCGCGCAGATATCATGAGGTTTCAGGCCGACGATCTCGCGGCCATAGGCCATCACCGAGCCTGAGTCGGGCCGATGAAAGCCGGTGATCAGATGAAAGCTCGTGGTCTTGCCGGCGCCGTTCGGTCCGATCAGTGCGACGGTCTCGTTTTCCTTCACCGAAAAACTGACGTCCTGCACGGCGCGCAGGCCGCCGAAGCGTTTGCTCAATCCACGGATAATTAGCGCGTCTGCCATGGCTGTCGCCTACGCTCGCGCCGGACGGCGGTGGACATAGCGCTGATAGGCGTCGGTCACGACTCCGATCAACCCGGTCGGCCGCCACAGAATGACGGCCATCAGGATCAGGCTGTAGACGGTTAGTTGCAGACCGGCGATCGAGCTGCCGAGCCAGCTTTGCAACAGCGTGGATGTCGTCTCCAATAAGATGGTTCCGATCACCGGTCCCCATAACGTTCCGATGCCGCCGACGATCGACACCAGCGCGGCCTCGATCGAGATATTGAAACTGAAGGCGGTCGCGGGATCGATGAAGTAGATGTATTGGGTATAAAACGTGCCGGCCAGCGCGGTGAGGAAGGCGCTGATCATGTAGATGTTGCGCTTCATGCTCGGCGCGTTGACGCCGATGGCTTCGGCAGCGTCTTCATCCTCGCCGATGGCGACGAGATAATAACCCATCCAGGAGTTTTCGATCCGGTAGGTGATCGCGAGCCCGAAGGCGAGCAGTCCGAGCACGACGTAATAGTAAGAGGATTTTGCGTCGAACTGCATCATCAGCGGTGCGTTGCCGAGATTTGGAATGGTCGTGCCTTCGGCGCCCCAGGCGAAGTCGCGAAATTTCAGGAAGATCAGCATCAACGCTTGCGCGGTCGCGATGGTGGCGATGGTGAAATAAGGGCCGCGCAGGCGGAAACACAGCCAGCCGATCGGCAGGCTCGCCAGCATCGCCACCACGCCGCCCGCGACCATCCCGATCCAGGGCGAGATGCCGAAATCGACCTGCATGATCGTCGAGGTGTAGGCGCCCAGTCCGAAATAGGCGGCGTGTCCCAGCGACAACTGCTTGGCGTACCCGCCCATCAGATTCCAGGCGACCCCGATGAAGGAGAACAGCAGGATGCGGATGAAGATGTCGATCGCAAAACCGTTGGTGACCACCTGCGGCAGCACGATCATAACCGCGGCAAGCGCCGCGATCGAAAGCACGCTCCATTTGCTGATTTTGTGCACTAGCGCGCTCTCCCGCCGCCAAGACCGTTGGGCTTAAAGGCCAGCGTCAGAAGAAGCATGGCGAACACGACGATCAATCCGGAATCGGCGCCGACATATTGAATGCCGAGCGACTCCGCTACTCCCATCATCAGGCTGGCGATCAGCGCACCCATGACGTTTCCAAGCGTTCCCAGCACCACAGCGACAAACGCCATCAGCACGAAGACTTGTCCGACAAATGGGTAGGCCGAGTAGAACGGCATCAGCAGCGAGCCTGCCGCGCCGGCCAGCGCCAGCGCGATGCCGAGCGCGACGCAGAACACGCGGTTGGGATTGATGCCCATCAATGTAGCGACGTCCCGGTTCTGGGATGCGGCGCGCATCGCCTTGCCGAGATCGGTGGTGTGCAGGAACACCCAGAGCGCTCCGCTCAGGATCATCGCGACGACAAAGGCAATGAGTTTTGCCACCGGGATATAAAGGCCGCCGAGATGGAAGGCTTCATCCGAATAGGAGGTGTGGACGGTGCGGTAGTTCGCGCTGAACAACATCAGCGCGAGGTTCAGCAGCAGCAGCGACAAGGCAAATGTCAGGAAGATCTGGGGCATGTCGTTCGGCCCCAGCACCCTGCGGATCAGAAAATGCTGGATCAGCACGCCCGCCAAAAACAGCACCGGCATGGTGACGACCAGCGATACCAGCGGATCGATGCCGAAATAGGTGGCGAGAAAGAAGCTGATATACATCCCGATCATCACGAATTCGCCCTGGGCGAAATTGACGATCTTGACCACGCCGAAGATCAGCGTGACGCCGATGCTGACGAGCGCGTAGATGCCGCCGATGAGCAGGCCGTTGATCACGGCCTGGGTCACTGTCTCCAACATCTGATCCGACCGGCGTCAGGTTTTCAGCAGCGGTGCGCGGGCATCTTCCTTCGGAAACACGCTGGCCAGATCGCCGTTCTGCCACTGCACCCCGACCGGGCGGCCATATACGTTCTTGCCGTCGGGGCCGAATTTGACCTTTCCGCCCGGCGCCATTGCCGCGTAGCCCGACGAAACGTCGAGCGTCGACAGCGCTTCGCGAACCTTTTGCGGATCGGGGGAGCCTGCACGCTCCAGCGCGTCGGCGATCATGAAGGTCTGCGCGACCAAGCCGCCGGCATATTCGAACAGGAAATCGCCGGTGCGCTTTTTGTATTCGGCATTCACCTTCTGGGCGTTGTCGTCCATGTCGTGGTTCCAGTGCGCCACACCCTGCAAGCCTTCTGCGAGCTTGCCGACATTCTTGTAGAAATCCGGGATCACGAAGCCGCCGGAGCCGCCGTTGATCGCGATATCGAGGCCGACCTGCTTGACGGTCCGCACGATCAGAATGAGGTCGTTGAGGTAGGAAACCGAGAACAGGGCGTTGGCGCCTGACGATTTGACCTTGTTGATCAGCGGGCTCGCGTCGGTGAACCCGGCAGAGTAGGGCTCGAACATGACGATCTCGACGCCCTCGGCGGGCGCCAGCTCCTTGAGCCCGTTCGAGGTCGAGGTGCCGAACGCGGTATTCTCGAAGATCACGGCGACCTTCGGCTTGTCGCTGACGAGTTTCGCCATCTGCAACTGCGCCCGCGCAAACTGCGAGGCGCGCGCAAACGGCGTGAAGGTGTAGGTCCGTCCCTTGTTGAGCTGATCTGAACTCGAACCGGTAAGCAACGGCACCTTTGCGCGTTCCGCCACTTCGCTGGCGATCAGCGTCAGCGCGCTGGCGAAGCAGCCATGGATCGCCGACAATTTATTTCCGGTAATCAGCCGGTCGGTTTCGGTGCGGGTGACCGTGGTGTCGCTCTGCACGTCGGAGAGGATCAGGTTGAGTTTGGCGCCGCCGAGCGATTTGATGCCGCCGGCGTCGTTGATCATCTCGACCGCGAGTTTGGCCGCAGCGACGCAGCCGACGCCGATTTGCGCCATGCTTCCGGTGGTTGGATAAAGCGCGCCGATATTGACGGGGTCGGCGGCCCAGCCGCGCAATGGCACCGCGCCGAATGCGCCGGCGGCAAGCACGCCGCCTGTCTTCAGAAGGAATTGGCGGCGGCTCTGCGGCTTCGACAGAGTTGGATTTGCGCTGTTCTTGCGGCCGAGGACGGATTGCTGGCGATCTTTTTTCATATCGTCTCCCCCTGTGCGATCCGCCGCAGACTTCAGTCTGCTCGTCCGCTCGTTTTGTTATTCGGCGGGGATCGTAGTCCCGTTGAATATTGTTTACAATATAGTTTTCAATATTATTCTCCCCGATGCGGGCTGCGCCGGGTGCGGCGTCTCTCGATCGGAGAACATATGGCCGGAAAGCCACTCACACGGGCGGATGGGCGAGCGGCCAAATCCGGTTCGGCGCTCGAAGCGCCGGCGCGCGAACCCGCGGCAGCCATCATCATCGCGCGGAGTATCGAGGAAGATATCGTTCTCGGACGACGTCTGCCGCGAGAGCGTTTGATCGAGCAGGATCTCTGCGATCTGTTCCAGACCCACCGCGGCGACGTGCGGCTGGCGCTTTTCGAGCTGGAAAAAAAGGGCCTCGTCGAACGCATCCCCAATCGCGGCGCCATGGTCCGCGGACTAACGCCTCAGGAAGTGAAGGAGATTTACGCGGTTCGGGAAGAACTGGAAGTGATGGCGGTCCGCATCATTCCGTTTCCGGTTAGCGCGCAGGATATTGAACGGCTGGAAGAACTGCAGCGCCAGCACGCCGCAGCCGTCACTGCGGGCGAACTGCTGACCGTCTTTTACAGCAACCTTAGCTTTCACCAGGCTTTGTTCGGGCTCTGCGGCAATGCCAGCCTGATCGAAACGATCGATCTACTGGCGCAGAAGGTCTACGGGATCAGGTTCTACGCCAATGCGTTTCCTGAATCACTCGACCGCGCGCGCCTTGATCATCTGGATATGATCAAGGCGCTTCGCGGATCGCGGCGGGACGATTTGATCGCGCTCACCCGGCGTCACCTCAAGCCCTCTCCGGAAGCCTATATCAAGGCCTATGAGCGGCGCTTCGGCAAAACCGAGTCGATCCCCGGAAATTAATCTCGGCTATTCGGCGCTGCTCACCAGCTTGATGCGAGGCTTGGCGGCTTCCATCAGGCTGCGATAGGCGGCGAGGTAGTCGAGCGCCATGCGGCGCGCGGTGAAGCGTGTTTCAAACTGCTTGCGGATCGCGTTGCGGTTCAAATCCGGAAGCCGGTTGACGGCGGCCACAGCACTGGTTTCGTCTTCGACGATAAAGCCGGTCAGGCCCTCATCGATGATCTCGGGAACCGAACCGCGATTATAGGCGATCACCGGCGTGCCGCACGCCATCGACTCGATCATGACGAGGCCGAACGGCTCGGGCCAGTCGATCGGCAGCAGCAATCCGATAGCGCCGCTCAAAAAGTCTGATTTTTCGTGATCGCTGATCTCGCCGATATATTCGATAAGCGGGTGAGCCATCAGGGGACGAATAATCTCGTCGTAATATTCCTGGTCGGCGCGGTCCACCTTCGCAGCGATCTTCAGCGGAATGCCGCATCGGATCGCGATCTTGATGGCGCGGTCGACGCCTTTTTCGGGGGCGATCCGGCCCAGCACGGCGAGATAACCTGGAGTCACCGGCTGTGGCGTCAGCAATTTTTCCGGCAAACCATGATGGATGGTCCGCACCCAATTGGCCTGCGGTACCGGCCGCCGCTGCGCGTTGGAGATCGAAATCACCGGAACGGCGGAGAAGGTGGTGAACACAGGTTGATGCTCAGGCAGATCCAGTCTGCCGTGCAGCGTCGTCAGGAAGGGAGTCGGTTGCCGGTAGAACAGCGAGAACGGATAATAATCGAGATGAAAGTGGAGGAAGTCGAATTCCTCGTCGTCGCATTTTTGCCGAACGCGTTCCAGCATCACCATATGGAGCGCGTTGGGATCGCGGACGGAGCCGTCAAGGCGCAGCGCCCTTGGCCATGTCGCGTCCAGTTTCGCGGAGGTATGGGAGTCGCCGCTGGCGAACAGCGTCACGTCATTTCCCAGCGCCACCAGCTCCTCGGTCAGCCAATGTACCACCCGCTCGGTGCCGCCATATAGCTTGGGCGGTACAGCCTCCGTTAGCGGTGCAACCTGCGCGATGCGCATCTATCCGTCTCCTGTCATGGTCTGAGTGAAAAAAGCCCCACTTTGCGGTTGGCACCGGCATGCCGGACAGGGAACGTTTCTGCATATGCGAAGTTCCCAAAGAAGCGCACTTCCTCCACGCCAAGGCCATGCTGATGCCACCACGCCCGATCAGATTTGTGCCGTTGTTACTGGTGCAGAATTATTGCGCGGTGATGGCGACACGGTGGGAGCTGCAAGAAAGCACCCGCCGACCATTCGAGTGAAACACAGTGAGACAAGATTTCTTCTTCTCTACCAAAGGGTTTGCAGGCATATGGACAATCTTTCAGGATATGCGCACCGACCGCTCGCCTTCGTGCTGCGCTATCTCCGCCAGCGCCCAGGACCTCACGCGGTCATCCTGATCGCGGTTGCTGCAGCGGTAGCTTGTTCCGTGGGCACGCAATATGGCGTCAAGAACCTGGTTGACGGATTGACTGGCGGTCCGGCCCGTGCGGGCAGCGTATGGCTGGCATTCGTTTTTCTCATGTCGCTGATCGCGGCAGACAATTTTCTGTGGCGGATCGCGAGCTGGACAGCGAGCTTTACCTTTGTCGGTGTGACCGGCGACCTCCGCCGCGACATATTTCGTCATTTGACCGGACACGCGCCGAGCTACTTCTCCGACCGCCTGCCGGGAATGCTGACCAGCCGCATTACGGCCACATCCAATGCCGTCTTCACCGTCGAAAACATGTTTGTCTGGAATGTGATACCGCCGTGCTTTGCGACGGTTGCGGCGATTGCGCTGATCAGCACGGTCAGTCCGGCGATGGCGGGCGGGTTGATCGTCGTTGCCGTGGCCATGGTGTTTGCGCTGTTCAAGCTGGCCGCCGCGGGCAAGCCACTGCATGACGATTTCGCCAACAAGGCCGCTGCCGTCGATGGCGAGATGGTCGACGTCATCAACAACATGCCGTTGGTGCGCGCGTTTTGTGGTCTCAGATTCGAACACGACCGGTTTGATGAAACCGTCAACCGTGAATTGACCGCGCGAGGCCGTAGTCTCCGCTATCTCGAAAAATTAAGGCTCGCTCACGCCGCAGTTACGGTGGCCCTGATCATCGGTTTGCTGGCCTGGGCGATCATGCTGTGGCAACGTGGCGCCGCATCGACCGGCGATGTCGTTCTGGTCTGCACACTTGGAATTTCGATTCTGAGTGCGACGCGCGATCTTGCGGTGGCGTTGGTCGACGTGACCCAGCACGTCGCGCGGCTGACAGAAGCGATTGCAACGCTGCTGCTTCCGCATGAGCTGCAGGACCACCCTGAAGCCGAGCCTCTGGTAAAGGCAGGAGCGGCGATCACCTTCAACAACATCTCGTTCCGCTATCCCGGTGGTCTCAAGGTGTTCGAAAGATTCAACCTTCGTCTTCAGGCCGGCCAAAGGGTTGGGCTGGTTGGTCAGTCCGGCGGCGGTAAATCCAGCCTGTTCGTTTTGTTGCAGCGGTTCTACGACGTGCAGAAAGGCAGCATCACGATCGATGGTCAGGATATATCTCGCGTCACGCAGCAAAGCTTGCGCGAGGCGATCTCCGTCGTGCCGCAGGATATCTCGTTGTTTCAGCGCTCGATCCTGGAAAACATCCGTTATGGACGGCCGACGGCGACAGATGACGAAGTATTGCGCGCAGCCATCTCAGCCCGGTGCGATTTCGTCGAGACCTTGCCGGAGGGGCTCGCGACCATGGTCGGCGATCGCGGCGTAAAGCTTTCGGGTGGTCAGCGGCAGCGCATTGCGATTGCGCGCGCATTCCTGAAGGATGCGCCGATCCTGCTGCTCGATGAAGCCACCGCCGCACTCGACAGCGAATCCGAGGAAGCGATCCGCGAAGCATTGAGCCGCCTGATGCGCGGCCGCACCGTGGTTGCGATTGCCCATCGGCTGGCGACACTCCGCAATTTCGACAGGGTGGTGGTGTTGAGAGCCGGCAAGATCATCGAGGATGGTTCGCCGGATCGGCTGATGCAAGGCCAAGGCCCGTATCGTGAGCTGGTGACGCAGGAAATGAGCCGCCTTGCGACACATGCGGCCTGATGTATCGCGGTAGTGTTGAGTCCTAGTGCGTTTATCGCAAGGCCCGGGGAAACCGCGCGAGGTCAAATGCCAGCCGAAGTCGTAACTCAAGCCATGACGGCCAGAACCGTCGAACTGGTCGCAGAATCGCCTTTCTACATTCCGATGACAGGGCCCGCGGCGAGGCCGCGGCGCTCGCTCAAGCACGACGACACCTTCATTGTGCTGGATAGCCACGGCGACATCGGCGCATCCGCCGGTGGACCCGACGGGCTGTTCAATGCGGACACGCGTTATCTTGCCCGGCTGGAACTTGTCCTCAATGACGTCCAGCCATTGTTGCTCGGGTCGAATTTGCGCGACGACAATTCTGCGCTGACGATCGATCTCACCAATCCCGATGTGTACCGCGACGGCCGGATCGTGCTGCAGAAGGATATGCTGCACATTGTGCGCACGGTCTTCCTATGGCGCGGAACGGCCTATCAGCGCATCGGCATTCAGAATCACGGCGAGAACCAGGCAAGCTTTGACGTGACGCTGCTGTTCGACAACGACTTCGCCGATCTGTTCGAAGTGCGCGGCGAAAGGCGGCCCCGGCGAGGGGTCGGCACCAGCAAGCTGCTCGGCCCCACCGACGTCATGCTCGAATATAAAGGGCTCGACGGCAAGATCCGCGCCACGGCGCTGCATTTCGATCCGCGGCCGACGCGCCTTGCGGTGAATGCCGCAACCTATCATTTCGACCTGGCACCGCAGCAGTCAAGCTCATTGTTTGTAGCTGCATCCTGCAACAAACCGGCGCCGTTCAAGCCGGTTCCGTTCTTCCGGGGATTGCTGGCGCATCGCCGTGAAATGCGTCAGTCGACCAGGGGCGCCGCCAGCATCGAGACGTCAAACAACATTTTCAACGAGGTGGTGTGCCAATCGATGGCCGACCTCAATATGCTGATGACGGATACCGCGCAGGGGCGATATCCCTATGCCGGCATCCCCTGGTATTCGACGACATTTGGCCGCGACGGCATCATCACCGCGTTGCAGATGTTGTGGATCGATCCGCGGGTCGCACGTGGTGTGCTGAAACGGTTGGCATTTTATCAGGCAAAAACGACTGATCCGCTTGCCGACGCCGAACCTGGAAAGATCCTGCACGAGATGCGTGGCGGCGAGATGGCTTCGCTGCACGAAGTGCCGTTCGCGCAATATTATGGCAGCGTCGATTCGACGCCGCTGTTCGTGTTGCTGGCAGGCCTTTACGTCGAGCGCACGGGCGACGAGGAGACGCTGGTTGAGCTGTGGCCGGCGATCGAAGCCGCGCTACGCTGGATCGACGGCGCCGGCGATCCCGACCGCGACGGATTTGTCGAATATCAGCGCGCTTCCGAAAAGGGGCTTGCCAATCAGGGCTGGAAAGACTCCTACGACGCGATCTTCCATGCCGACGGCCGGCTGGCTGAGGGGTACATCGCGCTCGCGGAAGTGCAGGGCTACGTTTTTGCCGGCAAGCAACTGGCGTCGCGTTGCGCACTGCGTCTTGGCAAGACCGATCAGGCCCAAAAGCTCGAAGCGGATGCGAAGCAGCTCGCTGAGCGATTTGAGGACGCATTCTGGTGCGAGGAACTCGGGACCTACGCGCTTGCGCTCGACGGCGCCAAGCAACCGTGCAAGGTGCGGGCGTCAAACGCAGGGCAGCTTTTGTTTACCGGCATCGTTCGTGAAGACCGCGCCCGCAAGGTCGCCGCCGATTTGATGCTGCCGCACTTCTTCACGGGCTGGGGCATTCGCACCGTGGCGCGCGGCGAAGCGCGCTACAACCCGATGTCCTATCATGATGGCTCGATCTGGCCGCACGACAACGCGCTGATTGCGCTTGGGCTCGGGCGTTACGGGCTGAAGCATGCGGTAGAGCATGTGTTCAAGGGCCTGTTCGACGCTGCCGCCTATATGGATTTGCGGCGGTTGCCGGAGCTTTTCTGCGGTTTCAGACGCGAAAAGCAGCGCGGTCCGACGCTATATCCGGTCGCCTGCGCGCCGCAGGCCTGGGCAAGCGCGACGCCGTTTACGCTGCTCGAAGCAGCACTCGGTCTCGAATTCGATGTGCAGCGTGGTGAAATTCGCTTGCGCAATCCGCGCTTGCCGGCCTTCCTCAATGAGGTGGTGCTGCGCGATTTGCAGCTTGGCCCTTCAAGCGTCGATCTCCGTGTTCGCCGTCATGGTGATGACGTATCGATGGAGGTGTTGCGCACGCGCGGCCAGATTCAGGTTTCGATCGTGCTGGCTCATTAAAGCCGCACTCGATGGAGGAGGCCATATGCGCGTAAACCGCCTGGTCGCGTCGCTTGCCATCATTCTTTTATCGCTCGCGGCGGCTCCGGCCTGGACAGCCGACAACCCGGGTTCGCCGCCGGCAGCTAATAATCCGCCGGTATCGGCCCCGCCGCAAAATGCAACGCCGCCAGCCCCACCGAAAGAGCCTCCGCCTGCGCCGCCGCCATCGGTCACCATCCTTGGCGCGAAGGAGGCACATGGCGTGCTGGGCCGCGACGTTCGTAGCGCGGCGAATGAGGATATGGGGCACATCGTCGATGTGATCGTCGATCGCACCGGTACCGTGCGCGCGGCTGTGATCGATTTCGGTGGCTTTCTCGGTGTCGGCAGCCGAAAGATCGTCGTGGACTGGAACGCGCTGCGTTTCGGACGCGTTTCCGACAAGAGCGACGCCGTCACGCTTGAACTGACAAAGGACCAGGTCAAGGCCGCGCCTGAATACAAAGAGGATACGCCGATCGTGGTGCTTGGCGCCTCTGGCAATCTGGAACCGCTACAATTTGACGACCAATAGAGAAGCGGAGAGAGATCCTGTTCGCTCGCTCATCCATATACCCGATTGAGAGGAACGGTGGCGGTGATCGCGAGCGAGCGATTGGTGGCGATCGCAACGCGCCGTTGCGTGCTGAGCCGGGAGCTCCGCCGCCGAAACGGTCTCCTTCGCGCGAGAGCTTGCGCGGCCTCGACTGGTTTATCTTCTTTCTGGCCGATGTGCAGACCGGGTTCGGTCCGTTTGTCGCGGTTTATCTGACGACGGAAAAATGGACCCAGGCCCAGATCGGTCTGGTGTTGTCGATCGGTGGAATCGTCGGCCTGATCGGGCAGATGCCCGGCGGAGCCATCGTCGATGCTGCGCGCTCCGAACGGCTGGTGGCGGCGCTCGCGGTCGCGACCATCGGCACCAGCGCGCTCGGATATGCGGTATGGCCGATTTTCCCTGTCGTCGTGATGGCTGCGACACTGCACGCCGCCGCGAGCTGTGTGCTTGGTCCGGCCATTGCCGCGATCAGCCTCGGCCTGGTCGGGCCACATGCGATCGGCGAGCGGTTCGGACGCAATGCCCGTTTCGCGTCGCTCGGCAACGGAACAGCCGCCGCCGTCATGGGCACCTCCGGCTATTTGTTGTCCAGCCGCTCGGTATTTATCGTCACCTTTATCCTCGCCATTCCCGCATTGCTCTCGCTCGCCCGTATCCGTGAGCGCGAAGTTGATGCCACCCACGCGCATGGCGCTGTCGAGCCCGAGGTGGATGCCGTCAAGGTCACCAGTATCCTCAGCCTTATACGTCAGCGCGCGCTGTTGATCTTCGCCGGCAGCATCTTCCTGCTGCAACTCGCCAACGCGGCGATGCTTCCCTTGATGGCGGGCGTTGTCACCACCCGGTCGAGCCGGTGGGCGCCGGTGTTGATCGCCGCCTGTATCGTCGTGCCGCAGGCCATCGTGGCGTGGACGTCACCCTCGGTCGGGCGCAAGGCGCAGCAATGGGGACGGCGGCCATTGCTGCTACTTGGTTTTGCGGCGCTGGCGATCCGCGGTCTGCTGTTCGCGACCGTCAGCGATCCGTATTTCCTGGTGGCCGTGCAGATCTTCGACGGCATCACGGCTGCGGTCTTCAGCGTGATGGTGCCGCTGATTGTCGCGGACGTCGCGTGCGGCAGCGGCCATTTCAACCTTGCGCAAGGTATTGTCGGCACCGCGACCGGGATTGGTGCGTCACTGAGCACCGTGCTTGCCGGTTATGCCAGCGACAAATTTGGCAGCAGCGTCGCCTTCACCGGGCTTGCCGGCGTCGCGGCGCTGGGTCTTGCCCTGGTCTGGTTGGTGATGCCGGAAACGCGACGGAACGTGCCGTGAGGGCGGTCGCCACTTTTTTCGGATCATGCGCCTTAAGCCGACAACGCCTTCCGATACAGCGCGCCGTAACACGCTGCGGAGATATCCCAGCTGAATGACCGGGACATCGCGTTGCGGCGCATCGAGTTGAGGCGATCCTTGGTCGCGAAGGTCGTGAACGCGCGCCGGACGCCGCCAAGAAACGATTCCGTGGAAGGCTGGGTGAACAGAAATCCGGTTTCGCCGTCCAGGATGGTTTCCGCCAGCCCGCCGGTCTGATGACCGATCGGCAGAGATCCGAACTTCTGCGCGTACATCTGGCTCAATCCGCAAGGTTCGAACCGCGACGGCATCAGGGTGAAATCACTGCCGGCAAAAATCCGCCGGGCCTGGCCGTCGTTAAATCCGAGCGCGACGCCGATGGCGTCCGGCCGGCGGCGATGTGCTTCGACCAGAGCCTGTTCGATATGAGGCTCGCCGCTGCCGGTCACGACAATCTGTCCTCCGGCTTCGATGATCTCGTCCGCAGCCGATAGCACGAGATCGACGCCCTTCTGGTGAACGAGACGGGCAACGAGGCCGAAAATCGGACCGCGCGACACTGCCAACCCGAATTGCTGGCGTACGTAGTTGGCGTTCGCCCGCTTGCCTTCCCAATCCCCGGCACCAAATGGCTGCGCCAATTGCGCGCACACCTGCGGGTCCCAGCTTTCGTCGATGCCGTTCAATATGCCTGTCAATTGTGCTGCGTCGGAGCGAATGCGCAGCAGCCCCTCGAGCCCGCAGCCGAGCTCCGGCGTGGTGATCTCCCTGGCATAGGTCTCGCTGACCGTGGTCAGATGCGAAGCGTAGACAATGCCGCCCTTGAGAAAGGATAATTTATCGTAAAACTCGAGCCCATCGATATGGAAGGAGTTCTCCGGCGCACCGATCCGGCGCAGCGACTCTTTCGGGAACAGGCCCTGATAGGCCAAATTGTGGATGGTCAGGATGCTCGGGATCCTGACCGCATTCCAGGCGAGGTAGGCCGGCACAAGCGCGGCCTGCCAGTCGTTGGCGTGAACGAGGTCCGCTGCCCAGTTTCTGTCCACCATGCCCGCTGCCAACCGGGCTGCCGCCGAGGCAAATCGTCCGAAGCGAAGATCGTTATCGGGCCAGTCCCGCCCCGAGGCGTCGCCATAGGGGTTACCGGGTCGATCGTAGAGTTGCGGACACAACAGAACGTAGACGGGAAGACCGTCCCTGGTTGATGCCAGCCCAATCGTGCAGGCCGGCATTTCCGCCAGAGCCGGGCAATGGCCGATGATTTCAATATGGGTGAGTTGCTCGATGACGTCCTGATAGCCGGGAAGAAAAATCCTGACGTCGTTCCGAAGGCGCAGTGCGCGGGGGAGGGCGGCTGACACGGCCGCAAGACCGCCGACGCGGACGAAGTCGTCCATTTCCGTGGTGACGAACAGTACTTTCAAGAAGTGCCCTCGGACCAGCCTAAATTCCAGCTATGCAAGAATGGGTCCAGTTTTGCTTTGGAGTAAAATGCTCCGACACGGCAGGTCGATCTCAAGGGAAATGCTTCCCTGCCGTGTCGGCGCAATTTAGGGTCACGCCGCGCGGAAGAACGCGGCCCAAGAACGCGAAACTAAGGAGCTTTGGAAATGACCATAGCGGGAAACGATGAGGGTAATTTGACAAAGAGCTTCCAGGGCCTTCGCGTGCTTGATTTTTCGACCACGATCGCCGGCCCGCATTGCACGCGGATGCTGGCGGACATGGGAGCGGAGGTCATCAAGATCGAGTCGGCCGAAGGGGAGACGATGAGGACCCGCCCGCCGGTCCGGAATAAGTCCAGCTCGGCCTTCGGCCAACTCAATGCCGGCAAGAAAAGTCTCGTGCTTGATCTGAAATCGCCGAACGCGATTGAAGTCGTCCGCAAGCTGGTTTTGAGCGCGGATATTCTGGTCGAGAATTTTCGCCCCGGCGTGATGCGACGACTGAAGCTGAACTACGATTCGCTGCGGCAACTCAATCCAAAACTGATCTATTGTTCGATCTCCGGATACGGCCAGACCGGACCGTCAGCCGAACTGCCGGCCTACGCGCCGGTCATCCATGCGGCCTCCGGTTACGACATGGCTCATTTGTCGTACCAGCCGGGGCGAAGCCGGCCGGACTATTGCGGCATTTATCACGCCGACGTCGTTACCGGTGTCTATGCGTTCGGAGCCATCGCGGCGGCGCTGTATCAGCGTCGTGATAGCCAAAAAGGTCAGCACATCGACGTTTCCATGATGGAATCGATGCTCAGCCTGACCCTGAATGAAGTGCAGTGGTCGCAATTCGCGGTGGCGTCGCCGAGCCGCCCGATGTTCGGCCCGGTCGAGACCGCGGATGGTTATGTGATGATCGCCATCGCCAGCGAAAAGACGTTCCAGAACCTCGTCACGGCTGCCGGCCATACCGAATGGATCAGCGATCCGCGCTTTGCGAAATACACTGATCGGCGCACCAACTGGGAAGGCCTGATGGACGGTATCGAGACGTGGTCGCGCACCCTCTCGACCGAACAATGCCTTGCCGAACTCAACAAGAACGGAGTTCCCAGTTCGGCCTATCGCACCGTGGCGCAAGCCCTGTCCGATCCCCAGATCGCGCACCGCGGCGCGCTGGCCGAAGTGGAGGATGATGGCGGCACGTTCAAGGTCATGAATTTGCCGTTCCGGATGTCCGGAGCCAAGGTTTCGGCGGGCCGGCGCGCGGCGACGCTGGGCGAGCATACGGTTGTCTATCTCAAGGAGAGCGGTCTGTCGGAAGACGAAATCGCGGCCTTCACCGGAAAGCCTGCGATGGCCCTGCAGCGCTGAAGCGCATGTGGCCTTGCGCGTTTGTTTCGACTGCGCGGACGTGGCAGTGTCGGTCCAAGAGAATAATGAGCAAAAACCAACAAAAACATCGGGAGAGAAGCGATGAAGAGTTTCCAGGTTGTCGAGTTCAACGCTCCTTTGAAAGAGGTCGACCAGCCCACGCCGCAACCGTCGGGAACGCAAGTGCTGATCAAGGTGAAGGCGGCCGGCGTCTGCCACAGCGATCTGCACATCTGGGAAGGCGGTTATGATCTCGGCCACGGACGGAAGCCGCTTTCGCTGAAGGATCGCGGCGTCTCGCTGCCGCGAACGATGGGGCATGAGACGGTCGGCGAAATCGTGGCGTTCGGACCGGACGTCAAGGCCGGCGACAAGGCCGATCTCAAGGCCGGCGACGTCGCGCTGGTCTATCCCTGGCTCGGCTGCGGCAAGTGCGAGACCTGTCTCGCCGGCGAAGAGAATATGTGTCTGAAGCCCAATGCGCTGGGCGTCTATTGCGACGGCGGCTATGCCGACTACATGACGGTGCCGCACCCGCGTTATCTCCTGAATTTGAAGGGCCTCGATCCCGTCACCGCCGCGCCCTATGCGTGTTCCGGTGTTACGACCTACAGCGCGCTGAAGAAGGTCGAAGCCGATTTCAACACGCCGATCGTCATTTTTGGCGCCGGCGGCCTCGGCCTGATGGCGCTGTCGCTTCTGAAGGCAATGGGCGGCAAGGGCGCTATCGTCGTCGATATCGACGCACGCAAGCGTGAGGCTGCGGAAAAAGCCGGTGCGTTGGCGACGGTCGACGGCAAGGCGCCCGATGCGCTGGAACAGCTCGCCAAGAAAGCCGGCGGGCCGATCCGCGCGGTGATCGATCTCGTCGGAAATGCCGCCACTACCCAGCTTGGCTTCGACTGCCTGACCAAAGGCGGCAAGCTCGTGATCGTCGGGCTGTTCGGCGGCGGCGCGCCATGGGCGCTGCCGCTGATTCCGATCAAGGCCATCACCATCCAGGGCAGCTATGTCGGCAATCTCAGGGAAACCCAGGAGCTGCTCGATCTCGTGCGCACCAAGAAGATCGCGCCAATTCCGGTGACGCCGATGCCGCTTGCCAAAGCCAATGAGGCACTGGTTGATCTGCAGAAGGGCAGGCTGGTCGGTCGCGCGGTGTTGACGCCGTAGATAACTGTCATTCCGGATGGTCCGAAGGACCAGACCTCAGATGTGCAATTGCACATCGGGAAATCTCGAGATTCCGGGTTCGATGCTTCGCATCGCCCCGGAATGACATCAAACTCTCCGTCTCTTAAGGAAATTCCATGTCAGCTAACGACACATTCCATATCGCCGTGCTTGCCGGCGACGGCATCGGGCCTGAAGTGATGGCGCCGGCGCTCGAGGTCCTGCGCAAGATCGAGTCGAAATCGGGTCTGAAGTTTCGCTTCACCGACGCGCCGGCCGGCGCCAACCATTATCGCGAGACCGGCAAGTCGATGCCTGACAGCACCGTGCGGCTGTGCGAGGAGGCGGATGCGATCCTGCTCGGCGCCTGCGGCCTGCCGTCGGTGCGTTACCCCGATAATACCGAGATCATGCCGCAGGTGGAGCTGCGCTTTCACTTCGACCTCTATGCCGGCGTGCGTCCGGCGCGGCTGATCCCCGGCGTACCCAGTCCGATCGTCGGCGCCGACCAGCGCGGCATCGATCTGGTGGTGATCCGGGAATCCACCGAAGGGCTGTTTGCCTCGATGGGCAAGGGCGTCGTCACCGATACCGAAGCGCGCGAAACATTGGTGATCACGCGCAAGACGTCGGAGCGGCTGTTTGAATTCTCGTTTCGGCTGGCGGAGCGCCGCAAGGCGCGCGGGCGTGCCAATGGAGGATTAACCTGTGTCGATAAAGCCAATGTGTTCAAGGCGTTCGCGTTCTTTCGCGAGATGTTTGATGAGGCCGCTCAACGCCATCCCGACGTCAAGACCGACCGGCTTTATGTCGACGCCTGCTCGGCGATGCTGGTCAAACGGCCCTGGGATTTCGACGTGATGGTGATGGAGAACATGTTCGGCGACATTCTCTCCGACATGACGGCGGGCCTGATCGGCGGCATGGGCATGGCGCCGTCCGCCGACATCGGCGACCGTTACGCCGTGTTCCAGCCATGTCACGGCACCGCGCCCGACATTATGGGGCAGGGCAAGGCCAATCCCACCGGGATGATCCTTTCCGCGGCGATGATGCTGGACTGGCTCGCCGACAAGCATGGCCTTGAAGGCGCGACTGAGGCCGGCGAGCGCATCGAGAAGGCCGTCGACAAGGCCTATGCTGATGGCATCAAGCCGATGGAGTTCGGCGGCCGCAATGGGACCGCCGATATTGCGAAGGCAGTGCTCGCGGCGCTGTAGAGCGGTACGGCCCGGAGAGCGCTTTGCTCTCAACGTCTTCGCGCACGCGGGGACGACGCAATGTGGCGTGCATTCGCGCTCAGTGAGTCGCTACGGATTCAATTTTCAGACAGCCAGGAAAAACCCCAAACGCGCATCCGCGATCTCGCGGCGCGATGCGCCCGAGCTTTTACAAATACTTTCGCCCTGAGAGGGCGTGGGGAATGCCGGGTGCCCGCCGCACCCGCAGCCTCGCGTGCAAAGGGTGGAAAGCACACGAGTTAGTCACCACGAGTCCACCGGGTTCACCCGGCATTCCCGCACGCAATGGTTTTAACGGCTTACTTCGTGCTCTCCCCGGCGACGAATTCCTCTTGTCACCGTCATCGGCGGATTTAAGGTTTTGCCGGACCCGGTCGGGCCGACGTCACCTCCGCCAACTTGACACCAGCAACGGGTGCCAGGACCACACGACTTCGCCGTCCGCGTTGGCGCCGTTCGTCCGCGCGCCCGGCGATCGCTCACGGGCTCCTGCGAACCCGCCCTGCGACGCCATCGCGCGCCCGCCGCCGCCGCGTCCACCGCATCCCATGCCCAACGTCCGTGACGATCGCGATACGCCCCTCTCCGGGGGCCGGGACGGCGCGGGATATGGAGGTGTTTCCACCGGGCGGGAAACAGGAAAATTTTTGAGAAGGGGACTGGACTGCCCAAATCAGCGGACCGGGCGAGGAACTGGGATGACCGCAGCGCTATGCGGAACTCCAACGGAATCCGGAATCGCTGCGCTCGTCTGGAAGCCTCGGTTTTCCGGAAGCTGCCCCAACCCAGATATTGCCGAACGCCGTCACGTATGCGACGATCTGTAGCGTTACAAGAGGCCCAACATGGATGAAAGCCTGCCCGAACTGGGTGACCTCGAACGAGAGGTAATGCAGCTGGTTTGGGCCAACGGCCCGGTCACGGCGGAGGCCGTGCGTGAGCGGCTTTCTCGTCCTCTCAAGGAATCGACCGTTCGGACCGTGCTGCGAAGGCTGGAAGATAAGGGTTACACGACGCACACGGTCGATGGGCGAACCTATGTCTACCATGCGGCTGAGCCGCGCGGACGGGTTGCGGCGAAAGCCGTCCAGCGCATCGTTGACTGGTTCTGCAACGGTTCCGTCGAAGAGGTTTTGGTCGGCATGGTGGACACAGCCATGCTCGATCAACGGCAGCTGCGCATGCTTGCTGACCAAGTTGCGAAGGCGAAGGCGAAGGGAGGGAAAAAATGATGCTGGCGATTCTGGCGGAATCGGCGCTGCGCTCCTTGCTGCTCGGCAGCGTCGTATGGGTTGGCTTGATTCTTTTCCGTATCCAAAATCCGCATGTGCAGATGACGTCCTGGATATCAGTGCTGGTGGCGTCATTGTCGATGCCGCTGCTGATGCATTGGACCACGGTAACCATCACCTTGGATCCGTTGCCGGTACCGGCATCGGAAAACCTTTGGCCCGCCGGGAGTTCTCTGGCGGAGCCGCTTGGCTCGTCGTCGCTCCCGTCGGAATTCGACATCCCCGGTGCAGTTCACGGCAAGACGCACGAAGCCGTCAATGGGTGGGCCGTCGCGACGGCGGTCTACGCATTTGTTGCCGGAGCGCTGTTGCTGAGATTGGCCGTCGGCATCTACCTGACGTGGCGGCTGGTCCGTGCCGCGAAACCGATCCGTGAATCCTGGTGTGCCGGCGCAGACGTGCGCGTGAGCGTTGCCATCGGCGGCCCCGTCACCTTCGGCTCAACCATTCTGCTTCCTCCTCAATGTTTCGATTGGGATTCCCCGAAGCGGCAAGCCGTGCTTGTGCACGAGGGCGCCCACGTCGCCCATGGCGATTTCTACGTGCTGGTTTTGGCCTCGCTCAATCGTGCGGTGTTCTGGTTCAGCCCGTTTGCCTGGTGGCATCTGATCCGGCTGGCTGAGCTTGCCGAAATCATCAGCGACGCCCGTGCGATCGAAGTTCTTGAAGACAGGGTTTGCTACGCCGAGATTCTCCTCGATCTCATGCAGCATGGTCGGCAGGTGCCGGCGGGCCTGGAGATGGCAAGGGGGTGTACGGTCCACACCCGCGTTGCGCGTATTCTTGGCGCACCCGCCGTGCCTGCAAGGGCAGGGTGGCGGAAACGGATCTGGACCGCAGCGGCCATTGCGCCGGTTGTCATCGTATCTGCCGGCAGCATCGCCTACAGCACTTCGCCGGGATCGACGCCGGTCATTGGCGGCGCAGCGGACGCGACGACCGCCGTGCGCAAGCCGCAACTGGTCGATTTTTATTCGGTTGGTCCAGCATCGATCTTCGCCGTTTTTCGGGAAGGCAATGATCTCTTCGGACAACTCACCGGGCAGCGAAAGCTCCGATTCTCCGTGGAGCCGAACGGCGCTTATTCCTACCCGGCTGCCGCCGGCCAGATTACGTTCGCCATCGATGGCGAACGACGACCAGAGTTGATGTTGCGCCAGAACGACCACGACTTGCGAGCGGTTCGGATCGCCCAAATGTCCGGCCCGGGCACCGAGGCCGATGCAAGTCGGCTCGATTCGTATGTCGGCTGGTACGAGTTGACGGCAAACCGCGTGCTCACCGTAACCCGCGAGGGCGATCGGATGCTTGTGCAGGAGACGGGGCGATCGAAATTCGAAGTCACCGCTCATGGCGCCGATGCCTTTTCCAGCGACCAGGATGACCTCGTCATTTTCCTGCGCGACGACCAGGCAAAGGTGACCCGAATCCTGTTTCAGCAGCCGACGTCAGGCGCCCGGCTCGCGCCGCGGGTCGACGTTGCCAGGGCAACGATGGTCGAAGAACAATTTGCACGGCGAATTGCCGAAGCTCCGGATCGATTCAGAGAACAGATGCCGGTGCCAGGCAGCAAGGATGCGCTCCTGAGAGGGATCGCGGACATGCAACGCGGCACCCCGAACTATGACCGCATGAGTGCACCTTTGGCTGCCAGGGTCCGCCGTCAGGCCTCGGAGCTGCAGGCGATGCTGACAGCCCTCGGCGCGGTCGAGTCGATCTTCTTTCGCGGCGTCGGTCCTGGCGGTTACGACATTTATGGCGTGAAGTTCGCCAATGGGTTTGCCGAGTTTCGGCTTCTGCTGGGAACGGACGGCAAAGCGGACGATGTCCTGTTCCGGCCTGATGGCAACGATGCGCTCGGCGGGGTCGCCGCCTGTTCCGACGAGCAGGGTTTGAGATCTCACGGCGAGACCGCGCCGATCAAACTGCTGTTCTACAACAGCAGCGGGAGCGACATCCGCCTGTACAAGTTGGACTCCGAGGGAAAACGCACGGCCCAGGGCATGATCGGTGATAATATGTCATCCTCGGTCTTGACCTATGTCGACAGTCCATGGGTCGTCGCCGACACGTCAGGACAATGTCTGGAGATCGTCCTGCCGGGACAGCGCACCCGCTATCATAACGTCGAAGCGTCCGCTGCGGGCAGTCAGCCGGAGCACGCGGCGTCGCGGCGCACCGCTCCATTGGCCCGCAGCGAGGAGATGCTGCGCCAATATATCGAGGCCTTGGGCCGCGGCGAACCGAACTACGATCGCATGACCCCTGAAGTCGCGGCGCAGACGCGTCAGCAGCTTGCCTTGGACCAGGCAATTCTCGCCAAGCTTGGCGCGCTGCGAGCCGTCTCGTTTCGGGGCGTCACCGCTCTCGACAGCGACGTCTACATGGCCCATTTCGCCAACGGCTCGGCGGAATGGAGAATAGGCCTGGTCAAGGACGGCATGATCGGAAGGATCGCGCTGGGTCCGCAGTCCTGAGGCAATTCACAGGCCGCAAATTGCTGCGGAAGTCAGGCTCGATCTGACCGGGGGTTTGAGAGCCGCGCTCGGGACTCACTCGGGACTTGCGCTGAACAGCCCTTAGTGCTACGAGTCGTAGCGTTACGTCTTGTAGTCATGTTGAGGCTATAAGCGCTAGGTCATTACCCGCGCGCTGTAGCTTCGTATCTTTCGGGCCGTTGCTATGAGCAGTTCCGCAAAAGCCGAGGCCGCGCTGGCCCTCCACCGGTTTGGCATGGGGCCGCGCCCGGGATCGATTGCGGCCATCGAGGCGGACCCGCGTGGGGCTTTGATCGCCGAACTCGAGCGGTCGCCTTCAGGCCAGGTCGCGGCATCCGCGTTACCTTCAAGTTCGCTGCCTTCAAGTGCGTTGCCTTCAAGTTCTCGGGCTTTCCGCACGGTTGCCGATGCCAACGCGAAGCGGCAAGCCCGAACGATCGTCGCAACGCGAGCCCAGGACGAAGCGAAACGACAACAGATGTCGGAGGCATCCTCAATGGTTGAGGGCGCCGGGCAAGACGGTAACGAGATGGCGGCAAAGATCGCCGCCGATGCCGTTCCCGACCCAGGTCGGCCGATCTATCTCGAAGAGGCGAAGCTTCGCACCGAAACTGCTCTCAACGCCGAAATCGGATTTACCGAGCGGCTCGTCTGGTTCTGGTCCAATCATTTCTGCGTCTCGGCTGACAAGATCCAAAGCATGTCCGGCGCCTATGAGCGCGAGGCGATTCGTCCGCACGTGCTTGGCCGGTTCGCCGATATGCTGCTGGCCGCCGAGGGCCATCCGGCCATGCTGTTCTACCTCGATAACACCGCTTCGATGGGGCCGAATTCGATCGCCGGCATCAATCGCAACCGTGGCCTCAACGAAAATTTTGCGCGCGAAACCCTGGAGCTGCACACGCTGGGGGTTCGGAGCGGCTATAGCCAGGATGATGTCATCAGCTTCGCCAACGTGCTCACCGGATGGACCCTGGTGCCACCGGGCGACAACCCCGAGCATGGTGGCGAGTTCACGTTCAATCCGCGCCTGCACGAACCCGGCGCGAAGACGGTGATGGGCAAGGTCTACGAGGACGAAGGGGTGGAGCAAGGCCGCGCCGTACTCCGAGATCTGGCGGCGCATCCTGCGACTGCGACGCATTTGGCCACCAAGCTGGCACGCCACTTCGTTTCCGATACGCCGCCTGCGCCACTGGTTGAGAAGATGGCAAAGGCTTTCCTTGATACCGGCGGCGATCTCAAGGAGACGGCCAAGGTGATGGTCGCGTCTGCCGAATCCTGGACGCAGACGCCCACCAAACTCAAACGTCCAAGCGAGTGGGTCGTCGGCATCGTGCGCGCAACCGGCATTACCCAAGTCGACCCCGTGCGATTCACGGCAGGGCAGGCGCTTCTCGGCGAGCCGTTGTGGCGACCCTCGTCACCCAAAGGCTTTCCCGACGACGAGGCGAGCTGGATCGACGGAATTGGGCGGCGGCTGGATGTTGCCAACAACTTCGCTGAACGCGTAGCGGACAAGGTCGATCCCCATGATGTCATCGAGGCCGTCTTCGGATCGACTGTGTCGGCCGAAGTGAAGGAGACCGTGGGGCGTGCCGAAAGCCGTCAGCAGGCACTGGCGCTGCTGTTCATGTCGGCTGAACTCCAGAGGAGGTGACCATGACCTTTTGCCGCCACCTGCCCAGCCGTCGCGAGATGCTGATCGGTTCCGGCGCTCTCTTTGCCTGGACTCAAATGCCCAAGCTGGCACGAGCGGAAGGCCGCGATCCACGCATGCTCGTCATCGTACTGAGAGGCGCTCTTGACGGACTGGGCGCGGTGGCACCGGTCGGCGACCCCGACTGGATTAGCCTGCGCGGCGATCGCGCCCTGGTGCTCGACGGCAAAACGCCCGCACTGCCGCTCGACAGCTTGTTCGCGCTCAATCCCGCGATGCCAAACCTGCACCGGCTTTACAAGGCACAGCAAGCCTCGATTGTTCATGCCACGGCGACACCGTATCGCGAGCGCTCGCATTTCGATGGCCAGGATGTTCTCGAGAGCGGGGTGGCTCGGCCCGGCGCGATCGATACCGGCTGGCTCAATCGCGCTCTGCTCGCGCTGGCATCGGACGGCCGGGTGGATCTGCGCGGCAGCCGCGCCATCGGCGTGGGTCCGGTGACGCCCCTGGTGGTGCGAGGCAAGGCCCCGGTGATGTCCTGGGTCCCGCAGCAATTGCTTCCTGCCAGCGACGACACCCAGGCCCGCTTGCTGGACCTCTATCAGCACACCGATCCAGGACTTGCGGTTGCGCTTGAGGCGCGCATCCGCCTTGCGGCACTCGGCCCCACCGGAGGCGAGGCTTCGAAGTCCGCCGGCACCCCGCTGCCACCGCCCGGCATTGCGCGCGTGCGCGCCTATTTTGCCGATGCTGCCGGCACCGCTGCCCGCTTTCTCGCCAAGCCGGACGGCCCGCGTGTCGGAGCGGTGGGCTTTGTCGGGTGGGATACGCACATCAACGAAGGCGCGGCGTCCGGTCAGCTCGCCAATCTGCTGGGAGCCCTCGACGGCGCGCTGGCCGCTATCGAGACCAACATGGGCGAGGCCTGGCGCGAGACGGTGGTCGCGATCGTCACCGAGTTCGGGCGCACCGCACGCATCAACGGGACTGCCGGAACAGACCACGGTACAGGCACCGTCGCGTTTCTCGCTGGAGGCGCAATCCAGGGCGGACGCATGATCGCTGACTGGCCGGGACTGAAGCCCGGCCAACTCTATGAGGGACGCGACCTCAAACCAACCACCGATCTGCGCTCCGTGCTCAAGGGTCTGCTGAGGGATCATTTGAGAGTGGAAGAGAGCGTGCTCGCAAGCACCGTGTTTCCTGACAGTGCCAACATCGTGCCGACCGCCGGTCTTGTCGGCTAATCAAGGAGGTCTACCATGAAGCGATTGGCCGTTATCGTGTTGCTCGCGATTTCGAGCATCGTTCTGTCGTCCGAATTCACGACAGCGTCAGCCACCAAGATGGATGGCAGGTGTTGCGCGTCGTCCGATGGAGGCCGCTCCTACAGATACAGGATGGCGATGCGCAGGGCTGCGATCCCTCACACCTGCAGCGCCTATGCAGCTTCGTGCATACGCGATTCCAGCGCGCAGGCCGACAGCCTCCGGATGTGCGTGGCAGCGAAATCGCAATGCATGCAGACCGGCGTTCATGTCGGCCCTTACAGCGGCCGGCAATACGCCGGAATGCAAAAGATGTAGCTCCCACGCCGTGCTCGTGTCGGCATTCCGGGCTTCTGATGTCAATTCTCACCGGCCGCGAACTTGAATTTCTCGCCAGCTTGAACACAAGCTGGAAGAGACTCTATTGCAACGAACTCGCGCGTCTTTTGAATGAGCATGACGGCCCATGTGATACCCGACGCGAGACCCGGCCCGAAGCCGATTCCGTCGCTCCCGCAATCCGGCTTCTCGAACGGTTTCGTTTGCAGCCGGGAGGCTGAACTTCCCCGCGCTATTTTCCCTTGAACTGCGGCTTGCGCTTTTCCATGAAGGCGCGGCGGCCCTCGCGGAAATCCTCTGAGTCCATGCAGTCGGTACCGATCTGCCTGATCGCGTTCATGTCGCGATCGTCAGGGTCTTTCAGCACCTGCGCAATGGTGATCTTGGCAGCCTTGATCGCCAGCGGAGCATTGCCGGAAATGGTGCGGGCGATCTCCATGGTCTCGCCCCAGAGTTCGCCGGTGGGAATCACGCGATCGACCAATCCGATCCGCAGCGCTTCCGCAGAATCGATCCGCATTCCCGTGTACATCAGCAGCCGCGCCCACGAAGGGCCGACCAGCGAAACCAGATGGCGCAAGCCATCAAAGCCATAGGCGATGCCGAGCTTGGCGGCGGGAATGCCGAACTGGCTGTCCGTAGCGGCAATGCGGATATCCGCCGACATCGCGACCTGCATGCCGCCGCCGAGGCAGAAGCCGCGGATGCAGGCGATGATCGGTTTCGGATAATCGGCGAGCAGGGCGCGCTGCGCGGCGCTGCGCTTGGAATACTCTTCCGAGGCCTCTGCGTTGTGGCGGGTTTTCTCGAACTGGCTGATATCCGCGCCCGAGACGAACGCCTTGTCGCCGGCGCCGACCAGGATCACCACGCGCACCTCGGCATCGTCGCGCAGTTCGATCAGGGCCTGTCCCAGCCCCTCCCACATGTCGAGCGACATGGCGTTGCGCTTTTCGGCATTGTTGAAGGTGATGACGCCGACGCCATCGGCGATCCGTTGCAGGATCTTGCCGTCGGCATAGGGTTTGTCGCTGGTTTGGGGGACATCGAGCATCGGAGCTGCTTTCGGTGATGAAGCTATGATCGGTGGTTCAGACCGTGGTGATAAAGGGATCGAATTTCGCCCGCGCGAAGGCCGGTCGCGCCTGTATTTTAGTCCACCATTCGGTGACGCGGGGATGTTTCTGTGCCGTCACCTCATCCGGAGCGATTTCCTCGTCGATCCGCTTCACAAACGGCACCGCGGCGATATCGGCGATCGAATAGGCCCTGCCGACCAGCCAGCCGGCGGGTTTCAGCGCTTCTTCCATCCGGTCCAGAAGCTGATGGGTCAACTTGGCGCGCGCGGCGGCGCGCTCTTCCTCGGTGTAGGGCTTGCGCGCCACCCGTAACCAGGACTCCTGGCGCTCCTTGCTCGGGATGTTCTTGAGTTTCTCGGCCAGTTCTTCGTCCGACCATTGCGCCGCGACCTTTTGCAGATGGTGCCGCCAGTTGAAGATGATGAGATTGTGAATCAGCCCGTCGATATGCCTGATCCAGTTGCGCATCAGCGCGCGATCGTAGGGGCTGTCCGGCCGCAGCGGCGGATCGGGAAAAGTTTCGTCGAGATATTCGCAGATGGTGCCGCTCTCGTGCAGCGGCCGGCCGTCATGGATCAGCGTCGGAATCACGCCCAGCGGATTGATCTTCAGATATTCCGGCGAATGGTGTTCCATCTGCGCCATGTCGACCACATGGCCCTCATAGTCGAGGCCTTTTTCCTCAAGGCACAGCCGCACGCGACGCGATGCGCTGGAGCGCCAGCCGTGGTGAAGGATTATCATTGGCGTCTTCCGTTACGCGGAATTTTGATTGTATTGGAAGACTATCCATTCACTGCGCAAGATGGGCCGTCAATGGATGATTGGCGGCCTGGCTGAAAAACGCCGCTTCCTCGGCGGTGGCTTCCAGAAGCTGTTCATCCTGGTCATAGATGTCGTTGCGGAACTGAACGGTCTGGTCCTTTGTCATCCACGCCGTGAGATAGACCCAGGCCACCGGGACCTTCTTGGGTAGCGCGATGTCTTCGCGCTGGCCGGTGGCGATGGCGGCGTCGATCGCGGCGCGATTCCATTTCGGCATTTCTTCCTGCAGCAGCCACGCGGCGAGGTCGCGCACATTATCGACCCGTGCGCAGCCGTGCGAGTCGAAGCGGTAGTCGTCGCTGAACAGGCTGCGCTGGTTGGTGTCGTGCATATAGACCGAGTAAGGGTTCGGCATGTCGATCTTCACGGCGCCCAGCGC
This sequence comes from Bradyrhizobium canariense, assembly GCF_900105125.1. Taxonomy (NCBI): domain Bacteria; kingdom Pseudomonadati; phylum Pseudomonadota; class Alphaproteobacteria; order Hyphomicrobiales; family Nitrobacteraceae; genus Bradyrhizobium; species Bradyrhizobium canariense. The sequence goes on along the minus strand of NZ_LT629750.1, from coordinate 2,820,502 downwards.
ATTCCAGGTGCCCGACTGCTGACGCACCGTGAAGTTCGGCGTGTGGGCGCCGGACCAATCGACCGAACCCGGATCGATCGGGCTGTCGTGGGCATCCAGCACTTCCATGTGCATGCGGGAGAGATAACCGGGATCCTTGCGCATATGGGCGGAGATTTCAGTCTTCGCGATCGACGAGGGGACGGTCCAGGTCGGGTTGAGATTGACGCTGGTGATTTCGGCTGTGAGCGTTGGCGAAGGCTTTTCGGTCTTGCCGACGATCACGCGATAGCGCCGGACCACCTTGTCGTTCTCGACCGCCTCGGCGAATGTCGCGGGCAGGTTCACGACCACGTAGCGCTCCCCAAACGCGAAATTCATGTTTTCAAGGCGTTCGAGCGAGGCCTCAAGCTGCCTGATGCGTTTCTGCACGGGCACGTTAAGGGCGGCCAGTGTACGCGGCGTCACGATGCCGGTCGGCGCAAGGCCGTGGCGCGCCTGGAAACGCATCACCGCCTCGGTGACATCGGCATCGTAAGGGCCGGAGGCCTTGTCGGCGGCAAGATCGCCGCTGATCAGAAGACGCTTGCGCAGCACATCGTCATGCGGTCCCGGCACGCCGGATACGAATTTGGCATCAGTGGGAATCATCGGCCACCCGCCGCGCACCGCCAGATCCGAATAGCTCAGCGCGGCCTCCTTGATCCGCCCCGCCGTTCCCTGATCGAAGGTCGGCTCGTGTGACAGCGCCAGCGCCGCCGAGGAACGTGATTCCGCTGTTGATGCGGCCACGGGCTTTGCCACGGTTGCGGCGGCGGGTTTGGTCGGAGACGAGGCGCCGGAAGTGACCGTGCCCGCGCTTTGGCCGAATGCCGATGCGGTTGCAAACACGCTGGCAACGGCAATGAGTGTCAATCTTCGCATATCTGTTGCCCCTGGGATGCGCCGTGGCGCTGACGTTGAAAAATGAACAGGCTGGGCTCAAATCGGGCCGAAGAATCAGGTGAAGACTGATCGGCAAATGTTTCTGAATATTGGCGGGTCGGAGTTGCGTTCTGATTAAACCTGTGCGGCTGCTGCACCGCCGCAAGCGCTGGATTGCCTTTGCTATGTCTCCGGGATAGCTAATCAGGTTCGCGAAGCTATTCGCTGAAATAAAATGAATGTGGGTTTGGGAGGACGAATGCTGTGGAATCGTCGACAGGCGATTGCCGGATGTGGCGGTGCGCTGACCTTGCTGACGGGGCTGCCGACCGTTGCCGAGAGTAGCTATCCCAGCCAGACCATCAAGATCATCGTGCCTTATCCCGCCGGCGGCACGACCGACTTCCTCGGCCGCCTGGTTGCCGATCAGCTCCAGACCGGGCTTCGCGCCGGCGTTATTGTCGAGAACAAGCCGGGGGCCGGCACGACGCTTGGTGCGGAGCTGGTCGCAAGAGCCCAGCCTGACGGTTACACGCTGCTGATCGCAACTTCGACCACGCTCGCGATCAACAAGACGCTGTACAAGAAGCTGCCTTACGATCCGGTGAAGGATTTTACGCCGATCGCGCTGGTCGCCGGCGTGCCGTTTGCGCTGATCGTCAACCCTTCCGTTCCGGCAAATACGCTGTCCGAGTTCATCGCCTATGCCAAATCGAAGCCGGGGCTGGCCTACGGCTCGGCCGGCAATGGCAGTCCGCAGCATCTCGGTGCCGAGATGCTGAAAACGGCCGCGGGAATCGATATCCGCCACGTTCCATATCGCGGCAGCGTACCGGCGATGCTGGACGTGATCGCGGGACACGTTCCCTTCATGGTGGCGGATCTTCAACCCGCGCTGCCGCAGATTCGCGAAGGCAAGGTCAGGGTTCTCGGCGTGACCACGGCGAAGCGGGTCACGGCTGCGCCCGACATTCCGACCCTGGCCGAGAGCGGCCTTCCCGGTTTTGAGCTTGTCGCATGGCAGGGCGTGGTCGGCCCCGCCGGCATGCCGCGGCCGATCGTCGACCAATTGGCGGCGCAGCTTGCAAAGTTGATTGCCGATCCCGCCGCGCGCGACAAGTTCAAGATCGCCGCGCTGGAGCCGCTACCCGGATCGACCCCGGACAGCTTTGCCGCCTATGTGAAGACCGAAGTGGATCGATGGGCTGGCATCGTCACGGCTTCCGGCGCCGAGCTGGAATGACGCTGGCCATTCGCTTGGCTGATCTTTGGCTGAAACTCTCTCGAGATACGATTGATGGCCGAAATGACTGACTCTGATGTACTGATCGTGGGCGCGGGCCCGGTTGGGCTGACGCTGGCGATCGATCTGGCGTGGCGGGGAATCAACGTCACGGTCGCGGAAACGCGCGCCCGTGCCGCGCCTCCGGAGCCGAAATGCAATCACGTTGCCGCTCGCACCATGGAAACCTTCCGGCGGCTCGGCATCGCCGAACAGGTGCGCAACGCCGGATTGCCGGCCGATTATCCGCATGACATCAGCTATCGCACGTCGTTTACCGGGCGGGAACTGGCGCGCATTCCAATTCCCTGCCGTCGCGACCGCTTCACCATGACGGACGGTCCTGATTGCAACTGGCCGACGCCGGAGCCGCCGCATCGCATCAACCAGATCTTCCTTGAACCGATCCTGTTTGAGCATGCCGCCGCGCAACCGCGCATCCGCATCGTCAACCGGACATCGGTCGAAGACGTGGTGGTGGAGGATACTTCCGCAACCGTCAGCCTGCGCGATCTTGAAACCGGGACGGTGAAGCGTTTGAGCTGCCGCTTCCTCATTGGCTGCGACGGCGCACGCTCCGTCGTCCGCAAGGCGATGGGCGCGGAGCTGACCGGGGATGCCATCATCCAGCGTGTTCAGTCGACCTACATCCGCGCGCCCGGGCTGATCGATCGCCAGCAGTCCGCGAATGCCTGGGGCACCGGCGCGATCAATCCGCGGCGCTCCGGCATGGTGTACGCGATCGATGGCCGCGAGCGATGGCTGGTGCACAATTATATGAAACCCGGCGAGACCGAGTTCGAGGCGGTCGATCGCGATGCCTGCCTTCGGACCATTCTCGGCGTGGGAGCGGACTTCAAATACGACATCATCTCGAAAGAGGATTGGTACGGACGCCGCCTGATCGCCAACAAGTTTCGCGATCGTTGCGCGTTCATCGCCGGCGATGCGGCCCATATCTGGGTGCCCTATGCCGGTTACGGAATGAACGCGGGCATCGCCGATGCGATGAATTTATCCTGGCTGCTTGCCGCCCATCTCAACGGCTGGGCGCCGGCTTCGATTCTCGACGCCTATGAGGCGGAGCGCTGGCCGATCACCAGCCAGGTCTCGCGTTTTGCGATGTCGCACGCCGAGGCTGAAATTCGCCGCCGTGGTGCGGTCCCCGATGAAATCGAAGATGCGGGATCCGCCGGCGAGCTGGCGCGGGCGGAGGTCGGGCGTCTCGCCTATGAGATCAACGTGCAGCAATATGCCTGCGCGGGCCTCAACTTCGGCACCTATTATGATCGTTCGCCGATCATCGCCTATGATGGCACTGAGCATCCGGCCTATACGATGAGCAGCTATACGCCCTCGACCGTGCCGGGTTGCCGCACCCCGCATCTGTGGCGCGAGGGCGGCGCCTCGATCTACGACGCCATGGGACCCGAGTTCACTTTGTTGAGGTTTGATTCCGCCGTGGACGTTACCGCGCTGCAGGCTGCGGCGCGCGAGCGGGGCGTGCCGCTAAAGCTGCTTGAGATTGCAGAGCCCGAGACTGCCGCTTTCAACGGCAGCAAACTCGTGCTGTCGCGTCCGGATCAGCACGTCGCATGGCGCGGCGACAAACTGCCGTCCGATCCGCTGGCGCTGATCGATCACGTCCGTGGCGCTATAAATTAGAAAGGCTGGGCCGGACCAGCCATGACGTTTCGTGAAGCCGCCTGAAAATTGGCGGGTCAAACGTTAGTCTTCGTTCGCGGCGATCGATTCCATCAGAGACACGAGCTGACGTTGCACGGTCTGATCCTTGATCTTGCTATAGGCGCGCAGCAATCTCAGGCTGAACGAGCTATCGAGAAACAGCAGGCTTTCGACTTCCCGTGCCTTGCCGTCACCGTCGTAAAAGAACGTGACGGGCACATCGAGCGCGGTGGCAATTTGCTGAAGACGAGCAGCGCCGACGCGGTTGACGCCCTTCTCGTATTTCTGGACCTGCTGAAAGCTGACGCCAAGCTGCTCACCGAGCTCCGCTTGCGAAATTCGTTGCTCGACACGTCGCAATCGAATCCGCTTGCCCAGTTCAATGTCGGGTTTTCCGGCACTGCGCTGCTTCATCTTCTTTGCGGCTGATTTATTCATTCTGCTTTTACCGTCCTTCGGTCGAGAAGCCCCTGAACAGCTGGGTCAGGGATTCATCTTATATACCGCTTAGTTCGCTGGGATGGTGGAATTCTTAGCTAAGTCACGGGAATTTTGTCGCGCCAAAGGCCACCACAAGGCGGCCGGTCATCCGGCGCATTTGCAAAGCATAATAGGATAGATCGAACAGGAAATGCAATTCTAGGTTCAGAGGTACTATCTTCCGCCGGCCGGGGCAGGACTTAATTCTTATGGCAATTTGGAACTTATTTGGGGCGCTTCGAGGCGGAATGCCTGGAACTGGCTCTCCGGCACGGCGGCGATCAATGGCCCGGCTCCCGGCGGTGCCGCATTATTGATCGAGATAATCTTGTGCATCCGCTACATGAAGCCGGATTAATCCCGCAGATCGGCGTCAGGTTTGGCCCAGGCGCGGGGCGCGGCCAGCCACCAGGAATGATACCGACTTCATGATTCACGATGTTTCGATCCCCGCCGCGCTGATCGCAGGTCTGGTCAGTTTCCTGTCGCCGTGCGTGCTGCCTTTGGTGCCGCCCTACCTGATCTATCTGACGGGAGCGACGATCGAGCACGTCGCCAATGACGAACCCGCGTCCGCCTCACGGCGGGCCGTGATGATTTCAGCGTTCATATTCGTGCTGGGCTTTTCGACCGTATTTGTGGCGCTTGGCGCCAGCGCCTCCCTGATCGGCACGCTGATCCGCGCCTGGTCGGCGGAGCTGTCGATCCTTGCCGGCATCGTGATCATCATCATGGGGCTGCATTTCCTTGGGTTGACGCGGATTGGATTTTTGATGCGGGAAGGGCGCCTGGCGATACCCAAGCCGGTCGGGCTGTGGGGGGCCTATGTGATGGGCCTGGCCTTTGCGTTCGGCTGGACACCCTGCATCGGGCCGATCCTCGCAGCGATCCTGTCGGTTGCGGCCGCCGAGGCGACGGTGACGAAAGGTGCCGGCCTGCTTGCGGTTTATTCCGCCGGCCTCGGCATTCCCTTCCTGCTCGCAGCTTTCATGCTGGAGCGGTTTTCGTCGCTGTTCTCGCGGATGAAACGGCATCTCGCCAATGTCGAGCGGGCGATGGGCGTGCTCATGGTCATCACCGGCGTTGCCTTTCTCACCGGCGCGGTATCCACCGCCAGCATCTGGCTGCTGGAGACGTTTCCGGCGCTGCAGAATTTTGGCTAGAACGCATAACCCCGGCTTGCCAGCCGTCCGTTAAAGATTGCTGTCGGTAATCGCCGCGTAAACCATGGTCCGCAGCTCGCGCCGCAACGGATAGGCGCTCGACGGCAGCACCTGGGTCATGAAGATCGCGATCAGTTCCTCGGCCGGATCGATCCAGAACGATGTCGTCGCAGCGCCACCCCAGGCATATTCGCCGGCGCTGCCGGGGATTAATGTTTTGGCGGGTTCCATGGTGACGGAGAAGCCGAGACCGAAGCCGATGCCGTTGTAGGTCGCTTCGCTGAACAGCGAGCGCGACATCTCCGGCAGGTCGCGTCCGCCCGGAAGATGATTTGATGTCATCAGCGCCAGCGTCTTCGGACCGAGCAGCCTGACGCCGCCGAGTTCGCCGCCATTGAGCAGCGCACGGCAGAAGGTGAGATAATCGGCCGCGGTTGAGCACAACCCGCCGCCGCCTGAAATCAACGTGGGCGGCGACAGGAAAGAGCTTGTGGTCGGATCATCCTGCAGCGTCAGGCCGCCTTTGCGATCGGCAGCATGAAATGTCATGCCTCCTTGCGGGTCGGCCGAGTAACAGGCCGCGAAACGATGCACCTTGTCGGCCGGCACGAAGAAGTCGGTATCGTTCATGCCGAGCGGATCGAAGATCCGTTCTTTCAGAAACTGCTCGAACGGCCGGCCGCTGATCTTGCCGACGAGATAACCGATTACATCGGTCGAGACCGAATAATTCCAGGCGTCGCCGGGCGAGAATTCGAGCGGGATTTTTGCAAGATCCTCGATCATCGACTGCAGCGTGCCGGCCTTGATGACCTCGCCGATCTTCTTTTCGCGGTAGGCGGCGTCGACATTGGAGCGCTGCTGGAAACCATAGGTCAGACCGGAAGTATGCCGCAGCAGGTCCACGATCAGCATCGGCCGTGACGGCGGCTTGGTCAGGAAGCCCGGCGCGTTCCCGGCTGCGAAAACCCCAAGGTTTTTCCACTCCGGAATATATTTATGGACGGGCTCATCGAGCGCGACGCGGCCTTCCTCGAACAGCATCATGAAAGCCACGGTCGTGATCGGCTTGGTCATCGAATAGATGCGAAAGATGGTGTCGTCCTTTACCGGCACTTTGCGCTCGACATCGGCAAACCCCTGCACCGCGCTGTGGACCACCTTGCCACGACGATAGACCAGCAACTGGGTGCCGGGAAAGCGGCCGGCCTCGATGTAGCGATGCTTGAGATGATCCTCGATACGGTCGAAAGCGGCCTTGGACATGCCGGCGGATTCGGGCGAGGCGGGGGTCGGGGCTAACATCGGGCGTGTCTCCGGTGCTGTCGAGGGTTGTCTTGATAGCCGAAAAGTGCGCTCTGTTCCAACCGCTACATGCTTACCCCGGCCGGGTCGCTGGTGTAAGCTAGCGACCGCAATCGTGCACCCGCAGGACAGTCCCAATGCCCCAATTCAACGACACCGAATTGACCGCCGCCGTTATCGACAGCTTTGAGGAGACGCCGGACCCGCGGGCCAAATTCCTGCTTCAGGAGTTGGTGAAGTCGCTGCACGAATATGTCCGCAAGACCGATCTGACCTTCGAAGAATGGGAATATGCGATCGATTTCCTGACCCGCACCGGGCAGAAATGCACCCCGATCCGGCAGGAGTTCATCCTGCTGTCGGACGTGCTCGGGGTTTCGATGCTGGTCGATGCGGTGAACCACAGGGAACGCGAGGGCGCCACCGAGACCACCGTGCTCGGCCCGTTCTATGTCGGCGAACACAAACAGATGCCGCACGGCACCGATATCTCCGCCAATCTGCCGGGAGAACGCATGTTCGTGCAGAGCCGGGTCACCGACCTCAAGGGCAAGCCGCTGGCCGGTGTGCCGGTCGACGTCTGGCATGCCGACGATGACGGCTTTTACGATTCGCAAAAGGCGTCCTATGCGACGCAGGGGCCATCATCGCGGGCGCGGTTTGTTACCGACGCCGATGGCCGGTTCTTCTTTCGCACCATTCTGCCGTGCAGCTATCCGATCCCGACCGATGGTCCGGTCGGTGAGATGATCCTGCAGACCAGGCGGCATCCGATGCGGCCAGCGCATGTGCATTTCCTCGCCAATGCGCGGGGCTATGAGCCGCTGATCACTCACGTGTTTATCGACGGCGACAAGTATCTGGATTCCGACGTGGTGTTCGGCGTGAAGAACGATTTGATCGCCAAGATCGAAAAGCGCACCGACGCCGTGATGCCCGACGGCAAGCCGGCGACGACGCCGTGGCATTTGATGACGTATGAGTTTCATATGAAGCCGGGTCAGGGCACGGCGCCGCAGCCGCTTGGCGTCAAGGCGACCGAGGACGCCTAGCGTATACAATCCGAACCTCTTGCTCATTTATTGTGCGGCGCACAAGGATTGAGCGAATCGCAAATTTTAGAAGCGGCGCTCGAACTTGGAGCGCCGCCCGGCGCGATATCTAACATATTATAATTCCTGAATTTTTTGCGCTGCAGCGGCTTGGCACGAAGCTTGAATAGCCTATGCCGACGCCATCGAAGCCGTCCCTCGAAATCAATCATCCGAACTGTAACGCCGCTAGGCTGGGGCCTCCCCAGCGTGCGCTTCCGTGTCTGGAACGCGGCCGCGATGACACCGGACGAATCGACATTCAGCGCAGGCAGAAAGGAATCTTCAGTGAGCAAGCAGAACCCGACCTGGATCTCAGAATGGAAACCGGAGGACGAGGCGTTTTGGAACGCGACGGGCAAAACCGTCGCCAAGCGTAATCTGATCTGGTCGATTGTTGCGGAGCATGTCGGATTTTCCGTCTGGCTGATCTGGAGCATCGTCGCGACCAAATTGCCGCAGGCCGGCTTCCACTACACAACCGACCAATTGTTTCAGCTGGTGGCGATACCGGGATTGATCGGCTCGCTGATGCGATTTCCCTACACGTTTGCGGTGACGATGTTCGGCGGCCGCAACTGGACCATCTTCAGCGCGTCCGTGCTTCTCATCCCGACGCTCGGGCTCGCCTATTTCGTGAGCCAGCCCGATACCCCGTTCTGGCTGATGCTGCTGGTGGCGTCCACCGCAGGTCTCGGCGGCGGCAACTTTGCCTCGAGCATGGCCAACATCTCCTTCTTCTATCCCGACCGCATGAAGGGCTGGGCGCTTGGCTTGAATGCCGCCGGCGGAAATATCGGCGTCAGCAGCGTCCAGCTGTTGACGCCCATTCTGATGGGGGTCGGCCTTATCAACCTCTACCAGGCGACACCGGTTGCGGGGGTGTACCTCCAGAACGCCGGACTGATGTGGGTGCTGCCGCTGATCGTCGCGGTGTTCGGCGCGGTCTTCTTCATGAACAACCTCACCTCGGCCAAATCCTCGTTCAAGGACCAGCTCGCCATTGTCGGGCGCAAGCATACCTGGATCATGTCCTTCATCTATATCGGGACGTTCGGCTCCTTCATCGGTTACTCGGCGGCGTTTCCGTTGCTGATCAAGACGCAATTCCCGGCTGTCACGTTGGGCATCGCGTTCCTTGGACCGCTGGTCGGCTCGCTGTCGCGGCCATTGGGCGGCTTGCTCGCCGATAAGATCGGCGGTGCCATCATCACGTTCTGGAATTTCATCGCGATGGGCGCTGCAACGATCGGTGTTTTGTACTTCGTCGGGATCAAGGACTTCACCGGCTTCCTCGTGATGTTCCTTATCCTTTTCGTCACAACCGGAATCGGCAACGGATCGACCTACCGGATGATCCCGTCGATTTTCCGCGAGGAGAATCTGCGGAAGGCACAGGGCAAGGGCGAAGCCGGCCGGGCGCTCGCCATGAAGACCGCCAGCATCGAGAGCGGTGCTGCGCTCGGTTTCATCGGCGCGATCGGCGCCTGCGGCGGTTACCTGATCCCGAGCGGCTTCGGCAAGTCGATCGCCGTCACCGGTGGTCCGCAGCTCGCCCTGGAAATCTATCTGGCGTTCTACGCGACCTGCCTGGCGCTCACATGGTGGTTCTACCTGCGCAAGAGCCCGGTGGCGTCGGGCGCCACGAGCCTCGCCGAGGCGCGGGTGTGAAGGCTGCCTGAAGCGCCGCCAGCGCGTGCCGGAATTCCTCTGTGAGCGGCAGCGTCTGTTGAGGCGGCTTGGTTCTCTCACCCTCGCCCCGCTTGTGGGGCGAGGCGACAACAAGAGGAGTGAACAAACATGACACCTGATCAAGTCAACCTCGTGCAGCAGAGCTTTGCGAAAGTCGCGCCGATTTCAGAGCAGGCGGCCGTGCTGTTCTACGATCGTCTGTTCGAAGTCGCGCCCTCCGTGAAGGCGATGTTTCCATCCGACATGACGGAACAGCGCAAGAAACTGATGGCGACGCTGGCCGTCGTGGTGAACGGGCTCGGCAATCTGGAATCCGTATTGCCGGCCGCGAGTGCGCTGGCCAAACGCCACGTCAGTTACGGCGCAAAGCCGGAGCATTATCCGGTCGTCGGCGGCGCGTTGCTGTGGACGCTGGAAAAGGGACTCGGAGACGGATGGACGCCTGAAGTCGCGGATGCCTGGACCACGGCTTACGGGACGCTTTCCGGATTCATGATTTCCGAAGCCTATGGCCGCTCGCAGGCCGCCGAGTAGAGAGTAGCCGCCGTGAGCGAACCCCTGGTTGTCGTCGGTAACGGAATGGCGGCTGCGCGCCTGGTCGATGAACTCGCCAAGGTCGCGTTGGGCCGTTACGCCATCGCCGTGATCGGCGACGAGCCACGGCTTGCCTATAATCGCGTGTTGCTGTCGTCGGTGCTTGCTGGCGAGACGCAATCGCATGACATCGAGCTCAAGCCCGCGACATGGTGGCGCGACCGCGGCGTCACGTTGAAATATGGCTGCTTGGCCACCGAGATCGACGTCGGCCGGCGTGAGCTCAAGATCGCCAATGAAGAGAGCGTTTCGTTTTCCAGGCTGGTGCTCGCCACCGGTTCGATGCCGCTGTGGTTGAATTTACCCGGCGCGGATCTCGTCGGCGTCCATACCTTTCGCGATACCCGCGACGTCGATCTGCTGCTGACGCTGGCCGCGCAGAAAAAGCGCGTTGTCGTGGTTGGCGGCGGACTGTTGGGACTGGAGGCGGCCTATGGCCTTGCCAAGGCGGGCGCCCCGGTGACGCTCGTTCACTTGATGGACCGGCTGATGGAGCGCCAGCTCGATGCGCCGGCCGCGGACTTGCTGAAATCACTGGTCGAGCCGAAGGGCATCAAGGTCCTGCTGAACGCCAACACCGCGCGCATTCACGGCGATACCCGCGTCGAGGGCGTCGAACTGACGGATGGCCGAAAACTTGATGCCGATGCGGTGATTTTCGCGGCGGGCATTCGGCCCAATATCGCGCTGGCAAAGGAAGCCGGGATTGCCGTCAACCGCGGCATCGTCGTCGACGATCACATGCAGACCGCGGCACCGGATATCTTCGCGCTGGGCGAATGTGCCGAGCATCGCGGCATCTGTTACGGCCTGGTTGAGCCGGCCTACGAACAGGCGCGCGTTCTGGCACGGCATCTGGCGGGCGAAACCGCTGTTTATGGCGGCAGCGTGGTCGCGACCAATCTCAAGGTCTCCGGTGTCAGCGTATTTTCCGCGGGCGATTTCATCGGCGCCGACGGCAGCGAAACCATCATGCTCAAGGATATCAGGCGCGGGACCTATAGAAAGCTCGTGATATCCGAGGGCCGGCTCACCGGGGCGGTCCTGGTCGGCGATGTCGGCGACGCGCTCTGGTATCTCGAATTGATCCGCACCCGCGAGCCTGTCGCAAGCATCCGCAGCGGCATGATGTTCGGCCGCTCGTTTGCGGTCCGGCAGGAGGCCGCATAACCTGATGACGCGATCGCTCCCATGACAGCCATCGATCCCGCCTTGCGCGCCACCCGCACCACCTGCGCTTATTGCGGCGTCGGCTGCGGCGTGCTGGCGACGCCTGACGGCAACGGCGGTGCCGCGATTTCGGGCGACACCGAGCATCCCGCCAATTTCGGGCGGCTTTGCTCCAAAGGCTCGGCGCTCGGCGAAACGCTCGGGCTCGAGGGCCGGTTGCTCCATCCCATGATCCGCTGCAGCAACGGCGTCATGGAACGGGTGGCGTGGACCGACGCGCTCGACCATGTTGCCCATCGCTTTCATCACATCATCGCGCGCGACGGCCCGGGTGCGGTGGCGTTTTATCTCTCGGGGCAGTTGCTGACCGAGGATTATTACGTCGCCAACAAGCTGATGAAGGGATTCATCGGCAGCGCCAATGTCGATACCAATTCGCGGCTGTGCATGTCGTCGTCGGTCGCGGGACACAAGCGCGCGTTCGGCGCCGACACCGTGCCAGGCTGCTATGAAGATCTCGACGAAGCCGACCTGCTGGTGCTGACAGGCTCGAACGCCGCGTGGTGCCATCCGGTCTTGTTCCAGCGCATGCTTGTCAACAAGCAACGCCGCGGCGCGCGCATCGTCGTGATCGACCCGCGCCGCACCGATACCGCTGGAGACGCCGACCTGTTTCTCGGCCTCAAGCCGGGCACGGACACCGCGCTGTTCAGCGGACTATTGGTATATCTCGCCGACAATGGCGCGCTCGATCGCGACTACATCGAGCGCTATACCGCCGGCTTCGAAGACGCGATGGCGCGGGCGCGCAGCATCGCCGGCAGCACGGCGGCGACTGCGCTGGCGACCGGACTTGCCGAGAAAGATGTCGCCGCGTTCTTCCAGATGTTTGCGAACACGCCGCGCGTGGTCACGCTGTACTCACAAGGCGTCAACCAGTCGGCGCAGGGCACCGACAAGGTCAACGCCATCCTCAACTGCCACCTTGCGACAGGGCGGATCGGCAAGCCCGGTGCTTCGCCGTTCTCGCTGACGGGGCAGCCCAATGCGATGGGCGGACGAGAAGTCGGAGGGCTCGCCAATCAGCTCGCTGCGCACATGAATTTCACGCCGCCGGATATCGATCGGGTGCGGAGGTTCTGGAAAGCGCCGCGTATCGCGACACATGAAGGGCTGAAGGCGGTCCAGATGTTCGAGGCGATCGCGCGCGGTGAAATCAAGGCACTGTGGGTGATGGGCACCAATCCCGCGGTGTCGTTGCCGGATGCCGACGCCGCGCGGGCGGCGCTTGGTAAACTTGAACTGTTCGTGGTTTCCGAAAACGTTCGCTCCAACGATACCGTCAACTCAGGTGTGCACGTCCTGTTGCCGGCGCAGGCCTGGGGCGAGAAATCCGGCACCGTGACCAATTCGGAACGGCGGATCTCGCGTCAGCGCGCATTCCTGACCCCGCCCGGAGAGACCAAGCCCGATTGGTGGATCGTCGGCGAGGTCGCAAAGCGACTCGGTTTTGGCGCGGCTTTCAATTTCAACTCGGCGGCCGATGTATTCCGCGAACATGCCGCGCTATCGGCGTTCGAAAATGGCGGCAGCCGTGATTTCGATGTCGGCGCGTTGAGTTCGCTGTCGGACGAGGCGTTCGATGCGATGGCGCCGGTGCAGTGGCCGATACGCGCCGGCGAGGCGCCGCGGCCGCGCCTTTTCGCCGATGGAAGATTTTTTTCCAACGACCACAAGGCGCGTTTCATTGCACCGGAAGTGCCTGTCTTGCGGACCGAGACGACGGCGGCGAGGCCGCTGCGGCTCAACACCGGCCGCATCAGGGACCAATGGCATACGATGACCCGCACCGGCGCCAGCCCGCGGCTGGGTCAGCATCTGCCGGAGCCGTTCGTCGAAATTCACCCCGATGACGCGCTAAAATCCGGTGTGACCGACGACAGCTTTGCGCGCATCACCACCGATTACGGACAATGCATCCTCAAAGTCGTCGTCAGTGAGCGGCAGCAGCGCGGCATGCTGTTCGCGCCGATCCACTGGAGTGAGGAGACGGCGTCCGACGCGCGCGTCGGCGCGCTGGTGGCGCCATTTACCGATCCATATTCCGGCCAGCCCGAGAACAAGGCGACGCCGGCATCAATCGTGCCATACGAATATGTCTTTCGCGGCTTTGCGTTGTCGCGCGCGCTACTGGCCCTGCCGCCGCAGATCTGGTGGACGCGCGTGTCGGTCAGTGGCGGCCACGGCTATCTGCTCGCCAACAATGCCGATCTCGCGGGTTGGCAATCCTGGCTGCACGCCGCGGCCGGCGACGATCTCGCCGAATACAAGGATGTTGGCGGCGGGGTCTACCGGGCGGCGTCCTTTTCGAATGACCGCATCGAGACCTGCCTGTTCGTGGGGCCCGCGCGCGACGCCGGCGACTGGAATGTGGTCAAGAGCCTGTTTGCCGCGGAGGCCCTGAGCAACGATCAACGCCGGACCTTGCTGTCGGGCAGGTCGATGGACGGGCTCGCAAGCGCAGGCCCGGTGGTCTGCGCCTGTTTCGGTGTCGGCCGCACCACGATCTGTGATGCGATCGCAGCCGGTGCCGGCACCGCCGCCGAGATCGGAGCGCGGCTCAAGGCTGGAACCAATTGCGGTTCGTGCATTCCGGAATTGAAACGGTTGATCGCGCAGGCGCCTGTTCCCGGCGCTGATTCCGACCAGCGTCAATTGGCAACCGCTTCTAACTGAGATCTGTTCATTTTCGCTCCTCATGGTGAGGAGGCACTCTTGCGCCATCCTTCGAGACGGGCGACTGGACAACGCAAGCGCGTTATCAGGAGAACGCACTCCGATGGTTCCTTTTCGTCATGGCCGGGCTCGTCCCGGCCATCCACGTCTTCTTGTTTTCTGGCCGCAAAAACGTGGATGCCCGGCACAAGGCCGGGCATGACGAGTTTACGCGAGGGTCCAGTTTTGTTGGCTGCGTCATGAGTAAGACTCTCAAGAACGAGGCAATCGACGACGCCGACGATGTCATCTATGGTGCACCTCATTCCCAATGCAGGTGACGCCACACGATGATGTATCTCGATACTCCACCACGGCTTATTCAGGCCGAGGTTTTCTCGGCGATGCCCGATCAGTTCCGGCGCAAGGGCGTCAACACGGAATGGGCCGACGCCAACCGGCCGGGCCAGCCGACCGATTGCTTCATCGAAGGTCCGTCGTTCGACGCCGATGGCAACCTCTACATCGTCGATATCCCGTTCGGACGCATCTTCAGGATCGCGCCCGGCGGCCAATGGTCGCTCGTTGTCGAATATGAGGGATGGCCGAACGGGCTGAAGATCAGCCGCGATGGCCGCATTTTCGTTGCCGATTACCGGCGCGGCATTGTGGAACTCGACGCCCGAGCAGGGCGGATGATGCCGGTGCTGGCGTCGCGCAATTCGGAATCTTTCAAGGGGTGCAACGATCTGCATCTCGCCTCCAATGGCGACATCTATTTCACCGATCAGGGACAAACCGGCCTTCATGATCCGACCGGGCGGGTTTACCGGCTGGCAAAGAGCGGGCGGCTGGACTGCCTGATCGACACCGGCATCAGCCCTAACGGTCTGGTGCTCGATCCCGCGGAAGCCGTGCTGTTTGTGGCGATGACGCGCGACAATGCGGTGTGGCGGATGCCCTTCATGAAGGACGGCAGCGTCTCGAAGGTCGGCCGCTTCTGCTCGATGTTCGGTCCCAGCGGTCCCGACGGCATGACGATGGACAAAGCGGGTCGCCTGTTCGTGGCGCACGCATCGCTCGGCCATGTGTTTGTGTTTGCGCCCAATGGCGAGTTGATCGCGCGCATCAAATCCTGCGCCGGACAAAGCTGCACCAACGTCGCAATCGGCGGCAACAACAGCGACCGCCTGTACATCACGGAGTCGGTGACCGGCACCGTCATGGTCGCCGACATCAGCGTTATCAATTCGTCATTGCGAGGAGCGTGAGCGACGAAGCGTATATTTTTCTGTCATTCCGGGATGGTGCGAAGCACCAGACCCGGAATCTCGAGATTCTCCGATGTGCAATTGCACATCGTAGTTCGATGCTTTGCATCGCCCCGGAATGACGATCCTGACTATCTTCGGGCGTGTTCGTGACCCCGCCGGTTCGCAAGGACGGCAAGAGAGATAGCGAGGCAATCATGAGGCAGCGAATATTCGGCAACACTAACGTCGAAGTACCCGTGATCGGGCAGGGCACCTGGTACATCGATCGCGCGGACCGCAAGAGCGCGGTCGCTGCGTTGCGCCGCGGCATCGATCTCGGCATGACCCATATCGACACCGCCGAAATGTATGGCGATGCCGAACCGGTGGTCGCCGAGGCGATCGCGGGAAGGCGCGAGGATGTGTTTCTGGTCTCGAAGGTCCTGCCGAGCAACGCGTCGCGGCGCGGCACCATTACAGCCTGCGAGCGTTCATTGGCGCGGCTGAAAACCGATCGGCTCGATTGCTATCTGCTGCACTGGCGCGGATCGTATCCGCTCGCGGACACCGTCGCGGCGTTCGAGGAATTGGTCGATGCGGGGAAAATCCGCAGCTGGGGCGTCAGCAATTTCGATGCCGACGATCTCGACGAACTCAAAGCGGTCGCGGGCAACGGCAAAATCGTCTGCAATCAGGTGCTCTATCATCTGCAGGAACGGGCCATCGAGCACGCGGTCATTCCGTGGTGCAAGCAGCACGGCGTCGCCGTGGTCGCCTATTCGCCGTTCGGTCACAATGATTTCCCGTCACCGCGCAGCCAAGCGGGGCAGGTGCTGCAGACGATCGCCGATGCGCACGGCGCATCACCGCGGCAGGTCGCCTTGGGCTTCCTGACGCGCGATCCCCAGGTGTTCGCCATTCCGAAAGCCTCGACCTCCGAACACGCCGCCGACAACGCCGCGGCCGGCCAATTGACGCTGAACGAAAACGAGCTGGCGTTGCTGGATCAAGCGTTTCCGCGCGGCCCGAAGCCACGCGGCTTGCCGATGTTGTAGCGGACACGATCTTTTACAAAGTGTTTCAGCGGCTGCGGCGAGCCGTCGCGCTCAATCGCGCATATCGGCGTCCTGTTTTCGGTCCTTGCCGATCGCGGACATTTGTCGTTCCTTGAAAGCTCGCTTGATTCGATCATCTATTTTTTTCTGAGCTTAGCCGTTGACCCCGCCATCAGCCGTGTCCGCCAGGCTGGACCATGCTCCATTGCCTTTGCCCGCGAAGAAGCCGCCCGCACGTACCGCGCCGGCGCGAGCCGATCGGCCGTTCCGCGGCATCGCGCTGATCCTCGCATCGACGGTGTTTCTGGGGTCTTCGGACGTCACGTCGAAATATCTGTCGGCGACGCTGCCTTCGACCGAGATCGCGTGGATTCGATTTCTGGTGTTCGCGCTGATCATGTTTCCCGCGATGCTGCCGGGTTCGCCGCTTTATGCGCTGCAAACCAGGCGGCCCGGTCTGCAGGTCGTCCGGGGCGTCGCGCTGCTCGCGTCTTCGCTGTTCTTCATTTCCGGCTTGCGATTTCTCCCGATGGCGGAAGCGTCCGCCACCAGCTTCGTCTCGCCATTGTTCGTCACCGCGCTGTCGATCGTCTTTCTCGGAGAGAGCGTCGGCGTTCGCCGCTGGTTGGCGACCGCGGTTGGATTGATCGGTGTGCTGATCGTCCTGCGGCCGGGCTCCAGCGCATTTCATCCCGCTGCATTTTTTCCCATCGTGTCGGCACTGGCCTGGGCCTGCACCTTGATCATGACGCGCATGATGAGCGGCACCGAGCACGCGATCACGACCATGACCTATTCCGCGATCGTCGGTCTCGGCATTCTGTCCGCGCTGGTGCCGTTCGTCTGGGTCCATCCGAGCTGGCACGACATCTTCTTCGGCATTGTCGTCGGCATCGCGTCGACGGCGGGACAGTGGATCGTCGTGCTGGCATTTCGCTATGCGGATGCTTCCGTGCTCGCGCCGTTTTCATACACGCAATTGCTGTGGGTCAGTATCCTCGGTTTCATCGTGTTCGGCGAGGTGCCTGACGTCTGGACCGTAACCGGCGCCGCAATCATCGTCGCCAGCGGTCTTTATACCGCGCACCGGGAGCGGTTGCGGCGATCTGAGGTGTTGGTGCAGTCCGAGCCGTCGCCCAATCCCTGACGGCGTCCGATCGCAGAGCGTTCGGACGGTCCGCTCCGCTTTCGCCGTTTCCATCGCCATGTTTATGTGGAAGGGAAATACAACACATAATATCCGAGGGACACCCATGCGCGCTGCCATTTTCAGGAACGGCGAGATCGTGGTCGGCACGTTGCCCGACCCCAAACCGGCCGCGGGGCAGGTGCTGGTGAAGACGCTGGCCTGCGGCATTTGCGGCTCGGACTTGCACGCGCGCAAGCACGCCCATCGCATGGTCGAAATGACAAAGCACCTTCCCGGCCGCAAACCGATGGATTTGGCCCGCGACGTCGTGTTCGGCCACGAGTTTTGCTGCGAGATTCTCGATTACGGGCCGGGCACGCAGCGCAAGCTGAAAGCCGGCACCCGGGTGTGTTCGCTCCCCGCGCTGCTGACGCCGGAGGGCCCGCAGGGCATCGGTTATTCCAACGACAATGTCGGCGGCTATGCCGAGCGCATGGTGCTCAGTGAGGCGCTGCTGCTTGAAGTGCCGAACGGACTTGCGGCGGAGCATGCGGCGCTGACCGAGCCCCTCGCGGTCGGCGTTCACGCCGTGGCAAAAGCGAATGTGCGTGGCGGCGAGGTGCCGCTGGTGATCGGCTGCGGGCCGGTCGGGCTTGCGGTGATCGCAGCGCTGAAGATCAAGGGTTTGCATCCGATTGTCGCCGCGGATTATTCGCCGGCGCGGCGCGCGCTGGCCGAGAAGATGGGCGCCGATATCGTCATCGATCCCGCGCGCACGCAACCTTACGTGGCCTGGGCCGAGCACGCGGCGATGTCGCCGGAAGAAAAAGCGGCGCGGCCGCCGTTGCAGGCGATGCTGCCAGCGCTCAAGCCCGCGCTGATCTTCGAATGCGTCGGCATTCCCGGCGTGCTGCAGCAGGTGTTCGAAGGCGCGCCGCGCGATGCCCGCGTCGTCGTGGTCGGCGTCTGCATGGAAACCGATCGCTCCGAGCCGATGCTCGGCATCCTGAAGGAGCTGAATGTTCAATATGTGCTGGGCTACACGCCGGAGGAATTTGCCTATTCCCTGCGGTTGATCGCGGAAGGGCAGGTCGATGCGGCGTCGCTGGTGACGGCAAGCGTCGGCATCGACGGCGTGGCCCAGGCGTTTACGGACCTCGCCAACCCCGAGCGGCATACCAAGATCATTGTCGAGCCGTGGCGCTAGTGCCGCGCGAGAACGAGCATCCGCCCGTTCTCAGGCGTCTTCGTCCTACCCCGGGATATCGATCACGAGCCTGCCGGCTGCTGTCCCGTCTTTGAGGGCCTGATACGCATCGAGGATCGTATCGAGCGTGAAACGGCGCGGGTCGATGCGAGTCTCGATCTTTCCGGACTCCACCATTTTGGTCGCCTCGCGCAGGATTTCCCCATGATGCGCGCGGCCTTTGCCGGTCAGGATCGGCAGCAGCGTAAAGACGCCTGAATAGGTCGCTGCACGGAATGAAAGCGGCGCAAGAGAGTGGGTACCCCAGCCGAGCGCGCTGACGACGTGACCGAACTGC
This sequence comes from Bradyrhizobium canariense, assembly GCF_900105125.1. NCBI lineage: Bacteria > Pseudomonadati > Pseudomonadota > Alphaproteobacteria > Hyphomicrobiales > Nitrobacteraceae > Bradyrhizobium > Bradyrhizobium canariense. The sequence continues at coordinate 2,801,440 of NZ_LT629750.1, read as the reverse complement.
GCTACCGTATTGAACGAGGCATCCAGCACGGAGCCGCCGACGGTGTCGTACACCACATCGAATCCCCGGCCGGCGGTGTGTTGGGCGACGTAGTCCGAGGCCGGCGTCTGCTTGTAGTCGATGAAGACTGCGCCAAGTTGCTCGATATAGGTCTTGTCGTTGGCAGACCCGGTTGCGAACACTTCTGCGCCGTTGGCACGAGCGATCTGGACCGCGATACGGCCGACGCCGCCGGCACCGCCATGGATGAGAACGCTCTGTCCCGAGCGGACCTTGGCGCGATCGATCAGGCCCTCCCACGCTGTGATGACATTCAATGGGAGGCTAGCGGCTTCCCGCACCGTCAGATTGACCGGCTTTGCTGCCAGCAGATCGGCGTCGACAGCCGCATACTGCGCCAACGATCCCTGCAGGCCACCGACGCCGCCCGTCATCCCATAAATCTCATCGCCGTGCCGGAAACCGGTCACGCCGTCTCCGATCGCTTCCACAACCCCGGCAACATTCATCCCGAGGATGCCCGGCAGCGGATGTCGGGCGTGAGCGGCCTGGCCCGCGTAGATCTTGGTGTCCAGCGGAGTGACACCGCTGGCCTTGATCCGGATCAGGACCTGCCCGGTCCCGGGCTTGGGCCGGGCGATCGGGCCGACCCGAAAAGGTAGATTGGGACTGTCCAAAACCGCCGCCTGCATTGTATCCGTTGTAGCCATGGTGGATCCCTTCCGTTTCCGTCCCTCCAGCTAGGGTCATGCGGATTGTTTTGAAATCCAAATGAATGCATAAAATCCATTCAAAATTGAATGGATGCCGATTCCATGGAATGGAGCGATCTCCGGATATTTCTCGCGGTTGCCCGCGAGGGCACGCTTGGCGCAGCGGCGCGCAAGCTCGGGCAGAGCCAGCCGACCATGGGACGACGGCTGCGCGCGCTCGAGCAAGCGGTGGGGCAAACGCTGTTTCAGCGCACCGATGGCGGCTTCGTGCTGACCGACGAAGGATCGGCGGTGCTGTCGCATGCCGAGCGGATCGAGGAAGAGGTGCTGGCCGTCCAGCGGCAGCTTGCCGGTCACGACCGGCACCTTGATGGGGCCCTTCGCGTGTCCTCATCGGACTGGTTTGGTATCCACCTGCTGACGCCGGTGTTTGCCGAATTCACCAGGATGCAGCCGCGCGTGGTGATCGAATTGCTCACCGACGCCCGGCTTTACAGCCTGCCGCGGCGCGAGGCCGACCTGGCGTTTCGGATTACGCCGTTCAGGGAGCCTGAAGTGATTTCCCGCCGGCTGATGCACATTGAATACGGCGTCTACCTCAAATCAGGTCTCAAATCGCCGCGCCCGGGCGACGGCGCGGGGACGCCGATTATCACCATGGACACCGCGTTTGGCGGCGTGCCCGACGCCGTGTGGCTGCAACGCGTTCTTCCAAATGCCCGCATTGTGTCACGCAGCAATAATCGCGACGTGCAGGCGCAGCTGTGTGCGCATGGCGTCGGTGTCGCCGTACTGCCGCGGCCGCTCGGCGATACGCTCGCGGGCGTGAAGCGCATTGATCTCGGCGAGCAGCCACCCGGCCGGAACACCTATGTCGGTTATCATCGGGACTTGAAACGGCTGGCGCGGCTGCGCGCGTTGCTCGATCTCGTCATCGAGCGGCTGGCGAACTGAATAGCGGGATAACGACGTGGATCCCGGCACATTGCGCCCTCGGAGACATAGATGTTCAGCTCTTTGAAAACTAAATAATTCTACCCTCGTCGTCCCGGACAAGCGCGCGTAGCAAGCGCGATCCGGGACCCATACGCCGCGGCGGTAGTTGTCTTGTCGCGGTGGTCGACGGCTTTCTTCGACAATTAAGACCCTGTGGTTATGGGGCCCTGCTTTCGCAGGGACGACAATAAACAAAGTCCTCACACCGGCAGCGCGATCGAATATTTGACCTGGCTCAGCGCAAAGCTCGACTCGATCGAGGCGATGCCGTCGAGCCGCGTCAGCTTGTTTTTCAGGAACGCTTCGTAGGAGGAGAGGTCGGCTGCGACCACGCGCAACAGATAGTCGCGGTTTCCGGTCATCAGATAGCATTCGAGAACCTCATCCCATTTCGAAATCGCCCTGGCGAAACGATTGAGATCTTCCTCCTTCTGCCGCGCCAGCTTGATCGAGATGAAGACGCTGACATGCAGTCCGAGCGACTTCTGGTCGACGGTTGCGATGTAGCGCGTGATCACGCCGCGCTCTTCCAGCAGCTTGACGCGGCGATGGCATGGCGAAACCGACAGGCCGACCTTGTCGGCCAGCTCCTGCATCGTCATCCGGCTGTCGGATTGCAGCAGGCTGAGAATTTTGCGATCGATGGCGTCGAGCGTGGGCATTGGTATAAACTCTGGGTAATGGGGTCTGTAGTGGGAATTTATCCCAATTTTTGGCGGTATGTCGCGAGAATTTGAGATTTTTAGCGACCGCAGGCCCGCTAACATCCGGACTCAATCACCGTGTCCGGAGCACCACCATGGCCGTCGAACCCGCACGCCTCGAACTGCTGTCCGCGCTCGCACGCAAAGTCCTGTGGCTGTCGTCGTGGACCATCCATCACGCCAATCACATCCGGCCCAACACCGATGGCTTGAAGGTCGGCGGCCATCAGGCTTCGTCGGCGTCGCTCGCCAATATCATGTCGGCTTTATACTTCTCGGTACTGCGTCCGGAGGACCGCGTCGCGGTGAAGCCGCATGCGAGCCCGGTGTTTCACGCCATCCAGTATCTGTTCGGGCACCAGACGCGCGAAAAGCTGGAGAATTTTCGCGGCTTCAAGGGCGCGCAATCCTATCCGTCGCGAACCAAGGATGTCGACGATGTCGATTTCTCGACCGGCTCAGTCGGCCTCGGCGTCGCGCAAACGCTGTTCGCCTCGCTGGTGCAGGATTACGTCACGGCGCATGGCTGGATGAAGGACCGGCCCGAGGGGCGGATGATCGCGCTGGTCGGTGACGCCGAGATGGACGAAGGCAATATCTTCGAGGCGCTGCTGGAGGGCTGGAAGCACGGGCTGCGCAACACCTGGTGGGTGGTCGATTATAACCGGCAGAGTCTGGACGCCGTGGTGCGTGAGGGGCTGTGGGAGAAATTCGAATCCATGTTCCGCAATTTCGGCTGGGACGTGGTCATCGTGAAGTATGGCAGGCTGATGCGGGCGGCGTTTGCCGAGCCCGGCGGCGAGGCACTGAAGCAGTGGATCGATGCCTGCCCGAACCAGATGTATGCGGCGTTGTGCTTTCAGGGCGGGGCGGCGTTCCGCAAGCACCTGCGCGACGAGATCGGCGATCAGGGTGCGGTGTCGGAACTGATCGAGCGGCGCAATGACGACGAATTGCTGGCGCTGATGTCCAATCTCGGCGGCCACGACATGGCGAGCATGATCGAGGCTTTCGAGTCGATCGATCATGACCGGCCGGTTTGTTTCATCGCCTACACCATCAAGGGTGTCGGCCTGCCGTTCCAGGGACACAAGGACAACCATGCCGGATTGATGACGGTTGCCCAGATGGAGAAATGGCGCAGCACCCAGAACATCCGGCCCGGCCATGAATGGGAGAAGTTCGAAGGGCTGTCTCAGGACGCGGCGGAGCTGGAGGCTTTTCTGACAGAGGCGCCGTTCAATCGCGACGGCCGTCGCCGCCTGAGCGACGACGTCATCGAGGTCCCGCAGCAGCTTTCGTTCAAGCCGGCAGCGCAAATGTCGACCCAGCAGGGGTTTGGACTGGTGCTGAACGAGCTGGCGCGCGGGGATACCACACTGGCCTCGCGCATTGTCACCGCATCGCCCGACGTCACCGTGTCGACCAATCTCGGCGCCTGGGTGAACCGGCGCGGGCTGTTTGCGCGCGCTGAAAAGGCCGATTTGTTCCGGAGCGAGAAGATCCCGTCCACCTTCAACTGGGACTTTTCGCCAAAGGGCCAGCATATCGAACTCGGCATCGCCGAGATGAACCTGTTTATCCTGATGTCGGCGCTGGGGCTGTCGCACTCGATCAACGGGGCGCGACTGCTCCCGATCGCGACCCTGTATGATCCCTTCATCGAGCGCGGCCTCGATGCGTTGAACTACGCCTGTTATCAGGATGCCCGCTTCATGGTGGCGGCGACGCCATCGGGAATCACGCTGGCGCCGGAAGGCGGCGCGCACCAGTCGATTGCAACGCCCCTGATCGGGATGGCGCAGGATGGCCTCGCCTCGTTCGAGCCGGCGTTCGTCGATGAACTGGCCGTCATCATGGGCTGGGGATTCCAGCATATGCAGGGTGAAGCCGGCGAGGGCGGGTCGGTTTATCTGAGGCTATCGACGCGGACCATCGAGCAGGCGCAGCGGATCATGACGCCTGACCTGCAAAAGGGCATCACCGATGGCGCCTATTGGCTGCGCCCGCCCGGGCCGAACTGCGACCTGGTGATCGCCTATACCGGCGCGGTCGCGCCTGAGGCGATCGAAGCGGTGGGTTTTGTCGGTGAAAGCCACCGGGATGTCGGCCTGCTGGCCGTCACCTCGGCGGACCGGCTGCATGCGGGCTGGACCGCGGCGCGGAAGCTGCGCCGTGACCGGCGCGGCGTGGCGCATCTCAGCCACATGGAAAAGCTGCTGGCGCCGCTGTCGCGCGATTGCGGTATCGTGAGCGTGATCGACGGGCATCCGGCGGCGCTGGGCTGGCTCGGCAGCGTGCGCGGGCATCGCGTCGAAGCGCTCGGTGTCGAGCATTTCGGCCAGACCGGCACCATCGACGACCTCTACCGGCACTACGGCGTGGATGCCAACGCCATCATCGATGCGGCGGAAAGCCTCACCGTCGGCGCGCCCGTGCGGCACCGCAAAATGGCGGTATAGGATCTGAAATCGTCGTTCTGGGGCGCGCGAAGCGCGAGCCCGGAATCCATAACCACCATCGTGCGTATGGATTCCGGGCCTGCGCGATCCAAGTCGGCTATTGCCGACTTGGAAAATTCGTATGGCCAAACTCGGGTAAACCCGAGTTTGGGCGGCGCATCCCGGAATGACGGCTGAGGTCTTGCCACCCTCATACCCCCAATCTTATATCCAGCGTTCGCCGCAATGCGGCACCCCGCATATGGCGGTTCAATTTGCCCAGCTTTCGTGCAAGGATGCCTGCCGAACGCTCCGTTCCCCCTTCATTCGCTCCGAAATCAAGAGGTTTACGATGGTCAATCGCATGCAATTCTACATCGACGGCGCCTGGGTCGATCCCGCCGTCAAGAAGTCCACGCCCGTCGTCAACCCGGCGACCGAAGAAGCGATGTATGAAGTTGCGCTCGGCTCCAAGGCCGATGTCGACAAGGCCGTAGCCGCCGCCAAGCGCGCGTTCGAGACCTTCTCCGTGACCAGCCGCGAGGAGCGCGTGGCGCTGCTCTCCAGGATCATCGAGGTCTACAAGACCCGCATCAAGGACATCGGCGCTTCGGTCTCCGACGAGATGGGCGCGCCGCTGCCGATGGCGGAGAAGCTGCAGGCCGGCGCCGGCCTCGGTCACATTGTCGCGACCCTCGACGTTCTCAAGAACTATCATTTCGAGGAAACCATCGGCTCGGCCGTGGTGGTGCGCGAGCCTGTCGGCGTCATCGGCATGATCACGCCTTGGAATTGGCCGCTGAACCAGATCGCCTGCAAGGTCGCGCCCGCGCTCGCGGCCGGCTGCACCATGATCCTGAAGCCGTCGGAATTCACACCGACCTCGGCGTTGATCTTCGCGGAAATCCTGCATGAAGCGGGCGTGCCGAAGGGCGTGTTCAACCTCGTCAACGGCCTCGGCCCTGAGGTCGGCGCTGCCATGAGCGAGCATCCGGATATCGACATGATCTCGTTCACCGGTTCGACCCGCGCCGGCATCGACGTCGCCAAGCGCGCCGCGCCGACGGTCAAGCGCGTCAGCCAGGAACTGGGCGGCAAGTCGCCGAACGTCATCCTCGAAGGCGCCGACCTGACCAAGGCCGTCACCGGCGGCGTGATGCACATGTTCAACAACTCCGGCCAGTCCTGCAACGCGCCGTCGCGGATGATCGTGCCGCTGTCGAAGATGAAGGAAGTCGCCGCCATCGCCAAGGGTGTGGCCGACAAGACCAAGGCCGGCGATCCCCGTGCCGAAGGCACCACCATCGGTCCGGTCGTCAACCGCATTCAGTGGGACAAGATCCAGGGCCTGATCCAGAAGGGCATCGAGGAAGGCGCGACCCTGGTCGCCGGCGGCCCCGGCCTGCCGGAAGGCGTCAACAAGGGCTTCTATGTTCGCCCGACCATCTTCGCTGACGTCACCGAGAACATGACCATCGCGCGCGAGGAAATCTTCGGGCCGGTGCTCGTGGTCATGGGTGCCAAGAACGAAGACGACGCGGTGAGGATTGCCAACGACACGCCCTATGGCCTGGCGGGTTACGTCTCGGCCGACAGCGTCGAGACCGCTCGCAAGGTCGGCCGCAAGATCCGCGCCGGCAACGTCAATCTGCAGGGCGTGCCGAACGATCGCACCGCGCCGTTCGGCGGCTACAAGCAGTCCGGCAACGGCCGCGAATGGGGCAAGTACGGCTTCGAAGAGTTCCTCGAGGTCAAGGCGATCGCTGGCTTCAACGCCGCATAACCCAATCCTCGCGACCTAAGAAAAAGCCGGAGCGGATATTCCGCTCCGGCTTTTTTGTTGTTCGCGAGATCCGTTTGCTCCGCACCCTTGACCTCAAGGGGAGGGTGAGCGGGAACGCCTATCCCCCTAATGCTCCTTGCGTATTCACATAGAGCGCGTAGATCGACTGGCTCGAAGCCATGAACAGCCGGTTGCGTTTCAACCCGCCGAAGCAAAGGTTGGCGCAGCGTTCGGGCAGCGCAATGCGGCCGATCATCACGCCGTCGGGCGCGAACAACACGACGCCGTCGAGCTCGGGATCGCCCATGCCCCAGCCGCACCACAGATTGCCATCGATGTCGGCGCGCATGCCGTCCGGCGTGCCGGGGCCGGCATCGACGAACACGCGCTTGTTGGAAACCTTGTCGCCGCTATCAGCGACGTCGTAGGCGAGGATCTTGCGGGTCGGTACGCCGCGCGATTCAATCACGTAGAGAATCTTCTCATCCGGCGAAAAGCACAGCCCGTTCGGACCGAGCACGCCTTCGGCGACAATGGTGGCTTTGCCGGTCTCGGCGTCCAGCCGATAGACGTTCATGTCGAGCTCCGGCTCGGCCTTGTAGCCTTCGTAATTGCCGAGCAGGCCGAAGATCGGATCGGTGAACCAGATCGAGCCGTCCGATTTCACGACAACGTCATTCGGCGAATTCAGCCGCTTGCCATTGAAGGAGTCGATCAGCACCGTGATGGAGCCGTCATATTCCGTGCGGGTGACGCGGCGGCCACCATGCTCGCAGGTGACCAGGCGCCCCTGGCGGTCGCGGGTATTGCCGTTGGCGAAATTCGACGGCTTGCGGAAGATGCTGACCGCGCCGGTTTCTTCTTCCCACTTGATGATACGCTGATTGGGAATATCGCTGCACAGCAGGTAGCGTCCGTCGCCGAACCACACCGGGCCCTCGGCCCAGCGCAAGCCGGTGGTCAGCCGCTCGACGGCCGACAGTTTCAGCCAGTACTTTTCGAACCGGGGATCGAGTGCGTGGATTGCGGGATCTGGATAATAGGTCGCCGGACGCCAGCCGGCGGAATTTGATGCTGCTTCGGACATTTGCTGTTCTCGTTGTTCTCTGTGCTTCCTGACCAGTCCTGGTCTGCTATCATCGCAACCGTGCAGCGGCAAGCATCCGTGCCGGGGTGTGATGCGATGACCGAACACCCTGCGCGGTGTGCGGGGCATGTTTGTGTGCCATCGCTTGCCGCCATGTCATCGCCGCGCCATACTCGTTTCACGCGATAAAACAGAGGGATGAAATGCCACGCATATTGATGACCGGCGCCTGCGGGGGAATCGGCACAAGCCTGCGCAAACTGCTGCCGCCGATCTATCCGGACTTGCTGCTGAGCGACCTGAAACCGCCCGCCGATCTCGGCGCCAAGGAGAAATTCAAGGCCGCGGAACTGTCCGATCCGGCACAGGTCGAGGAAATCTGCGAGGGCATCGACGGCATCCTGCATTTCGGCGGCTTTTCAGTCGAAGGCCCGTGGGACAACATCCTGCAATCCAACATTATCGGTTGCTACAATCTGTTTGAAGCGGCGCGCAAAAAGGGCGTCAAACGCGTCGTGTTCGCCTCCTCGAACCACGCGGTCGGCTTCTATCCGCGCCATCACCGGATCGGGACCGATGTGACCGCGCGCCCGGACAGCCGTTACGGCGTCAGCAAGGTGTTCGGCGAGGCGGTGGGCGCGCTTTATGCCGACAAGCACGGACTGGCCGTCACCTGCATCCGGATCGGCAATTTCGGCGACAAGCCGCTGGACCATCGCCGGCTTTCGATCTGGCTCAAGCCGGAAGACCTGGTGCAGCTCTGCCGGATCGGGCTCGATCATCCCGATATTCATTTCGAAATTCTTTACGGCGCATCCTACAATGAACGCTCGTGGTGGGATAATCACCGCGCCTACGACCTCGGCTATCGTCCGACCGGCCGGGGCGAGGATTTTCGCGAGCATGCCATGGCCGAGCAGGCCAAGATCGGGCCCGATCCGGTCGGCGATTTCTACCAGGGCGGCGCCTTCTGCGGCATGGAGTTCGACGGCGACCGCAGCAGGATCGTGGACTGGAAATAACTCTTACGTCATTCCGGGCTGCGCGCGCTTGCAGCGCAGACCCGGAATCCATACTCATTGTCGTAATTATGGATTCCGGGTTCGCTCGTTTCACTCGCGCCCCGGAATGACGATCTGAATAGTGAGCGCCGGCAAGTAGCGCAAAGGAACTGAAATGGCTGACGGACTGCGCAAGGGTTTGACGAGTTATGGCGACGCCGGGTTTTCGCTGTTCCTGCGCAAGGCCTTTATCAAGGCGATGGGCTATTCCGACGACGCGTTGAATCGCCCGATCGTCGGCATCACCAACACCTATAGCGACTACAATCCCTGCCACGGCAACGTGCCCGAGATCATCGAGGCGGTGAAGCGCGGCGTGATGCTCTCGGGCGCGATGCCGATGGTGTTTCCGACCATCTCGATCGCGGAGAGTTTTTCCTATCCGACCTCGATGTACCTGCGCAATCTGATGGCGATGGACACCGAGGAGATGATCCGCGCCCAGCCGATGGATGCGGTGGTGGTGATCGGTGGTTGTGACAAGACGCTGCCCGCCCAAATCATGGCTGCGCTCAGCGCCGATCTGCCAACGGTCGTGATCCCCGTGGGGCCGATGGTGGTGGGCCATCACAAAGGCGAGGTGCTCGGCGCTTGCACCGACTGCCGCCGGCTGTGGGGAAAATATCGCGCCGGCGAGATCGACGATGTGGAGATCGAGGCGGTCAATGGCCGTTTGGCGCCTTCCGTCGGAACCTGCATGGTAATGGGCACCGCCAGCACCATGGCCTGCATCACCGAAGCCATGGGCCTGTCGCTGCCGATGAGCGCGACGATACCGGCGCCGCATGCCGAACGCTTCCGTTCCGCCGAAGCCAGCGGCAGGGTCGCCGCCGCGATGGCGGCTGCAAAGGGACCGCGCCCGAGTGAATTCCTGACGGCGGCATCGTTCAGGAATGCCCAGGTGGTGCTGCAGGCGATCGGTGGCTCGACCAATGGCCTGATTCATCTCACGGCCATTGCGAACCGCACCAGGCATCGCATCGATCTCGAAGCCTTCGACAAGCTCGGCCGCGAGGTACCGGTGCTGATCGACCTGAAGCCGTCAGGCGAGCATTATATGGAACACTTCCATCATGCCGGCGGCGTGCCGAAGCTGATGCAGCAGCTTGGTGACCTGATCGACCTCGACGCCAGGACCATCACCGGCCAAACGCTGCGCGATGTCGTCGCCGGCGCGGAGGAAGTCCCGGGCCAGGATGCGATCCGGCCGCGCAGCAGTCCGATCAAGCCGGAAGGCGCGATGGCCGTGCTGCACGGCAATCTCGCGCCGCGCGGCGCCGTGATCAAGCATTCGGCGGCGAGCCCCAAACTGCTGCAGCATACCGGGCGTGCTGTGGTGTTCGAATCCGTCGAGGATATGACGCTGCGGGTCGACGATCCCGACCTCGATGTCAACGCCGACGACGTGCTGGTGCTGCGCAACGCCGGCCCCAAGGGCGCGCCGGGAATGCCGGAGGCCGGCTATTTGCCGATCCCTCGCAAGCTGGCGCGCGGCGGCGTCAAGGACATGGTGCGGATATCGGACGCACGGATGAGCGGCACCGCGTTCGGCACCATCGTCCTGCACATTACGCCGGAATCCGCGGTGGGCGGTCCGCTGGCGCTGGTGAAGAACGGCGACATGATCCGCCTCGATGTCGCCAAACGAAGCATCGATCTCCTGGTTGACGCCGCTGAACTGGAAAAGCGGCGTGCGGCGCTCAAGCCTGCAACGACGCCGGATTGGGCCAAGCGCGGTTACGCGCATTTGTTCAACGAGACCATCCTGCAGGCCGATGAAGGCTGCGACTTCGATTTCATGCGCGGCAAGGGAAAAGGATAGCTTCTTCGTTCGCATAGACGGTCGTCATGCCCGCGAAAGCGGGCATCCAGTATTCCGGCGAGGTTGCGATTGAAGCGAGACGCGGCGGCGTACTGGATCATCCGCCGGAGCCTGTCATCGGGCGTCGCTTTAAGCCGACCCGGTGGCGGATGATGACATCCGCGTAAATCGCGATCGTCATCAGCTATCTCGCACGTGCGTTATGGGTTCGCGGCCTGATGTTCGATTGACAATCAAACGACCCCGATGGGATGATCCGGAAAACATCGGGGGAGACGATGGGCGGCCTGAGGAAAATTCTCGGTGCGGCCGCGGCTGCATCAGCGATCCTGGTGGCCGCAAGCGCGAACGCGCAGGAGGTGAAGCATTATCGCTTTGCCTATGATCAGCCGAAGACGACGGGCTACGGAATACTTGGCGATATTTTCGGCGACAAGCTCAAGGAATTGAGCAAGGGGACGATGCTGATCGACCAGTATGCCGGCGCCCAGCTCGGGCAGGAGCCGCAGGTGCTGCAGCTCGTGAAATCAGGCGATATCGAATTCTGCATTTCCTCCTCGGCCAACGCCGCGACGTTGTCGCCGGAGGCTGGCGTGATGTCGATGCACTTCCTGTTCCGCTCCGAAGCGCATCTGATCAAGGCGATCGCCGATCCCGAGGTATCCAGGGCGGTCAAGGCGATGATCGCGGAAACCGTACAGGGTACGCATGTCATTGCGCTGGCGACGCTCGGTCTTCGCGACATGTATTCCAAGCGCGAGATCAGGAAGATCGAGGATATGAAAGGCCTCAAGGTGCGGGTGCAGGCAACCCCCACCGAGGACGTCATGTTTCCGGCCTATGGTGCCCAGATCGTGCATATGCCGTTCGGCAGCGTCTATACGTCACTTCAGACCGGCGTGATGGATGTCGCGGAAAATGGCGTGAACGTGTATCTGGCGAACAAGCACTACGAAGTGGCGCCGGTGCTTTCGATGACCGAACACGAGGCCAATAACAGCCTGGTCTGGGTTAGTGACAAATTGTGGAACAGCCTGACTCCGGAACAGCAGGGATGGGTCCAGGCTGCGGCCGACGAGGCCAACCAGAAGCAGCCGGCCAAGGCGATCGAGCTCGAGCATCAGTCGCTATCGAAACTTAAATCGATCGGCGTGAAGGTGGTGGCTGACGTCGATAAATCGGGTTTTACGGCGATCGCCGATCCCTACCTCGACAAGCTCTCCAGGCAGCTCGGCCCGCATGCCGAGAAGATCAAGACGTTGATACGGGCGATCAACTAAAGCTGCGTGAGCGCGATGTCTGATTGACAATCTTGCGACCCCGATGGGATGATTGAGAAAATCATAACGGGGGGAAACAAGTGGCTTATCCGGCAAGGACAATCGGCGGGCTGATCGTTGCGTTCGCGATGGCGATCACGGCGAGCGCGGGCGCCCAGGAGGTGAAGCATTATCGCTTCGCCCACGACCAGCAGCTCAACTCCGGTTACAGCATTGCCTACGACATATTTTCAGCCAAGCTCAAGGAATTGAGCAAAGGCACTATGCTGGTCGACCAGTATCCCGGTGCGCAGCTCGGGCAAGAGCCGCAAATCCTGCAACTGGTCAGGTCCGGCGATATCGATTTCGCCATCGTCTCCTCCGCGAACACCTCCACGATCTCGCCGCAGGCCGGCGTGATGTCGCTGCATTATCTGTTCCGCTCCGAAGACCACAACATCAAGGCGCTCGCGGACCCCAAGGTCTTCGAGGCCGTGCGGGACATGATCGACGGCACCACGCAGGGCATTCATGCGATCGGGCTCGGCACCCAGGGCTTCCGGCATCTGTATGGCAAGAGGGAAGTGCACAAGGTCGAGGATCTCAAGGGTTACAAGGTTCGGGTCCAGGCCACCGCCACCGAAGATACCATGTTTGCCGCCTATGGCGCGCAGACTGTGCACATGCCGTTCGGCAGCGTCTACACATCATTGCAGACCGGCGTGATGGATTTTGGCGAGAACGCCGTCAACGTCTACCTCATCAACAAGCACTACGAAGTGGCGCCGGTGCTGTCGATGACCGAGCATGAAGCCAATAACGCGATCCTGTGGATCAGCGACAAACTCTGGCAGAGCCTCAACGCCGACCAGAAGCAGTGGGTGCTGGATGCGGCCAGGGATGTCAGCCAGCAGGAGCCCAAGCGGGCGTTCGATCTCGAACGCTCCGCGGCAACCAAGCTGCAGAAAATGGGCGTCAAGATCGTCGCCGATGTCGACAAGACGGGTTTTCAGAAGATCGCCGATCCCTATCTCGACAAGCTCGCCAAGGAGCTCGGTCCGCATGCGGAGAAGATCAAGACCCTGATCCGGGCGATCAATTAGTGCCCTATCCGCGCGTCGTCCCGGCCTGGCGCGCAATTGCGCGTGAGGCGCCGGGACCGATACGCCGCCGCCTTTTGGTCGGGCAACCAGGTAGACACTTTTTGCCAACAATGGACGCCGGTGGTTATGGGTCGCGGCGTTCGCCGGGACCACAGAGTTTGATCCGAGACGACGGAGAGCTTGATGGCCATCGCCGACAAACTGGTGTTGCAGCGGCAGCATCACCTGAAATGGCGGTGGCTCGACAGGCTTGAACTGGTGCTGATGATCGTCTGCGGCGTCCTGTGTTTCGGCTTCTCGCTGTCGGTCATGTTCGACATTATTACCCGCACCATCGGCCATCCCTGGCTGTGGCTGCAGGAAGTCACCTCGACGCTGTTTATCTATGGGATATTCATCGGTGCGGCGGTCGCCACCCGTCGCAACGACCATCTCTATCTGACCGCGATCTCCGAGGCGTTGCATGGCACCCCGCGGCTGATCGTCGAGATCGTGATCCGGCTGGTCGTTCTCGGCGTCGCGTTTTGCCTGATCTGGTTCGGCTACATCAATTATCTCAGGGGCTTTGGCAGTTTCCGGCTGCCGTCGGGTACGCCGATCGCCTCGCTCTACGCGGTGATTCCGCTGTCAGGCGTTTTGGTGGCGCTGTTCACGATCGAGCAGCTGGTGAACGGCATCCGCAATGGATTTGACCATCCAGAGCCGCCGGACGAGGACCTGCCGATTCCGGCAATCGACACCGGCATTCAGAAGAGGACGCTGCCGTGAGCGCGCCCATCGTCCTTGCGCTGATGTCGCTCTGCTTCCTGTTTTTCGGCTATCTCGGCGTGCCCGTGCCATTCTCGCTGATGGCCGGCGTTTTCGTCGGCGCCATGCTGACGGACGTTTCGCTTGCCGCGATCATCCAGAAGATTTTCGACGGCGTGGACTCCGAAGCCTTGCTGGCGATTCCGTTTTTCCTGCTGGTCGGCGAGCTCATGAGTTCGGCGAATGTCGTGGTACGGATCGCCAATTTGTCGCTGTCGCTGGTCGGGCATATCCGGGGCGGGCTGTCGCAGGTCGTCGTCGTCTTCAGCATGTTCTTCTCGGAAATGTCGGGATCGACCACCGCCGACGTCGCGGTCATGACTCGCGCATTGGGCGGGCCGATGAAGCGGGAAGGCTATAACCCCGCCTTCATTGCCGCGATCATTGCCTCGGCGTCCACGATCGCAGCGCTGGTGCCGCCGAGCATCACCGCCGTCGTCTACGGCGCGGTGGGCAATGTCTCGATTGCCGGCTTGTTCATGGCGGGCGTGGTGCCGGGATTGATGATCGGCATCGGGCTGATGATTTATTGCTATTTCTTCGGGCCCACCGGCATGAGCAAGCCGCGGGCGCCGTTACGCCAGGTGGTGTTTGCGACCGGCGATGCGGCGCTTCCGCTGATGATACCCGTGATCCTGCTCGGCGGCATTCTCACTGGCTGGTTCACGCCGACGGAAGCCGGTGTCGTTGCGGTGGTATGGATCATCGCCGTTGTCATTCCCGCGCTCAATCGCGGTCACCTGCGGAAAATCCCCTACGATTTCTGTCTCGCCGGCCTGATCTTCTCGCTGCCGTTGATCACGATCGGCGCCGCCAACGCCTTTGGCTGGATGCTCGCCTATCTGCGCGGCGCCATCGTGATCGCCGACTGGATCACCTCGATCGCAGGCAGCAATCCGCACTACATCATGTTGCTGATGGTGGCGCTGTTCACCGTCGTCGGCGATTTCATCGAGCCGGTGCCGACCATCATCATCTTCATGCCGCTGGTGAATGCGCTGACCCAGGCCGGCGACATCAACGGCGTGCATATGGGTGTGGTGCTGATCGCGACATTGGCGTTCGGACTGATCACGCCGCCCTATGGCCTGGTGCTGTTGATGGCCTCGAAATTCGTCGGCGTCAGCTTTGGCAAAGCGTTGCGCGCGGCGCTGCCGATCTACGTGGTGTTTCTGGTCACGATCTGCTTCACGATCTATTTCCCGAAAGTGGTGCTTTGGCTGCCCAAGCACGTGATTCCGGAATCGGTCGGTTGTTTCAAGTCACCGGCGGGGACGGGATATATCTGCCCGGATTGATAGCGTCCGCGTGGACCAAGTCGTCATGCCCCGCGAAAGCGGGGCATCCAGTAATCCGAGACCGAGCCTGAAGCCGAGATGCCGCGGAGTACTGGATCATCCGCTTCCGCGGATGATGACGGCCCAAACTATTTCATCTTGCTGGTGAACTTCTTCACCGCCACACGGAACTCTTCGCTGTGCATGCAGTCGATGATGGCGTCGCGCTCGGCATCGAGCTGCTGTTCGATCGGGGTCGTCGGCGCCCGATGGATCAGTGCCTTGGTGGCTGCGAGCCCGGCTGGAGCGTTTTGCGCCAGGCGTTGCGCCAGCTCACGGGTGGCGGCTTTCAGTTCGGCCGCCGGAACCACCTTGGCGAGCAGGCCCCAATCATAAGCCTGTGCCGCCGAAAAGCTGTCTTCCGCGAGGAAGATCTGCAAGGCGCGCCGCGTGCCGACGCTCGCCGCAAGGCCGACGGTTCCGCCGCCGTCCGGCGACACGCCAAGTTTTGAATAGGCTGGCGTGAAGCGGGCGTCTTCAGTGGCGATACAGAGGTCCGCCACGAAAGCGAGCGACATTCCGGCGCCGGCAGCCGAGCCATGCACGCTTGCCAGCACGATCTTCGGCATCCGCCGCAGCGTCGTGATGAAGGCGTGGTAGTGCTGCAGCAACTCGCCGACCACGGGCGCAATGGTATCGGTCGCCGCCGCGGCGCCGATGGTTTGCAGATCGCCGCCGGCACAGAATGCGCGGCCTTCACCTTCGATCACGAGCACCCGAATATCATCGGACGCCTCGACCTCGGCGCTGAGCTGTTCCAGTTTTTTGGCGATGGAAAGATCGATCGAGTTGAACGCGGTTGGCCGATTGAGCGTGATGGTCGCAATCGGGCCTTCGATCCTGAGCAGGGCCGGATCGTCGGGCAGGGAGGTGGTGGCGGGTATCGGCATGGGGATAGCCCTGAAGAACGTCGCTGGTCATTTAAATAGCAGAAGGGAAGAGGTGACAATCCCCGGCCAAGTCTGCAGAATATGGACAAACGGCCGGGCGGCTCACCGCATTGCAACAGCCGGAAGCGGGAGGGTTCGTGATGAGCATGGAAGCGACAGTCGACCGTCCGGTCTCCACCATCGATCCCTTTTCCCACGCGTTCCTGAGCGATCCCTATCCACACCATGAGGCGATGCGCGAAGCGGGGCCGGTGGTTTGGCTGGAACATTACGGCATCTGGGCGATGGCGCGACATCAGGAAGTTCGCGACGCGCTGACCGACTGGCAGACCTACTGCTCCGGAGCCGGCGTGGGTTTGAGCGACTTCCGCAAGGAACCGCCCTGGCGTCCGCCGAGCATCATCCTCGAAGCCGACCCGCCGTTGCACACGCGCACCCGCGCGGTGCTGACGCGCATCCTGTCGCCCGCGGCCATCAACATCCTGCGCGAGACGTTCGCGCGCGAGGCGGAAGCGCTGGTCGACCGTCTGCTGGAGCAGCGGGAGTTCGACGGCGTAGCCGATCTGGCCGAGGCTTACCCGCTGAAAGTGTTTCCGGACGCGGTCGGCATTTCCGAGGAGGGGCGCGAGAATCTGCTGCCTTACGGCAGCATGGTGTTCAACTCGTTCGGCCCGCGCAATGATCTGTTCGACAAGGCCATGGCCAACGCCGGGCCGGTGCGCGACTGGATCATGTCGAAATGCAGCCGTGCGGCGCTGGCGCCCAGCGGATTGGGCATGCGGATATTCGAAGCCGTCGACGCTGGTGAATTGTCCGAAGCCGAAGCCGGCATGCTGGTGCGCTCGTTCCTTTCGGCCGGTATCGACACCACCGTCTATGGGCTTGGCAACGCGCTATATTGCTTTGCGAGCAATCCCGAACAATGGACCATCCTTCGTGAGAGCCCGAACCTGATCCGCGGCTCGTTTGAAGAGGTGTTGCGGTTCGAAGCGCCGGTGCAGACCTTCTTCCGCACCACGACCAAAGCTGTGGACGTGGGCGGCGTGCATATCGGCGATGGCGAGAAAGTGCTGCTGTTTCTCGCGGCCGCCAACCGCGATCCACGGCGCTGGGACAAGCCTGACACCTTTGACGTCAGGCGCCGCGCGACCGGACACATGACGTTCGGCACCGGCATTCATGGCTGCGTCGGGCAGGCGGTGGCGCGGCTTGAAAGCGAGGCGATTTTTGGCGCTCTCGCCAGGCGCGTCGCCTCGTTCGAGATGACCGGCCAGCCGGAGCGGCGGCTGAACAATACGCTGCGCGGGCTCGACACCTTGCCGCTTCGCGTTGTACCGGTCTGACGGAATGGCGAAGCAACCTGTTTTAATTGTCGGCGCAGGGCACGCGGGCTTTCAGCTCGCGGCATCGTTGCGGCAAGCGGGGTATGGCGAACCGGTCTGCCTGATCAACGACGAGAGCCATCTGCCGTACCAGCGGCCGCCGCTGTCCAAGGCCTATCTGAAAGGCGGCGGCGCTCCGGACAGCCTGATGTTTCGTCCGGACAAATTCTATCGCGACCAGAACATCGAATTGATCGCCGACCGTGCTGTCGCGATCGATCGTGCCACGCGCCGGCTGCTGCTCGCCTCCGGCTCGTCGCTCGATTATGAGCATCTGGTACTGGCGACCGGTGCGCGTAATCGTTTGCTTGATATCCCGAACGCCAATCTTGAAGCCGTGCGCTATCTGCGGACGCTCGACGAAAGCGAAGCATTGCGGCAGTGGCTTGTGCCGGGCCAGCGGGTGGTGGTGATCGGCGCGGGGTTTATCGGGCTGGAATTCGCCGCCACGGCTCGCGCCAAAGGCCTCGACGTGGATGTGCTCGAACTCGGTACGCGCGTCATGGCGCGCGCGGTGACCGCGGAAATCTCGGAATTCTTTCAAGACCGGCACACCGCAGCGGGCATCCGGCTTTATCTGGGTGTGCAGGCCACCAGCATCGAGGGCCACGACGGCAAAGTGACAGGTGTGAGCCTCAGCGACGGCCGGCATGTGGCCGCCGATCTGGTCGTGGTCGGCGTTGGCGTCCTGCCCAATGTCGAACTGGCAGCGGAGGCTGGCCTGCCGGTCGCCTCTGGCATCATCGTCGACGAGCAGTTGCTGACTTCGGATTCGAATATCTCGGCGATCGGCGACTGCGCGCTGTACGCAAGCCAGCGTTTTGGCGGGTCGCTTCGGCTCGAGTCCGTGCAGAATGCCACCGATCATGCAAAATGTGTCGCGGCGCGGCTGACCGGTGACGCAAAACATTATGACGGGCTGCCCTGGTTCTGGAGCGATCAGGGCAGCGACAAGCTTCAGATCGCCGGCCTGACCACCGGATATGATCGCGTCGCGGTGCGCGGCGACCGGGAGCAGGGCGCGTTTTCCGCGTTCTGCTATAGGTCAGAGCAACTCGTCGGCATCGAGTCGGTCAATCGTGCCGGCGATCACATGTTCGGACGGCGTTTGCTCGCTGCCAACGGCTCGATTACGCCGGAGCAGGCGGCGGACATCAGCTTCGATCTAAAGAGCGCGTTGAGTTGAAGATTAGCTAAACAGATCCGTAGGGTGGGCAAAGCGCAGCGTGCCCACCAAATCCAATCGCACAAGAAATGGTGGGCACGGCGCGAGTGCGCCTCTGCCCACCCTACGAAGCTGTCCGTAAAATTTGTCGTCCCGGAGAACGCGGGTGTCCATACGCCGTGAACCATCATTAAGGCACCTTGGCAGACGTCTTGCACGATCAACAAACGCCGGTGACTATGGGTCCCGGCGTGCGCCGGGACGACGCGTGGAGATGGCCGTCTCGACTTCCGATATCGTTGGCATCGACGGCGCAGCGCCCATTCGCTGCACGCAGATCGACGCTGCAACGTTGGCGTAATTCAGCGCATCGCTAATAGGATTCCCCGTCGCCAGTTGCGCCGCCACCGCGCCGACAAAACAATCGCCCGCACCGGTGGTGTCGACAGCCTCGACGGCGAGGCCCGAAATAATCAGCGGTTTTCCATCCACCAGCGCGACCACGCCTCGCTTGCCTAACGTCACGCAGACGATCTTGTCTTTGCCGCCTCGCAAAGACCTAGCGGCTTCGATGAAGCGCGTGTGATCGTCGGTGTCGCGGAGTTCAGTCTTTGAGAGAAGACCGAGCTCGCTCTCATTGAGGATGAGAATATCGACGAGATCGAGCATTTCAGCGTCGAATTCGATCGCCGGCGCTGGATTGAGGATGGTTGTAGCGCCCACGGCGCGAGCCCGTTTAAAGAACGCGCTGATGGTGGGGAGCGGAATCTCGAACTGGCTGACGGCGATGTCGCCTTTTGCCAATAAGGGGGCCGCAACATCGGTGACGCCAACAAGCGCGTTCGCGCCGGGAATGACGACGATGGTGTTGTCGGCCTTGGCGATGGTGATGATGGCGGTTCCGGTCTGCGCTCCGGAAGTTTCCTGCACGAAGCTCAGGTCTATCTCCTGGGTGGCAAGAAACGCCTTCAGCTCGCGGCCGAACGCATCCTGGCCGAGCCGGCCGATCAGTGTTGTCGGCGCGCCGAGCTTTGCCGCCGATACCGCCTGGTTCGCGCCCTTGCCTCCGGGAAAATAAAGCACCTGCTGTCCGGCGATGGTCTCGCCGATCCGCGGGTGCCGGTCGGCGGTCGCCACCACATCCATGTTGATGCTGCCGGCAACGAAAACGCGGCCCATACCTGATCCCAAGATTTTCTAGTCCCAAAATTCCTTCTTGCGCCCGATTTGAAACTCCTGCTTGACGGCTTCGATATCGGCGAGCGTCGGCAATCCGGCCTCGTTGCCGAGCCGCTGGATCTTGTAGGTCGATGCAGCGCGCGCGAATTCGAAATGGTCGTGCCAGCTTTTGCCGGGATTGTTGAGATATGAAAACACATAAGCGCCATGAAATACGTCCCCGGCGCCGTTAGTATCGAGCACGCGCTCACGCGCAATCGGGAGCGCGGGCATGGTACGAACCGTGCCCGTCTCGTCGTACCAGACCAGGCCTTTTTCACCCTGGGTGATGCCGCCGACCCGGCAGCCCCGGCTCTTGAGATAATCCAGCATCTTGTCCGGCGTCAGATCCATCTGCTCGCACAGCCGCTCGGCGACGATAGCGATATCGATAAACTCAAGAAGCTCGTGGGTGTTGGTCCGCAGGCCGCCGCCGTCGAGCGAGGTCAGGATGCCGGCCTCGCGACACAGCTTGGCATAATGGATTGCGGCGTCCGGCTGATGACCGTCGACATGCAGCGCACGGCAGCCCTTGAGATTGAGCATGGGAAAGGGATGGATATGTTCGTCGTCGCGGCAACGCACGATGGCGCGCTTGCCATCCTTCGGCATGATGAAGGACAGTGACGAGGAATTGACTTTGCGCGGATGGATCGAGATCCCGTATTTCGCGCTCATGTCCTGAAACATCCGTCCGAGCCAGTCATTGGCCACGGTGGCGATCAGATCCGGCACGATTCCGAGCTTGGCACAGCAAAAAGCCGCTGTGACCGCATTGCCGCCGAACGAGACCGCGTAGGCGGATGCGACGTGCTTTTCGTCGCCGGTCGGCATGTGGTCGGTGATGAAGGTGACGTCGATATAGGTTTGTCCGATGAAGAGAGCCTGCATTCGTTTTCCGTCGTGGCTGATGGGTGGTCCCGGCCGCGGACATACATTAGCACCGCTTATGCCAGATCATTCGCTAAAATTATTCGCAACCGGACCGTTGGCGAGATAACCTTGGGGCAGACTACGATGTCCCCGGCGTCGGGCCTCCGATCTAACGGCCTGCGTCCGTTCCGGGTTCCGGACAGCGAGACCAAAGAGGGTGAATGATGACTGTCTATTCCGGTCCGGTGTTCGACATGGCAGTGAACCAGTTCGGGGTGATTGCCAATTACCTTGAAATTCCGATGGACGAGCGTGATCGCTTGCTGTTGCCCAAGCGTGCGATCACGGTTTCCTGTCCGATCCATCGCGACGACGGCTCAGTCGCGGTATTCGAGGGATATCGCGTTCAGCATCACCTCACGCTTGGTCCCACCAAGGGCGGTACGCGGTTTTCTCCCAGCGTCGATATCGGCGAAGTGGCCGCACTGGCGATCTGGATGAGCTGGAAATGCGCGTTGGTCGGTCTGCCCTATGGCGGCGCCAAGGGCGGGGTGAATGTCGATCTCTCCACCATCTCCAAACGCGAGCTGGAAGCGCTGTCGCGGCGCTATATGCAGGAGATGATTCCGTTCGTCGGGCCGCATACCGACGTGATGGCACCCGACATGGGCACCAACGAGCAGGTGATGGCCTGGTTCATGGACACCTATTCGATGTATCAGGGACAGACCGTGACCGAGATCGTTACCGGCAAGCCGGTAGCCTCCGGCGGCACCCTGGGCCGGCGCGAAGCCACCGGCCGTGGCGTCGCCTATCTCGCCGGGCGGGTGATGAGAGAATTGTCGATCGATACCAACAATGCCACGGCGGTGGTCCAGGGGTTCGGCAATGTCGGTTCCTATGCCGCGTTCGGATTGCATCAGTTCGGCCTCAAGGTGATCGCGGTCAGCGATCACACCGGCGCGCTTCATGATTCGGCCGGCCTCGACATTCCCGCCTTGATGCGGCACGCCACCACCCATGGCAGCATCGCCGGCTTTTCCAGCCAGTTGCAGTTCGATCCTGCGCAGATCCTGACTCTGCCCTGCGACGTTCTGGTGCCGGCGGCGATGGAGCGCGTGATCGACGCGCGCGTCGCGGAAAACCTGAAGTGCCGAATATTGGCGGAAGGCGCCAATGGCCCGACCACGCCGGACGCCGATCTGGTACTGGACAAGCGCCGGGATGAAGTCTTTCTCATTCCGGACATCCTCTGCAACTCCGGGGGCGTTGTCGTCAGCTATTTCGAATGGGTGCAGGATCTGCAGCAATTGTTTTGGGAAGAGGAGGAAGTGACGCGGCGCGAATATCACATCCTCGATCGCGCTTTTGAACTGATGCTCACGCGCGCCAGGACGGATGGTGTTTCCCACCGTACCGCGGCGATGGCGATCGGCGTGGAGAAGGTCCGCGCGGCCAAGAATACCCGAGGACTTTTCCCTTGATCACCGGGCTCGATCACGTCGTCGTCCTCGTCAGCGACATCGAGGCTGCTGGAGCGGCTTATCAGACACTGTTTGCGCAGGCGCCATCCTGGAAGAGCACGGGCGACGGCGCCGACCGCGTGCTGTTCACGCTCGACAATATGACGTTGGAGCTGATGGCCCCCAGCGGCGACGGCACGAGCGCTGATCGGATTCGCGCGGTTCTTGCGCAGCAGGGCGAGGGGTTGGCAAGTATCTGCTTCCGCACCGATGATATTTCGAAAATGCATCGCCGGCTGGACCGGCTGACGCTCAAGCCGGAACCGATCGCGGAAGCCAACAGCCGCGACGCTACCACCGGCGCCACGCTGTCGTGGAAGCGGACTCGTGCCGCGACCGACATGACACGCGGCGTGCGGATGTTTTTTCTTGAACTGGAAAATGAGCGCCCGCATTCCGTGCCGACGGCGTCGTCGCCAATGGTTGCAATGGATCATGTGGTGGTCGGCACGGCTGATCCCGAACGCGCCGCCGCACTCTATGGCGCGCGGCTTGGGCTCAATATGGCGCTTGACCGGTCGCATCCGGATTGGGGCCGGCTGATGTTCTTCCGCTGCGGCGATCTCATCGTCGAAGTGGCGCACCGGCCGGGCAAAGACGCGGCTGACACGCCGGACAGGCTGCGGGGTATTTGCTGGCGTGTTACCGATATCGAGGCGACACGGGCCCGACTCGTTGCAGCAGGCGTCGATGTTTCGGAGCCGCGCAAAGGCCGCAAGCCGGGCACCCGGGTGATGACGGTGCGCGATGGTACCTGCGGCGTTGCCACGCTGCTGGTAGAGCGGACGCCTCGGCCCGATAACGATCGCTAGAGTCCGATTCAGCATCGCTGAATCGAACTCGTCGCTTTATATTTTTTGGCATGATCTTTGCCGAAAACCGGTTTCCACTTTTCGGGATCATGCCCTAGGCATCCACGCCGATGACGTCCGCGACATTCCTGACGCCGTCGCGCGCCAGCAATTGCGAAAGTCCGGCTGTGATCGTGCGTACGACGCCGGGGCCGTGGTAGATCAGCGCGGTCAGCAGTTGCACCAGCGATGCGCCCGCGCGGATTTTGGCATACGCATCTTCGGCCGTGGACACGCCGCCGGCGCCGATCAGCACGTGGCGTTTGCGATCCATGCGTTTGAAGGTCTCGCGGATGCAGAAGTCGGCAAGTGCTGCCGCCGGTGGACCGGACACGGCGCCCGGCATCGCGCGCCAGATTTGCTCAGGGGTGCGCAACCCCTCGGGCTTGACCGGCGGCAGGTTGAACATGAAGCCGGCGACGAAATCCCGGCCGTCGGCCGCGGCCAGCACACGTTCGATCGCCTCGATACCGCCGAGCGGAGACACTTTCAGGAACACCGGCAGCCGCGGTCGGGTTTCACCGAGCGCCGTGAGGCAGGCATCGAGATGACCCGCGTCGGCAAAGAAATCGCGGCCGTCTACGGTGTTCGGGCACGACAGGTTCAGCATCAAATAATCCGCGTGCGGCGCCATGGCTTTGGCAGCCGCGGCGTATTCGCCGATGATCTGGTCCGCATTCAAGGGAGCCGCACCGGGCCCGCGATTGGTAACCACAAGGTTGATCCCCAGCGGCACCGGCAGGCGCATTCTATCCAAACGTTCGGCGATTGCATCGACGCCATCGTTCGGCAGCCCGTAATAGACGACGATGGCTTCGTCGTCGGGCAAGCGCCACAGCCGGGGTTTTGGGTTGCCGGCGGACGGGTCGATGGAGATCGAACCGATCTCGACAGAGCCAAAGCCAAGACCGGCGAGCGCTGGGATCGCCGAGCCGCTCTTGTCGAAGCCGGCGGCAAGCCCGATCGGGCTGGGGAAATGCAGGCCGTCAACGTTGGTTGCAAGCCGCTCGTCGTCGATGTGGGTGGTGCTTCGCATCGCGTTCGCGGCCCAGCCGAGATGCGAACCAGCCGCAATCGCGAGATGATGCGCGGCTTCGGGATCGAGCTGGAACGCGAGCGGACGAATAAGGGTCGAGTAGATCGTCATGGTGGATCATAAACACGTTGATGGCCGCATCGCCAGGCGGCGGAAGGTTGATGGTCGCCTGCCAGCGAGACGGCCAGGGGACATGATTCATTCTCAAACCGGGCCTTGCATGCTACATGCGAAGTCCTGTGCCGATGTTTTTTAAGAGAATGACAGGTCTTTACTGTGGCCAAGGCAAAACGAATTTTGAAATGGCAGCGCGATCCCGAGGGCATGCGGCTTCGCATCCTTGAGGCCGCCAAGCAGGAATTTGCCACGCATGGCCTTGCGGGCGCCCGTGTCGACCGGATCGCGGTCAAGGCCGGCGCCAACAAGCGCATGCTGTATTATCACGTCGGCAAGAAGGACGATCTCTATCTCGCGGTGCTCGAAGGCGCCTATGAGCAGATCAGGGTGGAGGAGCGCGGTCTCGATCTGGAACATCTCGATCCGCCGGAAGCGATCGAGCGGTTGATCAGTTTCACCTGGAATTATTTCATCCGCAATCCGGAATTTCTGGCACTGCTGAACACTGAAAATCTGGCGCGGGCGCGCCATTTGAAGCGATCGACCAAGGTCAAATCGATGCATTCGCCGTTCGTCGAGATGATCCGCACCGTGGTGCGGCGCGGCGTCGAAAGCGGCGACTTCCTGGTTTCGGTCGATCCGGTGCAGCTCTACATTTCGATCGCGGCGTTGAGTTTTTTCTATCTCTCCAACAGCGCGACCTTGAGCGTGATTTTTGGCCGCGATCTCTTGGCGAAAGAGGCCAGGGACGAGCGCCTCGAGCACATGGTGGCTTTGGTGCTGGCGGCCTTGACCGGAAAATCGACGGCCATTTTCGGCAGGAACAAAGCGCCAAAACTGCGTGCTTCGGCACATCATACCGCTTGAAACAAACGGGCCCCGGGGCGGTCCGGGTTAGACGAAAGGCCGCAAATTCGCCGATTGGAAAAGGCTAGACAGTATTTATCCAACGGGTTAATTCTGACTGGAAAGCGGCCTGCACAGGAGAGGAAATTGGCGGAATCACAGAGCGCCGGAAGCGTGTCGAAAGCGCTGAACGCTGCGTGGATTCGCCCGTTTTTGTTCCTGATTTTCATCGTCGTTGCCTGGGATCTGGCGATCCGGCTGTTCCGGATTCCGGCCTACCAGGTACCTGCGCCCGCCGATGTCGTTGTGGTGCTGTGGCAGGATTGGCCGGAATTGTTGCGGCAGGCGTGGCCGACGACCTACGCAACACTCGGCGGCTTCCTGTTGTCGGCTGCGTTCGGCATTCCGATCGCCATGCTGATTGCGGGATCAAAGACGGTGGAAAGCTACGTCTATCCGCTCTTGGTGTTCTCGCAATCGGTGCCGAAAGTCGCGATCGCGCCGCTGTTCGTGGTCTGGTTCGGCTTCGGCATCGTTCCTAAGGTTATTTCGGCGTTTCTGCTGGGGTTTTTCCCAGTGGTGGTATCAGCCGTGCAGGGCTTTAAATCGGTCGATCCTGATATGGTCGATCTCGCGCGCGCGATGCAGGGCAGCCGGTTCCAGGTATTCTGCGCCGTCAACCTGCCGCATGCGATGCCGTCGATTTTTTCCGGCTTGAAAGTCTCGGTGACGCTGGCCGTGGTCGGTGCTGTCGTCGGCGAATTCGTCGGTTCCAATTCCGGCATTGGCTATGTGCTGCAGCGCTCGATCGGCACGTTTGATCTGCCAACCATGTTCGCGGCGCTGGTGATCCTGGCGCTGCTCGGTGTCGTCTTGTTCTGGATCGTCGACCGGATCGAACGCTTTGTGATTCCCTGGCATGTCAGCCAGCGCGAGGACATCATTTTCGCCGCCTGAGCGGCGGGACATAAACAGCGGCCTATCCAAAGGCTGAAACAAAACACGAAGGGGAGGACGAGATGGTGCGGTTTGTGACGGCGTTTTCTGCAGCATTGATCTGGACGGCGCTCGCGGCGGCTCCCGCAGCCGCGGCGGACAAGGTCGTGCTGATGCTGAACTGGTATGTCTATGGCGAGCACGCGCCGTTCTATTATGGCAAGGCCAAAGGCATCTACGCCGCCGAGAATATCGATCTCGAAATTCAGGAAGGCCGGGGCTCTGCCGCGACCACGCAGGCCGTCGCGGCCAAGACGGCCGACTTTGGCTATGTCGATGTGCCCACCATGATGCGCGCGACGGTGAAGGGTGCACCGATCATCGCCACCGGCGTGTTGCTGCAGACCAGCCCGATGTCGGTGATGGGTTTGGCCGACAAGAACATTCGCAAGCCGGCGGATATCAAAGGCAAGACCGTGGCGATCACGCCGGCGGATTCGATGACGCAGATCTGGCCGCTGTTCCTCAAGAAGACCGGCCTGAAGGAAAGCGACTTCAACACCGTCGCCGGCGACGGCCAGACCAAGCTGAACGCCGTGATCAACGGACAGGCGGACCTGCTGCTGGGCTACGTGATGGACCAGTCGATGAAGATCAAGGACGCCACCGGCAAGGACGTCTATCCGATCAAGTTCGCTGACTACGGCATCAACATGGTTTCTTCCGGCCTCGTCGCCAACACCGACTACGTCAAGGCGAACGCCGATCTGGTCAAGCGCTTCATGTCGGCGACCACCAAGGCCGTCGAAGCCGCCGAGAAGGATCCAAAGGGTGCGGCGCAGTCGATCCTCGATGCCAACCCGAAGGGTGGCAAGATCGACACCCTCACGCAGGGCTTTGAACTGACGATCCCGCTCTACCGCACGCCGGAGACCAAGGACAAGCGGCCGTTCCAGGTGACCGATCAGAACATGACCGACAGCGTCAACCTGATGGTCGAGTATGGCGGTCTCGATGCCAAGGCCAAGGACAATCCAAAGGCGTTTTATACCAATGACTATCTGCCGAAATAGGGTCGCTCGTCATTGCGAGCACAGCGAAGCAATCCAGAAAGCCAGAAAAAAGTCTGGATTGCTTCGTCGCTTCGCTCCTCGCAATGACGGCCCTAGAAACGGCTTTCGAATGGACTGGACGAAATGAATCCGGCGATAAAGACAACCAGCGCAGTCCCATCGGGCGCGCATCTGCGCGTGGTGTCGGACCGTACTGCTGACCCCACCTCGGGGATTCAGCTTTCCGGCGTATCCAAAACCTATCGTTCGCGCGATGGCGACGTGCCGTCGTTGCGTCCATTGGATTTCCATATCAACGCGGGCGAATTCTTTGTCGTGGTCGGACCGTCCGGTTGCGGCAAATCCACGCTGCTCAAAATGATCTCCGGCCTGCTGCCGCCTTCGACCGGCGAGATTCTGGTCGAGGGCGAACAGGTGACGAGCCCGCACGGCAATGTCGGGATCGTGTTCCAGAACGCGTTGCTGCTGCCGTGGCGGAATATTCTTTCCAACGTCATGCTGCCGATCGACATGAAGCGGTTGCCGCGCGACGAATATCTGCCGCGCGCAAAAGCGCTGCTGAAGCTGGTTGGCCTCGAGGGCTTCGAGAAAAAGCTTCCCTGGCAATTATCCGGTGGCATGCAACAGCGCGCGTCGATCTGCCGGGCCCTGGTGCACGATCCCAAGATCATGCTGATGGATGAGCCGTTCGGCGCGCTCGATGCCATGACGCGCGAGCGCATGAATGTCGAGCTGATGCGGATTCAGCGCGAAACCGGCAAGACCGTGCTGCTGATCACGCATTCGATTCCGGAAGCCGTATTCCTTGCCGATCGCGTGCTCGTGATGACCGAGCGGCCCGGTGCGATCGCCGCGATTTACGACGTGCCGCTGCCGCGGCCGCGTTCGCTCGATGTCATGGCGGATCCGGTGTTCACCGAGCTGGTGCAGCGGATCCGCAAGCATTTCTTCACCCAGGGCGTGCTGGATTAAGGCTGAACACCATGCCGCTTCGTTTGGCCGTGCGGGATATCGCATTTTTTGAGCGGCCGGTTCGCTTTGTCAGGCCGTTCCGGTTCGGTGCCGTGGTCATCAACGCGGCATCGCAGGCGTTCGTGCGCGTCGAGATCGAGGTGGAAGGCAAGGGCACGTCGGTGGGCGCCAGCGCCGAAATGCTGGTGCCGAAATGGTTCGACAAGCGTCCGCAGCTTACGCCGGAAGAGACCGTGACCGAGCTGCGCCGCTCGCTAATGATCGCGCGCGAGCTCTATCTGGTTCGTTCCGGCTTTGACACGGCCTTCGGATTGCATGCCTGTCGCGTCGCGGCGCAGACAGAGGCTTGTGCGAAGGAAGATATCCCGCCGCTTGCTGCCGCCTATGGTCCTGCTGAAATCGACAAGGCGATCCTGGATGCGCTACTGCGCAGCGCCGGCGTCAATTTCTTCGACGGCATGATGGGGAATATTGCGGGGATCGATGCGGGTTTGTCGCCCGACCTGCAGGACGGCGACCTCGCGCAATTTCTTGCGGGCCGCAAGCGGCTGGAGCGCGTCGCCATCCGGCACACCGTTGGTCTCGATGACCAGGTCGAGGGAGTGGGCGGCGTTGCCGATGCCAGGGAGAATACCGGCGCACGCTATTTCAAGCTGAAGCTCAACGGCGATCCCGAAGCCGATGTCGCGCGGCTGATCCGCATCGGCAGGCAACTGGCCACGCTTTCCCGCGATTATCACGTCTCGCTGGATGCCAATGAGCAATATGCCGATCTCACGGCGCTTGGCGCGCTGGTCGATCGTCTTGACCGCGACAGCGCGCTGAAGCCGATCGCGGCAAAACTGCTCTATATCGAGCAGCCGATGCCGCGCGATATCACCAGGCAATCGCCGCTGGGCGAGCTCTCCCGCCGCGATTTCATCATCGATGAGGCGGACGATTCCTATGATGCCTTCCCCGCGGCGCGTGCGCTCGGCTATCGCGGCATCTCTTCCAAATCATGCAAGGGAATCTACAAGTCGGTCGTCAACGCGACGCGAGCTGCGAAGTGGAGCGGTAAGGGCGAAAAATTCTTCGTCACCGGCGAGGACCTGACCTGTCAGGCCGGTCTCGGCGTGCAGCAGGATCTCGCGCTTGGCGCGCTGATCGGCGTCACCCACGCCGAGCGCAATGGTCATCATTATGTCGATGGCTTTGGCGATGCGCCCGCCATAGAGGCACAGGCGTTTCTCGCCGCCCATCCCGATCTCTATGTCAGCGACGGCAACTCGGTCCGGCTGTCGGTCCACGACGGCGATCTACTCACGGGATCGCTGACGGCGCCGGGCTTCGCCTCATCAGTCCACCCGAATTGGTCGGCGCTATCAGCCCTGCCACAACCAAAAGCAAGAACAAAGGAGCAAGCAATATGACGACGCAACGTCTCGGCGTGATCATGAACGGTGTCACCGGCCGCATGGGACTGAACCAGCATCTGATCCGTTCGATCGTCGCTATTCGCGACCAGGGTGGCGTGCTGCTCGGCAATGGCGACCGGATGATGCCGGACCCGATCCTGGTGGGCCGCGACGCCGACAAGGTCGAGCGTCTTGCCAAGCGATTCAACGTCCAGCGCTGGACCACCGACCTCGACAAGGCGCTGACCGACAAGAATGACACCATCTTCTTTGACGCCGCGACCACGCAGGCGCGCCCGACGCTGCTGACGAAGGCGATCAACGCCGGCAAGCACGTCTATTGCGAGAAGCCGATCGCGACCAATCTCGACGAGGCCGTGGCGGTGCTGAGGCTTGCCAACGCCAAGGGCGTCAAGCATGGCACCGTGCAGGACAAGCTGTTCCTGCCGGGTCTGAAGAAGCTGGCGTTCCTGCGCGATTCCGGTTTCTTCGGCCGGATGCTCTCGGTGCGTGGCGAGTTCGGTTACTGGGTGTTCGAAGGCGGCTGGCAGGAGGCGCAGCGGCCGTCCTGGAATTATCGCAGCGAAGATGGCGGTGGCATCATTCTTGATATGGTCTGCCACTGGCGCTACGTGCTCGACAATCTGTTCGGCGAGGTCGAAAGCGTGAGCTGCACCGGCACCACCGATATTCCGGAGCGTTTTGACGAGAAGAACAAGAAGTACACCGCGACCGCGGACGATTCCGCTTACGCGACCTTCCGCCTCAAGGGTGGCGTGATCGCGCATATCAATATGTCCTGGGTGACGCGGGTTTATCGCGACGATCTCGTCACCTTCCAGGTCGACGGCACCCACGGTTCGGCGGTCGCCGGCCTCACCGAGTGCATGATTCAAGCGCGGCAAGCGACGCCGCGCCCGGTGTGGAATCCCGACGAAAAGCGCATGCACGATTTCTATGCCGATTGGCAGAAGCTGCCGGAGAACGTCGTCTACGACAACGGCTTCAAGGAGCAGTGGGAAATGTTCATCCGTCATGTCTGCGAGGACGCACCCTACAAGTATACGCTGCTGGAAGGCGCCAAGGGCGTGCAGCTTGCGGAATGCGCGCTGCAAAGCTGGCGCGAACGGCGCTGGATCGATGTCGCTCCGATCAAGGTGTGAGGGAATCACGACCATGAACAAACCGGTTTTGCCTGTCTCGTCGTATCAGCTGAAATTGCCGACCGCCGATCGTGGAATCGAGACCTATCGCCTCGCGGCGTCGCGGACGTTTCCTTCAAAACTGCAGGGCACGCTCAATCGCGTGGCGTTCTCTGCGGCGCATGTGGTGGCGGATCCGCTTGCCGACGCCGACCCGTGGCTGACAGCCGCCGTCGACTGGGACCGGACGATCGCC
This sequence comes from Bradyrhizobium canariense, assembly GCF_900105125.1. NCBI lineage: Bacteria > Pseudomonadati > Pseudomonadota > Alphaproteobacteria > Hyphomicrobiales > Nitrobacteraceae > Bradyrhizobium > Bradyrhizobium canariense. The sequence continues at coordinate 2,770,650 of NZ_LT629750.1, read as the reverse complement.
TTTCGCGAGCATATCTGGGACCTCGGTCTCGGCGTGGCCGAGGCGATGGACACCGCTCAGCGCGGCATGGGATTGGACTGGCCAACCTCGCTGGAGTTGATCAGGCGTTCGGTCGCGGCAGCCAAGGCAAGGGGCAATGCGCTGGTATTTTCCGGCGCGGGCACCGATCATCTCGCGGTGGAAGATGCCAAGAGCGTCGACGACGTGATCCGGGCCTATGAGGAACAGATCGCGGCGGTCGAAAAGGCCGGCGGCAGGATCATCCTGATGGCGTCGCGGGCGCTGGCAAAGCTTGGCCGCAATGCCGATGATTACGCCAAGGTCTACAACCGCGTGTTGTCGCAGGTGGCGCAGCCCGTGATTATCCATTGGCTCGGCGACATGTTCGACTCGGCATTGGCGAATTACTGGGGGACATCGAACCTGGATGAAGCCATGGATACCGCCGTCGGCATCATCAACGCGAATGCCGCCAAGGTGGACGGCGTCAAGGTCTCGCTGCTCGACAAGCAGCGTGAGATCGATATGCGCCGCCGGCTCGATGAGAACGTCAAGATGTATACCGGTGACGATTTCAACTATGCCGAACTGATCGCCGGCGATGCGCAAGGCTTCTCGCATGCGTTGCTGGGCATCTTCGACGCCATCGCGCCGGCAGCATCCTACGCGCTGTCGCGGCTGGCGGCGGGCGACGAGGCCGGTTTCCGCGACGTGCTCGAGCGGACCGTGCCGCTGTCGCGCCATATCTTCAAGGCGCCGACCCGGTTCTACAAGACCGGCGTGGTGTTCATGGCTTATCTCAACGGCCATCAGGATCATTTCACCATGGTCGGCGGGCAGGAGAGCGCGCGCTCGACGCTGCATCTGGCTGAACTGTTCCGTCTTGCGGACAAAGCGGGACTTCTCGCCAATCCTGAATTGGCGACGCGACGGATGCAGGCGGTCCTTGCGCTACGTGGCATCGAAAGCTGATGCGGGATTTCTCTTCTGATCATCGCTGGCTGTCGCTGAATACGGCGACGGTCCGCAAGCAGGGCGATCTTGCGCAGATCATCGACGCCTGTGCGCGGCACGGCATCCGTGCCATCGATCCCTGGCGCGACCAGGTGGCAGCTATCGGCCTCGACCGCGCGGCCCGCGTGGTGCGCGATGCCGGGCTCGAACTGTCGGGCTATTGCCGTGGCGGGATGTTTACCTCAGATGCCGCACGTCGCTCCGAGGTGCGCGATGATAACCGTCGTGCGATCGATGAGGCCAAGGCGCTCGGCGCGCCCTGCATCGTGCTCGTGGTTGGCGGGTTGCCGCAATATTCGCGGCCGGGAAGCGATGCTTCAAAGGATATCGTGGCCGCCCGCGCGCAGGTCGACGATGCCATCGCCGAGATGTTGGACTACGCAAAACAGGCCAACATGCCGCTGGCGATCGAGCCGCTGCATCCGGCCTATGCCGCCGACCGGGCCTGTGTGAATACGACCAGGCAAGCGCTCGATATTTGCGACCGGCTGGATCCGCAACGCACCGGGGCATTGGGGGTCGCGCTCGACGTCTATCACATCTGGTGGGATCCGGAGCTGTTGCCGCAGATCGCTCGCGCCGGCAAGGAGCGGTTGCTGGCGTTCCACGTCTGCGACTGGCTGGTGCCGACCAAGGATATTCTCAACGACCGCGGCATGATGGGCGACGGCGTGATCGATATCAAATCGGCACGCCGCGCAGTCGAAGCGCAGGGCTTCGCCGGTTACTCCGAGATCGAGATTTTCTCCAACGACTGGTGGGCCAGGCCGATGGATGAGGTCTTGCAGACCTGCATCGGGCGGCACCGGTCGGTGGTTTAGAGTTTAGAGCGTTTTCGAGCGAAGTGGATACCGGTTCGCGTGAAGAAAACGCGTCAAATCAAAGGTTAGAGCCTCGGTTCTGATTCAATCAGAACCGAAAAGGCGCTCACTCGATCACTTCGTCGGCAAGCGCCAGCAATGTCGGCGGAATCTCGATGCCGATGCTCTTGGCGGTTTTCAGATTGAGCGCAAACGGATACAGGGTCGGCTGCTCGAACGGCAGGTCAGCCGGCTTTGCGCCCTGGAAGACGCGGGCAACCAGCGCCGATGCACGCTCGAACGACTCCGTTAAATCGGGTCCGTAGGACATCAGACCGCCGTCCCGAACGATGAAGTCGTATTCATAGATCGCCGGCAATTTCTTGGCGACGGCGAATTCAAATACGCGCTTGCGATTGAGATTGGTCAGCGCGTCGGCGACCATCAGGATGGCATCCGGCCTATCGTTGTTCATGACCTCAAACGCCTCGTTGAAATCATCCGGCTCGCGGACGCCGACCGCCTGCACCGAAATTCCAATGGACTCGGCAACACTCGCTGAGGCCTGGTAGCGTAGCGTCATGCCCAGATCATCCTTGTTCCAGAGCATCGCCACCTTCCGAAGTTTCGGCGACAGTTCCTTCAGCAACGACAGACGCTTGGTCGTGAGCGCGGCCGCCACGTCCGAAATGCCGGTGATGTTGCCACCGGGATGGGCCAGGCTGTCGATCAGCTTGGTCTCGACGGGATCGCCGAGGCCGGTCGCCCCGATGATTGGAACACCGAGCGGCTTTGCGGCCAGCGCGGACGGAAAGCCGACGACCAGGATGGCATCAGTGCCGCTGGCTTTCAATTCCTGCAGCACTCCTGGAATTTTTGCGTTATCGCCCATCGAACTGCGGGCGTCGTAAGTCAGGTTTTGTCCGAGTATGTAACCGTGCTGCGCCAGCGTCTTGATGATAATCTTTCCGAATGGGCTGGCCTCGGTCATCGGCGCCACCGGGTGGAGCGTGCCGAGGTGGTAGGTCTTGCCCGGCGTTTGCGTGAAAGCGGCCCGAGGGTACGCCAACGCCGCGCCGCCAAGCATGGCCATGAACTCACGCCGCTTCATACTGGAATCCCTTCAGCCATTGGGCGTTTCGAGGACTGCAATAGCACGGGTTCACGCGTAAAGGCAGTTGATCGTGGAAGGGATCGCTTTTGCACCCTAGCGGACCTCGCACGGCACGCTCAAAAATCCGCGAAAGCGAACGCGCCCACCCCGAACCGGTGCGCCATTCAGCGCATAGCCGGGAAAGCGCGCTAAAAATCGTGAGATCGCGATGGCGCCTTCCAGCCGCGCCAGCGCCATCCCGGCGCATTGGTGCGGGCCGGTGGCAAAGGCCAGATGCCGGTTCGGCGTGCGGCCGATATCGAGCCCCTCGGGGTCTGCGAATTGCGCGGGATCGCGATTGGCGGCGCCGATGCACAGCGTTATCGGCGTCCCCGCGGGTAGCGCGACGCCGCCAAGTTCGACCGGTTCGGTCGTCATGCGATTGCCGAGCTGGTTCGAGCTTTCGAACCTCAGGATTTCCTCGACCGCGGTTTTGATCAAATCAGGATTTTCGATCAGCCGCTGCTTCTGCGCGGGATGGCCCGATAGCGCCACCAATCCGTTGCCGATCAGGTTGGTGGTGGTCTCATGTCCGGCATTGAGCAGGAAGATGCAGTTATGCAGCAATTCCTTTGAGGTCAGCCGCTCGCCATTGTCTTCACCCTGAATGAGCCGCGTCAACACGTCGCGTTCCGGATTGCCCGGTTCGGCCCGTCGCCGCTCGACCAGGATTTCCAGATAGGCGAGAAAATCCTTCACGGCGTTGTTGCCGCGCGCAAAAGCGTCAGGCCCGATCACCGGCTCCAGCGCGCCCAGGATCGCCAGCGACCAGTCGCGCAATGGCTCGCGCTCTTCGTGGGGCACATCAAGCAGATTGCCGATCACTTCAACGGGGATCGCGGATGCAAAATCGGCGATCAGTTCGACATTGCCTTTCGCAGCGAGGGCATCGAGCAGCCGATCCACCAGCGCGATCAGATAGGGCTCCATCTCCGCGATCGCGCGGGGCGACAGCGCGCCCATGATCAGCCGGCGCACGCGGGTGTGCGCGGGCGGATCGTTGAAAACGAGGCTGGTGGTGTGGTGTTCATAGAGCAGCGAATCGCCGTATTTCGGCGCGAACTCCTTCCTCTTGTCGGAACTGAAGAGTTTCGTGCTTTTGTAGGCGCTGACCAGGTCGTCATAGCGCGTCAGAAAATAGGAGCCGTTCGGCAGCCGTTTGACCGGTTCATGCTCCCGCAGTGCACGATAGGTCGGATAGGGGTCGGCATAGAACGCCGGGGTCAGTTTCTCGAGGTCGAAACTGGCCGCGAGTTCTGTCGCATTTGTATTCATGCTGCCATACTCTTTATGCGGGCCGATATGCCGTTTTCGCTCTTTCCGAAACCGCGGCGCCGTCTACAGTCCCGCACCGAAATACAGTCTCGTCAACCGACTGGAAATGAAAATGCACGCTCGCGCCGACACGGCTTCCGAAACCCTGCCTACCTGGCCGGACGATATTTTTACGATTTTGCAGCGGTTCGACGTCCGCCAAGTGCCCTATGTGCCGGATGCCGGACATTCGCAGCTGATCGAGCGCGTGCTGGCCACCCCCTCGATGCGGGCGGTGCCGCTGACCACGGAAGAAGAGGGCGTGGCGCTGCTGGCCGGGGCCTGGGCCGGCGGCCAGCGCGGCGCGCTGCTGATGCAGTCGAGCGGCGTCGGCAATTGCATCAACATGCTGTCATTGACCCAAGTGCTCCGCTTTCCGTTCCTGACGCTGGTGACGATGCGCGGCGAATGGGGCGAATTCAATCCCTGGCAGGTGCCGATGGGATCAAGCACGCAGGCCGTGTTCGAATTATCCGGGATCAAGGTGCTGCGGGCCTCACATCCCGATGAAGTACGCGAGGTCGTCGAGGCCGGGGCAGGGCAGGCTTATAACGCCTGTACGCCAACTGCCGTTTTGCTGTCGCAGCGTCTGATCGGTGCAAAGGTTTTCGTGAAATGAGCAAGGCTAATCTTCTCGAACGGCGCAGCGTTGTTTCCAGCCTGCTGGCCAAGCGCAAGGATGCCGTGGTGGTCGGCGGATTGGGCGCTTCGACCTACGATATCGCCGCGGCCGGTGACCACGATCGCAACTTCTATCTGTGGGGCGCCATGGGCGGCGCGGTCATGATCGGACTTGGCGTGGCTCTGGCACAACCCAAGCTGCCGGTGATCGTGATCACAGGCGACGGCGAGATGCTGATGGGCATCGGGAGTCTCGCGACCGTTGGTCTGCAAAAGCCCAAGAATCTCACGATCGTCGTGCTCGACAACGAGCGCTACGGCGAGACCGGCGGACAGGCGAGCCACACCGCCGCTACCGTTGATCTGGTCGGCGCTGCCAAGGCATGCGGCATATCTGACGTCCGGGCGATCGCCACCATGGCCGAGATCGAGGCCTTTGCCTCTGCAATCCAGGACGTTTCCGCCGGGCCGCGCTTTGCCAGCGTCAAGATCGATGGCGCCAATCTCGAGCGGGTGCTCGCCAATCGCGACGGCACCTTTCTCGTGAATCGCATCCGCGGCGCGCTGGGATTCAACGCGATCTAGCCCAGCCTTTTTCAGCCCAAGCCTGGTTTCGAGCGAAAGCAAGCGTCGGGCTTGACGCGGGCCGGCTACCGGCTCGCGCGCGGAAAACGTGTTAAATCAAAGACTTATAGAATCGGCTTGCTTCAACTCGGGCCGGGCGGGTGCCGCATCGTGCGTGGTGCGTTGCAATGAATTATTGACATTTGGTAAGGTGAGTGATTACTCACGTGCCTATGTCTACCTTGCGCATGACCAGCGACCTGCGGCGGCAACTCATTCTGGGTGCAGCCAAGCGTTGCTTTGCCCGCAACGGTTTTGCGGGCACCACGACCAAGAGCGTCGCGGCGGCCGCCGCGATCTCGGAAGGACTGCTGTTCAAGCATTTTCCGTCCAAAGCGGCGCTCTACGCCGAAATCCTCGCAGAGGAGTGCGAGGCCGATCCACATCTGGCCCATCTCCTCGGACAGGAGCCCTCGACCGGGACGCTCGTCGAACTGGTCAAAGGCATGGTCCGGCACTTCATGCAAATATCGGATGGGCCGGATGAAGAGGAAGCGCAACGCCTGCGGCTGATGACCACCAGTCATCTCGACGATGGCGAATTCGCAAGGATACTGTATGCGAAGGTCGGGAATCTGATCGGGCCGATATTTACTAACTCGCTGGATCGCGCCGTGGCGGCCGGCGAAGCGTCGCGTATCGGGAGCGAGCCGCTGAATCTGTTCTGGTTCGCGCACCACACGGTGCTGATGGCGGCGTTAACGAGACTTCCGGTTATCCCCTGTCTCGCTTACGGCAATGTCGCCGATCTCGAACGGCAGCTTTGTGAATTCATTCTCCGCGGAATTGGGCTCAACGAAACCGCGATTGTCTCGCATCTGGATCGCCAATTGTCACGGGATCCAGGGCAATCGGTAATTGCAGAAAGTGCATGACATGAATATTGCGACCGAAGCCCATATCGCGGGCAAGCCGATCGTCGAAAAACCGCGTGCGCGTCCGGTTCGGATGGTGCGCTGGTTCATCATTGTTGGACTGTTGCTCGCGTTGCTGGTGGGGGCGCTGGTCGGTTTCAACGCCTTCCGCGACCACGCGATCAAGCAGTTCTTTGCCGGCAACAAGCCGCCTCCGACATCGGTCGCGATCGCCGAGGCCAAGTCCGAAGTGATTCCGAACCTGTTGACGGCGGTCGGTGACCTCGCTGCCGTGCACCAGGTGAACGTCACCTCTGATGTCAGCGGGCGCATCATCGATATCATGTTTACCGCAGGTTCCACCGTAAAGTCCGGAAGCCCGCTGGTGCAATTGTTCGACGCTCCCGATCAGGGCGATCTCGCGAACTTCAAGGCGCAGGCCGTCGTCGCGCAACTGTCGCTGGATCGCGCCAAGCAGCTTGCGGCGCGTCAGTTCGGTCCGCAGGCAACCGTCGATCAGGCACAGGCGACCTATGACCAGGCCAATGCGGGTATCGCCAAAACCGAGGCACTGATCTCGCAAAAGCTGGTGCGGGCCCCGTTCGACGGCGAGCTTGGCGTTCGTCACGTCGAGGTCGGCCAGTTCCTCACCGCCGGTACGCAGATCGTGACGTTGACGGATTTGTCGATGCTCTACGCCAATTTCACGGTGACGGAGAAGCAGAGCGCGCAACTCAAGGTCGGTCAGACCGTGCGCGTGGCGGTCGACGCCTATCCCGGCCGCACGTTCGAAGGAAAAATCACCGCGATCGAGCCTCAGATCTCAACTGATACGCGCAACATCCATGTTCAGGCGACGATCGAGAATCCCGATCACATCCTGAAACCTGGGATGTTCGCGACCACGACGGTGGTGCTGCCCGACAACCTGCCGGTCATCACCGTTCCCGAAACAGCTGTCGATTATACGCTGTATGGCGACTCCGTTTTTGTTCTGACCGAGAAGACGGGGGATGACGGCAAGACCAGCCTGACCGCCGTGCGCACCTTCGTGCGTACCGGCAACCGGATTGACGGAAGAGCCGAAATCGTCAGCGGAGTGAAGCCCGGTGACCGGGTGGTCGCCGTGGGCCAGCTCAAGCTGCAATCGGGAGCGGCGGTATCGATCTCAACTGATCAGCCGCCGCCGATTCCGGCAAATCCGCCGCGTTACTGAGCATGATCCGGAAAACCGGGAACCGGTTTTCCGCTCAAACATAAAGAGATGAGATCATGATCCGATCTAATCGGATCATGATCTGAGCCTGGAGCGCATCGCGATGGTATGGACCGACATCTTCATCAAGCGGCCCGTGTTATCAGTGGTCGTAAGCCTGCTGATCCTCCTGATCGGATTCAAGGCCGCGACCAGCCTGCCGATCCGGCAATATCCGAAACTGTCGAACACGGTCGTCAATGTCACCACGGTTTATCCCGGTGCGTCGGCCGACCTGATCCAGGGCTTCATCACGACCCCGATCGAACAGGCCGTCGCATCGGCCGAAGGCGTCGACTATATGACGTCGTCTTCGGTGCTCGGAACCAGCACCATCCAGGTCTACATCAAGCTGAATTTTGATCCGAACCAGGCGCTGACTGAGGTCCTCGCCAAGGTGAACTCGGTCAAATATCTGATTCCGAAGGAATCGAACGATCCGATCGTGACCAAGACCACCGGCCAGACCACGGCCGTGATGTATCTCGGCTTCTCCAGCGAGGTGCTGTCGGGTTCGGCGATATCGGATTATCTGACGCGCGTCGTTCAGCCGGTGCTGTCGACGGTCGACGGCGTCGCTTCCGCCGATATTCTGGGCGGCCAGACGTTCGCGATGCGTTTATGGCTCGATCCGGTTCGCATGGCGGGTCGCGGCGTTTCCGCCGGCGACGTTGCCGCGGCGATTGCGGCCAATAATTTCCAGGCCGCCGCCGGTCAATCCAAGGGTTATTTCATCGTCTCGAACGTGTCGACCAATACCGACCTGCAGAATCTCGATCAATTCAAGCGCATGATCATCAAGTCCAAGGACGGCGGCTTTGTACGGGTGGAGGACGTCGCCACCGTCGAACTTGCGGCGCAAAGCAGCGACGCCAGCGTCGCCTTCAATGGCGAGCATGCGATCTTTATCGGCGTTCAGGCGACGCCGCAGGGCAATCCCTTGACGCTGGTCAAAGGCGTTCGCGCGTTGTTCCCGGAGTTGGAGCGCAACCTGCCGCCGTCAATGAAAATGAAGGTGGCCTACGATTCCACCAAATTCATTCAGTCTTCGATCGACGAGGTCGAGAAAACGCTGGGCGAAGCGATCATCATCGTCGTCGTCGTCATCTTCCTGTTCCTGGCCTCGTTCCGCTCGGTGATCATCCCGGTGGTGACCATTCCGTTGTCGCTGGTTGGCGTGTGCACCCTGATGCTGATCATGGGATTCAGTATCAACCTTTTGACGCTGCTGGCGATGGTGCTGGCGATCGGACTGGTGGTCGACGACGCCATCGTGGTGGTGGAGAATATTCACCGGCATCTCGAGGAGGGCAAACCCCCGGTGCAGGCCGCCATGCAGGGCGCCCGCGAGATCGTCGGTCCCGTCATATCCATGACGATCACGCTGGCCGCGGTGTATGCGCCGATCGGCTTCCTCGGTGGCCTGACCGGCGCGCTGTTCCGGGAGTTTGCGTTCACGCTGGCCGGCTCGGTGATCGTATCCGGCGTCATCGCGTTGACGCTATCGCCGATGATGTGTTCGGTCTTCCTGAAGAACGCCGAGGAAGGCCGATTTGCGAAGATCGTCAACAAGGTCTTTGGCGCGGTGACGCGCTGGTATGGCCGGCAGCTCGACCGTTCGCTCGATTATCGTCCGATCACCGCAATGTTCGCGCTGACCATCCTCGGGCTGGTCGGCTTCCTCTACATGCATACGTCGAAGGAGCTGGCGCCTGAAGAGGATCAGGGCATCGTGTTCGCGGTGACCAAGGCGCCGAAATACGCCAACATCGACTATGCGGATTTTTACGGCGAGAAGCTCGACAAGGAATTCGCCAAATTCCCGGAGACCGATCTGCGCTTTGTTTTGAACGGCATCAACGGTCCGCAAGGCGGCATCGCCGGCATGCTGCTCAAACCGTGGGATGAGCGAAAGCGCTCGGCGATCGCGCTCAAGCCGCTGGTTCAGGCCGAACTCAGCAAGATCGAAGGCGTCAGTGCATTCGCCTTCAACCTGCCGCCGCTGCCGGGCGGCCCCGGCGGCTTGCCGGTGCAGATGGTGATCAGCTCGACCGCCGGATTCCAGGCGGTTTACGAGCAAATGGTCAAGCTCAAGGACGCCGCGCGCAAGAGCGGATTGTTCATCGTCAGCGACAGCGATCTCGACTTCAATCAGCCGGTGGTTCGGATCAAGATCGACCGGACCAAGGCCAGCGATCTCGGCATCACCATGCAGAGCATTGGCAATACGCTCGCGACCTTGCTTGGCGGAAATTACGTCAACCGGTTCAACCTCGAGGGACGATCGTACCAGGTCATCCCGCAGGTGCCGCGCGACAAGCGGTTGTCGCCGGAATCGCTGGGCGAATATTACATCTCGACGGCGACAGGTCAGCAGGTGCCGCTGTCGACGCTGGTATCGATCGATACCGGGACCGATCCCAACGCGCTGACGCATTACAACCAGTTGAACTCCGCCACCTTCCAGGCCGTGCCGATGCCCGGTGTGACCGTCGGGCAGGCGGTCGATTTCCTCGAGGGTGAGGCCAAGAAGCTGCCGGCCGGCTTCAGCCACGACTATCTGGCGGATTCCCGGCAATATGTGCAGGAAGGCAACCAGCTCGCGGTGACCTTCGGCTTTGCGCTGATCATCATCTTCCTGGTGCTGGCGGCGCAATTCGAGAGCCTGCGCGATCCTCTGGTCATCATGATCAGCGTTCCCATGGCGATCGTCGGTGCGATGCTGCCGTTGTTCTTTGGCGTCGCCACGATGAACATCTATACCCAGGTCGGCCTGCTCACGCTGGTTGGACTGATCAGCAAGCACGGCATCCTGATGGTCGAATTCGCCAACGAGTTGCAGCTCAATGAGGGGCTCGACCGGCGTTCGGCGATCGAGATGGCGGCGCGGGTCCGGCTTCGTCCGATCCTGATGACGACCGCCGCGATGGTCACCGGCTTGATTCCGCTGCTGACGGCGAGCGGGGCGGGTGCGGCGAGCCGGTTCTCGATCGGGCTTGTCGTCGTCGCCGGCATGTCGATCGGCACGCTGTTCACGCTGTTCGTGCTGCCCGCGGTCTATGTGGCGATCGCCACCGATCACAGGGCGGGCGCCGAATCCAAGCGGGCCAAGGAAATCGCTGACTTCGATCTCGGCCCGAAAGTGCTCAAGGCGAGCTAACGCATTCCGGACCGTAGTTTGCAGGACGGCGGCCTTTGGGCCGCCGTTCGCATTTCAAGGTTGCCGTGATCTGCTGTCCTGACAGGCGCCCCTGCGTTGCGTCCAATGGCGCCCGGCGTTTCCCCGTGCAATTGTAACGGGGCAATTAGGGGATACCAGACATGACGACGCAGGACTTTTCGGCCGGAAATTATCGTTTCATCCCGGCCGTGTTTCAATATTCCAGCGGTGCGGCGGCCAATGCAGGCTTTGAGATCGAGCGCGTGCGTTTCGACCGGCTGCTTCCGTTAGCCGAGGGTTTCGCGCAAGTCGCGAAGTACATTCAGTCCGCCCGGCGGCCGCTGACGTCGTTTTGTGCCTGTGAATTGCGCTCGCCGGCGGTGTTTACCGAGGACGGGTTTCGGAAATTCAACGAGCACTACGTCAAGACGCTTGCGGAATGGGGGCTGTTCGACGGCACCACCAATCCGGTGGCGCGGAGCAATGTCTGCCTCGAGATCGATCCGCCGGCCGAGCCGTCATTCTATGCGTTTTCCTTCACCCGGCCGAGCGGCCATGCGACGCCGTCGTTCGTGATTGCCGGGGGCGCCGAAACACGAGGTGGAAGTGGAAGCTACCCCGAGCGCATCGTGCGCTATCGCGAGACCAGCGTGGAAGCGCTGAAGGAGAAAGTCCAGTGCACGGTCGGACAGATGGAGGATCGGCTTCGAACCTTTGGATTTAGCTGGAAGGACACCACGGCGGCGCAAGCCTATTCCGTGCGTGATTTCCACCCGGTCATGGTCGATGAACTGGTTCGCCGCGGCGCCATGCGTTCGGGCCTGACCTGGCATTTTGCCCGGCCTCCGGTGGTCGATCTGGAATTCGAGATGGATTGCCGTCGTGTGACGCGGGAAGTGTTGATCTGAAGGAGATTACTCGGCGTGCGGATCAAGCGCGTCGCGCAATCCGTCACCGACCAGGTTGAACGATAGCACCACGAGAAAGATCGCCAGCCCCGGCCACAGCGCCATCCATGGCGCGTTGCTCAGGAAGCGTTGCGCGGCATTCAGCATGCTGCCCCAGGATGGCCCGGGCGGCTGCTGTCCCAGGCCCAGGAACGACAGTGCGGCTTCGGCGATAATGGCCGCAGCAATGGAAAGCGTGGCCTGCACCAACAGCGCCGGCATGATGTTGGGCAGAATGTGAACCACAGCGATCCGCCAGGGCGGATTGCCGACAGCGCGCGCGGCCTCGACGTAGTCCTCGACCTTGACATTCATGGTCTGGCCGCGGGTCAACCTCACGAAGATCGGGGTTGCCGAAATGCCGATGGCGATCATGGCGTTGCCGAGGCTCGGACCCAGGAACGCGGCGAGCGCGATCGCAAGGATCAGGAACGGGCAGGCCAGCATGGCGTCGGTGATGCGGCTGATCAAGGCATCGATGAAACCGCCCCGGTAGCCGGACAGCAGCCCCAGCGGCACGCCGACGCTGAACGCGATACCGACCGAGATGGCGCCTGCCGTCAGCGAGGCGCGTGTTCCGTAGATCACGCGGCTGAGGACATCGCGGCCAAGATCGTCGGTGCCGAACCAGTGCAGCATCGAAGGCGGTTTGCGCACCATGGTCCAACTGGTGGCGATCGGATCGTAGGGCGCAATCAAGGGCGCAAAGAGCGCGAGCACAACAAACGTCGCGATCACGACCAGCCCCACGACCGCGCCCTTGCGCCGCAGCAGCCGGCGCAACGCGCGCCGGGCCGGGCTTTCCCATTCGCCGATCGCGGTAGCCGGCCTGGCGCCAAGCACTGCCTCGGTCATGTGCTATCCCTCAGTCGGGGATTGGCCAGGATGTAGGCGAGATCGGCGATCAGGTTCAGCGTGATATAGGTCGTGGCGGTGACCAGCACGACGCCTTGCACGACGGCATAATCGCGGTTGAATACCGCATCCACGATCAGCTTGCCGAAGCCGGGAATAGAGAAAATCTGCTCGGTCAGCACCGCGCCGGACAGCAACGTGCCGAGTTCGAGCGCGCCCAGCGTGATGACGGGCGTGAGCGCGTTGCGCAAGGCGTGTTTCAGGATCACGGCGCTTTCGGAAATGCCCTTGGCGCGCGCGGTGCGAATGTAATCGCTGTCGAGCACCTGCAACATGGCGGCACGGGTGTGCCGCATCAGGATAGCGGCGATGGCGTTTCCGAGCACAAAGGCCGGCATGATCGTTGAGGCAATACTGGCGCGCCAGTTTTCGGCAAGCGACACATAGCCCGATGCCGGCAGCCAGCCCAATTTGATCGAGAACAGGAAGATCAGCATGATCCCGAGCCAGAAATTGGGTGTCGAGATGCCCCACAGCGAAAACAGGTTTGCGGCGTAGTCCCAGGCCGTACCTTTCTTGACCGCCGAGACGATGCCTGCGGGAATGCCGATCAGGAGAGCGATCACGATCGCCATTGACGCCAATTGCAACGTGACGGGCAGTTTCTCCGCGATCAGGCTGCGCACCGGCTCCTTGTTGCGAAGCGACTCGCCGAAGTCGCCGGACAACACGCCTTTCACCCAATAGAGATACTGGACCGGGATCGGCCGATCGAGCCGGTATTGCTGGCGGATCTGCGCAATGACCGCGGGATCGCGCTCCTCGCCGGCCATGACAAGCGCGGGATCGCCGGGCAGCAATTGCTGCAGCGAAAAAATCATCACCGACACGAAGAACAGTGTCGGTATCAGCTGGGCCAGGCGCTTGGCGAGGAAATTCAGCATGGATTAACCTCGCGCAGCCGTTTTCATTTCAGCTTCAATCCCACCACGCGTATCAACCCATCCGGCATCTGCTTGTATCCTTCGAGCCTGGTGGTGTGCGCGATCAGGAGCGTGCGGTGATAGAGATAAATGATCGGCTCGTCGTTGAGCACGATCTTGGTCAGCTTCTCGTAAATCGGTTTGCGCTGTGCCGGGTCACTGACGAGGCGGGCATCTTCCATCAGTTTATCGGCTTCGGGATTGGAGTAGCCGCCGTCGTTCTGTGGCGCCTTGCTGTGCAAAAAGACGTAAGAATTCCCGTCGGGATCGATCCGGCCGCTCCAGTTGATCTGGAAGACCTGGAATTCACCGGCCTGGGCTTGCTTGAACGAGGTCGCAAATTCGATCACACGGATTTTGAGATCGAAACCTGCTTCGGCTGCCATCGATTGAACGACCTGCGCGACGGCTTCGTTCTCGGCGCCTTTGGTGACCATGTAGTCGACGCTGACGGGCAGGGCGACGCCGGCCTCTTTCAACAGCGCCTTTGCCTTTTCAACGTTCCGGGCCTGAATCGGAAACGACTTTTGATAATAGGGATGGACGGGACTGACCCACTGATTGCCGGGTGTGAATTCGCCATTGAATACGACCTGGTTGAGTGCTTCACGGTCGATCGACAGATCAAGGGCCTGCCGTACTTTCTGGGACTGGCTGAGCGCGCCTTTGCTTTTATCGTTGGCGATATTGATGGTGAGACCGAGATAGCCGAGCTCAGGCGCGGTCGACAGCACGAGACGCGGATCGGCGCGGACGTCCTTGATGTCGGTGGCCAGCACGCGCTCGATCAGGTCCAGTCCGCCGGATTTCAGATTGGCAAGCCGCACCGTTGCATCGACGATCGGGAGAAACACCACGCGGTCGATGAAGACGTTATCCTTGTTCCAGTAATCCGCGAATTTCTCGAACACGATGCGGTCCTGCGGCACGCGCTCGACGAATTTGTAGGGGCCGGCGCAAACCGGGTGCAGCCCGAACTTGTCGCCTTCCTCCTTGGCCGCCTTGGGGGAGACCATCATGCCGGCGCGATCGGTGAGCTGGGCGATCAGCGGCGCAAACGGGGTCTTGAGCACGAGTTTAATGGTCAGGGGATCGACGATTTCGACATGATCCACGCTCGCCAGTTCCGATTTGCGGAACGACGTCGGCAGCGTCATGTGACGCTCGATGGAGAATTTCGCGGCTTCCGCGTCCAACGGTTCGCCGTCGTGAAATTTGACGCCGGGCCGCAGCTTGATCGTCATCGCTTTGCCGTCGGCGGACGTTTCATAGGACAGCGCGAGCTGCGGCACGATGTTGAGTTTTTCGTCGATGTCGAACAGCTTGTCGCAGAAGGCGGAGAACACGATGCGGCCGACATAGGTGCGCGCGATCGATGGGTCGAGGATATCGGGGTCTTCGGCAAGTCCGATGCGTAACGTGGTCTGGGCTTGAGCACCCGCTCCGAGCGACAGCAACAGGGCAGCCGCAGCTATTGCCCAACGGTAAGCCTTCATTGTCTCGGTCCCCATTCACTGCAGCGCCGCTGTTGGCGCTATCCGACTATATCAACCCCGCAACAGCCGGCTACTTCCGCCTGCTTGTCCGGCCGGTCATCCGTTTCACCAATTATATTATCGAGCGTCATCCTGGTTTGTCCGCCATCGCCGCTTCGATGCTGATGTCGATGGTGTCGCGATCGGTAATGCCGGCCGGGTTTTTGCGCGTGGGCAGGAACTGCCGGAAATGCACCCAGCGTTCGCGGCTGACTTGTTCAAGCCGGTCGAGTTCACCCAACGGATCGAGATGGTCGTCGACACGCAGGTCAAGCGCCGACCATTCGTCATCGCCGTAAATCAGCAGCGCCGCCGATTGCTTGCCGCGTTTATCGCCGCCGGCACGTTCGCCGGCCTGCAGCGCCGCGATCAGGCGCTGTGCAAAAGGCATATTCTGGTTCGCCGTGTATGCCCTTGCGGTTTCGTCGAGCACGCCGGCGCCTGTCAGCATATTGCCGGCAATCGAGAAGCCATTGCCCTCGATATGTCCGCACCAGTCGACGCATTCCCGGCCCGTGTGGGACGCGATGCGGCCATTGGCGTCGATGACGTGGACCTGCCGGCTCTCGCGACCGCTATCGGCTGCGATCAGGGTTTCGATGATGTCACGCGGACTGCAGCCGTCGCGCAGCAGCTTCACGCCGTCGATGCCGTAATAGGGATTGACCAATGCCTGCGTCGCGATCGCACCGAGGCCTGGGGCGACGAAGGGAACGCGCGCGCCCGCGGCAAAGAACCGTGTCGCGACGGCGATGCCGAATTGGCCGGTCAATCCGTCGCGGGCGATGATTGACCAGGTCATCTCGGCCTTTACCTTCCGGCCGCGTAGCCCTGCATGCCGCGCGGGTTCGCGGCGGCCCGCCGGCGTTTGCCGATTTTCGAGGCCGCGGTGAGGCGGCCCTCCGACCAGCTCGGGCCGGTCTCGACGATATGGCCGCGGTCTTTCAGCGTATCGACGGTGGCCTTCGGCACCCGATCTTCCACCACCAGCACGCCGGGTCGTGCGGTGCGTGGCCAGAACGAGATCGGGAAATGCTCCGAATGCCAGGCGGGTGCGTCGATCGCTTCCTGCAGGTTCATTTTGGTGTGGACATGCCGCAGGAAGAATTGCGTGATCCATTGATCCTGCTGATCGCCGCCGGGCGAACCCCACGCCAGATACGGCTCGCCGTCGCGCAGCGCCATGGTCGGGCTGAGCGTGGTGCGCGGCCGCTTGCCCGGCGCCAGCGCGGCAGGATGATTTTCCTCGAGCCAGAACATCTGCGCGCGGCTGCCGAGGCAGAAGCCGAGTTCGGGAATGACCGGCGATGATTGCAGCCAGCCGCCGGAGGGCGTTGCCGAGATCATGTTGCCGGCCTGATCGATAATGTCGAAATGCACAGTGTCGCCGCGCACCTCGCCGAAGCGGCCGACGGTGGGCTCGCCTGCGCCCATGGCGCCGACGGCTTCCCGGTGACCTTCCTGACGGCGCAATTTCACCACCGCACCGAACCCCTCGACCGAGCCGGGGATGAAATCGAGCGAGGCCTGATCCGAGATCAACTTGCGTCGCTCGTCATTATAGGCATCGGACAGCAGCGTCGCGATCGGGATTTCGCTGAACTTCGGATCGCCATAAAACTTCTCGCGATCGGCGTAGGCAAGCTTGGCGCATTCGATTTGCAGATGAATAAACTCGGGGCCAGCAGGGTCGAGGCCATCAAGCGTAAATCCCTTGAGCAGCGCGAGCTGCTGCAGCATCACCGGGCCCTGGCTCCAGACGCCGGGCTTGCAGACGGTATAGCGGCCATAGTCGTAGGTCAGCGGCGCCTCGATGGTCGGCTGCCAGCGCGCCATGTCGTCGGCAGTGAGCACGCCGCGATGCGGCGCGCCGCTGACATCCATGACCTCCTGTGTCCGGCAGAATTGCCCGATGGCTTCTGCGACGAAGCCGTGCGACCAGGCTTTTCGTGCCCGTTCGATCTGCGCGACACGGTCGGCGCCCGCGCTTTCGGCTTCCTTTAGAATGCGGGCATAAGTCTCGGAAAGCCTTGGGTTGGTGAAGAGGGTGCCGGGCTTCGGCACTTCATTGTTCGGCAAATAGACCGCCGCCGACGTGGTCCAATGTTTCCTGAACAGTTGCTCGACGGTCTGGATCGTCGCCGCGGCGCGCTCCACCAGCGGATAGCCGTCACGGGCATAGGCGATGGCCGGTTCCAGCACATCGCGCAGCCGCAGCGTGCCGTAATCGCGCAGCAGCAGCATCCAGGATTCGAACGTGCCGGGGACGCAGGCGGCCAACAGCCCCGTGCCGGGCACCATGTCGAGGCCTTCGCCGCGGTAGTGCGCGATGGTTGCGCCTGCGGGGGCCGGGCCCTGGCCGCAGATCACCTCGGTACGGGCGCGTTTGACATCGTGCACGATGATCGGCACGTCGCCGCCCGGGCCGTTCAAATGCGGTTCCACCACCTGCAGCGTAAACGCAGTGGCGACACCGGCGTCGAAGGCGTTGCCGCCTCTCTCCAGAATGCCCATTCCAACCGCGGTAGCGATCCAGTGGGTCGAGGTGACGACCCCGAACGTGCCTTCGATCTCCGGCCTGGTGGTGAACGGATCGGGGTTAATATTGCTCATTGGAATCCATCATTTCGCTGGCGTCGTGGTGCGGGCGCACTTGACCACAGGGCGGGCGTGCTGCCAACCGCTCCGAAACAACGCTTTGCTCGCATCCCCGTGATCATGCGGGCGCAGCCACAGGTACTGGATTGTTAACGGCGTGGCAGGCAACGCCGTCGATCAGCGCCGGGACCTCTTTGCGGCAGCGGTCGAACACCAGCGGGCAGCGCGGATTGAATGCGCAGCCGGCAGGCGGATCGATCGGATTGGGAATTTCGCCCTTGACCGGAATCCGCTGGCGGCCCGACATCGCCAGATCCGGCACTGCACCGAGCAGCATTTTGGTGTAGGGCATTCGCGGGCGGCTGAACAATTCGCGGCCCTCCGCGATCTCGACGATACGGCCGAGATACATCACGCCGATGCGGCTCGCCATGTGCCTGACCACGGCGAGGTTGTGACTGATGAAGAGGTAGGTGAGACCGAATTTGTCCTGCAGGTCGCGCATCAGGTTCAGGATCTGCGCCTGCACCGACACGTCGAGCGCCGAGGTCGGCTCGTCGCAGACGATGAACTCGGCCTCGGATGCCAGTGCACGGGCGATCGCGATCCGCTGCCGTTGACCGCCGGAAAATTCGTGCGGATATTTCCAGCCATCGTCGGCATGCAGGCCGACCAGATTCAGCAACTCACCGACGCGCGCCTGAATGTTGCGCTCGCCCTGGATCAGATCGAATGCCCGTATCGGTTCGGCAACAATGGCATCGACCCGGAAGCGGGGGTTGAGGCTCGCATAGGGATCCTGGAAGATCATCTGGATCCGGCGGCGCAGCAGCCGGCGCGCTTGCGCTTGGCGGGGGTCGCTCATCGAGACACCGTCGATGACCACTTCGCCTGACGTCGGCGGCAATAACCCGACGACCATTCGGGCAACGGTGGTTTTTCCCGAGCCGGATTCGCCGACCAGCGCGAACGTCTCCCCCCGCTTGATGTCGAAGGTCACGCCGTCGACCGCCTTGAGAAATTCCAGATGGCCACCCTCGAGCACTCGGTTCAGCCACGGCTTCGAGACGTCGAACACGCGACGCAGATTTTTGACGTCGATGAAGGGCGCCGATGTCATGCTGCGGTTTCCTTCGCGGCAGCGTCGTAGAGATGGCAGGCGACGGATTGCGCGCCATGCCTGATCGGCTCCGGCCGTTCGACCCGGCAGCGATCGAACGCAAACGCGCAGCGCGGATTGAACGAGCAGCCGGGCGGGATTGCGGAAAGCCGTGGCATCGAGCCCGGGATCTGGACCAGGCGGGCGGCGTCGCCCGCAAGCGTCGGGATCGCGCCCATCAGGCCCTTGGCGTAGGGGTGCAGCGGATTCTGCACGACATCCTGCACCGGACCGATCTCGGCGATGCGGCCGGAATACATCACGGCGACGCGATCCGAGGTCTCGGCGATCACGCCCATGTCGTGAGTCACCAGCATCACGGCGGTGCCGTGGTCGCGTCCGAGACGCTTGATCAGCGCGATGATCTGCGCCTGCACCGAGACATCGAGCGCCGTGGTCGGCTCGTCCGCAATGATCAATTCCGGCTCGGCGCAAATCGCAAGCGCGATGACGACGCGCTGGCGCATCCCGCCGGAGAATTCATGCGGATAGGCATCGATGCGCTTGTCGGGCGCGGGAATGCCGACTTCGGCGAGCAGGTCGATGGCGCGTTTGCGCGCGGCGGTTTCTGTAAGACTGAGATGGGTCCTGATGGTCTCGACCAGTTGATCGCCGACGCGATACAGCGGATTGAGGCTGGTCAGCGGATCCTGAAAGATCATCCCGATCCGTTTGCCGCGGATTTTGCGGATTTCCTCAGGCCGCAGATTGTCGATCCGCAGACCGGACAGACGGATCTCGCCGCCGGCAATGCGGCCGGGCGGATCGATCAGGCCGATGACCGCAAGCCCCGTGACGGATTTTCCGGCGCCGGATTCGCCGACCACGCCCAGCACTTCGCCCTTGGCGATATCGAAGGAGATGCCGTCGATCGCGCGCAGCACGCTGCGGCGGGTGACGAATTCCACCTCGAGGTTACGCACGGAAAGAACGGGTTCGGTCATGCGGTCAGACCGTCGGAAGTTGCAGCACTTCTCATCGGAGTTTCGGATTGAGCGCGTCGCGCAGCCAGTCGCCGAGCAGATTGATGGAGAGGATCAGCGCCGCAAGCGCAAAGCCGGGGAAGGCGACAATCCACCATTCACCCGAGAACAGATAATTGTTGCCGATCCGGATCAAGGTGCCAAGCGATGGCATGGTATCGGGCATGCCGGCGCCCAGAAACGACAATGTCGCCTCCGTGATGATCGCGAGCGCCAGATTGATAGTGGCGATCACCAGGATCGGTCCCATCGTGTTCGGCAGGATGTGCCGCAGCATGATCACAGGCGCGGGAAGGCCGATCAATTGCGCCGCCGCGACGTAATCCCGGTTCTTCTCCACCATGACCGAGCCACGCACGGTGCGGGCATATTGCACCCAGAAACTCAACCCGATCGCAAACACCAGAACCGCGAGCGTACTCATCGCGTCGAGCCGATTGCCGAATACCGATTTGACGACGCCGTTGATGAGCAGCGCGATCAGAATGGCAGGGAAGGTCAACTGCACATCGGCGATCCGCATGATCAGGCTGTCGATAGGGCCGCCGAGATAACCGGCAATGAGTCCCAGCAAGATGCCCAGCGTTCCCGCGAACAGCACGCCGAGAACACCGACGGTCAGCGAAATGCGCAAGCCGTAAAGGATGGCGGAGAGGACATCGCGGCCCTGCTCATCGGTGCCGAGCAGGAACGGGCTTTGACCATCAGCGGTCCATAACGGCGCGATCCGCGAATTCATCAGTTGGAGCTGCGCCGGATCGAACGGATTTTGCACGGCAAGAACGGGAGCCAGGATCGCAACCAGAAAAAAAAGCACGGTCACGGCGGCCGCGACCATGGTGAGGCGGGAGCGACGGAACGAATAGAATACGTCGCTGTCGAGCGCGCGCCTGAACCAGCCACCAGCGGACAACCGCGCGCGGGACGCGCTCGGTTCGGCCTGGTGCGGAACGACGCTTTCGGACATGGGATATCTCGCCTTTACGCCGGACGGCCGATGGTCGAGCGCAGGCGCGGATCGACCACCGTGTAGAGGATATCGACCACGAGATTGATGGTGACGAAGATCAGGGACACCATCAGCAGGTACGCGGCCATGATCGGAATATCGACATTCTGCACCGCCTGCAGGAACAACAGTCCCATGCCCGGCCACTGGAATACGGTTTCAGTGATGATCGCAAATGCAATAACCGAGCCAAACTGCAGGCCGGCAACGGTAATGACGGGAACCAGGGTGTTCTTCAGCGCGTGACCGAAATGGATCGCCCGCGTCGTCAATCCGCGCGCCCGCGCAAAGCGAATGTAATCGGTACGCAGCACCTCGAGCATCTCGGCCCGTACCAGCCGCATGATCAGCGTCATCTGGAACAGGCCGAGCGTAATCGACGGCATGATCAGGGCCTTGAGTCCCGAGACCGTGAGCAGCCCGGTGGTCCACCAGCCGATCCGCACGACGTCGCCGCGTCCGAATGAGGGCAGCCAGCCCAATGTCACGGCAAACAGGTAGATCAAGAGGATGCCGATCAGGAAGGTCGGTAACGAGATTCCGATCAGCGATATCGCCTGGAACAGTTTTGCAAGAACGCTGTCGCGCCGAAGCGCCGAATAGACGCCCATCAGGATGCCGAACACCATCGCGAACACCGTGGCGCAGGCCGCGAGTTCCAGCGTTGCGGGCGCGCGCTCCATCAGGAGGTTGGCGACCGGCTGGCGGAACTGGTAGGACACGCCGAACTTGAACTGCATCGCGTTGCCGAAGTAGCGCGCGAACTGCACCAGCACGGGATCGTCCAGACCGAGCGACTTGCGGACCGCGGCGCGCTCGGCCGGCGGCGTGTCGAGCGAGACGATCTGATTGACCGGATCGCCGGCGAAGCGGAACATCGAAAACGATATGATCCCGACCGCGATCATGACGCCGATGGCCTGGATCGCCCGGCGGAGAGTGAAAGCGAGCATAGGTTCCTTTCACTTCTTTTTTGACGGGGCGCGCCTCATCGCGAACCCCAAATGAAAAATCCCGGAAGCGCTGAGCTCCGGGACCTTCTGCGGCAACTGTCCTATTCCTGTTTGGTCATCCAGTAGGGCAGCACCTGATTGTCGGCGCGCTGCACTACTTTCAGTTTTTTCGACACGCCCCAGGCCAGAGCCTGCTGATGCAGGGGAATATAGGCGTAGTCCTTGTTGGCGATTTCGAAAGCCTGCTTGATCAGTTGATTGCGCTTGTCGGTGTCGGTCTCCTGCAACACCTTGTCTGTGAGGGCATCGAAATCCTTGTTGCAGTAACCGCCGAGGTTGGTTTCGCCGCGCGGGGATTTGGGGTCGTCGCGGCAGCCCATGATGTCGTACATCACGTTGTGCGAGTCGAGCGTGCCGGGCGTCCAGCCCAGCATGTAGAAGGAGGTCTGATAGCCACCGGGCTTGAGGATCTTGGCGAAGTACTGCGCCTTGGGCTGCGCCAGCAGGTCGATCTTGACGCCGATGCGGGCCAGCATGCCGACCACAGCCTGGCAGATCGCGGCATCATTGACGTAGCGGTCATTCGGGCAGTCCATGGTGACTTCGAAACCGTCAGGATATCCCGCCTCGGTCAGGAGCTTCTTGGCTTCGACGGGATCGAATTTCGGCCGCGTGAAATCCTTGGAAAGTGCGAATAGCTGCGGTGCGATCATCAGCGCCGACGGGGTCGAGAGCCCGCGCATCACGCGGTTCTTGATCAGGTCGATGTCGATCGCCTTGTAGAAGGCTTCGCGGACGCGGACGTCCTTGAAAGGATTTTTCCCCTTGACGTTCGAATACAAAAGTTCGTCGCGGGTCTGGTCAAAGCCGAGAAAGATGGTTCGCAGTTCCGGCCCTTTCAGCACCTGCGCGTTGGGGCTCGCATCCACGCGCGAAATATCCTGAATCGGAACAGGCTCGATGATATCGACTTCGCCTGACAGCAGTGCTGCGACGCGCGTCGCATCGGAGGCGATCGGCGTGAAGACGATTTCCTTGAGATTGTGTTCGGGCTTTCGCCACCAGTTCGGGTTGGGCTTGAATACAGTTTTCACGCCGGGCTGATGGCTTTCGATCATGAATGGACCGGTGCCGTTGGCATGAAGCGAGGCGTAGCTTGGCGACGTGGCGGAGGCCGGCGTCGGCGCCACCGCGTTGTTCTCCTCGCACCACTTCTTGTCCATGATGTACCAGGTGTCCCATTGCGAATTCAGAATGGGATTTGGCTTGGTCAGGACGAAATCCACCGTGTAGTCGTCGACCTTGACGACCTTCACATCGGCATCGATACGGGTCTGCAGGTTCGAGCCCTTGGCGCGAACGCGGTCGGCCGAGAACACGACGTCGTCGGCGGTGAAGGGATCGCCGTTCTGGAACTTGATATTCTTGCGCAGATGAAATCGCCAGCGCGTCGGCTCCGGCGTTTCCCAGCTTTCCGCCAGCGCGGGGACAATCTTCAGATCCTTATCGCGGGCGACAAGTCCTTCATAGACCTGCCCGAGATGGGCGTGGGTGGTGGTTTCATTGAGCGTATCGGGATCAAGCGACTTGAGATCGCCCTGGTTGGCGTAGCGCAAGGTCTGGGCCGATGCCGGCGTCATCGCAAAAGCCATGATCGACGCGGTGGTCGCCGCAAGCAAGATTTGACGTACCCGCATGTGTCCCCGTTCTCCGTGACCCGCTATTCCCAGCAATATCGAGAGCGATTGCCGATCCATGTTGCCAGAGTTTGGCTGCCACGCAAGCGCGATTCCACGGTCAAAACCGGTTTGCGCGACCATGCCGTCATCACTAGCATGACCATAAGCAACGATACTGAGCGCGTTACATTCAACTTTCGGATTGGCGGATGGCGGAATTAAAGGCGGATGTTGTTGTCCTGGGCGCGGGTATGGTCGGCGTCGGCGCCGCCTTGCATCTGCAGAAGCGGGGGCGGGATGTGATCCTGGTCGACCGGCACGCCCGCGCCGGCGAGGAGACCAGCTTCGGAAATGCCGGGTTGATCGAGTCCGCCTCGGTTTTCCCCTATATGTTTCCCCGGGATTTCGGCCAGATCCTGCAATACGCGATGAATCGCGCGCCGCAGGTTCGCTATCAGCTTTCCGATGTGCCATCCTATCTGCCATGGCTAGTGCGCTACTTCCTGGCATCTTCGCCGGAACGGGCACTGCACAGCGCGATGGCCGAACTGCCCTTGATCCGGCGCAGCCTGATCGAGCATGAGGCGCTCATTGCGGAAGCCGAAGTACCGGAATTGCTGCGGCGGACCGGCTGGATCAAATTATTTCGCACCGACGCAACGCTGGCAAATGCCGTCGGCGATCTCGATCGCGCGAAGCAGTTTGGCGTCGAAGGCGAAGTTCTCGACAGCAAGGCGATCGCGGAGCGGGAGCCGAATCTGACCGGGGATTTCACGGGCGCGGTTTATTTTCCGGCGCCCGGCTTCATTCCCGACCCCGGCGGGTTGGCCAAGGCCTATGCGTCGCTGTTCGAGCGCAAGGGCGGACGCTTTGTCGTGGGCGACGCGCGAACCCTCGAACAATCCGCGCGCGGCTGGCGCGTGAGCGGCGCCAATGGCACGGTGGTCGCGCGTGAAGTGGTCGTGGCGTTGGGGCCCTGGTCGGACCTGGTGTTTCGCCCGCTCGGCTATTCCATCCCGCTTGGCGTCAAGCGCGGTTATCACCTGCATCTGGCGCCAGGCGGCAATGCCGTGCTCAATCATCCGGTTCTCGATTCAGACAATGGTTATCTGCTGGCCCCGATGAATCGCGGCATCCGTCTCACCACGGGCGTGGAGTTTGCTCGCCGCGACGCGCCGCCTTCGCCGATCCAGGTTCAGCAGGCTTTGCCGCGTGCGCGCGCCATGTTTCCGCTGGGCGATGCGATCGATGCCGAGCCATGGAAGGGCGCGCGGCCGTGTTTGCCCGATATGATACCCGTGATCGGCAAGGCGCCCCGCCATCCCGGTCTCTGGTTCGATTTCGGGCACCAGCATCACGGTCTGACCCTTGGCCCGGCAACCGGCCGCCTGCTGGCGGAGATGATGACCGGCGAGACGCCGTTTGCCGATCCCAAGCCCTATGCCGTCGAGCGCTTCGGTTGACCATAGCAGGCGAATGTTGCGGTGCGTCCTGCTTGGTCCTGACAGGCTGCTTGCGTGACCCGGCCTGTCGCGGTGATACTGTTGCAGGCAGGCACATCGCGATCAGGAGCGGACATGAAGGTAAACATCGAGATCGACTGCACGCCGCTCGAAGCCCGGCAGTTTATCGGGCTTCCGGATGTGCAGCCGATGCAAACGGCTGTGATGGACAAGCTACAGCAGCAGCTGATGGCCAACATCGAGAAGATTTCGCCGGAATCACTGATGCAGAGCTGGTTCACTTTTGATCCGAAGATCGCTGAACGATTCCAGGACATGTTCGTGACCATGGCTGGTCTCGGCGGTTCGAGTGTAAAGAAGTAGCCGCGGTTACGGCAGGAGGGCACCGGTGGAAGAACGTCGACTTCGCCCGCCCAGCCCGTTGCTGATGCTGGCCGAGGCGAGAGGCATATTCGAGTTCAACGCCAGCCTGCTGCTTTCGCCGCTCTTGATGCGCGCGCCGAAAGGCGATGGTCACCCTGTTTTGGCATTGCCGGGCTTCCTTGCCAGCGATCTGTCGATGGCGCCGATGCGGAGGTACCTGAGGGACCTCGGATACGACACTTACGCCTGGCGAATGGGTCGTAACGTCGGCGGCGTCTCGCGGATGCGGGCCGCGCTGCGGGATCGGCTCACCGAGATTCACACTGCGACCGGCCGCAAGGTCAGTATTATCGGATGGAGCCTGGGGGGCGTCTATGCCCGCGACCTCGCGCTGCAACTGCCTGACATCGTTCGCTCCGTCATCACGCTCGGGAGCCCTTTTTCAGGCGATGTGAGGGCGACCAACGCCACCCGGCTCTACGAGGCGCTGTCAGGTGAAACCGTCGATGACGCTTCCGAGCTTCGAATGGCGATTGCCGGTGATCTGCCGATGCCCACCACATCGATCTATTCACGCACCGACGGCATCGTGAACTGGCGAACCAGCGTGCTGCGTCCTTCCGATACCGCCGAGAATATCGAGGTCTATCTCGCCAGTCATATCGGGCTCGGCGTGAATGCCGCGGCGCTGTGGGCGATCGCGGATCGTCTGGCCCAGGCGGAAGGCGAGTTCAGTCATTTTGACCGATCCGGGCCGTTTGCCATTGCATATGCGCCTCCGAAAAATGCACAATCGGCCTGAACGCCAGAAGCGCCGTTAAGGCGCCGCGTGATCTTTCCCGGGAGGAGGAAAATATGGGTGACGCCAAAAAGCTGTCCTCATTGGACGCGTCGTTTCTGTACCTAGAGACTCCGGAAATGCCGATGCATGTCGGGAGCATGGCGATCTTCCGGCTGCCCGAGGACTACAGCGGCGACTTCTTCGAGGATTTCAAGGCGATGATCGCCGCGCGGCTGCACATCGCGCCGATCCTGAAAGCGCGACTGGAAAAGACCCCGCTGGACATCGATCATCCGTCCTGGGTCGAGGACGACCAGTTCGATATCGATCGCCATATCTTCCGCGGCAGTCTTCCCGCACCCCATGACCGCGCGACGCTGGAACGCATCGTCGGCTGGATGCATGCCAAGCTTCTCAATCGCGCCCGCCCGCTGTGGGAGTTTTATGTCTTTGAAGGCATGAAGGATCGCGAGATCGGGCTTTATTCCAAGATGCATCACGCCTGCATTGACGGCGGCGCAGGCGCGGCACTGACCAGCATGATTTACGACGTGACGCCGGTTCCAAGGGAAGTCGATCAGCCGACGGCGCAAAAGGTCGGGCAAGAGCCGCGCGATATCGCCGCCAACCTCCTCGATTCCTACCAGCGGCTTTGGCTGCAGTCTTTCGACGCCTCGGCCGCGGCCAAGAGCATCGATCTGCCGCGCACGGGCAAAAGCGATCTTGGCTCGATCCTGTTCGACAATGCGATGTACCAAATCGAGGCCGCGGTTAAGTTCGCCGGCAGCGTTCCCACCATGCTCAAAAGCGTGTCGGAGGTGGTCGGCAAGATCTCCGATCCGAAATCGCGCGACAGCATCGCCAGCATGATGTCGCCGCCGACCATCCTGAACAAATCGATTTCGTCAGAGCGCAGTTTTTCCGGCGTATCGATCTCGCTGTCGCAGGCAAAGGCGCTGGCGAAACAGGCCGGCGGCAAGCTCAACGACGTGGTGCTGGCGATTTCGAGCGGCGTGGTCAGGCGATATTTGGTGGAGCGCGGCGCGCTCCCGGCGAAGTCGATGACCGCCGCGGTGCCGATCTCGTTGCGTGAGGAGGGCAACACCGACGCCAACAATCAGGTGTTCGGCATGATCTGCTCGATCGCCACCAACATCGAAGACCCCAAGGCGCGCCTGGAAGCCATCATTGCGCAATCCACCAAATCGAAGGAAATGTCGCATCCGCTGCGGGCGCTGATGCCGCAGGTGTCCAATATCTCGATGCTGGGCTCGCCGATCCTGGTCCAGATCCTGGCGCTGCTGTACAGCCGCTCCAGCCTCTCAGACGTGTTGCCGCCGGCGGCGAACATCACCGTTTCCAATGTGCCGGGGCCGCGTCAGACGCTCTATGCCGCCGGTGCGGAGCTACTGAACATCTTTCCGGTGTCGATCTCGACCCATGGCCTGGCGCTGAACATCACCGTGCAGAGCTATCGCGACCAGCTTGATTTTGGCTTCATCGCTGGCGCCAACATCATTCCCCACGTGCAGGTCCTGTGCGACATGCTGCCGGGAGAATTCGCGGCGCTGCAAGCCGCCTTTGCGCCGCCAGCCGATCTCAAGAGCGCAAGCTGAGTGGGGGTTGAACCATGATCGAGATGCCGCCGCTACAGTTCGCCCAGACCAACGGGATTCGCATGGGCTATTACGAGGCCGGTCCGAAAACCGATATGCCGCCGGTCGTGCTCTGCCATGGCTGGCCGGAGATCGCGTTTTCGTGGCGTCACCAGCTCAAGGCGCTGAGCGCGGCGGGCATTCGCGTGATCGCGCCGGATCAACGCGGCTATGGCGCGACCGACCGGCCTGAGCCCGTGGAGGCTTATGACATCGAGCATCTGACGGGCGATCTCGTCGGCCTGCTCGATCACCTCAAGATCGACAAGGCTATCTTCGTCGGCCACGACTGGGGTGGTTTTATCGTCTGGCAAATGCCGCTGCGGCATATCGATCGTGTCGCCGGCGTGGTCGGGGTCAACACACCGCACACCAATCGGCCGTGGGCCGATCCGATCGAATTGCTGCGCGCCCGCTTTGGCGAGCACATGTACATCGTGCAGTTTCAGGACCCCGCACGTGGCGCCGACAAGATCTTCAACAGCCGGGTCGAGCAGACCTTTGATGCCTTCATGCGCAAGCCAGTGCCGCGCAGCGAAAGTGCGCCGCCGGAACTGCCGGTCGCTGGCGTCGGCGCGTCACCGAGACTCAATCTGGCGTTTCCACAAATGATTGCCGGTTACGACGCCAAACACGATCCGCGGACACCGATCCTGTCGCCGGAAGAGAAGAAGGTGTTTGTCGACACTTTCACCAAAACCGGTTTCACCGGCGGCATCAACTGGTACCGCAACATGTCCCGCAACTGGCAGCGTTCGGCTGACATCGACCAGACCGTGCGCGTGCCGTCGCTGATGATCATGGCCGAGAACGATCAGGTGCTACCGCCATCCTCGACCGATGGCATGGAAAAACTGATTCCCGACCTCGAGAAGTATCTCGTCCGCGGCAGCGGCCATTGGACGCAGCAGGAAAAGCCGGAAGAGGTCAGCGCCAAGCTGATCGAATGGCGTAGAAGGCGGTTCGTTTGAGCTGACTTGCAGGACCGTCATTGCGGGCGGAGCGAATCCAGACACCGTCATTCCGGGATGGTCCGAAGGACCAGACCCGGAATCTCGAGATTCCGGGTTCGATGCTTCGCATCGCCCCGGAATGACGGTACGAGACGCTTCGATCGCAATGACGGGTCGAGGTTGAGATCAGGCAGGAGACACTTACGTAATGGCGTCGACCAACAGATTGAGCCCGATCCCGCATCCGCCGACCAAGCCGGTGGTCGGCAACATGCTGTCGCTGGACTCCACCGCGCCGGTACAGAACCTGGCCCGGCTGGCGAGGGAATTGGGTCCGATCTTCTGGCTCGACATGATGGGCGCGCCAATCGTCATCGTCTCCGGCCACGACCTCGTGGAAGAGCTCAGCGACGAGAAGCGCTTCGACAAGGCGGTGCGCGGACCGCTGCGCCGCGTGCGCGCGGTCGGCGGCGACGGGTTGTTCACCGCCGATACCTCGGAGCCGAACTGGAGCAAGGCGCATAACATCCTGCTGCAGCCGTTCGGCAATCGCGCGATGCAGTCTTACCACCCGAGCATGGTCGACATTGCCGAGCAGCTCGTCAAGAAGTGGGAACGGCTGAACGCCGACGACGAAATCGATGTCGTGCATGACATGACCGCATTGACGCTCGATACCATCGGGCTGTGCGGCTTCGACTATCGTTTCAATTCGTTTTACCGGCGCGACTACCATCCCTTTGTCGCCTCGCTGGTGCGTTCGCTCGAGACCATCATGATGATCCGCGGCCTGCCGCTGGAAAATCTGTGGATGCAGAAGCGCCGGCGCGATCTCGCCGCCGATGTCGCCTTCATGAACAAGATGGTCGACGAGATCATCGCCGAGCGGCGCAGAAGCACCGACATCGCCGAGGGCAAGAAGGACATGCTCGGCGCCATGATGACCGGCGTCGACCGCGCCACCGGCGAACAGCTCGACGACGTCAACATCCGTTACCAGATCAACACATTCCTGATTGCCGGACACGAAACCACCAGCGGCCTGTTGTCATGCACGCTGTATGCGCTGTTGAAACATCCCGAGGTTCTCAGGAAGGCCTATGAGGAGGTTGACCGGGTGCTTGGGCCCGACGTCAACGTCAGGCCGACCTACCAGCAGGTTACGCAACTCACCTACATCACGCAGATCCTGAAAGAGGCACTGCGGTTATGGCCGCCGGCACCCGCCTATGGCATCTCGCCGCTCAAGGATGAGACCATCGGCGGCAAGTACAGGCTGAAGAAGAACACGTTCATCACCGTGCTGGTGCTGGCGCTGCATCGCGATCCGAGCGTGTGGGGGCCGAACCCCGATGCGTTCGATCCGGAAAATTTCAGCCGCGAGACCGAGGCCGCGCGCCCCGTCAATGCCTGGAAACCGTTTGGCAATGGCCAGCGCGCCTGCATCGGCCGCGGCTTTGCGATGCACGAAGCCGCGCTTGCGATCGGCATGATCCTGCAGCGTTTCAAGCTTATCGATGTCAACCGCTACCAGATGGTGCTGAAGGAAACGCTGACGATCAAGCCGGACGGCTTCAAGATCAAGGTGCGTCCGCGTACCGACCGGGACGGCGGTACTTATGGCGGCGCCCCCTCCGGGGCGGCGGTTGCCAGTGCGCCGACGGCGCCGCGCGCGCGAACGCGTCCGGGGCACAATACGCCGTTACTGGTGCTCTACGGATCGAACCTTGGCACCGCGGAAGAACTCGCTACCCGCGTCGCCGATCTCGCCGAGGTCAACGGCTTCGCCACCAAGCTCGCACCGCTCGATGATTTCGTCGGCAAATTGCCGGGGCAGGGCGGCGTCCTGATTTTCTGCGCGTCCTATAATGGCGCGCCGCCTGACAACGCCACGCAGTTCATCAAATGGCTTGGCAGCGACCTGCCGAAAGGCGATTTTGCCAAGGTGCGCTATGCCGTGTTCGGCTGTGGCAACAGCGACTGGGCCGCGACCTACCAGTCGGTGCCGCGTTTCATCGACGAGCAACTCGCAGCGCATGGCGCTCGCAGCGTCTATACGCGAGGCGAGGGCGATGCGCGCAGCGATCTCGATGGCCAGTTCGAGAGCTGGTTTGCAGCCGCGGCTCCGGCCGCAACGAAGGAGTTCGGGCTTGATTCGAATTTCAGCCGCAGCGCCGATGACGAGCCGCTCTACACGGTCGAGCCGGTAGCGCCATCGGCGGTCAATACCATCGTCACCCAGGGCGGCATCTCGCCGATGAAGGTGCTGGCCAATGCGGAGTTACAAAACAAGGCCGGGGTTAATGCTTCCGATCGCTCGACCCGGCATATCGAGGTACAGCTGCCGCCAGGAACCACCTATCGCGTCGGCGATCACCTCAGCGTCGTGCCGCGCAACGATCCGGTGCTGGTCGATTCCATCGCGCGCCGCTTCGGCTTTTTACCAGCTGACCAGATCCGGTTGCAGGTCGCCGAAGGCCGCCGCGCGCAATTGCCGGTCGGTGATGCCGTCTCCGTCGGGCGGCTGTTGACCGAATTTGTCGAGCTGCAGCAGGTCGCCACCCGCAAGCAGATCCAGATCATGTCGGAACATACGCGCTGTCCGATGACCAAACCAAAACTGCTTGCTTTTGTCGGTGACGACGCGGCTTCGACCGAACGCTACCGCGCAGAAATTCTCGGCAAACGCAAATCGGTGTTCGATCTCCTGGAGGAACACCCCGCCTGCGAGTTGCCGTTCCATGCCTTTCTCGAAATGCTGTCGCTGCTGGCGCCACGTTATTACTCGATCTCGTCGTCGCCGGCTGGTGAGCCCGCGCGTTGCAGCATTACCAGCGCGGTGGTCGTAGCCCCCGCGAGCTCAGGACGCGGCATCTACAAAGGCGTCTGTTCGAACTATCTCGCCGGTCGCCGCACCGGCGACACCATCCACGCCACGGTGCGTGAAACCAAGGCTGGCTTCCGGTTGCCGGATGATCCGTCAGCTCCGATCATCATGATCGGCCCCGGAACGGGTCTGGCGCCGTTCCGCGGTTTCCTGCAGGAGCGGTCGGCGCTGAAGGCCACGGGCGCAGCGCTCGGCCCCGCCATGTTGTTCTTCGGCTGCCGCCATCCCGACCAGGATTATCTCTACGAGGACGAGCTAAAGGCGTTCGCCGCCGAAGGGATTACTGATCTGCGTGTCGCATTCTCGCGTGGGGACGGACCGAAGACCTATGTGCAGCATCTGGTCGCGGCCGAGAAGGATCGGGTCTGGGCCCTGATCGAGCAGGGCGCGATCATTTACGTCTGCGGTGACGGCGGCAAAATGGAGCCGGACGTCAAGGCCGCGCTTGTGGCGATCTATCGCGAACGCTCCGGCGCCGACGCGGACACAGCGCAGCGCTGGATCGACGATCTCGGCGCCAAAAATCGTTACGTGCTCGACGTCTGGGCGGGCGGGTAAGATTTTTTCGGTCGTCCCGGCGTGCGCCGGGACGACGAGAGATTTTTGGCCTGTGCCACGCGAGCTCGCGTTACCGCGGCGGTAACCGTTCGAAGGTCGGCAATCCCTCCGGTATTTGATGGAAGGGCTGCTTGTCGACGGTATAGATCGCGATCTGCGCGGCGCCAAAAACCGTGGGATCGTCCAGCGTGCCGACTTTCAGGACCACGGCGGGCAGGCCCGGCCGTCGTGTCACGATATGCGTACCGCAGTCGGCGCAGAACTCCCGGGTGACCGCGCCCTCGAGATCGTTGCGCATGAATTTCTTGGGTGTTCCCTTGGTATAACTGAAGCCATCAGGCGGCATCAGGACG
Organism: Bradyrhizobium canariense; assembly: GCF_900105125.1. Classification (NCBI taxonomy): domain Bacteria; kingdom Pseudomonadati; phylum Pseudomonadota; class Alphaproteobacteria; order Hyphomicrobiales; family Nitrobacteraceae; genus Bradyrhizobium; species Bradyrhizobium canariense. The sequence goes on along the minus strand of NZ_LT629750.1, from coordinate 2,738,141 downwards.
AACAAGTTCGGCGCACCGCCGCTGATATATTGGCATTCGCGGCAGTGGCACTGCGCCTTCAGCATCGGCTCGCCTTCGGACTTGTAACGCAGCTCACCGCAATAGCATCCGCCTTCCAGTTTCATGCTGCTCTCCCTGTGTTGTCGTCCCGCTCTATTTTTGACGCTTAAACTGCGTTTTGGCGGCCTCCGAACATCTCTCTATTCACGCTAATGAATCGCCTTCGCGACGGCCGCATGAGCATGCTTGTCGATCGCGTCGATAATCTGCGGCCACATCGGGATCGGCAGCGCATGGCCCATGCCTTCGATCATCAGGAGCTTTGCGCCGGGGATCGAGGCCGCAGTGTCCTTGCCACCCTCCGGGCGCACCAGCGGATCAACCGTGCCGTGAATGACGAGCGTCGGCGCCTTGACCGACGCCAGCCGCTCCTTGCGGCTACCCGACGCCAGGATCGCGCGGAGTTGACGCCCGACACCGGCGGGATTGAGCCCGCGCTCATAGGTGCGTTCGGCGCGCGAGCGATCCAGCGCTTCGTCTTCCGGGAAACGGCCGGCGCGCAGCACCTTCCAGGTCTGGGCAAAGCGAACGAAGTATTCTTCCTTGGTGGCCGGCGGCGGCGCCATCAGCACGGCGGACGCCTCGCGGCTGGGCGGCGGCACTTTTGGGTCGCCCGTCGTCGACATGATCGAGGTCAGCGATCGTACCCGCTGCGGAAACGTGATGGCGATCTCCTGGGCGATCATGCCGCCCATCGACGCGCCGACCAGATGCGCGGACGCAATGCCGAGCGCATCCATCAGCCCGATCGTATCCTTTGCCATGTCGGACAGTCGGTAGGGCGCCGCGACCGGGATCTTCAGGAACCGCAACTTTAGCAGTTCGAGCGGCGACAGGCGCTTGCCGCCGGTTAACCTGCTGGACTTGCCGATGTCGCGATTGTCGAAGCGAATGACGCGAAACCCGCGCGCGGCAAGCTGCCGGCAGAAATCGTCATCCCAGTGGATCATCTGGGCGCCCAGCCCCATGATCAGCAGCATCGGTTCGGCGTCGGCATTGCCGAAGATCTCGTAACAAAGATCGATGCCGTTGGCGCGGGCGGTCTGCGGCGGCTGATGGGCGAGCGAGTTCACCGGCTGTTCCCTCGGGGTATTCGGATAGGAGCTCTATGGCACGGTTTCCGGCGCTGCAGAAGGCTTTCCCGCCAATGCGTGCTGTTGACCGGCCAGCCGCAACGGTGTCGTATGAGTGAAAATGGCGAAGGCGAAACAGCCTCGCGATCATGGCGGGGAGGACGCCAATGGCCGACAAAAGCAACGATCCGGTCGCGATCTGGCAGACCATGATCGGCGAGATGGAGAAGGGATTCAATTCCTTCGCCAATCAGGCGATGACCTCGCCGGAATTTAGCAAGTCGATGAACCAGGTCGGCGGTGCGACGGCAGGCGCGCAGAAGCAGCTTGGCGATCTCATGGAGAAATATCTCGTCAGCATGAATCTGCCGAGCCGGGCACAGATGGTCGGCATGGCCGAGCGGTTGCAGTCGATCGAAGGCCAGTTGAACGAGATCAAGGCGATGCTGCATCAGGTGCAGCGCCAGTCCGCAACGGCGGATAACGACTATGCCGGTGCGCCGCGTCCACCGCGCACCAGGCGCCCGCCATCGGCGGATGGAGGGCAAAAATGAACGCCCCCGCAGGCCTCGATCTTGCGTCGATCCCGGAGCGGATCCAGTCCGAGGTGCAGCGCGCGATCCAGCGCAGCATCAAGGGCGTCGAATATTTCTCGACGTCGGGACCGTCGCTGGGTTCGACGCCGAAGGATATCCTTCATGTCCGCGGCACGATGAATCTGTATCACTATCGGCCGGTCGCTGACGAGATCTATCGTGTGCCGATCCTGATCGTGATGGCGACGACCAATCGCGGCTATATCCTCGATATGGTGCCCGGCCAGAGCTTCATCGAGTTTTTGCTCAAGCGCGGCTACGACGTCTACATGCTGGACTGGGCTGCCCCCAGGCCGGAAGAGAAGTCGCTGCGGATGGAGGATTATGTTCTCGACTTCATTCCGGATTGCATTCGTCGCGTGCAGCAGGATTCCGGCGAGACCGACGTCACGGTGATCGGCTATTGCTTCGGCGGCGTGCTGTCGCTGCTTTACGGCTCGATCTTCAACGACGGGCCGATGAAGAATTTGATCTGCTTTACGACGCCGATCGACTTCCGCGAAATGAAGCTGTTCCAGAATTTTTCGGACCGGCGCTATTTCGACGTCGACCGGCTGGTCGATAGTGTCGGCAACGTGCCGCCGGAAATGATCCTTTCGTCGTTCGAGATGCTGCGGCCGGCCTCGCGTGCCGCAAGCCAGGTGCAACTCTGGGAAAACATCTGGAACGACGAGTTCGTCAAGTCCTACCGGATGTTCGATCGCTGGGCGACCGATATGCTGCCGCTGGCGGGCGAGTATTTCCGTGCGATCACCAAGGATCTGATGTGGGACAACAAGCTGTTCAACGACACGATGTCGGTGGGCGGCCGGCCTGCGGATCTGTCCAGGATCACCGTGCCGATCCTGCACGCAGTGGCCGAGCACGATCACATCGTCCCCTATGACGCGGCGAAGCATCTGATTCCGAAGGTCGGCTCGACCGACAAGGAAGAAGTGATGCTGAAAGGCGGTCACGTCAGCCTTGTCGCCGGCGCCAACGCGATCAAGCGGCTGTGGCCGAAACTGGACTCCTGGTTAGGTGGAAGATCGATATGAGTGAAACACGTTCCTATCCGCGGCACGCCAAGACCGATGCCGGCGACATTGAATTCCGCCTGATGTCGCGAACGGACGAAGCCGCCGTGCTCGACTTCGCGCAAAAGCTTCCCGGCCATGATCTTTTGTTCCTGCCGCGCAATATCAGCGAGCCGAAAGTGCTGTCGGCATGGATCAACGAAATCGAGCGCGGCGCGATCAAGAGCCTGCTCGCGGTGAGGGCGGACAAGGTGGTCGGTTGCGGTACGCTGGTGCGTGATCCGCATTCGTGGTCGCCGCATGTCGGCGAGATCCGGATGGTGGTGTCGCTGGATGTTCGCGGCCAGGGCGTGGGGCGGGCGCTGTCGCAGGAAACCTTTGCGCTGGCTTTGGGCGCGGGCCTCGAAAAGCTGTCGGTGCAGATGACGGTCGATCAGCAGGCGGCGATCGCGCTGTTCGAAAGCCTTGGCTTCAAGGCCGAAGCGCTGCTGCGCGACCATGTCCGGGATGTCGACGGCAAGAAGCACGATATTGTCGTGCTCGGACATAACGTGGCGCAGGTCCGGGCCCAGATGGAGGCTTACGGGCTGCCTGGGGCGGTCCAGCACTAGGTGGTGTGGACTCTAAGGATTCCCTTTTAGGAGCAAATCAGATTCAAGGCTTCTTTTTGGGAGGCGGCCTTGGGTGTGATGGATCGGTTGGTTTTGAGCGATGCGGCTTGGGAGCGGATGGCGCCTCTGATTATAGGTCGGCCTGACCAGAAAGGCTCCACCGGGCGCGACAACCGGATGTTCGTGGAAGGTGTGCTGTGGATCGTGCGGACGGGCTCTCCCTGGCGTGATCTTCCGGAAGCGTTCGGGGATTGGAACAGCGTGTTCCGGCGCTTCAGTCGATGGAGCATCAAGGGTGTTTGGTGGCGGATCTTCGAGGCGATGTCCGACGACCCGGATTTCGAATATCTGATCGTCGATTCCACCGTCGTCCGGGCGCATCAGCACGCTGCCGGGGCGAAAAAAGGGGGTCTGAAGATCAGGCGCTTGGCCGCTCGCGCGGCGGCCTGAGCACCAAGATACATCTGGCCGTTCGCGGCCTGGGATGTCCGGTGCGCTTCACGCTTACCGCAGGTCAGAAGGGCGATGCACCGCAAGCCGCCGCATTGATCGAGGGATTGCCCGCCGAGATCGTTATGGCCGATACAGCCTATGACGCCGATCATTTGCGCGAAGCCATCGCCGCCAAGGGAGCGCTCGCCGTCATCCCCAACAACCCGTCACGCGCGCTCAAATATCCGCTCGACAAACATCTCTATGCCCAGCGCCATCTTGTCGAATGCTGCTTCTCCAAGCTCAAGCAATTCCGCCGCGTCGCCACCCGCTTCGAAAAGACCGCTCGAAATTACCTTGCCGTCATCACTCTCGCAGCCATCATCTTATGGATGCGATAAGTGTCCACACCACCTAGCGTTGCCGGTTTCCTGGCCAGATCGCTTCATAATCAGACTTATCACGAATTCGTGATATTGCGATGCAACATAGATATTGCATCGCACCATTAACTATGACAGAACAATTGGGCCCCGGGCCAAATCCGGACGGGGTGAGCCCATAGCTCAAACCTGAGGATGGAGAGACCCCATGACCACCGAAACCAACTCCGTGCTGAACAGCGTCAAGGATGCTTTCGCGCCCGTGACCGATGCCCTCAAGAACCTTGAGGTTCCCGAGGCTGCCCGCGAGTTCGTGAAGAAGACTGCCAATACTGCCAAGGACCGTGCCGCTGACATTCATGCTGGCTCGGAGAAGGTGACCTTCGCGATCGAGACCGCCGTTGCCGGTTCGGTCAGCGAAGTCGCCAAGATCAGCCGCAACATCCAGCAGGCGATCTACCAGGATGCCGAAGCTTTCTTCTCCGGTATCGATAAGCTCGCTTCCGCGAAGTCGCTGAACGAGGCGGTTCAGATCCAGTCCGATCTGGTTCGCGCCAGCGGCGAAGTGTTCGTGTCGCGGGCGAAGTCGACCACCGAATATCTCGGCAAGCTGGTCACCGAAGGTGCCAAGAACGCCCAGGATAACTTCTCGAAGGTCTACAGCAAGACCGCCTGATCGCGATCACCCGGCCAATACTTGTTCGAAGGCTCGCTCAGGCGGGCCTTCTTTTTTTGGCGTAACACTGGCTGGTGCGTGGACGCCCGGCTTGATCTCTACCGTCATTCCGGACGACGCGAAGCGGCGATCCGGAATCTCAAGATTCCGGGTTCGTGCTTCGCACGCCCCGGAATGACGGCGACGGGCACGTCGCGTTATGCTTGAATCCGATCAACTCTGCGGAAGTCTTCATGGCTCTCCCCGCCACATTCGTCATTAACGCTCCCGGCGACGTAGCGCGCGCGGCGGAGCTTCGGCGTGTCAAGGCGCTGGCGACGCTGGTTCTGGCCGCAACGCTGGCGCTGTTCGTCGTGGCGAAGGTGTTGCTGCCGCTGCATCCGGTGTTCGGCTTCGTTGCGGCGTTCGCGGAAGCCGCCACCATCGGTGGCCTCGCAGACTGGTATGCCGTGGTGGCGCTGTTTCGCAGGCCTCTGGGATTGCCGATCCCACACACCGCGATCATCCAGAGCAATCAGCACCGCATCGCGGACAAGCTCGGTGAATTCATCGAGCAGCATTTTCTCGAAGCCGGGCCGGTCGAAGCCAAACTACGCCAGATCGACTTCGGTTCTTTCATCGCCGACTGGCTGCGCGATCGCAAACGCAGCGCCGATCTTGCCCGCTTCGTGCTTCGTCTGTTGCCGGAAGCGGTCTCGGCAACGGAAAACTCTGGCCTGATGACGTTCATCGTCAGGCGCATCACCACGCAATTGCTGTCGATCGATCTCGCGCCGCTGGCCGCAGGCACGCTACGCGCCTTCGTGGCCGAGGGTCGGCATCAGGGATTGCTCGACGATCTCCTGCGCGCCATTCATCAATCGCTGACCCAGCCGGAGACCATGGCGCTCATTCGCGGGAAAATCCGCGATGAATTGCCGACGCTGCTTAAGCTTTATCGCACCGACAAATTTCTGGTGAACAAGATCGTCGCGTCCGCGACTTCATTCTTCGAAGAGGTCCGCAACGATCCCAATCATGCATTTCGCGGCGAGTTCGACCGCATGCTGCTGACGTTCGTGGACCGGCTCGGCAACGATCCGGCCTATGCCGATCGTATCGACGGCTTGAAACGCGATCTGCTGGCGCGGCCCGAACTCGGCGACCTCGCGCGAAACATCTGGTCGAACGCGCGGTCCTTCATCGAACGCAGCGCGGCCGGCGAGACCCAGGTTCTGCAGCATCATCTGGCGCGAATGTTCGCGGAAGCCGGCGAGGCGCTTGCGGGCGATATCGAGTTGCGCGGCGAGATCAACCAGGGCCTGGTGACCGTGTTCAGGAGCTTTATCGCGGATCAGAAAAGCGGCGTATCGAGCTTCATCTCCGATCAGGTCAAGGCGTGGGATATGGGACAGTTGCTACAACTGATCGAAATCAACATCGGCCGGGATCTGCAATACATTCGCTTCAACGGCTCGCTGATCGGCGGCCTTGCCGGACTGGCGCTCTATACCGCTGAATTCCTGTTGCGGTGGCTGTGACTTTTGGACCACGGCAGCCAGTTTAAATGTTGAGGCCCATTGTCTCGTCCGATGTCAGCGGCTTGAATGCAGGAATCGAGGCCCTAGCTTGATTCATGGATATGTTGCGTTGCGGAACGATTTGACGAGGTTTGCGTCTTTCCATTGATCCATTGGCCGGCTGCCGAGACGTAAGGAGCCCGGTCAGAACAGGAGATCCGATGTCCGTCGCCGCGCAGACACTTCACCCGCCGTCCAAGACGCTGATGTTTCTGGAAGGGCGAGCCATCCACGAACTGGGTGCCTTTCTTGGGGCCTTGCCGCTTCTCAGCCTCGCGCCACGAGGCGACGGACACCCGGTATTGGTATTGCCGGGGCTGGTCGCTTCCGACGTCTCGACGCGGCCGTTGCGCGCATTTCTGAAAAGCCGTGGCTATGCGGTCAGCGGCTGGCGTCAGGGCCGCAATCTCGGCCTGCGCGAAGGCGTGCAGCACGCGATGGTCGATCTGGTGCAGGAATTGAGTGACGCCCATGGGCGCAAGATCAGCCTTGTCGGCTGGAGCCTGGGTGGTCTTTACGCACGCCAGCTTGCCAAGATGATGCCGGATCGGGTGCGCTCGGTGATCACGCTCGGCAGCCCGTTTGCCGGCAGTCCGAAGGCGACGAATGCCTGGCGCGTCTATGAGATCGCGAGCGGCCGCCGCGCCGACGAAGAGGATACGCGCTTTGGCGGATCGTTGGCGGATACGCCGCCGGTGCCGACGACCGCGATCTTCAGCCGCACCGACGGCATCTGCGCCTGGCAGGGCTGCATGGAGAAAACCTCGGCGACGTCGGAAAGCATCGAGGTGGAAAGCAGCCATTGCGGCATGGGCCATCATCCAGCGGTGGTCTATGCGGTCGCCGATCGTCTGGCGCAGCCCGAAGGCAAATGGGCGCCGTTCGACCGCAGCGGCTGGCGCAGCGTCGTCTATCCCGATCCCAACAGGTAATCGCATCGCTGGCGCCAAGCCGGCGTTGTCGAGAATCCGAAAAACGCGGTATGCGTTGATACATGCCGCAGCCGCTTGCCCGCATCATCGAACAACTCAAGCGCGAACCTTCGCGCACCGGCTCTATCGTCATCACCGTGTTCGGCGACGCGATCGTGCCGCGTGGCGGTTCGGTCTGGCTCGGAACGCTGCTCGAGTTTTTCAAGGCGCTCGATATCGACAGCGGCGTGGTGCGCACCGCGATGTCGCGGCTTGCCGCCGATGGATGGCTTGAGCGTAATAAAGTCGGCCGCAACAGTTTCTATCGGCTGGTCAAGAAGGGACAGCAGACCTTCGATGCCGCAACCCGGCACATCTACGATCCGCCGCCGTCCGACTGGACCGGGCGTTTCGAACTGCTGCTGATCGGAAACGCCGGGGATCGCGATGCCTCTCGCGATGCGCTGAGGAACGCTGGTTTCGGAAGCCCGCTGCCCGGCGTATGGATCGCGCCATCGGGCGTGCCCGTTCCAGAAGAAGCCGCGGCCGCGATCCGCCTCGAGGTGTCCGCCGAGGACGAGAGCGGCCGGCGGCTGCTCGGCGAAAGCTGGCCGCTCGATCGTACCGCCGACGCTTATCTGAAATTCATGAAAACCTTCGAGCCGTTGCGTGGCTGGATTGTCCGCCGGGAAACCCTGTCGGACGCGGACGCTTTCACCGCGCGAATCCTGCTGATCCACCATTACCGCCGCGTGGTGTTGCGCGACCCGCTGCTGCCGACGGCTTTACTGCCCAAGGATTGGCCGGGCAGGGCGGCGCGCCAGCTCTGCGGCGAAATCTATCGCGGGCTACTTCCACAGTCCGAGCAATGGCTTGACCGCCACGCGACCAACGAACACGGGGCGTTGCCGAAGGCGAATGGCGAGCTGGCGCGACGGTTCGGTGAGACGTAAATATGTTACAAAAATAACTTGTTTTTTATAATTTATGTTATACGTTGGTGCCAAGAAATCGTGGGAGGCCGGCCATGTACACGCAAGCGCTCAACACGTCGGACGCCGAAGACCGCAACATCGAGGATGCCGGCCGCGCTGCGCAGTTTCAGGCGCGTATCGATGTTGACGATCGCATCGAGCCGAATGACTGGATGCCGGCGGCCTATCGCAAGACGCTGACGCGGCAGATTTCCCAGCACGCCCATTCCGAAATTGTCGGCATGCTTCCCGAAGGCAATTGGATCACGCGGGCGCCATCGCTGCGCCGCAAGGCTGCGCTGCTCGCCAAGGTGCAGGACGAATGCGGCCACGGACTTTATCTTTACGCCGCCGCTGAGACGCTCGGCACCTCGCGCGAGGAACTGGTCGATTTGATGCTCGCCGGCAAAGCCAAATATTCCTCGATTTTCAATTATCCGACGCTGACCTGGGCTGACATCGGCGCGATCGGCTGGCTGGTCGATGGCGCGGCGATCATGAATCAGATTCCGCTATGCCGCTGCTCGTATGGACCCTATGCGCGCGCGATGATCCGGGTTTGCAAGGAAGAGTCTTTTCATCAGCGCCAGGGTTATGAGATCATGCTGACGCTGTCGCGCGGCACCGAGGAGCAGAAGGCGATGGCGCAGAGCGCGCTCGATCGCTGGTGGTGGCCGGTGCTGATGATGTTCGGTCCGCCTGACAAAGCGAGCCAGCACAGCGACACCTCGACCAAATGGAAGATCAAGCGGTTCTCGAACGACGAACTGCGCCAGAAATTCGTCGACGCCACGGTGCCGCAGGCGCAGTATCTCGGCCTTACCATTCCCGACCCCGGCATGAAGCAGAACGCGGCGGGAAACTGGGAGTATAGCGCGATCGACTGGAACGAATTCAATCAGGTGCTGGCCGGCAACGGCCCGTGCAACCGCGATCGTCTGGCCGCGCGCCGCAAGGCGCATGATGAAGGCGCCTGGGTGCGCGAGGCCGCGCAAGCCTATGCCGAGAAACGCCGGCAACGGCAGGCCGCGTAAGCTGAACTCAAGGGAGGTCATGATGGCCACACCGAACAGTCCGCTCTGGGAAGTCTTTATTCGCAGCCGCAACGGCCTTGCGCATAAGCATGTCGGCTCGCTGCATGCGACCGATGCGACGCTGGCGCTACAGGCCGCTCGCGATATCTACACGCGGCGCGGCGAGGGGCTGTCGATCTGGGTGGTGCCGTCGAATGCGATCACCGCGTCTGATCCGTCCGAGAAGGGCATGATGTTCGAACCGGCGGAATCCAAGATCTATCGCCATCCGACTTTCTATGACGTGCCGGACGAAGTCGGACATATGTGATTTTCTTCCTCATGGTGAGGCCGGTTCACAGCACGGAAACCGTCATTGCGAGCCAACGGGTCGCGCGAATGCGCGCCCGATGACAGGCTCCGCGAAGCAATCCATAGGGCCTCAAAGCAAAGGCTGGATTGCTTCGTCGCTTCGCTCCTCGCAATGACAACGATATTGTTAGCTTAGGCAAGTTGGAAAACATGGCTGTCGCGTCCATTGCCGTCACCGAAACCCCACTGGTGCTGTACACGCTGCGTCGCGCCGACGATGCGCTGATTCTGGGGCATCGGCTGTCGGAATGGTGCGGTCACGCGCCGATGCTGGAAGAGGACATGGCACTTGCCAATATGGGTCTCGATCTGCTCGGCCAGGCGCGCGAGCTCTACGGTTATGCCGCAAAGGTCGAAGGCAACGGTAACGACGAGGACAAATTCGCTTACCTCCGTGACGTCAGGCAGTACCGCAACCTGCTGCTGGTGGAACAGCCGAACGGCGATTTCGCGCAGACCATGGTGCGACAGTTCTTCTATGCCGCTTTCGCCGATCTCTACTGGCGCGCGATGATGAAGTCGAGCGACCCGACACTCGCAGCGATCGCCGCCAAATCCGAAAAGGAAAGCGCCTATCATCTAAGGCATTCGTCGGAATGGATCGTCCGCCTTGGTGACGGCACCGAGGAAAGCCATCGTCGTGCGCAAACGGCGATCGACCTTCTCTGGGCTTACACCGGCGAGATGTTCCATGTCGACGGCAGCGAACGCGGCCTGATCGATGCCGGCATTGCGATCGATCCTGCGGCGTTGCGTCCGCAGTGGCTCAAGACCGTTTCCGAAATCGTAAGCGAAGCGACACTTGTTTTGCCCAAAAGCGACTGGATGCAGCAGGGCGGCCGCGATGGCCGGCACAGCGAGCATCTCGGTCATCTGCTCAGCGAACTTCAATCGATGCAGCGCACGTTTCCGGGTGCCACATGGTGACCACGACACTCAGCGATAGCGAATTGCGGCAGCGCGCATGGGACACTGCGGCGCAAGTCGTCGATCCCGAGATTCCGGTTCTCACCATCGCCGATCTCGGCGTGCTCCGCGACGTCGCGGTGAGCGATGGTCACGTCGAGGTCGCGATCACGCCGACCTATTCCGGCTGCCCGGCGATGAACATGATTGCGCTCGAAATCGAACTGGCGCTGGAGCGCGAAGGGTTTCGCCAGCCGAAAATTCGCACCGTGCTGTCGCCGGCCTGGACCACGGACTGGATGAGCGACGACGGCCGCCGCAAGCTCCACGACTATGGCATCGCGCCGCCGCAGGCTGGAAGCGGGCGCCGCGCCCTGTTCGGCGAACAGCAGGTGGCGTGTCCGCAATGCGGCTCTGGGGATACCGAAGTGCTCTCCGAATTCGGCTCGACCTCCTGCAAGGCGCTGTGGCGCTGCAAGAGCTGCCGCGAGCCGTTCGATTACTTTAAGTGCCATTGAGATCAGTCGCTCCATCCCGTCATTGCGAGCGAAGCGAAGCAATCCAGAGCCGCAAAACAAAGTAAGAGTGGATTGCTTCGTCGCTTCGCTCCTCGCAATGACGGGAAGTGAAGTTAAAGTAGAGAACAAAACTTTCGATGTCCTATGCACCACGTTTCCATCGTCTGGCGGTCAACGATCTGCGCCGTGAGGCGCCCGATGCGGTATCGCTGACGTTTACGATTCCCCAAGAGCTGGCGGACGATTACAGCTTCGCGCCCGGGCAGTACCTGACCTTGCGCATGACCATGGACGGCGAGGAAGTCCGCCGCTCCTATTCGATCTGCTCCGGGCCCGACGACGGCGAGCTGCGCATCGCGGTGAAGAAGGTCGATGGCGGCGCGTTTTCGAGCTGGGCTGCCGACGAGTTGAAAGCCGGCGACGAACTGGACGTGATGACGCCGACCGGCCGTTTCGGCGTCGCGCCCGCGCCCGGCGAGGCGCGGGTCTATGTCGGCTTTGCCGCGGGCTCCGGCATCACGCCGATCCTGTCGATCGTCAAAGGTGTGCTGGCGCGCGAACCCGATAGCCGGTTCTTTCTGTTCTATGGCAATCGTTCGACCGGTGGCATGCTGTTTCGTGAAGCGCTGGAGGAACTGAAAGACCGCTTCATGCAGCGACTGTCGGTATTCCACGTCATTTCAGGCGAAGAACAGGATATCCCGATCTTGCATGGCAGGCTCGATGGCGAGAAGGTGAGGGTGCTGTTGCGCTCGCTGGTCCCGGCGTCGAGCGTCGATCATGTCTTTATTTGCGGCCCGACCGGCATGAGCGAGGACATCGAGACGACCTGCCGCGACATCGACATTTCGGAAGACCGTATTCATGTCGAGCGCTTTGTTTCCGGCTTAGGCGGCAAGCCGCGCGCCAAAGCCATCGTACCGATAAGCGCGCCGCCAAAGGCAGTGGCCTCGCTCGTCATTGACGGCAAGCGCCGCGAGGTGCCGGTCGCGGAAGGGGAGTCCATTCTCGATGCCGCCTTGCGCGCCGGCATGGATCTGCCATTCGCCTGCAAGGGCGGCATGTGCTCGACCTGCCGCGCCAAGCTCGTCGAGGGCGATGCCGAGATGGAGGTGAACTATTCGCTCGAGCCGTGGGAGCTCGAGGCGGGATTCATTCTCACCTGCCAGGCGCGGCCGGTGTCGGAAAAGGTCGTGGTGGATTACGACCATGTCTAGGTGGGCGGGCGCGATCTAGATCTTCGGCGGTGGCGCCGAGCCCAGGATGCCCTCGATGGAAAGCCCGAGCGCCAGCAGCTTCGTATCGCTGCCGACGGGACCATCGATCTCGAGTCCGACCGGCAGGCCGCCCGGCGTCATGCCTGCGAATAACGACAGGCCGGGAATGCCGGCATTGCTGCCAGGGTCGGTGTTGCGGATCATGGTGTCGAACGTTGGCACCGGCTCATCGCCATTGATCGACATTTCGCCCGATCCTTTCTCCGTGTGGATCGCCGGGGCCGGAGCAACCGTGGTCGGAAACAGGATGCCGTCCAGATTGTTGTCGTGGAAATACGTCTCGTACATCTTCTGCAGCGCCGGCCGCTGTACCGTGATGGCATCCTGGTAGGCGGCGCCGAAGGCATCGGCGGTGATGGCGCCGAATGCGCCCTTGACGTCGGGGCTGGCGATCTTAGCGGCAATGTCGGCCAGCGTGATGCCCTCGATGCCGGAAGCCTTGAGATAGGCGGCGATATCGTCGATCGGTTCATGCAGTGCGACCGGGAACGAGACCTTGGCATTCTGTTCGAACAGTCCGGCGATATCGGCATCGACCAGAACGACCCCGGCATCCCTGAGTTTCGCGCGCGCAGCCCTGGCGACGGCTTCTACATCGCGATCAAGCCCGCTCCAGAACGCGGCGGGAATGCCAAGCCGCTTGCCGCGCAGTGGCTCCGCTTCGGCCATCGGAGTGCCGGTAATGACGGAGTCGAGTAACGCCACATCCGCGACCGTGCGGCCCATCGGCCCAACGGTGTCGCGGGTATGACTGATCGGAACCACCATGTTGGCATCGTGGTAGCGCCGTTGCGCGCCACCGTTGCCGACCGACGGTCGCAGCCCGACGGTACCGGTCAGCGCCGCCGGTACGCGGGTCGAACCGCCAGTATCGGATCCCAGCCCGCAAGTAGTGATGCGCGCAGCGATCGCCGCTGACGTTCCACCTGATGAGCCACCGGGAATCCGGGTCTTGTCATAGGGATTTCTCACGGGCCCTGCGAATGACGAGAGATTGGTGCTGGTTATCCCGAACGCGAGCTCATGCATGTTGGTTTTGCCGATGATGATGGCGCCGGCGTCCAGCAATTTCTGCAGCGACGGCGCATTCCCTGTCGGTCGCGCGTTCTGCAGCGCCGGGGTGCCGCCCGACGTCGGCATGTCATCGGTATTGATGTTGTCCTTGACGACAACGGGCAGACCGGCGAGGGGGCCGGTCTTCTTGCCCTCATCGACCTGAGCCGCTGCCGCCAGCGCCCCATCCCTGTTCAGGATAATGAATGCGTTGAGGTCTTTAAGTTGCTCCGCGCGTTCGAGCGCCGCCCGCACGGCGCTGACGGCAGTCGTCTTTTTGCTGCGGATGGAAGCGACGATCTCGGCCGCGGTAGGAGAACTGGAATCGGCCATTGCTGAACTCACTTTCCGAGAGAACGAAGTGCCGCACCGGCGACGGCCTTTGACGATATCAGGACATCGCGGCGCGAGAGAGACTTGTGGTCATGGACGCCTCCCGATTTGGAGTGGCCTGATATTTATCCCTTCGGCCGCTTGTCGAACACCCGCCTGGCCTTGCCCAGCGAACGCTCCAGCGTTTCCGGCGCAACCACCCTGATCTGCGTGCTGATGCCGATGGTGTTCTTGATAAAGGTCGAAACCTTCTCGGCATGAGCGGTCAAGCCGCTGCCGTCCCAGCTTTCCGGCCGCGCTTCCGCCAGCACCGTCATCTCGTCCATGCGGCCTTCGCGCGTCAGCTCGATGATGAAGTGGCCGCCGCACCAGTCGGTGGCGAGCAATACCTCCTCGATCTGGGTCGGGAACACATTGACGCCGCGCAGGATGATCATGTCGTCGGAACGCCCGGTGACCTTTTCCATGCGCCGCATGCCCGGCCGCGCGGTGCCTGGCAACAACCGCGTCAGATCGCGGGTGCGATAGCGGATGATCGGAAACGCTTCCTTGGTCAGCGAGGTAAAAACCAGCTCGCCCTTTTCGCCGTCGGGCAGCACTTGGCCGGTCTCGGGATCGATCACCTCCGGATAGAAGTGGTCTTCCCAGACGTGCAGGCCGTCCTTGGTCTCCACGCATTCCTGCGCGACGCCGGGGCCGATCACTTCCGACAATCCGTAAATATCGGTGGCGTCCATGTCGAACGCCGCCTCGATCTCGGCGCGCATCGCGTTGGTCCAGGGCTCGGCGCCGAAAATGCCGAACTTCAGTGACGATTTGCGCGGGTCGAGACCCTGTTTCTTGAACTCGTCCAGGATCGCCAGCATGTAGCTCGGCGTCACCGTGATGATGTCGGGCTTGAAGTCGTTGATGAGTTGCACCTGCCGCTCGGTCATGCCGCCGGAAACCGGCACCACCGTGCAGCCCAGCCGCTCCGCGCCGTAATGCGCGCCAAGGCCGCCGGTGAACAGGCCATAGCCATAGGCGTTGTGCATGATCATGCCGGTGCGGCCGCCAGCGGCGCGGATCGAGCGGGCCATCATGTCCGACCACATATCGATATCGGCCCTGGTATATCCGACCACGATCGGTTTGCCTGTCGTGCCGGATGAGGCGTGGACGCGGACCAGCTTCTCGCGCGGCACCGCGAACATGTTGAACGGGTAATTGTCGCGCAGGTCGGTCTTCACCGTGAACGGAAATTTGGCGAGATCCGCGAGCTGCTTGAAGTCGGATGGATGCACGCCGGCCTTGTCGAAGGCGTTTTTGTAGTGCGCGACGTTGGCATAGGCGTGCGCCAGCGACCAAGCGAGGCGTTTTGTTTGCAACGCCATGATCTCGTCGCGGGAGGCGCGCTCGGTCTCATCCATTTCGGCGTTGTAACCGCTTCCCTGGTTGGTCGAAGCCATCGCGTTTCCCTGAAATCAAATTTTAGTTGGTGTCGGTCTCTGCCGGCAGCCATGTCCCGCTGATGGCGCGGGAATGGCCGCGAAATTCTGCGATCACGGTATCATCAACGGTGACGCGCACATCATAGATGCCGGACCGCCCGCTGCGGGAAATTTCCTTCGCCGTTGCGACCAGCCGGTCGCCGAGCTTGCCCGGCCGGATGAAGGTGATGTTGCCCTGGGCCGCGACGACGCGGTCATTATGGGTGTTACAGGCAAAAGCGAACGCCGAATCCGCCAGCGTAAAGATGAAACCGCCATGGGCGATCCGCTGGCCGTTGACCATGTGCGGCTGGACGGTCATCGCCAGCGTCGCCTGGCCCGGCTTGATCTCGAGGATCTCCATGCCGAGGCCTTGGCTGGCGTCGTCTTCCTTCCACATCGCGTCGGCACAGGCGCGTGCGAGGTCATCTGGCGACAGCGTGGCCTTGACGTTCACAGCGGTCTCCCCGCAGTTCCAGACGGATCCAAGACGTTCTCCCTGAGTTGGCCCTGCCGAAGCCACCAGGACGGGTGCTTTCAGGTCCGTAAGCCACGGGCTTGTTGGAACAAGCCTCTTGAACTAAGCGATTAGTCAGCTAGTCATGATGCGAAGCGACCATGGTGTCAACGATCCCAATGGGCGTCAAATCGCGTTCGAAAAGTCTGGAATGTCCATGGCGTCAGCCCCCAAAATATCGGACGGTTTGCCCGTAGCCGTCGAGGCGCGCTGTGTCCGTCTGCTGGCGAAGGCCGACGATCCGGCTTCGCTGGCGCCGGTGGTCGAGCGCCGCGTGTTGTCACGGGCCGCCAACGAGGTGCTGATCGAGGTCAAGGCGGCGGCGGTCAATCCGTCCGACGTGAAGGCCGCCACCGGCCTGATGCCTTACGCCGTTTTCCCGCGCACATCCGGCCGCGACTACGCCGGCTGTGTGATCGATGGCCCGGCCGGCTGGGTCGGGCGCGAGGTATTCGGCTCATCGGGCGATCTTGGAATCCGGCGCGACGGTACGCACGCCACGCATCTTGCCGTCGAGGCCGATGCCGTGGTGGAGAAACCGAAAAACCTGTCGTGGGAGGAGGCCGCCGGTATCGGTGTTCCCTTCGTGACCGCGATGGAGGGCCTTCGCCGTGCCGGCATACCTGGGAACAACGAAACCGTGCTGGTCATGGGCGTCAACGGCAAGGTCGGTCAGGCCGCGACTCAAATCGCAACGTGGCACGGCGCGCGCGTCATCGGCGTGGTGCGCAAGAGCGAACCCTACGAAGGTCATGCCAATTCAAACGTCGAGATCATCGATGCCTCGGTAGTCGATGTCGCGGCCTGCGTTCGCGAGCTAACGGAAGGCAAGGGCGCCGATATCGTTTTCAACACTGTCGGCGATCCCTATTTCCAGGCGGCGCACAAATCGCTGGCTTTGCGCGGCCGTCAGATCCTGATCGCGACCATCGAACGGACCGTGCCATTCAACATTCTGGAATTCTATCGCGGCCAGCATACGTACGTCGGCATCGATACGCTGGGACTTTCGTCGATTGCGACCGGCGCGGTGCTCAGGGAGCTCGGTCCCGGTTTTGCCAGTGGTCATCTCAAGCCGTTCCCGATCAAGGCTGATGCCATCCGTCCGCTGGAAGAAGCCAAGGCTGCGTTTCTCGCGGTCGCGGGTTCGTCACGGGATCGCGTCATCCTGCGGCCGTCGTGATAGAGTTGTTTCAAAAGCCCAGGGACGAACCATGCCATCCGCTGCCAACGTCGTTATCCTAGCCGGTCTGGTGATCGGCCTTATTTATGGCGCGGTCGGCTTGCTCAGCGGGTTCTGCATGATGAGCGGCCTGCGCGGCTGGTGGGCGCAAGGGGATAGCCGGCTGGTGCGAACCTATGCCTTGGCAATGGGTATTGCGATCGCCGCGACCCAGCTTCTTGCTGTCCGCCAGGTCGTCGATCTCGGCAAATCGATCTATCTGCAACCGACATTTTCAGCGCCGCTGATGTTTTTCGGTGGGTTGCTGTTCGGCTACGGCATGGTGCTGTCGAACGGCTGCGGCTCGCGCGCGCTGGTGCTGCTCGGGCGCGGCAATTTGCGTTCGCTTGTGGTGGTGATCGTGCTCGGTGTCGCCGCGCAGATGACGCTGAAAGGCCTGATCGCGCCCGGGCGTATCGCGATATTGCAGTGGACACAGATGACGGCGACGGTGACATCGCTGCCGGCGCTCATTTCCAAGCTGGGTGTGAGCGAGACTTTTGCACGAACGCTTGTGGCCCCGGTCGTGAGCGCCGGCTTGATCATTTTCGCCTTTGCACATGCGCCGTTCCAGCGCGCCTGGGGTCAGATCGCGGCGGGCGTCATTATCGGCCTGCTGATTGCCGCGGGATGGTTCGCCACCGGCTATCTCGGCGCCGACGACTTCAACCCGGCGCCGGTGACCTCGCTCACCTTTGTCGCGCCGATCGCCGATACGCTGCAATACATGATGCTGTCGACGGGGCTGACGCTGAACTTCGCCATCGTGACGGTCATCGGCGTATTTACTGGAAGCCTGGTGACGGCGCTGGCAACGCAGCGCTTCCATTGGGAGGGCTATACCTCGCCGAGCCACATGCTGCGCTCGATCAGCGGCGCGGTGCTGATGGGAGCGGGTGGCGCGATGGCGTTGGGTTGCTCGGTCGGGCAGGGCCTGACCGGCCTCTCGACCTTGGCGCTGGCGTCATTCGTTGCAGTGGCCGGAATTATGCTGGGTACGGCCGCTGGCCTGCGCGGCGCACTTCGTATCAGGCCGTTGGCGTCGGCCTGAAATTGCGCGATCAGGTTTGCTGGCTCGACGTCGCCAGCCGCATCACGTCGAGATATCCGGGGCGCACTTCCATCCGCTGGATCAAGCCTTTCTCGACCAGCAGCCGATGCGCTTCGGGAAGCCGGTAGCATGGCAGATACATGAAAAGATGATGCTCGGCGTGATAGTTCACCCAATAGGGCGCGATCAACAGCCGCTCGATCGGGTTGGCGAGCGTCGTGCGGGCGTGACTGAACGGGTCTTCGCCGGTGGAGGTGCAGGCGTGTTCGGCGATGTTTCTGATACGCGTGACCAGCGATAGCCACGTCGCCATCGCAACAAGCCACACCGCCCAATACCAGATACCCGTGCCCGCCAGCCAGAACAGCGCGAACAGCAGGGCGTTGAGCCCGAGAAAACGAACCATCTTGTCGCGGCCGGTTGACACGAAGCTCTCATGGGAGACCGGCGCATCCCTGTCGTCGCGCCTGAACAGCGAGAGGAACAATGGCAGCCGCTGTTTCACGAATGTCTGCCCGGTCAGATCGCGGATCGCCTTGCGCGTGTAGCTGTCTTTGGTGATCGGGAACGGCGCCGACAATGACAGATCGGGATCCTCCGGCTGCTGCGTAAATTTGTGGTGCTGCAGATGATAGGAGCGATAGCTGCCGAGATCGGCGCCCACGGGCACCGCGCACAGCCATTGGCCAACCCATTCGTTGATGGCCTTGTTGCTGTGAAGCCCGCCATGGGCTGCTTCATGCATCAGGATCGCGAGCCCGAGCTGCCGCGTGCCGACAATCATCACGGCGATCAGCCATGTCAGCGGATTCGGCCACAGCGCGACGAGCGCGATGGCCGCGGCAATGGTGCCCCAGGCATGCGCCACGAGCCACATGCCCCGCAGCGAGCTGCGGGACGTCAACCGGCTCCATTCCTGCGCTGAAAAAACGGTTTTCGGATCGACGCGCGCCACTGCAGGCATGGGCATCTCCTCACAAAACCGATGATACGCCGGCTCGACTGTTCGTCAATCCGCCGCTTTGGTCACGATATGAATCTCCGATGTCAGGGTGCGGTGCACCGGACATTTGTCGGCGATTTCCATCAGTTTCTTTCGCTGTTCGGCGTCGAGCGGACCTTCCATGGTGATGACCCGCTCGATCTGGTCGAGCATGCCGGCCTTGGTTTCGCACTCTGCGCAATCTTCTGCATAAATCTTGCTGTGCATCAGCGTCACTGTTGTGCGCTCGAGCGGCAGCGACTTGCGGTCGGCATACAGGCGCATGGTCATCGATGTGCAGGCACCGAGGCCGGCCAGCACGAAGTCATAAGGCCCGGCGCCGCTGTCCTCGCCGCCGGCCGCAACGGGCTCGTCGGCCAGCATCTGATGCGGTCCCACGGTGACCGTCTGCTGGAACTTGCCGTTGCGGGTCTCGCGTACGACGACATTGCGCGGCGCTTCGCCGAGGTCGGCTGCCGCTTCCGTCGTAACGGGATCGATATAACGCTCCGCCCAGGCGGCAATGACATCGGCGACATAGGCCGCGTCTCGTTTGCCGGTCAGCAAATGATCGGAGTCGGCCAGCGAGACAAAGCTCTTGGGATGTTTGGCCGTGACGAAAATTTTGGTCGCGTTGTCGATACTGACGGTGTCGTCGGCTGGCGCATGCATGATCAGCAGCGCCTTGTGCAGCTTTGCGACATGCGCCATCAGGCCATGCTCGGCGATGTCGTCAAGAAATTCGCGCTTGATCCTGAACGGCCGCCCGGCGAGTGAGACTTCCACCGTTCCAAGCTTGCGGATGTCCTCGACGCTATCCTTGAACAAGCTGGTGACGTGCGCGGGATCGGAAGGAGCGGCGATGGTGACGACCGCCTTGGCATCTGGAATGTGCTCTGCGGCTGCCAGGATCGCGGCGCCGCCAAGGCTGTGACCGATCAGGATCGCCGGCGCCTTGCGGGTCTGCCGCAGATGATCGGCCGCGCGGACGAGATCGGCGACGTTCGATGAAAATGTCGAATTGGCGAAATCGCCCTCGCTGGAACCAAGGCCGGTGAAGTCGAACCGCAGCACCGCGATGCCTTTTGCAGCCAGGGCGACGGCGATGCGCTTGGCAGCGAGCACGTCCTTGCCACAGGTGAAGCAGTGGGCGAACAGCGCGTAAGCATGAATGGCGCCGTCCGGCGTATCCAGAGCCGCGGCCAGTTGCTGGCCTTCCGAGCCCGTGAATTGAAAGCGTTCATGCGGCACGGCTGTTCTCCATTAGGGTCCCGTTTTCGAGCGAAGTGGATACCAGTTCGCGTGAAGAAAACGTGTCAAACCAAAGATCTAGCGCGGCACTTTCAGTCGCCGGAATAACGTTGTTCCTGCCACGGATCGCCGCGGTGATGATAGCCGCGAACTTCCCAATAGCCTGGCGCATCTTCACCGAGGAATTCGATGCTCTGCAGCCATTTGGCGCTTTTCCAGAAATAAAGATGCGGCACTACCAGCCGCACCGGGCCGCCGTGCTCTTCTTCGAGCGGTTGGCCGGACCAGCTATGGGCGAGCAGGGCGTCTTCGGCGGCAAAATCTTCCAGGGCAAGATTGGTGGTATAGCCGTCATGAGAGTGCAGCACGACGAACCGTGCTTCGTCGCGCGGCTGGCAGGCCATCAGCAGATCGCGGGTTGCCAATCCTTCCCATCGATTATCGTAGCGCGACCATGTGGTGACGCAATGAATGTCGGACAGGAATTGCGCCTGCGGCTGCGCGGTGAACTCAGCCCAATTCCAGAAGATGGAATTGGCAACCGCGCCATACACGTCGAGGCGCCAGCGCTCGCGCGAAATGCGCGGCATCAGGCCGAGGTCAAGGACGGGCCAGTCCCGGGTCAGATGCTGTCCCGGCGGCAAGCGTTGCTCTTCCGGCCGGGCGGTCTTGCCGGTGAGGAAGCGGCCCTCGCGCGCCCAGCGTTCCTTGCTGCGCGTGAGCTTGCTGGTCGGAGGCTGGTCGTTGTCGTCGGTCATATCTCGCTCAGATCGTGAACCCGGCTAGCTAGATATAACCCTCCTTCGCCGGTGCCGCATCAGGGGAGTTCAGCCGGCGTTTCCAAACAAGATCGGCAGTCGCCGCGGTCCGCGCACGGTGCCTTCCGACCAGGCAACCTGACCGGCCGGATCCAGCCGGAAATCCGGAATGCGCTTCAGCCATTCCTCGATCGCAACCGTCATTTCCATGCGGGCGAGGTTGGAGCCGACGCAGCGGTGAATCCCCAGGCCGAACGCGGCATGGCGGTTTTCCTTACGATCGATCACGACCTTGTCAGCATCCTGAAACATCGCGGGATCGCGATTGGCGGCCGGAAACGACAGCAGCACCATGTTGCCCGGCTTGACCGGGCAGCCGCTGATGACCGTTTCCTTCATCACCTCGCGGGCCATCGTCACCGGCGCGTAAGCGCGCAGCAATTCCTCGATGGCGGTCGGCATCAATGCCGGCTCCGCGATCAGGCGTGCGCGATCCGCCGGCGTCTTTGCCAGATGCCACAGCGAGGAGCCGATGGCGCTCCAGGTGGTGTCGATGCCGGCGATCAAAAGCAGCCGCAGCGAACCCAGCACGTGCATGTCGGATAGCGGCTGGCCATCCTTGTCCCGGGCATTCATCAGCGTCGAGATCAGGTCGTCGGTCGGGTTTTGCTTGCGATGTTCGATATGACCGGCGAAGTAGGCGGTCATCTCGTGGACCGCCCGCATCAAGACATCGTCGTCCTTGATGCCAAGCTCCAGGATCTCGTGAATCCATTTGATGAAGAGGTCGCCGTCCTGCTCTGGAATCCCGAGCATATGGGCGATCGCGCGAACCGGAATGTGCCGGGTATAGCGCGCCGCGGCGTCGCATTTCCCGTCCGCGATAAATTCGTCGATCAACTCGTTGCAGATGGCACGTACCCGCGGCTCCAGCTTTTTCATGGCGTCGGGCGTGAACGGCGGCAGCAGCAATTGCTTGGCGGGCTTGTGCTCGGGCGGGTCGGAAGTGATCGGCGGCGCCGTATTGGTGATTTTGGGCCGGATGTCGCGCACGATCACGCGGCGCGAGGAGAAATGCTCGGTGTCGTAGGCGATCTCCTTGACCGCCTCATAGGTGGTCGGCAGGTAGCAGCCCAGGAAACGGTTGGTGTGGACGACAGGCGATTCTGACCGCAGTTGCTCCCAGATCGGAAACGGATTCTCGGTCCAGCGTGGATCGGTGTGATCGAAATCGTGAACCCAATCGCTGACCGGGGGATGTTCGGGCGTTGCGCTCGTGGAATCGGACATCAGGGCAAATTCCTCTGGTTTCATTCGCTCAACTGAAACGCGGCCTGATCTTTCAGGCGCGGTCTATTCCTCAGTCACTTCGATCGCGATCTCCGGACAATTGGTCTGGGCGAGCCACGCCTTGTCTTCCAGTCCTGCTGGCACCGTGCCATCGCCCACTTCGTGCGCGTTGCCGAATTCATCGAGTTCGAACAGCTCGGGCGCCAGCGACTTGCAACGCGCATGTCCCTGACACTTGTCCTGGTCGACGTGTATTTTGAGCTTTCCTGGCATCACAAGCATTCCCTTGGTTCCGCGCGCTTTAGCCCGCGGGTATGGCGTCCCTCATTTTTACCTTGATGGCACGGGGCTATTGGCTGCGCCCCTAAGTTATAGCATATTACATTCGTGCCGAGCTTGTGCGTCAAGTGAAAAATAATGGATTTACCGCATTAGATGTCGCCTCAACCCGCCCGCAAATCGCTCAATGCCTACCACCACGGAGATCTCCGGGATGCTCTGGTTCGGGCCGCGCTCCAGGAAGCGGAGCGAGGGGGACCGGAAGCCATCAGCATCAAGGCCTTAGCGAAGAATCTTGGTGTTTCACAACCGGCACCGTACCGGCATTTCGCCGACCGCGAGGCCTTGCTTGCGGCGGTTACTGCTGAGGCGTTCCGCCAGTTCAACGCAGTCCTTCGCGAGTCCGTCAGCAGGCCATCGAAGCGCTCAAAGTTGTCACGTATCGCGCGCGCCACCTTGGAGTTCGGTCTTCGCCGCAACGGAATCTACCGCTTGATGTTTGCTTCCCGAACCATGGCCTGTGCGTCAAAAGACAGCGAACTTCATACTGCGGCATCGGAAACTTTCGAGCTCCTCCTCGAGGCTATGGAAGCTCCGGCGGTCGGGTTGTTACGCGAACGGCACGCCCTGATCATCTGGGCCGCGTTACACGGGGTAGTGATGTTGGCGGAGCAGGGGCTGCTCACCGGACAGGCTGCCAACGTCAGCCGAGAGGAACTGGTCGAGGATATCGTAGAACAGACCAAATTGGCGCTGTCGGCTGCAATCAAAGCGGCCGGGGCCGCGCGTCCATGACAGTCTAGCGTTCAGATCGCGGCCAGTCGGGCGTTACTTTGGCGCCCTCGGATCAATCGGCGTCGTGCCACGCACGCCCAGAATGTCTTCCAGCACCTTTGCGCCGGCGAGAAGCTGTGCGTCGCCACGCGGCGGCGCCACCACCTGGAGTCCGACCGGCAGGCCTGAAGCGGTGAAGCCGCACGGCAATGACAATGCCGGGCAGCACACCAGCGTGATCGCGTAGACGATGCCGAGCCATTCGACATAATTGTCGAACTTCTTGCCGGCGCATTCGGCGACGTAGCGGTTTTCGACGGGGAATGGAGGGACGATGGTCGCGGGTGCGAGCAAGAGATCATAGGTGTTGAAGAATTCGAGCGTGCGTGCGCTCATCGCGACCCGCTGCGCTTCCGCGCGCTCGATCTGCTCGACCGTCAGCTTGAGGCCTTCCTCGATATTCCAGATCACCTCGGGCTTGAGCTGGTCACGTTTGCTGCGCAGCAGGGCCGCCTTGCTGATCGCGAAATCAAAGGCGCGCAGCACATGGAAACATTCGTGGGCCTCGCGCAGGTCGGGATGCGCTTCTTCCACGATCGCGCCGGCCTCGGCGAAACGCTCCGCGGCCTTGCGGGTGATGGCGGCGACTTCAGGGTCAACCGGCGTGATGCCGAGATCGGGCGAATAGGCGATGCGTTTTGGCTTCTTTCCGGATCGCGCGGCCGACAGGAAGGACGTCGGCAACAATGGCAGCGACAACGGGTCGGCCGGATGTTCGCCGCTCATCGCATCGAGCAATAGCGCAAGATCCTCGACATTGCGGGCCATTGGGCCGTGCACCGTCAGATTGCGATCGATCTTGAAGGCGGGGCTATGCGCGACCCGGCCGATGCTCGGCCGCATGCCGACGACGCCGCAGAAACTCGCGGGGTTGCGCAGCGAACCGCCCATGTCGGAGCCGTGGGCGAGCCACGCCGTGCCGGTTGCGAGCGCCACGGCTGCGCCGCCCGAAGAGCCGGCCGCGGATCGTGACGTGTCCCAGGGGTTGCGCGTTGCGCCAAAGACTTCGTTGAAGGTGTTGGCGCCGGCGCCGAACTCCGGCGTATTCGATTTGGCGTAAATAATGCCGCCATTGTTTTCGAGATGTTCGACCAGAATGTCCGAGCGTGCCGGAACGTTATTCCGGTAGATCGGAGAACCCTGTGTTGTCAGCACGCCCTCGACATTGGTCAGATCCTTGATCGGGATCGGCAGGCCCGCGAGCAGGCCGCGATCGCCGGCAGGTTTTTTCATCAAGGTTTTGGCGTGCGCACGGGCGCGGTCGAAGCACAATGTCGGCAGCGCGTTGACCCTGTCGTCGACTTCCGCGATCCGCTTTTCCAGCACGTCGAGCAGATCGAGCGGCGTGACTTCGCCCGAATTCAGTTTGTCGACGACGGCACACGCCGTTTCCCGAACCAATCCCTGATCTGCCACGTAGCTCTCCCGTTCGTGCAGCCTATTGGGTGGTGCTGTAGAACATTTTCCGGCAGGGTGGCAACGTTGGTCACTATCGGAGCTTTTGCATATGACGACGCCGTTCGACGCGCCCGACTGGCGCAAAATGAGCCAGGAAGATCGCGACCTTGGCCTCAACAACAGCATGGCGGTGGCCGGAAGCACCGAACTGGTCACCGGCTGGGAGCAGCGTTCTGGCGATGTGCGCAAGCGGCACGCTGGCCATCTCGACCTCAGATATGGCCCGCGCGAGCGTAACCGGATTGATTTCCTGAAAGCCGCGGAGAACGCGCCGACGCTGTTGTTCATCCATGGCGGTTATTGGCAGCACCGATCGAAGGAGGTCTTCACGATCTTCGCCGAAGGTTCGATGGCGCATGGCATCAATGTCGCGCTGATCGGCTATACGTTGGCGCCGGACGCAACGCTCGACCAGATCGTTGCCGAGATCCACGCGGGCATCGATTATCTCACCGGACAATTGCCCGCGCTCGGCGCTGCGGCGAGCGGGATCGTGGTGTCCGGATGGTCGGCTGGCGGACATCTGACATCGATGGCGCTGTCGCATCCGAAGGTGAGGGCGGGAATGGCGATATCAGGCATCTACGATCTCGAGCCGATCCGCCACAGCTATCTCAACGTCAAGCTCGGGCTGGATGAGGCGATGTCGTGCCGCAATTCGCCGATCATGCAAGCCGATGGTCCAATGAAACCGCTGTCACTGGTCGTCGGCAGCGCGGAGTTGCCACTGTTGCGCAAACAGACCGCCGATTTCGCCGGTCATCGCGCCAGATACGGTTTGCCCGTGACCTATGAGGAGATCCCCGGTGCCGATCATTTCACCATCATGCATGAAATGATGGCGGCGAAGGGGAGGATTACGACGCTGATCCGGCAGTTGGTGGAGCGGATTTAAAGTTTCACCGTCATTCCGGGGCGATGCGTAGCATCGAACTACGATGTGCAATTGCACATCGGAGAATCTCGAGATTCCGGGTCTGGTGCTACGCACCATCCCGGAATGACGGGGCCTTGGCCGCGTTGAGTTTGCGCTCGTAATGACGGCGGTCAGATGAGCTAACCCCAGCCTGCGCTGATGCCACCATCGACGGTGTAGATCACGCCCGAGGTATAGCCGGAGCGGTCGGAGGCAAGGAATGCCATGAGGTCGCCGATCTCACGCGCATGGGCGGGGCGGCCGAGCGGCAGACCTTTTTGAAACTCCTTGTAGCGGTTTTCGTCGCCGAACTGGTTTTTCGCCCGGGTCTTCAGCAGCGTGACATGGCGGTCGGTACCGACCGGGCCGGGATTGATGCCGACGACCCGGATATTGTCGGCGAGGCTCTTGCCGCCGAGCGCGCGGGTGAACGCCATCAGCGCAGCATTGCCGGCGCTGCCGCAGATATAATTGGCATCGAATTTTTCGCCGGCGGCGCCGATATCATTGACGATGACGCCATGTCCGCGCGCCTTCATCTGCGCGTAGATGGCGCGCGTGAGATTGATGTAGCCGAACACCTTCAGCTCCCAGGCGTGACGCCAGGTCGCTTCATCGATCTTGTCGATCGAACCGCCGGGAATGTCGCCGGCATTGTTGACGAGGATATCGATCTCGGAGGCGGCTTGCGCGAGCCGGGCGATGTCTTCGGGTTTGCGCAGGTCGACGACATGCGCTGACGCGTCGATCTGGTGCGCCGACCGCAGCCGTTCGGTAAGCGCTTTCAGTTGATCGCCGCTGCGCGCAGCCAGCAGGAGATCGCAGCCTTCCTCGGCAAAGGCCTCGGCCGCGGCCGCGCCAATGCCCTTCGACGCGCCGGTGATCAGGACGCGCTTGCCGCGCAAATGAAGATCCATGGAATTGCTCTCTTGGTTTGGGGGCCTGATGGGTGTCGTCGGTGGATTTTGAACTGTTAGGCTGTCGCCATTAAACAGGTCAACATTGCACTGCAGCGTTGCACCGCGGCGGACTTTGGTCCATTGCAATCCCGTCAAAAAAGCGATGTCGCCGGCGCGGCAATACGGAAGGGATCTGTCGATGAGCAATGCAAAAAAGCAATACCGGATTGCGGTCATTCCCGGCGATGGCATCGGCAAGGAAGTGGTCCCGGAAGGGCTGCGGGTGCTGGAAGCGGCCGCAAAAAAGCATGGTGTTGCCGTGCATTTCGACCATTTCGACTTCGCCTCATACGACTACTACGAAAAGCACGGCGAGATGATGCCGGAGGACTGGAAGGAAAAAATCGGCAAGCACGATGCGATCTATTTCGGCGCGGTCGGCTGGCCCGCCAAAATTCCCGATCACATTTCCTTGTGGGGATCGCTGATCAAGTTCCGCCGGGAATTCGATCAGTACGTCAATCTTCGGCCGGTGCGGCTGATGCCGGGCGTGCCATCGCCGCTCGCCAATCGCAAACCCGGCGATATCGATTTTTGGGTGGTGCGCGAAAACACCGAGGGCGAGTATTCGTCGGTCGGAGGCCGGATGTTCCCGGATACCGACCGTGAATTCGTCACCCAGCAGACCGTGATGACGCGCATCGGCGTCGATCGCATCCTGAAGTTCGCGTTCGAACTGGCGCAGTCGCGGCCGAAGAAGCATCTGACCTCGGCGACGAAGTCCAACGGCATTTCCATCACCATGCCTTATTGGGACGAGCGCGTGGAGGCGATGGCGAAGAGCTATCCCAAGGTGAAGTGGGACAAATATCACATCGATATTCTGACCGCGAATTTCGTGCTGCACCCGGATTGGTTCGACGTCGTCGTCGGCTCGAACCTGTTCGGTGACATTCTCTCGGATCTCGGTCCCGCCTGCACCGGCACCATCGGCATCGCGCCGTCAGGCAATATCAATCCCGAAGGCAACTTCCCGTCGGTGTTCGAACCGGTGCACGGCTCGGCGCCCGATATCGCGGGGCAGGGCATCGCCAACCCGATCGGCATGATCTGGTCTGGCGCGATGATGCTGGAGCATCTCGGCGAGAAGACTGCCGCGGCCTCGATCGTGGCCGCGATCGAGCGCACGCTCGGCGAGCGCACGCTGCGCACGCGCGATCTCGGCGGCAACGCCGACACCACGGCCTGCGGCAAGGCGGTCGCCGAGATGGTGGAGTGATTTCTTATCCTCTCCCCTTGTGGGAGAGGGTGGCGAAATCGAGCGGAGCGAGATTGAGCCGGGTGAGGGGTCTCTATCCGCGGACGCAGTCGTAGGGTGGGCAAAGCGAAGCGTGCCCACCGTTCGTGACAACGAGCGAATGATAGATGGTGGGCACGGCGCGAAGGGCGTCTTTGCCCACCCTACGCTATCCCGGCCATTTTCAGCCCCTCGCAATCCTTCGGCAATGCGCCCATGCCGCGCTGATCAGATTTTCGTTCGCTTCGGGCGTGCGGAACGCTGAACGCCCGCTGTGTGTCGGCGGCGCAACAGTCGCGAGGATTCGGACGAAGAGAACCGGCGATTTGATCGAGCGCAATTTCTCCGATCGGCAGGTCAGCCTTTGTGAAAGTCAGCCGGTGCGAAATCGTTCGTACTGGCAGCTGTTGGGGACTTTCATGAAGATAAAAACAAGAACTGCGGTCTCGTCGCTCGCTTTGGCTGCCGGCCTGTTGGGATTTGCGGCAGCCGGCTCAGCGGCCGACCTGCCCGCTGCGGCACCCTACGTCAAGGCGCCGGCGGTCGAAGCCTGGAATCCCTGGATGATTCGTCTGCGCGCGCTTGGCGTCATCACGCGGGATTCGGGCTCGGTGGACCAGGTACCGGGATCGGGCGTGAAGACATCGGATGCGGTCATTCCGGAATTGGATATTTCCTACTTTTTCACGCGCAATATCGCAGCCGAACTTATTCTCGGTGCCACCCGTCATGACGTGACAGGTACCGGCGTTCCGGCAACGGCTGGCCTTGATGTCGGCAAAGCCTGGCTGCTTCCGCCGACGCTGACGCTGCAATATCACTTTACCGAGTTCGGCGCGTTCAAGCCCTATATCGGCGCGGGCGTGAACTATACGGTTTTCTTTAGCCAGTCGGCCGGCAACGCTTTCAATAATGCCGGCACGATCGTCACCTCCAGCGACCTGCACAATACGGCTGCTCCAGTTGCGCAGATCGGTTTCGACTACATGATCGACCAGCATGTCGGTCTGAACGTCGACATCAAAAAGATCTGGTTGCGCCCGGACTGGAGCGGCACGCTCGCAGGAACCTTGCCGGTCACCGGCAAGGTCAATCTCGACCCGTGGCTGATCGGAACCGGCATCACCTACAAGTTCTGATATTCGGGAGTTCCGCTTTTCCCGTCATTGCGAGGAACGAAGCAATCCATAAGGCCGCAAAGGAAGAATGGATTGCTTCGCGGAGCCTGTCATCGGGCGGCGCTTCGCGGCGATCCGTTGGCTCGGTAAGGCGGTCGCGGAGATGGTCGAGTAATTTCTTACCCTCTCCCCTTGTGGGAGAGGGTGGCGAAATCGAGCGGAGCGAGATTGAGCCGGGTGAGGGGTCTCTATCCGCGGACGCAGACCCCTTATCCGGCGCGGATGGTATCCGCGCCACCTTCTCCCACAAGGGGAGAAGGTATTGGAGCGTGCGGCGCTAGCCCTTCGCGATCCGCCGGCAATGCGCCCATGCCGCGCTGATCAGATTTTCATTTGCCTCGGGCGTGCGGAAGGCCGAATGCGCCGACAGTGTCACGTTCGGTAGTTTCGTCAGCGGATGGTCCGACGGCAGCGGCTCGATATTGAAAACGTCGAGCCCGGCGTGTCGGATGTGGCCTGATTTCAGCGCGTCGATCATGGCGGCCTCGTCGACCAGCGCACCGCGCGCGGTGTTGACGAACAACACACCCGGCTTCATCCGCGCGATCCGTTCGCGGGTGAGAAAACCGCGCGTCTCGTCGTTCAACAAAAGATGCAGCGAGACGACGTGGCTCTGCGCCAGAAGCGTATCGAGATCGGTGAACTCGGCGCCGGGATGATTTTTGGGCGTCCTGTTCCACGCGATCACGCGCATGCCGCTGCCGATCGCGATGCGCGCGACCTCGGCCGCAATGCCGCCAAACCCGATCAGGCCCAGCGTCTTGCCGGTGAGCTGCATGCCGTCCTCGCGTAGCCAATTGCCGGCGCGCATCTCGCGGTCCATCTTGGCAATGCCGCGGGAGGCTTCCCACATCAGCGCGATGGCGCATTCGGCAACCGCGGTGTCGCCATAACCCTTGATCAAGTGAACGGTGATGCCGAGCTCGGCGAGCTCTTCGGGATTCATGTAACTCCGCGCGCCGGTGCCGAGAAAGACCACATGCTTCAGGCCAGCGCAGCGCCGTGCAACGTCGGTCGGAAACGGGGTGTGATCGATGATGACGATCTCCGGGCCATCGAGCAGGGCAGGCATCTGCTCGGATGTGATGTCGGCGTTGCGGTTGACCGCGACCTCCGGATCGCCTTCTGCGTTCTGCCGCTCGAAAATATCCGCCAGCGATCCGTTGGCATCGACAAAAACTCCGCGCACCGAAATCTCCGTTTGCTTTTTGAAAGGGACCGCCCGGCTACGACGCAACGCCTGCAAGCGCCAGCACGGTATGCATCAGGACGTTGGCGCCCGCGGTGCAATCCGCTTGCGTTGCGTCCTCAAGCTCATTGTGGCTGATGCCGTCCTTGCAGGGCACGAACACCATCGCGGCAGGCATCACCGTATTGAGGTTGCAGGCGTCATGGCCGGCGCCTGACGTGATGCGCCGGTGCGAATAGCCGAGCGCCTGAGCCGCATTCTCCACCGCGTCGACCAGTCTGGGATCGAAATGGGTCGGCGGCTTGCGCCAGACCAGATTGAGCTTGACCTCGACCTTGCGCTGGGCCGCGATTTCGGCAACCGCAGCGCGCAGGTCCTTGTCGAGCGCGTCCATGATCGCGGCATCGGCGCTGCGGCAATCGATGGTGAAGGCGATCTCGCCGGGAATGACATTGCGCGAGGGATTGGCGATGACGGCCTCGCCGATGGTCCCGACCGCCTTTGGACCGTGCTTTTTCGCGATGCTCTCCATCGCCAGCACGATCTCCGACAAGGTTGCCAGCGCATCGCGGCGCAGCGGCATCGGCGTCGAGCCGGCATGGCTTTCAAAGCCGATGATCTGGCCATCGTACCACAATACGCCCTGGCCGGAATCGACCACGCCGATGGTCTTGTTCTCCGCTTCGAGGATTGGACCTTGCTCGATATGCAGTTCGACGAAGCTGGTAAATTTTTGCGTACCGACCGGGCTGTCGCCGCGATAGCCGATGCTGTCGAGCGCCTCCGCCACGGTGACGCCTTCGGCATCCCTGCGCGACAGAATATCGTCTGTCGTAAAATCACCGACATAGGCGGCCGACGCCATCATCGCCGGCGCAAAGCGCGAACCTTCCTCGTTGGTCCAGTTGACGATGCAGATCGGGGCTTCGGTCTCGATCCCGGCATCGTTGAGGGTGCGAACGACTTCGAGCGCCGCCAGCGTGCCGAGCACGCCGTCGAACTTGCCGCCGGTCGGTTGGGTATCGAGATGCGAGCCCAGGCCGACCGGTGGCTTCGACATGTCGCGGCCCTTGCGCAGGCCAAACATCGAACCGAGCCCATCGACATGCACTTCGAGGCCGGCGGCCTCGCAGGCTTTGCGGAACCAGTCGCGCACCTGCTTGTCTTCCGGCCCGAGCGTCAGCCGCCGAACCCCGCCCTTGGGCGTCGCGCCGAATTTCGCCGTTTCATGAATCGTATCCCAAAGCCGGGCGGAATCGATCTGCAGATTGGATGCGACTGGGGTCATGGAGCCATTCCGGAAATCAGGCGACAGGCAGGTTCATTTCAATGACGCGCCGGCTGCGGCGCGTCAACAATGACGCTGCCTTGCGCAAGCTTCGCGGCAAGTTCAGCCACGCGCTCGATGGCGACCGTATCGGGGGAGGCGAGCCAGCTCGCCGAGAATGTCAGCGATGGTATTTGCAGGTTGGTCGACAGCAATTGCAGCCGCTCGTCGGCCAACTCATTCTCGACGATCGCGGTCGGGATCACGGCGATGCCAAGGCCCTCGATCGCCATGTGAATGACGGTCGCCAGTGACGCGCTGGCGTGCAGGCGCATCGGCGGCAAGTCGGGGCGATTGAACAGCGAGCTCACGATTTCGTAGGGTTGGGTCTTGCGTGGAAACGTGATGATGGGAAACTTCGCGAGATCGTGCACCGTCAGTCTTCGCTTGCCCAGGCCCAGCGAAGGACTGGCAAGGAAGTCCACGGGATAGTCGCACAGCACCCGGTTGCTGATGGTCGGCGCCGTCAGCGGTCCGAGCAGGAATGCCAGCTCGATTTCCTGCGCCAGCAGCCGGCTTTGCAGGTTCGAGGTAATGTCGACCTCGATTTCGAGTGAAAGGTTGGGATAGACGTGATTGACGCGCTTGATCAGTTGCGAAAGCCAGGTGTGCACGATGGTCTCGGCGACGCCGAGCCGCAGCACGCCGCGCATCGCCGAGCGATCGCCGATCACCTCCAGCATTTCCGAGCGCAGCCCGATCAGCTTCTCGGCATACACCATCATCTGCCGCCCGCTCGGCGTCGGAAGCACCATGCGGCGGTCGCGCTGCAAAAGCCGGACACCTACCTCGCGTTCGAGCTGCGCGATCCGCTGCGAGATCGCGGGCTGGGTGGTGTTGAGCTTTTGGGCCGCCCCGCGGAAGCTGCCGAGCGTGACCACCCACATGAAGGTCTCTATTGCCTTGAAATCAGCCATGCTTCCGATACCTGCAGATCGATAAATTAGATTTATCGATCTTGATTAAAAACGACGATTAGACATTATAGTACCCGTATGCGTCACTTGCTGTCGAGTGAAATGGAGCGGCATTCATGACCAGCCTGGCGAGAACGGAGCGGCCTTCCGACCGCGCGACGTCTGATTTATCCGCTGATGCAAACCTGTTGCCGAGCGTGGCGGCCCGGCACGCCTGCCGCGCCGGGATGGCCACGACCACCGCCGGCGTCGCCAACGGCTTCGTCCAGGGTAACCTTGCGATCCTGCCGGAGAAGCTCGCGGCTTCGTTCCACCGGTTTTGCCAGCTCAATCCAAAGCCGTGCCCCATCATCGGCATGTCCGATGTCGGCGATCCCCGCATTCCCTCGCTCGGGATCGACCTCGATATTCGTACCGACGTGCCGCGTTACCGCGTCTGGCGCGACGGCGAGATGGTGGAGGAGCCGACCGATATCATGGCGCATTGGCGCGACGATCTGGTTGCGTTCGTGCTGGGCTGCTCTTTCTCATTTGAGGAAGCGCTGATGGCGGATGATCTGCCGCTCCGTCATATCGAGCACAATGTACGCGTGCCGATGTACCGCACCAACATCGCATGCAGCCCGTCGGGACCGTTCGCGGGTCCCATGGTGGTCTCGATGCGCCCGTTCAAACCTGCGGATGCGATCCGCGCGGTGCAGATCACCTCGCGATTTCCCGCCGTGCATGGCGCGCCGGTTCATCTCGGACATCCGCATTCGATCGGAATCGCGGATATCGCAAAACCCGACTATGGCGACCCGGTGCCGGTGGCATCAGATGAGATCCCCGTGTTCTGGGCGTGCGGCGTGACGCCGCAAGCCGTCATCGCGGCGGCGAAGCTGCCGTTTGCCATTACCCACGCGCCCGGACTAATGCTGGTGACAGACCTGAAGAACAAACAGTTGGCTGTGCTTTAATGGGCAGCCCTTGCTGTTCTTTGAGGCTTTACCATCGAGTTCAATCGCTTCATCGATAGCGGCAGATAACAGGGGATCTCTCGTATGACTATCACGCGTCGGAATGTATTGCTTGGAGCCACTGCTACTGCTGCGCTGATGCCGGTCGTGGCCCGCGCGCAAACCACCGACGTGCCGATCGGCATCATCTATCCGTTCTCCGGCGCCAGCGCGCAGATCGGCGTCGATGCGAAGAGCGCGTTCGAGACCGCTGCCGAGATCATCAACAACAAATACGATTTCGACCTGCCGCTGGCGCGCGACACTGGGCTGCCGGGGTTGGGCGGAGCCAAGATCCGCCTCGTCTACGCCGATCACCAGGCCGATCCGCAGAAGGGCCGCGCCGAAGCCGAGCGCCTCATCACGCAGGAAAAGGTCTGCGCTATCATCGGCACCTATCAGAGCGCGGTCGCCGTCACGGCCAGCCAGATCTGCGAGCGCTACCAGATCCCGTTCCTCTCGGCGGACAATTCCTCGCCGAGCCTGCATCGCCGCGGTCTCAAATTTTATTTCCGCGCCGCCCCCCATGACGAGATGTTTTCGGCCGCGATGTTCGACTTCTTCGATGCCAT
This sequence comes from Bradyrhizobium canariense, assembly GCF_900105125.1. Classification (NCBI taxonomy): domain Bacteria; kingdom Pseudomonadati; phylum Pseudomonadota; class Alphaproteobacteria; order Hyphomicrobiales; family Nitrobacteraceae; genus Bradyrhizobium; species Bradyrhizobium canariense. The sequence continues at coordinate 2,703,974 of NZ_LT629750.1, read as the reverse complement.
GAAGAAGAAAGGTACCAAGATCGACACGCTGTCGCTGTTCCACGAAGATACCATCTTCGGTACCGATTCCGGCAACGCACAGCTCAAGCTCGCCGGCGAACGCGGCTACAAGGTGCTGGCGGATATCAAATACCGCGCCAATTCGCCGTCGCTGTCGGCGGAAGTGCAGCAGCTCAAGGCCGCCAATGCCGACGTGCTGATGCCGTCGAGCTACACCACGGATGGCATCCTGCTGGTGAAGACCATGGCCGAACTCGGCTACAAGCCCAACGCCATCGTCGCGCAGGACGCCGGCTTCTCCGAAAAGGCATTATATGATGCGGTCGGCGACAAGCTCGAAGGCGTGATCTCGCGCGGCAGTTTCTCGCTCGATCTGGCCGCCAAGCGGCCGATGGTCGGCACGGTCAATGACATGTTCAAAGCGAAATCGGGCAAGGACCTCAACGACTTTTCCTCGCGCCAGTTCATGGGCCTGATCGTGATGGCGGATGCGATCAACCGCGCCAAATCCACCGACGGCGAAAAGATTCGCGAAGCGCTGGTCGCCACCGACATGCCGGGCGAACAGACCATCATGCCGTGGAAGCGCGTCAAGTTCGACGAGATGGGCCAGAACAACGATGCCGATCCGGTATTGCTGCAATATGTCGGCGGCAAGTTCGTCACGATCTTTCCGCCGCAAGCCGCGGTAGCCGAAGCCATCTGGCCGATGAAATAAACGGTTGGCACGAGGACCAAGGCCGTGACGGCTGAGACCATCATCCAAAGTCTTGCCAGCGGCCTTTTGATGGGGCTGCTGTACGGCTTGATCGCCGCGGGGCTGGCGCTGATTTTCGGCCTCATGGACGTGGTGAACTTCGCCCACGGCGAGTTCCTCATGATCGCCATGTACATCACGTTCTTTCTGTTCGCGTTTTTTGCCGTCGATCCCCTGCTGGCGGCGCCGCTGGTCGCGGCGGCGCTGTTCGTGTTCGGGGCGCTGGTCTATCTGTTGATCGTGCGCTTCGCCGTGCGGGCAAAAGCCAATGCCGGCATGGTGCAGATCTTTTCGACCTTCGGTCTCGCCATCACGATGCGTGGTCTGGCGCAGTTCTTCTTCACGCCGGACTATCGCAGCGTCACGCATTCCTGGCTGGGCGGAAAAACCTTCTCGATTGCCGGCATCTTCCTGCCGGTGCCGCAACTGGCCGGCGCGCTGGTGACGATCGCGGCGTTCAGCGCCCTCTATTTCTTCATCAACCGTACCGATTTCGGCCGGGCGCTTGAAGCAACGCGCGAGGACGCCGGTGCGGTGGCGCTGGTCGGTATCGACAAGAACAGGGTATTCGCACTGGGCTGGGGTCTTGGCGCGGCGCTGGTAGGGCTCGCCGGCGCGATCATGGCGATGTTCTTTTACGTCTATCCCGATGTCGGCGCGTCGTTCGCGCTGATCGCCTATGTCACGGTGGCCCTCGGCGGCTTCGGCAGCGTGTTCGGCGCCTTTGCCGGCGGCATCATCGTCGGTCTTGTCGAAGCCACCACGGCGTTGATCCTGCCGCCGTCGCTGAAGTCGGTCGGCATCTACGCGGTCTATCTGCTGGTGGTCTTCATCCGGCCGCGCGGCCTGTTCGGATCGCTGTGATGGATACCGCCTTCGCCCAGCGCCGCCGCCGCGATTTGATCATCGCGGGCTGTTTTGCGGTCCTGGCTGCGCTGGTGCCGATGTTCGTCAAGGACGTCTACGTCCAGAACATCATGGTGCTGACGCTGATGTATGCGGCGTTATCGCAGAGCTGGAATATTCTCTCCGGCTATTGCGGGCAGATCTCGCTCGGCCATGCCCTGTATTTTGGGCTCGGCGCCTACACGACCGCGCTGCTGTTCACCAAGTTCGGCGTGTTGCCGTGGTTCGGCATGGTCGGCGGCGGCCTGATATCCGCTGTCATCGCGATGGCGCTGGGTTATCCCTGTTTCCGCCTGCGCGGGCATTATTTCGTCATCGCCACCATCGTCATCGCCGAGATCGCGCTGTTGTTGTTCCAGAACTGGGATTGGGCCGGCGCCGCGCTCGGCATCGATATTCCGGTGCGTCACGACAGTTGGCTGACGTTCCAGTTCACCCGCAGCAAGCTGCCCTATTTTTATTTCGCGCTCGCGCTCACCTGCATCGCCTGGCTCGTGACCTGGTGGCTCGAGGATTCCAAATGGGGTTTTTGGTGGCGCGCCGTGAAAGACAATCCGGACGCCGCCGAGAGCCTCGGCGTGGTCGTGTTCGATTCCAAGATGGGCGCCGCTGCGGTCTCGGCGTTCCTCACCGCGGTTGGCGGCGGCTTCTATGCGCAGTTCGTGTCGTATATCGATCCCGAAAGCGTCATGGGGTTTCAATTCTCGCTGTTGATGGCATTGCCCGCCGTGCTCGGCGGCATCGGCACGTTGTGGGGGCCGGTGCTCGGCGCGGTCATCCTGATCCCGCTTACCGAACTGACACGCTCTTATATCGGCGGCTCCGGCCGTGGCGTCGACCTGATCGTCTATGGCACTTTAATCGTGCTGATCTCGCTGGCGCGGCCGGAGGGTCTGATCGGATTGTTCTCGCGTGGGCATAAGGAGCCGGCCCGATGACGGCGCTGCTCGAAACCCGCGGCGTCTGGCAACGGTTCGGTGGTCTGGTCGCCAACAGCGATGTTTCGATTTCGGTCGGACGCGGCGAGATCGTCGGACTGATCGGTCCGAATGGCGCCGGCAAGTCGACGCTGTTCAACCTGATCGCCGGCGTGCTGCCGCCGACCCAGGGTTCGATATTTTTCGATGGTGAAGACGTCACCACGCTGCCGGCGGCGGAGCGCTGCCAGCGCGGCATCGGGCGCACTTTCCAGGTCGTGAAAAGCTTCGAGACCATGACCGTGATCGACAACGTCATCGTCGGCGCGCTGATCCGCACCACCGTGATGCGCGAGGCGCGCCGCAAGGCCCATGAGGTGCTGGAATTTGCCGGCCTTGCCGCCCGTGCCAATGTGCTCGCCAGCGATCTGGTCCCGTCTGAAAAGCGGCGGCTCGAAGTCGCCCGCGCGCTTGCGACCGAGCCCAAACTGCTGCTGCTGGATGAAGTCCTCACCGGCCTGACCCCGACCGAGGCGCAAACCGGCGTCGAACTGGTGCGTCGGGTTCGCGCGACCGGCGTTACCGTGCTCATGGTCGAGCATGTCATGGAGATCGTGATGCCGCTGGTCGACCGCGCCATCGTGCTCGATCTCGGCAAGGTGCTGGTCGAGGGCAAGCCGGCCGACATCGTCCGCGATCCGAAAGTCATCAGCGCCTACCTTGGGGATCGTCATGCTGTCGGTGCATGAAATCACCACGGCCTATCAGGGCTTGGTAGCGATCTCGGCCGTCAGCATCGAGGTCGAGAAGGGCGAGATCGTCTGCGTTGCCGGGGCCAATGGCGCCGGCAAATCGACGCTTTTGAAATCCATCGCCGGCGCCGAGCGTCCGCGCTCCGGCACGATTACCTTTGATGGCGCGCGTCTCGACGGCCTGGCACAACATGTCATCACCGCGCGCGGCATTGCCTATGTGCCGGAAAATCGCAGGCTGTTTCCGCGGCTGTCGGTGCACGACAATCTGCGTCTCGGCAGTTACATGTATCGCAGCCAGGCCGATCGCGACGCGCCGCTGGAACTGGTGTTCCAACTGTTTCCGCGGTTGTCCGAACGCCTCGAGCAGCGCGCCGAAACGCTGAGCGGCGGCGAGCAGCAGATGCTGGCGATTGGGCGGGCGTTGATGACGCGCCCGCGGCTGTTGATGCTGGACGAGCCGTCGCAGGGTATCATGCCGAAGCTGGTTGATGAAATCTTCGCTGCGGTAAAGCGCATCCGCGACGCCGGCATGACCGTGCTGATCGTCGAGCAGCGAATGGCGGAGTGCCTCGACATCGCCGACCGCGCCTATATTTTACAGACCGGCCGCGTGCTGATGCAGGGCGCCGCGGCTGAGATCAAAGGCAATCCCGATGTGCGCAAGGCGTATCTGGGGCTGTGACTTCCATCGCAGTCATTGCGGGGAGCCAACGGGACCCGCCTCCGGCGGGCCGACGACAGGCTCCGCGACGAAGCAATCCATCTCGCAACTCGTCATTCCGGGGCGATGCGAAGCATCGAACCCGGAATCTCGAGATTCCGGGTCTGGTGCTGACGCACCATCCCGGAATGACGGAGGTTGGATTGCTTTGCGGAGCCTGTCATCGGGCGGCGCTTTGCACCGACCCGTTGGCTCGCGATGACGTGGAGGGGGCATTCGCGACGCGCACAAGGCGTATTTGGGGCAGGTCCGTAGGATGGGTGGAGCGAAGCGATACCCATCAGTTTCGGTTTGCGTGGTTGATGGGTTTTGCTAAGGGCTCAACCCATCCTACAGACTATGCATGATCGTGCCCATGCGCCGGCAACGCCAGCCCAAAGGTCCTGGACAAATCCGCGACCTGTGCCGGCGTCAGGTAGCGCGGGTTGAGCCCGCGCAGCAGCAAATAGAGCTTTGCGGTTTCTTCCAGCTCTTCCATCGCAAACACCGCCGCTTCCAGCGTATCGCCCGACACCACCGGGCCGTGATTGGCGAGCAGCACGGATGTGTATTTTCCGGCAAGCCCCTTGATCGCATCGGCGACCGCGGGATCGCCGGGACGATAATACGGGACCAGTGCGGTCAGCCCGCATTTCATCAGATAATACGGCGTCATGGGCGGCAGCGCGGCGCGCGGATCGATCTCCGGCAGCATCGAAAGCGCCACCGAATGGGTCGAATGCAGGTGAACAACCGCGCGCGCAGCGCCGCGCGTCTGGTAGAGCGCGGTATGCAGCGGCACTTCCTTGGTCGGTGCATCGCCGGAGATGAGCCGTCCGTCGGCGCCGAGCCGCGACAGCCGCGCCGGGTCCAGCCAACCGAGCGAGGCATTGGTCGGCGTCACCAGCCAGCCGCCATCATCGAGCTTCACACTGATGTTGCCCGACGAGCCCGGCGTCAGTCCGCGCTCGAACAGCGAGCGGCCGAGGCGGCAGATTTCCTCGCGGACCATCGTTTCGGTCATGGCAGCATCCCTGTTTCCCGCGTTGTCTCATGCTTTGGCAGCGCGGCCAAGCCGTGATACCCAGAGGCAAAGCCGCGCTTAAGTGCTGGCCAGAGGAAACCTGCCGGGGAATTGCCGCATGCCTGAATCCGTAAAACCACGCGTCGCCGTCATCGGGCTGGGCTCGATGGGTTTTGGCATGGCGACCTCGTTGCGGCGTGCGGGTTTTGACGTTGCCGGCTGCGACGTTTCGGCAGACGCCGTGGCGCGATTCGTGGCCGACGGCGGGCGGGGCGGAAAGACCCCGGCGGACGCCGCCAAACAGGCTGACATTGTGGTCAGCGTGGTCGTCAACGCCGCGCAGACCGAAACCATCCTGTTCGGCAAAGATGGCGTGGCCGAAACGCTGGCCAAGGATGCGGTTTTTATCTCCTCTGCCACCATGGATCCCGATGTGGCGCGGCGGCTCGCGAAACAACTGGAGGCGACCGGCCGGCACTATCTCGACGCACCGATCAGCGGCGGAGCGCAGCGCGCGGCGCAGGGTGAACTCACCATCCTGGCGTCGGGCAGTCCCACGGCTTTCGCCAAGGCGCGGCCCGCGCTCGATGCGATGGCGGCGAAGCTTTACGAACTCGGTGATGCCGCTGGCCAAGGCGCCGCGTTCAAGATGATCAACCAGTTGCTCGCCGGCGTGCATATCGCGGCCGCCTCCGAAGCGATCACGTTCGCCGCCAAGCAGGGGCTCGATATCCGGAAAGTCTATGAGGTGATCACGGCGTCTGCCGGCAATTCCTGGATGTTCGAGAACCGCATGCCGCACGTGCTCGACGGCGATTATACCCCGCGCAGCGCGGTGGAGATTTTCGTCAAGGACCTCGGCATCATCCAGGACATGGCGCGCACGGCAAAATTTCCGGTACCGGTGGCGGCTGCGGCGCTACAGATGTTCTTGATGACGGCGGCTTCCGGCATGGGCCGCGATGACGATGCTTCGGTCGCGCGGATGTATGCGCGCGTCACCGGCACGGCTTTGCCGGGCGAACCGAAATAAAACTGACACACAAGAGGACCGTCGATGCCCCGTTTCGCCGCCAATCTTTCCATGATGTTCAACGAAGTCCCGTTCCTCGACCGGTTCGATGCGGCGGCGAAAGCGGGTTTCACCGCCGTTGAATTCCTGTTTCCCTATGAACATCCGGCCGAACAGGTCGGCGAGCGGCTGCATCGCAACGGCCTGACGCAGGCGCTGTTCAATCTGCCGCCGGGCAATTGGGCAGCCGGCGAAAAAGGCTTTGCGGCGCTGCCGGACCGTTTTGCCGACCTGCAGCAAAGCCTGCACACCGCGTTGCCCTATGCCAAGGCGACCGGCGTCAAGCGCCTGCATCTGATGGCGGGGATTGCCAGCCGCGACGATCGAAAGGCGGTAGAGGCGTTCTACAAATCCGTGGCTTGGGCCGCCGAGTTCTTTGGCCCCCATGGCATCGACGTGGTGCTCGAGCCGATCAACCCGCGTAACGTGCCCGGCTACTTCCTCAACGATTTTGCGTTTGCACGCGACCTGATCGACGAGCTGAAGATCCCCAATCTGAAGCTGCAGTTCGACATCTATCATTGCCAGATCATCCATGGCGACGTGACCATGCGGCTGCGTGAGATGATGCCGATAACGGGCCATATCCAGATTGCGAGCATTCCCTCGCGCAACGAGCCCGATGGGGAGGAATTGAATTATCCGTTCCTGTTCGGCGAACTCGATCGGCTCGGCTACAAGGGTTTTGTCGGCTGCGAATATAACCCGCGCGGCAAGACGTCAGACGGTCTCGGCTGGTTCAAACCCTACGCCGGAGTGAAGCCGTGACCTCTGCGTTGTCCCTGGGCTGCATCGCCGACGATTACACCGGTGCCTCCGACCTCGCCAACACGCTGACCCGTGCCGGATTGCGCACGGTGCAGACCATCGGGGTGCCCCCGGACGATCTGGCGCTGCCCGAAGTCGATGCCGTGGTGGTCTCGCTCAAGAGCCGCTCGATCGAGGCCGGCCTTGCGGTGGAGCGCTCGCGCGCCTCGGAAAAATGGCTGCGCGGGCGAGGCGCTCGTCATGTGCTGTTCAAGATCTGTTCGACCTTCGATTCCACCGATGCCGGCAATATCGGCCCGGTCATGGATGCGTTGCGCCGCGACTCCGGCGATACGATCGTGCTGGTGACGCCGGCCTTTCCGGAAACCGGCCGCACGGTCTATCAGGGTAACCTGTTCGTGGGCGCGGTGCCGCTGAACGAAAGTCCGCTCAAGGACCATCCGCTCAATCCGATGCACGATTCCAACCTGGCGCGGGTGCTGGCGCGCCAGAGCAAAACCAAAATCGGTCTCGTCAATCTCGCGGCAGTGTCGCGCGGACCGGATGCCGTCCGAGCACGGCTTGCCGATCTCGCCGGACAAGGTTTCGGCGCCGCGATTGTCGATGCGGTGTTCGATCGCGATCTGGAGACCATCGGCGCGGTGGCGCTGGATCATCGCCTGTCCGTTGGGGCGTCCGGCATCGGGCTTGGGCTTGCCCATGCGCTGGTGACGTCGCGAAAGACCAAGCAAAACGCGTCGAACACGCTGTCCGATACGCCGGTCGGCGGCCCTGCGGTATGTCTTGCCGGCAGTTGCTCACAGGCGACGCTGCAGCAGGTTGCCAACGCCGAGCAGGCCATGCCGGTGCTTCATCTCGATCCCGAGCAGATCATCTCGGGCAAGGACGAATCGCGTCGCGCGCTCGCCTGGGCCAAGGATCGAATCAAAGATGGTCCGATCCTGATCGCCAGCAGCTCGACGCCGGAGGAGGTCGCAGCCCTGCAGTCACGACATGGCCGCAATGCAACAGGGCATGCGATCGAACAGGCAATGGCCGATATCGCAGACGGGTTGGTGCTGGCGGGCGTGCGGCGGCTGGTTGTCGCCGGCGGCGAAACCTCCGGCGCGGTGGTGGATCGTCTGGGAATTCCGGCTTTTCTGGTCGGAGCGGAAATCGCCGCCGGTGTACCGGTGCTGCGCGCGGTCGGCGCGAAGGCAGGCGAGATGTTGCTTGCACTGAAATCAGGCAATTTCGGCGGACCGGAGTTTTTCTCCGACGCCCTCAAGCTGATGCGCTGATCGCTACATCTGCGTCGGTCTTTTGCGCGGCCCGTAGTCCTACGGGGACGTCAAGTTAACGTGACCTCAAGACGTCTAGGTTTTGATGCCGGAAGGGATTCGTCCACCCCGCCGCGTCTTGCTCCGTCACGTCAGGCGCTCTCCAGCGTTCAAAACCAAGAGATTGCAAATCATGTTCGCCAAGTTCTCGATCCGCGCCAAGATCACGGCCGTCGTAGCCTTCCTGCTCCTCGCGCTGGCCGGTATGGGCCTGCTCGCCGTCAGGAATATGCGGGCGATAAACGCCAATACCGTCGATATCACGACGAACTGGCTGCCGAGCGTCCGTGTGCTGGGCGATCTGCGTGCAGGTGTCATCACCTATCGCAACGTGATCCGGGAGCACCTGCTCGCAGAGACGTTGGAGGAAAAGGAAGCAGCCGAAAAGACTCTGGCTGGTGTTGTCGAGGGTAACAACAAGATTCGCCAGACCTATGAGCCAATGATTACGACTCCGGAGGAACGCGCGCTCTACAACCAATGGTCGCAAACCTGGGACGACTACAAGAAGGGCACCGAGGAAGTCATGGCGCTTTCCCGCAAAGAGGCCGGGAAGGTCCCCCATGAATCTCACGAGTTGAATTCGAAAACCGTGAACAAGCTTTCGCTCGCGGCCGACGAAATCCTGAAGAAGGATATCGATCTCAATAATTCGGGCGCCGACAAGGTAGCCAACGACGCGGCCGACACCTATGCCTCGGCCTTTGCAATGCTGGCGGTCATACTCGGCTTCGCGGTCATCGTCGGTGGCGCCGTCGGCGTTTATCTGATCCGCGACGTCTCCAGCGGTATCGCCTCCATCGTGAAGCCGATGCAGGCGCTGGGTAAAGGCGATTTGACCGCGCAAGTGCCGCATCAGGGCGAGAAAACCGAAATCGGCGCCATGGCGGATACCCTGCAGGTGTTCAAGGAAGCGTTGGTCGCGAAGAAAGCCGCCGATGAAGCGGCCGCGCAAGACGCGGAAGCCAAGATCGAGCGTGGCCGTCGGGTCGACAACATCACCCGCGAGTTCGAATCGATGATTGGCGAGATCGTCAATACCGTATCCTCGGCCTCCTCCCAGCTTGAGTCCTCGGCCGGCACCCTGTCATCGACCGCGGAGCGTTCGCAGCGGTTGGCGACGACGGTCGCGGCAGCCTCCGAAGAAGCGTCCACCAATGTTCAGTCGGTGGCGTCAGCCACGGAAGAATTGTCGTCCTCCGTCAACGAGATCAGCCGTCAGGTCCAGGAATCGGCGCGGATGGCCACCGAGGCCGTTGGACAGGCACGCAGGACCAACGACCGCGTCAGTGAATTGTCGAAGGCCGCAGCTCGCATCGGCGATGTGGTCGAACTGATCAACACCATCGCGGGACAGACCAATCTGCTAGCGCTGAACGCCACCATCGAGGCGGCACGCGCCGGCGAGGCCGGTCGCGGCTTCGCCGTCGTGGCGTCCGAGGTGAAGGCACTGGCGGAACAGACCGCGAAAGCCACCGGCGAGATCGGCCAGCAGATTACCGGCATCCAGGCCGCGACCCAGGAATCGGTCGGCGCGATCAAGGAAATCAGCGGCACCATCGAAAAACTGTCAGAAATATCCTCGACCATTGCCGCGGCGGTGGAAGAGCAGGGCGCAGCGACCCAGGAAATCTCCCGCAACGTGCAGCAGGCGGCGCAGGGCACGCAGCAGGTGTCATCCAACATCACCGACGTGGAGCGTGGCGCCAGCGAGACCGGTTCAGCCTCCTCGCAGGTCCTGTCGGCGGCAAAAATGCTCTCCGGCGACAGCAGCCGCCTCAAGACCGAGGTCAGCAAGTTCCTCACCTCGGTCCGGGCGGCCTGAGAAAGTTATTGCGGCCCCTTCGGCGGCGCTCGTCCAAAGACGGGTGCCGCGGAAGTGAAGGTCAGTTATGCCCCCACGCGTTGGCTTTTTGGCTCCGGTTCGGGTAAATCGGCGCAAACGAATTGGCCCGTTGGAACGCCAGTCCCCCGCGGCTTCGCGGGGTCGGGGAATACTTAACTTATGATTGCACTGGTCCGCATCGCGCTGAGCCGGCCGTATACCTTTGTCGTGCTCGCGCTGCTTCTTTTGATCATCGGACCGCTGGCGGCGCTGCGCACGCCGACCGACATCTTTCCGGACATCCGCATCCCCGTCATCGGAGTGGTCTGGCAGTATACCGGCCTGCCGCCGGATCAGATGTCTGGCCGTATCACTTCGCCGTTCGAGCGGGCGCTGACGACGACGGTCAACGATATCGAGCACATCGTTGCCAATTCCTACAATGGCGTCGGCATCATCAAGATCTTCTTCCAGCCGAACGTGGATATCCGGACCGCCAATGCCCAGGTCACCGCGATTTCACAAACGCTGCTCAAGCAGATGCCGCCGGGCGCGACGCCGCCGCTGATCCTCAACTACAGTGCGTCGACGGTTCCGATCATCCAGGTCGCGCTGTCGGGTGAGGGCCTGACCGAACAGAACCTCGCCGATATCGGCATCAACCAGCTGCGGACGCCGCTGGTCACCGTGCCCGGAGCCGCGATTCCTTACCCATTCGGCGGCAAGCAGCGCCAGGTGCAGATCGACCTCAATCTGCCGGCGCTGCAGTCCCTTGGATTGTCCGGGCAGGACGTATCCAACGCCCTCGCAGCGCAGAACCTGATCACGCCGGTCGGTACGCAGAAGATCGGCGGATTTGAATACAACGTCCTGCTCAACAACTCGCCGCTCAAGATGGAAGACCTCGGCAATTTGCCGATCAAGGCCGTGAACGGTGCGATGGTTTACGTTCATGACGTCGCGACCGTGCGCGACGGCAACCCGCCGCAGACCAACATCGTTCACGTCGACGGTAACCGCTCGGTTCTGATGATGGTGCTGAAGGCCGGTTCGACCTCGACCCTGGACATCATCGCCGGCATCAAACGGAAGGTCATCGAGGTCAAGGATTCGCTTCCCGACGCGCTCAAGATCGGGTTCATCGGCGACCAGTCGCTGTTTGTGCGTGGCGCGATCACCGGCGTTGCCTATGAAGGCATCATCGCCGCCTTGCTGACCAGCGTCATGATCCTGCTGTTTCTCGGCAGCTGGCGCTCGACGATTATTATCGCCACCTCGATACCGCTGGCGGTGCTCGGCGCGATCGTAATGCTGTCGGCGATCGGTGAAACCCTCAACATCATGACACTGGGCGGGCTGGCGCTCGCGGTCGGCATCCTTGTCGACGACGCGACGGTGACGATCGAAAACATCAATTACCATCTGGAGCAGGGCAAGCCGGTCGAGCGCTCGATCATGGACGGCGCCAATCAGATCGTGACGCCGGCCTTTGTTTCGCTGCTCTGCATCTGCATCGTGTTCGTGCCGATGTTCTTCCTGCAGGGGGTTGCGCGCTTCCTGTTTGTGCCGATGGCCGAAGCCGTGATGTTCGCGATGATCTGGTCGTTCATCCTGTCGCGGACGCTGGTGCCGACCATGGCGAAATATCTGTTGCAACCGCACACGCATCTCGGCGAAGGCGAGGAGCGGCCACGGTCACGCAACCCGCTGGTCCGGTTTCAGCGCGCTTTCGAAACGCACTTCGAGCGCGTGCGCGGCGGCTATCGCGATTTGCTGTCGATGGCGATGCAACGGCGGCCGATTTTCGTGATCGGATTTCTCGGCTTCGTCGCCGTTTCATTCCTGCTGGTGCCGTTTCTCGGCAGGAATTTCTTTCCGTCGGTTGATGCAGGCTCGATCCTGATGCACGCGCGCGCCCAGATCGGCACCCGGGTCGAGGAAACCGCCAATCAATTTGCCGATGTTCAGAAGGCGATCCGCAAGATCATTCCGCCAGGGGAAATCGAAACGCTGGCCGACAACATCGGCATGCCGATCAGCGGCATCAACATGACCTATAACAATACCGGCGTGATCGGTCCGCAGGACGGCGATATCCAGATCAAGTTGAAAGAGGGCCACCGGCCGACCGAAGAATACGTTCAGGCCCTGCGCGAGCAGCTGCCGAACGCCTTTCCAGGCATGACGTTCGCGTTTCTGCCGGCCGACATCGTCAGCCAGATTCTCAATTTCGGCGCGCCGGCGCCGATCGACCTTCAGGTCCGTGGCGCCGATGTCAACGCGAGTTTCGCCTACGCCAACAAACTGCTCAGCCGGATTCGCCGGATACCTGGCGTTGCCGATGCGCGCATCCAGCAATCGCCCAACAATCCGACCCTCAACATCGATGTCGATCGGACTCGTGCGCAATATGTCGGCCTGACCGAGCGCGACGTCACCAACAGCCTGGTGGTCAACCTGGCGGGAAGCGCGCAGATCGCGCCGACCTACTACCTCAATCCGGACAACGGCGTGTCATATTCGATCGTCATGCAGACCCCGCAATACCAGATCGATTCATTGGGGGCGCTTCAGACATTGCCGATTACCGCTGGCAGCACGAACGCGCCGATCCTTGGCGGCATCGCCAACATCACGCGATCGACATCGAGCGCGGTTGTCTCTCAATACGACATCCAGCCGATGGTGCAGATCTACGCGACGCCGCAAGGGCGCGATCTCGGCGCGGTAGCCGCGGACATCAAGACCGCGATCGCCGATACCGCGCAGGACGTGCCCAAAGGCAGTTCGGTGGTTCTGCTCGGCCAGGTTCAGACCATGAACAGCGCGTTTTCCGGGCTGTTGTTCGGTCTATTGGCGGCCATCGTTCTGATCTATTTCCTGATCGTCGTGAACTTCCAGTCGTGGTCCGACCCGTTCGTGATCATCACGGCGCTGCCGGCGGCGCTGGCCGGCATTGTCTGGATGCTGTTCTCGACCCGGACCACGCTGTCGGTTCCGGCGCTGACTGGCGCGATTATGTGCATGGGCGTCGCGACCGCGAACAGCGTGCTGGTGATCAGCTTTGCCCGTGAACGCTACGAAGAAATCGGCGATCCCATTGCCGCGGCGATCGAGGCCGGGTTCGTGCGCTTTCGCCCGGTGCTGATGACGGCGCTCGCCATGATCATCGGTATGACGCCGATGGCGCTTGGCCTCGGCGAGGGCGGCGAACAGAACGCGCCGCTCGGGCGTGCGGTGATCGGGGGGCTGATCTTCGCCACCATCGCCACGCTGATGTTTGTTCCCGTGGTGTTTAGTATGGTACACAAAATGCAAGGCGCCAAAGCCGCCGCCTCACCGGAGAAACCACATGCCCACTGAACAACGCTCGCCGGTCTCCCGCCGGAAATTGGGCATTTTTGGGCTTTTGGCGGGCGTCGTGCTCGTCCTGGTCGTGGTGACCGGCATCCGGGCGCGCGAGGATTCGGATACGAAACTGCGCGAATGGACTGACACCCAGGCCGTTCCTTCGGTCGCAGTGGTGGTGCCGGACGCCAAGGTCCTCAACGCCACGCTCGATCTGCCCGGCAGGTTGGAGGCCTATTATCGCGCGCCGATCTTTGCCCGCGTCAGCGGCTACCTCAAGAGCTGGACCGCCGATATCGGGGCGAAGGTCAAGGCCGGGCAGGTGATTGCCGAAATCGAGGCACCGGACCTCGACCAGCAATTGCTGCAGGCACGCGCGGATCTGGCCAGCCAGCAGGCTAGCGCAAAACTGTCCGAAGCCACGTTGAACCGCCGGAAAACGCTGATCGCGTCGAATTTCGTGTCGATGCAGGAAATCGACGAGCGCACCGCCGACCTGTCCAACAAGAATGCTTCGGTCAATTCCAGCCAGGCCAATGTCGAGCGGCTCGAGGCGTTGGCTGGTTACAAGAAAATCACCGTACCGTTCGATGGCGTGGTGACCTCCCGCGACACCGACGTCGGCGCTCTGATCAATGCCGGCGGCGGCAGCGGCCCGGCGATGTTCGTGATTTCCGACATCAAGAAGCTGCGTGTCTACGTCAACGTGCCCCAGACTTACGTGCCGGCCATCAAGATTGGCGCCAAGGCCGTCATCTCAATGCCGGAGTACCCCAACCGCACATTCGCAGCGACCGTTGAAGCGTCCTCGCAATCCGTCGATGTCGGCTCCGGCACGACGCGGATGCAGCTTGGGCTGGACAATTCCGCTGGCGAGTTGATGCCCGGCGGCTATGCCAATGTGCGCTTAACCCTGGCGGGCGACACAGTGCCGCTGCACATTCCGGCAAGCGCGCTGATCTTCAACCAGAATGGCTTGCGGGTCGCGACGGTCGGATCGGACGACAAGGTACTGTTCAAGACCGTCACCATCGCCCGCGATCTCGGCCGCGATATCGAACTGGCATCGGGCATCTCTCCGGACGACCGCGTCATTGTCGCGCCGCCCGACGGCATCGCCGATGGAGATCAGGTCCGTGTTGTCGGCGTCGGCACCAAGGGCAAGCCCGAGAAGGTTTCGGAAAGGCCGGACGTGAAGGGGTAGAGAAACCCTCTCTCCCCATGTGCCCGGGCTGGTCCCGGGCGTTTACGTCTTCTCCCGGCCTTTAAGCCGTGGCTGGCCGGGACAAGCCCGGGATTAGGCTACCCGCCACTCCAGAACGCCATCGTCGGCGGTGACGATCATGCCGGTTGATCCCACCGGCGTTCGCTCCATGTTCAGAAGATGCGTCAGTGTCTGGTGATCCTTGGCGGGAACGCGGGCGAGTGCCCGGGCATTGTCCGACGTCCGCAACATCACGACGCCGCGCTCGACATCGCCGCTACGGCCGTAGATCACCGTGAAACTCTCGATCGAGCCCTGGCCTTTAGCTTCCGTCACGAATTCGGGCACCGCGCCGCGATTGCGGTCGGCCTCCGCCTGCACGCTGGTGTCCTGCGCCAGCGCGTCCTCGGGTGGCTGACGCGACAGCACCAGCGCGTGATGCTTGGTGACGAACCCGCCCTGGCCGTACAGCAGGCCAAGCTTCGCGCCGCCGCGCAATTTCCGCACCATCGCGCAGGCGGCGTGGGTCATGTAGGTGTTGAGCGGCGCGCCGAAAAACGTCAGCCCGCCGTTTACCGTCGGCTGCACATCGGCGCCGAGCCCCAGCGTTCGCCGCGCCATTTTCGGCACGCAGGGAAAGCAGCTATAGAGCTCGATCGCGTCGAACGCCTTGCCGCTGCCGCCGGCAAGATCCATCACCGCCTTGAGCACGGCATTCTGGGCGTGGCTCTCGAAGAACTGGTCGCGGATGAGATAGTCGCGCGGCTCTTCCGCCGATGCACCACCCCAGATGTGAATGAGGCGATCCTCGGCAATGCCGGCAGCCCGCGCTTTGGCGAGGCTGGTGATCAGGATCGCTGCGCCCATATTGACCATGGGATTGGCCACCATCAGTTTGGTATAGGGCCATGCGATCAGCCGGTTGTCAGGCGTCGGCGTCGTGATCTCCTCCGGCGTGAAGCGCCGCTTCAGCCACGAGTTCGGATTCTGCGACGCGACGTCTGAATAGGTCGACCATAAATTGCCGGATTCGGCCATCGCCTCGCGCGGGGTTTGTCCCCAATGCGCTGCCGACGCCGCTTCATAGAATGGATAGACCGTGATCGGCATGAACACGCCGAGCTTCACCGCCATTGGCTTCTGGAACGCGGCGCCGCGCTTTGGCTCCTCTGCGTCTTTGGCAAACGGTGTCCATGGCAGCGTGACACCGGCACGCTCGGCCTTGGTCGCCGTCGACTGCGCCTCGGCGCCGCACACCGCCGCGACACTGCATTCGCCGCGTGCGATGCGCTGCGCAGCCTCATGCAAATAGCGGATCGGACTTTCACCGCCGACCGGACCGTAATAGGCGTGCTTCGGCTTGATGCCGAGACGGTCGGAAAGCTGCTTTGCGGGATCGCGATAACGCCAGCTCAGGAAATTGACGATGTCGAGCGAGCCGATGTCGCCAAGCAATTTGCCGCCGCTGTCCTGTTCAGCGCGTCTGACCGCCTCTTCAAGTAGTGTGAGGGGTTCGAGGCCCGCGGCAATTTCCTTCGGACGATCGACGATTTCGCCGATACCGACGATGACGGGGATGCGGTCTTCTGATTGCGGGGCACTTGTCATTGCTTGCTTTCGTTCATTCCTCTTGGCCGTCATTCCGGGGCGATGCAGAGCATCGAACCCGGAATCTCGAGATTCCGGGTCTGGTGCTAACGCACCATCCCGGAATGACGGCGAATCATTCGCTTACAAGATTTTCGAGATGCTCGACCGCCTCGACAAAATCTTCCTTGAATTCCTGTACCACGGCGCTTGCGGATTTGACGCTGTCGATCAGGCCGACGCCCTGTCCGACGAAATAGCTGACGAGGTCGCGCGCCATGGCATTGCCTGATGCCACGGAGCGGTCGATGGAATTGAACGCGTCGCGGCTGATGATCGACTGCAATGGCATCGGCAGCGCGCCGGGGCTGTCAGGCCCACGGTCCCATGCGTCGGTCCAGACCGAGCGCAATTGCCGCGCCGGCTTGCCGGTGCGGCCCTTGGAGCGAATGGCGTCGCGCGACGAGGCGGCGATCATTTTCTCGCGAAAGGTTTCGGTGGTCTCGGATTCGACCGTGGCGAGCCAGACCGACCCGGTCCAGGCGCCGGCAGCGCCCATCGCCATGCACGCCGCCATCTGGCGTCCGGTCATGATGCCGCCTGCGGCCAGCACCGGCACGTCGCGGATCGGCTTGATCGCCTTGATCACTTCCGGCACCAGCACCATGGTCGAGACCTCGCCGCAATGGCCACCGGCTTCGGTGCCCTGCACCACGAGGATATCGACGCCGGCGGCGACCTGGCGCAGCGCATGCTCCTTGGCGCCGACCAGAGCTGCGACGGGCACGCCGTGTTTTTTGCCCATCTCGATCATCGCCTTCGGCGGCACGCCAAGCGCATTGGCAATCAGGCGGATCGGATGTCGGAACGATACGTCGAGAACTTCCAGTGCGCGCTGCGCGTCGAACGGCTGCGGCTGATTGTCAGCGACATTGGTCGTCGTCAGTTCGACGCCGTATTTTTTCAGCAGGTTGCGGGTGAAGTCGCGATGCTCCGTTGAGATGCGCGCTTCCAGGCTTTTCCAGGTGACGTCCTTTTCGCCTGCGGTCGAAATGTTCTCGGGGATCAGCACGTCGAGCCCATAGGGCTTGCCGTCGACATGATCGTCGATCCATTTCAGTTCCTGTTCGATGGTTTCAGGGGAGTGCGTGGTCGCGCCCAACACGCCGAAACCTCCGGCACGGCTGACGGCCGCAACCACGTCGCGGCAATGGCTAAAGGCCAGCAGCGGGAATTCAATTCCCAGCATTTCGCAGATCGGCGATTTCATGGTGGTGTCCACTCCCTGCGGCAGCTTTTGGTGCTGCTCGTTTTGGTTTTGGTAAGCCGCGTTTTTCCGACGCTAGCGCATGATGGGCGCTCGTGCCAAGCGGGCCGTTCCCTAGCGCGTTCCACGCCGCAGAATATGCGGCTCTCGAAGGGCACGTTTTGTCTCTTGCGCTTTCGCATCCACCGGAGAATGCTGTTCGTAACAAATACAGAATCTTAAGGGGAGTGCGATCGGATGTCCGCCTTGCAATCTGTTTCCGGCAAAAACCAGGACGCGGGCCTCAAGACCTACGATGTCGTTGTGGTCGGTGCGGGTTTTGGCGGAATGTATATGCTGCACAAGCTCCGCGGGCTCGGATTGTCGGTCCGGGTCTACGAGCAGGGCGATGGCGTCGGCGGCACCTGGTACTGGAATCGTTATCCGGGCGCCCGCTGCGATGTCGAGAGCATGCAATATTCCTATTCGTTCTCGGACGAGTTGCAGCAGGAATGGGACTGGAGCGAGCGCTACGCGCCGCAGCCGGAGATTTTGAAATACGCCAACCACGTTGCCGACCGCTTCAACCTGCGGCCGGATATCCAGTTCAATACCCGGGTCGATCAGGCCGTGTTCGACGAGGATGCCAACACGTGGTCGGTGGTCACATCCGATGGCAAGACCATGGCCGCGACCCATGTCGTGCTCGCCACCGGCTGCCTGTCGAACGCGCGGATGCCGGATATCAAGGGGCTTTCGAGCTTCAAGGGCCAAGTCTATCACACCGGTCATTGGCCGCATGAGCCGGTGGATTTTACCGGCCAGCGCGTCGGCGTGATCGGTACGGGATCCTCGGCGATCCAGTCGGTGCCGGTCATCGCCGCGCAGGCGAGCCATCTGACCGTGTTCCAGCGCACCGCTAATTTCAGCATCCCCGCACGCAATGCGCCGTTGACGCCGGAAGAGCGCAACGCGTTCCGCTCCAACTATCCGGAAATCCGGCGCAAGGCCCGCGAAGAGATGCGAAATGGTATCTTTCAGGAACTGCCCGACCGCGGTGCGCTCGACGACGGCGAGAACGAGCGCCGCGCCAGATATGAAACGCGCTGGGAGCGCGGCGGGCTCACCTTCACGGCAACCTACAACAACATCGCGCTCGACAAGGCGGCCAATGACACCGCCGCCGATTTCGTCCGCGACAAGATCGCCGAGATCGTCAGGGATCCGCAAACCGCAAAGCTCTTGCAACCCAACGATCATCCGATCGGATCAAAACGCATCTGCGTCGATACCGATTATTACGCAACCTTCAATCGTCCGAACGTGACGCTGGTCGATATCAAATCCGGTGGCATCGAGGAGATACGGCCCAGCGCCGTGCGCGCCGCCGGCAAGGATTACGAGATCGATGCCCTGGTGCTTGCGACCGGCTTCGATGCGATGACGGGCTCCGTCGCCAAGATCGATATTGTTGGCCGCAACGGACGGACGCTCAACCAGAAATGGGCTGAGGGACCGCGGACCTATCTCGGCCTGATGACCGAGGGTTTTCCCAATCTGTTTATCATCACCGGTCCGGGCAGTCCGTCGGTGCTGAGCAACATGATCGTTTCGATCGAGCAGCACGTCGACTGGATCACTGATTGCGTTGCCTACATGCGCGACCGCGGCTTTGACGCGATCGAAGCGAAGAAGGAGGCCGAGGACAAGTGGGTGGCGCACGTCAACGAGGTGGCCTACACCACGCTCTATCCGCAGGCCAACTCCTGGTACATGGGCGCCAACATCCCGGGCAAGCCGAGGATTTTCATGCCCTACATCGGCGGCGTCGGAGCTTATCGTCAGATCTGTAACGACGTGGCCGCGAAGGGTTATGAGGGGTTTGCGATGGTGAGCGCGGAACAGCCGCAGAAAATGGCCGCGTCCTCCTGAGAGTCGTGCGGCGTTTGTTCCTGGTTCGTCATGCCCGCGCTAGTCGCGGGCATCCACGTCTTGGTTTCGTATAATCAAAGAAGACGTGGATAGCCGGGACAAGCCCGGCCATGACGAAATGCGGCGAGGGTCCGTGAAAAAGCCGGCTGCCAGGCTGCCGCTGTTAGCGCTTTAGCCGACGAATTAACCCCGCAACCGCTCGGTCAACACCGCGACAAAGCGGTCGGCGTCCGCCTCGTCGTTAAAAACGTGAGGTGAGATGCGCATGCGGCCGAGACGCGCCGCGACGTAGACGCCTTCGGTGGCGAGTCCCTCGACGAGGCCTGTCGGCATCCCATCCTTGAAATCGAGGCTCAGTATATGCGGCGCGCGGACGCGGTCCTCCGGCACGCGGACACTGAGCCCGCGCACGCCTTCCGCGATCCGTTCTGTCAGCATCAGGAGACGTTGCGCGACGGCCGCCGCGCCCCATTCAGCCATCATTTCTATTCCGATCGAGGCCATCTCCATCGAAATGAAATGGTCGCGCTCGCCCATGTCGAAGCGCCGTGCATCGGCAACGTAACGCAGATCCGTGAAATAGACCTCATTCTCGGCGCGCACGTTGCGGCGGCCGAACGAGGTCTGCTCAAGCGGGATACCGCCCTGATGGCGCTTGGCGACATAGAGAAAGGCTCTGCCGTAGGGCCCGAGCAGCCACTTGTAGGTCGGGAAAATCACAAAATCCGGATCGAGCCGCCGCACGTCCATCGCCAGCACGCCGGCGCTGTGCGTCGCGTCGATCAGGAAGGTGGCCCCTCGTTGCCGGAGTGCTGCGCCCACTTTTTCGATGTCGATCAGCCCACCATCGGACCAGTGCACCGATGAAATCGAGGCGAGGCTAACCGGCGGTGCACCTGATCGTTCGATCGCCGCGAGCACGGCGGACGTCCAGTCGCCGTCATCCGGCCGGCGGATCGTCTCGATGCCGAAGCCCTGCGCATGGGCTCGCGTTTGCCATTCCAGCACGGGCGAGGAATGATCGTCTTCCAGAATGATGACGCGGGTGCCGCGGTCGATCGTCAGAACCTTTGCTGCCGTCGCAATGCCATAGCTGATCGAGGGGATGAGCGCGATGTCGGCGGGATCGGCATTGATCAAGCGGGCAGCAGCGGCCCGCGCGCGTTCGTGCTGGTCGTTTGCGAACGCGGCGTCGAGCGTCCAGGGTGTTCCTTTGCGCTTGACCGCAACGCGGGCGGCTTCCTGAGTTCGGAGCGGCAGCGGGCCGTAGGAGGCCGAATTCAAGTAGCAGATATGGCGCGGTATCTCGAACAGGGCGCGCTGCGACGCAAGCATTTGGAGGTTCTCTTTGTTGGGGTATCTCTAGCGTGGGCCATCTCGGTCGCGCCAGCCAGATGGCCGCCGGCCGCGCGGGATATCAGAGCGTAACCCGCCATTCACCAGCGATAAAGAGGCGGCCATGCCGGAGCTTGTCGACGAGCAGCGCTTTGCGCTGGCCTGTTGACTTGCGACGATGGGACCCAATCAAAACGCCGTGTAGCCACCATCAATCACAAAGCAATCGGCGGTGTGGTAGGACGACGCCTTGCTCATGAGGTAAACGGCGATGCCGCCGAAATCGGAGGGCTCGCCGAACCGCCGCGCCGGAATCCGCGGCATCACATTGGCCACGAATTTTTCGTTGGCCATGATACCAGCGGTCATCTCGCTCTTGATCCAGCCGGGCAGGATGGCATTCGCGGTGACACCTTGACGCGCCAGCTCGACGCCGAGCGCGCGCACCAGCGCGTTGATGGCGGCTTTGGTGCCGGCATAGTGCTCGTTGCGCGCGGTACCGAACAGCGAGGCCAGGCTTGAGGTTGCGACCAGCCGGCCAAAGGCATCGCCGGCTTCGGCTCGCTCGGTCATGTGGCGCGCCGCGACCTGGAACACATGGAACACGCCGTCGAGGTTGGTTGCGAACATCTTGCGCCATTCCTCTTCGGTCCGGTCGATGAACGCGCGTCGTCCGCCGCCGCCGATGCCGGCGTTCGCAAAGCAACCGTCGACCCGGCCGAACCTGTCCAGTGTCGCTTTCATGGCTTCCTTGACCGAGGCGGGATCGCTGACATCGCAGATTCGGGTGTCGACCTCGCCGGGGCTGGATGCCATGGTCGCGGCGGCGCTCTTGTTCTTTTCGGCGTTGCGGCCCCAGATCGAAACATTACATCCGGCAGCGGCGAGCGCCTGCGTAATGCCAAGGCCGATGCCGCCATTGCCGCCGGTGATGATGGCCACGCGGCCGGATAGATCGAAGATGCTCATCAGCATTTCCTTTGGCTGTTTCCACTTTGTTTGGCCTGCGCCTGATGGCAGGGCAGATGTTCGACGCCAACCATGGACAAGCCCGCCCAGAAAATCAAATATGGCTTCGAGAGTTCAAAAATTGACCCACCGCGTCGCCCACGACGCGGGTCATAACGGATGAGGAAACCATGCAGTTCAAGCACGTGACGCTGGAGTTCGATGGCTCGGTTGCCGTTCTCAAGCTCGACCATCAGGAAGTCATGAACGCAGTCTCGATCGATATGCTGGGCGGCCTTGCCGAGGCGCTCGATGCGATCGACGACAAGAGGGCGGAAGTGCGCTGTCTGGTGATATCAGGCGCCGGCCGCGCGTTCTGCACCGGCGCCAACCTTCAGGGCCGCAACAACCAGAAGCCGGGCCGGAGCAACGCCGGTGCTGCGCTGGAAACCGCATTCCATCCGTTCCTGCGGCGTCTGCGCAACCTGCATTGCCCGATCGTTACCGCAGTCAATGGACCTGCCGCCGGCGCCGGCATGAGCTTTGCGCTGATGGGCGACATGATCCTGTGCGCGCGTTCGTCTTACTTCCTGCAGGCGTTTCGCCGCATCGGTCTGGTGCCTGATTGCGGATCGACCTGGCTGCTGCCACGGCTGATCGGCAAGGCGCGATCAGTCGAGTTGTCGCTGATGGGCGAGCGGCTTCCGGCAGAGAAGGCGCTGGAGTGGGGATTGGTCAATCGGGTTTACGACGATGCGGTGCTGATGGACGAGGCCATGAAGCTTGCGCACGAACTCGCAAACGGTCCGACCGTGGCGCTGTCGCTGATCCGCAAGCTGTATTGGGATAGCCCGGACAATTCGTTTGAGGATCAATTGAATCTGGAATTCGAGTCGCAGCGGAACGCGGGCGCGACGGAAGACTTCAAGGAGGGCGTCACCGCGTTCCTCGAGAAGCGGCCGGCGAAGTTCAGGGGCAAATGATGGAGGCGGAGCTCGGACGCTGCGTCGCCGCCTGGTGTGCAGGTGCGACCGGCGTGACTGGCGCTGCAAAACTCTCCGGCGGCGCCAGCCAGGAAACCTGGTCGTTCGATATCGTCCATCCCGGGGGCAATATCGGCGCGATCCTGCGTCGCTCACCAAAGGGTTATGGCGCCGCGCCGACAAGGGCCGCCGGGCTTGATGTCGAGGCAACGCTGATGCAGCTCGCGCATGATGCGGGGTTGCCGTCACCACGGGTCTTGTACGTGCTCCAGCCGCAGGACGAACTCGGCACCGGCTTCATCATGCAGCGGATCGAGGGCGAGACCATCGCGCGCAAGGTTCTGCGTGACGAACAGTTTGCGAACGCGCGCCCGATGCTGGCGCGCCAGCTCGGCAAGGTCGCGGCTGGCATTCACGGTTTGGCGTTGACGCGACTTCCCGAGTTGCGCGAGATGACGGCGACCAAAGAGATCGCCGATCTCGAGCGGGAGTACCGAAGTTTCGGCTGGCCCCGTCCGGTATTCGAACTGGCGTTGCGCTGGCTGCGCGACCA
Organism: Bradyrhizobium canariense; assembly: GCF_900105125.1. Classification (NCBI taxonomy): domain Bacteria; kingdom Pseudomonadati; phylum Pseudomonadota; class Alphaproteobacteria; order Hyphomicrobiales; family Nitrobacteraceae; genus Bradyrhizobium; species Bradyrhizobium canariense. The sequence continues at coordinate 2,680,795 of NZ_LT629750.1, read as the reverse complement.
CGATCCCGGTCCGTCCGACGAAATGACGCTGGTGCATGGCGATTTCCGCCACGGCAATTTCGTCATCGGTCCGGACGGCGTGCGCGCGGTGCTGGACTGGGAGCTCGCCCATCTCGGCGATCCCATGGAAGATCTGGGATGGATCTGCGTCAATTCATGGCGCTTTGGCGAGATCGACAAGCCGGTTGGCGGTTTCGGGTCGCGCGAGGAGCTGTTCGCCGGATATGAGCAGGCCGGCCGTCGTGTCGATCCCAACCGCGTCATGTTCTGGGAAGTGATGGGCACGCTGCGCTGGGGAGTGATGTGCTGCGGCATGATGCAGCGTTTTCGCAGCGGCCCCGACCACTCGATGGAGCGCGCCATGATCGGCCGCCGCTCGTCGGAGACCGAGATCGATCTGTTGCGGCTTCTGGCACCACGGTCATGATCCCAACCCGAAGGGCCGCGTTAGCGCAAAGCGGGAACTGGTTTTCGGGTTGGATCATGCCGAAAATAATGAGCAAGTAAGATGCAGGACGAACCGACATCCACCGAATTAACCGAAGCAGTCGCGGATTTCCTGCGCAACGAGATCGCGCCTGTTATCAAGGGACACAACGCGTTCAAGCTTCGTGTCGCGATCAATGCGCTCGATCTGGTCACGCGTCAGCTAACGCTGGAGCAGGGGAGCGATGCCGCGGAAACCGCCCGGCTGATGCAATTGCTGGGTACGCAGGGTTCGCTTAGCGAACTCAATCATGCGCTCGCCGACCGGATCGCGAGCGGCGAGGTCGACCTGCAGACGCCCGGACTGGCCGAGCATCTCTGGCAGACCACGATGGACAAGCTTGCGGTCGATCAGCCGAACTATGGGTCGTACAAGAGAGAATTGGGGAGCCAAGGAGGCTAATTCGTCATTGCGAGGAGCGCAGCGACGAAGCAATCCAGTTCCGGATGTCACCACTGGATTGCTTCGCTCCGCTCGCAATGACGATCCCAACTACTTCCCCAGCCACTTCGGCGCGCGCTTTTCCGAAAACGCTCTCGGCCCCTCGATATAGTCCTGCGACGCCGCCATCGCCTTCACGGCCGGATATTCGCGCTGCTCGGTGATGGCTTGTTCGAGCGATACCGCAAGGCCCTTTTGAATGGCCTGCTTGGAAGCGCGGATCGACATCGGGCTGTTCTTGCAGATCGTCTCCGCCCAGCGTTCTGCCCCCGCCAGTGCCTCGCCCTGCGGCACCACCTCGTTGACGAAACCGAGTTCGTGACCTTCACGGGCAGAGACGTGACGCGCGGTCAGGATCATGCCCATGGCCCGCTTGAGTCCGATCTGCCGCGGCAGCCGCTGCAACCCGCCGGCCAGTGCGGCGAGGCCGACGCGCGGCTCCGGCAGCGCGAAGGTCGCATTCTCGGAGGCGATGATGAGGTCGCACGCCAGCGCAATTTCAAAGCCGCCGCCCATGGCAACACCGTTGACGGCGGCGATGATCGGCTTGTCGCAGTCGAACCGCGAGGTCAGCCCGGCAAATCCGCCCTTGTCCCAGCCGCGTTTTCCCCCGGCCGCCTGCCATTTCAGGTCGTTGCCGGCGCAGAACGCCTTGTCGCCGGCGCCGGTGACGATCGCGACCCATTGCTCCGGGTCGGCGGAGAAATCGTCGAACACCTTGTTGAGTTCGAAATGCGCATCGATGTGCAGTGCGTTGTACACTTCCGGGCGCGACAGCGTCACGATCGTGATCGGGCCCTTGCGCGTGACCTTGGAAAATTTCAGATCCATGTTTTCTCCCGTCGTTTTTTCTATGGCGTGGAATTTTCATCCCGATATTAGCGTGCCCTTGGCCTGCCGCGCCATCCAATTACGCGGGTAGGCTGCGCACCACAAGCCGCATCGCGTTGCTTGACTTAAGTCGTATCTTCTCACCTTAATCGAGCAGGCTGAGCCCATAGGCGTGGTTCGCCGATAACGACAAAAAACGACGTTTGCGGGAGGGATTGCCTTGGATTTTGCATTGCCGGTCGACCTTGTCGCCTATCTCGACGAACTCGATCGCTTCATTGCGCGCGAGATCAAGCCGCTCGAACAAGCCGACGACAATATCCGTTTCTTCGATCATCGCCGCGAATGGGCGCGCACGGATTTTGACAAGGGCGGATTGCCTCGGCATGAATGGGAAGCGCTGCTGCGGAAGGCAAAAAATATTGCCGATGCCGCGGGGCACCTGCGCTTTGCGATCCCGAAACGCTACGGCGGCAAGGATGGTTCCAATCTCTGGATGGCCGTGATCCGCGAGCATTTCGCATCCAAGGGGCTTGGCCTGCACAACGACCTTCAGAACGAGCACTCGATCGTCGGCAATCTGCCCATCGTGACGATGCTCGACCGCTACGGCACCGACGAACAGAAGGCGATGGTTGAGGGGTCGATCACAGGAAAATACCGCATCACGTTTGGCCTGACCGAGCCCGAGCACGGCTCCGACGCGACCCATATGGAGACCAAGGCGATCCCGGCGACGCGCGACAACGTCAAGGGCTGGGTCATCAACGGCGAAAAGATGTGGACCACCGGCATGCACGTCGCCACCCATTGTGCGCTGTTTGCCCGGACCTCCGGCAATGACGGCGATGCGCGCGGCATCACCTGTTTTCTCGTACCGGCCAAGAGCGAGGGCGTGAAGGTCGAAGAGTATATGTGGACCTTCAATATGCCGACCGATCATCCGCGGGTCAGCTTCACGGATGTATTCGTGCCGGAAGATGCCCTGTTCGGTGAGGTCGGCCGTGGCTTGTCGTTGGCGCAATGTTTCGTGCACGAGAACCGGATCCGGCAGGCCGCGAGTTCGCTTGGCGCCGCCGTATACTGCATCGACGAAAGCGTGAAATACGCGCGCGAGCGCAAGCCGTTCGGCAAGGCGTTGGCCGAGAACCAGGCAATCCAGTGGCCGCTCGTTGAGCTCGCGACACAAGCGGAGATGCTGCGGCTGTTGATCCGCAAGACCGCGTGGGAAATGGATCAGCTCACCCAGGCGCAGGTCGAGCACACGCTCTCCGACAAGGTCTCGATGTGCAATTACTGGGCGAACCGGCTGTGTTGTGAAGCCGCCGACCGCGCCATGCAGGTCCATGGCGGCATGGGCTACTCACGCCACAAGCCGTTCGAGCACATCTACCGCCATCACCGCCGCTACCGCATCACCGAGGGCAGCGAGGAAATCCAGAAGCGCAAGGTTGCGGGATTTTTGTTCGGCTATATGGGGGCAGGGAAGCATTGAGGGGGACGGCTCCAAACCGTCATGGCCGGGCTTGACCCGGCCATCCGCGTCTCTTGTCCCTAAAAAAGAAAGTAAGACGTGGATCACCGGGACAAGCCCGGTGATGACGTATGGTGTGTTGCGCCCTAGATTAATTCACCTGACGATCCTTGCCTGCCCAATACGGATCGCGCAAATGCCGGCGCAGGATCTTGCCTGACGCGTTGCGCGGCAACGCCTCGATGAAGTCCACCGACTTTGGCGTCTTGAAGCCTGCGATGCGTTCGCGGGTAAAGTTGATGATGTCCGACGACGTCGCTCTTTTGCTCGGCTTCATCACCACGATCGCCTTGACCACTTCGCCCCATTTGTCGTCAGGCACGCCGATCACAGCGACTTCGGCTATGTCAGGATGGTCGCATATCGCGCTTTCGACCTCGGCGGGGTAAATGTTTTCGCCGCCGGAGATGATCATGTCCTTGATGCGATCGTGGATATAGAGATAGCCGTCCTTGTCCATATAGCCGGCGTCGCCGGTACGCAGCCAGCCGTCGCTATCGAGGGTCTTCGCGGTCGCCTCCGGTAAATTCCAGTAGCCCGCCATGTTCGAGCCGGAACGCGTCGCGATCTCGCCGACTTCGCCCGGCGGCAATCGGTTGCCATTGGCATCGAGGATCGCAAGCTCAACGCCCGGCAACGCCTTGCCGGCCGAACGCATCCGGTCCAGGCCCTCGACATGATCTTCAGGCGGAAGGGCCACGATCGTGCCGGTGGTCTCGGTCATGCCGTACATCTGCACGAAGCCGCATTTGAATATCTCGATGCATTCCTTCAGCAGTGCTGCCGGAATCGGCGAGGCGCCATACAGCATGTAGCGGAGCTTCGAGAAATCGACCTGACGTGCGCGCGGCTGACGCACCACGAACTGCATCGCGGCCGGCACCATGAACAGTTTTGTGATTCCCGACTGCTCGAAAAAGTCCAGCACCTTGGTCGGATCGAATTCGCGCGCAATCACGCCTTTGGCGCCGTGATAGAGGCCGAGCATGCCCCAGCCGGAACCACCGATGTGGAAGATCGGCATCGCGACCAGCGAGACATCGTCCTCGGTCCAGATATTCCAGTCCGGCCGTTCGCCGCCGCCGGCTCGCACCAGCGACAGGAAATTCGAATGCGACAGCATCGCGCCTTTCGGCTTTCCGGTGGTGCCGGAGGTGTAAAGCTGGATCGCGATGTCTTGCGGAGTGATCTCGCCCTTCGGATCGTTGGCGCTCTGCGCGTCGCGCCAGGCTGTGAAATCCTGCCATTCCGGAGCACCGCCTTCCGTGGTGATGACGGTGCGAACGCTGGGTATTTGCGCCTTGATGGTGCGGATCTGCGCGACGAATTCAGGCCCGACGAACAGCACCGGCGCCTTGCAGTCCTCGACGATGAAGGCAATCTCCGGTCCGGCCAGCCGCCAGTTGACCGGCGCCATCACCACCTTGGCCTTCATCGCACCAAGCAGCAGCTCGAAATAGATGTCGCTGTTCTTGCCGAGATAGGCGATCCGTTCGCCGGCTTTGACGCCGAGCGCTCGCAATCCATTGACGACGCGGTTGGTCCTGATGTCCAGCTCGCCAAAGCTGGTCTCGCGACCCTCGAATTCGAAGGCGATGGCGTTACTACGGGACATGGCTTGCGCGCGCACCATGTCGGCAAGGTTCGCCGGCTCCTCTGCGACGGACATGTTTCCCCCGGGTATGTTTTTATTTCGCGGAGTTTGGCGTCATCCGGCGGCAAAAACAATACGTGGGGTCTCGATGCATCGACGGTACCGTCCCCGCAGGCGCGGTGAAGGGGACAACCGCAAGGGGAGCTATCCTCTCGCCGCGCGGTCCTTTTCGTTCTGGGCCTTGATCGAGTCGCGCGCCTGCGTCCAGTCGGCATCCGACCAGTCGCGCAGTTGATAGAAGTTGCCGCCCATCGCCAGCGCCTGGCCGCCATCCATCGCGATGGTCTCGCCGTTGATCCAGTCGCAGCCGCCTGAAATCAGGAACACGGCAAGGTTCTGCAACTCCTCCATTTTGCCGACGCGACCCATCGGGTTCATCGCTTTGGTGCGTGCGCCGGCCTCGTCGCCGGGCTTGATGCGCTTGCTCATGCCCTCGGTCGGAATTTCGCCGGGTGCGATGGTGTTGAGACGAATGCCGTATCTTCCCCATTCCGTCGCCAGCGACATGGTCATGGCATGGATCGCGGATTTGCTCATCGCCGATGGCACCACATAGGGCGAGCCGTTGCGGACCCAGGTCACGGTGATCGAGACCACATTGCCGCGCTGTTTTGCCGCAATCCAGCGGCGTCCCACGGCATGCGTCACATAGAACGTGCCGTGCATGACGATGTTGGCGACCGCGTCGAAACCGCGCGGGCTCAGTTCTTCCGTGCGCGAGATGAAATTGCCCGCGGCGTTGTTGATGAGATCCGTGAGCGGGCCTTGGGTGAAGATATTCTCGATCATCTCATCGACAGCGAGCGGATTTCGAATGTCGACGCCGTGGCTCGTCACCCGGCCACCATGCAGGTCCATCAGCTCGGTTGCGGTTTCGTCGCAGACGCTCTTGCGGCGGCCGCAGATATGGACCTCGGCGCCAAGCTCAAGGAAGCGCGCGGCCATGGATTTGCCGAGGCCCGTGCCGCCTCCCGTTACGAGAATGCGCCGCCCGGCGAGAAGCTGATCGTTGAACATCGTTTCCACCCAAAGGGAATGTCTGTTAATTGGTCGATTGACTAAATCCGGACAACGCCGTTCTGTAAAGCGGCACAAAAGAATAAGAGCGGAGGAAATTTGTCATGGAAGAACGCGTCTCGATATCGATTTTGGACGGTATCGCCGACGTCCGTCTGGTGCGGGCGGACAAGATGAACGCGCTCGATGCCGCGATGTTCGACGCACTGGTCGCCGCCACCGAGCGGCTGAGCCGCGAAAAAGGCGTGCGAGCGGTAGTATTGTCCGGTGAAGGCCGCGCATTTTGCGCCGGCCTCGACATGGGCCGTTTCGCCGCGATGAAGGAAAACGGCGGTAACGGGATCGCAGGCGGCGAAAAACGCGATTTGACCGAGCGTACCCATGGTCTTGCCAATTACCCGCAGCAGGCGGTGTGGGGCTGGCGGCAGCTCCCGGTGCCGGTGATTGCCGCGATCCAGGGTGTGGCCTTTGGCGGCGGCTTTCAGCTCGCGCTCGGTGCCGACATGCGTTTTCTGACGCCCGACGCGCGGATGTCGATCATGGAGATCAAATGGGGTCTGGTGCCGGACATGGCGGGGACGCCGATCCTGGCGAGCCTGGTGCGTGACGATATCCTGCGCGAGCTGACCTATACGGGACGGATTTTCTCGGCGCAGGAGGCTCTGAACTATGGTCTCGCGACACGGGTCTGCGACGATCCGCGGGCTGCTGCATTCGAGGTCGCGCGCGAGATCGCAGGCAAGAGCCCGGAGGCGATCCGCGCCGCCAAGCGCCTGCTCAATAATCTTTCCGTCGATCCCGGTCCGGCGCTATCAGCCGAATCCGTCGAGCAACAAAAGCTGTTGGGCAGTCCCGGCCAGCTCGAGGCCGTGCGCGCCAACATGGAAAAACGCGCGCCGCGTTTCGCCGACGTCGAATAATTCCTAGTCATTCCGGGGCGCGTCGAAGACGCGAACCCGGAATCTCAAGATTCAAGCCGACGAGAGATCGGAAAGAGACAATGTCAATGTCATCACTCTTCCTCGGCATCATCAGCGGCGAGCGCAAGCGCGATCACACCGAGGTCGTGGGTCGTGCCAACCGCATCGCCGGCGGACTGCACAGGCTGGGCGTCAAGCAAGGCGATAGCGTCTGCATCCTGATGCGAAACGACATCGCCTTCATCGAGGCGGCCTATGCCGCGATGCGGCTTGGCGCCTATGGCGTGCCGGTGAACTGGCACTTCAAGCCGGAGGAAATCAATTACATCCTGAGGGATTCCGGCACGTCCGTCCTGGTCGGCCACGCCGACATGCTGCATCAACTGCGTGAGGCGATCCCGGCTGCGGTGACGGTGCTCAGCGTTCCGACGCCGCCGGAGATCCTGGCTCATTACAAGATCAATCCCGATCATCTTTCGTCGCCGGATTTCGCACTCGACCTTGAATCCTGGATCGAGCAGCAGCAGCCTTACGATGGTCCGGCCGTCCCGCAGCCGCAGAATATGATCTACACCTCGGGCACCACAGGCCATCCCAAGGGCGTACGGCGCGCGGCGCCGACGCCGGAACAGACGCGGGCGTCGGAGCGGATGCGGGCGCTGATCTATGGCCTGCGGCCCGGCGTGCGGGCGCTGTTGCCGGGACCACTGTATCATTCCGCGCCGAATTCGTTCGGACTGCGCTCCGGCCGCCTCGGCGGCGCGCTGGTGCTGATGCCGCGGTTTGAGCCCGAGGAGTTTCTGCGGCTGATCGAGGATCAGAAAATCGACACGCTGTTCATGGTGCCGACCATGTTCATCCGGCTGTTGAAGCTGCCGGAGGCGGTGCGCAAGAAATATGACGTCTCGTCGCTGCGTCATGTCGTTCATGCCGCGGCACCATGCCCAGCCGAGGCCAAGCGCGCCATGATCGAGTGGTGGGGGCCGGTGATCCATGAATATTATGGCAGCACCGAAGCCGGCGCGCTCACGTTTGCGAGCTCCGACGATGCGCTGAAAAAGCCGGGCACCGTCGGCAAGATCCTGGAGGGCGTCGAGCTGCGCTTTCTCGGCGAGAAAGGCGATGCGTTACCGCAGGGCCAGATCGGCGAGATCTATTCGCGCGCCGCCGATCAACCGGATTTCAGCTATCACAACAAGCCGGACAAGCGCGCCGAGGTCGAACGCGACGGTTTTATTACATCGGGCGATGTCGGCTACATCGACGAGGACGGCTATGTGTTCATCTGCGATCGCAAGCGCGACATGGTGATCTCAGGTGGCGTCAACATCTATCCCGCCGAAATCGAGGCGGCGCTGCATGCGGTTCCCGGCGTCCATGACTGTGCGGTGTTTGGCATCCCCGACGAGGAATTCGGCGAGGCGCTGATGGCGGTGGTGGAACCACAGGCCGGGGTCGCGCTCGACGTGGCTGACGTCCGCGCACAACTCAAGATCTCGCTGGCCGATTACAAGGTGCCAAAACACGTCGAAATCCACCGCGACCTGCCGCGGGAGGATTCCGGCAAGATCTTCAAGCGCCGGCTGCGCGATCCCTATTGGGAGCGGGCAGGGCGGCGGATTTAAGACTTCCTTCACCTCTCCCGTCGGGAGAGGTCGGCTCGTTAGCGCCGGGTGAGGGAGTACGGTGCTAACAAGGGACCGTAACCGCTCACCCCAACCCTCTTCCTAAGGGAGAGGGGGAAGCGAAGTGCATAGCTATTGCCGCAACCACAGCTATGGCAATCGTCCGCCTTTATCTTCATCTTGCGCCGAACCGAAAAAATTGCAGACTGCGGAGTTGCCGGGCAATTTTCTGGAGCAGCCAGCCATGTCTACCCAGACGATGCCTTCCAACGCCGAATTGCGGGCCAATCGCGCCGAGGAGGCGCTCGCACTTGAGGAGGACGCCCGGCTGCGGAACGACATCCGGCTGCTGGGACGCATTCTCGGCGATACCGTGCGCGATCAGGAAGGCGCCGACGCGTTCGACCTGGTCGAACGCATCCGGCAGACCTCGATCCGGTTTCACCGCGACGAAGATCGGCTGGCGCGGCGCGAGCTCGAAACCATCCTCGACAGCATGTCGATCAGCGAGACCGTGCGCATCGTGCGGGCGTTCAGCTATTTTTCGCACCTCGCCAATATCGCCGAGGACCAGAACAACATTCGCCAGATGCGGACGCGCAGTAACGGTAGCGAGGCGCCTTCGGGCGCGCTTGCGGGCACCTTGTCGCATGCGCGCGAGGCCGGCTTCAGCCCGGCCGATCTGCGCCGCTTTTTCAAGGAGGCGCTGGTCAGCCCGGTTCTGACCGCGCATCCGACCGAAGTGCGCCGCAAGAGCACCATCGACCGCGAGATGGAGATCGCGGCACTTCTGGATCGCCGCGAACGGGTTCAACTCACGCCCGAAGAAATCGAGGCCAGCGACGAGCAGTTGCGCCGGGATGTGCTGACGCTGTGGCAGACCAACCTGCTGCGCCGTACCAAGCTCACCGTGCTCGATGAAGTCGCCAACGGCCTTTCGTTCTATGATTACACCTTCCTGCACGAAGTGCCGCGGCTGCATTGCGCGCTGGAGGACCGGTTGAACAAGGATGACGGCGGCGATCCCGGCGAACTGGCATCTTTCCTCAAGATGGGGAGCTGGATCGGCGGCGATCGCGACGGCAATCCGTTCGTGACCGCCGAGGTCATGCGCGGCACGTTGCGGCTGCAGTCGAGCCGCGTGCTCAGTTTTTATCTCGAAGAGCTGCATGTGCTCGGCTCCGAACTGTCGCTGGCCGCGCACCTCGCTGACGTTTCCGATGAACTGCGCTTGTTGGCCGAGCGCTCACCCGATACCTCGCCGCATCGCAGCGGCGAGCCGTATCGGCTGGCGGTGTCGGGCATCTACGCGCGGCTCACCGCGACCGCCGCGAAGCTGGACGTGGAAATCACCCGGCGTCCGGTCGGCGAGGCGGCGCCTTACGCCAGCGTGGACGAATTCAAGGCCGATCTCGACGTGCTCGACCGTTCGCTGATCGCAAATAATTCGCGCGTGATCGCGCGCGGGCGGCTGCGGCTGTTGCGCCGTGCCGTCGATTGTTTCGGCTTCCACCTCGCCCGTCTCGACATGCGGCAGAATTCAGCCGTGCACGAGCGTACGGTTGCGGAGCTGCTCGACGCGGCGACGCCCGGCATGTCCTATCTGGCCTTGAGCGAGGACGCCCGCGTTGCGCTGCTGTCGAGCGAACTGCGCAATGCGCGGCCGCTGACGTCATCTTTCGTGAAATACAGCGAAGAGACGTTGGGCGAACTCGCGGTATTCCACGCCGCCGCTGAAGCACACGCCAAATTCGGCGCTGATGTCATTCCCCAATGCATCATCTCGATGTGCCAGGGCATGTCCGACATGCTGGAAGTGGCGCTGCTGCTGAAGGAGGCAGGTCTTGTCGATCCCTCCGGCCGCAGCGCGGTCAATATCGTGCCGCTCTTTGAGACCATCGAGGATCTTCAGGCCTCATCCGCGATCATGGACCGGATGCTGGCGCTGCACGATTACCGCAAGCTGGTGGATAGCCGCGGCTGTGTGCAGGAGGTGATGCTCGGCTATTCCGACAGCAACAAGGATGGCGGTTTCGTTACCTCGGGCTGGGAGCTTTACAAGGCCGAGATCGGCCTGGTCGACGTGTTCGAACGCCACAGCGTTCGCTTGAGGCTGTTCCACGGTCGTGGCGGGTCGGTCGGCCGCGGCGGCGGCCCGAGCTATGACGCCATCATCGCGCAGCCCGGCGGCGCGGTGAACGGCCAGATCCGGATCACCGAGCAGGGCGAAATCATCTCCAGCAAATATTCCAACGCCGAGGTTGGCCGCAGCAATCTGGAAATTCTGGCCGCCGCAACGCTGGAAGCTAGCCTGCTGCAGCCGAAGCAAAGCGCGCCGCGCCGCGAATATCTGGAAGCCATGGAGGAATTGTCGGCGCTGGCCTTCAAGGCCTATCGCGGCCTCGTCTATGAGACCGAAGGCTTTGCGGAGTATTTCTGGGCATCCACCGTCATCACCGAAATCTCGACGCTGAACATCGGCAGCCGGCCGGCATCGCGCAAGAAAACCCGCGCCATCGAGGACCTTCGCGCCATCCCCTGGGTCTTCAGCTGGGCGCAATGCCGCCTGATGCTGCCCGGCTGGTACGGTTTTGGCAGCGCGGTCGAGACCTGGATATCGCAACATCCGGACAAGGGCATGCCGTTCCTTAAAGAAATCTATCGCGAATGGCCATTCTTCCGAACCCTGCTGTCGAACATGGACATGGTGCTGGCGAAGAGCTCGATCGCGATCGCATCGCGCTATGCCGAATTGGTCCCGGATGCGGCGTTGCGCGAGAATATCTTTGGGCGCATCCGCCGCGAATGGCACAATTCGATTGAAACGCTATTGGACATCATGGGACAGGAGCGCCTGCTGGAGAGCAACCCGCTGCTGGAGCGGTCGATCCGCAATCGTTTTCCGTATCTGGACCCGCTCAACCATGTGCAGGTCGAACTGCTGAAAGAGCACCGCGCGCAAAATCCGGATGAGCAGGTTCTGCGCGGGATCCAGCTCACCATCAACGGCATTTCGGCGGGGCTCAGGAATAGCGGGTAGGCGACGAGTCGCTGGTCTCGCCCTCAGCCGTCATGTCCGCGCTTGTCGCGGGTATCCACGTCTTTGTACAAGCAAGCAGGAAGCAAGACGTGGATGGCCGGGACGAGCCCGGCCATGACGTGGATCGTTAACGCCGTGCGTCGGTAAACAACTCAGCAATTATGCGCGCCCTGGGTCTCGACATAGACGGCATACAGCGACTGGCTCGCGGCCATGAACAGCCGGTTTCGCTTTTTCCCGCCGAAGCAGACATTTGCGCAGGTCTCGGGCAGGCGGATCTGGCCAATGCGTTCGCCATCCGGCGCGAAGATCTGGACGCCGTCATAGCCGTCGCCGACCCAGCCTGCGCCGACCCAGACATTGCCCTCGGTGTCGACCCGCATGCCGTCAGGGAAGCCTGATTTGCCGTCAAGCGTCATGTCGATCAACGTCCGCGGGTTCGAGAGCTTGTCGCCGGTCAGGTCGTACTGCCAGACGATGTTCTTGGCATTGGGGTAATGCGTGATGCCGGTATCGCAGACATAGACCTTCTTGTAGTCGTGGCTGAAAGCGATGCCGTTCGGTTTGAACGGCTCGTCGGCAACCTTGGTCACCTGGCCGGTCAGCGCGTCGAGCCGATATACCGCCTCTTTCTGGTAAGGCTGCACGGAGCCCGTGTTGGCCTTCTGCCCTTCGTAGATGCTCACCGCGCCATAGCCGGGATCGGTGAACCAGATCGATTTGTCGTTGGGGTGTACGACGACGTCGTTCGGGCCATTGAGCTGCTTGCCGCCTGCTTGCTCGGCCAGCACCGTGAGTGCGCCGTCATGTTCGAAGCGGACAAGCCGGGTCCGCTCGCAGGTGATCTGCCGCCCTTCGAAGTCGAACGTGTTGCCGTTACCTTCGTTGGAAGGTTTGTGAAACTGCTCCGAAATGTGGCCGTCATCGTCGAGATAGCGGAGCTGACGGTTGTTGGGAATGTCGCTCCACACAAGGTATTGGCCTTGGGCGTTCCAGGCGGGCCCTTCTGCCCACAGACAGCCCGTAAACAGTCGCTTGATGGAGGTGTTGCCGACCTTGGCCTTGAAGCGCTTTTCGTTGATCACGACGATATCGGGATCGGGATAGCGTTGAGGTTCAGCGCCGCGACCGAAATCGCGGGCTGAGGCTTCCGACGTCATCGCAACGGTGGTGGCAAGCGCCGCCGCCCCCTTCAGCAGGGTGCGGCGGTTGAAACCGTCAGATTCGCCTTCGTCTCGTTTGTCGGGAAAGGTCAGTAGGCTTGTCATGATTTCCTCCCATATTTTTTTGTTGGGAGGTAATCATGTGCCCGCAATCCGGCATAAAGCGGGCGAGACTCTCGAAACAACCAGAGATAGCGACGCCCATCTGTCTCGGCGAATGCCGGGACCGATACGCCGCGGCAATTGTAGTTAGACGAGCGGGTAGACACCTTCTTTAGATAATAGCGCCCGGTGGTTATAGGTCCCGGCGTTCGCCGGGACGACGCGTTGGGAAATGTTCTCAGATCTTAGATCGCGTCCCAGCTGAAAATGTCGGCGGAGCGGTCGAGCTTGTAGAACGATGGCTTCAACGCCGGCATGCCGTGCTCGGCGATGGTCTGTGGCGTCCAGCCTTCGCCGCGGTGCACCGAGCGCAGCGGGCGGGATTGGCTCATCAGGAAAATCTCGTTCATACGCACCGCAAAGATCTGTCCGGTGACGTCCTTGGCGACGTCGCTCAGGAGATAGGCTGCGACCGGGGCAATCTTTTCCGGTCCCATCTGCTGGATTTTTGCAACGCGCGCCTTCTCGGCCTCGGTTTCCGTCGGAATGGTTCCGATCAGGCGGCTCCAGGCGAACGGCGAGATGCAGTTCGAGCGCACATTGAAGCGGTTCATGTCGAGCGCGATCGATTTCGACAATCCAACGATGCCGAGTTTCGCTGCCGCGTAATTGGCCTGACCGAAATTGCCGACAAGGCCCGACGTCGAGGTGAAGTGAACGAACGAGCCGCTTTCCTGCTCGCGGAACAGCCGCGCGGCGGCATGGGAGACGTAGAACGATCCCATCAAATGCACCTTGATGACGGATTCGAACGCTTCCACGCTCATGCGATGAAAGATCATGTCACGGAGAATGCCGGCATTGTTGACGACGCCATCGAGCTTGCCGAAATGGTCGGTCGCCGCCTTGACGATCCGGCTCGCCGGGATCGCTTCGGCAACGGTCTCGAAATTCGCAACCGCGGTGCCGCCGCGCTTCTTGATTTCCTCGACCACTTCTTCGGCCGGCGCGGCGCTGGTTCCCGAACCGTCGGCCGCTACGCCGGGGTCGTTGACCACGACCTTGGCGCCTTCGGCCGCACACAGCAGCGCGATCTCGCGGCCGATGCCGCGTCCCGCGCCGGTGACGATGATGACTTTATCCTGGAGTGATTTGGTGCCGGCCATGATTGTCTCCTTTGTTCCTGTTATATTCGACATTGCCGCAGCGGAAGTGCGCTCCCTCTCCCTGTGGGAGAGGGGTGGGGCGAGGGGTTACGGTCTATCGATGGACCGTAACCCCTCACCCGGCGCGATGCGCCGACCTCTCCCGATGGGAGAGGTGAAGACAGTTCGTAGCGGTTCGGCTCCGTCTGTCACCGCTCGTTCGTAAAGATGATCGTGCCGCTCGCCGCGAACATGCCACCGACACCGTGACAGACCGAGATTTTCGCGCCCGGCACCTGCGCCGGCGCGATGCCGCGCATCTGGCGCACGCTCTCCTGCAGCGCGTACATGCCGTACATTCCGGAATGCATATAGCTCAAGCCGCCACCATTGGTGTTGAGCGGCAGCTTGCCGCCCGGACGCGTATGGCCGTCGGCGATGAACTTGCCGGTCTCTTCATGCGGCATGAAGCCGAGATCGCCGAGCCCGTAGAGCGGCAGATGCGCGAACGCATCATAGATCATCAGATGATCGACGTCCTTGTGCGCGATGCCGGCTTCCTTGAAGGCGAGGGGGCCGGCAACCCTGAAGGCGCGCGAGGAATCGAAAGTCTGCATCTGGCTGACCATCGGCGTTTCCACGCTCTCGCCGGTACCGAGGATATAGACCGGCTTCTTCGGAAAATCCTTGGCGCGGTCGGCCGATGTCAGGATCAGCGCGCCGCCGCCGTCGGTGACGAGGCAGCATTGCAGGATGCGGAAGGGATAGGCGATCATCCGCGAGTTCAGCACGTCCTCGACCGTGATCGGCGCTTTCATGGTGGCGCGCGGATTCTTCGCCGCCCATTCACGCTGCACCACCGCGACCATCGCGATCTGTTCGTGGGTGATGCCGTGGGTCTTCATGTAGCGCAGCACCGGAATCGGAAACATGCTGGCTGGCGTGGTTACGCCATAAGGCAGCTCGAACTGCCCGTTGAGGCTGTCGGGACCGATCATACGCGGCGTGCGGCCGATATTGGATTTGCCGCTTTCGGCATGGGTGATCAGCACCGTCTTGCACAGCCCGGCCTCGATCGCCGCGGCGGCGTGGCGGACGTGCAGCATGAACGAACAGCCGCCGACCGACGTGCCGTCGACCCAGGTCGGGGTGATGCCGAGATAATGCGCGATCTGCTGCGGCGTTTCGACCGCAGTAGCGAAGCCATCGATGTCGGATAATTTCAATCCGGCATCGGCGATGGCATTCAGCGCCGCATCCGCATGCAGCTGGATTTGCGATACGTTGGGGATAACGCCGAGTTCGGTGGTCTCGGCAGCTCCGACGACGGCAACCTGATTTCTGCGCATGATTTAACCCTTCGCCGGACGGAACAGGGGAAGGGTGATCTTGTCGTCGAGCTTTTCGAATGCGACTTCCAGCTTCATGTCGAGTTCGAGCGCCTCCGGCGTTTGCGGACAATCGACGATATTGGTCATCATCCGCGGACCTTCATCGAGTTCGACGACCGCAATGGCGTAGGGCGGCGTGAAGCCAGGCGCGGGGCGGTGATGGATGATGTAGCTATAGAGCTTGCCCTGGCCGCTGGCCTTGAACACGCTGACCTTGCGCGACGCGCAGGAGGGGCAGAACGGGCGCGGCGGGAAATAGACATTGGCGCAGGCGTCGCAGCGCTGCAGGCGAAGTTCGCCGGCTTGCGTGCCGTCCCAGAAATGCTGGGTTTCCGGCGTCGGTTTCGGTCGCGCGCGCGCTGGCTCGGCCATTCGTAAATCCCTCCCTGGGGGTCCGTTTCGGACCGCTGGTTCCGATCTTGATGCGACATTGGACTGCCTGCCGTCAACGGTCCAGCCAGCCTGTCGCATGGGCGTATTCCGATACGCGCACAATGGATTAGCCGTGGGTGCTTGTATCCCTCCAATCCCCCGGGCTATGGTCCGCCCGAATTAGAAACCGGGAGGATTTTATGTTGAAGGTGACGGGCGCGGTATTGGCAGCAGGTCTGGGCATTGCCACGCAGGCAATGGCTGCTGATGCGCCGGCGGAAATCAAGATCGGCACGCTTTACGCGTCATCGGGGCGCTACGCCTCGATTTCGATGCCGGTTTTCAATGGTCTCAAGCTCTGGGCCGAGCAGAAGAATGCCGATGGCGGCGTCTACGTGAAGGCGTTCGACAAGAAAATTCCCGTCAAGCTTGTCGCCTATGACGACCAGAGCAACACCGCGACCGCGTCCACGCTGTATAACCAGCTCGTCACGCAGGATAAGGTCGATCTGCTGGCCTCCGATTCCGGTTCGGTGCTGACGGCGCCTGCGGCAACGATCGCACGCGACCGCAAGATGTTCCTGTTCGACCAGACCGGCACGGGCGCGAGCTTCTTCTCCAAGGACAATCCCTACATTGCGCTGATGGCCGATCCGGTCTCGACCGTCTGGCCGAAGCCGGTTGCCGACTTCATTTCGAACGACGGCCCCGGCCTCGGAATCAAGAAGGTCGCGATCCTCTATTCGACCAACGAATTCACCGGCACCCAGGCCAACGCATTCCGCAAATTCGTCAAGGATTCCGGCGCGCCGATCGAGATCGTCTACGATCAGGGCATTCCGACCGAAACCACCAACTACACCGTGATCATCAACAACATCGCCAACACGAATCCGGATGCGGTGATTCATTTCGGCTATGCCCCGAACGATATCGCGTTCCTGCGCAACGTGCAGGATGTCGGCACCAAGTTCAAAATGCTGTTCTGCATCTACGCGGGTCTGGAGACCGAGCTGCTGGAAAAGAACGTCGGCGCCAAGGGGCTTGAGCACGTGTTCACCTACGTGCCGCCATCGGAACTCGACTATCCCGTGAATTTCGGCATGACCATGAAGGAATACAAGGCGGCCTGGGAGAAGGCCTATCCCGACGGCAAGATCGAGTTTGGTTTCAACGCGGTCGCCGGTTACACCACCGGCCTGGTCATGGAGAAGACGCTGTCGGTCGCGACCAGCCTCGATCAGCTCGAACTGCGCCGCGCCAATTTCAGCCTGTCAGGCCAGCTCAAGACGCTGGACGGCACTTATGCGCTGGACGAGATCGGCGGCCAGATCGGCGAGTTGACGCCGCTTGGGCAGCTGGAGCTTAACGAGCACGAGCACATCAAGTTCGTCTCGATCTACCCGCACGAAACCGCAACCGGCAAGCCGGTCTATCCGCGTCCATGACACGATTGCAGACCAAGCGCCGGACGCCGGGAGCGACGCGCCGATGCTGATCTATGCGCTCGTTGCCGGTGTTCTGTTCGGTCTGTATTTCAGTCTGGTCGGAATAGGTCTCAACCTCGTGTTCGGCGTCATGCGCATCGTCAACCTTGCGCATGGCGACATCCTGATGCTCGGCGCGTTCGTTGCGTTCGGCGTCGTGTCGCTGGCAGGCATCGATCCACTGTTTGCGGTGCCGCTGGCGTTCGTGATTTTCGTGCTGGTCGGCGTATTGCTCTATTGGGTCCTGGTGCCGCGGCTGCAGGGTTCGGTGAATCCGGAGATGCTGTCGATCATCCTGTTCTTTGGGTTGTCGCAGGTGATCGAGGCCATCACGACGATTTTCGCCGGCACCAGCGAACGCTCGATCCAGAGCCGGCTGCTCGGCACCGTGTTCTCGACCATCCGGGTCAAGCTGTTCGGCGGTCAGGCGGGGGCGAGCGGACCGGTGCAGATTTTTGGCCAGGGATTTCCCGCGCCCTGGGTGATTGCGGCCATCACCAGCCTGATCGCGATCGCCTTCGTCTACGTCTATTTGTACCGTACCCGCCTGGGCACGCTGACCCGCGCCGTGATGTCGCGGCGCGACGAGGCGCTGGCGACCGGCATCGATGTCGATCGCGTCTCCGCGGCGGCCTTCGGCATCGGCCTGGGCCTTGCGTCGGTTGCAGGCGTGTTCGCGCCCTTCATGTTCGGATCGGTGACGCCGGCGTTCGGCGCCGACGCGACCGTCACGTCATTTGCTATCGTCGTGCTGGGATCGCTCGGCAATCCCTTAGGGACGGCGCTCGGCGGCGTGGTGTATGGCGTCTGCTATATGCTGGTGCAGACCTATCTCAGCTCATGGGCCGACCTGTTGCCCTATGTGCTGCTGATCTTCATCCTGCTGCTGCGTCCAAGCGGCCTGCTCGGAAGGCGGGTGCGCGTTGCCTAGCTCCATTAAACATTTGCTGTTCCTTGTCGCGCCGCTGATCGTCATCTTCGCGGTGCTGCCGGGCGTGTACCAAAACCACCTGTTGCTGTTCAATTTCGTGATCTTCCTGATCCTCGCCCAGGGCGTGAACATTATCTACGGCTTCACCGGCTATCTGCCGTTCGGCTATGTCGGCTTCTTCGGCGCCGGCGCCTACGGTTTCGCGATCATGGTCATGCAGTACCAGACCCCGGCGCCGCTCGCGGTGATCGTGGCCGGAATCGTCGGTGTCGCGCTTGGGCTGTTGCTGACGCCGCTGCTGCGTCTGTCCGGCGCCTATTTCGCGATCGCCAATCTGGCCGCATCGCTCGCGGTGCTTCACTTCGTTGCCAATCCGGCGCTTGAGAACATCACGCGTGGGCCGTACGGCGTCTCGCTGACCGGCACGTTCAACCCGACCTTGGCCTATGCGGCGGCGATCGTCGTGCTCGCGCTGACGCTGGGTGCGGTGGTGTTTTTGAAAAATTCGCGGTTCGGCCTTGCGCTGCAAGCGGTGCGGGAAGACGCGGTCAGCGCCTCGATGGCGGGTGTCAATGTGGTGCGGATGCGTGTGATCGCGTGGCTGGCCTCGGCGCTGGTCGCAGGCCTCGCCGGTGGCGTCTATGCCTGGTACGTTTCGGTGTTCTATCCCGACAACGTGTTCAGCGGCGATTTCAGCATCTTCGCGATCGTGTTCGCGCTGTTCGGTGGTGTTGCCACGATCACCGGTCCGATCGTCGGCGTCATCATTCTCTACGGGATCTACAATTTGATCGGGTTTACGACACCGCAATACTTCCAGCTGATCTACGGGCTGTTGATCATGGGGCTGGTGCTGTTCCTTCCCGCAGGGCTGGTTTCGCTTGCAACGCGCAGGGGGTGGAATGTCCCCTGATAGCGCGCCCATTCTCAACGTTGCCAAGGTCGTCAAACGCTTCGGCGGTTTTTACGCGCTCGACGGCTTGAGCTTCCATGTCGTGCCCGGCGAAATCCTGGGACTGGTCGGGCCCAACGGTTCCGGCAAGACCACCGCGATCAACGTGATATCGGGCCTTTATGCGCCCGATGGCGGCGAGGTCGTCATGGACGGAGTATCGATCGGCGGGATGGCATCGCACAAGCTGGTCCATCGCGGCGTCAACCGCACCTTCCAGGTTCCCAAGCCGTTTCTGTCGCTGACCGTGCGTCAGAACATCGAGGTTGCGCTGGCCTATGGCCGCGCCGCGGTGACGCCGCCGACGATGGCGGCGCTGCTCGACGAATACAGGCTGGCTGACGTCGCCGACCGGCCGGCGGCCGACCTGAACAATGTGCAGCAGAAGATGCTCGATCTGGTTCGTGCGCTCGCGACGCGTCCGCGATTGTTGCTGCTCGATGAACTCGCGGCCGGCTGCAACCCGACGGAACTCGACTGGATCGCCGAACGCATCAAGGCGTTGGCGCAGTCCGGAATTGCGATCATCGTGGTCGAGCATCTGATGGGTTTTATCGAACATATTACCGATCGCGTCATCGTCATGAATGCGGGCAAGGAGATTTTCGAAGGCAAGCTCGCGGTTGCGGTTCAGGTGCCGCAGGTCATCGAAGTGTTCCTCGGAGGCGAGCATGCTGTCTGAAGCTGCGCCGCTGATGAAGGCTGTCGGCGTCGACGCCGGTTACGGTACCATGCAGGTGCTTTGGGGCGTCGATCTCGACGTGCGCCCCGGCGAGACCGTGCTGCTGCTCGGCGCCAACGGCGCCGGCAAGACCACTTTTCTCAAATCGCTGGTCGGCCTGATCGAGGCCCGGCACGGCAGCATCCGCCTTGCCGACACCGACGTGACGCGGATGCGTTCCAGCGACCGGATGCGGCTCGGCATGACCTACATGTCGGAACTCGCGGTATTCCCGGATCTGTCGATCGAGGAAAATATCCGCGTCGGCGCGCAGGCGTTGGGGCATGCCGATCCCGGCGCGCGGGTTGAGGAGCTCTACGGCATCTTCCCGGTGCTGCGCGACAAGCGCCGTGCGCCTGCGTCCAGCCTGTCCGGTGGCCAGCGCAAGATGCTTGGCATCGCCAAGGCGCTTGCGGCCGAACCGAAGCTCTTGGTGATGGATGAGCCATCGGCCGGGCTGTCGCCGTTGTTCGTCAAGGAGGTCATCCGTATCCTCAGCGATTTGCGCGGGCGAGGCCTTGCGCTTTTGATCGCGGAGCAGAATATCGGATTCTTGGAAGTGGCGACGCGGGTGTTTGTATTGGAAGGCGGCCGCATCCGTTTTTCCGGCACGGTTGCCGAAATGACCGATAACGAGGCGTTGCGGCGAGCTTATTTCGGGCTGAAGTGATGCGCACGATCAGGATCGGATCCGGTGCCGGCTATTCGGGCGATCGCATCGAGCCCGCGCTCGAACTCGCTGAAAAAGGCGACATCCAGTATCTGGTCTTCGAGTGTCTCGGCGAACGCACCGTTGCGCTGGCGCAGCAGGCGCGGATGAAGAATCCTGAAAGCGGCTACGATCCGCTGCTTGAGGAACGGATGCGCGCGGTGCTGCCGGCGTGTGCCGCCAAGGGCATCAAGATCGTCACCAATATGGGCGCGGCCAATCCGGAAGCGGCCGCACGCAAGACCGCCGAAATCGCCAAATCGCTCGGACTGTCATCGTTGAAGATCGCCGCCATCGTCGGCGACGACGTGCTCGATGCCTGCAAGGATGGCGATCTCCCGATCATGGAGTTCGACGGCACCATCAAGCAGCTCGGCAACCGGCTGTTGTCGGCCAACGCCTATCTCGGCGCCGAGCCGATGGCGCAAGCGCTGAGCGGCGGCGCCGATGTCGTCATTACCGGGCGCGCCTCCGATCCCGCGCTGTTCCTGGCGCCGATGATCCACGCCTTCGGCTGGGCGATGGATGACTGGAATTTGCTGGGGCAGGGCACCGTCGCCGGGCATTTGCTGGAATGCGCCGGCCAAATCACCGGCGGCTATTTTGCCGACCCCGGCTACAAGGATATCCAGGGTCTGGCGCGGCTGGGCTTTCCCATCGGCGAAGTTCGCGAGGACGGCGCACTCGTCATCACCAAGGTTGCGGGTTCAGGCGGCGCGGTGACCGCGCAGACCTGCAAGGAGCAGTTGCTCTATGAGGTGCACGATCCCAAACGGTATCTCCAGCCCGACGTGGTCGCGGACTTTTCACAGGTGAAGGTCGAGGAGATCGCACCGGACCGCGTGCGTGTCAGTGGCGGGCGCGGCACCAAGCGCACCGACACGCTCAAAGTCTCGGTCGGCTATGTCGATAGTTATATCGGCGAGGGCCAAATCTCCTACGCCGGTCCCGGCGCGCTCGCGCGGGGACGGCTGGCATTGGACATTGTTCGCGAGCGGCTGAAACTGTCAGGCGTCGCCGCAAGTGAACTGCGGTTCGAACTGATTGGCGTCGACTCGTTGCACGGGCCGGAAGTCTCCGCGCACGCCAACGAGCCCTACGAGGTTCGCGTTCGCGTCGCGGGCCGTACCGAAAATTTGCGCGAGGCCGTGCGGATCGGCAACGAGGTCGAGACGCTCTACACCAATGGCCCGGCCGCCGGTGGCGGCGCGTTCAAATCGGCACGCGATGTCGTCGCGGTTGCCTCGGTTCTGCTGCCGCGCGAACGGGCGAAGCCGCAGGTCCGCTTTGTAGGGGCATAACATGAAGCTGCGCGAGATCGCCCATTCCCGCACCGGCGACAAGGGCAATACTTCGAACATCTCGGTCATCGCTTATGACGAGAAGCATTATCCGCTGTTGCTGGCGCAAGTCACCAGCGAGCGGGTGAAGAGCCATTTTGCCGGCGTTGTCGAGGGCGAGGTGGTTCGCTATGAATTGCCCAATATCGCGGCACTGAATTTCGTGATGACCGGCGCGCTCGGCGGCGGCGTGACGCGGTCGCTGGCGCTGGATGCCCATGGCAAATCGCTGAGCTCTGCGCTGCTCGATCTCGACATTGAGCCCGCTTCGGGCGACAAATAATGCTTCATGGCGTCTTCGAGCGAAGCGGATATCCGTTCGCGCGAAGAGACGCCTCAAAACACAAGCAAGCGACGAGACGAAAAGCCATGCCCAACACGCCAACCCTTGCCGCCCTGGCTGATGATCTCGACAGCGGACGCACCAGCGCCCGCAAACTGGTCGAGGAGTGCATCGCTAAAATCGCCGATGCGTCCGGCGAAGGTCAGCGGACCTTCATTCATGTCGACAAGGAAGCCGCCATCGAGGCGGCGGACGCGATGGATCGCCTGCGCAAGGCGAATGCCGCGCCGTCGCGGTTTGCCGGCATTCCCGTCTCGATCAAGGATCTGTTCGACATCAGGGGGCAGGTGACCCGTGCTGGTTCGCGGGCGCTGGAGGATTCAGCGCCGGCGGAGGCCGATGCAACGGTTGTAGCGCGGCTGCGCCGCGCCGGTTTTGTCGTGATCGGCCGCACCAACATGACGGAATTCGCCTTCTCCGGGATCGGCATCAATCCGCACTACGGGACACCGAAGGGCGCCTGGCAGCGCAATGTCGGCCATGTCCCCGGCGGATCGTCATCGGGCGCGGCTGTTTCTGTCGTCGACGGCATGGCGCATGGTGCACTCGGCACCGACACTGGCGGCTCGTGCCGGATCCCGGCGGCCTTCAATGGCATCGTCGGCTTCAAGCCGACGCAGCGGCGCATCCCGCTCGACGGTGGCGTGCCGCTGTCGTTCACGCTCGACAGTTTCGGGCCGCTGGCGCGCACCGCTTCCTGCTGCGCGGTGCTTGACGCGGTACTCGCCGATCAACCGATCGCTCCGTTGCAACCGCGTCCGGTCAAGGGGATGCGGCTGGCGGTGCCAACCACGGTCGTGCTCGATGATCTCGATGACGCCGTGGCGAAGACCTTCGACCGCGCGCTGGAAACGCTGTCGCGTCAGGGCGCGCTGATCGAGCGGATCGAGGTGCCGGAATTTCTCGATGTGGGCGTGATGAACGCCAAGGGCGGCTTTGCGGCGGCGGAAAGCTATGCCTGGCATCGCTTCCTGATCACCAGCAAGGGCGAGGATTATGATCCTCGCGTGTCCGTGCGTATTCTTCGCGGCGAGGGTTTGAGCGCGGCTGATTATGTCGATCTGCTCGGCGCGCGTCGGTCGCTGATCGCGCGTACGGAAAAGCGGATCGCTCCCTACGATGCGCTTGTGATGCCGACCACTGCCAACACGCCGCCGCGCATTGCCGATCTCGCCGACGACAAGGCATTCGCCGTGGCGAATGTGCGCGCGCTGCGCAATTGCACGCTGATCAACATGATCGACGGCTGCGCGATTTCGCTGCCGGCGCATCGCGAGGGCGAAGTGCCGGTCGGGCTGATGCTGGCGGCAGCAGGCGGATCGGATCGCCGCATCTTTGAACTTGCGGCTGGAATGGAGAGTGTCATCCGTGTTTGATCTTACATTCACCATTGACGATGATGGCGCGCCGACCCCGCTGACGCTGCCGATCGATCAGGCCGTCATCGCCGGCTGGACCGGGCGGGACCCGGTGGCGCGCGACAAGCATATCGCCGAGCTGGAAGCGATCGGTATCGCGCGGCCGGCCTCGACGCCGATTTATTACCGGGTCGCGGCATGCCGGCTGACGACAGCCGACAGCATTGAAGTCAGCGGCGAGGACTCGAGCGGCGAGGTCGAGTTCGTGCTGATCGGGTGGCAGGGCCGCATCTTTGTTGGCCTCGGTTCCGATCACACCGACCGCAAGGTCGAAGCCTACAGCGTCACCGTGTCCAAGCAGATGTGCGACAAGCCGATCGCGTCCGAGCTGTGGGAACTGGAAGATGTTGCCGATCACTGGGACCAGATGATCCTGCGCTCATTCGCATGGATCGATGGCAAGCGCGTGCTGTACCAGGAGGGCACGCTCGACGCGATGCTTCCGGTCAAGGAGTTGATCGATCGCCAGTTCGGAACGGCGGGACTACCCGACGGCTGCGCCATGTTCGGCGGCACCTTTGCGGCCAAGGGCGGCATCCGTCCCGCCAGCCGTTTCGAGTATGAGCTCGAAGATCCCGTGCTGAAGCGCAGCATTCGCCATGCCTACGACGTGATCACGTTGCCGGTGCTGGGCTAGTCTCTGACGTCTGAAATACGAATGCTGCGGACACGGCCTTACCTCTCCCATAGGGAGAGGTAAGGCGCGACGCGCCGGGTGAGGGGGTAGGCTCTATCGAGGGACCGTAACCCCTCACCCTGACCCTCTCCCAATGGGAGAGGGAGCGCATTTCCGAGGCGGTTCCACCGGAAATCGGGTGGCACGAGGCGTCGCGGTCTGCGAAGCTTGCAGCCATGAAATCAAACGTCAAAAGAACCGTCGCTGCTTCCTCCGACATCGCCGCGCGTGTCGACGCGATCGACTGGGCGGACGTGAGCGGCGATCTTGACGCGCAGGGCTGCGCCGTCCTGAAGAGTTTGCTGTCGCCGGATGAATGCCACGCGATGGCGGGGCTCTATCCGGACGACAGCCACTTTCGCAGCCGTGTGGTGATGGGACGCCACGGCTTCGGCCGCGGCGAGTACAAATATTTCTCCTATCCGCTTCCCGAAGCGATCAGCGAATTGCGGCCAGCGCTGTATGCGCAACTCAGCGGCGTCGCCAATCGCTGGAACGAGACGATGGGGATCGATATCCGCTATCCCCAGGCGCATGAGGCGTTCCTGAAGCGTTGCCACGAGGCCGGTCAAGTCAGGCCCACCCCGTTGCTGTTGCAATACGGCGCCGGTGACTACAACTGCCTGCATCAGGACCTCTATGGCGAGCACGTGTTCCCGCTGCAGGTCGCGATCCTGCTGTCGGAACCGGGCCGCGATTTTACCGGCGGCGAGTTCGTGCTGACCGAGCAGCGGCCGAGGATGCAGTCGCGTCCGGAAGTGGTGCCGCTCACGCAGGGCGATGCGGTCGCCTTTGCTGTGCATCACCGGCCGGTGCAGGGGACGCGCGGGTTCTATCGCGTTAACCTGCGTCATGGCGTGAGCCGGATCCGGTCCGGTCATCGCCATACGCTCGGCGTCATCTTTCACGATGCGAAGTGATGCCGTTGTCTTGACGATGGACGTATTGGAAAGTGGATCTATTCGAAACCGTTGCTGACGTACGGCCCTCGCGGGAAGCAATCGCCGAGGGCGCCGTTCTGCTGCGTGGATTTGCCAGGCCGTTCGAAGACGACCTGATCCCGGCGTTACGCGAGATCGTGGCGCAGGCGCCGTTTCGCCATATGACGACGCCGGGCGGCCATCAAATGTCGGTGGCGATGACCAATTGCGGCGGCTCGGGCTGGGTCACCGATCGCAGTGGCTATCGCTACGATGGCCTCGATCCGCAGTCTGGAAAGCCGTGGCCGGCGATGCCGCCCTCGTTTCGCACATTGGCTGAGGAGGCCGCTGCGGAAGCGGGCTTTAACGGCTTTGCACCGGATGCGTGTCTGATTAACCGCTACCAGCCCGGTGCGCGGATGTCGTTGCATCAGGACAGGGACGAGAATGATTTCGGCGCGCCGATCGTCTCGGTGTCGCTGGGCCTGCCCGCGATCTTCCTGTTCGGCGGCTTGGCGCGCAGCGACAAGACACGCCGCTATCGGCTGGAGCATGGCGATATCGTGGTGTGGGGCGGGCCCGCGCGGCTCGCATTTCACGGCGTCGCGCCGCTTGCCGACAGCGAACATGCCCTGATGGGGCGGCAGCGCATCAATCTCACCTTTCGCAGGGCGCGCTAGAAGCGCCTTCGCGTGAAGTCAGAACCACTGGGCTCCAGCACCGAGGCAAATTGCCTCATTTAGGTCGCGGCGGCGCGCGATTGCTGCTCATCTGTTATCCCTTGGATACGCTCGGCACTTGAGGAGCAAGATGAGCATCGCGGCACGCTCGACTGAGGTCGGCACGGTGAGCGGCAACCGGGCCGGCGTCTATTTCGCTATTCTGCAACTGGTCTTTACGCTGGGCTGGACCACCTACGTGATCTACCTGCCGCAATTGGCGGCGAAGGTCGGCATCGCGCCGACGGCGGTCATTCTCATCCTGATGATGGATCAGGCTATCTTCACCATCACCGATACCGCCATGGGGATCGCGGCCGACAAGATCGCGCCCGTTGTCGGCCGGCTCGGCATATTCGTTGGCGCGCTGACGGCTATATCCTGTGTCGCCTTTGTCGCGTTGCCATTCGTGGCCGGCACCGGCCCCGGCGCGCAAGGCTGGTTCATCGCGCTGATCGTGATCTGGGCGATCACCTCGTCGGCGTTGCGCGCGCCGCCGCTGGTCCTGTTGGGCAAGTACAGCGCAAAACCATCGATCCCGTTTTTGTCGGCGCTGGCGATGCTGGGCTATGGCCTGGCGGGTGCGGTATCGCCCTATCTCGGCGTATTGCTGCGCAATCAGGACGCGCGGCTTCCTTTCGTGATCTCCAGTGCGGTCCTGCTGGTCGTCGCGCTGGCGCTGTCCAGGGTCGAACGAGGGCTGGTGCGCGACGCCGCGCCAGCCGGCAAACCCCCTGAAGCTGCAAAACCACTCGGCAAGGTGTCGGCGATCTTCATCGCCTCGATGGTTATTCTGTCACTGGGCTATCAACTGCATTTCAGCATCAACAGCGCGCCGGTCTACCTGCGTTTCGCCAAGCCCGATGATCTGCAGTGGCTGTTGCCGGTGTTCTGGATCGGCTTCAATATTGCGATGTTTCCGGCAAGCGCCGTCGCCAGGCGCCGCGGCGGGCTCATTGTAATGGGTACTGCGGGTCTACTGGGGGCGCTGGCGGTTATCGGCGCGGAGCTCGCCGGCAACCTCAACACGCTGATTGCAGCGCAATTCATCGCGGGCGCGGCCTGGGGCTGCATGCTGATGAGCGCGATCTCGGCGGCTCTTGCCATCGGCGACAGTGGTGCGGAGGGCAGGGTGCTGGGTCTGGTGTTCTCCGCGCTGGCGCTCGCGACCTTTGCGCGGATGGCCGCCGTTGCCGGCGGTCTGCAAAAACTGCCTGAATACGTCCCGCTGCTGCACTGGACGCCGGTGGCATGCTGGTCGGTCGCCGGCGCGGGGCTGTTGGTGCTGGCGGCGTTCCGGGCGCAGCGGAGCGCAGGGGTGCGAAGGATCTAAATTTCCGCGGTCATTCCGGGATGCGTCTCTTGGCGCAGACCCGGAATCTCACTCGCGCCTCGGAATGACGTTGAATATTTTACGGCTTTGCCGGATGAATAAACTTCCAGGGGCTGACTTCCGAATCCGTTGGCACGTCGATGGCGATAAGCGTCGGCCCGCCATGCGCCAGCGCCTTTTCCAGCGCGGGTCGGAAATGATCGGGTGAGGTGACGCGCGACGCTTTCACGCCAAAGGATTCCGCGAGCTTGACGAAGTCCGGATTGACGAGGTCGGACGCCACCACGCGACCGTCAAAGCGCTGGATCTGATCGCGCCGCACATTGCCATAGGCATTGTTGTTAAACACCAGCGTCACGACGCCGATGTTGAACTGTACGGCGGTGGCCAATTCCTGCACGCCGAACATGAAGCCGCCGTCGCCGGTGATCGCAACCACCGGCCGGTCGGGGTTGGCGACCTTGGCGCCGAGCGCGGTGGGGAAGCCCGACCCGAGCGTGCCCTGATACCCCGAAGTGATGAAGGTGCGCGGTTCGTAGATTGGGAATCCGTACCAGGAGGCAAAACCGACCTGAGACAATTCATCCGTGACGATCGCATTCGATGGCAGTACCTCGCGCAGGATATTCAGGTAAGCCATCTGCGGCTGGATGCTCTGAATTTCGTGCTGCGCCGCCGCCGAGGCCTCGCGGATCGCGGCGCGCCGGCCGCTCGTTTTTGTGTAGCCCTGTTTTCTCACGGCTGTGAGCAGTTCGCGTGTACCGGCCTGTGCATCGGCGATAACAGCGGTGTCTGGCGTGAACCGGCGCATCTCCGACGGATCGATATCGATACGAACGGATTTCAGTCCGTCGGGCCGGAACGGCCAACGCGACATCGTTGGCAATTCCAGCCGTGTACCGATCCCGATCATGAGATCGGTGTGCGGCCATAGCTTATAGGCCGCCGCCATCGTCAGCCCCAATTCATGGGCGTTGCTGACGATACCGCGCCCGCTGCGGAACGCCACCACCGGCGCGTCGATCAGTTCGGCAAGCTCGAGGATTTCGTCGCGCGCGTGAATGGCGCCGCTGCCGACAAAGATCATCGGCGTCTTGCTGCCGGCGATAAGCGCGGCGGCGGACTTGATACGATCAGGGTCGGGCTGCGGGGCCGGGAAGGGATCGAACGGCTTGGAGGCGCCGACCTCCGCGCGTTGCGTGAACACATCCCACGGCATTTCCAGCGCCACCGGGCCGCGCCGTCCTGACAGCATTTCCTGGAATGCGCGTGAGACCATGGCGGGCGCGGCATCCGGATATTCGATCCGCTCGGCCCATTTCACGAATGTCCTGAGCGTCGCGAGCTGATCGGGCATCTCGTGCAGATGGCCGCGGCCCTTGCCCAGAAACTGCGTCGGCACCTGTCCCGTCAGGCACAGCACCGGTTCGTTCGAACCGTACGCCGTCAGCATGGCGGCACCGGCATTGAGCACGCCGGGGCCCGGCACCACGCTGAACACGCCGGGCCTGCCGCTAGATCGCGCGTAGCCATAGGCCATGTAGCCGCAAGCCTGCTCATGGCGCGCGCCGATGACTTTCAGTTGCGCCTGATGAAACGCGTCGAACAGCCCGTAGATCTGCGCGCCGGGCAGGCCGAACACGGTGTCGACGCCGTGCGCGACCAGACCATTGACGATGGCTTCGCCGCCGGAAATTGCAGTCATTTGCGATGTCCAATCGTTCGATGAATTACAGTGCTTCGTCGATCACGCCATTGCGGAGCGTGCCGATATTCTCGGCTTCCACTTCGATGACGTCGCCGGGCTTGAGGTAACGCGGCGGATCGAACCGCGCGCCGGCCCCAGTCGGCGTGCCCGTGACGATGACGTCGCCGGGAACCAGCGTGGTGAAGGTCGAGATGTAGTTGATCAGGTAACGGAAGCCGAAGATCAGCCGGCCGGTACGGTCGTCCTGCCGCGTCTCGCCATTGACCCGTGTCGATAGCCGGATATCCGATATCTGCGATTCGCCGGTGTAAGGAACGAGCCATGGGCCGAGGCTGCCGGTGGAATCGAAATTCTTGCCCTGCGTGACGTTGAATTTGGCGTGCCGGACCCAGTCGCGGATGGTGCCTTCGTTGCACAGGGTGACTGCGGCGATGTGGTCCAGCGCGGTGCTCTCCGCAATGTGTCTTCCGGCTTTGCCGATGATCAGAACCAGCTCGCCCTCGTAGTCGAGCTGGGGTGATGCCCGCGGCCGAACCAGCGGCGTCTCGTGGCCGACGAACGAGCGCGGCGTGCGCATGAACATGCTGGGATATTTTGGTGCATCCTGACCGTCTTTGTATTCGGCGTTACGATCGGGATAATTGACCCCAATGCAGATGATCTTCTCCGGCGCCGGGATCGGCGGCAGCCAGGTGATCGCGTCGAACGCGTGATCGGGCGCACGTCCTTCCGCGTGCCTAGCCAGCTTTGTCAGTGCGCCGGCCGCGACCACTTCGCGAAGCGTCGGATATTCTTTTGCAAAATGCGCCGAGAGATCGACGATGCCGCCATCAACCACGGCGCCGTATTTCGTCGATCCGTTGACAGAGAAGGTTGCGAGACGGGGAGGTGCCATCTGGTGTCCAGTACGATCGAGAGACAAAATCAGTCAGCGATGGTGACGTCGGCGACGAACTGCGGTTCACGAATGGCCTGGCCCGAAAACGGCGAGCCCTGTTCGAACCACGAGCGCGGCGCCGGTGCGCCCCACAGTGTCTGCCGGCGCGGGTCCTTCAACGACCAGCGCAACGGCTCGTGGTCGTGATCCCCCGTGAAATAGTCGCTGGTGTAGAGCTCCAGACGGTGGCCATCGGGATCGCGAACATAGAGAAAGAACGCGTTCGAAATGCCGTGGCGGCCGGGGCCGCGCTCGATATTCTTGAGATAGCCGCTGGAGGCCATCACGTCGCACAGATGCAGGATGTTCATCGCCGTCGGCACCCAGAAGGCGAAATGGTGCAGGCGAGGGCCCTTGCCGTTGGTGATCGCGAGATCATGCACGTTGCCCTTGCGGTGCATCCACGCCGCCGCGATGCGGCCATTCGGCCCGTCTTCCTCGCCATATTCGGTCAGGCGGAATCCCAGCCGGGCATAGAAGTCGACGGTATCCTGGACTTCGGCCGCGAATATATTGAAATGATCGAGCCGTTGCGGGTGGCAGCCCTTGTAGAGATCGTAGCGGCGCAGCAGATGCGGACGCTTCTCCATCGTTGCATAGAGTTCGATCTGAAAGCCGAAGGGATCGGTCGCCTGCAAGGTGCGGCCCTGGAACGGCCGTTCTGTAAACGCGTAAGCGATGCCGTTCTCCGAAAAGAATGCGGCGGCCTTGTCGAGATCCTGCTCGTTGCCGACCTTGAAGCCTATCCGGTTGCAGGCGGCCACTGCC
This sequence comes from Bradyrhizobium canariense, assembly GCF_900105125.1. Classification (NCBI taxonomy): domain Bacteria; kingdom Pseudomonadati; phylum Pseudomonadota; class Alphaproteobacteria; order Hyphomicrobiales; family Nitrobacteraceae; genus Bradyrhizobium; species Bradyrhizobium canariense. Next base: position 2,650,111 of record NZ_LT629750.1, on the reverse strand, counting down.
GCTTTTCGCAGCACCACCGAGTGATGCTGGTGCTCTTCGCTGCCACGCAGATAAACCGCGTTGTCGTCGCGATCCTCGACATGCAGCCCCACGGTGTTTTCGTAGAACTCGCGGCTGGCGTTCAGATTGGTCACGTCGAGCACGACGTGGCTGCACCTGACGATATTGAAGGGTGGATCGAAAATATGCTGCGGAACGGGCATGCTGTATCCTCAAATTTAGCTCGTCATTCCGGGATGGTGCGCTAGCACCAGACCCGGAATCTCGAGATTCCGGGTTCGCTTCGCGCCCCGGAATGACGGTGACCTTTAAATTCCCAGCCGTTGAATCTTGTGCGTCCCTCGCGCCAGGGAGACGTGCTTGGTTTCCATATAGAAGTCGAACGAATAGTCGCCCCCATCGCGGCCGATGCCCGACGATTTCATGCCGCCGAACGGGGTTGGCAAATGACGGACGTTTTCCGAATTGAGCCAGATCATGCCGGCTTCCAGCGCGTCGGCGACGCGCAGTGCGCGGCCCATGTCCGACGTCCAGACATAACCGGTCAGGCCGTAATTCACGCCGTTGGCGATTTCGATCGCGTCCTTTTCGTCGCGGAAAGGGATCACGGTCAGGAACGGCCCGAACACTTCCTCCTGCGCCACCCGCATCTTGGCGTGCGCGCCGGTGACCAGGGTCGGCTGGATGTAATGGCCGCCGCCGGGGCCGTCATGGGGCTTGCCGCCGACGGCGATCACGGCACCGTCCTTTCGCGCGACATCGAAATAGGAGCAGACCTTCGCCAGATGCCGTTCGTGGATCAGTGGCCCGATTTCAGTCGCGGGGTCGAGGGGATGTCCGACCTTCAGCGCTTTGACGCGCGCGATCAGCTTCTCGATGAAGGTCTCGGCGATGCTTTCCTGGATCAGCAGCCGGCTCGAGGAGGTGCAGCGCTCGCCGTTGAGCGAGTAGATCATGAAGACGACCGCGTCGAGCGCACGATCGAGATCGGCATCGCCGAATACGATCACCGGATTCTTGCCGCCCAACTCGAAATGCACCCGCTTCAATGTCGGCGCACCCTGCGCCATGATCGCCGAACCGGTGGCGCTTTCGCCGACAAAGCCGATCGCCTTGATGGCGGGATGCTCGGTCAGCGCCTTGCCGGCTTCCTCGCCGATGCCGTGCACGGTGTTGAGCACGCCGTCGGGTACGCCGGCCTGCTTCACCAGTTTGGCCAGCAGATCCGCCGTCACCGGCGACCATTCCGCCGGCTTGTGAACAACCGTGCAGCCTGCCGCAAGTGCCGGCGCGATCTTCCAGGTCGAGAGCATGAACGGCGTGTTCCAGGGCGTGATCACACCAACCGGACCGATCGGCACGCGGGTCGAAACGTTCCAGTGCTCGTCACTCGGCATGTTCAAGCCGTCGCGTGCATCGGCGCATTTGTCGGCGAAGAATCGGAAATTCTCTGCGGCGCGGATTGCGGCCTTGGCCATGAAGCGATGGGCCTGGCCGGTATCGATACATTCGAGCACGGCAATATCGTCGGCGCGCTCCTCGATAGCGTCGGCAACGCGATGCAGCAATTTCTTGCGCATCGCTGCGGGCATGTCGCGCCAGGCTTTGAACGCCTCGGCCGCAACGGTGGCCGCGTGATCGATGTCCTCAGGCCCGCCGCGCGCGACAGAAGCCAGCACGGCGCCATCGACCGGGGATTTCGTCTCGAAGGTTTGGCCCGAGATCGACGGCACGATCTTGCCGTCGATCATGTGGCCGATGCCCTCTGCTTTCAATTTCTCGAGCAGCGGCGCGACGCGGTCGCGGTTGGCTTTGAATACATCTGACGGTTTCGGCGTGACCTTATCCATGCGCGGCCTCCACTTTCAGGGCTTCGTGGATGTTGTTGCGTTTCCAGCTCGTCTCCTTGTCGTTGATCTGCATGTCGAACGACAACGCGAATTTGCTTTTCGCAAAAACCGGATCGAGATAGGCGGACAACGCCTTGAAGACGTGTTCGCCGGCCTTCTTGCGGGTCGCGAGATCGCGGCCCTCGCCGAGGCGCAGCACCATGGCGAGAAACCCCAACTCCGCATTGCCGTCGGCGATGGCGTAGTGCTCACAACGGACGGCGCGAACGCGAATGCCGCCGAGCGGGAAGATTCCGGTTTCCACCGCGGCCGCGCGGACCACTTCGACGACCTTGCCCATGTCGACGCGTTTATCGAGATTGGCTGAATATTCGAGCGTGAAATGCGGCATGCGGATCACTCCTGCGATTGTTCGGGGCTCATCAAGCGAAGTGGCAGCTCACGGTGCCGTAGGGACCATAATCGGCTTGAATCGTGTCGCCTTTGCGGGTCTCGATCGGGCGAATGAACGATCCTGCTAGCACCACTTGACCCGCTTCCAGCGCCAACCCGAGCGGCGCGATCTTGTTGGCAAGCCACGCTACGCTGGTCGCCGGATGGTTGAGCACGCCGGCGGCCAATCCGGTTTCTTCCAGTTGACCGTTTCGATAGCAGAGCGCGCCGATCCAGCGCAGATCGGCATCGAGCGGGCGCAACGGCCGCCCTCCGAGCACGATTCCGGCGTTGGCCGCATTGTCGGCGATGGTATCGAATATTTTGCGCGTTGATTTTGTCTTGGGGTCGACCCGTTCAATACGGGTGTCGAGAATTTCCAGCGCCGGCACCACGAAGTCGGTCGCATTGAGCACGTCGAACATGGTGCAGCCGGGCCCGGCGAGCCGCTGTTTCATGATGAAGGCAAGTTCGGCCTCGACGCGTGTCCCGATGAAGCGATCCGATGGCACGAGGCCGCCATCGGCAAAGAACATGTCGTCGAGCAGCACGCCGGAGTCCGGCTCGTCGATGTTGAGCGCGCTCTGCATCGCTTTGGAGGTCAGGCCGATCTTGTGGCCTTTGACGACACGGCCCTGGGCAATTTTCATCCCGACCCATGCTTTCTGGATCGCATAGGCGTCTTCGATCGTGATGCCGGGATGATCCAGCGAAATCTGCCGGATTTGCTTGCGGGTTTTTTCCGCCTGATCGAGCCGCCCGGCGGCGGCGCGGATGTCTTCTGTGGAGAGCGCCATGTCAAGCCAGCGAAAAGAGGGTATCGGGAAGTGATTAACATGTTAAATGTATCAGATCAAACCGATTGAGGTTTGCTGCAATGCAAACTTGAAGCATTGGATCATTTGAACCGATACTCCACTTTTGCGGATCAGGATCATGGCGCGGAAGAGTTCGTCCAGGGATGGCAGTTCGAGGCCGGTCATGTCGGCCGCCCGGCGCGTACCGATGCGCGAATTTTCCCGCTCGCTGCCGATGTCGTTGTTGCGCGCGCGCGAGGCGGTGATGCGGCAGTTCCGGCCCTCGCTGCGCAGTCATGGCTTGACCGAGCAGCAATGGCGGATTCTTCGCGCGCTGACGGCGGTGGACTCCATCGAGGTTACGGAACTCGCGCATGTCGCCTTTCTGCTTGGACCAAGCCTTTCCCGGATTTTGCGCGATCTGGAAGCGCGCCATCTGATCGAGCGCAAGGTGGCGAAGGCGGATCTGCGCCGTGCCGTGGTCTCAATTTCCGCAAAGGGCCTCAAATTGATCGAGGCGGTCGCGCCGACATCGGAGGCGATCTATGCGGCGATCACCAAACGCTATGGCGCCCGCAAGCTCGCCGAGTTGCAGGATATGCTTCACGTGCTCGAGGCAAGTCTTTCGGAATTGAACGTGGCGGAGCGGGGGAGCGGCGAGGCGGACGATTGAGCGCAGATGTGCCGCGTTTTGCCCGCTGCCCAGTATTTTGGCATAAAAACGGCCGCTAACAGACCCGAACCGCGGAATAGGCGCGGCCGGCCAGCGTTAATCATCTCTGGAAGGACGCTCTGCGCCGTTAGTCGAAAGCGCCGCGATATCAATTTACTCCGGACCAAAGAGTCCGTAAGTAGCACTCGGTTTCGCGTCCATCGCGGACTGCCAACACTAAGAAAGGCCGACAAAGAAGCCCGGCCTCAGGGAGAAATACATGAAGCTTACAAGACGCGATTTCACGGCTGGTATTGCTGCCGGTATTGTCGCACCCCAAATCATCAGCAGCGCACGGGCGCAGGGCGCCACCATCAAGATCGGCATGTGCGCGCCGGTAACCGGCCCCGCCGCTGAATCAGGTGGTTATGCCATCAAGGGCGCCAAGCTGGCGCTCGATGCCGTCAACAAGGCCGGTGGCATTCTCGGCAAGCAGGCTGAATTGATTGTCGAAGACGATCAGACCACCAACCCCGGCATCGTGCTGGCCTTCTCCAAACTGGCCGCGCAATCCGATATCGTCGGCTTCCTTGGCTCGATCCGCTCCACGCAAGTCCATGCAATGGCGCCCGACGTCGTCAAGCTCGGCAAGCCGGTGATGATCGGCGGCACCGATCCGAACCTCACCCATATGGGCAATCAGTGGCTGTTCCGCTGCCGTCCGAACGATAGCTATTCGGGCCGCGTTATCGCCGAATACGGCTTCAACACGCTCGGCAAAAAGAAGTGGGCCGTGCTGCATTCGACCGACGCGTTCGGCACCGCCGGCGGCAAGGCTTTGACGGAAGCGCTCACCAAACTCGGCAGCACGCCCGTCCTTGACCAGGGCTACGCCAACCAGAGCCAGGACTTCACCCCGGTCGTGCTCGCGATCAAGCAGTCCGGCGCCGACATTCTCGGCTCCTACTTCACGTTCGAAAACGACCTCGGCATTTTCGGTCGCCAGTTGCGCCAGCTTGGCGTCAACATCCCCTGGGTCGGCTCGCCCTCGATCACCAACATCACGGCGCTGAAGCTCGCAGGGCCCGCGCTCTATGGCACCTACGGCGTGGCCGATTACGCCGAAGATTCCAGCGATGCATCGAAAGCCTTCGGCAAGATCTACCGCGATTCCGTCAAGGTGGCGCCGGATAACCAGAGCTCCTGGACGTTCGACGCGATCAACGTGCTGTCGGGCGCGATCAACAAGGCCGGTTCGACCGATCCTGTCAAAGTCCGCGAGGCGATCCTGGCCACCAAGAAATTCCCGGGTGCCGAGGGCGAATACAATTTCGACCAGAACGGCGACGGACTTCACGGCTACAACGTCGTGAAGAACGACAAGGGCAACATCGTCTTCGACAAGCATATCGAATTCAACGATTGATCGCGCTTTTGGCCTCCCCGGATCTATCTCCGGGGAGGCCGGGCGTTTTCGACGGATTGAATAAGTTCCTCTTACCGAACGCTTGTCATGGACCTCGCACTTCAGCTGTTATTTACCGGCATCGGCATCGGCGCCGTCTATGCGCTGGTGGCGCTCGGTTTCGTGCTGATCTTCCGTGCCACCAACGTCGTGAATTTCGCGCAAGGCGAATTCTCGATGGTCGCGGCTTACCTGATGGTGGTGTTCTCCGTCGATTTGGGATGGCCTTACTGGCTGTCATTCTTGCTGGCGCTCGCCGGAATGGCGCTGCTTGGCGTCATCTTCAATCTCGGGGTTTATTACCCGCTTCGTCACCGCAGCTTTCTGCCGGTTATCATTGCAACCATCGGCGCGTCGATCTTGATGGCCAATTCGGTGCTCGCGATTTACGGCCCGCAGCCGCAGGTGTTGCAGGGGTGGTTTGAGACCCCGGGCATTCAGCTCGGGCCTGTCTATCTCGACAGCCAGTATCTCCTGATCATTGCCGTGACGATCGTGCTTGTGATCTTCAATTACTGGTTCTTCGAACACACGATGCTCGGCAAGAAGTTGCAGGCGACATCTCAAGACAAGGAGATGGCCTCGCTGCTCGGCATATCCGTGTCCGGCATGATCATGATCACCTTCATCTATTCGGCGGTGCTGGGCGGTCTTGCCGGCATCCTGGTTGCACCGGTTCTGTTTGTCTCGATCCAGATGGGGTCGACGATCGCACTGAAAGCCTTTGCCGCGACCATCATCGGCGGTTTCGGCGATGTCACCGGCGCGATCATCGGCGGTCTCGCGCTTGGCGTGATCGAGACCTTCGGGGCGGCCTACATTTCAGTGCCCTACAAAGACGGCTTTGCCTTCCTGGTGCTGATATTGTTCCTCGTCTTCCGGCCGCAGGGCATCTTCGGTGAACGCGTGGCGGAGAAAGCATGAGCGCGCCCAGCGACAACATGTCGATTCCGACGCCGGTCATGCGCACGAAACCGCTGCTGCTGCGACACCTGCCGTATTTCATCGCCGCCGCGATCCTGGTGGCGCTGGCCGCTGAAATGCAATTCGACGGCTACATCCTCAACATTCTGATGCAGGCGACGACGTTCTCGATCGCGGTGTTTGGGCTCTCGGTCGTGCTCGGTCTGTGCGGCCAGATCAATCTGGCGCAGGCCGCGTTCTTCGGATTCGGCGCCTATGCCGTCGGCATTGGCACGACCGATCTGCATCTGAGCTACTGGCTCTGCCTTCCGGCGGGTTGCGTGATCGCGCTTCTCGCCGGCGCTGTCCTGGGCGTATCGACGCTCCGGCTTGGCGGGCATTATCTCGCCATGGTGACGATCTCGTTCCAGCAGATCGTCACGCTGGTCATGATCAACGATATTGCGCTGACGCACGGACCGGACGGCGTCTCCAACATCGGCCGCCCTGGGTTATTTCCGACGTCGCAAGGTTATCTGGCCTTCTGCGTCGCGATGCTGGCGATCGTCGGCTATTTCGTCTGGCATCTGCCGGACACCAAGCTCGGTCGCGCCATGCGCGCCGTGCGCGACAACGAACTTGCCGCCGGCGTCAACGGCATCGATATATTCCGCACCAAAGTCTATGCCTTCGGGCTTTGCGCGGCGCTGGGTGGCCTGGCAGGTGGGCTTTTTGCCGGCGGGTTTGCCTATGTCAGCCCGGATCAATTCTCATTCGCGGATTCGATCGTATTCCTGACGATGTCACTGCTCGGCGGCGTGGCATCACCGATCGGTTCGGCGATCGGCACCGGCTTGCTGATCCTGATTCCGGAATGGCTGCGCTTTCTCAAAAGCGTTCCCGGGCTTTATCTTGCGATCTACGGCCTGTTCGTCATTCTGATCATCCGCTTCATGCCGGATGGCATCTGGGGATTTGTCAGCACAGCGTTTGAGCGTTGGCGCGCCCAGATCAAGCCGCCCGCTGTGGCCGCGCCGCTGAAACTGGCGCCGGCGACCGTCGGTGGTGATATCGTGCTCGAGGTCACAGGGCTCTCCAAATATTTCGGCGGCCTCAAAGCGGTCGATGGCGTCGATATCCAGGTCAAGCGCGGCGGGGTTCACGCGCTGATCGGGCCGAACGGCTCCGGCAAGACCACGACGCTGAACGTTCTCTCCGGGCTTTACAAGGCGACGTCGGGCAAAATCGTGCTTGATGGCACCGACATCACCAACATGCCGCCGCATCAGCGCACGGCAGCAGGGTTGGGCCGCACGTTCCAGAATATCCGCCTGTTCCGCTCGATGACGGCGCTGGAAAACGTCGAGATCGGCGCCGAGCGGCCGGGCAACAAGATGATCGGCGATGGCGGTGACGCGCTGACCGAACGCGCGCTGGAAGCGCTGAACTTCGTCGGGCTCGGCAACCGCGCCAACGAACTGATCTCCAGCTTCTCCTATGGCCATCAGCGGCTGATCGAGATTGCGCGTGCGCTCGCCGCCAATCCGACGCTGCTGCTGCTCGACGAGCCCGCCGCCGGCTTGAACTCGACCGAGAAGCTCGAACTTCATGAACTGCTCAAGCGCATCGCAGCCCAGGGCCTGACCATCCTGATCATCGATCACGACATGACGCTGGTCAGCGAAGCGGCCCAGCACATCACGGTTCTTAATTTTGGACGCCGCATTGCGGACGGCGAATCCATGGCGGTGCTGCGCCATCCCGATGTCGTCTCCGCCTATCTCGGGACCGAATAATGGCGCTGCTCGAAATCCGCGACCTGGTCGTCCGCTACGGCGAAATCGAAGCGCTGCGTGGTGTTTCGCTGACCGTCGATCCGGGGCAGGTGGTGACACTGCTTGGCGCCAACGGCGCCGGCAAATCAACCACGCTGCGCGCGATCTCCGGGCTGACAAAACCAGCGTCAGGTGAAATCCTGTTCGACGGCAAGTCGATCGCGGGTTTGGGGCCGGAGATCATCGTCCGGCTCGGCATTTCCCACGTGCCCGAAGGCCGGCGGATTTTTCCAGGCCTGACGGTGAAGGAAAACATCATGCTCGGCGCGTCGAACCGGCGCGTCGCGAGATCCGAATTGTCGCGCGAGGCAGACGCGATGTTCGATCTGTTTCCCGATATCCGCAAATTCTCCAACGTGCTCGGCTGGACCTTGTCCGGCGGACAGTTGCAGATGGTCGCGGTGGCCCGCGGCCTGATGGCGAAACCGCGCCTGCTGCTGCTGGACGAGCCTTCGCTCGGTCTCGCGCCCGTGATCGTGCAGGCGGTGTTCAAGATCATCTCCGAGATCAGGCGCAACACCACGGTCTTGCTTGTCGAGCAAAATGCGCGCATGGGACTTTCCGTCGCCGATCACGGCTACGTTCTGGAGACCGGTCGCATCGTGCTGGGCGGTAAGCCGGACGAGCTGTGGGGCAACGAAGCCATCGCTGCCGCCTATCTCGGCGGCCACGCCAAAGTCAGCGTCTAAACCAGCGAGCCATCGATCCATGGTCACCATCCAGGTTCCGAACCTCATCAATTTTGTTGCCGAAGTTTTCTCCCATTCGGACTCTTCGCCCGAAGAAGCCAGGCGCATCGCGACGTATCTGACGACCGCCAACCTGACAGGACATGACAGTCACGGCGTGATCCGGGTTCCGGTCTATATCCGCTGGAAGAAGATGGGATCGGTTGTTCCCGATCAGACCGTTGAGGTTGTCGTCGATACCCCCTCGCTCGCGGTGGTCGATGGCAAGTTCGGCTACGGGCAGACGGTCACGCCCCAGGCCGTCAGGATCGGCATCGAGAAATGCAAGGCATCGGGCCTTGCGGCGGTCGCGCTGCGCAACGCCGGACATATCGGCCGGGTCGGCGACTGGGCTGAAATGGCCGCCGCCGAGGGCCTGGTCTCGGTGCATTTCGTCAACGCTGCCGGCTCGGTGCTGGTGGCGCCTTACGGGGGTGTCGAGCGGCGGCTTTCCACCGCGCCCTATTGCGTCGGCATTCCGCGCCAGGGGCAGGGGCCGATCGTGCTGGATTTCGCGACCTCGATCGTCGCCGAAGGCAAGGTGCTGGTCGCCAGCCGCGGCGGCAAGAAACTGCCGAAAGGCGCGCTGATCGATCTCGACGGCACCCTGAGCGAAGATCCGGCGGTGCTCTACGGCCCGCACACCGCGGAAGGGCCGCGCGACCACAGCCAGGGCAAGGGCGCCATCCGGGCATTCGGCGAGCACAAGGGCTCGGGTCTGGCGCTGATCTGCGAACTGCTCGGCGGCGCGCTGACCGGTACCGGCGCCACCGGACCGGACCGGCGCTTCGCCAACGGCATGTTCGCGTTCTATGTCGATCCCAAGCTGGTCGATCCCGCCAACTTTTTCGACGGCGAGATCGCGCGCTACGTCAAATATTTCAAGGATACCAAGCCGGCCGCCGGCGTCGATTCCGTGCTGATTCCGGGCGAACCGGAGGCCAGGATGCGGGCCGATCGCACCAAGAACGGTGTGCCCTTGCCTGACGATACCTGGGCGGCGATAGTGAATACTGCCCGCGAAGTAGGTGTCAGCGAAGTCAGCATCCAGCGGGCAACGGCATAATCTGCGCCGCTGGCGGGAGCAGCGGAGCAATCCAGAGCTGCGAAATCTGGACTGTCTTGCTTCAGCGCCAGGCTCTACGCAATGACGGCAGGTTCGGAAAAAAGGGAAGGAAACAGAGTGGCAAACAACGTCAAGAAAGTATGGGCCTCGGGCAAGGCTGTGGTGAACGCCTGGCTTGCGATCCCGTCGGGATTTTCCGCCGAGGTGATCGCGCAATGCGGCTTCGACAGCGTCACCGTGGATATCCAGCATGGTGTGCAGGACTACCAGTCGATGGTGCAGTGCTTTCAGGCGATGAACGGCCACCCGGTGACGCCGATGGTTCGCGTGCCCTGGAATGAGCCGGGCATCATCGGCAAGGTGCTCGATGGCGGCGCCTATGGCGTGATTTGCCCGATGGTCAACACCAAGCAGGAGGCGGAAAACCTCGTTTCCTACGCCAAATATCCGCCGCGCGGCACGCGTTCGAACGGCCCGATCCGGTCCGGCATGTATGGCTCGGCCGGCACCTATCAGCAGACCGCCAATGACGAGATCGTGCTGCTGCCGATGATGGAGACCAAGACGGCGGTCGAAAACATGGAATCGATCCTCGATGTCGAGGGCATCAACGGCGTCTATATCGGCCCCTCGGATCTCGGCTTCTCCTATGGCCTGGTGCCGAAGCTCGACCGCGACGAGCCGGAAATCCTCAAGATCTATGAGAAGATCGTGAAAGAGTGCGGCAAGCGCGGCCTCTATCCCGGCATTCATTGCAGCGGCGCCGACGGCGCGGTGCGCGCGATCAACATGGGTTTCAAGCTCGTGACGCTATCGAACGAGAGCGGACTGATGATGACCTACGCCAAGATGCAGGTGAATCAGACCCGCAAGGATTCCGGCGGCAAGGCGTAACTGAAAAAGGCGAATAGCGAATGGGGAGTAGCGCGTAGAACTAATTCTGTTCGCCATTCGCTGCTCACCATTCGCAAATCTCACAGGAGACAACCCATGACCCCAGCACCCGTCATTCGATTGCATCCTGATGATGGCGTGCTGATTGCGCGCTCGAGCCTGCCGCCCGGCATGGTGGTGGCCGACGGCGTGACCACGGTTGAGCGCATTCCCGCCGGCCACAAGGTGGCGATCAAGCCGATCGCGGTCGGTGAACCGGTCCGTCGTTATGGCCAGATCATCGGCTTTGCGACCACGCCGATTTTGCCGGGCCAGCACGTCCACACCCAGAACTGCGGCATGGGCGATTTCGCCAAGGACTACGCCTTTGGCGTCGACGTCACGCCGACACCCAATTTCGATCTGCCTGCGACTTTCGACGGCATTCGCCGCCCCGACGGCCGGATCGCGACCCGCAATTATATCGGCATCCTCACCTCGGTGAATTGCAGTGCGCATGTCGCCGGCATGGTCGCCGATGTCTTCAAGAAAAACCCGTTCACGGGCGACAACCCGCTGGCCGATTTCCCGAATGTCGACGGCGTGGTCGCGCTGACCCACAAGACCGGCTGCGGCATGACGCAGGACGAGCCGCTGACGATCCTGCGCCGCACGCTCGGCGGCTATGCGCGGCACGTCAATTTTTCCGCCGTGGTCGTGCTGGGGCTTGGCTGCGAGGTCAACCAGATCGGCGGATTGATGAAGGAGCAGAAGCTCGCCGGCCGCCTGCGCGAACTGGAAATCCAGGAAATCGGCGGGACCCGCAAGACGGTGGAGGCCGGAGTTGCCTTTGTTCGCGAGGCGTTGGCCGATGCGAATAAAGTAAAACGCGAACCGGTGTCGGCCAGTGAATTGACGGTGGCCCTGCAATGCGGTGGCTCCGATGGTTATTCCGGCGTCTCCGCCAATCCGGCGCTGGGAGCGGCGAGCGATCTGCTGGTGCGGCACGGCGGCACCGTGATCCTGTCGGAAACGCCGGAAACCTACGGCGCCGAGCATCTCCTGACGCGCCGCGCGGTCAGCCGCGAGGTCGGCGAAAAGCTGGTGTCGTTGATGCGCTGGTGGGAGGAGTACACCGAGCGTGAAGGCGCCGAAATGAACGCCAATCCAAGCCCGGGCAACAAGGCCGGCGGCCTTACCACGATTTTGGAAAAGTCGCTCGGCGCGATGGCCAAGGCCGGCAGCACCAACCTGGTCGATGTCCTGAACTACGCCGAGCCCGTCACCAAGAAAGGTTTTGTGTTCATGGACACGCCTGGCTACGACCCGGTCGCGGCGACCGGGCAGGTCGCCGGCGGCGCCAATCTTGTCTGCTTCACCACCGGCCGCGGCAGCGTGTTCGGCTGCAAGCCTGCGCCATCGATCAAGCTCGCGACCAACTCGCCGATGTACAAGCGGATGGAAGACGACATGGATGTCAATTGCGGCACCATCCTCGACGGCGAGGAAACCGTGCAGCAATGCGGCCAACGCATTTTCGATCTGATGCTGAAGACCGCTTCGGGACAGCCGACCAAGAGCGAGAGCTTCGACTTCGGCGGCGCCGAATTCGCGCCCTGGGTGCTTGGGGCTACGATGTAGGATTAATCTGTCATTCCGGGGCGATGCGAAGCATCGAACCCGGAATCTCGAGATTCCCCGATGCGCAATTGCGCATCTGAGGTCTGGTCCTACGGACCATCCCGGAATGACGGCGCATACGCCTCCCGCCTAGGCATCCTGTGCCCGTTGTTAGGAGCTGTCCACAGGATGGGTTGAGCCCTTCGCGAAACCCATCATCTTCGCAAATTTAGTTGATGGGTATCGCGGAGTTTATCATCGGGCCGGCCGAAGGCCGGACCCGTTGGCTCGACCCATCCCACGCGCTAGTTGCCGAGCTTGATGCCGGCATCCTTGATCACTTTTGCCCATTCGGGCGTTTCTTTCTTGATGATCGCGGCAAATTCGGCCGGCGTGTTGCCGACCGGCTCGAGGCCAAGTTCGTCGAACTTCTTGCGCACCTCGGGCGTCGCCAGGGCCTTGACGGTTTCGTCGTGCAATTTGTCCAGAACATCTTTCGGCGTGCCGGTCGGCGCGAGCAGGCCGAACCACGGCACGGCCTCGAAGCCAGGGAAGCCGGATTCCGCCATGGTCGGCAGGTCGGGCGCCAGGGCCGAGCGCTTGAGCGAAGTGATGGCCAGCGCGCGCAATTTCCCTTCGCGCGCGAGCGGCACCACGTTCACGATATTGGCGAACGACATGGAGATTCGGTTGGCGAGCAGGTCCGGCATGAACGCCGTGGTGCCGCGATAGGGCACCGGCGCAATATCGACATGCGCCATGTATTTGAACAATTCGGCGGCCAGATGCTGCGACGTGCCCACGCCGGCATGGCCATAGGAAAGTTTGCCGGGCTCGGCTTTGGCGAGCGCCACCAGCTCCGCCACGCTCTTGACCGGCAGCTCGGGCGGAACGGCGAGCACGTTCGCCGCGATGAATACCTGCGAGATCGGTGCGAAATCCCTGATCGGATCGAATGGCAGTGTCGTATACAGGCTCGGATTGATGACCAGCGACGGGTTGCCGCCCATCAGCAGCGTGTAGCCGTCGGCGGCCGCCTTGGCGACGCGGTCGGTGGCAATGTTGCTGCCGGCGCCGGGAATATTCTCGACCACGAACGGCGTGCCCCAGACTTCCGCAAACCGGTCGGCAAGAATGCGAGCCGCAAGGTCGGGAGCGGTGCCGGGTGTGAAGCCGACCAGGATTTTCACTGGCCGGTTCGGATAACTCGATTGCGCCGAGGCGGTCTGCGCCGCGAGCAGCACAAACAGGGCGGCGAACAGGTTCGCAGCGAGCTTCATCGTTCCCTCGATTGTCCCGTATGCCCGCTTGCCCGGTCTTTGCCGTCGGACTTGAGGGCTAAGTGTGGCACCGGCGAGCAGCACCCGCAAGGCAGCCCAGACCGCGATCGGCTGCGCGCAGCGGCGGCACAGGATCCTCGACTGGCGGATCTGCAGTAGGCCGCGAAGAAACTTTGCACTCGGATTTGAATGGCCATCCCACAGCCGACTGTCTATGGTGTGCTTATGTCGCGCCTCGTGTGTCTATCAATTGCTGTCGTTCTGTCGCTGCTGTCGGTGGTCGCGCTGGCTGCGCCAATTCATAAGCGGCCGGCGCCACGCTGGCATGGCTATGGCTTCCTGCCGGGCTATCATCAGCCGCTGAACAACAGCCTGCCGCTCTATCGCCAGGAACCTGCGGTGCTGCGTATGGCGCGCCGCGAGCGACGCCCTTGGTATATTGACCCGGTCCCTAGCTATTACGGGTATGATGGCGACCGGTACTATTTCGGCCGGCCCGGCTTTGCCCGCGGCCGCTACAATGGCGGCAGCTTTGGTCCGTGCTGGACGCAGACACCTATCGGGCCGATCTGGAATTGCGGCTGAGCAGATTGTAGGATGGGTTGAGCCCTTCGCGAACCCCATCATCTTCGCAAATTTTAAATCGATGGGTATCGCGGAGTTTATCATCGGGCCGGCCGAAGGCCGGACCCGTTGGCTCCACCCATCCTACGTGCTATAAAATATGATGCGCCAAGAGATTTTCGGAATTTCGAAGGATAGCCACAGGTGGGTAAGAAGGAAGCCCTGGCTGATTTAATCTTGCTCCGAAAGCAGGATAGAAATCCAAAGTATCATGCGCTGTCTGACTTCGACGATGGCTTCTACGATGGCGATTGGATAACTCCTTGGACTATATCGGCTTGCAACCTGGATGCTGGCTTGATGATTGTGGCCCAAGATTGGTCCTCAGCAGAAGCCTTAGAATCACCAAAGCGAAGCAAACCAGCGCAGAAAGAGGCGCGAAAGCTCTGTGGTCAAGACGCTAATCTTCCGACAAACAAAACCTTGAAAGCACTTCTCAAAAAGCATTTTGGACTGGAGTTTGCTGACACCTACGCAACGAACTTGTTTGTTTTTATCAAACCTGGAACCATCAGCGCCAAGATTCCGATTGAAGACCTTGCGTATTGCGCGGAAAAATACGCCCTCCCGCAAATTGAGATTGTTCAGCCCCGCATGGTCCTTTGCCTCGGAAAAGGAACGTTCAACGCGATTCAACTTGCCCTAGGTCATCCGCTAAGCAAGCTAAGCGAAGCATCGCTGCCTAACGCTCACACCCAACACCAGAATGGGGCTGAGATTTACGGCGTGCCCCATACCGGAAGTTGGGGGACTAGGAATGCGGGCGGCATTGATAATATGCATACCATTTGGGCTAGGCTTGCGAATCGGTTCGCTGAACTTGCCATCACGCAAGGAGTTCGGCACCGGCTTAGGTGAACTTCACATAAACGCTGAGCAGCGGAGGTCCGAGAAACAGAATCGTGTTCGCAGAGCCGGCACAAGCGGGGCCGCTGAGGGCGGTCTGCCGAGATTATGAATGAATGCCGTCGATTTACCCAACGTGTCAGATTATTCTTTCCGTCGAACGGGCGGATGACGCCGTGCAAAAAGCACCCGCGCCCGACGGGCTAGATTTGGTGTGATCGGGGCTGTCGAGTCCCATAGCGAAAAATATTCCCATTCCGTTTTTCTCCAAATCACCTCCATACCCGCCGCCGTCTCGTCCCACAGGAGGGGCGTATCGCGATCGTCACGGACGCGGGATGAGATGCGGTGGACGCGGCAGCGTCAGGCGTGCGATGGGGTCGCAGGGCGGATTGCTCTCCGTGAGCGATATCAGGCACGCAAGACGACGACGCTGTTTTTTCCGCCTTCGCCGAGGCTTCGGCGCGACAAACCGTATCGCGTTGATGACTTTTGTCGAAGACGGAGTCCGCGGACGGTGAAGTCGTGTGGTCCTGACGCCTCGACGCTGGCGTCAAGTCTTGCGGAGGCTCGTTCGGCTCAACCGGGCTGGATAGAACCTTTGGTCCGCGAGGCGACGGTGGCAAAAGAGCCCGATCGCCGGGGAGAGCACGAAGTAAACCGTTAAAACCATTGCGTGCGGGAATGCCGGGCGATTTCCGGTGTGACTGCTGTGAATACTCGTGTGCATACTTACCAACACCATGCGCACACGAGGCTGCGGGTGCACTGGGCGCCCGGCATTCCCCACGCCCTCTGGGCGGAAGTTTTTGCATCAGCTCGGGCGCATCGCGCGGCGAGAGCGTGAGGCATGTTTGAAGGGATTCGGCACCTGGCTGGTCGTCCCAGCTTAGCTCGTAGGATGGGTTGATTCCTTCGTGAAACCCATCGCTTTCATAGACGAAATAGATGGTATCGCTTCGCTCCACCATCCTGCGCGCCGTCATTCCGGGGCGATGCGAAGCATCGAACCCGGAATCTCGAGATTCCCCGATGCGCAATTGCGCATCCGAGGTCTGGTCCTTCGGACCATCCCGGAATGACGGTGCTTACGCCCCTCGCGTAGGCAGCTCGTGCCCGTTGTTAGTGCTTGATCGACCCCCAAACCAGTGTTCTGCTTAAAAAAGCTGCTGGAGTGGTCAGTCTGTGTCGATCTTCGTCGCGCTACATCACGTTACACACTACAAATATGATCGTCCGATCGACCTCGGCCCTCAAACCGTTCGCCTGCGGCCGGCGCCGCATACACGTACGCCGATCCTGAGCTATTCACTCAAGGTTACGCCATCAAATCATTTCGTGAACTGGCAGCAGGACCCGCAGGGCAACTGGCTGGCTCGTTTTGTCTTTCCCGAGAAAGCCACCGAGCTGAAGATCGAGGTCGATTTCACCGCGCAGATGACCGTGGTCAATCCGTTCGATTTCTTCGTCGAACCCTACGCCACCAGCTTTCCGTTTCAATACACCGACGACCTCAGGACCGAGCTCGCGCCCTATCTCGCGATATCCGAGGAGGGGCCGCTGTTTGCCGCCTATCTTGCCGGCATTCCGCGCAAGGCCGAAAGCACCGTCGATTTCCTGGTCGATCTCAACGCCCAACTGCAGAAAAAGATTCGCTATATCATCCGCATGGAGCCGGGCATTCAGACGCCGGAAGAGACGCTGGCGTCCGGCGCGGGATCGTGCCGCGACTCCGCCTGGCTGTTGATCCAGATCTTCAGGCATCTCGGTCTGGCCGCCCGTTTCGTCTCCGGTTACCTCGTTCAGTTGCGGCCCGACATCGATCCGGTCGAGGGGCCGCGCGAGGTCGAGAATGATTTCACCGATCTGCACGCCTGGGCCGAAGTTTATCTGCCGGGCGCCGGCTGGATCGGTTTCGATGTCACCTCGGGCATGCTGACCGGCGAAGGGCATATTCCCGTCGCCGCCACGCCGCATTATCGCTCGGCGGCGCCGATCAGCGGCAGCGCGGGCTTTGCCAACGTCGAATTTGGCTTCGAGATGAGCGTCAAGCGCATCCGCGAAGCGCCGCGGATCACGCGGCCGTTCTCGGATGAATCCTGGGCGCGCCTCGACGGGCTCGGCGAGCAGGTCGATGCCGATCTGAAAGCCGGCGACGTGCGCCTGACGATGGGTGGTGAGCCGACCTTCGTTTCGGTCGACGATCTGGAATCGCCGGAATGGAATATCGCGGCCGTCGGCCCGACCAAGCGCGGCCTGGCCGATGACCTCATCAGGCGCTTGCGCGCGCGCTTCGCGCCCGGCGGCTTGCTGCATTACGGCCAGGGCAAGTGGTATCCGGGCGAGAGCCTGCCGCGCTGGGCGTTCGGACTCTACTGGCGCAGGGACGGCGTCCCGATCTGGAAGAATTCCGATCTGATTGCGAAGATCGAAAACCCGCGCCGGGCGGACATTAACGATGCCGAGCGGTTCGCCGAAGCCACCGCGCAAAAGCTCGGCGTCGATTCCGAATATGTCCTGCCGGCGTTCGAGGATCCGTCCCATTGGCTGCAAAAGGAAGCAGGTCTGCCGCCGAACGTCGACCCCAGCGATTCCAAATTATCCGATCCGGAAGAGCGCTCGCGCATGGCGCGGGTGTTCGATCAGGGGCTCAATACGCCCAAAGGCTTCGTGTTGCCGATCCAGCGCTGGAACGCCGACGCGGGACGCTGGCGCAGCGAACGCTGGAAGCTGCGGCGCGGCAATCTGTTTCTCACGCCCGGCGACTCTCCGCTCGGCCTGCGGCTGCCGATCTCGTCGCTGCCGCATATCCCGGCGGAGGAGTATCCCTACATCGTCGAGCAGGATCCGCTGGAGCCGCGCGGAGCGCTGCCGGTGTATGACCAGACCGCCCAGGCCGAAGCCGCGCCGCATCAGGACGTGCAGGAGCAGCAACTCAAATCCGGCGGCGTTCGCACGGCGATGTCGATCGAAATCCGCGACGGCATTCTCTGCGCCTTCATGCCGCCGGTAGAAAAGCTCGAGGATTACCTGGAGTTAGTCACGGCGGTTGAAGCGACCGCTGAAGAGATGCAGATGCAGGTGCATGTCGAGGGCTATCCGCCGCCGTTCGACCCCCGCGTTGAAGTCATCAAGGTGACGCCAGATCCCGGCGTGATCGAAGTGAACATTCAGCCGGCGAGCAATTGGCGCGAAGCCGTCGATATCACCTTCGGCCTCTACGAAGACGCCGCCAAGGTCCGGCTAGGCGCCAATCGCTTTCTGGTCGACGGCCGGCATACCGGCACCGGCGGCGGCAATCATGTCGTGGTTGGCGGCGGCAAGCCTGCGGATTCGCCGTTCCTGCGCCGTCCCGATCTGCTGAAGAGCCTGGTGCTGTACTGGCAGCGGCATCCGTCGCTGTCTTATCTGTTCTCGGGCATGTTCATCGGGCCGACCAGCCAGGCGCCGCGCATCGACGAGGCCCGGCATGATGGCCTCTATGAATTGGAAATCGCGCTGGCCCACGTGCCGCCGGAGGGCGTCAAGGCGCCGCTGTGGCTGGTCGACCGGCTGTTCCGGCATATCCTCGTCGACATCACCGGCAACACGCACCGCGCCGAGATCTGCATCGATAAGCTTTATTCACCCGATGGTCCGACCGGCCGGCTTGGGCTGGTCGAATTTCGCGCCTTGGAAATGCCGCCCGACCCGCGCATGTCCCTGGCGCAGCAATTGCTGATCCGGGCGCTGGTCGCCAAGCTCTGGCGGGAGCCGCAACAAGGCAAGTTCGTGCGCTGGGGCACGACGCTGCATGATCGTTTCATGCTGCCGCATTTCCTCTGGGAGGATTTTCTGGGCGTGCTCGCCGAACTGAAGCAGTCCGGTTATGACTTCTCGCCGGATTGGTATGCAGCCCAACTCGAATTCCGTTTTCCCGTGTTCGGCCATGTTCACCATGGCGGCGTTTCGCTCGAACTGCGTCAGGCGCTCGAGCCTTGGCATGTTCTGGGCGAGGAGGGCTCGGCTGGCGGCACGGTACGTTACGTCGATTCATCGGTGGAGCGGTTGCAGGTCAAGGCCGCGGGCTTTGTCGAAGGCCGTCACGTCGTGACTTGTAACGGCAGGCGGATGCCGATGACGGAAACCGGCCGCTCCGGCGAGGCGGTCGCGGGCGTTCGTTTCAAGGCCTGGCAGCCCGCCTCGGGGCTACACCCGACCATTCCGGTTCACGCGCCGCTGACGTTTGACTTGATCGATACCTGGAATGGCCGGTCGCTGGGCGGCTGCGTCTATCACGTGGCGCATCCCGGCGGCCGCAGCTACGACACCAAGCCGGTCAATTCCTATGAAGCCGAGGCGCGGCGGCTGGCCCGGTTTCAGGATCACGGCCATACCCCCGGCAAGATCGACCCGCCGCGCGAGGAACGCACAATTGAATTTCCGCTGACCCTCGACTTGAGGACGCCGCTCCTGCATTGAGGACTGGCCTAGGGCGGGAGAGTCGGATGGCGGAACAAGCCGGCAATCAGGAGAGCAAGGCCCGTCCGGGCCATCGCCGGATGGCGCAATGGGCGCGCGATTACGTTCGCCTGCCCGGAATTCCCGATGAATATATCGGCGAGGATGGGGCGCCCCGTGCGGTCTGGACCCGATTTTTCGACGCCTTTGCCGCGTTGACGCCGGCCGACATCGAGCGGCGCTTCGCCTCTGCCGACCGCCATCTGCGCGAAGCCGGCGTGACCTATCGCACGCCCGGCGACAGTGCCGACCGGATTTGGCCACTGAGCCATCTGCCGCTCATCATCGATGACGCCGATTGGCAGCAGTTGACCGCCGGCATCGCGCAACGGGCGCAATTGCTCGAAATGGTCCTGAGCGATCTCTACGGCGAAGGCCGCCTTGTCGCCGAGGGTGCGATACCCGCGGCCGCCATTGCCGGCAGCACGGAATATCTGCGCGCGGTGAGCGGCGTCAAACCGCCGGGTGGGCGCTATCTGCATCTTTATGCCGCTGATGTCGGCCGGGGACCCGATGGGCGCTGGTGGGTGCTCGGCGACCGCACGCAGGCGCCATCGGGCGCCGGCTACGCGCTGGAAAATCGCCTCGTGCTGTCGCGCGCCTTTTCCAATCTCTACAAGTCGATGAATGTCGAACGCGTGGCGCCGTTCTTCGAGGCCTTCCGCGACAATCTGCGCGCGAGCGCCGATCGCGATGAGCCGCGGATCGGACTGCTGACGCCGGGCAATTTCAACGAGACCTATTTCGAGCATGCGACGCTGGCGCGCTATCTCGGCTTCCTGCTGGTGGAAGGTGACGATCTCGCCGTCAGCGGCGACCGCGTTTACATCCGCACCGTCGCCGGCCTGAAGCGGCTCGACGTATTGCTGCGCAGGGTCGATTCCAATTGGCTTGATCCGCTGGAGCTGGATGCCTCATCGCATCTCGGCGTGCCCGGACTGATCGATGTGCTGCGCAAGGACGGTGTGGTCGTTGCCAACATGCCGGGATCAGGCGTTTTGGAGGCACGGGCGCTGCTGGGCTTTCTGCCAAGCCTGAGCCGGCGTTTGCTGGGCCAGGACCTGAAGATGCCGCACATCGCGACATGGTGGTGCGGCCAGAAGGCCGCGCGCGAGGAAGTGTTGTCGCGGCTCGATGAAGTCGCCATCGAGGGCGCCTATGGCCGGGGCGTTCCCGGCTTTCCAGGAAACGGGCCGGTGCTTGCCAGCGAGTTGTCGCCGAGCGAGCGCGAGCGGCTCAAGGCCGCGATCAACGAACGCGGCATCGATTATGTCGGCCAGGAACTGGTCCGGCTGTCGACCACGCCGGTGTGGGAAAATGGCCGGATCACGCCGCGCCCGTTCGTGCTGCGGGTTTTTGCGGCGGCAACACCCGATGGCTGGACCATCATGCCCGGCGGCTTCTGCCGGATCGCCGAGCAGCCTGATGCCCGTGCGGTGTCGATGGGCGATGGCGTCCGATCGGCTGATGTCTGGGTGGTCTCGGACAAGGCGGTCTCAACCGCGACGCTGTTGCCAGCCGTCGATACCGTGCGGATCAGGCGGATTGCCGGCGTGCTGCCGAGCCGCGCCGCCGACAATCTGTTCTGGCTCGGCCGCTACCTCGAGCGTGCCGAGGCGACGCTGCGGCTGGTGCGGGCGCTCGGCACGCCGATGCGCGATCCTGGCAAGGGGCCTTCGACCGCGCTGCCTTCGGTGGAGCGGATCCAGCGGATGCTGGTGGCATGGGGGGCGGTATCGCAGACGACACGGACCAATCCTGCGAGGATCGCAGCCGAGGCGCTGCAGAACCCGGACAAGTTCGGATCGGCCCTGTCGCTGGTGCGCGCAGCGCAGCGGACCGCGACATCATTGCGCGAACGGCTGTCGCCGGACGCCTGGCAGGTGATCACCGAAATGGCGGAACGCCTCGCCTTCGAGGTCGACGACGACGACGGCGTTCTTAGCGCTGCCGAACTGACATTGCAGGAGCTGGCGAGCTTTGCGGGGCTGGCGCAGGAAAACATGAACCGCGCCGCGGGCTGGCGTTTTCTCGAAGTGGGCCGCCGCGCCGAACGTGCCATCAATACCGCGCGTTTCGCGCGTCAGTTTGCCTATGACGAGGCCAGCGACGAGGATCTCGACATCCTCCTGACCTTGGCGGATTGCCAGATCACCTATCGCTCGCGCTATCTGGTTGGAGCTCTGCTGGCGCCGGTGCGCGATCTCGTGGTGCTTGACCCCTATAATCCACGCTCGGTCGCGTTTCAGGTGTCGGCGCTGAATGATCACATCGCCAATCTTCCGGCGTTGAAAGAGCATGGATTGATCGAGCGTCCGCAGCGGCTCGCGGTGGCCTTGCAGGCGATGCTGACAACGGCGGAAGCCACGAGCCTTGAAGTCAAAACGCTGTTCGCGCTGGAGCAGGATCTGCTCATCCTCGCCGATGCCATCGGGTCGCATTATTTCCCGCATGGTGCCAATGCGAGCCGGCCCGAGAAGCTGACGGGCCTCGCGTGATCTACGACATCCGTCATGTCACCACCTACAGTTACGAAAGTCCGGTCAGCTTCGCGCGCTGTTCGCTGCGGCTGGAGCCAAAGAGCAGCGACGGACAGCAGCTGCTTTCTCACGCCGTCGATATCAGGCCGCGGCCGGCAGAGCGTACGATACGGCACGACTTCTTCGGGACGCATACCGAGAACGTCCTGATCGAGACCGCGCATCGCAGTCTTCGCATCGATTCTCGATCGCGGGTCTCGGTCTCTCGCCACGCGCCTGATCGCACTGCGCAAACTCCGCCATGGGAAAGCATTCGCGACGTCGCGTTCGCGGCCACGAGTCTCGGTCCGTCCTCGCCGGTGGGGTATGTCTTTGCCAGCCCGCTGGTGCCGGTACAGCAGCCGGTCACCGCCTATGCGTCCGCGAGTTTTCAGCCGGGATCCGGGATCCTTGCGGGCGCCGTCGACCTGATGCATCGGATCCGCACTGATTTTAAATATGATCCGAAAGCGACGGTGATCTCGACGCCGCTGAAGGAGGTCTTCGAAAAACGCCATGGCGTTTGCCAGGATTTTGCCCATGTGATGATTGCGGGCCTGCGCGGTCTCGGGCTGCCAGCGGCTTACGTCAGCGGCTATCTGCGCACCATCCCGCCGCCCGGCAAGCCGCGCCTGCAAGGCGCGGACGCGACCCATGCCTGGGTCTCGCTGTGGTGCGGCCCTGACGTCGGCTGGATCGGTTTTGATCCGACCAACGATATTCTCGTCGAGAACGATCACATCGTTCTGGCTGTGGGACGGGACTTTTCCGATGTCTCGCCGGTCGACGGCATCATTGTCGGCTCCCGCAAGCAAAAGCTCGCGGTCGCGGTGGACGTACTGCTGGTCGAATGAAGCCTGGTGGTGAGTGATCGGCCTTTACCTGCGGTTGACCACATGAGCCGCCCGCATTTTTAACCACGGTTTTGCAATTCGGCCGGCCGGAACCTTGACGGGATTGCGGGTAAGGCTCGCCTTAATCGGATTACGATGGGTTGAGGTTCTTAGACGAGAGCTTCATCTCGCGAAACCTGTCGGGAAGGGTGTGCCATGTCTAACTTCAAATGGATTGTGTGTTCGAAACTGGAATGCAATCTGTTC
Source organism: Bradyrhizobium canariense (assembly GCF_900105125.1). Classification (NCBI taxonomy): domain Bacteria; kingdom Pseudomonadati; phylum Pseudomonadota; class Alphaproteobacteria; order Hyphomicrobiales; family Nitrobacteraceae; genus Bradyrhizobium; species Bradyrhizobium canariense. The sequence goes on along the minus strand of NZ_LT629750.1, from coordinate 2,627,021 downwards.
AGTCAGATCGCGATGTTCAGTATCGCCGGCCTTTCAATGTCGTTGGCGCTGGCCTTTGTCTGTGATCTCCAGATTCCGTCGCAGTGGCTTTAAGCGGCATCGCGCGGACTGGCGGATGCCAATAAGGCGCTTGAAAGCCGGTTCGTTCGGTTGAAACTGCGTTTCAGGCGGCAGCCGGCCGCGCGGCGTCGCGGCCATGACCCTCATGCGGGTCAGCGCGAAGATTGCGGAAGAATTTTTCGATTTCACGCGACAGGATTTCTGCCGTGGAGGTCAGGTCGCTGGATGCCGACAGGACTGAACTTGCGGCCTTGGTGGTCTCGCCGATGGCGTCGCCGAGCGAGCCGATATTGACGACCAGCGTCTCGTTGCCCTGAGCCGCCATTTGCGCATTCTTGGAGATCTCACGCGTCGCGGCATCCTGTTCTGCCACGGCGCTGGCGATGCTCGACGTAACCTCGTTGATATTGCGGACCGCGCCGCCGATCTCGCGCACGGCATCGACCGCGCTCCGCGTCGAGGTCTGGATCATGCTGACGTTCTGGCCGATTTCGGTGGTCGCCTTGGCGGTTTGCTCGGCCAGAGCCTTGACCTCGTGCGCCACCACCGCGAAGCCGCGGCCGGCGTCGCCGGCGCGGGCCGCCTCGATCGTCGCGTTCAGCGCCAGAAGATTGGTTTGCTCGGCGATGGTCTGGATCAGATTGAGGACACCGTCGATGCGCTGGGTCGCGGCCGCCAGACTTTCAATTTCAGCCACCGACTTATCCGTGCGCTGACCGGCTTGTTCGACGACGACCGCGGACTGATGGACTTGACGGCTGATCTCCTCGACGGATGCCGACAGTTCTTCGGCAGCACCCGCGACGGCATTGACGCTCTGTGAAGCCTGCTCGGTGGCGCCGGCAGCGACGACCGCCTGTCCACTAGCATCCGACGCCACCTGGGCGATGGACTGCGCCGTTTCGCGCATCGTCGTGGCGCTGTTGGTCACCGCGCGCATGACGCCGGCCATCGCTTCGCGGAAGGTCTCCACCGACGTCTCGATATGCCGGGTTCGTTCTTCGCGCGCCTTGGAGTCCGCCAGGACCTGCGAATTGAGATTGCGGTTGCGGCTCATCGCCTCCTGGAAGATCTGGATGGCCCGCGCCAAAGCACCGATCTCGTCCGCCCGATCGGTATGGGGAACCTCGACATGATCGGCACCGCCAGCGACCTGCTTGATGGTCGCCGTGATGGCCGAAAGCGGCCGCGCGACCGAACGGGAGATGATGAGGACGCCGATGATGACCACGACGAGCGCGAGACCGCCGAGACAGGTCAGCAGAAAGGCCAGTTCGTGGTTGGCGTCGGTTTGCTGGGCCAGCCGCTTGCTGCGTTCGGCATAGACCCTGGAAAGCGCTTCAAGATCCTTGTTGAGCGCGGAACGCACTTCCCGATTGGCATCGTTGTCGCCCCACTCGCGGCCCGCGGCGGGGCTGATCTCGACGCCGCGGCGAACCAATTCCTTACGGAACTCAATGAATTGTTCGATGCGCTTCTTGAAGACGGCGAACTGTTCGGCGTCATCGGCCCGAACGAGGGATTCCCAGTTTTTGACCACGGCAAGAATCTGGTCGTTGAATTTGAGAAGCCCGTCGCCAAACTTCTTGGCGCCGGCGGTATCGGTCGACATATAGACGCCGCGGGATTCCATCACGACCGCGTAGACCAGCGAATTGACATGCTGAACGTTGAGCGCGGCCCGGCTGGCGGTCTCGACGGCTTCCGTAAGCTCCGCATTCCGGCGGGAGTTGTAATCGGACAGCGCGGTGATCGCCGCGGTCAGAACCGCGAACAGAGCAAAGACCGAATACAGCCTGGCCGCCAGCGACAACCCCGACATCAGGGCGCGGACAGAAAGGGGGCGGGGCGATTTCATTTCCTTGGGCATCACGATCTCTCCACAGAGGCCGTGAGCTCGGCCGTCTAAAAATTATGCAGTATTTTCATGGACAAATTCTTAATTTGCGAAGCCTGTGTGACATACAAATTTAGTTTCGATATCAATGGCTTGTTCGAGATTTAAGGGTTCCTTAAATTGGAACCCGAGGCTCGCCGGGCTGGATCGGCGTTTGGGTGCTGCGCTCGCGCCGAGCAAACGATGCCGGATTTTGCGGCCCGGCTTCCCTCGACGAAGATGGTACTGTCGGCGATCAATATCGTGCATGGAAGCCATGACGGCTTCGGAGCTGCCATGGTCTATCGCCACGTCATCGACGCCACCAGTTATGTTTTCGATGATCTGCGCGATCTCCTGGCCAAGGCCACGCCGCCGCGCTCCGGCGACCGGCTGGCGGGGATCGCTGCGGACAGTGCGCAGCAAATGATCGCGGCGCGGATTGCGCTGGCCGATGTTCCCCTGAAAAAATTCCTGGATGAAACCGTCATCGCCTATGAAGACGATGAGGTCACCCGCCTGATCGTCGATACGCATGACAAGGCGGCCTTTGCAGCGATCTCTTCGCTGACCGTAGGCGCGTTCCGCGATTGGCTGCTGTCCGACGCCGCGACCGGCGCGGCGCTTCAGGCATTGTCGCGCGGCGTGACGCCCGAAATGGCCGCGGCGGTTTCAAAGCTGATGCGCAACCAGGATCTCATTTTGGTGGCCAAAAAATGCGAGGTGACCACGCGGTTTCGCAACACGATTGGCCTGCGCGGGCGAATGAGCGTGCGGTTGCAGCCGAATCATCCGTTCGATGACGCGAAAGGCATCACGGCATCGATCCTCGACGGCATCCTGTTGGGATCGGGTGACGCCTGCGTCGGCATCAATCCGGCAAGCGACGATCCGGCTGTGATCGGCGGGCTGGTGCGGCTGCTCGACGACATTATTGCGCGGTTGCAGATTCCGACACAGAGCTGCGTTCTGGCCCATGTGACGACCACGCTCGGGCTGATCGAGCAGGGTTTGCCGGTCGATCTGGTGTTTCAGTCGGTCGCCGGAACGCAGGCGGCCAATCGGAGTTTTGGGATCGATCTTGCGCTGCTGAAGCAGGCGCATGAAGCGGGACAGTCGCTGCGGCGGGGTACCGTCGGCAACAATGTCATGTATTTTGAGACCGGGCAGGGGTCCGCGCTGTCGGCCAACGCCCATCACGGTGTCGACCAGCAGACCCTGGAAGCGCGCGCCTATGGCGTCGCCCGCGCGTTCGATCCCTTGCTGGTCAACAGCGTGGTCGGGTTCATCGGCCCCGAATATCTCTACGACGGCAAGGAGATCATTCGGGCCGGGCTGGAGGACCATTTTTGCGGCAAATTGCTCGGGCTGCCGCTCGGCGTCGACATTTGTTACACCAACCATGCCGAAGCCGACCAGGACGACATGGACAATCTGCTGACGCTGCTCGCCGCCGCCGGTGTGACCTTCATCATGGGGGTGCCAGGCGCCGACGACGTGATGCTCAATTACCAGTCCACGTCATTCCACGATGCGCTCTATGTCCGCGATCTCTTCGGCCTGAAGCGGGCTCCCGAGTTCGACGACTGGCTGTTTCGCACCGGCCTTGCCGATGCCGGCTATCGCCTCGCCGGCAACACTGGCCTGTTACCCGATTTCGCTTCGCGGCTTGTCTCCTGACGATCAGGAATCCGGTGGATCATCGCAACGCAACCATTCGGGCCGTTGCGGGTTGGCATAGCTGCCACAATGTTGAGGGATTTGTAGCCCAGCTTTGAACATGATCAATTGCGGAGCCACTACAGCTTTGCGGTTGCAGAGGAAGCTTGATGCGAGTTGAAGGCATAGAGAACGTGCGGCGCATTCTGTGCGTCTTTCCACGCTATACGTCTTCTTTCGGCACATTCGAATACGCCTATCCGCTGACCGACGGCGTTCAGGCCTTCATGCCGCCACAGGGCCTGTTGCTGATCGCAGCCTATCTGCCCGCGCATTGGCCGGTCCGCTTCATCGACGAAAACATCCGCCCGGCGACACAGGAAGACTTTGAATGGGCGGAAGCCGTTTTCGTGAGCGGCATGCATATCCAGCGGCAGCAGATGAACGATATCTGCCGCCGCGCGCATGCTTTCGATCTGGCGGTCGCGATCGGCGGTCCCTCGGTCAGCGCCTGTCCGGATTACTACCCCTCGTTCGATTATCTCCATGTCGGCGAGCTCGGCGATGCGACCGACGATCTGATCGCAAGGTTGTCGCGCGATCCATCACGTCCGGAGCAACAGGTGGTATTGAAGACCGCCGATCGCCTGGACATGACCAAGTTTCCGATCCCGGCCTATGAACTCGCCGAGATCAAGCGATACTTCCTCGGCAGCATCCAGTATTCCAGCGGGTGCCCCTATCAGTGCGAGTTCTGCGACATCCCCGGGCTTTACGGCCGCAATCCGCGTCTGAAGACCCCGCAGCAGATCACGGCCGAGCTCGACAAGCTGCTGGAATGCGGCATCAACGGTTCGGTCTATTTCGTCGATGACAATTTCATCGGCAACCGCAAGGCCGCGCTCGATCTGCTGCCGCATCTGATCGAATGGCAGAAGAAGACCGGCTATGTGCTGCGCTTTTCCTGCGAGGCGACGCTGAACATCGCCAAGCGCCCGGAAATCCTGGCAGGCATGCGCGAGGCGTTCTTCGGGACCATTTTCTGCGGCATCGAGACACCGGACCCCGTGGCGCTGAAGGCGATGCACAAGGATCACAACATGATGGTTCCCATCATGGAAGCGATCCACACGCTCAACAATTATGGCATGGAGGTGGTGTCCGGCATCATCCTCGGCCTCGATACCGACAAGCCCGAAACCGGACAGCATTTGCTCGAATTCATCGACGCGTCGCAAATCCCGCTCTTGACCATCAATCTGTTGCAGGCATTGCCGCAAACGCCGCTGTGGGATCGGCTGAAGCGCGAGAACCGGCTGATCGAGGACGAAAGCCGCGATTCCAATGTCGACTTCAAGCTGCCATATGAGGATGTCGTGACGACCTGGCGCGCCTGCATGGGCAGCGCCTACCAGCCGGACAAACTTCTGGAGCGCTACGAATATCAGATCACTCAAACCTATCCGCACCGGATCCAGCCTCCGCCATCGCGCGCGCGGAGTTCGTGGAAAAACATCAAGCTCGGGCTCACGATGCTTCGCAACATCTTCTGGAAGGTCGGTGTGCTCGGCGATTACAAGCGCGAATTCTGGAAGTTTGCCTTGAGGCGTCTTGTCCGCGGCGAGATCGAATATCTCATCAGTTCGATTATGGTCGCCCATCATCTGATCATGTTTGCCCGCGACGCGTCGGGCGGGCACACCAACGCGTCCTACTATTCGCTCAAACTGCAGGAAGCCTCCGTTCCGGCGGAGTAGTGAAGCGCTGATGGCGATGACAGCTGGCCCGCCGGGACGAACGTTGCGCGATCTGCGCAATCTCACACCCGCACGCGTCGGACTGGGGCGTAGTGGGGCGAGCATGCCGACCGATGCGCTGCTCGAATTTACCCTGGACCATGCGCGCGCCCGCGACGCCGTTCATGCCGCTTTTGATACATCCGCGGTGATGCTGGGCCTTAGCAGTCTTGGTCTCGAGACCTTTGAGGTCCGCAGTCGCGCGGGCAGCCGCAAGGACTATCTGCGGCGGCCCGATCTGGGGCGCATGCTCGACCAGGCTTCTCAGCAGTTGCTGACGAACAGAGGCGGTGGTCCATGTCAGCTTGCCATCGTTGTCGGCGACGGTCTGTCGTCAGCGGCGGTGCATAACCATGCGATCGAACTGGTGCGACGCCTGATCCCATTGCTGAACTCCTGCAGCATCGACATCGGCTGTGCCGTCGTCGCGTCGGGCGCGCGGGTCGCGTTGGGCGATGAGATCGGCGCCATCCTTGGCGCGCGCATGATTGTGATGTTGATCGGTGAACGGCCCGGCCTTTCCACCCCGGACAGTCTGGGAGCGTATCTGACGTTCGGGCCGAGAATCGGTCTCACGGATGCCGAGCGCAACTGTGTGTCGAACATTCATGGCGCTGGACTTGGCTATGAAGAAGCCGCTTCGAAGATCGCGTGGCTGGCCCGCGAAGGCCTCGCCCGGGAAGTCACCGGTGTTGCGCTGAAAGACGAAAGCGGCGCTGGAACGCCGCAGCGAATCGCTGTGCATCCGGGCGAGCACGACAAAGCCGAAATTTGAAGCCATTATCGCCACTTTGATAGCGATTTTGTGCTGCCGGCCGCGCTTGCGAGAGGCCATACAGACCTGCTAGACCGGCTCAGCAAATTTTCCGCATGTTTTCAAGGACTAGCGCCAATCGGACACGGCCCATCTGAGGCCTCATTCGCGCCCCGGAACTTAAGCTATATAAATTGAGCCGATGTGAGAATTGGACAAGGCATGCTCGACAAGATCAGCGACAATGAAGTCCATGTCCAGAAGGTCGAGCAGCCGCCGACAGGGCCCAGCATTGCTTTCGGGCTGGAGCGAATCGGCCTCATTGCCGTTCGGGCGCCGATCCTGTCCTGCATCATTCTGGTTGCCCTGATTGTCGCAGCGATCTTCGGTATTCACCGCATCAAGATCGACGATTCGCTGAGCCAGCTGTTCCGCTCCAATTCCAAGGACTACCAGCAGTATGAAGCGGAGACCAAGCGCTTCCCGGCGACGGAATTCGACGTGCTGGTCGTGGTCGAAGGCAAAACGCTGCTCGAGCGCAGCAACCTGGAAAAGCTGCGCGATCTCGTCACCGATCTGCAACTCGTCGACGGCACGCGCGGCCTGATTTCGCTGTTCTCGGCCCGGCAGGCGCCGGCGCCGGGCAAGCTGCCCGCCGCGCTATTTCCGACGGAGCTGCCGCAAGGCGCCGACTACGACAAGTTCATCGAAACCGTCAAAAGCAACGAGATCATTCGCGGCAAGCTGTTGTCCGAAGACGGCACGCTGGCGCTGATCGTGCTGTCGCTCGAGCCCGAGGTGGTCGCAAGCAACAAGCTCAGCAAGACCGTCGGCGATATCAGGAAGCTGATGGCCGATGATCTCGCAGGCTCCGGACTCAAGGCCGAGCTGTCGGGCGTTCCGGTCATGCAGCTCGAAATCCGCAACGCGGTCGAGCGCGACGGGCTGACCTATAACATCCTGGGTATTCTGGCCGGATGCCTCATCGCGATCATCTTCTTCCGCAAGATATCGTTCATGGTGGTCGCCGCCTTTCCGCCGATGATCGCGATTCTGCTCGCGCTCGGCGGCCTCGGATGGGCCAATTTCAATCTCAATATGTTTTTGAACGTGATGACGCCGCTGATCATGGTGATCAGTTTTTCGGACTCGATGCAGCTGACCTTCGCGGCGCGCGATCGCCTGATCGCGGGTCAGGACAAATATACCGCTTTCAAGAACGCCGTGCTCGTGGTCGGGCCGGCCTGCGTGCTCACGCACGGTACGGCCGGGATATCGTTTATCGCCCTGCAATTTTCGGATTCCGACCTGATCCGAAAATTCGGCGAGGCGGGACTCGCGGCCACCATCATCGCTCTGATCGCGGTGCTCTCGCTGGTGCCGGTGTTCGGTGTGCTGTTCGTGCGCAACGAGAAGGTTTTCGCCACCAAGTTCCAGAGCGCCGATGCCGGCGTTCAGGCATTGCGCAATTTCTGTTACTGGATCGCAGTGCGGATGGTCGGCCGCCCCGGCCTGTTCAGCCTGATCGCTTTGATAATTGTCGGCGGTCTGGCCGGCGTCTACGCCAATCTGCAGCCGCGTTACCGGCTCGCCGATCAGGTGCCGGACAAGCAGCAGGCGGTTGCGGCGAGCGGGCGCCTCGATGCGAAGCTGACTGGCGCCAATCCGATCGATGTGCTGGTTGAATTCCCCAAGGGTGAATCGCTTTATTCGCCGGAGACGTTGCAGACGATCGCCGATGTTCACGCAACCGTGGAAACCCAGGCCGGTGTCGGCAATGTCTGGTCGCTCGAGACGCTGCGTCGCTGGCTCGCCGAGAAAGCCGGCAGCGACGATGTCGCGACGTTGAAGGAATACGTCAATTTGATTCCGGAACATCTGGTCCGGCGTTTTATCTCGGCCGATCAACAGGCCGTCGTGGTGTCGGGCAGAGTGCCTGACCTCGATTCGAGCCAGATCCTGCCGGTGGTCGAGAAGCTGGATACCGCGCTCAATGTGGTCCGCCAAAAGCATCCGGGCTATGAGATCGCCGTCACTGGCCTTTCGGCGATCGCGGCGCGCAACAGCGCCAGCATGATCGAAAAGCTCAATCGGGGGCTGACCATTGAATTCGCACTGGTCGCGATCTTCATTGGACTCGCATTCCGCTCGGTGGTCGTGATGTTCTCATGCGTCCTGCCAGGCATTTTCCCGGTGGTCTTGTCCGGCACGGTGCTGTGGTTGCTCGGCGAGGGGCTGCAATTCGCAAGCGTCGTTGCTCTCACGGTGTCCTTTGGTCTGGGACTGAGCGCGACTATTCACTTCCTCAACAGGCTCAGACTCGAGAGTACCCCGGGTATCAGTCCTGAACTGGCGGTCGAGCGCGCCACCGTGCTGGTCGGCCCGGCGCTGATCCTGACCACTGTCGTGCTGGCCTGCGGTCTGGTGGTGACGGTATTTTCAGACCTGCCGTCACTGCGTCTGTTCGGCTGGCTCAGTGCGTTTGCGATGGTCGCGGCCCTGATCGCGGATCTGTTTATCCTGCGCCCGACATCGATGTTCCTGATCAATCTGTCGAACAGGCTTCGTGGGACGGCGGCTCACACGAAAGCGGCCGAGTAAGCAGGAAACGAGAAATCGGGAAAAGCTGCTTCAGAGCCTCGGTTCCAATCGGAAGTCAGGCTCTGAATATCGGGCTTTGACGCGGCAGGCTTTCGTTCAAAAAGGCTCAGCTCTTCACCATCGTGATGTTGACGCCGCGGATCTCGCCCTTGGAGCTGATCTGCACGGTTTGCCTGTTACCGCTGGTCCGTAACGTCAGGTTCGCGGCAAACCCGTTGGCCTCAACGAACACCTCGATCTGGCCGCCGCCCGCCGTTCCCTGCAGATTGCCGAAAATATTTCGGCTTGCCTCGCTCCAGTTGCCGGAAATCCGGTCACCCTGGCTGGTCACGTCGCTGCTGAGATCGAACTTGTAGCTGTCGCTGGCGCAGTGGAGGCTCTGTTTCAGACCCAATCCGCTGCCGTTGACTTTGTAATCGGCCTTGCAGCGGATGCGCTCGGTGGTTCCGTCCGAAAGCGCAACGGTGCCGTTGCCCGACCAGGCCCCGTCAAAACCGGCGAACGGGCTGGATGACTGTGCATGGCCTGCCGATATCGACAACATCAGTGCGGCGCCAACGGTCGCGGCTTTGATGGCCTGTCCAAACAGGCTGGAAACAAGCAGTTTCATATCGATTTTTCCCGTTCAAATTGCCGTCTCATGCGAGTGACGTCTCGCCGCATCGAAGACTTGGTGTTGGCTGCGATGTGTTAGGTTCAAATGGACAATCCCCGCGGCCTTCCAATCGCGACAATTGGCCATGGCGTCGGATTGATATCTTTAAAGTACACAAACCGGAACGCAGGCGGATGGCGTTTTTTTGTTCGGCTGCGTCAAAAAACCTTCAGATATTCGCCGGATTTGAAGCGCAAGCGGCTGGTGTCTGCGGGGCCGATGACGAGTAAAATCATCATCAATAAATAATCATTTGTGATCAATCGGTTATGCGTGTCATTGGAGTTCATGCGTTAGACCCGGTATTCAAAGGCGTGCCGCCGTAAATTTGGCCGCATTTACCAGCGCTTTTGGTCCACTCGTCGCCGCAAGTTCGCGGCCTTTGCAATCTAAGTGAGCTTTCCCGCTCAGCCCTGTGCTATCGGATGGGGATTCTCCGCGTTACTAATGAAGGAACACAATGCATAAGTTTTTCCTCGCCCTGTCCCTGTTGTCGATGTCCGTTTCCACCAGTGCGATAGCCCAGCAGCAGCCGCAGCAGCGCAGCGGCACCCCGGAGGAGCAGGCAGCTTGTTCGCGCGACGTTCAGCGCCACTGCCGCGCCGTGATCGATCAGGGTGATTTCACCATTCTGGCCTGCCTTCAGCAAAATCGCACGAAGATAACCAAGGCCTGCGATCAGGTGCTGAAAAACCACGGGCAGTAGGCTCTATTTGCGGCGGGTCATCGCTGTCGCAGGCCCTTTCCCGGTGTAATTTGGACGCGGCCTGGGTCTGCGAGAAATCGCAGACAGCATTGGTTTTGGCGACGTATTCCCCTATATGGGGTTCGCGATCCATCTGCTTGCGCGGATGGCTGCCGCATGCCAATTCACCCCGACGAATGTAGCCAGTTCCTGATGACCACCGCGAGCGATTTGCGATCCGGCAAGACTCACCGCGACGAGAACTTTCCCGTCGCGTCGTGGATCATTCATCCGCGTCACCGGGCGCTGATCCTGGCATTCTATAATTTCGTCAGGACCGCCGACGATGTCGCCGATCATGCAACGCTCGGTGAGCAGGACAAGCTCACCTATCTCGATCTGCTCGAAGCCGAATTGCTGGGGCAGGGCGATAGCCAGCCGGAAGCCGTCAACCTCCGCCGCGCACTGGCGGAGCGGTCGATGCCGCCGCGCCATGCCCTCGATGTCCTGATCGCCTTCCGGATGGACGTGACCAAGCTTCGTTACGAGAACTGGGACGAAGTGGTTCACTACTGCCGATATTCGGCGATGCCGGTCGGGCGCTTCATGCTCGACGTTCACGGCGAGAGCACGTCGACCTGGGCCGCGTCCGACGCCCTGTGCGCCGGCCTGCAGATCAATAATCATCTTCAGGACTGCGCCAAGGACTACAAGAATCTCAACCGCGTCTATCTTCCGCGCGACGCGCTGGCTGCCGCCGGCGCATCCGTGGAGGAGCTTGGACGGGAACGGGCATCGGCGCCCCTGCTGCAATGCCTGCATTCGCTTGCCGTGCGAACCGAGGCGCTGCTCGACGAAAGCAAGTCGTTGAGCGCCGAAGTGAAGGATTTTCGGCTCGGGCTTGAGATCTCGGTGATCCAGAGCTTTGCCGACAGGATCGTCCGTCTTCTGAAAGTGCGCGACCCCCTGAGCCAGACGGTCCATCTGGGGCCGCTTGAACTGCTTGCGTATAGCGTCGGCGGGATGGCCGGCGAGATGGCTCGGCGCGCGGTCGGACGCCGCGCGGTGTCCAATCCGGCGGCCGGCGCATGACGCTCGACGCGGCGGTAGCCAACCCGAGTGACGGGACGTCAGCTTCCGGCAGTTCGTTTTACGCAGCGATGCGGATTCTGCCGCGCGAACAGCGCGAGGCGATGTTTCAGATCTACAGTTTTTGCCGGCAGGTCGACGATATCGCGGATTCCGAGGGACCGCGGCCGGAACGGCTGGCTGCAATCCAGCGGTGGCGCGACGACATTGACGCGCTGTATCAAGGCCACCCGCCTGCGCGGTTGCAGGACTATGTCGCCTCGGTTCGTCACTTCGGTCTGAAGCGCGAAGATTTTCTGGCCATCATCGATGGCATGGAGATGGATATTCCACAGGATATCCGCGCGCCGGACCTCGCAACGCTCGATCTGTATTGCGACCGCGTCGCCAGCGCCGTCGGGCGGCTGTCGGTGCGGGTGTTCGGTCTCGGGGAAAATGACGGCATCCTGCTTGCGCATCATCTCGGCCGCGCGCTGCAATTGACGAACATCCTGCGCGATATTGATGAAGATGCTTCGATCGGCCGCCTCTATCTGCCGCTCGAAGGCCTGCTGCATGCCGGGATCACCAGCAACGATCCGCTCAAGGTCGTTGCCGAGCCGGCGCTGCCGAAAGTCTGCGCGCCGCTGGTCGAACGGGCACGAAGCCATTTCGAGAAAGCTGACGAGGTCATGAATCGCAATTCGCGGCGCGTGGTGCGCGCCCCGAGGATCATGTCGAAATATTATCGCGCGATCCTGGAATTGCTGGTCGAAAGAGGGTTCGCGCTGCCCCGGCCGGCCGTGCGCCTCAACAAGATGGCCAAGTTCGCTATCATTCTTCGCTACGCCTTCATCTGATGCAAAAATCCGTTCATATCATCGGCGCTGGAATTTCGGGCCTGTCGGCCGCCGTTCGGCTGGCCAACGCGAACTACCAAGTGCATGTCCACGAGGCGACCCAACAGGCGGGTGGCCGCTGCCGATCCTATTTTGACGCAGCGACCAACCTGACCATCGATAACGGCAATCACCTCCTGCTCTCCGGCAACCGTCATGCGGTCGCCTACGCAAAGTCGATCGGCACCGAGGCCGGACTGGTCGGGCCGAAGCGCGCGCAATTTCCATTTGTCGATTTGACCACGGGCCAGCGCTGGCAGCTCGACCTCGGAGACAGCCGGCTGCCGCTGTGGGTGTTCGATCAGGCGCGCCGCGTTCCCGATACCGGACTGCTTGATTATCTCGCACTGACGCCCCTGGTCTGGGCGGGTCCTGACAAACTGGTAGGCAAGACGATTCCGTGTGATGGCACCCTCTATCAGCGGCTGGTGCAGCCGCTGTTGCTGGCTGCGCTCAATGTCGATCCGCCGGAAGGTTCGGCCGGGCTCGCCGGCGCGGTGGTGCGCGAGACGCTGCTGGCGGGCGGAGAGGCCTGCCGGCCGCTGATTGCGCGCGATGGCTTGAGCGCGGTCCTGGTAGAGCCCGCGATCAAGCTGCTGCAGGACAAAGGCGCCAGCATCCGGTTCGGACACGAGTTGCGCGCGTTCAGTATGGCCGAAGGCCGCGTCGGAGAATTGAACTTTGGCGACGACGTCATTGGTCTCGCGCCTGGCGACGCGGTGGTCATGGCCGTTCCGCCACGCCCCGCGGCCTCGCTGCTGCCCGGCCTGAAAACGCCGTCGAAATTCCGCGCGATCGTCAACGCGCATTTCCGCTTCGATCCGCCCAAGGATGCGCCGCCGATCCTGGGGGTCGTGGGCGGACTGGTCGAATGGTTGTTTGCGTTTCCCCAGCGGCTGTCGGTGACCATCAGCAATGCCGACCGGCTGGTGGACATGCCGCGCGAGGAACTCGCGCAGGCGATCTGGAGCGACATCTGCAAGGCCGCCCGCGTGCAGGGTGAATTGCCTCCCTGGCAGATCGTGCGCGAGCGCCGGGCGACTTTCGAGGCCACGCCGGAACAAAACGCGCTGCGGCCGGGGCCGGTCACCAATTGGAAAAACCTGTTTCTCGCCGGAGACTGGACTGATACGGGGTTGCCGGCAACCATTGAGGGATCGGTGCGGTCGGGCGACCGCGCCGCCGACCTTGTCCTCGCCATGCCGCGGGGCTGATCGGGAGAGGCAAACGGTTTCCGACGAAACCGGGTACAATTACGGGGATATCGCTGAAGATGCGTTCCGGCAATGACATGATGGGCGTCGCCACCGACGCCGCTCTGGAGGCGAGCATTGCGTCGGCGACGCGCGCTTTGCTGGACTTCCGGCAGCCCGACGGACACTGGGTGTTCGAGCTGGAAGCCGATTGCACCATCCCGGCCGAATATGTGCTGCTGCGCCATTACCTGGCTGAACCGGTCGACGCGGCGCTGGAAGCCAAGATCGCAAACTACCTGCGCCGGATTCAGGGCGCTCACGGCGGCTGGCCGCTGGTTCATGAGGGCGCCTTCGACATGAGCGCCAGCGTGAAGGCTTACTTCGCGCTCAAGATGATCGGAGATTCCGTCGATGCGCCTCACATGGTGCGGGCGCGCGAGGCCATCCGCTCGCGCGGCGGCGCCATCCACAGCAACGTGTTCACGCGCTTCCTGCTGGCGATGTTCGAGGTGACGACATGGCGCAGCGTGCCGGTGTTACCGGTCGAGATCATGCTGCTGCCGATGTGGTCGCCGTTTCATCTCAACAAGATTTCGTATTGGGCGCGGACCACGATGGTGCCGCTGATGGTGCTGGCGGCGTTGAAGCCGCGCGCGAAAAATCCCAAGGGCGTCGGCATCGACGAGTTGTTCCTGCAGGATCCGCGCAGCATCGGCATGACGGCAAAGGCGCCGCACCAGAGCTGGGCCTGGTTTCTGCTGTTCCGGGGGCTCGACCATATCTTGCGGGTGATCGAGCCTGTGTTTCCGAAAAAACTGCGCGCCCGCGCGATCGACAGCGCGATCGCCTTCATTGAAGAGCGGTTGAACGGCGAAGACGGTTTGGGCGCGATCTTTCCGCCGATGGCCAACGCCGTGATGATGTACGAGGCGCTCGGCAAACCGGCGGATTATCCACCGCGTGTGGTCACGCGAAGAGGGCTCGATAAGCTCCTGGTGATCGGCGAGGACGAGGCGTATTGCCAGCCTTGCGTCTCACCGGTGTGGGATACCGCGCTCACCTGCCATGCGCTGCTTGAGGCCGGCAGCGAGGATGCGCTGTCGCAGGCCAAACAGGGGCTCGACTGGCTGCTGCCGAAGCAGGTGCTGGATATCAAGGGCGACTGGGCGGTCAAACGCCCCGAGGTTCGCCCGGGCGGTTGGGCGTTCCAGTACAATAATGCCTATTATCCCGACCTCGACGACACAGCGGTCGTGGTGATGGCGATGGATCGCGCCGTGCGCCACTCTGGCGGCCGGGAATACGATACCGCGATGGCCCGCGGCCGCGAGTGGATCGAAGGCATGCAGAGCCGCGATGGCGGTTGGGCCGCCTTCGACGTCAACAACCTCGAATACTACCTCAACAACATCCCGTTTTCGGACCACGGCGCGCTGCTCGATCCGCCGACCGAAGACGTGACCGCGCGCTGCCTCTCGATGCTGGCGCAGCTCGGCGAGACCGCGAAAACCAGCAAAGCGGTTGCCGAGGGGATCGAATATTTGCGGCGAACCCAGCTTGCGGAGGGGTCCTGGTACGGCCGCTGGGGGCTGAACTACGTCTACGGCACCTGGTCGGTCCTGTGCGCGCTCAATGCCGCAGGGGTCGACCACCAGGATCCGATGATTCGCAAAGCCGTCGATTGGCTCATTTCGATACAGAATGCCGATGGCGGCTGGGGCGAGGATGCTGTCAGCTACCGACTCGATTATAAGGGATTTGAGGGTGCACCCACGACCGCCTCGCAGACGGCATGGGCTTTGCTTGGTCTTATGGCGGCCGGAGAGGTCGAAAATCCGGCTGTCAGGCGTGGGGTGGAGTGCCTAAAAAGCACACAGACCGAAAAAGGACTGTGGGACGAGCAGCGATATACGGCTACGGGCTTTCCGCGGGTGTTTTACTTGCGTTATCATGGCTATGCGAAGTTCTTTCCGCTTTGGGCGCTAGCGCGGTATCGAAATTTGAATAGCACCAACAGCAGGGTGGTAGGGGTCGGGATGTGAATTTGGGGATTGGGGGCGAGACCGCGGGCAGTGCAATCGACCCGCGGCCGGTTTTAATTGTGACAGGTTTGGTGCAGGAGGCGCGGATTGCAGCCGGCCCAGGCATGATCGTCATCTGCAGCAGTAGCGATCCCCAGCAATTGCGGTCGCTGCTTGCGACGCTCGATTCATCAACATTCCGGGGCGTCATTAGTTTCGGCGTGGCAGGCGGTTTGGATCCTGCCCTGAAATCTGGCGATATCGTGGTGGCGACCGAAGTTCTGGCCGGTGACACGCGATGGCTGGCCGGTTCGGCGCTGAATGAAGAGCTGATTGCCAACATCGCATTGGGCCGCCGCCGCGTCGTCAGGGGTGGCCTGGCGGGCGTCGAGCAGGTCATCGCCGGCATAGCCAAAAAGGCTGCGCTGTGGTCGGAGACGGGAGCCGCTGCCGTCGATATGGAAAGCCATATCGCCGCGGCCTACGCCGACGAGGCGGGTCTTCCCTTCGCGGCGTTGCGTGTCATCAGCGACCCTGCCAACCGCGCTCTGCCGGCGCTGGCAAGGAATGCGATCAAGCCGAACGGTGACATTGATCTGCGCAAGGTCCTGCGAGGGGTCGCGCGTAATCCGCTGACGCTGCGCTCGCTGGTTTCGACCGGGATCGATTTCAACCGCGCGCTGCGCAGCCTGCGTGGCTGCCGAGGCTTTCTGATGGGCGGCGAGGGCCTCGTCACAGCCGATCTCTGAGAAATTACTGCAATTTCCAGCTTGAAATGAAGACGAACGAAAACAGGGCGCGATCGCTATCGCGCCCTGTTTTGTTTTGGGTCGGCAGTTAAAGCGTTTTCGAGCGAGGCAGATACAGGATCGCTCTGGAAAAGCGTATCAAATCAAAGGCTAGAGCCTCGGTTCTAATTCAATATCAGAACCGAGAGGGGGCCAGCTCAGGCGGCCGTCGACGCCTTTTGCTGTGTCTTCAATTGCGCCGCCGCAGCCTCGTCGCGGCGGATTTCCGACAGCCGCTTCTGCACTTCGGACGAGAAGATGTATTGTGCCGGACGCTGGTTATCGAGATTGATCTCGGGCGCCATCGGGCCGGTCGTCCGCACGCCGCGCAGCGCCACCCACATCGCCTTCAGCGGATTGGTCAGGGCCGCGTTCGCTGCCGTCGGCTCATAACCGCAATGCGCCATGCAGTCCGCGCACTTCTCATACTTGCCGGTGCCGTAGGTTTCCCAGTCCGTGGTTTCCATCAGCTCCTTGAAGGTCTTGGTGTAGCCTTCGCCGAGCAGATAGCAGGGCTTCTGCCAGCCGAAAATGTTGCGGGCCGGCATGCCCCACGGGGTGCATTCATAATCCTGATTGCCGGCAAGGAAGTCCAGGAACAGGCCGGAATGCATGAAGTTCCACTTCTTGCCCTTGCCGAGCGCAAACACGTCGCGGAACAGTTTTTTGGTCTTGGTGCGGTTGAGGAAGTGCTCCTGGTCGGGCGCGCGCTCATAGGCGTAGCCCGGCGACATCGAAACGCCGACACCAAGCTCGGTGGTGAAGTCGAGGAACTTGGCGATCTCCTCCGCCGCGTGTCCGTCGAAGATCGTGGCGTTGACGTTGACGGTGAATCCCTTGGCCTTGGCGGCCTTGATCGCGGAGACGGCGCGATCGAACACGCCCTTCTGCGAGACGGCCTTGTCGTGATGCTCCTTCAGACCATCGAGATGCACCGAGAAAAACAGATAGGGCGACGGCTCGAACAGATCGAGCTTCTTTTCCAACAGCAGTGCGTTGGTGCACAGCGACACGAATTTCTTGCGCGCCACGAGGCCGCGCACGATCTCGCCGATTTCCTTGTGAATCAGCGGCTCGCCGCCGGGGATCGCCACCATCGGCGCGCCGCATTCGTCGGCGGCATCCCAGCACTCCTGCGCCGACATGCGGCGATTGAGAATCGCGTCGGGATAGTCGATCTTGCCGCAGCCCACGCATGCTAGATTGCAGCGAAACAAGGGCTCAAGCATCAGCACCAGCGGATAGCGTTTCCGGCCCAGCATTTTCTGCTTGAGAAGATAACCGCCGATACGCATTTCCTTGAAGAACGGTATTGCCATTACGAGTTTTCTTTCTGGACTTGGTAGAGGTGGATCAGCCCGTCGTTAATTCGCTGCCGTCAATTCAGCCGGAAGCCGGAACTCGATATTTTCTTCCCGGCCGGGAAGCACAGACACCGCAACCGGCCCGATACGCCTCAACGCCTCGATCACATCGTCGACTAAAACTTCCGGCGCCGAAGCACCGGCGGTAATGCCGACAGCTTTTGCATCCTTCAGCCATTCCGGGTTCAGTTCGCTTCCGTCGGCAATCAAATAACTCGCAACGCCGGCCTCGGTGCCGATTTCGCGGAGCCTGTTTGAGTTGGAACTATTGGTGGCGCCCACCACCAGAATGACGTCCACGAGCTTACTGAGATCCCTTACCGCAGATTGGCGGTTCTGTGTCGCATAGCAGATATCCCGGATGTCGGGGCCTTGAATGTCTGTAAATCGCTGCTGAAGGGCGAGAATTATGTCCTTTGTGTCATCCACGCTCAGGGTGGTCTGGGTGATGTAGGCCACCGGGGTGTCCGCGGGCAGGGTCAAAGCCGCCACATCGTCGACATCCTGGACCAGCAGCACGGGGCCGGGAACCTGGCCCATGGTTCCCTCGACCTCGGGATGGCCGGCATGGCCGATCAGGATCAGGGCGCGTCCCTTGGACATATACCGTTTGCCCTGATTGTGGACCTTGGTGACCAGCGGGCAGGTCGCGTTGAGGACGGGCAGGCCGCGCACCGCAGCTTCCTCCTCCACGCTCCGGGCCACGCCGTGGGCGCTGAATACCGTCACGGCACGGGGCGGCACTTCCGACAGATCCTCAACGAAGATGGCGCCTTTGTTTTTGAGGCTTTCGACCACGTATTTATTGTGCACGATCTCGTGGCGCACATAGACCGGGGGACCGTACTTCTCGATCGCGCGTTCGACGATCTCGATCGCCCGCACGACGCCGGCACAAAATCCGCGGGGTTGCGCGAGATACACTTCCATGGGACTTCCGTTACGCAAGTTGCACCAACCTCATTTTGGTATCTCCGTGCCGCTCGGATAGCTGCAATATCTGCACCATGCCTCAATTTGCATCCATTCCGGCCCTAAGCGCATGGAGGCACTGGGCTTTGTGTCAAAAAACGATCGGCTAGAAAAGGCGGATCGCAAAAAGGATCAGCCATGGTTGACGGAGATAGGTATTATAATACGGAGAAACCGTGACGGGAAGCCGCGGAACCCTCACTTGTTCGTCACTTTACTGGAGGTCGATCCGCATTATACCCGCGACGGGAAGATTAAGGCGAGCTCTTGCGCTATCTGTCTGCCGCCCGTAGCAAAACGCATCCAAACAACGTTAATCAGCCGCTGGAACTTCGCTGGATAGCGAGCGTTTCGGCTAGCTATTAGATTAGAAAGAAAAGATGTGCTGACAAGTATTGTCGTATCGATTGTTAAAACTTGTACGCGGTTTGCTCCTCTTGTTGTTCTCGTCGCGCTGATCCTTGCGGTCGCAGCGGGCTTCTACACAGCCCAGAATTTTTTAATCAATACCGACATCAATACGCTGATCTCGTCGAAACTGGATTGGCGCAAGCGGGACAATCAATTCGACAAGGCGTTCGATCGCGACAGCACGATCCTGGCGGTAGTAGAAGCCCCAACCCCGGAACTCACCAGCACTGCAAGCGCCGCGCTCGAGCAGAAGCTATCCGGCGACACCGCGCATTTTTCTTCCGTACAGCCGCTCGGCTCCGGCGCGTTCTTTGAAAAGAACGGACTGCTGTTCCTTCCGGAGGTGGAGGTCCGCGAGCTGACCGGCCAGTTCGCATCCGCCGCGCCGTTGATCGAGATCATGGCCGGCGATCCCTCCATCCGGGGCCTGACCGGCGCGCTGGAGACCGGGCTTGCCGGCGTCAAGCGCGGGCAGGTCAAGCTGGACAGCACCGAGCGGCCGTTCACGCAAATCGCAAAGACGGTGGAGGATGTGCTGAAAACCGGCACCGCGACATTCTCCTGGCGCGAACTCGTCAGCGACAAGCCTTTGACCGATTCCGATCGCCGTTCGTTCATCGAGTTCAAGCCGATCCTCGATTTCAACGCGCTTGAGCCCGGCAAGGATGCGACCGATGCGATCCGGCAGGCCGCGAAAGACCTCAATCTCGCGGGCGAATATGGCGCGCGGGTCAGGCTGACCGGACCGGTTCCGATGGCCGACGAAGAGTTCGCGACCGTTCAGGACGGCGCCGTCGTCAATGGGATCGGCACCGTGATCGTGGTACTTTTCATTCTTTGGATGGCGCTGCATTCGGCAAAGATCATCTCCGCCGTGTTCATCAACCTCTTTATCGGCCTGTCGATCACCACCGCCCTGGGATTGATGATGGTGGGCTCGCTCAACCTGCTCTCGGTTGCGTTCGCCGTTCTGTTCGTGGGGCTTGGTGTGGATTTCGGCATCCAGTTCAGCGTTCGCTATCGGTCGGAGCGCTACAAGGGCGAGGATCTGCCGGGTGCGCTGGCGAAGGCAGCCGAATATGTCGCGGTCCCGCTTTCGCTAGCCGCGATGGCGACCGCGTCCGGATTCCTGTCGTTTTTGCCAACCGACTACAAGGGCGTTTCAGAGCTCGGCGAGATCGCCGGCGTGGGCATGCTGGTGGCGTTTATTACCAGCATTACGGTACTGCCGGCGTTGTTGCGCTTGCTTAATCCTCCCGGAGAAAAAGAGCCCGTCGGTTATGCGTTTCTGGCGCCGCTCGACCATTTCCTCGAAAAGCATCGCGTGATCATTATCGTCGGCACCCTCGTGATCGCGGTGGCCGGCCTGCCGCTGCTCTATTTTCTGAGGTTCGACTTCAACCCGATCAACCTGCGCAGTCCCAAGGTTGAGTCGATCGCGACCTTTCTCGATCTGAGAAAAGACCCCAATACCGGCGCCAACGCGATCAATGTGCTGGTGAATTCCGACGAAGACGCTAGGAAAGTTCAGGCCCGGCTGGAAAAGGTGCCGGAAGTGCTCCGCGTCATGTCGCTGGAGAGTTTTGTGCCGGAGGACCAGCCGGCAAAATTGAAGCTGATCGCCGAGGGTGCCAAGATTCTCAATCCGGCGCTGAACCCGGATTCGATCGATGCCGCGCCGTCCGATCAGGAGAATATCGATGCCCTGAAGGAATCGGCGGAGAGCCTGCGAAAGGCCGCCGGCGATGGCAAAGGCCCTGGCGCGGTGGCGTCCCGGCGGCTTGCGGATGCGCTGTCAAAGCTTGCCGAATCGAATCAGGCGACGCGAGACAAGGCCCAGGCCATCTTTGTGACGCCGTTGAAAATCGTGCTCGACCAGCTCAAGAACTCGCTGCAGGCGCAACCGGTCAGCCTGAAGACGCTGCCACCCGATCTGGTGAACGCGTGGAAAACCAAGGATGGCCTGCAGCGCGTCGAGGCGCTGCCGAAAGGCGATCCCAACGACAACGACACGCTGCGCCAGTTTGCCGGCGCCGTTCTGAATGCCGAACCAACCGCGATCGGTGGACCGGTATCGATCCTCAAATCCGGCGAGACGGTCGTCAGGGCCTTTATTCATGCTGGTCTGTTTGCGCTGATCGTGATCAGCCTTCTGCTCTGGCTGGCGTTGCGGCGGATAACCGATGTGCTGCTGACGCTGGTTCCGCTGCTAGTGGCCGGCGCTGTCACGCTCGAGATCTGCGTGCTGATCGGGCTGCCGCTCAACTTCGCCAACATCGTCGCACTGCCCTTGCTGCTGGGCGTCGGCGTCGCATTCAAGATCTATTATGTGACGGCCTGGCGGGCGGGCAGAACGAATCTACTGCAGTCGAGCCTGACGCGAGCAATCTTTTTCAGCGCGCTAACCACGGCCACGGCGTTCGGCAGCCTCTGGCTGTCGAGTCATCCCGGCACGGCGAGCATGGGCAAACTGCTCGCGCTCTCGCTGGTCACGACGCTTGCCGCGGTGTTGTTGTTTCAGCCTGCCTTAATGGGCAAACCGCGCGATGTCAGGGATTAGGCAGATATCGCCGACCGGATCGTTCGGCTTCGCAGCGGTTGCCAATTTTTGACCCTGCGTTTTCGGAGCCGGATTGGCCGACCCGGTGGTCTTCGGGGGAGCTGCGGTTGGGGGGACTGTTGCCGCGGTTTTAGGCGGCGCGCCCGTCGTCTTCGGTGCTGCGCCCTTCGCCATGCTGTTGACCGGGCTGCTGGGAATCGAGCCCGCGACGCGGGTCCAGGTTTCGCCGCCACAGAGAAAGCCTAGCACGCAGCCGCGGATTTCAAGCTGGTCGGGGCCGGCTGGCTTGATCGTGGAGCTGTAGGTTTGTCCATCCTTGGCGTTATAGACTTGGCCTTCCCACTCATCGGCGCCAGGCTTTTTCTTCATGTCAAGCAGGATTGGCATCCCCAGCGTTAACCTATTCTGCTTTGAGACATCGGGATTGTTCTTGTCATGGCCGCCCGGAATTTTCTCCCACGCCACCACGCCCCACATGCTTCCGTTACACTCTGCCACCCGGATGTCGGCAACTCCGTCCGCCACTCTCCAGTCGCCGGTCGGATCTGCCGCTAAAGCTGACGCAAGACCTGTTGCCAAAAAAATTCCGGAATATGCTAGGGTGCGGATGACGGTTCGCGGGCAGTGCAACATTTGTTGAAACCTCAAAGAGCTGGTCAAATCGTGGGCAAAACGCCGCATTGAGTGTTTTCAGTTGACGAAGCAGCCATCAACCGAAGTATGTAGCTAATGCTATATTCAAATCTAGACGTTTCCGAGATGTTTGTGGACCGCCAGTCACAGCGCGGTTCCATGCATACCCGCCATCTGAACGAACAGCTTGTTCGGGTCCTCAAGACGATCGGCTACGACGTCGGCTTTCAAAAGGGGCAAGGCCAATACCTGTTCGATCGAGATGGCGTTCGCTATCTCGATCTGCTGAGCGGTTTTGGCGTTTTTGCGATTGGCCGGAATCATCCGGCACTGCGCACGGCGTTGAAGAGCGTGCTCGACAGCGACCTGCCCAATCTCGTGCAACTCGACGTTTCGACGCTCGCAGGGGTGCTCGCGGAACGTTTGCTGGAGCATGTGCCGTATCTGGATAAGGTCTTTTTTGCCAATTCAGGCGCGGAATGTGTCGAAGCTGCGATCAAATTCGCACGCGGCGCCACCGATCGCCCCGGCATCGTACACTGCGCGCATTCCTATCACGGATTAACCTACGGCGCGCTTTCGCTGACCGATGATTCGAACTTTCGCGGCGGATTCGAGCCGCTGCTGCCCGGATGCACATCGATTCCGTTCAACGATCTTGCTGCGCTGGAACAGGCGCTGTCGTCGCGTCAGGTTGCCGCCTTTATCGTCGAGCCGATCCAGGGCAAGGGCGTCAATATGCCCACGGATGAGTTCCTGCCGGGTGCGGCGGCGCTGTGCAAGAAGTACGGGACGTTGATGGTCGCCGACGAGATCCAGACCGGAATGGGCCGGACCGGACGATTCCTCGCCGTCGAACACTGGAATGTCGAACCTGACATCGTGTTGCTCTCCAAGGCGTTGTCGGGCGGTCATGTCCCGGTCGGCGCGCTGCTCACCCGCAAGAACATCTTCGACAAGATATTCAACCGCATGGACCGTGCGGTTGTGCACGGATCGACGTTTGCGAAAAACGATCTGGCGATGGCGGCGGGCATCGCAACGCTGGAAGTGATCAAGTCGGAAAAGCTGGTTGAAGCAGCCGCCAAGCGCGGCGCCGAGCTCCGGCTGGCGCTGACGCGGATGGTTCCCGGCTATGAATTGCTGAAGGACGTTCGCGGCAAGGGATTGATGATCGGCGTCGAATTTGGTCCGCCGAAGTCCTTGCGACTGAAGGCGTCGTGGAACGTGCTGGAGACCGCCAACAAGGGCCTGTTCTGCCAGCTCATCACCGTGCCGCTGTTCAAGGATCACAAGGTCCTCACGCAGGTCTCCGGCCATGGCAGCCACACCATCAAGCTGCTGCCATCGCTGACCATCACCGAAGAAGATTGCAAATGGATCGAGACGGCGTTCGATATCGTCATCGCGTCCAGTCACAAGGTTCCCGGTGCGATATGGTCGCTCGGGAAAACCCTCGTCGACAACGCCGTCCGCAAGACGGCGTAACGGCACGATGTAACAGCACGATCTGCAATCTCGCCGGTTCCTGGAGCTAGCCCACGGAATTGGTCCGCAGCGACGTCTCGAACTTCTCGCCGAATTCGGCGAGTTCGTCGGGAGCGATATCGCTGACCGCCCAGAAGTTCATTCCTTGCTCGCTCCAGCGTCGGACGTTGAACCCCTGCATGGTTTCCATTTTTGCGGCGCGGTGCTCGGTGCTGGCGGTCTGGGCCACGAACAGGTTGATGATGTGCTGACGCCGGCGATAGACCACGGCACCGATCGCCCGGGCATCGACATAATCGAGCCGGCCGCCGATCAGCGTGAAGCCCTGCGCGGTGAGATCGATCACCGGCGGAGAAACATCCAATTTGCCATTGAACCAGGGTTTCACGGTGTGCTGGTCGGTGGAGACCACGTCGATGAGATGACCTGCCTGCAGCGATCGCAG
Source organism: Bradyrhizobium canariense (assembly GCF_900105125.1). Classification (NCBI taxonomy): domain Bacteria; kingdom Pseudomonadati; phylum Pseudomonadota; class Alphaproteobacteria; order Hyphomicrobiales; family Nitrobacteraceae; genus Bradyrhizobium; species Bradyrhizobium canariense. The sequence goes on along the minus strand of NZ_LT629750.1, from coordinate 2,603,090 downwards.
ATGCGCCGAGACGACCTCCGAGACAACGCGCTGGTCGTCATCGTTACGCAGCACGATGGCGACGAGACCGGTGGCCGCGATCGCCGACACCGCCGAGCCCATGGCGAAGCCTCTGAGCACCGAACGACGGTTCGGTAATGCTCGTGTTTGCGGCAGCGATGCTTCGATACGCCGGCGCAGCGCCAGCGGGGCCGTATAATGCAGATCGGCGTCTGCAACGGCCTTGCTCATCTCGCGATAGGCGGCAAGCTGCGCGGCGCAGCGCGGGCAGTCGGCGATATGGGCTTCGACGTCGCGTGCATGTCCGGCGTCGAGTTCGCCGTCGATCAGCGCGTGAAGAAGGATCTCTGCTTCATCGCAAGTCATTTCGGTTGCTCCTCTGCCGCCATCCATGCCGATCGCAGCATGGAGCGGGCGCGCGCGAGACGGGACATCACCGTGCCAACCGGCGCAGCAACGATGTCGGCAATTTCGCGGTACGAAAGATTGTGAATTTCGCGCAGCACGAACGTCTCGCGAAACGGTTCGGCGAGCGCGGTCACGAGCTGCTGGATCGTTGACGCGTCGCGGCGGCGCAACATCTGCGTCTCCGGCGTCTCTTCCGCTTCGTGCCACAGCGGCGTCTGCTCCTCGCTATCGGCCACATCGTTGACCGCGCCGGTCGGCGAACTCGCGCGCCGCGCAAATTCGGCGCGACAGACATTGCGCAGGATGGCGAACAGCCAGGGCTTCATCGCCGGCCCGCGATAGCTGTCGAAATGCTTCAATGCGCGCAAATAGCATTCCTGCACCGCATCCTCGGCGTCGGTCGCGTCGCGCAGCAAATGGCGCGCGAGCGTATAGACATCGTCGAGATGCGGAAGCGCCGCATCGCGAAACCGCCGCGCTTTGTCGGCATCATTGTCCGAAGTGGTGACCGGCATCGCCTCTTGCCCGGCTTTTGCTGAAAATGTGTATGTCCGGCCGGCTTCGATGCGCCGGCCGGACATCATTGTGATGCCTTGGTTTTGACCGCTATTCAACCTTGATCGTCCCGGTCATGTGCGGGTGCAGCGAGCAAAAATACTTGTAATCGCCTGCCGCCGTGAACGTGAAAGAGAAGCTGTCGTCGGTATCCAGCGCCTTCGACCTGAATTTACCCGCGGAGACGATGGTGTGCGGAATGTCATCGTGGTTGCTCCAGGTGACGGTGTCGCCGACCTTCACCTTCAGCTCAGCCGGCGTGAAGGTGAAATTATCGATTGTCACCTTCGTTTCGGCGGCAAACGCACCGCCGGGATGCGAGGATAGTAACGCAGCGACGGCCAGGCGAATGCCGAAGGTGCGGAGAGTTGCCGAAATCATCTTGGATTTCCTTTAGCCTTGCAGCGGGGTGTCGATGATCGCGAGGCGCTGGTCGCCACGCTTGAAGTTGATGCTGGCGACACCGAGCATGCTGCGGAGCTTGTCGTCGGCAACTTTCATCGGGCCGGGCGAGGGGGCCGCGCCCGGCGCCGGCTGCGGGAAAGCGGTCGAGCGCGCGGTGTGGAAGGTGACGTTGCCTTCGATCTTCTGCATCACCTGGTGAATGTGGCCGTTGAGCACCGTCACCGAGCCGAACCCTTTGAGGTAATCCAGCACGCGCGCGCCGTCCTCGGTGCCCCAGCCCCACTGCGGATAGACCGTCCACAGCGGGATATGGGCGAATACGACGATCGGCGTCGATTTCGAGCGGCCTTTCAGATCTTGCTCCAGCCATTCGAGCTGCTCGTCGCCGAGATTACCGAGACCGCCAGCCTTGAGATTAACGACGTTGACGAGGCCGATGAAGTGAACGCCGCTGGCATCGAATGAGTAATAGCCCGCGCCTTTCGTGCCGCGGCCGTAACGATCGCGATAGAACTTCACCTCTTCGTCGAGGAAGTCGTGCTCGCCCGGCACATAGTGCACGTCGAGCTTGGCTTGCGAGATGATGCGCTCGGCGTCATCGAACTCGGACGCCTTCGACAGATGGCTGATATCGCCGGTGTGAATCATGAACGAAGGCTTCACCGGCATGGTGTTGATCTTGGCGATTGCTTCTTCCAGCGTGCCAAGCGCGTTTGGATTGGCCGGCTTGTCGAAGCCGACATGGCTGTCGCTGATTTGCAGGAACGTCATGCCGGCGGGCTCCGCGGCCATCGCCGAGCCGACGAGCCCGAGCGAACGAGGCACGCCGCCTGAAATCGTCCAAAGCACGCCGGTGCCAGCCCAGGTCATGCATTCCAGCACCCGGCGGCGACTGACGCCCCGATCTTCATTGTTGTGGTCGTGATCAAACCCGCTCATTGCCACTCTCCATGAGCCCCTGATTGGGCTTCGGCGACATGATTGGGAGAGGGGGCGGTTTATTCCCGGAAATTTCCGCAGCAGACGAAAAAGCCGACGCAGGGGGCAATGACGTTTCCGTGACCGGGCAGGCCTGCGATCATCCCGCCCACTCTGCTTGCGGCCGTCGGCAAGGCGATCGATCAGGCCTGCAAATATCCGGATGGTTGAAAATCGGCTGCGACGGAGTTGTGCTAACCTCCTTTCTGAATTAGCGAGGCGTCCCTACGTCCTCAGCATCGACTTCATGGTGCGAGCATGAATTTCGTCGAGATGCCGGATTTCCGTCAGGGGTGGGCGCGACGTATTCGGGAATCGATACGGCAAAGACCCCATAGCGGCCCGACCGTCATGGTGGCGCAGCGTATTATTCCGCTCGATCGGGCTCGCACCTTTGTTACGTTCTTGGTGGTGCTGTACCACTCGGTGATCAACTACACGCATTTCGGGATTGGCGGCGACCGCATGCGCTGGCTTGGTTTCGACCTGATCGTGCTGTTCGAAGACAGCTTCTTCATGGCCTGCATGTTTTTCATTTCCGGACTGTTCGTATCCGACAGCCTGGCGCGCAGGGGGTCGGCAAATTTTCTGTCAAATCGCGGCTGGCGCCTGGGCATACCCTATCTGGGGTCCATCTTCGTCCTGATGCCGATTGCCTATTTTCGCTACCAGTTTCCGGACGCGGCGGACATCAATTTCTTTCATTTCTGGTGGCGCACGCTGACGACCGGTCCCTGGCCGCCGGGGCCAGCCTGGTTCCTGTGGGTATTGTTGACGCTCGATGCAATCGCGGCCCTGCTATGGGCGGTAGTACCGCGCGCGATCGAAGCGCTCGGGCGGCGCATTGATACCTTGCGTGACCGGCCGATGACCGCCTTCGCCGCGTTCCTGGTCTTCTCGATCATCATCTATCTGCCGCTGCGCCTGGAGTTCGGCGATTCCTCCTGGTTCGTGCCCGGCCATTATCCGCTCATCATTCAGACCAGCCGTATCCTGCTCTATGCCGGCTATTTCTTTGCCGGCGTAGGCATTGGCGCCGCCGGGTTGAGAAGCGGACCGCTCGCGGAGAAAGGCGAAATCGTAAAGCACTGGATGGTGTGGTTTGCCTTTGCGCTTGCCTTCTATGGCGCGATCCTGGTTCTGGTTTATGCGCACCACAATTGGATCGTGGATTTCAGGTCGCCGCCGCTTTGGTGGCACACGGCTTACGGTGTTTCGTTTGCGATGTTCTGCGCGTCGATGACGCTGACGATCCCTGCGGTTTTCTTGCGCTTTGCAGGATCCCCGCTTCGGCTGCTCGACACGATGCAGCCCTCGGCTTACGGCATTTATCTCCTGCACTTCATTCCGCTGATCTGGCTGCAGTACCTCGTTTACGATCCGGCCTTCCCGGCCTTCGTCAAATTCGCGATCGTGTTCGCCGGCACGCTTTCAACAAGCTGGGGGCTTACCGTCCTGTTGCGAAAAATTCCTGTCCTGGCGCGTCTGATCTAAAGCATGATGACTTTTAGTTGGATCGGTCTGTCCGAAGTTTTCCTTCACCTCTCCCATGGGGAGAGGTCGGATTGCGAAGCAATCCGGGTGAGGGGTTATGGACCACGATAGACCGTACCCCCTCTCCCCATGGGAGAGGGGGAGACAGACTTCCGCTGACGATCTAACTCAACCCAATCTCATCACGTTTTAGAAATCGGCGGCGGGCGCTACCGCGCATCCTCAAGGATCATTGCGGCGCCCTTGTCGGCGATCATCGCGGTCGGGGTGTTGGTATTGCCCGAGGTGATCGTCGGCATGACGGAGGCGTCGATGACGCGCAGGCCCGCGAGCCCAAGAAAACGCAGACGTTCGTCGACGACGGCGGTGGGGTCGCTGGTCTTGCCCATCTTCGCGGTGCCGACGGGGTGAAAAATCGTGGTGCCGATATCGCCGGCGGCCTTCGCGAGCGACGCATCGTCGTCGCCGACCGATGGGCCCGGCAGAAATTCGCTGGGATGATAGGGCGCGAGCGCGGGCTGTTGCATCAGCCGCCGCGTGGTGCGGATCGCATCGGCGGCAACCTGGCGATCTTCAACCGTCGACAGATAGTTTGGCGCGATCGAGGGCGCCTGATCGGCCTGCGCGGAGCGAACGCGCACGGTGCCTCGCGACGTCGGTTGCAGGTTGCAGGCGCTGACGGTGATCGCCGGGAAGCGGTGCAGGGGATCGCCGAACTTGTCGAGCGACAGTGGCTGCACGTGGAACTGGATGTTAGCGCGTTCGCGGTGCGGATCCGAACGCGTAAAAATTCCGAGCTGGGACGGCGCCATGGTCAATGGGCCGCGGCGGCGGAAGGCATAGTCGAGGCCCATCAAGCCGCGCCGCACCAGCGAGTAATAGGTCTCGTTGAGGGTGCGAATGCCTTCGACCTTGTAGATCGCGCGTTGCTGCAAATGGTCCTGCAGGTTGCGTCCGACGCCCTGGCGATCGAGCACGGTTTCGATCCCCAGCGGCGCCAGCCAGTCCGCCGGGCCAATCCCGGAGCGATGCAGCACCTGGATCGATCCGATCGCGCCGGCGCACAGGATGACTTCGCCCTTGGCGCGGGCTTCGACCATTTCGCCGCCTTGCATGAAGCGCACGCCGACCGCGCGGCCGTTCTCGACAATCAGGCGATCGACCAGCACGTCCTTTTCCAGGCGCAGATTGGGGCGATTCAAAACCGGCTTCAGGAAGCCCCGTGCGGAGGACCAGCGGCGCCCGCGCTTCTGGTTGACGTGGAAATAGCCGACGCCCTCATTGTCGCCGGTATTGAAATCCGGGATTTTGCGAATCCCCATTTCTTCCGCGGCCTCGCCGACGGCGTCCAGAACGGCCCAGGACAGCCGTGGCGCCTCGATCCTCCAGCCGCCGCCGGTGCCGTGATATTCGCTGTCTCCGAGAAAATGATCCTCCAGCCGCCGGAACGCGGGCAACACATCATTCCAGCCCCAGCCGGTGAGGCCGAGCTGACGCCAGTGATCATAGTCGGCCGCTTGCCCGCGCATCGAGATCATGGCGTTGATCGCAGACGAGCCGCCGATCACCTTGCCGCGCGGATAGGCCAGCGAGCGGCCGTTGAGACCTGCTTCCGGTTCGGTCTTGAACATCCAGTCCGAGCGGGGATTGCCGATCGCGAAGAGGTAGCCGACCGGGATGTGGAACCAGATCCAGTTGTCATTGCCGCCGGCCTCCAGGATCAGGACGCGATTGGCGGAATTGGCCGACAATCGGTTGGCGACGATGCAGCCCGCGGTGCCCGCACCGACGACGATGTAGTCGAAATCACCTTCTAACCGCTTCATAAGTCACCACCGTGCAGCCGCTTTGGGCAATTTATAGGCCATAGCGTTGCTGTCGCCCGCTGTACAGCGCAGGGGGCGGCGCCGAGAATGTTGGGCCGAACGCAACGGCGTGCTAGACTAAGCGGTCACACTTGGTCCCTGCACATTTGGCCCTTTACCCGAGACCTTTCATGCCCATCATCAATCGTGTCGCCGATCTGCAACCGGATATTCAGGCCTGGCGCCGGGATATCCACCAACACCCCGAACTGCTGTACGACGTCCATCGCACTGCAGCATTCGTAGCCGACCGGCTGCGGGAGTTCGGCTGCGACGAAGTCGCCACCGGTCTCGGCCGCACCGGCGTGGTCGGTGTCATCAAGGGTCGCAAGCCTGCCGGCAAGGGCGACGTCAAAGTGATCGGGCTTCGCGCCGACATGGATGCCCTTCCGATCGAGGAGGAGACCAATCTCGCTTATGCCTCCAGGACGCCGGGCAAAATGCACGCCTGCGGTCATGACGGACACACCGCCATGCTGCTCGGTGCGGCGCGCTATCTCGCCGAGACCCGCAATTTCGCCGGTGACGCGGTCGTGATCTTCCAGCCGGCCGAAGAGGGCGGCGCCGGCGCCGCCGCGATGATCAAGGACGGCCTGATGGATCGCTTCGGCATCGATCAGGTCTACGGCATGCATAACGGTCCGGGGCTTCCGATCGGCTCGTTCGCGATCCGGCCCGGTCCGATCATGGCCGCGACCGATGCCATCGACATCAGCATCGAAGGGCTGGGCGGCCACGCGGCGCGTCCGCACAAATGCATCGATTCCGTTCTGGTCGGCGCGCAGTTGATCACCGCCTTGCAATCGATCGTGTCGCGCACCGTGGACCCGCTGGATTCGGCCGTCATTTCGATGTGCGAATTCCACGCCGGCAATGCGCGCAACGTCATTCCGCAAACCGCCGAGCTGAAAGGCACGGTCCGCACGCTGACGGCGGAAGTGCGGGAATTGGTCGAGAAGCGGGTGCGCGAAGTCGTCGCCGGCGTGGCGCAGATGACGGGCGCGAAAATCGACCTGGTTTACGAACGCGGCTATCCGGTCGTGGTCAACCATTCCTCGCAGACGGACCTCGCGACGCAGGTAGCGAAGGAAGTCGCCGGAGATGCCAACGTTCACGAGATGCCGCCGCTGATGGGGGCGGAGGATTTCGCCTACATGCTGGAGGCCCGGCCGGGCGCGTTCATCTTCTGCGGCAATGGCAACAGCGCCGGGCTGCATCATCCCGCTTATAATTTTAACGACGAGGCTATCGTGTATGGCACGTCGTACTGGATCAAGCTGGTCGAGAACACGCTGGCGGCGTGAGGCCGGTCACCGGCCCGGTGAGGTCCACAAAGAAGCATCGATAAGAAAAAGGCCCGCGCTGTCACGCGGGCCTTTTTGTTGGTTCTCGGTCCGCCGCTGGCTGCGGCGAATGGTTCGGTTAGAACAGCTTCGAGAAGATCAAATACAGGAAGCCCGAGAGGATCATCGCGGCCGGCAACGTCAGCACCCAGGCGAGCGCGATGTTGCGGATCGTCGACCATTGCAACCCCGACCCATTCGCCGCCATCGAACCGGCGATACCCGACGACAACACGTGAGTGGTCGAAACCGGCAGGCCGTACCCATCGGCCGCCGCGATCGTGGCGGCTGCCGTGATTTCGGCGCAGGCGCCCTGCGCGTAGGTGAGGTGGGTTTTACCGATCTTCTCACCGACGGTGACGACGATGCGCTTCCAGCCGATCATCGTGCCCAGACCGAGCGCGATGGCGACGGCGATTTTCACCCAGGTCGGAATGAACTTCGTCGCGCTGTCGAGCGATCCCTTGTAGCTGTTGAGGGTCGCAACGTCAGCGCTGCTGAGTTCACTTTCCTTGTCCTTCATCAGGAAGCGAAGGGCTTCGGAAACCAGGTACATGTCGTTACGGGTGTTGCCGACGAGATCGGCGGGGACCTTTGCCAGCGTTCCGTACTGATGGACCTGGTCGCTGATGTCGCAGACAAGCACGGCCAGCGACGGATAGGTGCCCTCGTTGATCTCATGTTCCGCAACATAGTTGGTCACAGCCGGCCGCGGATTGCCGATCACGTTGAAGCCGGCGGCCTTGCTGTCGATGATCTTGCTGGCAGCGATTGAATTCGTGCTGAACTGCTCGATCTGGCTTTCGGGCAAGGCGCGGTTCAGTGCATAGGCCGTCGGCACCGTTCCGATCAGAATGAGCATGATCAGGCCCATGCCCTTCTGGCCGTCGTTGGATCCATGGAAGAAGCTGACCAGCGTACAGGTCAGGATCAGAATGCCGCGAATCCACCATGGCGGCGGCTGATCGCCCACCGGTTCGCCGAACAAGGCCGGCGTAACACGCAGCAATACCGCCTTGAGGACGAAAAGAAGCACAGCCGCCAGCACGAAGCCGAACAGCGGCGACAGCAGCAGCGCCTTGGCGATACCGGCCGCCTGCGACCAATCCACGCCGGAGGTGCCGTTACGGCCGCGCAGCAAGGCATTGGTGATACCGACGCCCATGATCGATCCGATCAGGGTGTGCGAGCTCGACGCCGGCAGGCCGAAATACCAGGTGCCGACGTTCCAGATGATCGCTGCGATCAAGAGGGCGAAGACCATGGCGAAGCCGGCGCTGCTGCCGACCTGCAAGATCAGTTCGACGGGGAGCAGCGACACGATGCCGAAGGCGACCGCGCCGCTTGAGAGCAACACCCCGAACAGGTTGAACATGCCCGACCAGACCACGGCGGCGTTGGCAGGCAGCGAGCGGGTATAAATCACCGTGGCGACGGCGTTTGCGGTGTCGTGGAAGCCGTTGACGAATTCGAAGCCGAGCGCAATCAGCAGCGCGACAAAGAGCATAAGGTAGGGCAGGTACGATGTGACCCGCGTACCGGTCGCGTCGACGTCGGAATAGATGCTGTAGGCGACGAACAGGAGCGCAGCCGCAACCACCCCCATGTAGATGATGCCCTGCAGCGGATTAATCCCGCCATCGAGGTTGGGGCCTTTTTTAGCGGCGGGCTCAATCGAACCAGGTAATGCAACGTCGCTCATGGTAAATTTCTCCAAAATCCGGTGCCCGGACTTTGCGCGATCGATGTGACAGCCACGTGAAATGGCCACGAAAGTCCTGTGTTGAGATGCCGTCAAATCGAGCTTCGGTCCGGTCGGCCGCGCCAGGCGTCTCCGCGGCTTTCCTTTTGAAATGATAGGAACATTGCTTGGGAGGTGACGTTGAGCTGCCGGGTAGACCCCGCATTTCAGTGACGTCTCAGAAGGAGCGTGCCATGACCGCCAAGGACAAAGACCTCAACGACCTGTTTCTCGATACGCTCAAGGATATTTATTACGCCGAAAAGCAGATTTTGAAGGCGTTGCCGAAGATGGCCAAAGCTGCCAGTTCCGACAAACTCCGCGCGGCGTTCGAAAAGCATCACGGCGAGACCGAAGGCCAGGTCGAACGCCTCGAGCAGATATTCGAGCTGATCGACAAGCCGGCGCGCGGCAAGACCTGCGACGCGATCCAGGGCATCCTCGATGAGGGCAAGGAGATCATGGACGAGTACAAGGGCTGCGAGGCGCTCGACGCCGGCATGCTTGCCGCGGCCCAGGCCGTCGAGCACTACGAAATCTCCCGCTATGGCACGCTGAAGCAGTGGGCGCAGCAGCTCGGCATGAAGGACGTGGTCCGGTTGCTGGATCAGACCTTGCAGGAAGAGAAGAAAACCGACCAGAGCCTGACGACGCTCGCGGAAGCCGCAGTCAATCTTGCCGCGGCAGCCTGAGATCAGGCGTCGAACCCGTCATGCCCGGCGAAAAGCCGGGCATGACGGTCGATCGACCGGCGTTTCCAGGAAGATTCAGGCCGCGTGCGCGGCTTTTTTCAACAAATCGGCGGCAATCCGGAGATCATCGACAAAGCGCTGATATTCCCGCGCCTTGGCGTCTTCGTCCGGCAATCGCAGCAGATAGGATGGATGCACTGTCACCAGCGCCTTGATGCCGTCCTGGAGGTCAATCAGGCGCCCACGGTGCTTGTTGATCGGTGTGATTTTTCCGAACACGCTTTGCGCCGCGGTTGCGCCCATCGCGACCACCAGCGCGGGTTGGATTGAGGCCAGTTCGCGCTCGTACCATGGCCGGCATGCCCTGATCTCCGGCGTGTTCGGTTTCTGATGCAGGCGGATTTTGCCGCGCGGCACAAACTTGAAGTGCTTTACCGCGTTGGTGACATAAGTCTTTGTGCGATCAATGCCGGCTTCTTGCAGCGCCCGGTCGAGCATCTGTCCCGCCGGTCCGACAAAGGGCTTGCCGGCGAGGTCTTCCTTGTCGCCGGGCTGCTCGCCGACCAGCATCACTTGCGCGTGCTGCGGACCTTCGCCGAACACGGTTTGCGTCGCATCTTTCCAGAGCGGGCAGGCGCGGCAATCGGCTGCTTCCTCGCGCAACGCTTCGATAGTGCCGGATCCTGCATGCGGGGGTTTCATGGGTGGCTCCGGCCGTTTCTGGGACTTATGCGGTTCGGTTGCGGCTTTGGCGATCATGGCACCGGCCAGGCGTTCGGCATCGGCGATCAAGGGTTTAATGATCGAGGCTTCCGGCAGGTTCCTCCAGTATTTCCTGGGCATCTCGGTTTGCATGGCTTTCACCTTCAGCCGGGCCGGATTGAAGATGCTGGCGTAGTACCGCCGCCAGGTTTCCTCCAGCCGGTCCTCGCTCGGCGCGTCAGCCTTGCCGACGCCGGATGTCATGGAGACCGCATGGCCGTCCCAATGGGCGCAGACGTCAGGGGTCAGGATCGACCAGGGCATGTCGGCGAAACGCCGCGCGAAGAACGGCGCGGCCGCCTCGACGATGTGATGCTCAGGTTCGAACCAGGCCACGAAATGCGATTTCTGTTCGCGCCCGACTTCGCGAAAGCGGACGAAGGCGTGCATCTTGTGTTCATCGCGGCGCACGGCCCTGGCCATTGCCGTGACCTGCGCGACATCGGGATCGGTCGCGACGTCAAGCAGATCGTGGTTGCTGCGCAACCGCCACAGCAGGCGATAGAGGATCGCAAAGCGCTGGGGATCGCGGTGCAGGATCGCGGATTGCGCCAGTTCGACGAATTTGGCTGACACGTTGAAAGTGCCTGACGCCGGTTCAAACGGTGGAGCTTCGGCGGCTTGTTCGAACAGTTCGGGCTCGCTGCCGCGCAGCGTCCATGTCACGTCGGACGGGTTCACATGGTTCAGCGCCAATGCCCGCGCAGCTTTACGCCAGCCATCGAAATCTGTTTCGTTGTCGAGGGTTATGAGGTGCATCAGAAGCCAAATCCGAGCTGTTTCGCCTTCGGCTTGAACCGCTCCGCCAGCCGCGCATCGTCCAAAAGATGCGGTGGCGGCCGGTGATCGCTGAGAACGACGAAGGGCAAAGCCTTGTTTCGGGGGATGTGCAGCCGGGCCAGATCGGCGACGCGAATGGATGTGACGCGGCGGGTGGCGATGATGCGGTCGACCGCCTTGGTGCCGAAGCCGGGCACGCGCAGCAATTCTTCGCGGCTGGCGCGGGCGATATCGAGCGGGAAGCGGTCGCGGTGCCGCAGCGCCCAGGCGAGCTTTGGATCGATGTCGAGCGGCAGCATGCCTTCCGCCTGGTCGACGATTTCGCCGACATCGAAACCGTAAAACCGTATCAGCCAGTCGGCCTGGTAGAGCCGGTGTTCGCGAACCAGCGGCGGCGCGGCTAAGGGCAGGGCGCGGCTGGCATCGGGGATCGGGCTGAACGCCGAGTAATAAACCCGCTTGAGCTTGTAGGAGCCATAGAGATTGGCTGACGTGTCGAGGATGGTCTGGTCGTTGGCGGCATCCGCGCCGACGATCATCTGCGTGCTCTGGCCGGCCGGTGCAAAGCGCGGCGGTTTTGTTCTCGTCGGGGTCTTGCTGTTCTCCTGCGCTTCATCGAGTTTCAATCGCAGCCGGCCCATGGTGCGGCGGATTGCGCGCACATCTTTCTCCGGCGCCAGTTTCGCCAGACTCGTCTCTTCCGGGACTTCGATGTTGATGCTGAGGCGATCGGCGTATTTGCCGGCCTGCGCGATCAGCGCGTCGTCGGCTTCCGGAATGGTTTTCAGATGGATGTAGCCGCGGAAGTGATGTTCTTCGCGCAATTTGCGCGCGACGCCCACCACCTGCTCCATGGTGTAGTCGGCGCTGCGGATAATGCCGGAGGAGAGAAACAATCCCTCGATGTAATTGCGGCGATAGAAGTCGAGCGTCAGCTTCACCACTTCATCCGTTGTGAAACGCGCGCGCGGTACGTTGCTCGAGGTGCGATTGACGCAATAAAGGCAGTCGTAATTGCAGGCATTGGTCAAAAGGACTTTCAACAGCGAGATGCAGCGTCCATCCGGCGCGTAGGAATGGCAGATGCCCATGCCGGGGGCGGTCGAACCCATGCCCTTGCCGTCGCTGCTATCCCGCCGCTCGGTGCCGCTGGAGGCGCAGGAAGCGTCGTATTTGGCTGCATCCGCCAGGATTTCCAGCTTGCGTTGCACATCCATCGCTGAATCCTCTTGATTCCATTCATGAATCGCCTGAAGCGCCAATTCGATTGACTCCGCGGGCCCTGTTAGCTTTATATTAGAACATATCATGAACAAATGAGCCAGCTTCGGGTTCATGCAAAGAACCACTGGCAGTCCAATATTTTCGAGGAGCGGCGCATGTGCGAGCGCGATCAGCAAAAGTGGTCGCCGGTTTTGCGTCCGATCGCGCTCACTTTTTTTAAGAGGGGCGCATGATCTTGTCGCCAAACCGCTCACACTTTGGCGGATCATGCGCCGCACGCACCAGCACGCTTGCGACTTTACGCGGCAGCATCGAGCGCATCGAAACGCCTGGCGCTGCGTACGCGCTCAACAGGGTGCCGCTCGGCCATGCCGAGGCGGATGCGACGCTGCAGGGCGGCCTCGCCAGAGCTGCCGTGCACGAGGTGTTCGCCGAGGGACACCAAAGTGGTGCGGCCACCGGGTTCATCGCAGGGCTCGCGGGGCGGGTGTCATCACGCCGGCCTTTGGTGTGGGTGCGGCAGGATTTCACCGAAATTGAATCAGGCGCGCTGTCGATGAGCGGGTTGGCCGAGCTTGGCCTCGATCCGCGGCAATTGGTGACCGTGCGCGCGGCTGATGTCGACGGCGCGTTGCGAACGGCGGCCGATGCGCTTGCCTGCGATGCGGTGGGCGCTGTGGTGCTGGAAGTCTGGGGCGAGGCACGTCAACTCGACCTCGTCGCCAGCCGCAAGCTGACGCTGACCGCACAAGCCTCTGGCGTCACCTGTCTGCTGCTGCGCGTGGCAGCAGAGCCGTCGCCTTCAACCGCGGAGACAAGATGGATCGTGCGCGCGGCGCCTTCACTGCCTGCGGCGCCCTGGAGCACATGGGGTGCGCCTGTGTTCGACGCGCAGCTCATTCGAAATCGTCATGGCCTTGTTGGGCGATGGATCATGGAATGGAAATGTGATGAGTGCCTTTTCAGCGAACCGGCGGCGTATCCTCAGCCTGTGGCTGCCGCGCCTGCCCATCGATCGCATCAAACGCCAGCTCGGGTGCAACAACAGCGCCGCGCCGGCTGAATCGTTTCAGCGTGAGGTGGGTATCGGTTCGCGTGAAATTTCTCACGACTCGGATGGTCGGCTCTCTCCCCCCTTGCGGGGGAGAGTTGGAGAGGGGGGTAAGCCGCAAACGCCGGAGCTTGCGGGACCCCCCTCCCTAACCTCGAGAGCGAGCTTTGCTCGCCTCGGCCCCCGCAAGGGGGGAGAGAACGACACCAAATCGCGAGATGGTTCAGATGACGCCCCCAGCATCGTCGTCGCCAAGCAAAACAACGCGCTGCAGATTTACGCGCTGGATGATGCCGCCGCCCGTCTCGGCCTTGAGATCGGCCTGCCGCTCGCCAACGCCCGCGCGATCTCTCCGCAATTAAAAGTATTCGATGCCGATGAAGTTGCCGACGTCAAAACATTGAATGACATCGCCGACTGGTGCGACCGCTTCACGCCGCTGGTGGCGCTTGACCCGCCACATGGCTTGTTTCTCGACATCACCGGTTGTGCCCATCTGTTCGGTGGCGAAGCCGCGTTGATGCGTCTGGTGTGCGAGGTGTTGACCGCGCAAGGCTTTACCGTCAGCGCCGGGATTGCCGGTACCCCCGTCTGTGCGCGGACCATGCGAAGTCATGTCCATGGCCGCATCGTTGCGGATGGCGAGGAGGCCGGCGCGGTCGATCCGCTGCCGGTGTTTGCCCTCGGCGCCGATGACGCCATCACCCGGGGCCTGCGCCGCGCCGGGCTTAAAACCATCGGCGATGTAGCCTCGCGGGCGCGCCACGAAATCACCGCGCGGTTTGGCGCTGGTTTCACGGCCCTGCTGGAACAGGCGTTAGGGCAGGGCGATGCGCCGATCAGTCCCCGAAAGCCGCCGCCGGATTATATCGTGGAGAAACGCTTTGCCGAGCCGGTGGCGACCGATCAGGTGATCTCCGTGACCTTGTCCCGTCTGGCGCAAATGCTGGTCGCGGCAATGGACAAGCAAGGCAAGGGGGCACGGCGGCTGGAAGCGAGCTTCTTCCGTACCGATGGCGCGGTGCGCTCGATCGTGGTGGATACCGGGCGGCCCGTGACCCGGAGCGAGATCATCGATCGGCTGTTTCGCGAGCGGCTCGATGCGTTAAACGATCCGCTCGATCCCGGTTTCGGCTTCGATCTCATTCGCCTGTCGGCGAGCCGTACCGAAATCGTGGTGCAGCAGCAGCGCGATCTCGATGCCAATGTGCATGACAATGACGAACTGGCGGCGTTGATCGACCGTATTGCCGCGCGCATCGGCGGCAAGCGCGTGGTCGTGTACTTGCCGCAGGATACGCATATTCCGGAGCGCGCGGTGCTGGCCGCGCCGGCGCAGCATCATTTGGCCGCAGCGATGCAGGCGGCGTGGCCGGCTCGTGTGGAGAGCGAGCCTCCATTACGGCCGCTGCGGCTGTTTGAAAGACCGGAGCCGATCAAGGTGCCGTTCGCAACGGTGCCGGATGGACCTCCGCATCATTTCACCTGGCGCCGCGCCACCCATGCGGTGGTCCGCGTGGAGGGGCCCGAGCGCATCGCCATGGAATGGTGGAAGCAGAACGCCGAGGTGCTGACGCGCGATTATTTCCGCATCGAGGATGAAGCCGGACTGCGTTTCTGGATTTTTCGCGATGGCCTTTATGGCAGCGAACTCATGGACGGTGAGGGGAAACCCACGCCTGCCAACTGGTTCGTGCATGGATTGTTCGCATGACGGCTGTTCGCATGACCAAGTCAGGCGGTATTGCCCCAACGCCCGGTTATGCCGAGATCGGCATCACCACGAATTTTTCATTCCTGCGCGGCGGATCGGATCCGCGGGCTTATGTGCACCAGGCGAGCGAGCTCGGCCTTCCCGTGATCGGCATTGCCGACCACAACACCCTGGCCGGCGTGGTGCAGGCTTACAAGGAACTCGACAATCCCGACGTCATGCACAAGCCGAAACTTCTGATCGGCTCGCGCCTTGTCTTCATCGACGGCACGCCGGATATTCTGGTCTATCCGCGCGATCGCGCCGCCTATGGCCGGCTGTGCCAGCTCCTCACCCGCGGCAAGCGGGGAAACGATACCGAGAAGATCGAGAAGGGCGAATGCCATTTAAGGCTCGATGATCTCCTGGAATTTTCCGAAGGCCAGCTTCTGGTGTTGACGCTGCCGCACCGCTATGAGGCGGCCAGCGCCTTGAAAATTCTGGAACGGTTGCAGGAGAGTAGCGCCGATGGCGTGTGGCTGGCGGCGAGCCTGCTGTATCGCGGCGATGACCGGCGCCGTCTGGCACGGCTGCATCACCTGGCTGCGACGGCGGGGGTGCCGCTGCTCGCGACCAACGAGGTGCTGTACCATCATCCCGCGCGCCGACCGCTGCAGGATGTGCTCACCTGTATCCGCGAGAAGACGACGATCGATGCCATCGGCAGGCGGCTTGAGGCCAATGCCGAGCGCTATCTGAAGCCGCCGGGTGAAATGGCGCGGCTGTTTCGCGATCTTCCGGAGGCGATCGCGGAAACCATGCGGTTTGCCGATCGCATCGTGTTTTCAATGGATCAGCTCAAATACCAATATCCGGACGAGCCGGTGCCGCCCGGCAAAACCGCACAACAGCATCTGGAAGACCTGACATGGGCGGGTGTGAAGCAATATTTTGACGGCAAGATTGACGATACGCTCCGTGCGACCTTGAAGAAGGAGCTCGATCTCATCGCCGAGCTCAAATACGCGCATTATTTCCTCACCGTGCACGACATCGTTCATTACGCACGCAGCCAGGACATCCTTTGCCAGGGCAGGGGATCGGCGGCGAACTCGGCCGTCTGCTACGTGCTCGGTATCACCTCCGTCGATCCGACCAAGGTCGATCTGTTGTTCGAGCGTTTCATTTCCAAGGAGCGGCTCGAGCCGCCCGACATCGACGTCGATTTCGAACACTCGCGGCGCGAGGAAGTGATGCAATATGTCTATCGGCGCTATGGCCGGCACCGTGCCGCGATCATCGCAACCGTCATTCACTATCGTCCGCGCAGCGCGATCCGCGATGTCGGCAAGGCGCTGGGGCTGACGGAGGATGTCACCGCGGCATTGGCCGATACCGTGTGGGGAAGCTGGGGCAAGGGTCTCAGCGAGATGCAGGTGAAACAGGCCGGGCTCGATCCCCAGAATGCGATGATCGAGCTCGCCGTCGAGCTTGCCACCGAGCTGATCGAATTCCCCCGGCATCTGTCCCAGCATGTCGGCGGCTATGTGCTGACGCAGGATCGGCTCGATACCTATGTGCCGATCGGAAATGCCGCGATGGATGACCGTACCTTCATCGAATGGGACAAGGACGATGTCGACGCGCTGAACATGATGAAGGTCGATGTGCTGGCGCTGGGCATGCTTACCTGCATCCGCAAATGTTTTGATCTGATCGCCGATCATAAGGGCGCGCGTTACGAACTGGCCGATATCAAATCAGTAGACAACGACGAAGTTTATCAAATGCTGCAACGAGGCGAGTCGCTCGGCGTATTCCAGGTCGAGAGCCGCGCGCAGATGAACATGCTGCCGCGCCTGAAGCCAAAGACATTCTATGATCTCGTCATCGAGGTCGCGATCGTGCGGCCGGGGCCGATCCAGGGCGACATGGTGCATCCTTACCTGAAGCGCCGGAAAATGAAGCCCGAGGATATCGAATATCCGTATCCCAAGGGCGGCAACAAGGATGAACTCCGCAACGTCCTGCACAAGACCCTCGGCGTGCCGCTGTTCCAGGAGCAGGCGATGCGCATTGCCATCGAGGCGGCAAAGTTCACGTCCGAGGAAGCCAACGGATTGCGCCGCTCGATGGCGACCTTTCGTAATCTCGGTACGATCGGCAAATTCGGCGACAAGATGATCGGCAACATGATCGCGCGTGGCTACGATCCTGCATTTGCCAATAATTGCTTCGAGCAGATCAAAGGTTTCGGCAGTTACGGTTTCCCGGAGAGCCATGCGGCGAGCTTTGCGCAGCTCGTCTATGTCTCGTCATGGCTGAAGCATTATCACCCGGACGCGTTTTGCTGCGGGCTTTTGAACTCGCAACCGATGGGCTTTTACGCGCCGGCGCAGATCGTCGGCGATGCCCGCAACAACGGCGTCAAGGTGCGTGAGATCGATGTTTCCTATAGTTTTGCCCAGAATACATTAGAGGAGAAAAACGGCGACCATCACGCCGTGCGGCTCGGCTTCCGCCAGATCGATGGCTTCAAATGGGCCGATCCGGATGATGAGCGGTTGAAGAAAATTCAGGCGTCATTCCGGGATGATGCCTCCACACCGTCATTCCGGGATGGTCCAAAGGACCAGACCCGGAATCTCGAGGTTGTATCGCGAGATTCCGGGTTCGATGCTGTCGCATCGCCCCGGAATGACGATGTTGTGGTGACGCCCCGGAATGGCGATGAGAAAGCAGACGACTGGGCCGAGTGCATTATCGCGGCACGTAACCGCCGTCCCTTCACCTCGCTGGAGGATTTTGCCCGCGACACCGGCTTGCCCAAGCGGGCGCTGATCCTGCTGGCGGATGCCGATGCGTTTCGCTCCATTGGGCTTGATCGGCGTGCGGCACTTTGGGCGGTGCGGCGATTACCGGACGATGTGCCGCTGCCGCTGTTCGAAATCGCCACCGCGCGCGAGCAGCCCGACGAAAACGCAAAACCGTTGCCGCTGATGCCGCTGCCGGAGCAGGTGGTCGCCGATTATCAGACCATCCGCCTGTCGCTGAAGGGCCACCCGATGCAGTTTCTGCGGCCGACGTTTTCGCGCGAGCACGTCATCGCCTGCGCGGAGGTTTGCCATGCCAACGATAAAAAGCGTGTGCGCTGTGCCGGCGTCGTACTGGTGCGGCAGCGTCCGGGCAGTTCCAAGGGCGTCGTCTTCATGACTTTGGAGGACGAAACCGGCATCGCCAACATCGTGGTGTGGCCGAAAGTGATGGAGCATTTCCGCAAGGAAGTGATGGGTTCACGGCTCATCCTGATCGAAGGCTACATCCAGAGCAGCCCGGAAGAAGTGACGCATCTGGTCGCCCAGCGTATGTTCGACCGCTCGCATGATCTGATCGGCCTGGCCAATGATGCGCGGGCCCGCAAACACGCTTTGCCGGTAGGGCCTGCGCTGATCGAAGCGGTCAATGATGACCGGCGCGAGCACCCGGATAATCCGGCGCAGAAGATCCGCCATCCGCGCAACGTGCGTATCCTGCCGCGCTCGCGGGATTTTCATTAGGCCTGCCGCAGCGGCAAAACCGGACAACCGGCACTTCCGAGATTCCCCCCGACCGGACGTGACGCGGACATGCCAAAATCGACACGAATGACCCGAAGGAGAAATTCCCCGACCTTGCCGCTTGCGGCCCTCCCATTTACGCGTCAGTGCTTGTGCGTTAAGTTCCAGCGGGCATCATGAGCCGTGCGTGGCTGATTTGTCCGCAGGCTGAGAGCTGGATATGCAGCCGATGACCGACATCTCTTTCGAGACGGCTCTGGGCGAACGCGTCGATGAGATGCTCGACGCCTGCACGCGATGCGGCAAGTGCGTCGAGGTTTGTCCGAGCGTGAGACCCGCCGGCATCTCGGCCACGAGGTCCGAAGACATCATCAGCGGCGTACTCGACCTTGTACGCACCGGCGATGGTCCCGAGGCGGCGCGCCAATGGGCGGCGTCCTGCATGCTCAGCGGGGAATGCATCAAGGCGTGCGATTATGGCGTCAATCCGCGCTTTCTGCTTGCGATGGCCCGCCTCGGCATCGCAAAGGCCGACAGCGGGCTGCCTGAACGGCGACGCCAAGGCTTGGAGAGATACCGCGATCTCGGCCGCGACGTGACGGTGCTGTCGCGTTTGCAGCTCGATAGCGAGGTACTGGAGCGGCTTGGCCAGAAATCGGCGACGGTATCAAAGCCCGCCGAGGCGCCTGACTTCATTTTCTATACTGGCTGCAACG
The DNA here is from genome assembly GCF_900105125.1 of Bradyrhizobium canariense. Classification (NCBI taxonomy): domain Bacteria; kingdom Pseudomonadati; phylum Pseudomonadota; class Alphaproteobacteria; order Hyphomicrobiales; family Nitrobacteraceae; genus Bradyrhizobium; species Bradyrhizobium canariense. Next base: position 2,583,826 of record NZ_LT629750.1, on the reverse strand, counting down.
TGCTCAAGACGCCGCATATCGCGTTACTTGCCCTCGATATCATGGATGCGCTTGGCGTCACTTACCAGGTGATGGGTGGGCCGAGTCATTGTTGCGGCGTCATGCAGCTGCGTACTGGCGACCTCGAGATGTCCGGGCGTATGGCCTCGAGCACGATGGAGAAGCTGTCGCATTCCAAGTCCGGCCAGGTGATCTCCTGGTGCCCGAGCTGCTACGTTCAGTTTACGGAATTGACACTGCCAACGATTGAACGACAGCACGGCTCGCGACCGTTCGAGATGACGCCATTCATGCGGTTTCTCGATGGCCGGCTCGCTCAATTAAAACCGCAACTACAGCGACGGGTCGAAATGCGGGTCGCGCTGCACCGACATCCCGGCGTAGTCGGCGTCATGGAAGCCGCGGCTGAAATCCTGAAGGCTATCCCCGGCGTTGAACTTGTCGATCTGAAGCAGCCTGCGGTCGGCTTGCAGAGTGTTAATGTCGGTGTGCTTCCCGCGTTCAAGCGCGAGCTGCAACTTAACGAACTCGAGGCGGCGCGTGACGCGGGCCTCGATGCTCTGGTCGCGGTCTATCACTCCGATCATCGCGAGCTGTGCGCGCACGAACGCGACTGGCCATTCCGCATCGTCAACCTCCTCGAGGTGGTCGGCGAGAGTATGGGGCTGCACCGGCACGATCGCTACAAGCAGCTCAAGATCATGCAGGATGCCGACCAGATCGTCGCGGAATGCAGCGACCTGATCACAAAGCACTCGCTTGACGCCGGCAACGCCCGCAGCGTCATCGTCAAGGCGATGCTCGGCGACCAACCGCTTCCCTTGAAACCGGGCTCGGGACCGGTGGGGCAATCCGCGAGCGACGGGCACTAGCGAGTTCCCGAAGGCCCGTCGCCGTTAGGAGCCCTATACTTTCCATCGTACGGTCATGCTTTGGCCAAAACTGCATTGAGTGTGACATTGGGGAGGGTGCGCGAATGGATCCCACACCGAAACCGAAAACAACTGAACCCAACGATGTCTTGGTCGCGCTCGCGGATGAACGGCTGGCCCACGCTTACGGACAGATCGCGCGCGCGGATGAACAGCTCGCGCGTGTCAATGAACAGCTTTCGAAGCTGGAGCACGATGCCCCGCGCCATCCTTGGGCTGTCCCGGGCCGCCGGACATCGCGCGTCAGGCCGGCGCTACGTGGCCTCATCGGCTTGCTGTTGGCAGCGTGTATCTTTGTCGCTGCTTTCGTTTCGCAGTCGTCCTACGGCGACGCGGCCAGGCTGACGATCGGGCGGTGGGTGCCGCAGCTCATTCCAACTTCATCGCTCCCGCTGGAAAAATCGGGGCCGCCCGCGCAGCTGAGCTCATCTGCCGTTCAGGTGGCCGGGGCGGAGTCAGTACCTACGCAACCAACGCCTTCGGCCCAGGCCGCGCCGCAAGACGGCGCGCCGGCAGCCACCACAGTGTCTCCCGAACTGGCGCAGTTGCTCCAGACGATGGCAAACGATCTCGCACGCGTGGAGCAAGGAGTCGAGCAGCTCAAGGTGAACCAGGCGCAAATGGCCAGCGACAATGCAAAGGCCGTCGAGCAGCTCAAGGCGAGCCAGGAACAAATGACACGTCTTATCGCCAGGGCTTCCGAGCAGAACCTGCGGCCCAACACACCAGCGCCTCCGCCACGGCCGATTGCTCCCCCATTGCGTAAGCCTGCGCCGACGCTTCAGTCGCCGCAAGCAAGAGCGCATCCGCAGGCCCCAACGCAGTCGCAGCCCAAACAACAGTAGTTGTCATCGGCGCCGTGTGGTCGCGTCCCGGCTGCGTTTTCCCGCTATCTACCGTTACCGCGAGTTCGCGGAGGCCCTAACCGGACGTGACGCGGACATCGACGCAAATGACCCTGAACGGACTTTTGAGTGTCACCGTTTCCCTCGGGCAGAGGCACCAAGGCGCTTCGTCCTCGTTACCCGAGGTGGTGTGCCTTCGCACCGCGCGAAGGGGAAGTAACCCGTGACCCATCCAAGACCGACGAGTTCAAGTCTTTGGCGGCGGGACGCAGGGTCGCGAAGGATTTTTGAGCTGCATCTCCAGTGCTGCGCTTAGACCGACTGTGTCTAACGGTCGAGTTCTCAGACGCTGTTCGAAGCCGCCTTCAAACCATTTACTGACACACACCAATTGCTTCTGTGCGCGATCGAACAAATCGCGGCGCTGCGAAATTTCTATGGTTTCACAACCACGACGAAAGAGGTCATTCGCCAGAGTGTGGCACACCCACGCCGTCCTTTGACGACAATAACCGGTTCCGTTGGTTGCACATGCAGAAATGCTTCCGTCGTCGTCACCGACGGGACGCAGGCGATCATCCGCTTCCAGGTAGTTGTAAAGGTGGTCGTCGCTGTCGCGGATGCGTCCCCGAATACGCAAGATTTCCGCTTTGTAGTAGGGGACACTGCCGTTGAGTTCGTCAACGTGTTCTAACAAAGATTCCAGGTCATCACAGTGATCCGCGTCCACCGGGGGGGCCTTCACACAGTCTCCGAGGCGGTGAGTTACGAACAGGACAAACCCATGCTTTACGTCCGCCAGCGTGGCATATGCCTGAATATCTTTTTCGAGCTCGCTTCTCAGCTTTTGAGCCCGCAATTGCTCCGATGTGTCAGTGGCTGTGCAGAGCCCCACGACTGCCGTTCCTATGCCGGCAATGATCCATTTATCGAGGATATGTCCCGAACCGATACTTGAAAGGGCGATTGCAACGCTGCCAAGGATCGTCCCAACTGTGACTCCGTAGGGTACGAGAAATCCCGCTGGCCACAGTATCAGAAATACTGCAAACGAAAGATACACGACCAAAGAAGCTGGTCGCTCCTTGAGGTACTCGAAGATATAGAATAGCCACCGAAGAAACGCTGACACGATCCCAATCCCACCGCTTCTATTCCTGAAAAACAGATGTCCGTGGAACACGATGCCGATCTGCTCCGCAACCTATGGTGGATAAGCTAGCTCTGGACGAGGCAACGCGCAATCAGCAAACCATCAAAGACACCCAATCCCCCTAAAGACGTGTCACTTTGTGCTTCGAGGCGCCAGCAGCGTATTTTTCAAGGCGTAAAGTCCGTTCCTGGCACCTTTCTGGGAATTCGCGCCAAAGTGGACGTTCACCGACCACTCTGAATTTACTGGTTCACCCTCTACGCCAGACTGGATCAACGACTTTCCACAAACCGGTGAGTCGGGTGTCCAGCCCTCTTTCACAAGATTTTTTGCTTTCGTCTCAAGTAAAATCACCTCTATGTCCCGCGCATCTCGTACCCGCCAGAGGGGCGTATCGCGATCGTCACGGACGTAGGGCGCGGGATGCGGTGGACGCGGCAGCATCAGGCGCGCAACGGCAACGCAGGGCGGGTCGTCATTGACCTCGTGAGCGATGAACCGGCGGGCTGACGACGGTGTTAACGCGGACGGCGAAGTCGTGTGGTCCTGACGCCCCGACGCTGGCGTCAAGTTGGTGATGATGCCTGCGCATCACGCAAGTGATGTCGCTTCGCATCACACCGATGACGGTGGCAAGAAAGCCCGGTCACCGGGGAGAGCGCGAAATAAGCCGTTAAAACCATCGCGCAGGGAATGCCGGATGAAACCGGTGAACCTGTGGTGATTACACTCGTGTGCTTTTTTCATTGCACGCGAGGCTGCGGGTGCATCGGACGCCCGGCATTCCCTGCGCCCTCTGCTACCGGAGGGCCATGCTTCCTGCACAACTCGGGCGCTTCGCGCCGCGGGAGTGCGGACGCGTATCCTCAGCTCTTTGAAAATAGTTTCGTTACTCCGGCGCTGCCCCGACCGGCGGGCCGCCGGGCGGCCGGTGCAGGAATGTGATCGATGCATACGCGCCGAGCCACGAACCGATCGCCGCAAAGGCCACATAGACCCAGTTTTCCGTGTAGCTGATCACGGCATAGGAAGAGAGCAGGTACCATACGCTGCTCCACGTCGCTGCGGGAACGCGCTTGCGCGCGACCACGGCTGAAGTGAACATGACGTAGACCGCGTCGGTCGCGGCCGTCGCCAGCAAGACGCCTCCGGCGGTCAGTGGATCGATCGCAGCCATTGCAAGTCCTTTCATGGTCGGGCAGAGCTTAGGTTATCGTGTTTGCGAACAAAGTGTTGCCGCTTCGCGTAAAGAAAATACGTCAGAACAAAAGGCTCTAGGCAAGGAGTGAGGATGACGCGAAATACCAGGGAAATTCTCACGGATATCTGGACCTCCGCGGGAGGCGATTCCTCCGCGCTCGATGACGTCACGCTGACGGGGCAAGAGCCGCAACTGCCCTCGACGTTTCGCGTCGGTGCCGGGGCGCAAGCCAGCATTGCCGCGACGGGGTTGGCTGCCGCGCAAATCTGGAAATCGCGCAGCGGGCAATCGCAGAATGTCGCCGTCGACATGAGTCACGCTCTCGTCGAATGCCGCAGCGAGCGCTATCTGCGCGTCGATGGTCAACCTCCGGGCCCGACGTGGGATGCCATCGCCGGTATCTACAGGACCCGCGACCGGCGCTTTGTGCGGCTGCACACCAATTTCAGGCACCACCGCGACGCTGTCTGCAAGGTATTGAACTGCAAGCCGGAGCGCGACGAGGTTCAGGCCGCGCTGATGCAATGGGACGCCGAGGCATTCGAGACCGCGGCCTATGCCGGCGGCTGCGTGGTCGCGATGATGCGCTCGCATGACGAATGGTCGGCTTTGCCGCACGCCAAGGCGCTGGCGGAATTGCCTTCGTTTTCGATCGAAAAAATCGGCGAGGCCGCGCCAAAGCCCTGGCCCGCGGGCGATCGTCCGCTCGCAGGCATTCGTGTGCTGGATTTGTCGCGCGTGATCGCCGGTCCCGTTGCGGGCCGCACGCTCGCCGCCCATGGCGCGGATGTCATGCTGATCTCCGGTCCGGATCTGCCGGCGATTCCCTGGCTCACGATCGATACCGGCCGCGGCAAGCTGACAAGCTTTGTCGAGCTCAAGAGCGAGCAGGGGCGGGGCGTGCTTCGCGATCTGCTGGCGCAGGCCGATATTTTCTCGCAAGGCTATCGTCCGCGTTCGATCGCCGCGCTTGGTTTTTCGCCGGAGGACGCGGCGCGTATCAGCCCCGGCATCGTCTACGTGTCGCTGTCGGCTTACGGCCATGCCGGGCCGTGGGCGGAACGCCGCGGGTTCGATTCACTGGTGCAGACCGCGACCGGTTTCAATCACGCCGAAGGCCAGGCCGCTGGCCTCGATGGGCCGAAGGAATTGCCGGCACAGTTGCTCGATCACGCCTCCGGCTACCTGATGGCGTTCGGTGCGATGATGGCGCGGGCGCGCCAGTCGCGCGAAGGCGGTAGCTGGCATGTTCGGGTGTCGCTGGCGCAGACCGGACGATGGTTATGGAATCTGGGCCGTGTGGTTGATGGCCTCAAAACCCCTGACTTGAAGGACGACACGGTGCAGCGCTTTATCGAAGAAATCCCGTCGGGCTTCGGTCCGTTGCGCTCGGTCCGTCACTCGGCGGTGCTATCGAAAACGCCGGCCTTCTGGGCCCGTCCGGCGATGCCGCTCGGTAGCCACCCCCCGCAATGGCCGGCGCGAGGATGACCATCACCATCGCACCGGCTGTTGCTATCGTCCGACGATCCGCGTTCGTCTCGCTGCATGCGAGGCGCGATGACGAGGGACGCGCCCGAAATCCGCAGCGCAGTCATAACTATATACGTTCTGTCCCTCCGGACCGCGCTGTGACTGCAGCTTCCAGCCCTTTCCTGGTCCCAATATATTGATCTCCTGCGCGACCACCGGTGCCGATGTCAGTGACAGCAGCAGCGTCGCGGCGGTTGCTAAAATCGTGGTCTTGCGCATGGCCATCGGTCCAATGGTTGACGAGGAGCCGTTCATCCTCAGCAGCGTCTCATTTCAAGCCGGCTGATTAGTGGCCGGAATGTCGGTGGCAAGATGGCGCTTCCGTCGTAGCCAAGGTCTTGTGGGGGAAGCTCTTGTGGGCGAAGGTCTTTGGGGGCGTTCTCAGAGACAGTGGAAGGCCGCCGAGGTCGCGCTGCCTTTCGAAATTTTAACGCAAAACGCTGAGGCATCGGCGTTTTTAGTTTGTTTGAAACATCAAATGGGCACTATTAGCGTAGCGATGAGGCCGTCGCTGCCAGAATCATCGCTGATATGACCCGGATCCATGCCGCCAGAATTTGACAAGCAATTACAGCCGCTTAACCGAAAACCGCTGGTCGTTGGCGCGGCCTTGCTGGTGCTCGTCGGCGGCGCTCTTTACGGCTTTATGCATATCGGCGGGGCAGCGAAGCAGAATTCCGAGATGTCGAGCCAATCCCGCAAGGGGGCGTCACGCTATACGCCGACTCCGGCCGAGTGGGCGACCCTGACGATCGAGCCCGTGACGGAGCGTATCTTCCGGGCGGAGCACGCCACCGAAGGCAAGATCGCCGTCGATGAGGATCGCTCGACGCCGGTGTTCTCGCCTTACACCGGCCGGGTCATCAGGCTCTTGGCCAAGGCGGGCGACCATGTCACCCAAAGGCAGCCTTTGTTCGTGATCGAAGCCGCCGATACCGTGCAGGCGCAGAACGATTTCATCACGGCCATGACCGGCCTGAACAAGGCAAAATCGGCGCTCGATCTTGCGCAACTGCAGGACACGCGGGCCAAGGATTTGTTCGAGGGCAAGGCGGTTCCGCTGAAGGATTATCAGCAGTCGCAGGCCACGCTGATCCAGGCGCAGAACGATCTGCGTTCGTCGCAAACGGCACTTGAGGCCGCGCGCAATAAATTGAAAATTCTGGGACTCAGTGACGCCGCCATTGCAGCCTTTCAGGAGAAGGGCAGCATCGATCCGAACACCACCGTGTTCTCGCCGATCGCGGGCACGGTGGTGCAGCGGAAGATCGGACCCGGCCAATACATCAACTCCGGCGCCAGCGATCCGGTCTATGTGATCGGCGATCTCTCCACGGTCTGGCTGATCGCCTTTGTCCGCGAAACCGATGCCTCGATCGTCTCCGTGGGGCAGGAGCTCTCCTTCAGCGTCCTGGCGCTGCCGGCGCATCCCTTCGTGGCGCACGTCGATTATGTGTCCGCCGCCATCGATCCCTCGACCCGCCGGTTGCTGGTTCGTGCGACGGTGGACAACAAGGACGGTCTATTGAAGCCGGAAATGTTTGCGAATGTGACGATCTATTCGGGCGGCGATCGTTCCGCCGTCGGCGTGCCCAAGCAGGCGCTGATCTACGAGGGCGATCAGGTCCGGGTCTGGGTCGCGCACGAGGACAAGTCGATCGAGCTCCGCCAGATCAAGACCGGCCTTACTAATGGTGATCTCGTGGAGGTCGAAGGTAATTTGAAGCCCGGTGAGCAGATTGTTACAAAGGGCAGCCTGTTCATTGACCGCGCAGCGTCGGGTACCTAGAGCATGATCCGCCTCGCATTCGGAACGCCAGTCCTCCCCGCAGCGCATTGAAAGCCCCGGTCTGAATGGATCGTCTCGTCGCCATTGCAGTCAACCGCCGCTATTTGATGGTGGGCCTGTTCGTCGCCGTGATCGTCGGTGGCCTGATCGCGTTCAAGCAGCTCAACATCGAAGCCTATCCCGATCCGACGCCGCCGATGGTCGACGTCGTGACGCAAAGCCCGGGTTTGTCGGCGGAAGAGATCGAGCGCTATATCACCATCCCGCTCGAGACCCAGGTCTCGGGCATCAAGAACCTGCAAACGATCCGCACCATTTCGCTGTACGGCCTGTCGGACGTCAAACTACAATTTTCGTTTGATTACACCTATGACGAAGCATTGCAGCAGGTGTTGAACCGCCTGTCGCAACTGGCGCCGCTGCCCGGCAACGTGCAGCCCCAGATTTCACCGCTGAGCGCCATCGGTGAAATCTACCGCTACCGGCTGAAGGGGCCGCCGAATTACAGCGTGCTCGACCTGAAGACGCTGCAGGATTGGGTGCTGGAGCGCCGCTTTCGCGCGGTGCCGGGCGTTATCGACGTGACCGGCTGGGGCGGCAAGACCAAGACCTACGAGATACAGGTCGATTTCAACAAGCTGGTCGCCAACGGCCTGACGCTGCCGCAATTGTTGCAGGCCGTCAGCAACTCCAACATCAATGTCGGCGGCAATACCGTCAATATCGGCACGCAATCCGCGGTCGTGCGCGGCGTCGGTCTGATCCGCTCGATCGACGATCTCGCCAACACCATGGTGTCGCAGAGCGGGGGCAATCCCGTTCTGGTCAAGGACGTCGCAACGGTGACCGTTGGCGAACGGCCGCGGCTCGGCATTGCAGGCCTCGATAACGACGATGACATCGTCCAAGGCATCGTGCTGATGCGGCGCGGCGAGCAAAGCTCACCGACCATTCGTCGCGTCGAGGACGTGGTCGCCACGATCAACAATTCCAGCATCCTGCCGCCGGGTGTGCGGATCGAGCGCATCTACGACCGCAAGGACCTGATCGACATCACGACCGCGACCGTGCTGCACAACATGGTGGTCGGCATTCTGCTGATCGTGCTCCTGCAGTGGATTTTCCTCGGCGATCTGCGCAGCGCGCTGATCGTAGGCGCCACGATTCCGTTCGCGCTGTTCTTCGCCGTCATCATCCTGGTGCTGCGCGGCGAATCCGCCAATCTATTATCGGTCGGCGCCATCGACTTCGGACTGATCGTGGACGCCACCGTGATCATGGTGGAAGCGATCTTCCGCAGGCTGACGCAGACCACGGCCCTTTCGGAGGCCGAGCAAAGCCATATCTCGACCGACACCGCGATGGGCATGAAGAGCCACGCCATCCTCTCGGCCGCCGCTGACGTGTCACGGTCGATCTTCTTTGCCGCAGCGATCATCATCGCAGCGTTCCTGCCGCTGTTCACGCTGAGCGGCGTCGAAGGCAATATTTTCGGCCCGATGGCCCGCACCTATGCCTATGCACTCGCGGGCGGTCTGCTTGCGACGTTTACGGTCACGCCGGCGCTGAGTGCGATCGTCTTGCCGTCGCATGTGCATGAAACCGAGACCTGGATCATGGCGGTCCTGCATCGGCTTTACGTGCCGGTGTTGAACTGGGCCGTTGGCAATCGGAAGCTGGTCGTGGCCGGCGCGATCGGGCTCGTCGTCATGACCGTTGTATTCGGCCGATTGCTGGGGCTGGAGTTTCTGCCCAAGCTCGAGGAGGGCAATCTCTGGATCCGCGCAACGCTGCCGCCGACCATCTCGCTGGAGACGGGCAACGCCTATGTCAACGAGATGCGCAAGCTGATCCGCAGTTTCCCCGAGGTTGAATCCGTCGTGTCGCAGCACGGCCGTCCCGACGACGGCACCGACGCGGCCGGATTTTTCAACGCGGAATTCTTTGCGCCGCTGAAGCCGGCCAGTGAGTGGCCGGGGACCCACGACAAGGATGAACTCACCGGCCAGATGCTGGCGAAATTGCAGGACAAGTTTCCCGGCGTCGAGTTCAATTTCTCGCAGTACCTGCAGGACAACGTCTCCGAAGCGGTGTCGGGCGTGAAGGGTGAGAACTCGATCAAGCTCTACGGCAATGATCTGCAGACGCTCACCGACACCGCCAACAAGATCAAGGCGGTTCTTGCCACCGTGCAGGGCATTACCGATCTCGCGGTGTTCACGTCGCTTGGTCAACCCACCATCCAGATCGACATTGATCGCGCCAAGGCCGCCCGATATGGGCTGGCTCCCGGCGATATCAACGCCACCATCAAGGTCGCGATCGGTGGCGACACCGCGGGCGATCTCTACGAGCCCGGCAGCGACCGGCATTTTCCGATCATCGTCCGGCTGTCTCCGGAATATCGCAAGAGTGCCGAAGCGATCCAGAACTTGCGGATCGGTGCACCCGGGCCGAACGGGACCATTACGCAGGTGCCGCTGAGCGAAGTAGCCTCGATCAAGCTGGTTTCAGGCGCGGCCTATATTTATCGCGAGCAGCAGGAGCGCTATCTGCCGATCAAGTTCTCGGTGCGCGAGCGTGACCTCGGCGGCGCGATCAGGGAAGCGCAGGAAAAAGTCGCCGAGCAGGTCAAGCTGCCGCCGGGATCGCGGATCGAATGGGTCGGCGAATTCGGCAATTTGCAGGATGCTATCAAGCGGCTGTCGATCGTGGTGCCGATCAGCCTTGCGCTGATCGCGATATTGCTGTGGTTCAATTTCGGCTCGATGGTCGACACGCTGCTCGCCATGAGCGTGATTCCGATGGCGATCTTCGGCGGCGTGCTTGGACTATTGCTGACCGGTATTCCCTTCAGCGTTTCCGCCGCGATCGGGTTTATCGCGCTGTTTGGTATCGCCGTGATGGACGGCATCATCATCCTGTCGCAGTACAATCAACTGATCGACGAAGGTTTCGACCGCATCAGCGCCGTGATCCGCACCGGCGAACTGCAGCTTCGCCCGGTGCTGATGACCTGCGTGGTTGCAGGCGTCGGACTGTTGCCCGCGGCGCTGTCGGCCGGCATCGGATCGCAGGTGCAAAAACCGCTCGCGGTCGTGGTGGTGACCGGCATGATGCTGGCGCCGCTGGTCATCCTGGTGACGCTGCCGGTGCTGATCTCGTTGTTCTCGCGCCGGGCGCGATAGCGCGGCGAGGTCGCTCAGAACCCGTAAAGTCCTGCCGGATTGTCGACCAGGATCTTCTTGCGGATCGCGGCATCGGGCGCCCATACCGGAAGCTGATTGAACAGCCGGCCGTCATCGATCTGGAACAGCGGCGTGAGATCGGTCGGCTTCTTGCCGGGTGGCGTGGTCGAATTGGGGTGCGGCCAATCGCTTCCCCAGACGATCCGATCGGAATTCGCGGCGATCAGCGCACGGGCCAGCGGCACCACGTCGGGATAATCGGGCGCCAGTTTTGAAGCCCGATAGGCCCCGGAGATTTTCACATAGGCCTTGCCCGAGCGCACCAGTTCGAGCAGGTCCGCAAAGCCCGGCTGCTCCGGGCCAAGCTCGCCAAGCGCGCCGCCGAAATGATCGAACACAACCGGCACCGGCGAAGCCGCAACGAGATCCTTGATCGCGCTGATCATCGCCAGACTCGTGAACATCTGGACGTGCCAGTTACGGCTCTTGACGCGGTCGACCGCGGTCTGAAAACGCTGCCGACCGACGTTCGGGTCGCTGGTGCCGCCGGTTGCGAGGTTGAGCCGGATGCCGCGAAAGCCCGCCTGGTTCATCGCATCGAGGTCGCTTTCGGGCGTCTTGTCGTCGATCACCGCAACCCCGCGCGCGGTCGCGCCCCGCGCCTTCATGCCGAACAGCGTGGCGGAATTGTCGGGGCCATAGACGCTCGGCGTGACGATGACCACGCGCTCGATATGCAGTGCCTTATGCAGCGCCGACATTTCCTCCGGTGATGCCAGTTCCGGCGTATAGACGCGGCCCGGAAAGAACGGAAACTTCGTGGGGTCGCCGTGGATGTGGGTGTGGCAGTCGGTGGCCCCGGCGGGAACGTCGAAATTCACCGGGGTTGACGGCTGCGACGCCGTGGCGCGTGCGTTTCGGTTCGACATCATCACGCTGGCCGCGACGGAGGCGAGAACAACACTGCGTCTGGTGAACATCGGCTCACTCCCTGGTTTTCTATTATTGTTTTCACCGCGTGCGTCCTAGGTGAGTATAACGCCGCGGACTTCCGCGACCAGTTCGGCTAACGGTCGCGATCCATCGAGACGGAGAATACGACAGGGCAGGGCGGCAAGCCATGCCTGATGTTTTGCCAGGCTGCGGCCCTCGCGATCGCCGTCGTCATAGTGCGATGCCCATTCAATGAATTCTTCGGTCTCGGTGTGCCGCCATCCGCCTGGTGCCACTGACTCAGCGCCGAAGTGCGTGGCTTCGCGGGCGCGCAAGCGCTGCAGGCGTACCGGCCACGGTGTCGCAATGAAAACCACGAGGTCGAAATAGGGGACGATTGGATCGCCCCAGCCTTCGAGCGATCCGCTCAGCACCCAATCCGCGCGCGCCAAAAACATCTCGTGCATCAGCCGCAGGCGATCGGCGATTTCGCGCTTGTCGCGATAGGGCGGTGTTGTGGGCTGCCAGAAATAGTCATCCGTATCGTGATGCGGGGTCGCCAAGATATCGGCCGACGCGCGGCCAAGACTCGTGACGCCAGATCCCGAGGCTCCCATGATGTGAATGCGGCAGAACTTCATCGCATCCCGCCCTCCGCAGGCTACTGACCGGACGGTGTGCGCGTGCGAAGTCCTTCCCACGCATCGCGCACCTGATGGTAGTGCACTTCGGGCAGATAATCCGGGGTATTCAACCCGAGCGTCTTGACGTCGAGCCGGCCGATCGCGCTGAGCAGGGTATAGGATGCGATCACCCGATCGCGCTGGGCGCCGATCAGCCGCGCTTTTGCCGAGATCAGGTCCGCTTCCGAGTTCAAGACATCGACGGTGGTGCGCTGTCCGCCCTGTGCTTCCTTCTGCACGCCCTGCAGCGCCACTGTTGCCGCGCGCACTTCGGATTCCGATGCCGTCACCGCGATCTTGGCGCCTTCATTGGCGACCCAGGCGCCAACGGCGGCGGTCCGCGCCTGGCTGCGGACCTGATCGAGCACCAGCCGGCTTTGGGCCGCCACTTCCTTGGCCTGCCGGGTCTGCGACGCTCCGGTGCCACCATCGTAAATCGGCGCGTTGATCTGGCCGACCACCGATGCCTGATCGGTCCTGAAGGTGCTCAGCGTCGAATCGTCGTCGGCGCTGTGGCTGACGTTACCTTGCAGGGTAACGGTCGGCATCAGGCTGCTCTCGGCGACGCGAATGCTGGTCGAGGCGACGTCGACATCGAAGCCGGCGGCGACAACCGCGGGATTCTCCTTGGTCGCAAACGTGGTAGCCTCATCGCGACTGTGCGGCAGATACCGGTCTACGGTTTCGGCCGGCCGCAACTGAGCGGGAGGATTACCGATAACCTGGGTGTAGGTCGCCTGGCTGACCGCAAGATTGACTTCGGCGGCGTTGAGATCGGCAAGTCCCCGGCTCAGGCGGGCCTCCGCCTGCGCGGTATCGGTCGGCGTCACATCGCCGGCCTTGAGACGTCTTTGGGTGATTTCCAATGTCTCGCGCAGGAATGCGACGTTGGTGCGTTGCGCCTCGACCAGCGATTGATTGGCGAGCACATTGCTATAAGCGGTGACGGCGTCGAGCAGCACGCCCTGACCGACATTGCGCAGGGCCTCGCGGCCGGATTGCACCTGCAATTCCGCCACGCGAACGCTGTTTGCGGTCTTGAAGCCGTTGAACAATGTCTGGGTTACCGTCACCCCGATGACCCAGGGCTTCAGGGTCGCGGATTGAATCGTGTTATCCGGCAGCAGGTTGCGCACCGCCTGCAGGCCGACGCTCAGGCTGGCAATGATCTGGGGCCGATAGCCCGCCATCGCCTGCGGCACGTTCTCGTCAGTGGCGCGCTGCCGCGCCCGTTCGGCACTGAGCTGCGGATTGGTCTGATAGGCTTTCACCAAAGCCTCAGCGAGGCTTTCGGCCTGGGCTGTGGACGCGGGGAGGCCGAGGCAGGTTGCAAGGCAGGTGACGACGCCAAGGCAGATGCCCGATCGAAGCATGCGCCTTCCCACGTGGCCTACTGTAGCGGCACGCCCAACCATCTGATTCCGTAACCAACCCCGGCCGTCCGCCCCCGCCGACAGCCACCGACAGGTTTACCCGTTTAGAGGGCGTGACCGCCACTGGCAAACCGCCGGCGACAAAAAAGCCTGTGAATTCCGTCTTGTGCTGTTGCCGGTTCGTCACAGACGAATATCTGGCGAAAATAAGCTATAGCTGCCGGCGATTGGCGTCCGATTCCGGGCGTTGCCTGTCCCATTTCGCCCGGGCTTGCATTTAATGCCGAAAATATTTTCCGACCCCGACCTCATCGCGGAGGATATCGTCCGTGACGTCGGCAACAATCTGGTGGTCGGGCTGCCGCTCGGGCTCGGCAAGGCAAATCACATCGTCAATGCGCTCTACGCGCGCGCCGTCGCCGACCGCAGAATCAACCTGACCTTCTTTTCCGCACTGACGCTGGAAAAGCCGAAGCCGGCAAACCTGCTGGAGCGACGTTTCATTACCCCGGTGATTGATCGCCTGTTCGGCGGCTATCCTGATCTTGCCTATGCCGATGCGCTGCATGCGGGCGAGCTGCCACCCAATGTCCAGGTGATCGAGTTTTTCTTTCTGGCGGGAAAATGGCTGCATGTGCCGTTTGCGCAGCAACATTACATTTCCGCGAACTATACCCACGCCTCGTCCTATCTGCTGGCGCGAGGGCTCAATGTCGTCACGCAACTGGTGGCGAAGCGCGTGGTTGACGGCGTCACGCACTACAGTCTGAGCTGTAACACCGACACTACGCTCGACGTTTTGCGCGCCCGCTCGGAAGGGCGCGCCTCGTTCAGACTGATCGGCCAGGTCAATTCCGAACTGCCGTTCATGCCGGGTGCGGGTGATGTGCCGGCGGAGCAATTCAGTGCGGTGCTCGAGGGGCCGGCGAACGAATTTCCCCTGTTTGCGCCGCCCTCCGAGCCGATCACCGACACCAAATACGCCATCGGTCTTCACACCGCTGGCCTCGTGCGTGACGGCGGCACGCTTCAGATCGGCATCGGGCAGGTCGGCGACGCGCTGGCGCAGGGATTGATCGTCCGTCATCACGACAACGCCCAGTTTCACACGATCATGAAACGGCTCGCGCCCGCCGCGGACCAGCCGTCGGATCCGCAAACCGGCTCCTTTGAAAAGGGCCTCTACGGCGTCAGCGAAATGTTGTTCGAGGCGTTTCTCGGCCTGATCGACGCCGGCGTGCTCAAGCGCGAGGTCGACGGCGTGGTGCTGCACGGCGCATTTTTTCTCGGGCCAAAGTCATTCTACCGCGCGCTGCGCGAGATGACGCCTGACCAGATCGCGCGAATCCAGATGATGCCGGTATCCTTCACCAACGAGCTCTATGGCGACGAAGACACCAAGCGGCGCGCCCGCGTCGACGCCCGTTTCGTCAACAATGCGATGATGGCCACCTTGATGGGCGCTGCGATTTCCGACGGCCTCGAGGACGGCCAGGTCGTCAGTGGCGTCGGTGGCCAGTATAATTTCGTGGCGCAGGCCTTCGCGTTGCCGGGTGCGCGCTCGATTCTCACGGTGGAAGCAACGCGGCAGGCCGGCGCCAAAACCCAATCGAACATCCGCTGGACCTATGGTCACGAGACCATTCCCCGGCATCTGCGCGACGTCGTCGTCACCGAATACGGTGTTGCCGATATCAGGGGAAAATCCGACGCCGAGGTGATCGCGGCGATGCTGCAGGTGACCGATTCCCGCTTTCAAGACGGTCTGATGCGCCAGGCCAAGGATGCCGGCAAGCTGCCGAAGAATTTTGAAATCCCGGTCGCCTATCGCGACAATCGCCCCGAGAAAATCGCAGCTGCGCTAAAGCCCGCGCGTGAGGCCGGTTTGCTGCCATCGTTTCCATTCGGCAGCGATTTCACCGACGTCGAGCAGCGGTTGATTCCGGCTTTGCAGGTTCTCCAGGATGCGCAACGCACGCCAAAAAGTCTGCCCGGATTGTTGTGGCAGGGATTGACCCGCACGGTGGATGCTTCCGATCAGGAGTGCCTGGCGAGGCTCGGGCTCGATCGACCCGCGACGTGGTCCGAGCGCGCCTATCGCGCGCTGGTCAGCGCCGCGCTGGCGAGGAGCAAGGCGAGCTAACGAAAGACCGCTTGATCTACCTGTTCTTGTTCACCGGTTTGCGCTTCTCGATGAACGCCGCCATGCCTTCGGAGCGATCCTCGAGCGCAAAGGTGGAATGAAACAAATTGCGTTCGACGTTCATGCCCTCCGACAGCGGTGTCTCAAAGGCGCGGTTGATGGCTTCTTTTGCCATCGCGGCTGCGGGATGCGACATCGCGGCGATTTTTTCCGCCGCGGCCAGCGCTTCTTCCATCAGCTTGTCCGCAGGCACAACGCGGCTCACAAGCCCCGATCGCTCCGCCTCGGCGGCGTCCATCATCCGGCCGGTCAGGCACAGGTCCATCGCCTTGGATTTGCCGATCGCGCGCGTCAGTCGCTGGGTTCCGCCGATGCCGGGAATGGTGCCGAGCGTGATTTCAGGCTGGCCGAATTTCGCCGTGTCGGCGGCGATAATGATGTCGCACATCATCGCCAGTTCGCAGCCGCCGCCCAGCGCATAGCCGCTGACGGCGGCGATGGTCGGTTTCCGGCAGTTGGCGACGCGATCGCCGCCGATCGCGGTGAAATCGCTGGAGAACATATCGATGAAGGTCTTCGGCTGCATTTCCTTGATGTCGGCGCCCGCGGCGAAAGCTTTTTCGCTGCCGGTCAGCACGATGCAGCCGATTTTGTCGTCCGCCTCGAGATCGTCGATCGCGGCGGCGATCTCCCTGAATACGCCAAAGGACAGCGCATTGAGCATTTTCGGGCGATTGAGCTTGATAAGGCCGACCGCGCCTTGGCTCTCGACAATGATGTGTTCAAAAGTGCTCATGATCCACCCCGCGCAGCCTTACCTTGCGGGCACTGTGCCCGCTGGCGGGATGGGCTTCAAGTGGGGGGATTTGAGCAGATCGTCACCCGGAGGCACGCACCCGATCGGGCGCGCGTCCTCGGATGATGCTTATATGTCAGGCTATGAACATGCGCGCGGCGGAGGCCACGGTCAGCAGCGCACCAAAGCCGATGAAGATCTTCCCGATCAGCGAGGTCTGATCCCAGGCGGAACTTTCATTGCTCGCTGCCGCGACAGGGGCGGTTGCAGGCGTTACAG
The DNA here is from genome assembly GCF_900105125.1 of Bradyrhizobium canariense. NCBI lineage: Bacteria > Pseudomonadati > Pseudomonadota > Alphaproteobacteria > Hyphomicrobiales > Nitrobacteraceae > Bradyrhizobium > Bradyrhizobium canariense. The sequence goes on along the minus strand of NZ_LT629750.1, from coordinate 2,566,978 downwards.
GCGCGTCAGCGGCGGCCATCGCTACCGGCGTCGCGGGCGGCGCGGCTTCGTGCAGGGCGCGGTCGACATCATTGAGCTGGTCGGCGGCAACGACTGGCGTTCCTGCCGCGGCCTGTATATCGGCCGTTGCATCCGGCGCAGCCTGCACGATGTTGTTGGCGCGTTCGGTCATCGCCTTGGCGCTGCCGGCCACCGGGGTGTCGGCCGCCAATTGCGCGTTGGCGTTGGCGACGGATGCCGGCATTTGCGAAGACTGGACCGCGGTCGAATTGTCGCTGTCATCGGAATCGGCAGATTTTTTGCTGTCGGAGGATTTCAGCGACGCCTTGTCGGAACTTTGATGCGCGTATTTTTTCCCGTGATGCGAGCTGTGTTTGGCAACAGGCGCCGCTGTATTGTCCGCATCGTCGGCGCTCGCGGCTTGCGACGGCCCGGCGAAGCAAATCCAGAACCCTGTTGCGAGGATCAATGCCGAGCGCCCGCTGGCTTTGATGGTCATGTGGCTATCTCCCCGATTGCCAGCCCTTGGCGGCGAAAAGAGACCCCATGGCATGTCCGCAGCGGGGCAAAAAAAGGGAATCTTCGCGCGAGTCCGGGCGAAAACAGGGCGACCCCTTTGCCCGGCGGGCATTTTGAGCGGAGCCGTTCACGGAATCTCTCCGCAAAACCTCGTGCGGTGCCGCCAAGGGTGCCAGCCGGACCGTTCGATGTTATGAGCCTTCGGCGACAGAACTTCCTGGCCGCGATTCCCTGAGTGAAGCCGACGATCCCCGCGGGCTTCCGATGACGATCATCACGACTTCGTGATTGGCGTCTGCGGGCGTAACAAATTGAAAGATCGACCGAATTGCAGTGTGGGAGCGCACGTGCGCGAACGTGAAGACGAATGGACCGGCCTGATGCGGCTGGCCATTTCAGGCGACAGTGCTGCGTATCATCGTCTGCTCAAGGCCGTGACGCCGGTGTTGAGGGCTGCGGCGCGCCGCGGTCTGGCCCGGGCTGGGCAGCCGGTCGACCAATCCGAGGATATCGTGCAGGACATTTTGCTCGCGGTGCACCTGAAGCGGCATACCTGGGATGCCGGCGCGCCGTTCGCGCCATGGCTGTTTGCGATTGCCCGCAACAAGCTGATCGATGCACTGCGCCGCCGTGGCCGGCGGATTTTCGTCAACATCGACGATTTCGCCGAGACGATCCCAAGCGAGCCCGCAGCCGAGACCGTTCCGGCAAATGAGGTCGCTGTTCAGCTTCAATCTCTTCCGGCCCGTCAGCGCGAGGTTCTGCAGTCGATCGCCGTCGACAGCGCATCGATCAAGGATACGGCGGCAAAATTCGCGATGAGCGAGGGCGCGGTGCGTGTCGCGCTGCATCGCGGGCTGACCAGCCTTACCGCCAAATTGCGGGAACAATAACCATGGAAACCGACCAGCTCATTCGAACCCTCGCCGCCGACAACGCGCAACGCGCGCAGCCTGTTGGATCTGTGCTGGCGTTGACGTTGCTCGCCGCGGCGCCGGTATCGATCGCGATATTTCTCGCAATACTCGGGGTGCGGCCGGACGTCAGGACCGCAATGCATAATCCGTTCTTCGACCTGAAGTTTGTGGTGACGCTGGCGCTGGCGATCTCGGCGATCACCGTCAGTCTGCATTTGTCGCGGCCGGAAGCCTCGCTGCGCGGCTGGGCGTTACTGCTGTTGATTCCGGCCGGAATTCTTGTCGCCGGGATCGGGGGCGAGATGATGTTGCCGCAACGGTTGCCGATGATGACGCGATTGGTCGGCCACAATTCGCGGGTTTGCATGACGGCGATTCCGCTGATCTCGTTGCCGTTGCTGGCGGGAGCGCTGGTCGGCCTGCGTCACGGTGCGCCGACACGGCCGGCACTCGCGGGCGCGATCGCCGGAATGTTGTCGGCGGGATTGGCGGCGACGCTCTACGCGTCGCACTGCACCGACGATTCGCCGCTGTTCGTCGCGACCTGGTACAGCATCGCGACCGCGCTGGTCGCGGCCGTCGGTGCGTTCGCGGGCTCGCGCGTGCTGCGGTTTTAACGCCGTGGATTCACCTTTCCCTGCGGGAGTGGAAGGCCTATGCCGCCGGCGCCGTTTGCTGCATGCGGTGGAAACGCAGCACCTGCTGCGCCGTTGAAGGCCGCAGCCGTTCGTAGGTCGCCTTGCAAGCCTCGAGATCGGTCGGATCCATGCCCGACAGATCGTCGCGCATGTTGATGATCGCCCTGACGGTCGCCCACGACATTCCCGAGACTTTTGCCAGGATCATCACGCCCTCGGCGCGGGTTTCGACCATCATGTTTTCCGCGACCAACACCGAAACATTGGCGAGCGCTGCGATTGCGGCGTTAGCCTCGTCGAATTTGCCGGCCGCGGCAAACGCCTCCACTTGGTGCTCGTCGAGCCGGCCTTCCTCGTAGAGGGATTTGACGAGCGCGTGCGCGATGGCGGTTTCCTGGCTCATGGCTGCAGAGGCTGAGCGCGCCCGTCGCGTTGCCTCGCGCACCGCAGTCGGCACCTCGCCGGCCTGTTGCGGGTTTGCCGACTCAAGACGCGCGCGCACCGTGTCCGAGGCCTTTGCGAGCAGCTTGAGATAAAGGTGCCTCGGAATGGCCGGTCGCAGGCCGAGGCAGGTCGCGAGGTTGTCGTCTCCCTCGGCACGGTTGACCAGCCGGGTAAAGCCGCGCTCGGAGAATTCCGCGCCCGGATTGTTGACGGTGCTCTGGATTACCTCGTCGTTGCCGCGCAGCACCAGCACGTCGGTCACCGCGTCACTCAACACCCTTCGTTTCGAAATCGCCATCAGATGCGCCTGGCTTTTGGTGCGCGCGGTCTCGATCAACGTTTCGTCGTCGAGCCGCTCCGATTGCGTCAGCACGGGAGCCGCGACCTCGATGAGGTCGTCGAACGCCAGGGTGCGAATGATCCGCGGCGGCGCGGTGTCGATCGGAGCGAGGCGGTTGGCGAGCAGTGCCTTGGCTGAAGTCTCGATGTGCAGGATCAGGCATTGGAAGACGTCGTCGAACAGTCCGATCTGTTCATCCGAATAATCGACCGCGCCGTTGATAAAAAGGTCGGTCACACGACGCAGGGTCTCGACCCGGCGCGCAACGGTCCCGTGTGCGAGCGTGGCCTGCAGCTCGTCGAGCAGGTTTTCGGGACTGGAGGCGATTTTCAAATTCATGACTCTATCCTGGAGTATTCATATTGGCCGGCAACGGTTTCTTCGTTCCGAAATAGAAATAGTTGAATCAGGCGCTGGCGATGCGGTCGCGTCCCCGTGCCTTGGCTATGTAGAGCGCGCTGTCGGCGCGCGCGAGAAATGTATCCGACGTCTCGTCCGGTTTGAGCGTTGTGACGCCCGCGGAAATCGTCACCTGCATGCCGGGCGAGAATGCGCTCCAGTCGAGATCGGCAATGATCTCGCGCAGCCTTTCGAGATTGTGCACGGCGCCTTCGGTGTGCGTATCGGGAAGCACCAGCAGGAATTCCTCGCCACCATAACGGCCGAACCTGTCGATGCTGCGGATGTTCGCGAACATGGTGATCGCGAACGTTCGCAGAACTTCATCGCCGGTGGGATGGCCGTAGGCATCGTTGATGCGCTTGAACCAGTCGAGATCGATCAACGCGATCGAGCAGGGCGTCTTGAGGCGGCGGGCGCGGGAAATCTCTTCATCCAGCATCCGCATGATGCAACGGCGGTTGTACGAACCTGTGAGTTCGTCGAGTTCGGCAAGCTCTTCGATGCGCCGGTAGGCTTCCTTGAGCTTGAGGCCGCTCTTGTAAAGCGATTGGCGCATCGAGTTCGAGAACATCCCGAGAAACATGCAGCGCCCGACGGTAAGGACGAATACCGACATCGTCGCAACGCGCTCCAGATAGCTGCCGTGCGGCATCGAGATCGGCTTGTCGGTGAGCAGGAACAGCCCGGCGACGCCGAACGCCATCGTGGTCCAGACCACGGCCATCTGCCGCGGCGTCGAGCACAGCGAGGAGAAGTTGAAGACGACGAACAGGCTGCAGAGAAACATCACCCCGACCTGCGGCGCGATGTAGGTGAAGGCCAGCAGGATTGTCATGCCGACGATGGCCTGCGGCGTGACGAAATAATGATCCTTGAAGCGCTCGGTGAATCCGGCTTCCGACAGCACGATATTGCATGCGACGGTGAAGAGACCGCACGCGGCATAGGCCGGGCCGATCGCCGCCGGGATTGTGCCGGCCTGGCTGTAGATCAGCAGGACAATGGCATCGATGACATAGCTGACGCCGACCATTCCCAGAATTTGCCGGCGCTGCCTGGCGCGGCGCGACAGTGCCTCTGCCGTCGGCTTTGTGGGGCCGACGCCGTCCAGTTCGGCCGAAATTGGATTCAGGAACGCGGACGCAGCGGTGCCCATGACCTTGCCGTTGATGGAACTCAAGTTCCAAAATCTAAAAGGTAAAGCCTTTAGGTTTGGTATCTTTGGGCCCCAAATTCCCGGCTAAGAGTCCGTAATTACCCTTGTTTCATAATGGAAATTTGCCGGATCAGGGTCGCGCGGAGGGGGAGGTTCGCCTGGCGCGGGCCGGTCCAGGCGGTCGCGCCGTGCAAATGCTGTGTTGCGGACCAAGCCTTGGTAAGGAACCCTTGGTAAGGTCGGCCATGAATTGCCGAGACGTAAAGAAAGTAATACTGTATTATGATACCGGATTTTGCATTGCGATCGGACTCGAGGCTTCGGCGGGCGCTTTTTTCCTGCCTCTTGTGCGGTACCTCACAGGTGAAGTCGCGCTGTTGCGATAATTTCAAGAATCTTGCCTTTTCCATCGAACCACCCGGCAGCCCACTCCGACCAACCTTGCGAGACGGCCATTGAGTGCGACACAGGCGGCTTCGGATGACGTCCTGATCGCTCGGATCGCTCAAGGCGACCGGCTCGCCATGCAGGTGCTGTACGGAAGGCACCATGTCAGGGTGTTCCGCTTTGGGATTCGTCTCGTGCGGGACGAACAGATCGCGGAGGACCTCATCAGCGAGGTCTTTCTTGATGTGTGGCGCCAGGCCGGCAAGTTCGAAGGCCGATCCGCCGTTTCCACCTGGTTGCTGGCGATTACGCGATTCAAGGCCCTTTCCGCGCTACGCCGCAGGAAGGACCTTGAGCTGGAAGACGAAGCCGCCAACGCGATCGAGGATACGTCCGACGATCCCGAAGTGACGGTGCAGAAGAAGGATACCAGTCAAGCGTTGCGCAAGTGCCTGAGCTCACTTTCGCCGGATCACCGGGAGATCGTCGATCTTGTCTACTACCACGAGAAATCAGTGGAAGAGGTGGCTGAAATCGTCGGCATTCCGGAAAACACCGTGAAGACGCGCCTGTTTTATGCACGCAAAAAACTTGCCGAACTGCTGAAGGCAGCCGGCGTGGAACGAGGCTGGCCATGATGGCAATGAAAAAAATGCTGCAGCAAGAGCCCCATGAGCCCGGTGAAACAGAAATGCTGTTGCCATGGCATGCAGCCGGCACGCTGAACGCGCGCGACGCCAAGCGCGTGGAAGAAGCGCTCGCGCGCGATCCCGGACTCGCGAAGCAATATGCCGCGATCCAGGAAGAATATGCCGAGACCATCGGTCTCAATGAAAGCCTCGGCGCACCGTCCGCGCGCGCCATGCAGAAGCTTTTTGTCGCCATCGACGGCGAGCCGCCACGCAAACCGTCGATGTCGCTCAATCTCTCGGCCAGGATCGCCGGGTTTTTCGCCCGGCTCTCGCCACGTACGCTGGCCTGGTCGGCCGGTCTCGGTGCGCTGGCGCTATTGCTGCAGGCGGGTGTGATCGGCGCGGTGCTGGTGAAGAACCAGCAGCAGGCGTCTTTCCAGACCGCGTCGCTGAGCCAGAACGAACCCATCATCCGGTCAGTGGGGCCGGAGACGCCGCCGCGCGCGCTGGTGCGGTTCGCGCCGGATGCCCGGGTCGCCGATATCACGGCACTGCTCGACAGCTATCATGCGTCGATCATCGACACGCCGGGCGGCCTGTTTCGGTTGCAATTCGGCAATCGGGCGATGTCGAAGCAGGAAGTTGCCGGTCTGATGAGCAGACTGCAAGGCGAAAAGATCGTCGGTCTCGCGGTGGCTACACCGTAGCCACGACGGTTTCGCGCCAGAACATTTCACTGACGCATACCGAGGTCTCATGACGCACAATTGTGCCAATTGGCGGATGAAGGCGCGTGCCGTCGCGGCGCTGACGGCTTCTGCAGTAGTGCTGTTAGCGTGTCTCGGCGGTTCGATGGTTCACGCGCAAAGCATCATGCGCTCGCCGAACCTCAATATCGGACCACGGCTTCCGAGGATCAATTCGAACATTGCGCCGCGGGTCAACCCCAACATCGCCGGCAGAGTGGTGACAAATGTCGGCAGGGGCACGCCCGGCGCCGGTGCAAGGATCTCCTCAATGAGATCGGTGCCGCGGATCGGCGTGCGATCGACGCTTCCGTATCTGCACTATTCGCCCAACCTTTATCCGGTTTGCGACGACGTCGGCGGCGATGCGGCGTGCTGGGATCAGCCGGTTTCGCTGGCCGATGGCGGCGCAGGTGCGACGGCGAGAGGGAGGGGAGGCGATCCTCGCCGCGGTGCGCCGCAAGCGGCGCTCAATTTGCGTACCATCCCCAATCAAATCGTGGCCGAGATCGACGGGACGCTATCCGATGCGCAGGCCGATGAGCTGGCACGGCGTCACGGTCTGGCGCGCCTGCAATCGCAGAATTTCCCGTTGATCGGCGGCACCATCGGCCTGTTCCGCGTCACCGATCGCCGCTCGGTTGAGACCGCGAGCCGCGAACTCGCCACCGACGCGAGCGTTCGCTCGGTACAGCCGAATTTCCGTTATGTCCTGCAGGACCAAAAGGCAGCACTGACCGAGGGCGATCCCGCGCAATACGCGCTGGCGAAACTCCGGTTGCCCGAGGCGCATACGCTCGTGCACGGCGCCAATGTCAGGGTCGCCGTGATCGATTCCGGAATCGACGTCAAACATCCTGAACTGACAAACGCGATCGCGGACTCCTTCGATGCCCTCGGCAGCAAGGAAGGCCCGCACCCCCACGGCACCGGCATTGCGGGGGCGATCGTTGCGCATGCGCGGTTGATGGGAAGCGCGCCGGCCGCGAAGATTTTGGCGATCCGTGCTTTCGGCGTGGCCGCGAATGGTGCGGAGAGTACTTCCTTCATCATCCTGAAGGGCCTCGACTATGCGGCTGGACATGGCGCGCAGATCATCAATATGAGTTTTGCCGGTCCGAAGGACGCGCTGATCGAGCGTGGCATCGCAGCAGTGGCGGCAAAGGGCATTGTGATGGTTGCCGCCGCCGGCAACGCAGGACCGAAATCTCCGCCGCTTTACCCGGCCGCCAATGCAGACGTGATTGCCGTCAGCGCCACCGATGCCCAGGACAAGCTTTTTTCGGCGTCGAACCGCGGCGGCTATATCGCGGTTGCGGCTCCCGGCGTCGATATCTTCCTGCCGGCGCCCGATGACAAATATCAGATGACGTCAGGCACCTCGTTCTCCGCCGCTTATATCAGCGGCCTCGCAGCCTTGGTGCTGGAACGGAACCCGGCCTTGAAGCCGGAAGAAGTGCGCGGGATCCTGACGAAAACCGCACACGATCTGGGCACACCAGGGCGGGATGACCTGTTCGGCGCCGGCGAGGCTGATGCCTATGCGGCAGTCATCGCTGTGGCGAATACGCAGGCGCCGTCGGTTGCGGCGGCTTCCGATAAACCCGCCACCGAAAAAGTCACCACGGAAAAAACCTTGGACCCACAAAGTGTTCCCGCGACCAGGGCGCTGAATCAGCCAGCGATAGCGGCGGACAAGCCGGCGGTCGGCGAAGCCGGTCGTCCTGCGGCGCAATAATTGGCCGGCGAAGCTCCCTGCCAGGGAGAAAAAAATCCGCTGAACCTTTGAACGTGCCGGCAGCCTCCCGCGACACAAATTATGTGGGAGCGGTAATCCCTCCCCATAGGCTGTATCCGGCGCGAGCGCCCATCCACCCCAGCGCCCATATAGCTTGACCCGTCCGGTTGTCCCCCCGGACGGGTCTTTCATTTTGGTGGCCGTTTACCGCAAAATCAGACTACGATTTTCGGTAGGGCCGGACGCGGGACCGCCATGCGGCCGGGGCGGCTTGACCGTGAACGCGCGGGCAACCTCCGCATTTCCCCGACTTTTTGCCGATCGCCGACGCGGACCAATGTCACTCACTGGACAAAGGAAAAGTTTTCCACAGAATATACCTGTCACGTCCAATTGATTCGGTTCGGTTGCGTCTGCGTCCGTTCTCCTCTTACGGGCTAATGTATGACACACCGACCGGACGTGGCACGGGGCCGCGAGATTGTCGCGCGCTGGTGCAACCTGGCCGAGAAGCGGCTGGAACATCTCACGGAATTGTTCGAAACCGGCCGCTGGCGCCGTTATCACAGCGAACGCGCTTTTCTCGAAAACATTCAGGAAGCGAAGGCCGCCGTGGAAACGTGGCGCGATTTGCTCCGACGGGAGGCTTCGCGGGAAAATATCGAGATCGACATCTCCTGGCTTGGCCGCACCAGAGTGACGCCGCTGCCGCGCGCCGATGGACTGTCGCGCCGGATTCGCGCGCTCTCGCCGCAGCCCGCGCCCGTTTCAGCCGAGATATCACGATCGGTTCTTGCCGCGGTTTCTCAAGCCATCGGCGTTTCGCTGCATGCTTCTTCGAACGAAGCGCCTTCCGTGCCAGCGATTGATCTGGCGGCCTTCGAACCGGACCTGTCTCCGACCTCAGACGTTGCCCTGGACACCGCATCGCAGGTCTTGCTCGATATCGCCCGAATACAGGAACGCTATCCGTTGCTGCGCCATACGCTGTAACGAGGCTAGTGTCCTGAATCAGAAGTTCGGCGGACTCTAAATCGACTCGATGATAGCGGACTCTCCAGATTTTGGGGAGGATTGGCGATGGGTCGACGCTTTGCTCCGCTGGAGTTGGATGAGGTGGAACGCGCTGAGTTGACGTCGCTGGCCTCACGCCGAAGCACGGCGCAGGCCTTGGCGCTACGAGCCCGGATCGTCTTGGCCTGTGCCGACGGCGAGCAGAGTAAGGTTGTGGCGGCCCGCCTGGGTGTTGATCCCGACACGGTTGGCAAGTGGCGGCGGCGCTTCGCCGAGCATCGGCTTGAAGGTCTTTGGGACGAGCCGCGATCGGGGACGCCGCGCACCATCGAGGATACCCGGATCGAGGCGGTGATCGTCCGCACCCTTGAGACCAAGCCCGCCGACGCCACCCATTGGAGTTCGCGCGGCATGGCTCGGGCCTGTGGGCTGTCAGTCTCCACGGTACAGCGGATATGGCGCGCCTTCGGCCTGCAACCGCACCGGCTGGAGACTTTCAAACTCTCAACCGACCCTGATTTCGTCGCCAAGGTTCGCGATGTCGTCGGCCTCTACGTGGCGCCGCCCGAGCGCGCCATCGTGCTGTGCGTCGATGAGAAGTCGCAGATCCAGGCCCTGGATCGTAGCCAGCCCATGCTGCCCATGCGACCCGGCCAGCCGGCGCGCCATAGTCACGACTACAAGCGCCATGGCACCACATCCCTGTTTGCCGCCCTCGACATCGCAACCGGCCGGATCATCGGCAAGTGCTATGGACGCCATCGCGCCAAGGAGTTCCGCAAGTTTCTCGATGAGATCGAAGCCGCTGTTCCAGACGATCTGGACGTTCATCTCGTCATGGACAATTACGCAACCCACAAAACGCCGCTGATCCGCAACTGGTTGGCCAAGAGGCCGCGCTGGCACGTTCACCTGACGCCGACCAGTTCATCCTGGCTCAATCAGCTCGAACGCTTCTTCGCACTCATCACCGAGCGCAAGATCAGGCGCGGCATCTATCGCAGCGTGGCGGCGCTACGTGCCGAGATCACGTCATTCATCGAACATCACAATGCCGACCCGAGGCCGTTCCGATGGACCAAATCAGCCGACGACATTCTCAGCTCGATCGAACGCTTCTGCGCTTACAATTCGCCGGCTAAGGTCTAAAATGCCACGAACTTTTGGTTCAGGACACTAGCTTCTCACCGCGTTGGTGCCGATCACGACCTGCGCAAAGCGTGGTGCGCCGTCGGCGGCGAGATCGGGAGTGATCGGACGCGCGCGATCGAGTCCCACTACGGCTCCCCGCGGGGTTTCTGAAATCACATTGGTGTTCACGAGCACCGTGCCCGCGCCCGAGGCCACGGATACGCCGATGCCGACGAAGGCTTTGCGGATCACGTTGCCGGATATCACGACGTCGCGCAGATATTTGCCCCAGCCGGTGATGATCCCGAATGACGGCGCATTCTCGATTACATTGCCGGTGACCGAACTGTCGGCCTCGACATAGATACCGACGCCAGCGTCATCATCGGGCGCGGTGCCGATCGGCCGCTTCGGCAACAGATTGCGGATGAGATTGCCCTGGACCACCGCAAGGCGTCCGCCCTCGTTGAAATTGCAGACGGAGACGCCGAACGCTGCGCCATCCACGGTGTTGTTGGCGATCACGGCACCCTCGAACGAAAATTCGGAATACAGCGCCACTTCGCGAACGTCGCTGACGCTGTTGCCCGTGATCTGGATGTTGGAAGCCGAATTGCCGCGCACGGCCGAATAGTCGCAGTTGCGGATGCGATTGCCGCGCACGATGACGTTGCCGGCGCGAAATGCGTTGATGGCATTGCCGTATTGTCCGGAGCCGCCGGGGCCGGCCTTGATGTCCTCGATGCGGTTGTCCGCCACCAGCGTGCCGTCGTCTCCAATGGCGGTACGCAGAATTTCGATGCCGTTGTCGCTGGTACCGACAATGGTGTTGCGCGAAACCGAGAGTCCCTGCGCGTCGAATGAGACGATGGCGGTGGAGGCTGTATGGGTGATGATATTGCCGCTGACGTCGCCCGAAACCTGCTCGAACCAGACGCCGGCTCCGCCGCTGCCTGTGATCTCGCAATCGACAATGCGGATGTCGCGTCCGCCGAGGCAATGCACCAGGCCGCGCCGGGGCGGCAGCGGAACGCCGCCGCCATCGAGTGTCAGGCCGGTCAGGCCTACACTTCCAGCGCCTTCGCCCAAAAGCATCGACGCGCCGCCGTTGAAGACGAGCTTGGTGGCGCCGCGCACGCCGACAAGCTGGGTGCCGTTCTGAAGATGGAGCATGCCGGTGCGATAGACGCCCGGCGGCAATGCGAGCGGCATCTGCGCGCGCGTGGCTTCATCGATCGCGCGCTGCAAGGTGCGGGTCTGATCGTCGGGATTACCGGGCCGGACGCCATACTGGGTGGCGTCACGTCCAAGCACAGATGTCAGCGGCGCTGCGTGCGCGGCATCCGGCGAGATCGCTAACGCGCCCGCGACGCCGGTAACGGATGCCCCGATGAGATGGCGGCGGTTGACGTCCATGATCGCGCTTTCCGGCGGCGACGCGAGAGGCGTGGCCGTGACGTTGAAGTAACGCAGAAATGCGGCCTGGCGTCGTAAAGGCGAGGGCAGGAAAGGCGGATTGTTGAGGGTAGGGTTAAATTTTTACCTGTTCCAGCAAGCCGCGAGAGGCGGAAATCACGCAGCCTCGCGGACCGCCTCACGCGTCAGCTTCACCATTTCCATCAACATCGCTTCGCCGGCATCGACCAATTCGTCGAGCGTGATGCGGGAGGTGCCTTTTTGCCGTGAAGTCTCGTCGCGCGCGAGCAGGGGGACGTGAACGAACGAAGCCAGGCGCAGCCCGCCATCGGCATGGACGGCCTCGATCGCGCGCCAGCTCAGATAATTGCAGAGGTAGCTGCCGGCATCGCGCGATACGCGCGCGTCGATCCCGGTGCCCACGGCCGCCCGCAGCAGTTTCGCGGTATGCGGGCCGAACATCATGGCGTCCGCGCCGCCGACGATCGCGCCTTTTCGCGCACGGTTGCGGTCCGCATCGGGGAATAGCGTCGTGACGGCGTTGCGGGCTCGGGTTTCGATCCGGACATGGGCTGTGCGGTCGGCGAGGCCGAACATCAACAGCGCCTGCGGGCGAAGTTGAGCGATCAGCTTGGGCAACTCGCGGTCAACCGTGTCATAGGTGACGTGAAAAATATGACTTGTCAGTTGGACGCTGCTAAAAGCGGGGCGACGGAGTTGAGTGAGCCGCTTCACCAGTGGCATCGTTGGATTGAATGGCGCACCGGGAAACGGACCGAAGCCGGTCAAGAGAATGCGCAGCTTTTCGTTCACTTCAGCATCTCCGCGATCTGCTCCGCCGCGACCGCCGGCGCGATGCGGCCGTCAGCGACTTCTGTTTCGGTTTTTTTCACTTTGGCGCGGATCGCCGGATCGGCGCGCAGCCGCGCCATCATCCGCTGCTCCAGCATCGACCACATCCACTTCACCTGTTGCTGCCGCCGCCGCGCGGCGAAATCGCCGGATGCATTCATCGCGGTGCGGTGATCGAGGATTTTGTGCCAGAGCTCGGCGATACCAGTACCGGTCAACGCCGAATAGGTCACGACCGGCGGGTGCCAGTGCTCGGAGCGGGCGCTGAGGATGTGCAGCGCGCTGCGATACTCGCCCGCCGCGGCATTGGCGCGCTTGATGTTGTCACCGTCGGCCTTGTTGACCGCGATCATGTCGGCGAGTTCGACCAGGCCCTTCTTGATGCCCTGCAACTCGTCGCCCGCGCCCGGCAGCATCAGCGCCAGGAAAAAATCCGTCATGTCGCAGACGGCGGTCTCGGATTGCCCGATGCCGACGGTCTCGACCAGCACCACGTCGAAACCGGCCGCCTCGCACAGCAGCATGCCCTCTCGGGTTTTCGCCGCGACGCCGCCGAGCGTGCCTGAGGCCGGCGAGGGCCGGATATAGGCGTTGTCGGAAGCCGAGAGCCGCGCCATCCGCGTCTTGTCGCCGAGGATCGAGCCGCCAGTGCGGGCGGAGGAGGGGTCCACTGCGAGCACGGCGACCTTGTGGCCGCGTTCGATCAGGAACATCCCGAGCGCGTCGATGGTGGTGGATTTGCCGACCCCGGGCGAGCCGGTGATGCCGACCCGTATCGCCTTGCCGGTGTCGGGCAGCAGCGCCTGTACGAGATTGCGCGCCGCGGCCTGATGATCGCCACGCCTGCTCTCGATCAGCGTGATCGCACGCGCCAGCGCCGCGCGGTTGCCGGCGCGCAGCTCTTTTGTCAGTTTGCTGATATCGAGTGGGTTGCGATCAGTCATTGCTGGTCGTCATCGTCGGCCTTGGCCCGTTCACCGCCGAAAATCCTCTCGCCTTCCGGGGTGAGATACGGCTTCAGGGTTGCCCACGGCACGAACGCGACATATTCGCCTTCCACATAGGGACCGACCGCGTAGGGCGGATAGTGAAACGTCAGGCCCGAGCTTTTGCCTGCCTCGGTCGAGGGCGCAAACGTCACCGCGCCGATCTTCAGCAGTTTGGGTTCGAGGCCCTTGTACCACTCGGCCGTGGCGGTCTCGGTGGCTTCGCGTTTCTTCTTTTCGGCATTCAGCGACGCAATCACGGCTTTCAGCATTGCGTTCATGGTCGGGCCGTTATCGGCGGTTTCAGTGAAGAACGGCCGGATGCTGATGCGCTTCTTTATCGTGGTGTCCCACAGGATGGTGTCAACATCTCTATTCGGGTGCGCGCCGTGGGTATCCATGTAGTCGGACCGGATGATGCTGACATAGCGATCGCCGACAACCGAGCGGACGCCGTATTTGCGCTCAAAATCCCAGCCGCCGTCCCGAAACAATTGCGGGTCTTCCTTGCGCGAAGCCGCAGCCTCCGCGGCATTCTTGTCGATCCACTTTTTGCCCTCGGCCAGGCAATCTGCCGCCAAGGCCGCATCCGCCTTGATCTTGTCATCGAGGAACACGCTGGCCTCGACAGTCCTGTTCTTGATCGTGGCATCGGCGGCAAGCGCTGCGGCTGGTAATATCCAGCAGGCGACCGCGGCAACGAAACATATTCTGCGAGCAGACGTGAATGCGGCGCGGTGCACGGAAAATCCTTTGAAATAATTGCCGTCGGGTATGGGCTACTCCGCCGCCTCGCTATGGCCCAGCCGCGCGTTGAGCTTGTGGATCAGCTCTTCAGCGGCGTCTGCAATGACGGTGCCCGGCGGGAAGATCGCCTCGGCGCCGGCCTTGTAGAGCGCGTCGTAATCCTGCGGCGGCACCACGCCGCCGATGATGATCATGATGTCGTCGCGGCCCTGCTTCTTCAGCGCGGCTTTCAATTCCGGCACGGCGGTCAGATGCGCTGCCGCCAGCGACGATACGCCGAGGATATGCACGTCGTTCTCGACCGCCTGCCGCGCCGCTTCATCGGCGGTCGCAAACAACGGCCCGATATCGACATCAAACCCGACATCGGCAAAGGCGGAGGCGATCACCTTCTGGCCGCGGTCGTGGCCGTCCTGGCCGATCTTGGCCACGAGAATGCGCGGCCTTCGGCCCTCGGCATCCTCGAAGGCATCGATCAATGCCTGCACTTTCTCAACCCGGTTCGACATGGTGGACGCCTCCCGCTTGTAGACGCCGGTGATGGATTTGATTTCAGCGCGGTGCCGTCCGAACACTTTTTCCATCGCATCGGAAATCTCACCGACCGTGGCCTTGGCGCGCGCGGCATCGATCGCCAGCGCCAGAAGGTTGCCATTGCCTTCACCGGCGCTTCGGGTCAGCGCCGCCAGGGCCTCGTCGACATCCTTCTGGTTGCGCTCTTTTTTCAGCCGCGACAGCTTGTCGATCTGCAACCGGCGCACGGTGGAGTTTTCCACCCTGAGCACGTCGATCGGCGCTTCATCCACCGGCTTGTATTTGTTGACGCCAATCACCGCCTGCCGTCCGGCGTCGATCCTGGCCTGCGTCTTGGCGGAGGCTTCCTCGATCCGCAATTTCGGGACGCCGGCCTCGATCGCTTTCGCCATGCCGCCGAGCGCCTCGACTTCCTGGATATGGCCCCATGCCTTGGCGGCGAGATCGCGGGTGAGGCGCTCGACATAATACGAGCCGCCCCAGGGATCGATGATGCGGGTGGTGCCGCTTTCCTGCTGCAGGAACAGTTGCGTGTTGCGCGCGATCCGGGCCGAAAAATCGGTCGGCAAGGCCAGCGCCTCGTCGAGTGCGTTGGTGTGCAGCGATTGGGTATGGCCCTGTGTCGCTGCCATCGCCTCGATCGTGGTGCGCATCACGTTGTTGTAGACATCCTGCGCGGTCAGCGACCAGCCCGAGGTCTGGCAGTGTGTGCGCAGTGACAGCGAGCGCGGGTCTTTCGGGTTGAACGGCTTCAGGAGCTTGGCCCACAACAGCCGCGCCGCCCGCATCTTGGCCACTTCCATGAAGAAGTTCATGCTGATCGCCCAGAAGAACGACAGCCGCGGCGCAAAGCGATCGACGTCGAGACCCGCCGCAAGGCCGGCGCGAAGATATTCGACGCCGTCGGCCAGCGTATAAGCGAGTTCGAGATCCTGCGTCGCACCGGCTTCCTGCATGTGATAGCCGGAGATCGAGATGGAGTTGTATTTCGGCATTTTTTGCGAGGTATAGGCAAAAATGTCGGAGATGATCCGCATCGAGGGCACGGGCGGATAGATGTAGGTGTTGCGCACCATGAACTCTTTCAGAATGTCGTTCTGAATGGTGCCCGAGAGTTTTTCCGGCGGCACGCCCTGTTCCTCGGCGGCCGCAACGAACAGCGCGAGGATTGGCAGCACCGCACCGTTCATGGTCATCGACACGCTCATCTGGTCGAGCGGGATGCCCGCAAACAATGTGCGCATGTCGTAGATTGAATCGATCGCCACGCCGGCCATGCCGACATCCCCGGAGACGCGGGGATGGTCAGAATCGTAGCCGCGGTGGGTCGCCAGATCGAACGCCACCGACAGGCCCTTTTGTCCGGCGGCGAGATTACGTCGGTAGAAAGCGTTGGAATCTTCCGCCGTGGAGAAGCCGGCATACTGCCTGACCGTCCAGGGCTGATTGACATACATCGTGGGGTAGGGGCCGCGCAGGTAGGGCGCGATACCGGGCCAGGTCTCGAGGAAGTCGATGCCTTCGAGATCGGCTTCGCTGTAAGCGGGTTTTACCGGGATGCCTTCGGGCGTAAGCCACGGTTCGGCCCGGCCTGTGGGATCGGCGCGGGCTGACTTTTCAAACGCGATATTTGCAAAGTTCGGTATGCGGCTCATGGCTTTCCATCATAGCACAGGTGGCGCGAGCAGGCGCCACCCTCAGTCGTGGTCCGGATGCTGGTGGCTGACGATGTCGTTAACTTTGTCCGGCCCATAGTTCTGCAGCGTGGTCTGGCTCGGCAGATTGGCGATCGCAACGACCCAGCCAAGCCGGGCTTCGGTTCCATATTGCCGCGTCGGCACCAACCGGTCGGGACGGTCGAAGGTGCCGGTCATGATCTCGATCTTGGGGCCGTCGATCCGGCGAAAGGTCAGGGGCGTGCCGCAGGCGGCGCAGAAATCGCGCTCGGCGAGCGACGATGAGCGGAATGCTGACGGCTTGCCCCGGGTCCAGGCGAAGTCGGCGCGTTCAATCTCGGCGAAAGAGGCAAACGGTGCGCCGGATGCCTTCTGGCACATCCGGCAATGGCAGATGCTGATCTTCACCGGCGGCGCCGATAGTGCAAAGCGAACGGCGCCGCATTGGCAGCCGCCGGTCAGAACGGGTTTGCTCGCCGCGGTCATGTTCACTCCATCCGCCGATAGGCTTCCCGAAGCGTCGCCAGTGCATCGCCGCCGGCGAAGATGAAATCGCTGACACCGGCGCCGCGCATCGCGGTTTCCTGCTCGCCGGGCCGGCCTGCCAGATAGATATGTTTCGCGCCGGCCGCTTGAAGGGCTTTTGCGGCCGCAGCGGCCTTGTCGGCGTACAGCTTGTCGGATGAACAGAGGCACACCAATGCCGCGCCGGAAGACGAGAACGATGCGGCGAGGGCAGCCGGATCGGTAAATCCGTCGCTGCCGACCGCCTCGATCCCGCCGGTCTCAAAGAAGCTTTTGGCAAACGTCGCCCGTGCGGTGAAGTCGGCGGCCGTCCCCAGATTGGCGAGAAAGACCCTTGGCCGCGCACCGCTGCGCTTCAGCCTGGCGTCCGACTTGTCCCGCAACGCTTCGAACGGCTCCGCGAGCCGCATCGGCGCCAACGCGTCGAATTTGATGTTGGTCTCGCCATCCGGCGCAAGCGCGGCTGGCTTCGCGTCGAGCACCGTGACATCGGTCTCGTGCAGGTTGGGAAATTCGCTGGCGCCGGTCAGCACCGTCTTGCGTTTGGCGATATCGGTCTCGCGCGCCGCCCGTGTCGCAGCCACCTTGCGCTGGATCAGGCCTTGTTCAAGGCTTGCGAACACGCCGCCCGCTTGCTCGATTTCCTGAAACAACAGCCAGGCCGCTTCGCACAATTGTTGTGTCAGGGTTTCGATACCGCCGGAGCCGGCCGCGGGGTCGGATACCTTGGCGAGATTGGATTCTTCCAGCAGCACCAGTTGCGTGTTGCGCGCCACGCGACGCGCGAACGGGTCAGGTAATCCCAGCGCCAGCGTGTGTGGCAAGACGGTGATGGCGTTGGCGCCGCCGAGGCCGGCCGAGAACGTCGCCATCGTCGCGCGCAGCATGTTCACGTAAGGATCGCGCTGGGTCAGCATTCGCCATGCGGTCTGCGCGTTGACGAAGATCGGCTTGGGCGCCAGCCCGCAGGCTTGTTCGATCCGCGCCCATAGCAACCGCAGCGCGCGGAATTTCGCCATTGTCAGGAACTGGTCGGCGTCGGCACTGAGCCGGAACGACAAAGCGGAGCGGGCGGTGTCCAGCTCGATGCCGCCAGCTTCCAGCGTGCGCAGATAGGCGACCGCGACCGCGAGCGTAAAGGCCAATTCCTGGGCTTCCGATCCGCCGGCATCGTGCACCGGGCGGCCATCCGCGAGCACGAACGGGCCCTTGAAGCCGCGGCCGATAAGGCCGCGGATCATCTTGGCGAGCGGCTTCTCCATCTCGGACCATGAGGCCACTGCCGCGCCACGCGTGGCGATGGTCGTCAGCGGTTGGTAGTTGAAGTGAATGTCTACTTTTGTGGGATCGAAGCCACCGGCCATAACAAGGTCGGCCAGGTTCTCACCGGCATTTTGGCGTCCAAGCACCGGGTTGAGCGCGATCATGATTCCAGCGTCGAGGACGACGCCGTCAAATACGTGCGCGATTGTTTCGGCAGATGCATCCGCAATGCCGAAGCCGCGCGCGCCCGGCCCACCGGCGAACTCGACCTCGAGGCCGGTAGCGCCGTTTTCCAGATCCTGTAGCGCCTGCGCATTGGCCCGCGCCGCGTCCGGATGATCGATCCGCTGCATGATCCGCCACGGCGCGGCGGCGGCGCGGGCAGCGATTGGCGCGGCGTCGCGGCTGCGCCGATAGATCGGTTCGATCCTCAGGCCGTCACGGGTTTTGCCGACCAGCTTCTCGAACGGCGCGCCCTTCAGCACGCCATCGACCAGCTTGCGCCAGTCGTCGTAGTTCGCCGGCGCAAAATCCGCGGCCAGCCGCAGGTCGTCAGTCTCGGATGTCATTCGGCAGGGGGCTCCCTTCCGGCCGTTCTTATAATTGGGCGGAAATTGCCACGTCGGGGCGGCCAAGCCAAACGGTTGTTTTGAGCCCGGTTAACCCGAGGCGTTGGTTGCAGGATCCGGCAATCGCTCGATGCCCTCGGTTGATAGCTCCGCCAGCGCCGCTCTCACATGACGGCCGCCGATCAGGCGATCGGGCACGATTTCTGCCAGCGGCACAAGCACGAAGGCGCGTTCGAATAGCCGAGGATGCGGCAGCGTCAGTTCCGGCTTCTCGAGCGAAATGTCGTCATAGGCGATCAGGTCGAGGTCGAGGGTGCGGGGGCCCCAGCGCGTCTCTTTGGCGCGGTCGCGGCCGAATTTCTGTTCGATCTTGTGCAGCGTAAACAGCAGCGCGTGGGGATCGAGGCTGGTTTCGATTTCGATGCAGGCATTGATGAAGCGGGCTTGCTGCTCATCGCCCCATGGCGGCGTGGCATAGTCGGACGAGCGAGCCAGCAGCGCGGCCTGAGCCATGCCGCAGATATTGGCAATTGCCTTTTGAAATGTCGCGCGGACGTCCCCGACATTGCCGCCAAGCGCGATCAGGACGTCCGCCATGTCAGGATGATTGCCGCGTGCGGGTCAGGATCACGCCGACATCGTCGAAAATCGCCGCGATCGGGGCGTGCGGCTTGTGAACGGTGACCTTGACCGTGTTGATGCGGGTAAAGGCGGCCAGGATCGCGTCGGCGACGGCGCCGGCGGCGCGTTCGAGCAGCTTGTAATTGGCGTCCTTGAAGGCTGCCGTCGCGGTTGCCACCACATTGGAATAGGAGACGGTGTCGGCGAGCCGATCGGTGCGCGAGGATTCCGACAGATCGGCCGAAAGTTCGAGATCGATCACGAAGCGCTGCCCAACCTCCGTCTCGTGCTCCATCACGCCATGGCGGGCATGGATGACAACGCCGGTGATGAAGATCGTATCGGTCATCGCTTGTCCTCGATCGCCGCGGTCACGCGCAGCGATTGCACTGTTTCGGCCACATCATGGGTCCGAATCATCCGCGCGCCGCCCTTGGCCGCGATCAGGTGCGCCGCAAGCGAGCCGCCGAGCCGTTGATGCGGCTCCGACGGGGTGATCTGATCGATGAAACGTTTGCGCGAAGCGCCGACCAGAAGCGGCAGGTTGAACACTTTGAGCTCGCTCAGCCGCGCCAGCGCAATCATGCTCTGCTCGTGGGTCTTGCCAAAGCCGATGCCGGGATCGAGCACGATGTGATCGGCCGAAATGCCGGCCTTCGCGGCGATGTCGAGCGAGCGTTCAAAGAACGAGGCGATGTCCTTCATGATGTCGAGGCCGGCGTCGGCGCTGTCGCGATTATGCATGATGATAACAGGTGAATTGCGCGAAGCCACCAGCCCGGCCATGCCTGGATCGCGCTGCAGTCCCCAGATGTCGTTGGCGATTACCGCTCCTGCATCGAGCGCCCAGGCGACCACCGACGATTTCATGCTGTCGATCGATACGGGAATTCCGAGCGTGACGACCTCAGCCAACACCGGTCGCAGGCGTTTCAGTTCTTCTTCGGCCGAGACCGGTTGCGAGCCGTAGGGCCGGGTGGATTCCGCGCCGATATCGATGATATCCGCGCCCTCGGCGACCATCCGCCGAGCCTGTGCCAGGGCGCGCTCTGGTGCGATGAATTGTCCGCCATCGGAAAATGAATCCGGGGTCACGTTCAACACACCCATGACCGCCGGATATGGCCGCGACAGCAGGGTCTGCAGCACCGGATGATCTGCCGGGCTGGCCGGAGGCACGGGTCTGGACGTGGTCGCGATCATATTGTCGCTTTGCGCGGTCCGTGCTTGGGAGTCAAGACGCCACGGCGCGGCTGTAACCGCGCCGGCCAAACCGTTTGAACCGGCCTGATCTACAGGCTGGTCCTGTCCAATAAGTAAACTTTTAATAGGTGATTTTGGGCTGAAGCTTGCGAGCCTGCGCGATCAGTTGCTCGACTGACCTTTCCGAAGGCAAAACGCGCACGAGTTTGCGCTTGGTATTCACTTCTCTCATGTTCTGCGCCAGCCGTGCCGGGTTGCGCAGCGCCAACTCACGAACCGTGGTGACGCCGGCGGCGCGCACCAGTCCGACCTTGGCCTTGCCCATGCCGGGAATCCGCATGTAGTCGGAGACGTTGGCCCATTCGAGCAATTGTTGTTCGCTGATGCCCGTCTTCGCGGCAAGCGCCTTGCGCCCTTTGACGGTACGGGTGGCCTCGAGCAGCGCGTCCGTGGTGCGGATGCCAAGCGATTTCAGCTTCGCAGCGGTAAAGGCGGTCAGGCCGTCAATCTCGGAAATGGAATATGTCATGGTACTCGATATGAAAAAGGTGCTTCAAGCGAATTGGCTAAGGCCCGGCGTCCCCGCGATGATCTTGCCCATCTCATCGGCCCCGATTTTGTCGCGGCCGAACCGGAAAAGTTCACGCGCGATGTTCTGAATGTCGCTCATGCCCAAGCCAAGCCCCATCAGCTTGGTGCCGACCGCCATCAGGCCACCGCCCATCAATCTGCCAAGCCCGCCGCCACTGATCGAGGCCGCGATGGCGGCTTCTGCGCCGGGAATGTTGTCGATCAAGGCCTGAACTTTGTCGGAAGGCCCCTCATTACGAAGGAAACCCAGGATGATGCCGACGGTT
This sequence comes from Bradyrhizobium canariense, assembly GCF_900105125.1. Taxonomy (NCBI): domain Bacteria; kingdom Pseudomonadati; phylum Pseudomonadota; class Alphaproteobacteria; order Hyphomicrobiales; family Nitrobacteraceae; genus Bradyrhizobium; species Bradyrhizobium canariense. Next base: position 2,545,665 of record NZ_LT629750.1, on the reverse strand, counting down.
TTTTCGGCGACGACGCCATCAATGCCGGCTTTGACAGCCAGCTGTCCTACCAATTCGTCCATATGACCCCGCCCTCAACCGGTTGCTTGCCGGATCCTTGATTGTGTTTTTATCTTGATCTTCTGCACTGCGAATTACAAGCGATCAGCGCCGTCGGAAAGCCGATCGAGTGGCAAGTGTTGCAGCAATGCAAGAGTTGACGCGACGCTAGCGCTATGTTGTCGCACGGCGCACTTCGTTTTGGAGGCGAAGTCACGTTTATATCCGCCGAAAGTTTCAATCCATTTCCAAGTTGCAGTATAGTTATGCCGGCAGCGCGGAAATCGTGAAGCGCGCGTAGAGGCGATGCAATGGTGACGTCCGACAGCAAGATGACCGATACCGACGAGAAGATTTTCATTGGCAAGGGTGAACAGCCGGCCTGGTTGACGTTGGCGCTCGGCAATCGGCATGGCCTTGTCACTGGCGCGACCGGAACCGGCAAGACCGTGTCGTTACAGGTGATGGCTGAAGGATTTGCGCGTGCCGGTGTTCCGGTTTTCGCGGCAGATATAAAGGGTGACCTTTCGGGTATTTCAGAAGTCGGGGAGGCCAAGGATTTTCTGGTCAAGCGCGCCAGCGATATGGGCCTCACATTTCAGCCCGACCAGTTTTCGACGGTGTTTTGGGACGTGTTCGGCGAGCAGGGCCATCCGGTGCGTGCGACGGTGACGGAAATGGGACCGTTGTTGCTGTCGCGGATGCTGGATCTGAACGATGTTCAAGAGGGCGTTTTGAACGTTGCGTTCCGCGTTGCCGACGATAACGGTCTTGCACTGATCGATATGAAGGATCTTCGTGCTCTCCTGGATGCGATCGTTCCGGACGCCGGCAAAAAGGACAACGATCCGCTGGCCGCGATCCGCAAGGCCGCGCAGGGCTTCGGCAATGTTACGCGGGCGACAGTTGGAACCATCCAACGCCAGCTTCTGGTGTTGGAAAACCAGGGCGGAACGAAATTCTTCGGGGAACCGGCACTATCGTTGAAGGATTTCATGCGCACCGACCGCGATGGCCGCGGCATGGTGAACATCCTGGTCGCCGACAAGCTGATGCAGAGCCCGCGGCTATACGCGACCTTCCTGCTGTGGATGCTATCAGAGCTGTTTGAGGAATTGCCGGAGGTCGGCGATCCGCCGAAGCCCAAGCTGGTGTTCTTCTTCGACGAGGCTCATCTGTTGTTCAACGATGCGCCCAAGGCGCTGATGGACAAGATCGAGCAGGTGGTGCGGCTGATACGTTCCAAGGGTGTCGGCGTCTACTTCGTGACCCAGAATCCGGTCGACGTGCCCGACAAGGTGCTCGGCCAATTGGGCAACCGCGTGCAGCACGCGTTGAGGGCCTTTACGCCGCGCGACCAGAAGGCCGTCGCGGCGGCGGCGCAGACGTTCCGGCCCAATCCGAAGCTCAACACCGCCCAGGTCATCATGGAATTGGGCAAGGGCGAAGCGCTGGTATCGTTTCTCGAAGGCAACGGTACACCGGCGATGGTCGAGCGCGTCATGATCCGGCCACCCTCGGCGCGGATCGGGCCGATCACGCCGGAGGAGCGCAAGGCGATTATCGACAATAGCCCGGTGAAGGGTAAATACGACACGGCCATCGACGCCGAGTCCGCCTATGAGATATTGCAAAAGCGCGTCGCCGGAACCGCAACCACAGCGGACGGGTCGGCCGGCGGGGGCGGGATGCTTGGACATCTCGGCGCGATCGTCGGCTCGATCTTCGGCACCAACGTATCACGCGGCAGATTGTCGACCGGTCAGCTCATCGCGCGCAATGTTACGCGCTCTGTTACCAACCAGGTCGTTGGTGGGGCCGTCGCCGGTCTCGGCAAATCGGTCGGCGGTTCGATTGGCGGTTCGGTCGGCCGCGCGCTGGTGCGCGGCGCGCTCGGCGGCCTGCTGCGACGATAGTCATTGTTTTGCCGCAGCGTGATCATCCCCTGTTTTCCGGAAAGTCGAGTGTGCTGAGATATCCCTCGTTGCGAGCGCCGCTCGATATTCTGTTCCTGGTCTGCTGTATCGCGCTGACCGCCGACGTTCTCGCTCCTGAGATCTGGGGGCATGGCAAGACAAAGGATTACCCGCTCTGGTTCTGGGCCGGGCAGCAGGTGTTGCAGGGAAAGAACCTCTATCCCAGCGACCCCAAGGCCTATTTCGAATTCATCTATCCGCCGCTGCCTGCGGTCCTGCTCGCGATACCCAGTTATTTCGGCAAGCTCCCGCTCTACACCTGTCTCTCGTTCGTGAACGCAGTCGCATGGTGGATGACGTCCCAGCTCTCCAATGCGATGACGGGATCGGGGCGGATACCCAGTCCGTGGCTTTTTGCGTTGCCGGGCTTCGTTACGGTGTCCTTTGTCTTCGACATGTTTGATCTCGGCCAGCCCAACCTCATGCTGCTTGCGATGATGTTGTACGGGTTCTGGCTGCTGCAGCATGAGCGTCCCTGGATGGCGGGCGGCATGTTTGCGCTGGCGACCGCGATCAAGGTTTTCCCCGTGGCGGTGTTTCCCTATCTTGTTTGGCGAAGGCACTGGACCGCGGCGGCGAGCATGGTCGTCTTGACCGGAGCGTTTCTGTTCCTGGTTCCGGCTCCCGTACGCGGTTTCCAGCACAATATCTCCGAGCTGAAGACCTGGTATCAGGGCATGGTTGGAACGAGCTCGGAGAAGGGGTTCGGGCAGCGCGATGAGCAGAACTGGTCGTGGGTCAATCAGTCCATCATCGCAATGACGCATCGGCTGACGCGCCCGGTCAACTACAATCAGGATGATCCCGCCAAGCCGCCGCGCTTCATGAACTTCGTCGATCTTGATTTCAAGACCGCAAACTGGATTGTGGTCGCGATATCGCTCCTGATCGGGCTTGGATACATCGCAGTGATGCCGCCTCGGGCGCGCCGGACCGCTCGCTCGGATGCCGAAGAACTCGGGCTTCTGTTCTGCCTGATGACGGTGGCGTCGCCGCTGGCCAGGCAATATTATTTCATGTGGCTGTTCTTTCCGATGACCATCCTGATCCACCGTGCAGCCTACGACACACGGGTTGCGGTCCGGGCAGGGACCTGGGCGGCGCTGGCGGTCGCGGGATTGCTGCTATGCCTGTCGCTTCCCATTTTCCCGGATGACCTGCAGGCGTTCGGGAACAACCTCGCTGCAACTGCAGTGATTGCCGCAGGATTGGTCTGGCACATCCTGCATCCGCCCTCGGACGTCGTGCCGAGCTCTTTGTCTCCGGCATCAGGCGCGCTACAACCAGATATGAAAGCGTAGCTCCGGCTCACCAGGGGAACATCGGAAATGTCCAGCACCGCGCAACTGCAACCGGTCCTCGACCGCATCGATGCTGATTTTGATAACAGCCTGGAGCGGCTTTTCGCGCTGCTGCGGATCAAATCGATCTCGGCCGATCCCGCCTTTGCCGGCGACTGCAAGGCGGCGGCTGATCATCTCGCCAGGGATATCGCAACGCTCGGTTTTGCGACCGAGGTCAGGCCAACGGCCGGTCACCCCGCTATCGTCGCCAAAGCGAATGGCAGCAAGGATGGGCGGCCGCATGTGCTGTTTTATGGGCACTATGATGTGCAGCCGGTCGATCCGCTCAATCTCTGGCATCGTCCGCCGTTCGAGCCCGCCGTCACCACCCACGCCGACGGACGAAAGATCATCGTCGCGCGTGGCGCGGAGGATGACAAAGGGCAGTTGATGACATTCGTCGAGGCCTGCCGGGCCTGGAAGTCGGTTGCGGGTTCGCTGCCGGTCGACGTTACCATCGTGATCGAGGGCGAAGAGGAAGTCGGATCGAAGAACTTCGTGCCGTTTCTTGAGAGCAACAAGGAAGACCTCAAGGCGGACTTCGCATTGGTTTGCGATACCGGGATGTGGGATCCGAACACGCCGGCAATCACCACCTCGCTGCGCGGCCTCGTATACGAAGAGGTGCGGATCAAGGCCGCCAATCGCGATTTGCATTCCGGCATCTTCGGCGGCGGCGCGCAAAATCCGATCCGGGTGCTGACCCGCATTCTCGGCGGCCTGTTTGACGACGACGGCCACATCACCATCCCCGGGTTTTACGACGGGGTGAAGGATTTGCCGCCGGATATTCTGGCGCAATGGAAAAAACTGAATCTGACACCGGAGTCTTTTCTCAAGCCAATCGGTCTTTCGATTCCCGCCGGCGAGAAGGGGCGCTTGCTGATCGAGCAGATCTCCTCGCGCCCGACCTGCGACGTCAATGGCATCATCGGCGGCTATACCGGCGAGGGGTCAAAGACGGTGATTCCGGCAGAGGCTTCCGCGAAGGTCTCGTTCCGCCTGGTCGAAGGGCAAGACCCCGCTAAAATCCGCAAAGCGTTTCGCGACTACGTGACCGCGCGGCTGCCTGGAGATTGCAGCGCCGAATTCGGCGACCATTCCAGCGCACCTGCCATTGCGCTCGACTGGAATATGAAGCCGCTGGCAGCCGCCAGGCGCGCGCTGACCGATGAATGGGGCAAGGAGGCGCTTCTGATCGGCTCGGGCGCATCGATCCCGATCGTGGCGGACTTCAAGCGGACGCTCGGTCTCGACACCGTGCTAGTCGGCTTCGGCCTGGAAGACGACAACATTCATTCGCCGAATGAAAAATACGACCTCAAAAGCTTTCACAAAGGCATTCGTTCATGGGCGCGAATTCTCGCCGCCCTGGCCGAGATGAAGGGATAGTCGAGACCGACCGGTCGATGATCGTCTTCAGAAAGTAAAAACGCCGCCCTGAATTGGGCGGCGTTTGAATTCGAAGTGCAGAGGGTGTTGTAGCCGACACTACACTTGAAATGCGAAAGTTTCAATTCTTGTAGCTGGGGTCGAGGCGATCGAGCTTGCGCAGCAGCGGCGGCCAAACCAGCGTGGTCGAGCGCAGCTCCTGCCGATCGGGGTTCGAGAGCACGCTGGTATTCTTGTCGACGACGGCCTGGTCGACGGGATAGGCGGTCGGCCCCAGCATCCGGGTGCGCACCTGCATGGTGCAGGCCCGTTCCAGATGGAACATGCGCTCGAAGGCGGACGCGACCGAGCGGCCGACAGTCAGCGTGCCGTGATTGCGCAGCAGCATGTGGTTCTTGTTGCCGAGGTCTTTTTGCAGGCGCGGGCGCTCGTCGTGATCGAGCGCGATGCCTTCATAGTCGTGATAGGCGAGATCATACGTGACGAGCTGGGCGGTCTGGTTCAGCGGAAGCAGTCCTTCCATGCAGCTCGAAACCGCGGTGCCGTCGGGCGTGTGCAGATGAAGCACGCAGCCGGCATCCTCGCGCACTTCGTGGATCGCCGAATGGATTGTGAAGCCGGCCGGGTTGATGCTGTATTGGCTCTTGGTGAGCTGATTGCCGTCGAGGTCGACCTTCACCAGGCTCGATGCGGTGATTTCATCAAACATCAGGCCGTAGGGGTTGATCAGGAAGTGATGTTCCGGTCCCGGCACGCGCGCGGAGATGTGGGTGTCGACCAGATCGTCCCAGCCATAATGCGCAATGAGGCGATAGCAGGCTGCGAGATTGATCCGTTGGCCCCATTCGGCCTCCGTCATTTCAGACGGCACTTCCTTCAGGCGTGCTTCCGCTAGCGACATGACCGGTTCTCCCGTGAATGGTTAGCTTTCGCCACAAGACTAGTCCGGTGACGGGTTCCCAGCAAGGCGCAGGGCCGGCGTGGCAGTCATGCTGGTTAAGCGGCGGTGCCTGCGTCTAGGGCGCCGGAATCGCCAGCAGGCTGGAGATGCTGCGCCCGCGGATATCGTAGACGCGCGCGAACACCACGTCGTCGCGCTTGATCTCCACCATGACCGGTGCCGTCAGGCCCTTGCAGTAGAACTCGCCGAGCGTCATCGCGAAGTCGGCGGCGTGGCTGTCCCAGCCGATCGTGAAGTCGGGACCGAGCGCGACCTGGGCGGGCCGCTGCGGGCCGCATACCGCGACCTTCCACTTGCGTCCGCGCGGCGGCACTTCCTGCCGTTCCGCCAGTTCCTCGCGCAGGCTGTCAGAGGCCTGCTTGAACGCAAGGCCCCAGTAGTCGAGCATGAAGAGATCATCGGCAGCGCGAACCGTTCCTGCGATATGGTTGAAGTGGGTGTATTGGTAGGGGTGCAGCCGGATCATTTCGGTGAGCGGTAACATCAGGCCAAACACGAAGACAGCCAGGGCGGCAGGCTGCCAGCCGCGGCGGTTTTCCTTGAGCCAGTTCATTCCCCATGCGAATGCGACACCCGCGAGCGCCGCCATCGGCGGAATGACGAAAATAAAGTGGCGAATGCCGTTGTAGAGTGCGGGGCGCTTCACCATGGCAATCGTGATCGGCAGCGTCGCCGCGAGGGTCAACATCAGGAAAACGGACTTGCGGCGGCCCGTTACATCGTCGCGCGTCAGCGCGACAAATGTGCCGATGACACCGGCAATCGAAAGGCCGAGCAGTACTTCGGGCATCTGCAGCGCGAACAGGGTCGGCAGATACGACCAGGGCATATCCGGCACCGACACCAGCGCGCCGTCGAACATTTCCTTCCAAGGTTTCTCGAAGAAGGTTGAGAAATAGGTCAGCGCCCGGAACGGATTGGCCGGCTCGATCACCGACCACGGCCAGATCAGGCCCATGACCAGGTAGCCAAAGATCAGACTGGGCAGCAGCACATAGGCGACATGAGCAATCCGCCTGCCGGCTTCACGTGCACCTTGGGTGCGAATTTCCCCAGCGAATAGCGGGATGCAACCGATCACCGCATACAGCAACGCCAGTCCGCCCAGAACGCGTGAGCCAAGCGACAGGCCGGCGCCGAGACCGACGAGGAGGACGGTGCGCGGCGAGGGCGCCGGATATTCCTCGACGAGGCGGACAAGGCCCAGCATCAGGACGACCATCGCGACCGCGAATGGCGCATCCTTCGGGTTCATGAACATGTGCCCGTAGAAGGTTGGGCACAGCGCCAGCAGCAGCAAAGCAGCGAGCCCGGCGAGCGGACCGCCGACGCGCCGGCCCAGCCGCCACGTTACCGCCAATCCGATCATGCCGACGACGGCGCCGATCAGGCGGCGGGTTTCAAACAATTCGAGCGGGATGACCTTGTGCAGCAACGCAGCCGCCATGTCGAAGCCGCCGCCATACATATAGAGATTGGCAAAGGACAGTGCGCCGGTATCCCTGAACCCGGAACCGTACATGCGCAGCAGCAGATCGGCGTATTCGGCGTGGGTGTAATCGTCCCAGCCTAATCCGTAATCACGAAACGTAAGGCTCGCGATCAGGCCGACCGCGGCCAGCACAAGAATGGCGAGATCGTCACAAGTCCTCTCAACCGAGCGCCGTGAGGGCGTATCGATGACCGACGTCGTGATGGATGACATAGCTATTGGTGACCCGGCGTCCCTAATGGCCCTGCATTGGCGCTTTTGGGCCTCGTTCCCCGGCATCCATATAGCGCAGTTATCTTTCCAGGTAATTGAGAATTGTGGCGTAATTGCCCTTGTTGCACCGCAGCAATCCGAGGGATTAAGCTTCGTGTCTTCTTGCATTGGACGAAAATATGCGGCGAGAGCGTCACTTAGCCGCCACTTGGGTCGGGTGGATTGAGTTTAGACAGGAACTTCGGCAGCAATTGCCGGTTGGCGATGCACACAATATGACGGTATCGTGGCGTTGGCGGCGACACGCGTTTCGGACGCGGCAAGGGTGATTTCGATGATAATTGTGCTGTTGATCGCCGGGATTGCCTTCTTATTGGCTGGTCTAGCGGGGATCGCCCTCGGAATTCCGGTTAAGGAATTCAGTTTTGGCAATACGCTGATTCTCGCCGGTGTGATTTCGGCTTGCACCGGCATCGTCACGCTTTGCCTGTCGGTGGTCGTCCGGGAACTGCAGGCGATCGGGGTGCGGCTCGGATCCGACGTCACGGCGACACAGCGGGCCATGTTCCCGACGCCGTTACCGGCCGCAAACGCGCTGCGCGACAAGGCCCCCGAAAATGCCGGTTTTCCGTTCAGCCGCGACCAGGCGGGCGCGGCAAGGGCCGGCGATGCGGAACCGACTGCGGCATCGCCGCCTCCCTGGCACGAGGAAACCGCGGTGCGCGACCGTGTGCGCAACGAGGCGCCACCACTGCCGGAGCCGGCGACCGAGGCACTTTCCCTGAGGCAACGGCGTAATCTCTTGTTTTCGTCGACATCGCGAAAGGAACGCGAGCGCGTTGAAGGGCGAATAAACGATCCGGCAGAGGCCGATTCTCATCCTGCATCGGGTGCCGGACCTTCGAAATCGAGCGAGGTTTCGTCCGCCACATTCGAAGACGCCTGGCCGCAATCTGAACGCGGGCGGGCCGCTGATGCGCCACCCCAATGGCGTGGTGGCCGCACACCGTCCACGTTTACCGAGGCAGGCGGTGCACCCGGAACAGGTCGTCAGGCGCCGACCGCGGGAAACGAGGAACAGTCGGGCGTGGCCGTTCTCAAATCGGGCGTCGTCGATGGAATGGCTTATTCGCTGTATTCCGATGGATCGATCGAGGCGCAGATGCCCGAGGGCATGATGCGGTTCGCCTCAATCGACGAACTGCGCGCGCATCTCGACCAGCGTTCGTAAGCGGTTCTACTTCCGGCGACCTTGCCTTAAAAATAAAACATTGTTGTTCTTGTCAGTTGAGCAACAATTCGCTCATATTCGGCAAGTAGTCGACGATTCCACAAGCGTATTGGCGCTGCGGGATACTGTTCGATCCGCAGGTTTCGCCTCGTGCATCAGATCGTCGAAAGGTTCATGCCATGACCGACGCCGCCGGCAAAAGCTTCATCGACCTGACCGCGAATATCGTTTCTGCCTATCTGAGCAACAACCCGACGCCGGCGTCTGAGATTCCGGCGCTCATCAGCCAGATCCACGCAGCGTTGCAGCGGGTCTCGACCGGCCGGACCGAAACACCGCTGGAACCCGCCAAGCCTGCGGTTTCCGTGAAGAAGTCTATGACTCCGGATTATTTGGTGTGTCTGGAGGACGGCAAACGCTTCAAATCGCTGAAGCGCCATCTGCGCACGCAATACAACATGACGCCGGAGCAATACCGGGACAAATGGGGGCTTCCGGCCGATTACCCCATGGTCGCGCCGAATTATGCCGTGGCGCGTTCGCAGCTCGCCAAAAAGATGGGACTGGGCCAGCAGCGGCCGCGGCGGAAATAACCAGGGCTTTCTGCCGCCGTTTTCAGGAGACGGCGGCGAGCGCCTCGCGCGCATCGGAGCGAATGCGCTCGACCATGGCGCGCAGCCCATTGGAGCGCTGCGGCGTCAGGTGCTCGCGAAAACCGAATTCGTCGAACACCGCAATCGCGTCGGTGGCAAGAATCTGCTGCGGCGTGTGGCCGGAATAGAGCGTCAGCAGGATAGCGATCAGTCCACGCACGATATGCGCGTCGCTGTCGCCGAGGTAATTCAGCCTGGGCTTGCCGGTGTCGCTGCGGTCGAGCTGCTTGGAGAGCCAGACCTGGCTGGCGCAGCCCTGCACCTTGTTGGCCGAGGAATGCTCCGCGTCGGGCATTGGATCGAGCGTGCGGCCGAGCTCGATGACGTACCGATAGCGGTCGTCCCAGTCGTCCAGCAGTGCGAAATTGTCCCTGATTTCGTCGATCGTCATCGTGTTCCGCGTCCAATCCTGAAAGCCTTATATAGGATTGCAGGCGGTCGAAAGCGATATTGCGACACCAAAATGAAGGCAGTTCGGACCCGATTCACCCTCATGGGACGGTCGGGGCGCGCCATTCCGCCATCAGGTCGTCCGGCTTCAGTGTGTCGCGCGACGCTGTATTCATGAGCGAAGGATCCGCACCGTCGACGCCGCCGATCGAGCCGGTGCGGTCAGACGGACGCTTGTCGGTGATGATCCGGTACAGCTTGCGTGCGCCGTCCTCGGCGCGGTGGCCGATCACGGTCGCGGCCTGGCCGCCAACTTCGCAGGCCGCCGGTTGGCGCTTGCAAAATTGAGTCATATCCGACACGGCAGCGGTCGCAGCCTGCACGGCTTCCGACGCGCCGATCTGCGGCAGCTTTTCCGTTTCAGGTGTTTTCTCTCTTGGCAGCAGCACGAGCACCAGCCCGAGCCAGAACGCCATGCGGAGCAGAAAAAACATCTCGCGACCCTAGCCGTCTCTGTTTGATCTTGTTGCGATACCTCGCAACTGTTGCGGTTGATTTCGCGCAATCAGTCCCTGACTACCAGCCGTCGATAAATCGCAAGTGTTTGCATTGAACTTAATTCGCCGAAAATCTGCGAAAAACATCACTGATTTGATTCGGTGTAAATTTTCGATTGATGCCGGCTTTCGCGCGAAAAGCATCGCGCTTGGCGCATCCACCATTTCGAAACCATAAGTCACCCGTTCTGGAAACCTGACGTTCACCATCCGGATCGAATGAACGAACTGATGGTGCGCGAAAACGCCGCGAAAATAACCTCTTCGGCCGCCGGCCCGACGCGCCTTAGCGTTCGCTTAATGTCGCTCTGACACGGTGGGGCAACGATAAAGGGGGCGTTCCGGCGCGTCTTTTTGACGAACAAGCCGAAGCGCGAGAGCCGTGAACGTTTTGAATATGATCCGAGATTGTCTCGATGCGCTATTGCACCCCTCGGCGCGCTATGACGTGCTGACACGCGCGCGCCATCGCGCCTTTATCGCGCCGCGGCTGCTCGGAAGCCTTGTGGCCCTTGCGGCGTTTCCGATCTATCTTGCGATGCGCGGCGCGCCTTCCGCGCTCGAGGTCATCGCATTCGCATGGCTGATTGCCCCGATCCTGCTGTCGTGGTTCCTGTCGCGCACCGGCCATTACGAGGGCGCGAATCTGCTGTCCTCGGTGGCGCTGGCAGGTCTCATCATGACTGTCGCCACCAGCACCGGCGGCATTGAATCCTTTGCCGCGATCTGGCTTGTCGTCGTTCCCCTGGAGGCCGCCCTTTCGGCATCGCGCCGCGTGGTCGCGTTCGCATCCGCGCTGGCGCTCTCGTGCGTCGTGCTTCTGATCGTTCTCGGAAATCTCGACATGCTGCCGGCACCGCATTTGAGCGCGAGCCTGCGCGGCATTTGCACGGCGTTCGGAGCCGTGTCGGCGACGCTTTATGCCGCAGGTCTCGCGTTCGGCGCGGAGTCGCTGGCGCGCACCAGCGTGTCACTGCTTTATGTCGAAGAGGATCGATATCGGCTGCTGGCGCGCAACATGAGCGATGTGATTTCGCGCCACCATCGCAACGGTGCGGTGCAGTTCATCTCGCCCGTGGCGGAGACGATGCTGGGAGCACCGGTGCCGCGGCTGTTGGGGCATGGCCTGTTCGACCGCGTCCATGTTGCCGATCGGCCGGCCTATCTTACCGCGCTTTCGGACGCCGCGCGCGGCGGCGAAGAGCGCAGCGTTGAATTTCGTCTCAGGCGGGATGCGCCACGTGGCGGCGAACGGAGCCAGAATCATTCGGCCGATTTCATCTGGGTCGAAATGCGCTGCCGGCCGCTCGAGCGGACGTCTGAAACCACGTCGTCTGAATCCGAAGTTGTGGCCGTGATGCGCGACGTCACCGACCGCAAGATTCAGGAACAGGCGCTCGATCTGGCGCGCACCGCCGCCGAACAGGCTGACGCGTCCAAGAGCCGTTTTCTCGCCACCATGAGCCACGAGCTGCGCACGCCGCTCAATGCCATCATCGGCTTCTCCGAGATGATCGTTCAGGAAGACGCGCTGATGCTGGATGCGGCGCGCCGCAAGGAATATGCCCAGCTGATCAATGATTCCGGCCAGCATCTGCTATCGGTGGTCAACGGCATTCTCGACATGTCCAAGATGGAGTCGGGGAGTTTCGAGATCTCGCCGGAGCCGTTCGCGCCGCGCGCCCCGCTGCTTAATTGCTGCAATCTGCTGGCGCTCAAGGCGCGGGAAAACGGCATCGATCTCGTCACCCGCGCGCCCGAGGATCTGCCGGACATGATCGGCGATCCGCGCGCGTTCAAGCAGATCATTCTGAACCTCGTGTCCAACGCCATCAAGTTCACCGAGCGCGGCGGCAACGTGACCGTTTCCGCTGCCGTCGACGGATCGCGGCTGATGCTTCGCGTCAGCGATACCGGCGTCGGTATCGCCGACGACGACCTCAAGCGGGTTGGCAATCCCTTCTTCCAGGCGGGCAAAACCTACCAGCGGCGTCACGAAGGCACCGGCTTGGGACTTTCGATTGTCAAAAACCTGGTCGGACTGCATGCCGGCGAGATGACCGTGCAGAGCAAGCTCGACGAGGGGACGACCATAACCGTAGCGTTGCCGCTGGTGTTCACGCCACCGGAGCAGCTATTATCGAGCAATATCGCAACGCTCACGCCGGCGTTGCGATCGGTAAAGCCGGACCAACCCCTTCAGGTGAAGAAAAGTGCCTAGACGAATTGCCGATGATGACGAGACACCGCGTCGGCGCCGCCGCCGTAGCGCCGCCGCGATTGCGGCTGAAGCGGAAGCCGAACGCGGCCTCGCGATGCGGATATTGCTGCATAGCCCGAAAGACATGGTTGCTGGCGCGCTTGCTTTCGCCGCGGTCACCGCCATCATCTCCAACGCGCTGTTCCTTCAGGCAGGACCGCATCCGTCGCCGATGTTCGGCTCGGTCGTGGTGATGCCGGCGGCAGCGCCGTCTGTTAGCCCATTGCCACGCCCGCGGCCGGCGGAACTCGCTCCGCCAGAGCCAAAAGCCATTGAGCCCAAACCCTCGGACGTGAAGCCCCAGGACTTCAAGGCCCCGGACATGAAAGCCTCGGATCTGAAGCCTTCAGATCCGTTGGCGAGCCTGGTCAAAGCGACGACGGGTTCAACGCCTGTCTCGGCCCCAAATGTCTTGCGGCCGCCTGCACCGATTCCGGTGTCTCACAGCGAAAGCGGCCTCAGCCCGGGCGGCTCGCGCAAGGTGGCGGCGGTGCAGCGTGCGCTCACGGAATTCGGCTACGGCCAGCTGAAGCCGACTGGTACCATCGGATCGGAGACACAGGCGGCGATTGCGAAATTCGAACGCGAGCGCAAGATTCCGGTGAGCGGGCAGATGTCCGAGCGTCTCGTGCGCGAACTGTCCGCGATGATTGGCCACCCGATAGATTAGTGCCGGCCCAAGATTGGTATCGACCAAGGACTTTCGGGCCCGTCACACCAGAGCCTTTTCGGTTCTGATTGAATCAGGACCGAGGTCTGATCTTTGATTTGACGCGTTCACTCGATTTGGTGTCGACCCCCGCAACAAATGGGAGTGGCGGGCTTTCGCGCGAAAACGCTATAGCCCCGACTCCGGCGCTGGCCTATCGTCAATCCCATGCGTTTAAAATCAGCTATATGGGTGGCCGCCTATCTGCGCCGCTGCCAGATCGAGGGGATCTTCGGTGCCGTGCGCCGGCGCGGTGCGGAAGAGGCCGGTGCGGTGTTCGTCAAGGTCGCGCTGCTCGATGGCAATGCGATGCTGTATGCGCCAGCGCCGCAGACGGTCTATGATGAGAGCCGGCCGGTCGAGCGCATCTTCGCTCCGACATCGCCGCAGCCGGTGCCGGAGGCCTCGATAGAGGAGCGTCTCACCAAGGAAATCCGGTTCGATCCGGACGTCTGGATCGTTGAGACCGAGGATCGGGCAGGGCGGCATTTCCTTGATCTGGCACGGGCTTAAGCTGCAATGCTTGGGCTTTAGTTCGGTGCGTTGTCTTGGCACTTGTCTTGGCATGTTGTTTTGACGCGAACCGGGACCCATCGCGCTTTCAGCGCCCGGATCTTTTCCAGTTGCTGCCGACAATGACATCTGCGCCGGGCGGTTGCGTCACGACGCGCGCTTGGGCGGGCGCCGCGCGCACGCGATGGCGTTCGTCGTCGTAAAGCTGGGGCCGGTACTTGGCGCGGGTGACGGCCATCATCGAGCCGCGCCACGCCGCCAGCATGATCAGCGCCGCCCGCTCGCTCAACCGGTCGTACAGGCGCGACAGACGGTAGACGTCGGTCACTGACGAGCCGAACTCGGGCTTGAGAAACAGCAGCACGCGTTGAAATACCGCGCTCGGCATATCCAGCGCCTTGGCCGCGCAGGCCAGCGGTTCGCCGCCGGGATCGTCGATCACCTGGGCTGCGATCCGCGCCGGCAATATCAGGGCCTCGCCGAGCTCCAGCGTGAAGTTCTCGGTGTCGGCCGCGAATGCCGCCATTTCCAGCGTCTCGATGGCGCGCGCCGCGCGTGCGGCCGGTATCCGGGCCGAAGCCTTCAGCGGTGTCAGCGGAAGGTTGTGCAGGATCAAAGCGCGCTCGCTGGCGCTGGCACCGAAAAACATGTCGCTGATCTCTGCGGCGTCCTTTGGCTGCATCGACAAATTCGACGCTATCCGCAATTGCGCCTCGCTCGGTGGCTTGACGGCTACGGCTGCTGGCGGCTGCTCCGCAATCTCGGAGGCGGCCGGCACGCGCCGATCGGGACCGGCGGGTTTCAACCCCAGTTTCTTCATGACTTCGAGCGGCGTGCCCGGATAGATCGCAAGGCGCGCCCGGACGGCCGCGCGCGTCGCGTCGTCGACCTGATCGATCAGGCGCGAGGTGAGTTCGATGAACTGCCGCGCCTCTTCCTCGCTATGCGCGCGAGCTTGAACATAGAGATCAGTCAGCACCCGCAGCAAAGTCGGGCGAATATCGACGCCCTCCCGGCGCGAAAGCGTCATCAGTCCGTCAAAACCCGGAAACAATGGAGGTGTGGTCATGTCTGAGGTACGCGACTGAGTAATATTCACCTCAAATTATGCCGGTTGCTTTAACAGCTCGTTAAGGAAAACAACCCGTGAAAAGTTACCCAGTGTGCTTTTCATCACTTACGGCCAGTGCTGCGCGTGATCCGATGGTGCAGGCCGGCAACAGCGAATTAAGAAGCCGTTAACCACGTCCTGTTCTTAATGACGACCAGTCGCCGGCCAAATCATGTCACTGCGGCGATCAGAGAGAAATTGAGATGGGCACCATCATTGAATTTCCGGCGGATGCGGCTTTGCGGCGCCAGGGCTCAACCATGGATGGCATTCCACGCAAAGCCTCGGGCACCCTGGGTACCGTCTTGATCCTTCCTGTCATCCGCATCGAACGCGAGCCCGAAGAAACCAGCGGCGGTCGCGGACCCGAACAGGGGACGGCTCCCCGCCGCCGTCGACGTCGGCGCTGAAACAGCGGACATTTGGATATGCCGGAGACGCGTTTTCCGATCCGGACAGGTGGGCGGGCTCAGATCCCGTCGCCGCTGCTGATACTGGCCCTGTTGAGTCTGGCGCTCGGCGGCTGCAGCGGCGGTGATTTCGGCCGCACCCGCGAGGATTTCCGCAACGACGACATGCACCGGTGGATGGGCGGCGAGGTGACGGGAAGCGTCGGCCTGCAATCCTCTCAATTCCAGCTCACCGACGCCGAGCGGCAGCTTCGCGATCTGGCTTACCCGCTGATCGAGCCGCCGCATTCCCGGCCGGCCTGGAAGAGCGTGTTCGGTGACTACAAGCCGATTGCCTCGCCATGGCGGCAGGGCGTGCCGGCATTCGATCGCACCGCCTATGGGCGGGCGCTGATCGACGAGCCGCACCGCTCGGATTCTTCGCGTTATGCGCAACTGATCGACGATGTGCGCGACGACATCACACGCTTCGAGCCATTCTACGCGACCGCAATCCGCGTGCTCGATCTCGATAGGAAGCGTAACGCCAGCCTCGCGCATGTCTCCGAATTGTCACCTCGCGAGCGCGCCGACGCGGTCGCCCGCATGGAAGAGAACACCCTGATCGTGCAATGGGTGCAGCAATGCCTGGAGCGGAGAGTCTCGTCCTACCGCTGGGCACTGGAGCGACTGGTGATTCAGGCGCCCGACAACATAGCGGCCGACGCCGATCGATTGATCAACGAGCTTGCCGCGCAAACCGCAAATCCACCGGTCGCGGTGCAACCGGTGATCGGACATGTCGTGAGCGTGCGCGGTTAGAATCCGGTCCTACCGGGTTAAATCAGATTCCAACGTTATCTTTTTGTTGGAGCGTGATCTTTTCGGAAAACAGGTTGTTTTTTCCGGATCATTCAGAGGCCCGACGACGGATTGATCAGCGCCTGGCCCGGGGCGGATCGGCCTGCTTCGCCACCTGCGGTTCGGTTTGCACCTTGCAGCTCGAGGCGGCGAGGGCTGCCTGCGCCTGCGGCATCAGGCCTGGCTCCGGCGCCAGCGCCTTCAACACGATCAAGCCGGTGGCGCTCGGAGAATCGATGATCAGCCGGTCGGCGGCGGTCACGTCCTCATCTTCAGGTAAATCGGCGTGCTGGGCTTCGGTCATCAGGTCGAGCTCGATCACCTTACGTCCCGCCGACCGGTCGTTGATCGCGTAATAGGCGACATCGCTGCGGGTATAGAACGACACCGACGTATAGGCCTGACTGACGGGAACGGCGAGTTTGATCGGGCCGCCCGACAGATCGTAACGGCAAACCGCGGTCGCGAAGGCCGGATCCAGATATGGCATCAGGAGGTTGCCGGGATCGGCCACTGGCAGGGGAGTGACCGTATTGAGCTTCGTCAACGGCGCAAGACGCGAATAGGCATCCTCGCTGGCGATACGGGGCAATGCCAGCACGCTGACAAGATGGACGACGCCGCCCAGCAGCACGCCGGCAATAATCGTGAACAGCACGCGGATCACGGGCACCCCACGGTCGAAATCTGCGGCATCGGCGCATCGCGCGGCGTCCGTGTCGCTACGCCCACCGGTGTGTCGTAAAGTCGCAACATCAGCGCGTAGCGCTCGATGCCGCCGGTCGGCAGCCAATTTCCGGCACGCGACCTCGACGCTACCCGGATCTCGAAGGTGCCGTCGGCGCCGCGGATGATCTCCTCGCTGGTGAAGCCGTAGCGCTGCAGTGAGTTCGCGACCAGATGTCCTTTCAGGTCATAGATCGTCAGGGTCCAGAACCGCGCAGCCGGCGTCACGCCGCTGACGACCACGTCGCAGCGGCCATCGAGCGGCCGCTTGCGATCGTCCGTCGTCGCGGAAAATGCCACGCCGTCGCCGGTGCCGATCGGCAATTCGCCGCTGCGGGCGATGGTGGCGCGTGAATACGGATCGACGTCGGCGGTGCCGGTCTTGGGACGGGCCGTCCAGGCGCCGATCTTGAGCGTACCGAGATCGGTGCCCCGCGTCGCCGTCATCCAGGTTGCGCCCAGCCCGATGGCCGTGGCGAGGATCAGCGCCAGCAAGGTGATGAAGATCAGCCGCACGTCAGTTCTTACGCGGGAAGGGCGCAGGCCCGCCGTCTGGGGCCGCCGCCGCGAAGCTTTCCGGAACTGCGAGCGAGCTGGACGACACCGGCTTGGCGGATTGCGGTGGATCGCTGGACGTGGTTTTGCCGACAGTCTTGCCGGCATCGTCCAGCATCTTTTCCACCTGCACCAGGATATCCGCACCGCGCTTGGTCAGGACTGGCGGCGGTCCGGGCTTGATGTCCAGAACCTTCGGCGCGCCATTGGCCGCAACGGTCGCTTCGGAGGCAGGCGGAGTCGGCAGTTTCGTGCCCATTCCCACGCCCGCAAGTTCCTTGACCTCGACGCCCTGATGCGCCGCGACCATGATGTCGTGCCAGGTCTGCGCCGGCAGCGCGCCGCCGGTCATGCGGTTGGTGGGCGAATAATCGTCATTGCCGTACCAGACCGCGCAAGTGAAGTTGCCGGTATATCCGACGAACCATGCGTCACGGTAAGCGTTGGTGGTGCCGGTCTTGCCGGCGGTCGGAATGCCATCGAGCGCGGCGCGGCGCGCGGTGCCTTCACTGACAACATGGCTCATCATGCCCGCCATGTCGGCGGCGACCGATGCCGGAATGGCTTGCGTCGGCTTCGGTCCGTCGCGGTCGTAACGCCAGACCAGATCGCCGGAGCCGGTGCGGACTTCCAGCACCGCATGCGGCGTGACCGCTTTGCCCCTGTTGGGGAATGTCGCGTAGGCAACGGCATGTTCGATTACCGTGACCTCGTCGGCGCCGATCGGCAGCGACGGCGTATCCGGCAGCGGCGCCTTGATGCCGAAGCGGCGCGCGACTTCGACGATCTTGGCGCGACCGGCTTTCGGTCCGGCTTTGCCGCCAAGCGCGATCGACAGTTTTACGGGCACGACGTTGATAGAGTGGGTGATCGCCTGCGTCAGCGTCACCGCGCCAGAATAAGAGTGACCGTAATTCTGCGGGCACCAATTGCCGATGCAGACCGGGCCGTCGATTACGATCGAACTCGGTTTGAAGCCGTTCAATAGCGCGGTGGTGTAGACATATGGCTTGAACGACGAGCCTGGCTGGCGATAGGCATCGGTCGCACGATTAAACTGGCTGGCGCCATAGTCGCGTCCGCCGACCATCGCGCGGATGCCGCCGTCGAGGTCAGCCACCACGGTCGCGGCCTGCGTCGCGTGATAATCGCGCCCGAACTGGCGCAGCTCGTTTTCGATGGTCTCTTCCGCGGCGTGCTGCACGTTCATGTCGATCGCGGTGCGGACCACGAACACGCGCTCGTTGTAGGATTTCGGGAAAGTATCGACCAGCTTGCGCATCTCGTCGAACGCGTAGTCGAGATAATAGTTCGGCGAATTTTCTTCGCGGCGGTCGACTGCGGTCGCCGGATTGCGCCGTGCGCCGAACACCTGGCCTTCGGTCATGAAGCCGGCGTCGACCAGATTGTCCAGGACCTGGTTGGCGCGGGCGCGAGCGGCCGGCAGGTTGATGTGGGGGGCGTATTTGGTGGGCGCCTTGAACAGTCCGGCGAGCATCGCGGCTTCCGCCAGAGTGACGTCGCGCACCGACTTGTTGAAATAGAAATGCGCTGCGCCGTCGACCCCGAACGTGCCGCCGCCCATATAGGCGCGGTCGAGATAGAGCTTCAGGATTTCGTTCTTGGTGAGCCGCGTCTCCAGCCAGATCGCGAGAAAGGCCTCGTTGATCTTGCGCTCGATGGTGCGCTCGTTGCTCAGGAATAGGTTCTTGGCAAGCTGCTGGGTGATCGATGAACCGCCCTGACGGACGCCACCGGCCTGCGCATTGGTCACCAGCGCCCGAGCCGTGCCGGCGACGTCGATGCCGAAATGATCGTAAAAGCGGCGGTCTTCGGTCGCGAGCGTCGCCTTGATCAGATTGTCCGGAAAGTCCTCGAGCGGAATCGAGTCGTTGTGCTTGATGCCGCGGCTGCCGATCGGATTGCCGTAGCGATCGAGAAACGTCACCGCGAGATCGGATTTTTTCAGCCAGTCCTCATCGGCGGTCTCGCGAAAGGCCGGCACCGCCAGTGCCAGCAGCAGGATCAGGCCGGCAAGTCCGATGGTGGCCGCTTCCGACAGCGGTTCGATGAACACCCAGCGCTTCCAGCGGCCGACATAAAAGCGGTCCATGAACGTCGAATACCGTTCATAGAGTTCGCGTAAACCTTTGCCCGACGAGAACAGGGTCGAGTCGATGCGCGCATCGAGATCCAGCATCCAATGCTGGATCTTTCTCCTCCATTGCGATGGTACGATCTTGCGCACCGAGGCCCTTGGTCAGTTCGAAAGCGCTCGAGTACCCGGCTGGGCACGGTCGAAACGTCTTGCGTGAAGGTTGCGGCAAACCCAAGGCGCATTTGCACCCTTGGGGACTCAGTCGATTTTGTAGCCGAGCGGCGACCATAAACCAATGGCGCTGCTAGTATATTGATCGGCAGGGCTAACGTAGTGGTTAGCACGGCGCCTGGCCTGTTGCGGGGCGCCAGATCACCCTACTTGCCTGATTACCGCTGCAGCCCCTAGATGGGGACAACCCCTTACAGTCGGAACCTTTGCGCCGCATGACCGCAGCTTTCAAGCCACCCTCGGATCAAGAGGGATTCTTTTGGAAAACCAAGACGTTGGAAGAAATGTCCAACGCCGAATGGGAAAGCCTGTGCGACGGCTGCGCGCGCTGCTGTCTTGAAAAGCTAGAGGACGAGGATACCGGCAAAATCTATTTCACCCATGTTTCCTGCAAGCTTTTGGATGCGGGCCTATGTGCCTGCAAAGATTACACGAACCGGTCGGACCAGGTTCCCGATTGCGTGCGGCTCACCCCGGAAAACGTCCGCACCCTGAACTGGCTGCCGCCGAGCTGCGGCTACAAGCTGGTGGCGGAGGGCCGCGATCTCTATTGGTGGCATCCGCTGGTTTCGGGCGATCCCAATACCGTGCATGAGGCTGGTGTTTCGGTGCGCGGGCGGGTGCAGGGCACCGAGAACGAGATCGCGGACGCCGATCTCGAAGATCACATCGTGCAATGGCCGGCGCTGTTGCCGAAGCGGGCGCGGCTGAAAAAGCGGCCACGCTCCTGAACGGCCCGCGCTGTTCGATCACGCGATTGCGACTGGCTCTTCGCGGGACGCACCCATGCGCGTAACCCGCTGCCGCAGCTGCGTCTTGCAGATTAAATTGCCAGGAGACAGAGCGATTCCAACCGGCCCGCCGTTGCGCATCAGATAAACCCAAATCGATATGAACAAATACGAACGGCAGGGCCCTCAATCGGCCAGCCACCAGACATTGCCTGACGCCGTCGCGCTCGAATTGTCACAAATGCCGACGGAAGTTCTCGATCTCAGCGATGCGCCGCCGCTGGCGCCAAGAGCGCCGCTGACGCAGAGCGAAGTCCGCACCATCCTGATGAGCCTGCTGTTGTCGATGTTCCTGGCCGCTCTCGACCAGACCATCGTGGCAACCGCATTGCCGACCATCGGCCGCCAGTTCCAGGACGTCTCCAACCTGTCATGGGTGATTACGGCCTATCTGTTGGCTTCCACCGCGGTCGCGCCGGTATTCGGCACCCTCAGCGACATCTATGGCCGCCGCGGCATGATCATCGCTGCCCTTGGCCTGTTCGTCTCGGGCTCGATCCTGTGCGCGGTGGCGCCGAACATGACAGTCTTGATCCTGGCGCGCGGGCTGCAGGGGCTCGGTGGCGGCGGCATTATGCCGATCGTGCAGACGGTGATTTCGGACGTCGTGACGCCGCGCGAGCGCGGACAATACCAAGCTTATTTCAGCGGCGTCTGGATGGCCGCGGGAATCGGCGGCCCGGTCCTGGGCGGCTTCTTCGCCGAACATCTGCACTGGTCGATGATTTTCTGGATCAACGTGCCGCTGGGGCTGATCGCGCTGGCGACGCTGCTGCCGAAGATGGGGAAAATCCCCGTATTTCACCGCAAACGCAAGGTCGACTGGCTCGGCGGCGTGCTGTTGATGGCGTCCGCCGTCGTGATCATGCTGGTGCTGACCTGGGGCGGTAACCGTTATCTCTGGCTGTCGCCGACCATCATCGCCATGGTCGGTGCGTCCATTGCGCTGACGTTCGCCTTTGTCTGGCATGCCGGCACTGCCGAAGAGCCTTTTCTGCCGCTGTCGCTGATGGGCGGAACGGTCGCGCCTTACGCGATGGCGGCCGGCGGCTGCGGGTTCGGCGCGATGCTGGGGCTGACCGTGCATCTGCCGCTGTATTACGAGGTGGTCTACCATCTCAGCGCCAGCCAAGCCGGACTGGCGCTGATTCCGCTGGCCGCCGTGTCGACCGGGGGCGCTGCGATCGCCGGCCGGACGATGGCGCGCGCGAAGCATTATAAGCTGGTGGCCATCATCGGCACGTCATGCGCGGCGTTGCTGGGATTGGCGCTGGCGCTGACGACGCTGCAATTGTGGGCTCTGTTGCTGCTACTGTCCGTATTTGCACTTGGCCTCGGCACCGTGTTCCCGGTCAGTGTGGTTGCGTTGCAGAATGCGGTGGTGCGGTCCCAGGTCGGCACCGTGACAGGCGCGATGAATTTCTTCCGTGCGCTGATGGCTTCTTTCATGGTGGCGGCGTTCAGCGCCATCCTGCTGATGGCACTCGGCTCCGACATTTCGCTTGGCGGCGGCGAGCAGCACGGCCCAATCAATTCGATCGCCGCGGCCGACATGATCGCGGCATTCCGTTACGTGTTCGGCGCGGCCGCAGCGCTGCTGGCATGCGCCGCGCTGTGCATGATCGCGATGGAAGAGAAGCCGTTGGCCGGCCCCGTCAAGCCGACGGCGATGGTAGAGTAGGGCGCCGCTGCGGGCTGCGCCCTATTCCCTCACGATCCCGGATCGGGATTCAGGTCCCCGGCCTTGAAACCTCGGTCTCCTTGGATGTGATGAATTCGAGCAGCACCGGGATGCCTTCCTTCGTCTTTTGAATGCCGCGCTGGATCGCCGGGATGATGTCTTCCGGTTTTGTCACCCGTTCGCCGTAGCCGCCGAAGGCGCGCGCCATCGCGGCATAGTCGCCGGAAATGTCGGTCGAACGGTACTTCTCGGTCGATACCGGCATCACCTTCAGCTCGATCGCCATGCTGAAATTATTCAGCAGGATCGACATGATCGGAATCCGCTCGCGCACGGCAGTCTCGAAATCCATGCCGGTGAAGCCGATCGCGGCGTCACCCCAGACATTGATGCAGAGCTTGTCGGGCTTTGCGAGCTTGGCGCCCATCGCCAGGCCAAGTCCGTAACCGAGCTGGGTGGTCTTGCCCCAGCCGATATAGGACAGCGGTTCGACCGCCTTCCAGAATGGCGAGAGCTGGTCGCGGGGGCTGCCGGCGTCGTGGGTGATGATGGTGTTCTTGATGTCGACCGTGTGCTGCAAATCCCAGAGAACGCGATAGGGATTGAGCGGCGCGTCATTGTGGGTCAGCTTCGGCATCCATTTCGCCAGCCATTCCTTGTGCGACGTGGCAATCTCGGCGGCGACGGCGCTGGCATCGCGATCCGCTGTGACGGTCTTGCCGATTTCTTCCAATAGCGCGTCGAGCACCAGTCCGGCGTCGCCGACGAGTCCGATCTTGGCCTCGACATCCTTGTTGAGATGCGCGGGATCGACCGTCGAATGGATAATGGTCTTGCCCTTCGGCATGGCGATGCCGAACGAGGTTTCGGTGAAAGAGCAGCCGATACCGAAAATCACGTCGGCCTCGCCCAGGAATTTCGGCACCGCGCGCGGTACGGCGAGGCCGCCTGATCCAAGCGAAAGCGGATGCGTTTCAGGGAATGAAGATTTGCCGCCAAGGCTCGTCGTCACGGGGATGGCGAGCCGTTCGGCCAGCCGCTTCAGCTGCGGCCAGGCTTTGGCGTAGTGCACGCCCTGGCCGGCATAGATCACCGGCCGTTTGGCGTTGATCAGGAGTGCGGCGGCTTCTTTCACATGCACGGGATCGGCGCCATAGCGCGTGCGCAGCACCGGCGTGTAGTTCAGCGGCTCCGGCACTTCCTCGTTCCACATATCGGACGGGATTTCGACAATGACCGGGCCACCGCGGCCGTTTTTCAGCTTGGTGAAGGCGCGGCGGAAGATATTGCCGACTTCGGCGGCGAGGATGATCGGCTCGGACGACTTCGAAAAGGCCTTCATCGCCTGGCTGGAATTGAAGTTCGGCTCGATATTCGAAATCCGCCTCGCATAGCCCATCGGCAGCACCAGCACCGGCACGGATTCGCCGTAACATTGTGCGACGCCGCCCATCGCGTTTTCGGCACCGGGGCCATGCTGCATGCAGAAGGCGCCGATGGTGCGCCCGGACGTCACCCGGGAGATCGCGTCCGCCATGTGGAGACCGATACGCTCCTGCCGCACCATCACGGGCCGGATATCGGCGCTAGCGGCGTGCTCGATGATATGATTGACCGGATAGCCGCAGAGAATCTCGATCCCCTCGCGTTTCATGATTTCTGCGATGGCGGTGCCGAGTTTCATGCCGATTCCTCCCCTGAACTGGCCGATGTCGAGCCCGGCCTGTGATGGACAGTTGGAACAGGAATCGACCGATGGGTAAAGCGTGCGCGCCTGTCTGCAGGGAAGCTCTGCTATCTCGTTTTGCATCCAGACCCGCCGGATCCGACGTCGCCATCCGCCGTCCGGTCACAAAATTCGACGTCGGCCTTAACCGCCCATTCAGCGTGTTCGTCAACGGGCTGGCAACCAGTCCAACCTAAGTTCAACCCAAAGAAGTGGGAGTAGCGAAGTCCCGTGGAGCGTCAGCAGGAGTTTTGGATGCGCCAATTATTTTCGAGGTTCCTGAGCGATCAATCCGGCGCTACCGCCATCGAATATTGCCTGATCGCGTGCGGCATTGCTTTTGCGATCATCGCCACCGTTCAGGGCATCGGTCCTCAGCTCAACACCAAATTCACATCGATCAATAATTCCCTGAAGTAATTTGGGGCCGGCTATTCACCCCAGGTGGATATCGACCGCGGTCACATTTATTTCCCGTCGCCGTTCAACGCCCGCAGCATTGCAATCCGCGCGAACATCAGCCAGCCGCCGCCGATCTCGGCAGCGTTGATCAGATTCTCGACCGCGATCTGCCAACGCTCCTGCTGCTGAACCGCCTCCGGCAATTTCATGATGTAATCGGCGGCGTGCTGCAGCGTTACAAGCTTGCCGCCGCCGCGCGGGCGTATCGGATCATCGAACGGCGTCGACCACGGCATCTCAGGCCAGGTGCCCTGCCGGCTGCAATTTTGGCAAGTTGTGCTTTTCCGAGACGATCACGACTGTCGCGAGCACTGTTGCACTTATCCCGCCTCCTCATTGCAATTGCCGAAGTTTAGCACTCGCATTTCGTACCACCCCAGCGCTGCACCACCATTAGGGCGAGCGCCTCGTAGCCCGACGCAAGCCATAGCATGTCAGTACCTGCGGCCAAATAGCACGCCGTCGCGACTCTCGCGAGGTTTCAAAGGCAACACAACGCGACCTATCCGATCCTGCCGTGTGGAATGCCGGAAGCCGGGAGAGTAGCTGCGATCGGTGGCATTTGACGCTGAACGGCGCTACCATTTTTTCGCAGAGGTCCCGGAATCCCTCGACTGCGATCGGACCTGCCAAGGTTAAGCGACTTCACGCGTTAGCGGGAGGATACCTTTGACCGGCGAACACTTGGTGCGACGACTTACAGCCATATTCGCCGCCGATGTCGCCGGTTACAGCCGTTTGACGGGCGTGGACGAAGAGGGCACGCACGTCCGGCTGAAGGAACACCTCCGGGTCCTGGTTGATCCAAAGGTCGCCGCCTATCGCGGACGCATCGTCAAGAATACCGGCGATGGGTTTCTCGCCGAGTTCAATAGCGTTGTGGACGCGATGCGCTGTGCGGTCGATGTTCAGCGCGGCATGGCTGAACGCAATTCAGACCTCCGCCCGGATAATCGAATTGAGTTCAGGATAGGCATCAATGTCGGTGATATTATCGAAGATGGCGGGGACATATTCGGCGACGGGGTCAACGTAGCGGCACGCCTCGAAGCTATTGCGGAGCCCGGCGGCATTTGTGTCTCGGATGATGCCTACCGACAACTCCGCGATAAGCTCGATATTGTGTTTGATGATGGCGGCGAGCAGAACCTCAAGAACATCGGACGCGCGGTCCGCGTTTTCAGAGTGAGGGATCATGGTGTGGCCGCAAGCCCAAGACCTGCCTTGGCACTCCCGGACAAACCCTCGATTGCCGTGCTGCCTTTCCAGAACCTCAGCGCCGACCCGGAGCAGGAGTATTTCGCCGATGGCGTCGTGGAGGATATCACGATGGCGCTGTCGCTCTTTCGCTGGCTGTTTGTGATCGCACGTAATTCGAGTTTTACCTACAAAGGCCGGGCCGTGGACGTGAAGCAGGTCGGCCGCGAGCTTGGCGTGCGCTACGTACTCGAAGGCAGCGTGCGGAAGGCCGGAAGCCGTATTCGCATCTCGGGTCAGCTTATCGATGCCGAAACCGGAGCACATCTCTGGGCGGGCCGATTTGATGGTGCGCTCGAAGATATCTTCGATCTACAGGACCATGTAACTTCCAGCGTCGTGGGTGCCATCGCGCCGAAGCTGCAGCGTGAGGAAATCAAGCGGGCCAGGCGCAAACCAACCGAAAATCTGGATGCATATGACTATTACCTGCGTGGACTGGCGAGCGCGCGTCGGTGGACCAAGGATGCGAACGCCGAGGCGCTCCAGCTCTTTTGCAAGGCGATCGAACTCGACCCTGGTCTGGCCTGCGCATATGGCATGGCCGCGTGGTGCTGCGTGCGGAGCAAGGCGCTTGGCTGGACGAACGAGCGCGGTCAGGAAAGCGCGGAGGGTGTGCGGATGGCCCGGAAAGCGGTGCATCTGGGTGGCGAAGACCCTGTTGCGCTGTGTATGGGTGGATATGCACTCGCCTTTGTAGCCCAGGAGTTCGACGACGCCGTTGCTTTCATGGATCGGGGACTGGCGGTCAATCCCAACACAGCGCAAGCTTGGACGCTTAGTGCCTGGTTGAGGGTTTGGAGAGGTGAGCCAGACCTCGCACTTGAGCACGTTACACGTGCCATGCGCTTGAGCCCGCTCGATCCGAACATGTTCGGCATGCAGGGAGGCATGGCGTATGCTCATTTTCTCGCAGGTCGCTATGACATGGCGTCGTCGTGCGCCGAAAAGGCAACCCGCGACAATCCGGCTTTCCTGCTGGCAATATGCATTTCCGCAGCCAGCAATGCGCTCGCCGGGCGGCTAGAGCCAGCACAAAGAGCCATGTCACGGGCGCTCGAATGTGATCCCAATTTGCGCGCCTCCAATCTGAGAGATTTAGCACCATTTCGTCGGGCGGAGGACTTCACCACGTTCGCCGAGGGTCTCCGCAAAGCGGGTCTTCCTGAATGATTGCGAGTTCGCTGGTGTTGGGTTAGCGCAGCGAATCTGCGTAGCACGCCGATCCTCGGCTTGGGTTCATCCGTTCAGTTTAATGACGCCCGCGACTTCCCTAATCCCCTATGGAGGTGCGCGTTGACCGTCTTCTGCCAAGCGGTGCCTGAATGCCAAGCAATGCGCGCCGCACGTCGGTACGGAGCAAACTTAGCCGGCCTTTTTTGATCGGGCGGCCGGCGCGCGCACCGGCTTCTCGGCCTTCTTCGGCTCCGCCTTCGACGTTTCCTTGACGGCGCGTTTGCCGCCACCGCTGATCGGCAGCAGCATCTCGCGCTGGCCGGCGGCGGCCTTCTTCGGCTTCTTGCCCTTGGCCGCAGGAGGCGCCGGTTTCTCGCTGGTCAAGCTGCGCTTGAGCGCGTCCATCAGATTGATGACGTTACCGCCAGTTTTCGGAGCAGGCTTCGCGGTGGCCTTGATGCCGTTGCGCTTTTGGTTGATCAGGTCGATCAGTGCGGATTCGTAGCGATCCTCGAATTCCTCGGGCTCGAATGAGCCGGATTTCTGTTCGACGATATGCTTGGCCAGATCCAGCATATCCTTGGTGACCTTGACGTCCTGGATGTCGTCGAAATATTCCTTTTCGCCGCGCACCTCGTAGGGGTAGCGCAGCAGCGTACCCATCAGACCCTTGTCGAGCGGTTCCAGCGCGATGATGTGCTCGCGGTTGGTCAGCACCACACGGCCGATCGCGACCTTGTTCATGCTGCGAATGGTTTCGCGGATCACGGCAAAGGCGTCATGACCGACCTTGCCGTCGGGCACGAGATAATAGGGGCGGATCAGATAGCGGTTGTCGATATCGGATTTGGGAACGAATTCGTCGATCTCGATGGTGCGGGTCGATTCCAGGGCAATGTCGTCGAGCTCGTCCTTCGACACCTCGATATAGGTGTCGGTATCGATCTTATAGCCCTTCATGATGTCGTCGGCGGCGACTTCCTCGCCGGTGTCGGCATCGACCTTGGCATATTTGATGCGATGGCCGGTCTTGCGGTTGATCTGGTTGAAGCTGACCTTTTCGGTATCCGACGTCGCCGGGTAAAGGGCAACCGGGCAGGTCACAAGCGAAAGGCGCAGGAAGCCTTTCCAATTGGCGCGGGGGGCCATGGGATACTCCAAAACGCAACAGACGACCCTGCATCCTACCACCGGGGAACCCGGTTTTGAACATGCGGGGCAAGGGAATCTCTTAACGGCGTTAACCGCACCGGTGCCCGGTTGGTTGCAAGAGAGGCGTTAATTGACCTCAGCCCCGATCGCCCAGGCCTCCGAGATCGCCCGCCAACAGGGCGGAACATCGTCGGAGATCAGGCGTTGCTTCTACCTCTCGCCGGAAGGCATTCGCGACACTCAGGAAATCGAGGGCAACCATGGCACCCAGACGGCACGATCAGATGGTCGAAACTCCGACCGAAGCGCGTCAGGCCGAACCGGGCCCGTCGGTGCTCTCTCTCCTTGCGGTCTCGACCGGCCTGGCGGTGTTGATCCTCGGCGTGGTCTGGTTCGCGTTCTTTCGTACCTGAGCGGGATTGATGGCCGGCGGCGCACATGCTTCATGATCCGGTGATCGCGCGCGGACCAAAATCGCGCGTGTCATAACGCGTCAAAATTTCCAGGTCACGATTTCCAGGTCATGATGGCCATGCATGTTGGGTGTTTGCGCCGACGCTGAACCCGTGAAGCGATCCGCGCGACAACTGGCTGGAGCGCTGAAGCGGCCGTGCCGAAATTATGGTTGTGAAGAAAAAGTAACATTGCGATATGTATTTGTTCATTGCCTGTTCACGCCAGTGAGCCTTTTCTTGATGGCAGATACTGCTCAATTTACATTCGGAGACCAGCTTGCGCCTGCTCGTCGTTGAAGATGATCCCGATCTCAATCGTCAGCTGACCACGGCACTCAGCGACGCCGGCTACGTGGTCGATCGTGCCTTCGATGGCGAGGAGGGGCATTTTCTCGGCGACAGCGAACCCTACGATGCCGTCGTGCTCGATATCGGCCTGCCCAAGATGGACGGCATCTCGGTGCTGGAGTCCTGGCGCCGCAACGGCCGTGTGATGCCGGTCCTGATCCTCACCGCGCGCGATCGCTGGAGCGACAAGGTGCAGGGCTTTGACGCCGGCGCCGACGATTATGTCGCCAAGCCGTTTCATCTCGAAGAAATCCTGGCCCGGATTCGCGCGCTGCTGCGCCGCTCCACCGGCCACGCCCAGAGTGAATTGACCTGCGGACCGGTCTCGCTGGATACCCGCACCGGCCGGGTCAGCGTGTCCGGCAATCCGATCAAGATGACCTCGCACGAGTATCGGCTATTGGCCTACCTCATGCACCACACCGGGCGCGTGGTGTCGCGCACTGAACTAGTCGAGCACCTTTACGACCAGGACTTCGATCGCGACTCCAACACCATCGAGGTTTTTGTCGGCCGCATCCGTAAAAAGCTCGACGTCGATATCATCCAGACCGTGCGGGGGCTTGGCTATTTGCTGACGCCGCCATCGCCTGGTGTCTGATAAAGGTATTGATCAAGCGCCAAGCTTAAGCTCTTGTTCGAGCTTGATCTTGTCAAAAGCCGGCAGCCATCCAACGGGTCGTGGGCCGAGGACATGCCTTTCGGGATGATGCTCTGATGCGCGGCAGCTCGCTTGCCACCCGGCTGTTCCTGTCGGCAACCGCGTGGGTGGTGGTGATCCTGGTCATCACCGGCTTCATCCTGTCGTCGGTCTATCGCGACGCAACCGAGCGCGCTTTCGACCGCCGCCTCAACCTCTATCTCCGCAATCTGGTCGCCGAAGTCGCCACGCCGGACGAGCCGCCCGACCACCAATTCCAGTCGCTCGGCGAACCCTTGTTCGAGCTGCCGCTGTCCGGCTGGTATTGGCAGATCACCCGCACCGACACCGAAAAGGGCGAAACGCGGGTGTCGCGTTCGCTGTGGGACAAGAAACTGCCAAAGCTCGACGAGCACGGCGCCGATTTGACCGCGGCCGGCGTCCGCCTCGGTTATGTCGACGGTCCCGAGGGCCAGAACCTGCGCTTGGTGGAACGGCCGGTCGATTTAGGGGCTGACGGCAAGTATCTCGTCAGCGTGGCCGGCGACGCCACCGAGATTTTCGACGAGACGCGCAGTTTCGATTATTACCTCGGCGGTACGTTCGTGGCGCTGTCGATCGTGCTGCTGCTGACCACGATCTTCCAGGTCCGCTTCGGACTCGCGCCGCTGAAGCGCATTTCGGACTCGATCGCCGATATTCGCTCCGGCCGCGCCGAGCGGCTGGAGGGCGAATTTCCGGTCGAAATCGCCCCGCTGGCGCGTGAGACCAATGCGCTGATCGATGCCAACCGGGAAATCGTCGAGCGCTCGCGCACCCATGTCGGCAATCTCGCGCACGCCATCAAGACGCCGCTGTCGGTGATCGTCAACGAGGCTTCCGCCCATGGCGCCGATCCGTTCGCGACCAAGGTCCTCGAGCAGGCCGACGTGATGCGCGATCAGGTGGCGCATCATCTGGAGCGGGCGCGGATTGCTGCTCGTGTCACCATCATCGGCACGGTCACCGAGGTAGCGCCCACGATCGAGGCGCTGCGCCGGACCATGGAGAAGATCCATCGCGATCGCGGCGTCGTGATCGAGGTCGAGGGTGATGCGCAGGCGAAGTTTCGCGGCGAGCGGCAAGACCTCGAGGAGATGGTGGGCAACCTCGTCGACAATGCCTGCAAATGGGCGGCCTCGCGGGTGTTCATCGAGGTGCGGGTGGAGCGGCCGGTCGGGCCGGGCGCGGCCCCGATATTGCGGATCACGGTCGACGATGACGGGCGTGGGCTTTCGGCGCCCGAACGCGCGCAGGCCTCGCGTCGCGGCCAGCGGCTGGACGAGTCGAAGCCGGGTTCGGGGCTCGGACTGTCGATCGTCGTCGACCTCGCGGCGCTCTATGGCGGCGGTTTTTCGCTCGGCAACGCCCCGATCGGCGGATTGCGGGCCGAGCTGACGCTGCCGGGGGTATGAGCGCCATTCCGCGATCGCGGAAAGGCATCCGGGCACTGTTCCTAACGACTTCTTAACGCGGCCGCTTTTATGATGATCAGTGGACACGTTCGCCATTCGCGCGACTTTAGACGTACATCCGAGCGCATGAGCCAGACATCGAACGAGCGGCTGAGGGATTATCTCGCGCAGCTTCCGCCGCAGTCGCAGGCGCTGCTGATGCGCGAGTTCGAGCGCGCCATCGAGCGCGGCCAGGACACCGTTGTCGCCACTTTCGTGCTGGAAGAGCTGCGCAAGGTCGTGCGGGGAACCGATGAGGGCGCGCGGCCGCGCACCGACGATCCCGCCCGACTGATGTTTCGCCTGCTCGAGCCGTTTCTTGTCGAAGGCAATTTTCCAAGACGGCCGGGCCAGATCCGGCGCGCCTCCCTGCTGCCGGTTTGGCAATGGCTGATCCGTGACGGTGCGCCCGAGCAGGCGCGCGAATTCGAAGCATCGCTGAACGGGCTGCAGAACGCCGAAACGACGTCGGCGCTCGAAGCGGCGGTCCGTACGTTCCAGCGGGCCGCGGCGGATGCGATCGTCGCGATCGCGACGCCAGGGACCGGCGGCGACAGACGTGCGCTGGCCCGCGTCGGCGGCCCGGACGTACTCGAGGATCTGCTCCCGATCGGCCTGTTGCTGCAGGCCCGCGAGGCGATCGACACCCTCAGCGGCCGGCTCCCGATCCATTTCAGGCTTTTCGCTGAATCGCAGATTTCGACCGTCAGCACCGCGCTCAATGTTCCCCAGCTGCAGACGCCGCAGCTGCTGCCATTCGCGTTGTCCATGGTGATGCAGCGGCTGACGGCGCCGTGGCAGATCATCCGCCTCGCCATCAAGATGGCGGCATCCGACGATGAAATCCGCGTTGCAGCGACGCCCTACGGAGTCGCCGTCACCATTGCGCTGCACGATTTGTCGTTCCTCACCGCTGTGCTGCGAACCGATATCCGGCGCGGTCATTTCGACAACGTCGCCGAGCATCTCAAGACGCTCCATGAAGGAGTGCGCGGCCTGCGAACCGAGCTCGATCTGCGAAACGATTCGACATGGGGCAAACAGCTGACGTCGATCCGCGCGGAAATTTCCAACGCGCTGCAATCGGAAATCGACAGCGTGCCCGGCCGCGTCCGCCGTATTCTGCGTCAGCGCGCCGACAAGGACATTTCCATCGGCGCCAGGGTCGATTCCACCGAGGTCGACGAAGCCGTTGCATTGATCGATTTCGTCGCGGTGTGCCGGACCTATGCCAGCGAGCTCGCGATCAACGAAGTCACGCTGCGGACCTATTCCGATCTTCAGCAATATGTCGAACAGGCCACCGAGGCACTGGTGCAATCGCTGCGCAATGGCGACATCAAGACACGTGCCTATCGGCAGATGCAGGTTCAGGCCGCCATCCGCTTCTGCGAAGTCCTGTTCGGCCACGACTATGCGTCGCTGATGAGCCGCGCGGCCGAGAACGCCGTGACCGGGGAACGCAAGCCTTCGCGTGCCGGCTAAAAGATAGTATAAGTTTCATAATACAATTTCTAGTTGACTGACCTCGGCGAGGGTCGTACCTATTCGCCATGAAGTCGATCATCAACTTTGTCGAACTGGAGAACCGCGTCATCTCGGCGACATATCGCAACCTGATGATCAGGGCGAAGGTGGTGCTGGTCGACAAGGCCAGCGGCGAGCAATTAGCCGATCCCGTTATCACCATCGCTTCTCCCGTGCCCAACGGATCGCTCAGAATCAGGCTTCCGGATTCAATCAAGGCGGGCGTTTATTATTTGATGGCGCTGAACGGGCATGGCGAGGCAGCCGCGCAGAGCGTCGAATTTCAGGTCAGCTGATATCGGGTTTGGCGGCCCGGTTCTGGTATTGGGTTTTGTCGCCGCACGGACGGCTAAAACGCCAAATTCACAGCAATAATTGGCAATTGCCCGGCTTGCCGCCGGTGGTGTAAAGCGGCGCATCGGCGCCGTCGGCGTCGTTCCACCGGAACCCGCTCTGATGACGCTGTGGTTTGTGTTCGCGCTGATGACGGCTGCGGCGATTTTCGCCGTGCTTTGGCCGTTGGGTCGACACAGCCGGCCGCAAAACGACGCCAGTGAGGCGACGGTCTATAAGGATCAAATCGCCGAGATCGACCGCGACCTTGCCGCGGGGCTGATCGGGCCGCCCGAAGCCGAGGCTGCGCGCGTCGAAATCGGCCGCCGCTTGCTGGCCGCGACGGACCAGCAGCGCGAGCCACCGACCGCCTCGAGCCTTAAGCTGCGTCGCATGGCTGCGCTGATAGCCCTGGTGGGCCTGCCGGTCCTGTCGGTGGCTTTTTACCTTCCGCTGGGCTCGCCGCAGCTTGGCGATTTCCCGCTGGCCCAGCGCATGCGCGCGCCCGCTTCCAGCCAATCCCTCGATAATCTCGTCGAGCAGGTCGAAGCGCATCTAGAGAAAAATCCGACCGATGGCCGCGGCTGGAACGTGCTCGCGCCGGTGTTGACGCGACTGGGCCGCTATGACGACGCGGTGCGGGCCTATCACAATTCGATTACCTATAACGGCGACAGTGCCGAGCGCCGGGCCGATCTCGGCGAAGCACTCACCGGGGCTGCCGGCGGTGTTGTCACCGCCGAGGCCAAGGCCGAGTTCGAGCACGCCACGGCGCTCGATGCGGACGAAGTGAAGGCGCATTACTTCCTCGGCCTTGCGGCCGAGCAGGACGGCCGCAAGGCCGAAGCCGCCTCGATCTGGAGCGAGATGCTTGCAAAAGCGCCGCCGGATGCGCCCTGGCGTCCGTTGCTTCAGGCTGCGCTGGCGCGCGTTGGCGGTCCGACCGCGCCGGCACTCTCCGATAGTACGATGGCCGCGGCCAAGGACATGAGCGAGGCTGATCGCAGCGCCATGATCCACAGCATGGTGGATCGTCTCGCGACCCGATTGAAGCAAAATGGTGACGACGTCGAGGGATGGCTGCGGCTGGTGCGGGCCTATATGGTGATGGGCGATCGTGACAAGGCGAAGAGCGCGCTGACGGATGCCCGTCAAGCCGTCGCCAACGACGCGGAGCGGCTGCGGCAGTTGAACGAGGGCCTGAAAAATCTGGGCCTCGACGGATAGATTTCTCGATGGATGGGCTTGGTGCCGAAAAGTATGAAGCGAATTTCGGAAAATATGCCGCACAAGACTAGAGAGTTCGCATGACGCGCAAGCAACGGCGGTTGACCATGATCGGCGGCTCGCTCGCGGTGCTCTGCGTCGCGGCAGCGCTGGTGTTGAACGCCTTGCGCGATTCGATCGTGTTTTTCTCGACGCCGGCGATGGTTGCGGAAAAACATATTCCGCCGGGCAGGCGCTTCCGGCTGGGCGGATTGGTGGAACAGGGATCGCTGGTGCGCGGCGACAATCTTGCCGTCACTTTCAAGGTCGGTGACGGCAGTGTCACATTGCCGGTTTCCTACAAGGGAATTCTGCCCGATTTGTTTCGGGAAGGGCAGGGCGTGGTCGCCGAGGGTGCGCTCGATACGACAGGCGTGTTCAGGGCGGACACCGTGCTCGCCAAGCATGACGAGAATTATATGCCCAAGGACGTCGCGGATGCGCTGAAGAAACAAGGGCACTGGAAAGACGATTACGGCACGAAGGCGCAGGCCACCACGGGGGCTTCGCAAACCGCGCAAGGAGTGCCGCAGTGATCGCGGAAGCCGGACATTATGCGTTGGTGCTCGCGCTCGCCCTGGCGCTGATTCAGTCGACGGTGCCGATTTTGGGCGCGCGTTGGCGTGACCCGGCCCTGATGAATGTGTCGCGCTCGACGGCGCTGGCGCAACTCGTGTTTGTGCTGGGCTCGTTCGCTGCGCTGGTCACGCTGCATGTCACGTCCGATTTTTCGGTCGTCAACGTGTTCGAGAATTCGCATTCGCTGAAACCGATGATCTACAAGATCACCGGTGTCTGGGGCAATCATGAAGGCTCGATGCTGCTATGGGTGTCGATCCTGGCCTTGTTCGGCGGCCTCGTCGCCGCTTTCGGCAATAATCTGCCGCTGTCGCTGCGCGCCCATGTGCTGGCGGTGCAGGCCTGGATTGCCAGCGCGTTTTATCTGTTCATCCTGATTACATCGAATCCGTTTCTGCGCATCGCGAATCCGCCGATCGAGGGCCGCGACCTCAATCCAGTGCTGCAGGACATCGGCCTCGCCGTGCATCCGCCGATGCTCTATCTCGGTTATGTCGGCTTCTCGATCTCGTTTTCGTTCGCGGTCGCGGCCCTGATCGAAGGCCGGATCGACGCGGCGTGGGCGCGCTGGGTGCGGCCGTGGACGTTGCTGGCCTGGATATTCCTGACGCTCGGCATCGCGATGGGCTCGTATTGGGCCTATTACGAACTCGGCTGGGGCGGCTGGTGGTTCTGGGATCCGGTGGAGAACGCCTCGCTGATGCCGTGGCTGGCGGGAACCGCGCTGCTGCACTCCGCGGTGGTGATGGAGAAGCGCAACGCGCTCAAGGTCTGGACCATCCTGCTGTCGATCCTGACCTTCTCGTTGTCGTTGCTCGGCACCTTCCTGGTGCGGTCGGGTGTGCTGACGTCGGTACACGCGTTCGCGACCGATCCGGAGCGCGGCGTGTTCATCCTCTTGATCCTCTGCATCTTCATCGGCGGCAGCCTGTCGCTTTATGTGTGGCGGGCTTCCGCGCTGAAGCAGGGCGGGCTGTTCGCGCCGATCTCGCGCGAAGGCGCGCTGGTGCTCAACAATCTGTTCCTCACCACCGCCTGTGCAACGGTATTCATTGGAACGCTGTACCCGCTAGGGCTGGAAGTTCTGACCGGTGAAAAGATCTCGGTCGGCGCGCCGTTCTTCAATCTCACCTTTGCGCCGTTGTTCGTGCCGTTGATGATCGCGGTGCCGTTCGGTCCGCTGCTGGCGTGGAAACGCGGCGATCTGCTCGGGGCCGCGCAGCGTCTGTTCGCCGCCGGCGTCGCGGCGCTGATTGCGATCGCGGTGTTGTGGGCGTGGACGCGGGGTGGAAGCGCGCTCGCGCCGCTCGCGATCGGGCTGGCTGTCTTTGTCATCGTGGGCGCCTTGACCGATCTCGCCGAGCGCATTGGCTTGTTCCGCGTTCCCTTCGGGACCGCCGCACGGCGCGCCCGGGGATTGCCGCGTTCGACCTGGGGCACGGTGTTCGCCCATGCCGGCGTCGGCGTCGCCTTGATCGGAATTGTCTGCGAGACCACCTGGAATACTGAATATATCGGATCGATGAAGCCCGATGACGTTGCCCATGTTGCGGGCTATGCGTTGAAACTCGATGGCATCACGCAGCGGCAGGGGCCGAACTTCCGCGAAATGGTGGCGCGGTTCGACGTCAGCGTCGGCGGTCAGCAATTGAGCACGATGACGCCGTCGAAGCGCAGCTTCACCACGCGCGGATCGACCACCACGGAGGCGGCATTGCTGACGCGCGGTGTGAGCCAGCTTTATATCTCGCTCGGCGATACCGCTGCCGATGGTGCGATTGCGGTGCGAATCTACCACAAGCCGATGGTGCTGCTGATCTGGTTCGGCCCGGTGCTGATGGCATTCGGCGGCATGCTGTCGCTGTCGGACCGGCGGCTGCGCGTCGGCGCGCCGAAGCCCGCCCGGGTGCCGCGCGGACTGCAGCCTGCGGAGTGAACCCTTGAAGCGGATCCTAGCTTGCTTGTTCGCGGTCTCCGTCATGCTCGGCTCATCGGCGGCCTACGCGGTGCTGCCCGACGAGATCATGTCCGACCCTGTAAAGGAGGCGCGGGCGCGGGATCTGTCGCGCGAGCTGCGCTGCATGGTTTGCCAGAACCAGTCGATCGATGATTCCGAAGCGCCGCTGGCACGCGATCTGCGCCTGCTGGTGCGCGAGCGGATTGCGGCCGGTGACAGTGACGCGCAGGTGCTCGATTTTCTGGTGGCTCGCTATGGCGAGTTCGTGCTGCTCAAGCCAAGGCTGGAACCCCACACCCTGCTGCTATGGTTGTTGTCCCCCCTCGCGCTGGCAGGCGGCGGCTTTGCATTATGGATACACAACCGGCGTCGCGCCAAATCCGCAGGCACGGAGGATTTATCTACCGCCAAATTGACGGCGGAGGAGGAAGCGCGGCTCAAACAGTTGATGTCAGCGGAACCCGTGCCGGAACAGCCGGTTTAGGCCGCGATAAAGCGCTTTTCGCCCTGCGATAAACTGCCGCATCTATTTGGCCCTCCATTACAAAAGTTTAATTCCCTCGCCAGAGCGCGGTAAGGCGGCGGTCCCCATCTTCAGTCCTACATGATGATTGCCCCCTGGCACCGCCGACTCAGGCCCTGGAGACCTTCTAAATGACCGACCGTCCCACCGATCTTTCGTCGCTCCCATCTTTTCAGCCGCCCCGGCGCTCGCTGTTCTCGGCGCGCAAGTTTGCATTAATGGCCTCCGTCGTTGCGGGCCTTGGCGTCGCTGTTTATGGCTTTGGCACGGCGAATGGCCCCGTGGATCTCTTCAGCAGCCCGGCGCATGCGCAGGTCAATAACGAGATCAGCAAAGTTGCTCAGCCCGTCGGCTTTGCCGACATCGTCGAGCACGTGAAGCCCTCGGTGATCTCGGTCAAGGTCAACATCAACGAGAAGGTCGCCAAGGACGATAGCGACGACACGCCGTTCCAGCCGGGCTCGCCGATGGAGCGCTTCTTCCGCCGCTTCGGCGGACCGGACGGCATGCCGCCCGGCCTGCGCGGCATGCCGCGCGGCCGCGGCGTGGTGACCGGTCAAGGCTCCGGCTTCTTCATCTCCGCTGACGGTTATGCGGTCACCAACAATCACGTGGTCGACGGCGCCGACAAGGTCGAAGTGACGACGGATGACGGCAAGACCTACAAGGCAAAGGTCATCGGCACCGACGCGCGCACCGATCTTGCCCTGATCAAGGTCGAAGGCGGCTCCGACTTCCCGTTCGCCAAGCTCTCCGAAGGCAAGCCCCGGATCGGCGATTGGGTGCTCGCGGTGGGTAATCCTTTCGGCCTCGGCGGTACGGTGACGGCCGGCATCGTCTCGGCCAGCGGCCGCGACATCGGCAATGGCCCCTATGATGATTTCATCCAGATCGACGCGCCCGTGAACAAGGGCAACTCCGGTGGCCCGGCGTTCAACACCAATGGCGAAGTGATCGGCGTCAACACCGCGATCTATTCGCCGTCGGGCGGCAGCGTCGGCATCGCGTTCTCGATCCCGGCACCGACCGTGAAGAATGTAGTCGCACAGCTCAAGGACAAGGGTTCGGTCAGCCGCGGCTGGATCGGCGTCCAGATCCAGCCGGTCACGGCCGACATCGCCGACAGCCTCGGCCTGAAGAAAGCCGAAGGCGCGCTTGTCGCAGAACCCCAGGCCAATGGCCCAGCCGCCAAGGCCGGTATCGAATCCGGCGACGTGATCACGGCGGTCAATGGCGAGACGGTCAAGGATGCCCGCGAACTCGCCCGCACCATCGGCGGTCTCGCGCCCGGCAATGCCGTGAAGCTCAACGTGCTGCACAAGGGCCAGGACAAGGTCGTCAATCTGACTCTTGGCCAACTGCCGAATACGGTCGAAGCGAAAGCCGACAACGATAACGACAATGGTGACAATGGCAGCGCCACCCGTGGCACCGATGTACCGAAGCTCGGTATGACGGTTGCGCCGGCCAACAGCGTCGCCGGCGCCGGCAAGGAAGGCGTCGTCGTCACCGAGGTCGATCCGAAGAGCGCGGCGGCCGATCGCGGCTTCAAGGAAGGCGATGTGATTCTCGAAGTCGCGGGAAAGAGCGTCACCAATGCCGGAGACGTGCGCGAAGCGATCAATGCGGCGCGCTCCGACAACAAGAATAGCGTTCTGATGCGGGTCAAGACCGGCGGCATGTCGCGTTTCATCGCGGTGCCGCTCGCGAAGGGCTGACGTATCGACGAGATGGAGGGTGTCGCCGGCATTGTCGCCCCCGCCGACGGCTCTTTCCGGGGGGGCGGGTCACAAGCTCGCTCCCTTCAGCTACCTTTCGGCGGAATAACGCCCCCCTCCGTCGGAAGGGAAAAGGGCGGTGAGGTCCCCCCAGCTTCACCGCCCACTTTTTCGCTTAATCGAGAGGTGTCGGGTCGCCTTGCATGATGAAGCCGCCCGCGCCATGGTGACAGAAGGCTGGCCCACTTGACCGCAACCGACTCCCAAATGCGCCTCTTGATCATAGAAGACGACCGCGAATCCGCCGATTACCTGGTGAAGGCGTTTCGCGAAGTCGGCTACGTTGCCGATCTCGCCAGCGATGGCGAGGAGGGGTTGGCGCTGGCCGAAACCGGCGATTACGACGTGCTGGTGATCGACCGAATGCTGCCGAAGCGCGATGGTCTGTCGCTGATCGGAACGTTGCGCGAGAAGGGCGATCGCACCCCGGCCCTGATCCTCTCGGCGCTTGGACAGGTGGACGACCGCATCAAGGGCCTGCGCGCCGGCGGCGATGACTATCTCCCGAAACCTTACTCATTCGCTGAATTGCTGGCCCGGGTTGAGGTGCTGTCGCGGCGTCACGGCGGCCCCGCCGAGGAAACCACCTATCGCGTCGGCGATCTCGAACTGGACCGTCTTTCGCATCGGGTGGCGCGCGGCAAGGACGAATTGACGCTGCAGCCGCGCGAATTCCGGCTGCTGGAATATCTGATGAAGCATGCAGGCCAGGTGGTGACGCGCACCATGCTCCTGGAAAATGTCTGGGATTACCATTTCGATCCTCAGACCAACGTCATCGACGTGCATATCTCACGACTGCGCTCCAAGATCGACAAGGGTTTTGAACGGCCCTTGCTGCATACGATCCGCGGCGCCGGATACATGATCCGTGACGGCATTCGGTAAACTCATACGCACCACGGCGTTTCGCCTGACGCTGGTCTATCTGTTTTTGTTTGCGTTATTTGCCGCCTCGCTGCTCGGCTATTTCGCCTGGAATACGCGCCGGCTGATCACTGAACAGATCACCAGTACCGTGAATGCGGAAACCGGCGAGATCAGCGACATTTACGCGCGCCGTGGATTACGCGGGCTGGTTTTGACCATCGAGAACCGGGCGTTGCGCCCAGGGGCCAACCTTTATCTCGTGACCACGCCAACAGGGCAGGCGATTGCCGGCAATGTCGGCTCGCTGGCACCTGGCGTCATGGGCTCATCCGGCTGGTCCGAGACCGCCTATCGCCGGCTTGACGACCAGGACACCGCAGATCATCGCGCTCTGGTGCGCGTCACCGAACTGTCCAGCGGCTTTCGGCTGCTGATCGGCCGTGATCTCGAAGAGCGCAGGCGGCTGTTCGGCATCGTGGCGCAAGCTGCGCAGTGGTCGCTATTGATCGTCGTCGTGCTCGGCCTCGGCGGCGGCATCTTCGTGGCGCGACGCGTGTTGCATCGCATCGATGCCATGACCGGCACCACGCAGCGCATCATGGCAGGCGATCTGAGCGGGCGGCTGCCAGTCGGGCGCAGCGGCGACGAACTCGATCGGCTGGCGGAAAATCTCAACGCCATGCTGGAGCGGATCGAGGCCCTGATGATTGGGCTGAAGGAAGTTTCCGACAACATCGCCCACGATCTGAAGACTCCGCTGACGCGGCTGCGCAACCGCGCCGAAGAGGCGCTGGCACGGTCCGGGAATGAAGCCGAATACCGCACGGCGCTGGAACGAACCATCGAGGAGTCGGATGGATTGATCCGGACCTTCAACGCACTGCTGATGATCGCGCGTGCCGAGTCCGGGCAGGCGCGCGACAATATGGGCGACTTCGACGCCGCCGAAGTCGCCAATGGTATTCACGAGCTCTATGAGCCGCTTGCGGAGGACGACGGCATGACGTTGCACGTCAAGACGGCGCCCGCCCGCCTTCATGGCAACCGCGAGCTGATCAGCCAGGCGCTGGCCAATCTTGTCGAGAACGCGATCAAATACGGCAAGCCCGTTCCAGCCATGCAGCCGCTGGGTGCGGATGCGACTGCCGGCTCCAGGGAAATTTTGATCGAAGCGCGGCGCGAAGGCGACCAGGTGCTGTTCAGCGTCACCGATCATGGGCCCGGTATTCCGGAAGCCGACCGCGGGCACGCGGTGCAGCGGTTTGTCCGGCTTGAGGCGAGCCGCACGCAGCCCGGTTCCGGTCTCGGTCTCAGTCTGGCGTCGGCGGTGGCGACGCTGCATGGCGGGGACCTCAGGCTTGGCGACGCTCATCCCGGATTGCGCGCAACGCTTGCGATCCCGGCGCGGGCCAGCGTCAGTGACAGGGTTGCGGCTCAAACGCAGGATGTGCCACAGAAGGTGGCATGAATTTATCCGCGCGCCTGACAACGCGGACCACCATCGATTATTGTCCCGGTCCTGACATTCGTACCCCGTTGCAGCAAGCTCTCTTGCGGGAGTGGGACGCGCAGGGACGCCGGCAAAACATCATTCTCGTGCGGCTTTGGATTTGACATTCGCCATGACGATTCGCGGAAACACGGAAGCGAATGTCAAATCCACCGCACTGGCCGCGCGGTTGGTGGACGGACCGCGTCTGTCCGCTCCGCCTGAAGCCCAACGACGTCTTTCGGGCTGGCTCGCTGATCTCGAGCCCGGGCAGGCAACTGCGATCCGGGAGCTCGCCGGGCACTTTCCTCGCGTCGACGCCATTCTTCTCGGTGTCGCCGAGGCGTCGCCCCATCTGTTCGACCTGATGCGCGCCGACGCCGCGCGCCTGATCCGGCTGCTCAACTGCGATCCGGAGCCGCATCTGGCGCGGCTGATCGAAAACACCTGCCGCGATGTAACGGCCGCCGCCACCGAATCCGACGCCATGCAGGCGCTCCGCCGCATGAAAGCCGAAGCCGCGCTATTGATTGCGCTGTGCGACATCGGCGGAGTCTGGCCGGTGATGCAGGTGACGGCGGCGCTGACCGAGCTTGCGGTCCGTTCGGTGCAATCGGCGCTGCGCTATCTGCTGCGGCAGGAGGCCGTGAAAGCCAAATTATTGCCTGTAGATCCCGATCGCCCCGAGGAAAACAGCGGCCTGGTCGTGCTTGCGATGGGCAAGATGGGCGCGGGCGAATTGAACTACTCCAGCGACATCGATCTGATCGTCTTTTTCGACTCCACTGCGCCGACGCTCGCGCCTGATATCGAGCCACAGCCGTTTTTCGTGCGCGTCACCCAAGGTCTGTCGCGGATGCTGCAACAGCGCACCGGCGAGGGATACGTGTTCCGCGTCGATCTGCGGCTGCGGCCGGATCCCGCGTCGACGCAGGTCGCGATCTCAACCGATGCAGCGCTGCATTATTACGAACGGGAAGGGCGCACCTGGGAACGCGCCGCGATGATCAAGGCGAACCCATGCGCCGGAGATGCCAGAGCCGGCGAGGCGTTGCTTGCAGAAATAGCACCCTTCGTCTGGCGCAAGCATCTGGATTTCGCAGCCCTTGCCGATGTGCACGACATGAAGCGGCAGATGCAGACCTATCGCGGTCAAAGCGACATCGCGGTCGAAGGCCACAACGTCAAGATCGGCCGCGGCGGCATCCGCGAAATCGAATTCTTTGCGCAGACCCAGCAGTTGATCGCCGGTGGCCGGCATCCGGAGTTGCGGGTTCGGCCGACGCTGGAAGCGCTTGACGTG
Organism: Bradyrhizobium canariense; assembly: GCF_900105125.1. NCBI lineage: Bacteria > Pseudomonadati > Pseudomonadota > Alphaproteobacteria > Hyphomicrobiales > Nitrobacteraceae > Bradyrhizobium > Bradyrhizobium canariense. The sequence continues at coordinate 2,503,159 of NZ_LT629750.1, read as the reverse complement.
CTGGCGTCAAACAACTGGATCACCTTCGCGGCGCGTGACGAAATGTCGTCGGCGTACAGGTTCTTGCGGCGGGTCGAACACCGCCTGCAAATGGTCGCCGACGAGCAGACCCATACGTTGCCCGACACGGTTGAGGCGGTGGAGCGTTTCGCCCGTTTCCTGGGGTATGACGACCGCGCGACCTTCGCAAAGGAGCTGCTTGGCCACCTCAACGTCGTGCAGGGACATTATGGCAAGCTGTTCGAGGGCGATCCGACCGGCACGGTAAAACTGCCGGCAACCGATTACAGCACCGGTCCGGACGATCCGCGGCTGATCGAGCATCTGGCCGCACTTGGCTTCCGGAAGCCGGTCGCGGTGGCGAAGACCGTGCAGCAATGGATGATCGGCGATTATCGCGTGTTCCGGATGGAAGCGACCCGAAATGCGTTTGTCGAGTTCGTTCCGGCGCTGATCGCAGGGCTCGCGGACGCCGAGGAGGCCGACGACGCCGTCACCGCCTTCGATCGTTTTCTGCAGGCCTTGCAGCGCGGCGGAAGGCTGATTTCCCTGCTCAGTCAGAACCGTGATCTCGTCGCCCTGGTGGCGTTGATCCTTGGCGCCGCGCCGCGCCTCGGTGACATGCTGGCGCGGCAACCGCAGATCATGGATGGGTTGATCGATCCGCGCTTCTTCGGCGCGATGCCGGATCAGCGCGAGTTATCGACGCGTCTCGCGGCGACGTTGGAGGATGCCAATTCCTACGAGGAATTTCTCGACCGGTTGCGCCTGTTCGGCCAGGAAAGCCTGTTTCTGATCGGCGCGCGAATCCTGTCCGGCACGGTGTCGGCCTCGCAGGCGGGCGTGGCCTTCGCCGACGTCGCCGAAGGCATCGTCGATACCGTGCATGGCTTGGTGACCGAACAGTTCGCAACCCAGCACGGCCGCATCAAAGGGCAGGAAACCGCTATTCTTGCGATGGGCAGGCTAGGCAGCCGCGAGATGACCGCCTCGTCCGATCTCGATCTCATCCTGCTCTATGATTTCGACCATGAGCAGCCGGACTCGGACGGCGCGCGATCCCTGCATGGCGCACATTATTTCGCCCGCTTCACCCAGCGGTTGATCAGTGCATTCACGACACGCACCAATTACGGCGTGCTCTACGAGGTGGACATGCGGCTGCGTCCCTCTGGCCGCGCCGGCCCGGTGGCCTCGCGGCTGGATTCCTTCGCGGAGTATCAGGAGCGGGAGGCCTGGACTTGGGAGCATATGGCGCTGACCCGTGCCCGGGTGATTTCGTCCTCACCGGATTTCCGCACTGAAATCGAAAGGATCATCCGCGAGGTACTGACCCGGCCGCGTGACGCCTCGGTGGTCGCCACCGATGTGGCGGACATGCGGCGCGCCGTCGCGCTGGAAAAGGGCGAGGACGATATCTGGGATCTGAAGTACGCCGCCGGCGGAGTGGTGGATATTGATTTCATCGCGCAATATCTCCAGCTTGTTCATGCCGCCGGCAAGCCGGATATCCTCGATGTCGGCACGCTGCATGTGCTCGACAATGCCGCGCGGCTCGGCGTGCTGCCGCAATCATCGGCGGAAATCCTGCGTTCGGCGACGCGCCTCTATCACGACCTCACGCAAATCCTGCGGCTCTGCGTCACCGGCAAGTTCAAACCGGAAATCGCCGGAGAGGATTTGTTGCGGGTGATGGCGCGGGCGGGCGATGCGCCGGACTTTTCGTCGCTGCAGGCGCGGGTCAAGGAAACGCAGACCGAAGTGCGCCGGCTATTTCTGGCATTGATGGACAACGGCAGCTAAGTTTCCGCTACGCGTGTGCGGTCTTCTTCAGCGTCGCAAGGGCCTCGCGGACGTCAGGGTCCAGTCCCGCGCCGCCCGCGTCGAGATGGGCGAAGATTGCCTTGCGCATCCGCGGATCCCAGAATTTGTGGATGTGATCGGCGATACCCGGGATCGCCTTATCGTGGCCCTGGCTCTTGAAGAAGCTGCCAATCTGGTTGGCCATATAGATCAACCGGTCAGGCGACATCGACAACCCCTTGTCCGTGAATGCCCGGCGTAATTCGCCCGGCATGCGTAAACACCTCGAATCCATCGGCGCGCGCGATGGCGGCGAGCGTGATGCCAGCCGCATCCGCCATGCGAACCGCAAGCGCGGTCGGCGCTGATACCGCGACCATCAACGGCACGCCCATCGCCGCGGTTTTCTGCACCATCTCGACCGAGACCCGGCTGGTCAGCAGCACCATGCCCTCTGCGGCCGAAATCTCGTCCCGCGCCAACGCGCCGGCCAGCTTGTCGAGGGCGTTGTGACGCCCGACATCCTCGCGCAACGCGACAATGCCATGTGCCGGCGTCCAGAACGCTGCGGCATGCACGGCGCGGGTTTCGACATTGATCGGCTGCAACGGTGGAATGCTCTGCATCGCAGCCGTAACTTGCTGGGGCGAAAAAGAACGCCCCGGCGCGACGATCGCAGCCGGGCGCACCGCTTCCGTAATTGAATCGATGCCGCATAGTCCGCAGCCGGTAGGTCCGGCGATCTGCCGCCGTCGTTCGTTCAGCCGGTCCGCCCTTGACTGCGCCAGCCACATTCGCAGCTCGATGCCGTCTTCGAGATCCACGATATCAAGCGAATCGATATCGTCGGGGGACTGGACGATTCCCTCGTTGAGGCTGAATCCGACCGCGAAATCGCTCAGATCCTGCGGTGTGGCCATCATCACGGCATAAGTGCCGCCGTTATAGGTCAAGGCAATCGCGGTTTCTTCCGGAATACTGCGCATGCCTTCGCTGAGGCCGCTCTCGCGCCAGACCTTGCGATCGACTGTGCGAACCGGATCACGCACGGCTACTCTGCAGCCTCCACAACGGGCGCGATGCGCCGGGATTGACGGGCTTGCTCGTCATAGGCTTTTTGCCATTCGGACGGCCCGTTCGAGGGCGATATCTGCACCGCCGTAACCTTATACTCCGGACAGTTCGTCGCCCAGTCGGAATAATCCGTGGTGATGACGTTGGCCTGCGTGTCCGGATGGTGGAAGGTGGTGTAGACCACGCCCGGCGCGACCCGGTCGGTTATCAAGGCGCGCAGCGTGGTTTCGCCGGCGCGGCTTGCGAGCCGGACCCAATCGCCGTCACGCACGCCGCGTTGTTCGGCATCGTGCGGATGGATCTCGAGCCGGTCTTCGCTGTGCCAGACCACATTGTCAGTGCGGCGGGTCTGGGCGCCGACATTGTACTGGCTGAGGATGCGCCCGGTGGTCAGCAGCAGCGGGTAGCGGGGGCCCGTGCGCTCGTCGGTCGCGATATATTCGGTAATGACGAACTTGCCCTTGCCGCGCACGAAACCACCGATATGCATCACCGGCGTGCCTTCCGGTGCCTTCTCGTTGCAGGGCCATTGCACCGAGCCGAGTTCGTCGAGCCTGGCATAGGAAACGCCGGCGAAGGTCGGCGTCAGCGCCGCAATCTCGTCCATGATCTGGGACGGATGATCGTAGTGCATGTCGAGGCCCATCGCCTTGGCAAGGCGGATGGTGACTTCCCAGTCCGCCAACCCGTTTCGCGGGGTCATCACCTTGCGAACGCGCTGGATGCGGCGTTCCGCGTTGGTGAATGTGCCGTCCTTCTCGAGGAAGGTCGATCCCGGGAGGAACACGTGCGCGTAGTTCGCGGTCTCGTTAAGGAAGAGATCGTGGACAATGACGCATTCCATCGACGAGAGCGCCGACACCACGTGCTTGGTGTTGGGATCGGACTGCAGGATGTCTTCGCCCTGCACATAGAGGCCCATGAAGGTGCCCTCGATCGCGGCATCGAACATGTTGGGAATCCGCAGGCCTGGTTCGGGATTGAGCTTGACGTTCCACATCGCCTCGAACTGGTCGCGCACGGCATCGCCCGAGATGTGGCGATAGCCCGGGAGCTCATGTGGGAACGAGCCCATGTCGCAGGAGCCCTGCACGTTGTTCTGGCCGCGCAGCGGGTTCACGCCGACACCGGGACGGCCGATATTGCCGGTCGCCATCGCGAGGTTGGCGATCGCGATCACCGTGGTCGAGCCCTGGCTGTGTTCGGTGACGCCGAGGCCGTAATAGATCGCGCCGTTGCCGGCGGTGGCGAACAGCCGCGCGGCCTCGCGCAATTCCTTCGGATCGACGCCGGTCATGATGGCGGTCGCTTCGGGGCCGTTCTTCGGCAGCGCGACGAACGACGCCCAATCCTCGAACTCGCTCCAGTCGCAGCGTTCGCGCACGAAGGCTTCATCGACCAGGCCCTCGGTGACGATCACATGGGCAAGCGCGGTGAGCACCGCGACGTTGGTGCCCGGCATCAGCGGCAGATGCAGCGCCTTGACGTGAGGCGATTCCACCATTTCCGTGCGGCGCGGATCGATCACGATCAACTTGGCGCCCTGGCGCAGCCGCTTCTTGAGACGCGATGCGAACACCGGATGGGCGGACGCGGGGTTGGCGCCAATCACCATCACGACGTCGGTGTGCTCGACCGAGTCGAAGTCCTGCGTGCCGGCCGAGGTGCCGAAGGTGGTCGACAGGCCATAGCCGGTTGGCGAGTGGCAGACCCGGGCGCAGGTGTCGACGTTGTTGTTGCCGAAGCCGGCGCGGATCAATTTTTGCACCAGATAGGTTTCTTCATTGGTGCAGCGTGAGGAGGTGATGCCGCCGATGGAGTCGCGGCCATACTTGGCCTGGATCCTCTTGAACTCCGAAGCAGCGTAGTCGAAAGCTTCGTCCCACGACACTTCGCGCCAGGGATCGCTGATCTTCTCGCGGATCATCGGCTTGAGGATGCGCTCCTTGTGGGTGGTATAGCCCCAGGCGAAGCGGCCCTTGACGCAGGAATGGCCGCGATTGGCCTTGCCGTCCTTGTAGGGCACCATACGCACGACTTCCTCGCCGCGCATTTCCGCCTTGAAAGTGCAGCCGACGCCGCAATAGGCGCAGGTCGTCACCGCCGAGTGTTCGGGCTGGCCGATCTCAATCACGGATTTTTCGGTCAGCGTCGCGGTCGGGCAGGCCTGCACACAGGCGCCGCAGGACACGCATTCCGAGCCCAGGAAACTCTCGCTCATGCCGGGCGAGACGCGGCTGTCGAAACCGCGTCCGGAAATGGTCAGCGCAAAGGTGCCTTGCACTTCCTCGCAGGCGCGGACGCAACGCGAGCAGACGATGCATTTCGACGGATCATAGGTGAAATACGGGTTGGATTCGTCCTTCGGCATCCAGGCCGCATTGGGCGCGCCGTCGGATTTCGCGAAGACGTGGTTCTCGCCTTGATAACCATAGCGCACGTCGCGCAGGCCGACCGCGCCCGCCATGTCCTGCAATTCGCAGTCGCCATTCGCCGCACAGGTCAGGCAGTCCAGCGGGTGATCGGAGATATAAAGCTCCATTACGCCCTTGCGCAGCTTTTTGAGCCGTTCGCTCTGGGTGTGGACCACCAGACCCTGCATCGCGGGCGTGGTGCAGGAAGCCGGCGTGCCGGCCCGGCCTTCGATCTCGATCAGGCAAAGACGGCAGGAGCCAAAGGCGTCTACCATGTCGGTGGCGCAGAGTTTTGGAATCTGCGTACCGGCTTCCATCGCCGCGCGCATGATCGAGGTGCCCTCCGGCACCGTGACGCTTTGACCATCGATGGTCAGCGTGACGAGGTTCTCGGATTTGGAGCGCGGGGTACCGAAATCGGTTTCCTGGATCAGCGACATGGTGAAGTGTCCTTTATTCCGCGGCCTGAAGGCGTGTGGGCGCCGGGCCGAAATCTTCCCGGAAATGCTTCAGCGCGCTCATGACCGGGTAGGGCGTGAAGCCTCCCAATGCGCAGAGCGAACCGAACTTCATGGTGTTGCAGAGGTCTTCGACCACGGCGATATTCTCCGGGACACGCTCACCGCGGCGGATCTTGTCGATGGTCTCGACGCCACGGGTCGAACCAATCCGGCAGGGCGTGCATTTGCCGCAGGATTCGACGGCGCAGAATTCCATCGCAAAGCGCGCTTGCTTTGACATGTCGACGCTGTCGTCGAATACCACGATGCCGCCATGGCCGATCAGGCCGTCGCGTGCGGCAAAGGCTTCATAGTCGAACGGCGTGTCGAACAGTTCGCGCGGAAAATAGGCGCCAAGCGGCCCACCGACCTGCACGGCACGAACCGGACGTCCGGTCAAGGTGCCGCCGCCGATATCCTCGACCAGTTCACCGAGCGTGATACCGAAGGCGATCTCGAACAGGCCGCCATATCGGATGTTGCCGGCGAGCTGGATCGGCATCGTGCCGCGTGAGCGGCCCATGCCGAAATCCGCATAGGCTTTGGCGCCGCCGGCGAGGATGAAGGGGATCGCTGCGAACGACAGCACGTTGTTGATCACCGTGGGCTTCCCGAACAGGCCCTTATGCGCCGGTAGCGGCGGCTTGGCGCGGACGATGCCGCGGCGGCCTTCCAGGCTTTCAAGTAGCGACGTTTCCTCGCCGCAGACATAGGCGCCGGCGCCGACCCGGACTTCGAGATCGAAGCTGTGGGCAGAGCCACAGATGTGCTCGCCGAGATAGCCGGCACGCCTGGCGGTCATGACCGCCGCGTTCATCGCTTCGACCGCGTGGGGATATTCGGAACGGATGTAGATGTAGCCCTTCGTGGCGCCCACCGCGACGCCCGCAATGGTCATGCCCTCGATCACGACGAAGGGATCGCCTTCCATGATCATGCGGTCGGCGAAAGTGCCGCTGTCGCCCTCGTCCGCATTGCAAACGATGTATTTGCGGTCGGCGCTGGCCTGCGCGACGGTTTTCCATTTGATGCCGGTCGGAAATCCGGCGCCGCCGCGGCCGCGCAGTCCGGAGGCGGTGACATCGGCGAGGATGCCGTCGGTGCCCAGCGTCAGCGCGCGCTCGAGGCCCTTGTAGCCTTGATGGGCGCGATAATCTTCGACCGAACGCGGATCGACCACTCCGCAGCGCACGAAGGTCAGCCGGGTCTGTCGCTTCAGCCAGGGAATCTCGTCGGTGACGCCGAGCCGCAGCGCGTGCGGGCCGTCCGCGATCATGGCGTCGAGCACGGCGGCAACATCGGCATCGGTCACGGGGCCGAACGCGACACGCCCTTGCGCGGTTGCGACTTCGACCATCGGCTCCAGCCAGTACAGCCCGCGCGAACCCGTCCGGACGATCTCGATGGCAACACCGCGTTTCGCTGCGGTCTGCTCGAACGCAAGCGCGACTTCATCGGCTCCAACCGCGACCGCGCCGGCATCGCGCGAAATGAAAATGCGGAGCGTCATCGCTGCGCCTCCGCCACCAATGCATCGATGCGGGCTTCATCCAGCCTTCCGACAACGCGGCCATCCAGCATCGCCGAGGGCGCCGTGGCGCACAGGCCGAGGCAATAGATCGGCTCCAGCGTCACCCGATCATCGGCCGTGGTGTTGCCAATGGTGATGCCGAGCTTCGCTTCGGCGCGCGCGGCCAGCGCATCGCCGCCGGCCGCCTGGCACGCTTCGGCGCGACACAGCTTCAGGACATGCCGGCCCGCGGGTTCATGACGGAAGTCATGATAGAATGTGAAGACGCCATGGATCTCGGCGCGGGACAGATTGAGCGCATGCGCGACCATGGGTATCGCGGGCTCCGGGACGTAGCCAAATGCTTCTTGCAGCGCGTGCAGGATCACCAGTGTCGCGCCTTCAAGGCCCGCGTGCTCGGCGATGATTTCTGCGCCGCGCGCAACATCCCAGGGTTCGGAAATTGATTTCATATTTCCTGCTCTATCAGAGACTTATTACGATCTTGATCTGATTTGGAATTGCTCCAAAAATCAATAAAGCTGTCCTATGCTGCGATACGGAAACGCGATCAATGCAAATATCAAATCGTGCGATATCAAAACGTAATTGATCGAAATGAGGCGCGGCTTTTTGGCGTAGGGCGCTAACGGCGCCCGTGTTATTCGTTAGGCGGAATATCGCAAAGAGGGCTGTTTTTGATCGACAAGCTCGAACTCCTGCTGGCCCTCGCGAAGGAACGACACTTCGGACGCGCAGCCGAAGCCTGTGGCGTCACCCAGCCGACGATGTCGACCAGCCTTAAGCAGCTTGAGGAAATCCTCGGCGTCATGCTGGTGCAGCGCGGCTCACGGTTTCAGGGTTTTACGCCGGAAGGGGAGCGGACGCTGGACTGGGCGCGGCGTATCGTCGGCGACGCCCGCGCGATGCGCCAGGAGATCAATACGCTCAAGGACGGTCTGTCCGGGGAGATCGCCATCGCGGCGATCCCGACCGCGCTCGGCATGGTCGCTTCGCTCACCACGCCATTCCGCGCCCGTCACCCGAATGTGCGTTTTCGCATCGTGTCCTGCACCTCGATCGCGGTGCTCGGGTTATTGGAAAATCTCGAGGTCGATGCCGGCCTGACTTATCTCGAAAACGAGCCGCTCGGCAAAGTCCGCTCGATCCCACTTTACAACGAGAGTTATCGCTTGCTGACCGCGCCGGATGGAATGTTCGGCGATCGCGAACAGGTGACCTGGAAGGAAGTCGGGCAGGTGCCGTTGTGCCTGTTGACGCCCGACATGCAAAACCGCCGCATCATCGATCGCGCGCTCAAAACCGCCGGTGCCGAGGCGACGCCGACGCTGACGTCGAACTCGATCATCGTGCTTTATACCCATGTCAAAACCGGACGCTGGGCGAGCGTGATGCCGGCAAGGCTCGCGCAGACCCTGGGCCTGTCGGACGCCGTCCGGACCATTCCCATCGTCGATCCCACCGTCACCTACAGCGTCGGCCTGGTGGTTCCGCAGCGTGACCCCCTGACGCCGCTGATCGCAGCACTTGCGCAAACCGCGCGCGAGGTCGCGCCGACGCTGGAACCTTGAGCTGCTGTTGTAGCCGGGGATCAACCGATCGAATCGTATTAGGCGGCCACCGAGATTTCCGCTTTGGCCGTTCGTGCGTCGCGCGGCAATGACACACAGACAACCGTGCCGGTGCCGAGCTTGGAGCGCAGCCGCATCGTTCCACCGTGCAGATTGGTGAGCGATTTGGCAATGGCGAGCCCGAGCCCTGAGCCGTGATAGGTCTTGGTGAGCTGGCTCTCGACCTGCTCGAACGGGGTGCCCAGCCGCTGCAGCGACTGCGAGGCGATGCCGATGCCGGTGTCGGCAATCATCAGGTGGATCGTATTGTGACGCAGCCGGGTGCGGACCACCACCTTGCCGCCTTCAGGCGTGAATTTGACCGCGTTGGACAGCAGGTTGACGATGATCTGCTTGATCGCCCGGCGGTCTCCGACCACCGGAATGCTGCCTTCGATATCGGCGTCGAGCTGCAGGTTCTTGTCCTCGGCGCGCCCCGATACCACGCGCATGGATTCCTGCAGCGTCTTCGACAGATCGACCGATTCCAGATCGAGCTGCATCCGGCCGGCTTCGATTTTCGACATGTCCAGGATGTCGTTGATGACTTCGAGCAGATAGCGGCCGCTGGTCAGGATATCGTGGCAATATTCCTGATATTTTTCCGAGCCGAGCGTTCCGAACATGCCGCTGCCCATGATCTCGGAAAATCCGATGATGGCATTGAGCGGCGTGCGCAGCTCGTGGCTCATATTGGCGAGGAATTTGGATTTGCTCTGGTTGGCCTCTTCGGCGCGGGTCTTTTCCTGGGAGTATTTCTCGGCGAGGTCGGCGAGCTCAAGCGCCTGGCGTTCGAGCGCGGTCTGCGAACGCTTCAGATCGATCACGGAAGCGCGCAGGCGAATATCGTTGTCGACCAGCTTCTGTTCGTGCTCCTTGATGCGGGTGATGTCGGTGCCGACAGAGACGTAACCGCCGTCCTTGGTGCGCCGCTCGCTGATATGCAGCCAGCTGCCATCATCGATCTGCGCCTCGAAGGTGCGTGCGCCCGGCGCCTGCGCGGAGGTTTCCTGCAAGCGGGTGCGGACCTCCGGCATGCTGCCAACCTCGATCACGGTTTCATAGGATGTGCCCGGCGTCACCGCGGAATCCGGCAACTTGTGCAGGCGCTGGAAGTGCGAATTGCAGAGCACCAGACGATCTTCGGCGTCCCACAACACGAAGGCTTCCGGAATGGTCTCGATCGCATCGCGCAGCCGCAGGTCGGCTTCAACGGTCTTCTCGGCCAGGCTCTTCTGCTCGGTGATATCGACGGCGATGCCGATCAGATGCATGCTGCTATCTGCCGCGGCGTGGCTCATCTCGCAGCGGACGCGCAGCCAGATCCAGTGACCGTCGGTATGCTGCATGCGGAAGGTCTGGTCGATGTGCTTGATCTTTCCGGAAATCAGCTGATCGGCGATCTCGAACAAATCGATGTCGTCGGATTTCACCAACGCGTTGACTTCGCCGAAGGTTAGGAGGTCGCTGCGGCTGTCGAGGCCCAGCAAAGTGAACATCGACTGCGACCAGAAGATCCGGCCGCGCGACAGGTCCCAGTCCCACAATCCGCAGCGTCCGCGATTGAGTGCGGTATCGATGCGGCCGCGCACGGCATCGTTGATCAGATCGCCCTCGCGGGCGCGGGTCGATTGCCAGTGGAACGCAAAGCCGAGGATCAGCACCACGAAACCGGTGGTGGCGGAAAGCGTCACCGACAGCGCCGCATCCGATCCCCAGAGCGGGTCGACGTTTTCCTGGATGATGGTGATCTGGCCGGGCAGCGATTGGACCACGCGTTGAACGGCCAGTGCGCTGCTGCCGTTGGGCAGGGTGATGTCGGTCACCGCGGATGACCGGCTTGACGGGGCCAGCGGAAGGGCTGCGCTGATGGCGTCGAGAATGCCGGCGGTATCGCCGATCGCGCCGTCGACCGGCACGCGGGCGAGGATGCGGTGGTCTGCACCGGTGACGATGACGTGCCGGCCGGCGGCGAGGCCCCATGACGGAATGAGACCGGGCAGCAAAAGCTGCAGGCGGTTGAATGAGGGTGCGCCATCCTGGCGGAGCGATGCCATGCGGTCGATCCGCTCGGCGAGATAATCGGCGATCGCGGAAAGATCGCGCTTCATCGCCGCGCGCTTTTGCCGGTTCTGATCGACCACCTGCACGAAGGCGCCGAGACAGATGGTGATCAGAAACGCGATGATCAGCGTAGGCACGGCACGACGAAGCGCTGGCTCCGCCGTCAAGAGCCTATGATAGGCTGGTTTCGCGATCGATTGCGCCAATCCCTTGATCGAATCGGATTGGACGCACGCGTCCGCGGCGTGTCCGCGCGCCATGCCTAGACCCCCATTAAATCTTTTTTAGTAACCCCGTTCGGAAGAACCCCACACCCTTCCGAATCACAGCGATTTGAATCCAGTTTTCCCGGGCTGTCGAGAGTCAACGATTCGTTAAAACGAAATAAATCTTGTCCAACGAAGAATTTGAACGCTGAAAGGCGTGCGGGCTGAGTCCGAAACGGGAACGCGCGCGCCGTTTCAAATTCCGTGACGCTTTGGCGGCTCGGCGTGACTGATGACGCGCTTCACGGTTGGAAACGCGCGGCGCAACGCGCGCTCGATCTCGTCGACATTCTCGTGAACCTTGATCACGCTCATCGACGGCGCGGCCCGGCAGTGGAAGTTCACGATCTCGCCGGCATCGGTGTCGCGCACCCGCACATTATGGATGTCATGGATCGCGCCATCGGCCGCAAAGCGCGACAGGGCGCCCTTGATGATCTCGACGCGACCGGGCGCGGCGTCGATGCCAGCAGGCAATTCCGGCTCCAGCGGCTCGATATGGGTATCGACTTCGACATCGTCGCCGAACTGGTCGCGGATGTTGTGTTCCAGTCCATGGGCGATGTCGTGCGCGGCCGTCAGCGTCATCTCGCCGTCGACTTCAAGGTCGATGCTGACGGTCAGCTTGCCGCCGAGGTCGTGCACGGTGACGTGGTGAATGGCGAGACCCGAATTGCGCGCGATCACCATGATGCGTTCGCGTATGCTCTCGTTGTCGCGCGCCACCGGCACCGAGGTGAAGGTCAGGTCGGCATCGCCGAGCGCCTTGCTGACGGCATCCTGCGCCTTGCGCTTGATCTCCTCGACGCGGTCGATCGGATAGGTGCGCGGCACCTTGACGATGGCATCGATAAAATGGGTCGGGCCGACCATGCGCACCCGCAGCCGGTCGACATCGACGACGCCGGGGACGGCCTTGATGGCGGCGGTGGCTTTCTCGGATGCGCCTTCGGGGGCGCGGTCGAGCAGGGTTTCCACGGTGGAACGCGCCAGGCGCAACCCCAGCGCCGCGATCACCACGGCGACGCCGATCGCCGCGGCGGCGTCCCCCCAGGCGTAGCCGAGCCCGGAGAGCGCAAGCCCGATGATGACGGCGACGGCGCCAAACACGTCGGAGGCAAAATGCAGCGCGTCGGCGGCCAGCGCCTGGCTTTTGGTGTCGCGCGCGGTGCGTTGCAGCGCGTAGGCCCGCCAGAGGTTCACCGCGATGTCGATCAGCAGGACGACGAACGGGATCGCCGACAGTGTCGGCGGCGCCGCGCCTTCGCGCAAATGGCCATAGGCTGTGACGAGAATGCCGCCCGCCAGCACATACAGCATCGCGATCACGCCGAGCGCCGACAGGCTTTCGATCTTGCCGTGGCCGTAATGATGCTCCTCGTCGGCCGGAAGATCGGAAACCTTCACCACCATCCATGTGATGACGGTCGCGACCAGATCGACAGAACTGTGCAGCGCTTCGGAGATCAGCGCGAGACTGCCGATGGCGATGCCGACGACGAATTTGGTCGCGGCCATTCCGGCGCTGGCGAAAATCGAAATCGCGGCGACACGGGATTTTTGGTTGTGAACGGGATGACTCATGGGCGCATGCTTTAGCAGCCGATCATGCAAGCCGAAAGCGGCGATCAAGATACGCAATCGCCACTCATTCGCAGGAGCAAATTGTTGCGAATTGTTCCGATTCTATTTTCAAAAAGACCGACCATCGTCATTGCGAGCGCCAGCGAAGCAATCCAGGGCAACAGGAAAGACTGGATTGCTTCCGCCTTCGCTAAAAAGCTACGGCGGACAGGTCGTCGCAAGCCCTCCTCGCAATGACAGTGGACATGATCCCTCGATCTCACGGCGCCATGCGCCTGAGCTTTCAATGAATCGTTCGCCCAAAGCAGAGCAGGGCGCAGCGCGACCCCAAGAAGGGCGCAGGGAAATGCCGGGTGCCCGTTGCACCCGCAGCCCGTGTGCAAAAGGTAGAAAGCACACGGTAGTCACCACAGGTTCACCGGAACACCCAGCATTCCCTGCGCAATGGTTTTAACGGCTTATTCCGCGCTCTCCCCGGCGACGAATTCGTCTTGTCACCGTCGCAGGCGGATGAGGGCGCCTCGATCCCGGTTGGGCTCGCAACACCTCCGCCAACTTGACACCAGCAACGGGTGCCAGGACCACACGGCTTTGCCGTCCGCACCAAGCGCCGTTCGTCCGCACGCTGGGATCGCTCACGGGTCAATGACCCGCCCTGCGATTCCCCTCACGCGCCCGACGCTGCCGCGTCCACCGCATCCCATCCCGCGTTCGTGACGATGGCCAACGCCCCTCTAATGGGGACGGGACGGCGAGGGACGTAGATTTGATTTGGGCTGGCGGGGAAGGGGAATGTTTTTGGAAGAGGGGCTGGATAGGGCAAATCAGATTGAATCGCTTCAACAAATTAGGCGGTTCGTGCTCGTGGGCGCTACGGGTTTCGCGTGCCCGCGCGGGAGTGAATTTCACTATCCCGAGCGGCAAGGATTTGCCAACGATGAAGCTATTGAAGAACCGGCCGACGTTCGACCCACGAAAGGCGAGGGGTTGAGCAGGTGATCTTATTTATTCAACTTCATTGACCGGATCGGTCTTCCCAACGCCGATGTTATTAATCTCAATTTCGACCAATTGTCTGTCCTTCTCGATGAATGTCAGTTTCGCCTTCAAGATTGATCCCATTGAATGGCCTGAAATAGACCGATCCATGACCGGCTGCGGTTCAGGCGCGTGACTTATAAGTGCGAATGGCTTGATGTTGTCCGGCGGCGCAAATCTTGCGACGAGACCACCGCTCATGCCGCTGTATATCGCGATGCTGGTTTGAACGCTTGGCGACTTGAGAAGATAGGTCGCCTCTTCAAAAACCTCTTCCACGTATCCTATGCGGACGACGAGTCGACGTTCCATCCTTCCTTTTCTTGGATCTTCGATGTCACCGTGGACCTTCATTTCGCCGACCCCGATCATCGCTACCTGTTCGCCAGCGCTCGGAATTTTGTCGTCAATCCAGAAGAATGCGCGGAATAGCTCAGGTTGATCGGTAGGAGCCAAGACGGTCAGGACCGCGAGGTCGGTCTCGCTATCCCAAACTGCGATTTCTATAGAACACACGTGCACCTGCGCGTCCTTAATATAAACTGCCTTTACTTGCCTCAGATCGACCTCTGTCGGCGGAGGTAGAAATTCCAGAGGTGTCGTCGGATGATGAGGCTTGTTTGGATACAGAACGTTTTTGATATGCTCGAAGCAATGCGCGGCGGAGATTGCTGTCCCCTTATAACCGTCGGCAGATACGAAAAATGCTGTTCCGATCAGCACTGGTACTACGTCATTTCCAATTACCATCAGCGTGAGGACCCCCTCATTTAGCTGATCGTTGCTTTCAATTTCCGCCTCGTTCCATTGCCAGCCATCCGGGATCACTACTAACCCCCCGCTAAAAATACGCTTCTCATCGATCACATTCGTGCAATCTCTATAGCATAACCACCAACCAAGCCGCGATCGTCGCGCTATTCCGGGTGATGAACCGGTACGTCGGCAACTTGCCGCCGATGCCGTGCGTCTTCCCGGATTATCCGGCTCCGGTGGTGCGGAACGATCGAGGCGAGCGTGGGATGGTCATGATGCGCTGGGGTGTGCCGCCGCCACGTGCGGACGGATACCCGGTCGCTAACATCAGGAACTCGTCGTCTCCGCACCGGCATGCCTGGCTCAAGCCAGAGAACCGGTGCTTGGTGCCTTTCAACAGCTTTGCTGAATATGTGCCGGAAGCGAATCCTGAGACGAAAAAGAAGGACGTGGTCTGATTCGCGCTCGACAATGACCGGCCACTTGCGGCGTTCGGTCGCATCTGGACCGAGTTCAAAGGCGATCGAGGCACCAAGTCGAAGCCTATGCCCGGACCTCATCTGGTCTACGGCTTCCTGACGACGGCTCCTAACGCCGTGGTCGAGTCGATCCATCCCAGTGCTATGCCGGTGATCCTTACGACGGACGAGGAGCACGACGTCTGGATGCGCGCCCTCTGGGATGAGGCAAAGAGCTGCAACGACCGCTGTCGGATGACGCGCTCATGATTGTTGCGCGCGGGGCCGACAAGGAAGATCGAGCGGCAGCTTGACGAATAGTCAGACCCTATGTAGAGTTCGCAAACATGGGCATAACCGAACCAAGGCTTACGCAACAGACGCTCAAGGTGCTCGGAGCCATGATGGCTGGACGCACTTCTGAGCTTTCAGGAGCGGATATAGCCAAGGTTGTCCAACTTCCTTCAGGTACGCTGTACCCTATCCTTTATCGATTGGAGGAGTTCGGCTGGCTTGTTAGCCGTTGGGAAGTCGGCGACCCGGCATCGCTAGGTCGTCCGCGCCGTCGATATTACCGGATCAGCGCAGAGGGTGCGAAGAGGATTCGGGAGCTAGTCCGCGAACTAACGCCCGGCGACGGAAGAATTGCATGGGCTTGATCGTGGTTACCCTGCTTGGGATAATCGGCGTGCTTGGAGCAGTGTGCTCGAAGCTACTTGCTGACGAATGCAAGGCATGGTTTCCAACGATCGTTGCCAAATTAATCGGAATGGCAGTTAAAAAGCTTCCAATTGAAAAGCGTGAACGGTTTTTTGAAGAATGGCATGGTCACGTGCATGAAATTCCGGGCGATCTTGGCAAGATCGTCGCGGCATGTGGTTTTCTCATCGCCGCGTGGGATATTGCTGAGGGTCCGTTTGGGCTTCGTAAGCGAGCACTTGATTTGGCCGTTGCAGGTCTCCTGCTGTTGCTACTAGCACCATTGTTTTCACTTGTGACATTTTTAGTGGCGGTTACCTCACCCGGTCCAGTCTTTGTTCGACAAACCAGAATTGGACGCGACGGCAAAGCGTTTGGAGCCTTGAACTTCCGGACGATGCACGTGGATGCGGATGATCGCTTGCGCGCTTATCTCATATCGAACCATGACGCGATACGCGAATGGGAAACTACGGGCAGGCTGCGATTTGATCCGCGTGTAACTACGCTGGGCGTGATTCTCCGCAAGAGCAGTTTTGACCTATTTCCGCTACTGCTTAATATCCTCACGGGCGACATGAGCGTGGTTGGGCCTCAGGCGACCGCGGCCCAATCCGAGAAACTCAACTGGTCGATCGCATGCAAGCCCGGCATCACAGGGCCTTGGTTATTTGGTCGCCATTTCCAAGATGGATCTTACACCCGCAATTGGTCGATTATGCTGGACCTGAAAATCGTTCTAGCGTCACTGCCGGCTCTGCTCACAGTCGACGAAAACGGCGAGCACAACAGCGAAAGCGATCTCGAAGCAGATTGGAAAATTGGGCTACTGGTGATCATTTTACTTCTTGCCTTTACGGGAATGTTA
Organism: Bradyrhizobium canariense; assembly: GCF_900105125.1. NCBI lineage: Bacteria > Pseudomonadati > Pseudomonadota > Alphaproteobacteria > Hyphomicrobiales > Nitrobacteraceae > Bradyrhizobium > Bradyrhizobium canariense. The sequence continues at coordinate 2,486,494 of NZ_LT629750.1, read as the reverse complement.
GTAAGCGCATAGAATGGGTGGAGCGCAGCGATCCCGTCAATTGCAGTTATGATGCCGATGGGTCTCGCAAGGGCTTAACCCATCCTACATGTCTCTGCTGATGCGAGAGGCAACTCCTCCAGCGACAACGGCGAAGCCGTTACGCGGGAATGGGGTCCGATGCTGCCGCGGACCTACAGCCTCACCACAATCTTCCCAAGATGCTGGTTCGCTTCCATGCGCTTGAATGCCTTGCCGATATCGTCGAACGCAAACACCTTGTCGATCGGCAGTTGCAATTCGCGCGATTCCACTGCGGGCCAGATGTCCTGCTGCACCTCGTTGAAGATCTCGCGGATTTCGTCGATCGAGCGGGTGCGGAAGCTGACGCCGATATCGTTGATCCGGCGCGCGGCGTGCAGGTCGAAGTTGAAATAGCCACGGGTGCCGCCAACCCGGCGAGGCCTACTTGAAACAACGGCTGCCGCGGGGGTTTTCGGCCTAGCCGGTGTGATATCTGCGGGTCTGTCCGGCGATACACAGGCCGCCGTGGCCGATTCAGCCCGCATCCACCGGGCATCCACAGATCACACCCACCGCCTTCCGCGCCATCTCTCGCAGTTCGGCGCGGCGAGCGCCGGCACGGGCGCGGATGCCGATGCTGTGCATGGTGGCTGACGCGGGGACCGCAAGCGCCGCGGGATCGGCATCGGGCTTCAACGCGTAGGATGGGTGGAGCGAAGCGATACCCATCAATTGCGGTTTATGATGCTGATGGGTTTCGCAAAGGGTTCAACCCATCCTACGCGCTAATCACCCCACAGCTTGGGGCGCGGAACGGCCGAGCTACAGCGCTGCCATTGCGAAAGCAATTACATCGAGCAACGGTAAAAGGTAAGCTCCATTCCTGCGAAAGCCGGATCCGTGAAAATGCGGGATACGCTGTTGGCATCGAGGATTTTCAGGCGCAGGTTAGTGCTCGTCGCCATGATTTCCGAGGCGCATGCGGCCTGAAAATCGATGGTGTCACCAGTCTCTTTCCTCGACGTGATCGTGCATCGCTCGGTTTTGCCTCTGACGTCATTTCCATCTACGACAAATCCGCGACCGAACTCTTCGGAAAATTGAGCGAAGCTGATTTTATCGCCTTTTTTTACAAAGATTTTGCTGCACTGGTCAGCGCCTGTCGCCCAGGCTCCGTTCAAATCGAAAGCGTGTGCCTGCGAAGTTAGCAGGAGGCCGCCGCAAGACAGGAGAAAGTATAATCCGGTTGATCGGCTCATGTTAAACATTGCTCGACTCCCCAATGGAAAAAATCTTCTCATGGCCTTCGCCTGGAACAGTGTTTCGCATTGGGGATTTTGGCGCAAGGGGTCGCTGCGGTTTATGCGTTGCCGAGGCGGGCGCCCCGAAAGGGGATGGATTTTTAACGCAAATCAGGTGCCCGGTGGTCGCGGACCCTGGAACTGGATCCCGCAATTCTTGGCGATCGAGGCTCGACCGCGACCATCTGGCCTTTCATCTGGGCGAACTCAGCCGCATTCTGTTCGTCGCCTCCGACGAAGAATGCCGCCGGCCAGAAGATGACGATGGCGGCCGCGGTCGCGACGCCGTCCTTGGTGCGCTGGCTCTCCTGGGTGCCGGATAGAGCCGCTGCCCTCGTCGATATTGACTGAGCTTCTGGCGCGAGTTGTTGGCATGTGACCGATTGACAGGGTGTCCGGCGAGACACCGGCCGCCGTGGTCGATTTAGCCGGCAGCCACCGCGCATCCACAGATCACGCTCACCGCCTTGCGCGCCATCTCTCGCAGTTCGGCGCGGCGGGCGCCGGCACCGGCGCGGATGGCGATGCTGTGCATGGTGGCTGACGCGAGCACTGCAAGCGCTGCGGGATCGGCATCGGGCTTCAGTTCGCCTTTCTCTCGTGCCATGCGGAAGCGGGCTTCAAAATCGGCGTCGATCATATGGAGTCCGCTGGCTACACTGTGCCGGGTCGCAATGATGTTCGCTATGCTGATCGTGAGCCCGCTTGTGCTTTTTCTCCGTAAGCCGCGGCCGGCCAATTAACGCTACGTCGAAGCCAGCCGCCACTTAGGTGGCGGCTGGGCTCAAACCAGGGAGTATGAACATGACAACTTCCGATGCGCTTCGTTACACGAGGATTCCTCTCAACAACGGATCCGGTGCGATCCCCGCTGTCGGGTTTGGCACGCTGATTCCGGATCCGGTCGCGACCAAACAGGCGACCAAGGCTGCATTGGAAGTGGGATTTCGACATCTCGATTGCGCGGAACGCTACCGCAATGAAGCAGCGGTAGGCGAGGCGATGCAGGAAGCGTTCAAGGCGGGGACGCTTCGGCGGGAGGAGGTGTTCGTTACCACCAAGCTATGGAACACCAATCATCGTCCGGAGCGGGTCAAGCCTGCCTTCGATGCGAGTCTGCGGCGACTGCAACTCGACTATCTCGATTGCTATCTGATCCATACTCCCTTTGCCTTTCAACCCGGCGACGAGCAGGACCCGAGGAACCAGCAAGGTCGGGTGATCTATGATTCCGGCGTTACGTTGGTGGAGACATGGCACGCGCTGGAGCGCCTCGTCGACGACGGGCACTGCAAGTCGATCTGTCTATCGGACATTACCCTGGAGAAGCTGCGGGAGATCGTTGCGGCTGCGCGGATCAAGCCCGCCGTCGTGCAGGTCGAATCGCATCCGTATCTCCCGGAATGGGAGCTGCTCGATTTCTGCCGGGAGCACGGGATTGTACTGCTGGCGTTCGCCGCGTTGGGGCATGCCATGGAGCCAAGGTTGGTGGACGACCCGGTGATTACGGCCATCGCACAGCGCGTGCACAAGACACCGGCTCAAGTTGCGCTGGCCTGGGCCGTGCAGCGTGGCACCGCTTTCCTGACCACCTCGACCAAACCTCAGCGTATCCGGGAGAATTTTGAGATTTCGGCCATCCCTGAAGACGCCATGCGTGAGATTCGCAACCACATCACAACGAACGTCCGGTTCAACACGGTGGTGGAGACCGGCGTGCCCGGATTTATTCCGAGGGCCAAGTGAACTGAATCCAGCGGCGCGGAGCCGCAAGGATAAACCTCGCGACCTCCGCGTTCGGCCCGCGGGTGAGCAAGGCAAAGAGGTCAGGGGAGAGCTCGCTTTCCTTTGCCTCCCGCACGCTGTCCGTTCGTCCAGAGTCCGGCGGAAGCCCGCAGCAGATTGGGGCGGGTTTAGCGTGCGCTCCTAATCCCGTTCGCCAAGAGTTTGAAGATAGGTTTTGCCGTAGGGATAGAAGGACCCCTTGCGGCCCTGCTGCCAGGCAGCTTTAAGTTCGGGCGTTGTGATGTCCCAGTCCGGTCGGCATTTCTTGCTGACCGCACGCAGGTCCTGGCGGAGATCCTCGATCGTGGGTCGTCCGAAGAACCAGTAGCCATTGTAGATTTTATGAATGACGAGGCCGGGCTCCAGCACGATCACGTGCGGAATCATGGGATTGTTGACGGGATCGGTGTATTCGGCGATGTCGAGGTCCTTCTGAACGATGCGCCGTGGATCGGAGAGAAACGGCCAATGGGCGCCTATTCCGCTGCGATTTTCGTTCGTCTGGGTGATGTTGTCGGTGCTGATCGTGACCAGCCGACAATAGCCGACCTCCATCTCACGATGGAGTTGCAGCAGACCTTCCGCCTGGCGGCGATCTTTTGGGCAGAAGCTGCCGCGGCTAAGGACGAGCACCATTGGATCCTCTCCCTGCAACTCGGAGAGTTTTCGATGCTTCGCGGTATGGTCACTAAGTTCATAGTCGGGGAAAATAACTCCAGGCACCATATCGGATCGCATGTGGAGTCCTCCATGTGTGAGCGCGCAGGTGATCAGGCCTCATCCGCTCATAAATCGATCACGACATCGCCCTCGGGTCCTGAGCAGCAGATTAGCACATTACCGTCCGCCGGTGCATCGACCGGCTGCGGGCAGTATCGGATCTTGCCTGCTACGAGTCCGGTCTCGCTGATATGGCAGACCCCGGTTCGACACGCCCACCGCACAGCCACGTCACAAGCCTCGGCCAGCGCGTAGGATGGCTGGAGCCAACGGGTCCGGCCTTCGGGCCGGCCCGATGATAAACTCCGCGATACCCATCCATTGCAGTTACGATGCCGACGGGTTTCGCAGAGGGCTCAACCCATCCTACGCACTAAAGATCGCTGAAGCCCGCCGGTTCGCCGGCGGGCAGGTGTATCGCCTTGCGCTGGATTACCTCAGTAGACGCGGCGATGCCGATGGTCTCGCCGTGCCGGCGGCGCTGTCTTGCGCCCCGCGTAATACGGGTTGACGATGCACTGTGCGGCACGGCCCGATGCTGAGGCATTGCATTGTGGCAGCGAGGTATAGGCGCATTCAAAGTAATAGTCGTTCCAGCCTTGGTAGACTTGCAGGCAGACCGGATAGGCCGGGTCATAGGTCTGGGCCCGAGCCGGTGCCGCGGTCAAAACTGTCGCAATCATCAAAATCGCCAAAGTCGGAATGCGCATCCGAGCCTCTTCTAGGATATGCGGCCCACGACCGAAGACAAAAGGCCCTCTTGTTTCGTTTGCAGTCAATTCACGTTCTCGCGTTGGAGCGGCTCAGCGCGTTGCTGATCCGGGATAACCTGCGGTCGTGCGCCCCGGCTCTGCGGCGCAGCGTAGCATACCGGACGATGCACCGCATCCGGAACAACGCCGCTACAGCCTCACAACAATCTTGCCGAGATGCTGGTTGGCTTCCATGCGGTCGAACGCCTTGCCGATATCGTCGAACGCAAACACCTTGTCGATCGGCAATTGCAGCTGGCGCGATTCCACCGCCGGCCAGATGTCCTTCTGCACCTCGACAAAAATCTCGCGGATTTCCTCGATCGAGCGGGTGCGGAAGGTGACGCCGATGTAATTGATCCGGCGCGCGGCATGGAGGTCGAAGTTGAAATCGCCGTGGGTGCCGCCGAGGCGGCCGACATTGACGATGCGGCCCTTGACCTTGGTCGCCCTAAGGTTCTGATTTGCGACCGGGCCTGAGATCTGATCGACGATGAGGTCGACGCCTTCGCCGCCTGTCACTTTCAGCACCTGGTCGACCCAGCCGGGATCGCGGGAATCCACCGCGAGGTCGGCGCCGAATTCCTTCAGCCGCCCGCGTCGCGTCGCATCGGTCGATGAACCGATCACGGTTTTCGCGCCCTTGAATTTGGCGATCTGCATCGCCATCAGGCCGACGCCGGAGCTCGCGCCTTGAATCAGGACGGACTGGCCCGGCTGCAGCGCGCCGTTGGTGACGACCGCATTGTGCATGGTCGCGAGCGCAATGGGGAGGGTGGCCGCTTCCTCGAAGTTCATGTTGGCGTTGGCGGGAATGCGAAACAGCCGGCCATGATCGGCGAGGGTGTATTCGGCAAACGCGGCGCCGCCCGAACCCATCACGCGGTCGCCGGGCTTGACGCCTTTGGCCTCGGGACCGACTTCGGCGATCTCGCCCGCCCATTCCATGCCGAGCACGGTGCCGACGCCACCGGCGCTGCCGTGCACATGCCCTTTGGTCATGCCGAGATCGGCGCGGTTGAGGCCGCAGGCGCGCACCCGAACCAGCACCTGCGTTCCCTTTGGGGAAGGCTTGGCGACATCGGCGATTTCAGCGCCATTGGCGCCGTAGACATAGGCTTTCATGGGATCATTCTCGGTTGGTCGATGGGGACAAGCCGCTTATTCTGCGGCTTGTTCTGAGGCTTGGCGGCGGGTGCCGGACATCATGGCTTCGAGCCGGCTCTGGATGATGGCTTCTGCGTCCCGGATTATCCGCGACACCAGTTCGGCGCAAGTCGGGATATCGTGGATCAATCCCTGCACCTGGCCCGCCGACCAGATGCCTTCATCGGCATCGCCTGATGCGTAGACCATCTTGCCGCGCGCGCCGGCCACGAGTTCGCGCACCTGCTCGAACGTGGCGCCTTCCTTTTCCATGGCGACGACCTTGGCAGAGACCGCGTTCCTGGCAACGCGCGAGGTGTTGCGCATGGTGCGGAAGATCAGTTCGGTCTCGCGCTCGTCATTGGCGACGATCTTTTCCTTGATCAGCTGATGGATCGGGCTCTCCTTGGTGCACATGAAGCGCGTGCCCATGTTGATGCCTTCGGCGCCGAGCGCCAATGCTGCGACCAGCCCGCGGCCATCCCCAAAACCGCCGGAGGCGATCATCGGGATCTTCACCTTGTCGGCGGCCGTCGGGATCAGGATCAGGCCGGGGGTGTCGTCCTCGCCCGGATGGCCGGCGCATTCAAAGCCGTCGATCGAGATCGCATCGACCCCCATGCGTTCCGCCGACAGCGCATGGCGCACGCTGGTGCATTTGTGCACGACCTTGATGCCGTGCTTCTTGAATTCGGTGACGTGTTCCTGCGGCTTGTTGCCGGCGGTTTCGACCACCTTGATCCCGCTCTCGATGATGGCCTGACGGTATTCGGCGTAGGGCGGCGGCTTGATCGACGGCAGAATGGTGAGGTTGACGCCGAACGGCTTGTCGGTGAGGTCGCGGCAGCGTGCGATTTCTTTGGTCAGATCCTCAGGCGTCGGCTGCGTCAGCGCGGTAATGAAACCGAGCGCGCCGGCATTGGCCACGGCCGCCACCAGCTCCGCACGCCCGACCCATTGCATGCCGCCCTGCACGATCGGGTGCTCGACCCCGACGAGTTCGGTAAATCGCGTCTTGATCATCGTCCGCCCTCTGTTTCCCCGGCGCGGAATATCGCGCGCGTTTTGTTTTTTGGGATTTCAGAGGTCAGGATGACGTTATGGTCGGCAAAAGTCTACCGGGCGCGGAAGAGCTTAGAACAACGCAATCATGCAAAAGCGGGGGCTTTTGCCTCGATCGGCCGGTCCGAGCCGTAAAGCCCTGCGAGCTTGGCGCGCTGGCTGACCAGCGCCAGCACCGTGTCGAGCGCCGGCGTCGGAATGCCGGTCAGGCGTCCCATTTCCTGAACCACCGATACCAGCGGGTCGATCTCCATCGGGCGGCCGCGCTCGAGATCCTGAAGCATCGAGGTTTTGTGCGCGCCGACCTTGCGCGCGCCTTCAATGCGCCGTTCGACATCGACGCGGAATTTGACACCGAATGTTTCGGCGATCGACTGGGTTTCCAGCATGATCGCCTTGGACAATGCGCGCGTCGCCGGATCGGAGCAGATCACGTCGAGCGTGGCGCAGGTCAGCGCGCTGATCGGATTGAGGCAAACATTGCCCCACAGCTTGAGCCAGATTTCGTCACGGATGCGGTCCAGCACCGGCGCCTGCATGTCGGCTTCGACGAAGAGCCTGGAGAGTTGTTCGACATCTGAAGTGGTCTCGCCCGATGGCTCGCCGAGCGGAAAACGATCGCCATAGACATGGCGGATCACGCCAGGCGCTTCGATCTCGGTTGCGGGATAGACAATGCATCCGATCGCACGTTCCGGGCCGAGCTCGTTCCACTGCCGGCCGCCGGGATCGATGCTCTCGAGCGTCGAACCCTCGTAGCGGCCGCCGTGCTTGTGGAAATACCAGTAGGGGATTCCGTTGACCGCGGTGACGACGCGGGTGCGGGGCCCGAGCAGTGACTGCATTTGCTCCAGCACGCCGGTGATCGAATGGGCTTTCAGGCAGATGATGACAAAATCCTGCGCGCCGAGTTCGGCTGGATTGTCGGTGCAGCGCGGCCGCACCACGCGTTCTTCATCACCGATCAGCAATTTGAGGCCGTTGGCGCGCATCGCGGCAAGATGCGCACCGCGCGCGACCAGGCTGACATCGGCGCCGGCGCGCGCCAGCTGAACCCCGAGATAGCCGCCGATCGCGCCGGCGCCGTAGATACAGATTTTCATGAGTGGTCCCGCTCCAAGATGGCTGAAATTTCCGGCAAAAGGCTGCCCGCCGGCCTTGAGCGATCTCTCAAGGCCGGGAAGGAACGTGATGAAATCGAAAAGGATTCTTCAGGCTGGAACGGGTCGCGCTTCGGCTCTCGCCGCTTCATCGAACGCGGTCGAGATATCGCTGATGCTGACGACGCCGATCAGACTGTAATTGTCGATCACCGGAAGATGACGGATCTGGTTCCGGTTCATCAGGTGGCGGGCGTGCTCGAGCGTGTCGTTTGAACTGCAGGAGACCAGTTGCTGCACTGAAATCAGTTGCGACACTTTCAGGTTGGCGCCGGCCGCGCCATTCGCCGCGATGGCGCGCACGACGTCGCGTTCGGTGAACATGCCAACCGCGGTATTGCCTTCGGTTCGCACCACGTCCTTGACCACCAGCGCGCTGATATCGTTCGCGCGCATCAACTGGGCGGCAATGGCCACGGTTTCATTCATTCGAACCGTCGCAACACGTGCAGTCTTCTTGCGCAGGATGTCTCCGACTTTCATCGCAACCTCCTCAGGGTTAGCCGCAGGGCGTCTCCAATATCGGTAATCGTGGTATACATTATCCCAATTGTCAATCCAGTTTGTGAAAATCTCAGAGGTTGCCGCATTGAAAGAAAGCGGCATTAATATTGACGTTTTAACGTCGACGAGGAATGGCGACGGTTTGCAGCAGGCGATCAAACGGGGTCCGATAGCCGGTTTGGTATTTTGTATCTCAATCTGGATTGGGCAAAAAAGAGGCGCACCGTGGTGCGCCTCTTCCAATGAATGTGCTGTCGTCAGGCCGGCTTGACGTCGCGCGCGTGGGCATCTGCGGGAGCTTCGTGGCCCAGGATGAATGCGCGCCGCATCGGCTTGATCACAAATATCGCCATCAGCGCCGCGGTCGCGTTGAGCGCAACGGCAACAACGAACACGGCCTGCCAGCCGAAATTGCTCGCGAGGATGCTCGCAAGGGGCACAAGCAACGCGGCCGTGCCTTTCGCGGTGTAGAGCATGCCGTTGTTGGTGGTGGCGAACTTGACGCCGAACGTATCGCCTGATGTTGCGGGGAACAGGCTGTAGATCTCGCCGAACACGCCGAAATAGACCGCCGTCGCCAGCACGAAAACGATCGGGATGTGACCGTACACCGATAACGTCAGCAGCATCAGTGCGCCCGTGCCGAACGCAATGAACATGGTGTGCTCACGGCCGATCTGGTCTGACACCCATCCGAAGAAGGGGCGGCCGAAACCGTCGAAGATGCGGTCGAGCGAAATCGCAAAGGTCAGCGCCGCCATCTGGAAGCCCAGGAGACCCACGGGTTCGTTGGCGATCTTGTAGTCGTGTGCGATCGGTGCGATCTGGGCTGCCGCCATCAGGCCGCCCGCGGCGACCATCACGAACACCAGATACATCACCCAGAAAATCGGGCTTCGCAGCACCTGAGGCGGCGTGAAGTCGATCTTGGTCTGCGGCAAATTGAGTTGTTTCTTCTTCGCCGGCATTGCCTGTGACGGCTTGCGCAGGAAGAAGGCGAGGATGAAAACAATCACGCCCTGTCCGATGCCGAAGGTCAAAAAGGCGTGCTGGTAGCCGCTCGTGGCAATCATGTTCGCGATCGGCACCACGGTGATCGCAGCACCGGCGCCGAAGCCGGCAGCGGTAGCGCCGGCGGCGAGGCCGCGCCGGTCCGGAAACCATTTCAGCGCGTTGCCGACGCATGTTCCGTACACCGAGCCCGCACCGATTCCGCCGAAGATCGCGGCGATATAAAGCAACACCAGCGAGTTGGCTTGGGAGTTCAGAATCCACGCGATTGAGATCATCACGCCGCCGAACATGATGACGACCCGCGGGCCATATTTGTCGACGAACCAGGCTTCAACCGGGACCAGCCAGGTCTCCGTCACCACGAACAGCGTAAAGGCCAACTGGATCGCGGCGCGGCCCCAGTGGTATTTTGCATCGATCGGATCGACGAACAGCGTCCAGCCATATTGCAGATTTGCGATCATCGCCATGCAGACGATGCCCATCGCAAGTTGCATCCAGCGGAAATACGGCCCCTCAGATGTCGGCTGCGCTGACGGTTGTGTGGATGTCATGGTTCCTCCCGAGGTACGCTTCTGATTTGAGGCGAGCGTTACCGGCGCGAGCATATTGGTATGTGATATGCCAGAGCGCAAGCCCCTTCTTTTGCCCAATATGTCGCATCCCGGGGAGGGGGCGTTCCGGTCAGATCCTTAGGTCCTCTCACGAAAAAGGCCCCGGAAAACCGGGGCCGTCAGTCGGGGAGGAGGCTTAAGGGTGTCGCCGGCGACCCGGGCAAATGGCCCGGGAACGCCTTTTAGAGGCCAAAATACGGAAGGTCGCCGTTGCGGACAGCGATCTCGGCGTTCGCCATCAACAGACGATCGATCGAGGCCAGCAGGCGGCCGAACAGGGTGGTGGGCGGCGCAAGACGGAGGGAGGCAGTTTTGGACATGTTTGTCCCCTTATTCACATGGGCAGCGGCTTGCTGCGTTCGAGGGACAATCTAGGTATGCCAGATGCCAGAAACAACATCTTTGTTTGCATGGCAGCATTTTCCCTGTTGCAGTGCGCAATTAAAATGCAAACAAGATTTGCATTCACATTTTTCCTCTGCCGGGATAAGGACGGCGCGTGGAGCCGCGCAATCGACGCGGTCGTCGGGAGGAAACAAAATGAATTCAGCCGGAAGATTTCTTGTCGCCCTCGCCGTGGGCGTGAGTTTGGCCTGGGGCGCGAACGCAACTGCGCAACCCAACGATGCCGTTCCGCATGCTCATGAAGAGATCATGCTGAAGGGCGGCCGGACGATGATCTACGATCAGAACGTTGCCGTGACATTGCGCGATGGACATGTGGTTTATGCCAATGTGTTTCGCCCCAAGCAGCCCGGAACCTATCCGGTCGTCATGGCGCAGGGACCCTATGGCAAAGACGCGACCTTTCAGGAGGCTTATGCGTCCGGCTGGGCCCAGTTGCTGAAGGCCAATCCGGAAATTTGCGCGCAGTCATCCTGCCGTTTTATCCGCTGGGAGCACACCGATCCCGAACGCTGGGTCGGCGACGGCTATGTTGTCATTGCGCTGGACGTGCGCGGCTCGGGCTACTCGCCGGGCTATCTCGATCTGGTCTCGGCACGCGAGGCACGGGATTTCTACGATGCGATCGAGTGGGCAGGCAATCAGCCCTGGTCGAACGGCAAGGTCGGGTTGCTCGGCATTTCCTACATGGCCATCAATCAATGGCAGGTTGCCGCACTTCAGCCACCGCATCTTGCCGCGATGATTCCCTGGGAAGGCGCATCGGATTTGTACCGTGAAGCGCTCTTTCATGGCGGCATCGAGAGCAACCTCTTCCTCCAGCTCTGGTTCAAGGGCCAGATCCTCCCCAATCAGAACGGCAACGCCCATACCGCCTACAAGGACCCCGGAACCGGATTGCCACCGACCGGTCCCGCACTTAGCGATGATCTCCTGAAGGCCAACCGAGCAAGCCTGGTCGACAGCGCGCACGAGCATCCGTTGCTCGATGGCTACAACCAGGAACGCAATGCGGTTCTCAGCCGCATCCGCACGCCGTTTCTGTCGGCTGGAAACCTCTCGGCGGCGGGGTTGCACGGCCGCGGCAATTACGAAGGATTTGTCCGGGCGTCATCGAAGGAGAAGTGGCTGTTTCTGCACACCGGAACGCATGACGACAGTTTCTACAGCGACGAAGGCATTGCGCTTCAGCACAAGTTTTTCGATCATTATCTGAAGGGGACAGACAACAAGTGGGAGAAGACGCCCGCGGTTTCCCTGGTCGAACGCGATCCCGCTCGCGCCACCTGGACAACACGCACCGAGCAGGCCTGGCCGCTCGCCCGCACCCGGTATGTCAGCTATCATCTTGATGCGAAGGATCATCTGCTGAGCACCGAGCCGCCCAAGGCGGACGCGAGTGTGACGTTCGACGCCGGAAAAACCGCGGCCTTGTTCGACCTGTCGTTCGATCGGACCATGGAGTTTACCGGGCCGCTCGCCGCCCATCTTTGGGTCGGGTCATCGACGACGGATGCGGATTTGTTTGTGACCCTGCAATTGTTCGACGACAAAGGACGCGAAGTCACTTTCCTCGGCGCATCGGACGCGGCCTCGCCGCTCGCGCAAGGCTGGCTGCGCGCGTCGCGGCGCAAGCTCGTCGTCGAACGATCAAAGCCCTATCAGCCGTGGTACGCCTTCGACGAAATACAGAAGCTGACGCCTGGCCAACTCTATCCGGTCGATGTGGAGATCTGGCCGACGTCCATCATTGTCCATCCCGGATATAAATTGACGCTGCGGATCGAAGGCGCGGACTTTCAGCGTCCGGTATCCGATCCGGCCGCGAATGGGTTTGGAAAACGCGGGTCTGGCGTATTCCTGCATGACGATCCCGTCGATCGCCCGCAAGCTGAATTCGCAGGCGTGACCACCGTTGCGTCGGGGGCAGCGCACGACTCGTTCCTCGTGCTGCCGATGATCCCTCGCGGCGAGTGAGATACGGCGGGGGTCTTTCGTTGTTGGGTGGTCGACATGATGGTATCGTTACCGTCATGTCGACCTTCGAAACGTCGCCTCATGTCTTGAGGCCGCAACAGCAACGTAGCCGTGTCGCCCTTGCGAAGATCGTAACGGCCGCTGAACAGCTGCTGAGGACGAGAGGGATCGACGGTTTTTCGATGGCCGAGGTGGCGGAAGCCGCGCGCTTGCCGGTCGGAAACATTTATCGCCGCTTTCGCGGTAAGGATGAATTGCTCCAGGCGATCAAATACGACGTCACCGCCCGCATCGAGGACGCCGTGGCCAGGCGCCTGTCGTCGCGGGAGTTCAAGGACATTACCGACCTGATCCAGCGCTTTGCGGGTGCGACATGCGATACTTTCGCAGGCGACGAGAAGCTGTATCGCACACTTTTCGCTGCGCAAGTCGCCGGTTCGGCCATGGACCGGATCGGCGCCGATGGCCGGCGCCGCATTTTCGGCAGGTATCGCGAGGCGCTGCTTCCCTTTCTGCAAGGCGTCGCGCAAGACAAGGCCGAGCGTATGGCCCGTGTGTCGTTTCACATCATAACGGCAGCGATACTGGCGAAGGCACGTGGGTCGGACGAGACCCTTAACGATTTGTCGTGGAAATCGTTGGGCGACGAATTCGGATATGCGGCGTTCGCGTATCTGCAAGCGAATTTGGAATCCGTCCCGAAGCGACCTTGAGTGCATCAGACATAACGAAAAAGGCCGCCGGAAACCGGCGGCCTCTCGAACTCTTGAGAAAATGAAGTCGCTTATTCGGCGGCCTGCTTCCGCGGCGGGTCGAGCGCGCCGGAATCGTGGATTTCGGCGACCTGATGATCGCTGAAGCCGAGCACCTGCCGCAGGATTTCGTCGGTGTGCTCACCGAGCAGCGGCGAACGCTTGACGTCGGTCGGGCTGTCCGACAGCTTGATGGGATTGCCGACCGACAGATATTTGCCGCGGGTGGGATGATCCACCTCGACCACGGTGCCGGTGGCGCGCAGCGACTGATCCTCCGCCAGCTCCTTCATCGACAGGATCGGGCCGCAGGGAATGTCGTCCTTGTTGAGGATCTCCATCGCCTCGAACTTGGTCTTGGTCATGGTCCAGAGTTCGATGCGCGCGAAGATCTCGTTCAGGCGCGACAAACGGGCAGGGGGCTTGGCGTAATCGGGATGGGTCTTCCAGCCGGGCTCGCCGATCACGTCGCAGATCTTCTCCCACACCGGCGCCTGGGTGATGAAATAGATGTAGGCGTTGGGATCGGTCTCCCAGCCCTTGCACTTCAGGATGCGCCCCGGCTGACCGCCGCCGGAATCGTTGCCGGCACGCGGCACGGCTTCGCCGAACGGAATGCCTTCGCCGAACTGGCTGTATTCCCTAAGCGGACCGTGCGCGAGGCGCTGCTGGTCGCGCAGCTTGACGCGTGCAAGATTGAGCACGCCGTCCTGCATCGCGGCAGTGACCTTCTGGCCCTGTCCGGTCATGGTGCGCTGGTAAAGCGCGGTGACGATGCCGAGCGCCAGATGCAATCCGGTGCCGCTGTCGCCGATCTGCGCACCGGTGACGAGCGGAAGCCCATCACGGAAACCCGTGGTCGACGCCGCGCCGCCGGTGCATTGCGCGACGTTCTCATAGACCTTGCAATCCTCGTAGGGACCGGGGCCAAAGCCCTTGATCGACGCCACGATCATCTTGGGATTGATGCTGTGAATCTTCTCCCAGGGAAATCCCATGCGATCGAGTACGCCGGGGCCGAAATTTTCCACCAGCACGTCGCATTGCTTGATCAGCGCGGTGAGCACCTCCTTGCCCTTCGGATTCTTGGTGTCGAGCGTGATCGAGCGCTTGTTGTGGTTGAGCATGGTGAAATACAGGCTGTCGACATTCGGCACGTCCTGCAACTGACCGCGCGTGATATCGCCGACGCCGGGACGCTCGACCTTGATCACGTCGGCGCCGAACCACGCCAGCAATTGCGTGCAGGTCGGTCCCGACTGAACGTGGGTGAAATCAAGAATTCGAACGCCCTTCAGCGCTTTTGTCATCGTATTGCTCCGTCTTAAGTCTGCTCCTGCACGTGCAGGAATGAAAACAAGGGAAAGGCGACGCCCTTCCGGATCGGTCGGTCTACTTCTTCTTGCTGAGGACGCTCTGCGGATTGAGGTTGCCGATGCGGCCTGATTCGCTGCCGGCGGCCGGATCGAGCACCGCGTTGATCAGCGTCGGCTTGCCGGAATCCATCGCCGCGTTGACGGCGCGCTTCAGTTCGTCTGGCGAGGTCGCATTGACGCCGACGCCGCCGAAGGCCTCGATCATCTTGTCGTAGCGCGCGCCCTTCACGAACACGGTCGGCGCGGGATCGTCGCCAGCGCTGTTGACGTCGGTGCCGCGATAGATGCCGTCATTGTTGAAGATGACGATGCAGACCGGCAATCTGTAGCGGCAGATCGTCTCCACCTCCATGCCGGAGAAGCCGAACGCCGAGTCACCCTCGACGCACAGCACCGGCTTGCCGGTCTCGATCGCGGCGGCGATGGCGTAGCCCATGCCGATGCCCATGATGCCCCAGGTGCCGACGTCGATGCGCTTGCGCGGCTGGTAGATGTCGATGATGCCGCGTGCCAGATCGAGCGTGTTGGCGCCTTCGTTGACCAGCATCGCATCCGGCCGTTCCTTGACGATGGTGCGCAGGACGCCGAGCGCGCCGTGATAGTCCATCGGCGAATTGTTGTTCATCAGCCGGGGCGCCATCTTGGCGACGTTCTCTTCGCGCTTCTTGGCGACCGCGCTCATCCAGTCGGCCGGCGCCGCCGTCCAGTTGTTACCCATCGCGGCGAGCATGGCCGAAACGCAGGAGCCGATGTCGCCGACAACCGGCGCCACGATCTCGACGTTGGAGTCCATTTCCTTCGGCTCGATATCGATCTGGATGAACTTTTTCGGCGCATCGCCCCAGCTCTTGCCCTTGCCGTGCGACAACAGCCAGTTGAGGCGAGCGCCGATCAGCATCACGACATCGGAGTCCTTCAGCACCGTCGAGCGCGCCGCGCCCGCGCATTGCGGATGCGTATCAGGCAGCAGGCCCTTGCCCATGCTCATCGGCAGGAAGGGCACGCCGCTCTTCTCGACGAAGCTTCTGATGGCATCGTCGGCCTGCGCGTAGGCGGCGCCCTTGCCGAGGATGATCAGCGGCTTCTTGGCGGATTTCAGCACGTCGAGCGCGCGCTTGACGGCGTCGGGGGCAGGGATCTGCGCCGGTGCTGCATCGATCACCTTGACCAGCGATTTCCTGCCGGCCTCCGCGTTCATCACCTGGCCGAACAGCTTTGCGGGTAGATCGAGATAGACGCCACCCGGACGGCCCGACACCGCGGCACGGATCGCACGCGCCAGCCCAATGCCGATATCGGCGGCGTGCAGTACGCGGAACGCCGCCTTGCACAGCGGTTTTGCAATGGCGAGCTGATCCATCTCCTCATAGTCGCCCTGCTGCAGATCGACGATCTCACGCTCGGACGAGCCCGAGATCAGGATCATCGGGAAGCAGTTAGTGGTGGCGTGGGCCAATGCGGTGAGGCCATTGAGGAAGCCCGGCGCCGACACGGTGAGGCACACGCCCGGCTTCTTGGTCAGGAAGCCCGCGATCGAGGCGGCGTAGCCGGCGTTCTGTTCGTGGCGGAACGAGAGCACGCGGATGCCCGCCGCCTGCGCCATGCGACCGAAATCGGTGATCGGAATGCCGGGCACGCCATAGATGGTGTTGATGTCGTTGAGCTTGAGCGCATCGATGATGAGATGAAAGCCATCCGTGAGCTCCTGCTCTGCGTCGGCGGTTTTTGCATCGATGCTCTGTACTGCTGCGGACATTCCGCTTTCTCCCTGTCGTTTCTTGATATGGACGGCGGAGATGTCTTCGCCGTCCGGCGTTGAAGCTGTATTCGATTAAGAGCTCTTCAAAAAAGTTCCTGGCCGTGCGCCTCGACATAAGCGGCAAGGCCGAGCGTGTGGTCGCGGGCGCGCTTCTCGGCAAGCTCGGTGTCGCGCGCTTCGAGCGCCTCGATGATGGCCATATGTTCGGGCAGCGAGGTCGCGGTGCGGTCGGTGCGTCCGATCGTTAGTTGCCGGTAGCCACGAACGTGCAGCAGGATATCGTTGGTCATGTCGACCAGCACCGGCGACTCGCTGAGCGAGATCAGCGCCTGGTGAAAGGCGATGTTGGCCTTCGAATATTCCTCGACGTGATCCTGCGGCAACCGGTCCTTGCCGAAATCCTTGAAGAAGTCGCGCAATGCGGAAATGTCTTTCTTGCGCGCGGTGGTCGTGATCAGGCGCGCGGCCATGCTCTCGAGCGCTGCCCACGCCCGGATCATGTCGACGATTTCGCTCTTGGTGCGGCGTACCACCACGATGCCCCGGCGCGGCACGGTCTTGACGAACCCGTCCTGCTCCAGCATCGCGATCGCCTCGCGGATCGGGGTCCGGCTGACGCCGAGCCGCTCCGACAAAGCCCGTTCATCGAGCATCACCGGTTCAGGCGTTGTATAGATGTCCATCTTGAGGATGGCTTCCTTCAAGGCCTCATACGCCTTGTTCTTGAAGCTGGTCTCCGGCGCGATCCGGACAATTGCGATCTCTGCCTCAGCCATGATGGGCGGCGCCTTGGTTTGTTTCTGTTCGGGCACAATGGGTCTCCTCTGGGGAAACACCTTGTAGCAGACTAATGGTCGGCAAGTTTTTGGCATACCAGATGCCAGAATGTCAAGATGACCTTGTTTTAGGCATTTAGAAAGGGTGGCTTGCGTTGACACCCCTGTTTCTGGCATACCAAATGCCATATGGGCGAACGCACCGCAAGAAGGAAGCGCGGTGCCGGAAATCAAGAAATCGACTTCAAGGAGGAAGCCAATGTCGAGTTCCAAAGATGCGGTCCGCAAAATACTTGATCTGGTCAAGGCGGATAAACGCACGAGTCTGACGGCGCCGGAAGGCAAACTGGTGTGCGATGCCTATGGCGTCCCGGTTCCGAAGGAGGGGGTCGCGAAATCGGCGGCTGAAGCAGCCAAAATCGCCACCGACATGGGCTTTCCGGTGGTCATGAAGATTGTCTCGCCGGATATTCTTCACAAGACCGAAGCGGGCGGCGTGATGGTCGGCGTCAAGACCGCCGCCGACGTCGAAAAGAATTACGCGGCCATTCTGGCGAACGCCAAGAAATACAAATCCGATGCCAAGATCGAAGGCATTCAGGTCCAGCAGATGCTGGCCGGCGGCACCGAAGTCATCGTCGGCTCCATTACCGACGGCTCGTTCGGCAAGCTCGTGGCCTTTGGCCTCGGCGGTGTGCTGGTCGAAATCCTGAAAGACATCACCTTCCGCCTGGCGCCGACGACCAAGCAGGATGCGCTCTCGATGCTGGATGGCATCCAGGCCCATGACATGCTCAAGGGCGTGCGCGGCGGCGACCCGGTCAACCGCGAGGCGCTCGCCGACATCATCGTCAAGGTGTCGCAGCTGGTCAGCGACTTCCCCGAAATTATCGAACTCGATCTCAATCCGGTGTTCGCCACCAAGAAGGATGCGATCGCCGCCGACGTGCGCATCGTCGTCGACTTCGACTACAAGCCTCGCCCGGCACCGCGCCCGACCGAAGAAATCGTCACCGCGATGAACCGCATCATGCAGCCGAAAGCGGTGGCCGTGATCGGCGCCTCGGCGGAAGACGGCAAGATCGGCAACTCCGTGATGAAGAATCTGATCAACGGCGGCTACAAGGGTGAGATCTATCCGATCCATCCGAAGGCGGCTGAGATTCTCGGCTACAAGGCTTACAAGAGCGTCAAGGATGTGCCTGGTGTGATCGACACCGCGGTGTTCGCGATTCCTGCCAAGTTCGTTGCAGGGGCGCTCATCGAGTGCGGCGAGAAGAAGATCCCCGGGGCGGTTCTGATTCCATCGGGTTTTGCCGAGGCGGGCGCACCCGAACTGCAGGCCGAAATCGTTGAAATCGGCAAGAAGTACAATGTCCGCCTGATGGGGCCGAACATTTACGGCTTCTACTATACCCCGGCCAATCTCTGCGCCACGTTCTGTACCGCCTACGACGTCAAGGGTCACGCGGCGCTGTCGTCGCAGTCCGGCGGCATCGGCATGGCGATCATCGGTTTCTCGCGCTCGGCCAAGATGGGTGTTTCCGCGATCGTTGGTCTCGGCAACAAGTCTGACATCGACGAGGACGATCTGCTCGCCTTCTTCGAGCAGGATCCGAACACCAACCTCATCGCCCAGCACTGCGAGGACCTGAAGGATGGCCGCGCTTTCGCGGAAGCCGCCAAACGCGTTTCCAAGAAGAAGCCGGTGGTGGTGCTGAAGGCGGGCCGCACCTCGGCTGGTGCGAAGGCTGCTTCGTCGCATACAGGGGCGCTCGCCGGTAACGACAAGATTTACGAAGACGTCTTGAAGCAGTCGGGCGTGATCCGCGCCCGTTCGCTGCGGCAACTGCTCGAGTTCGCGCGCGGCATCCCCGTGCTGCCGACGCCGAAGGGCGAGAACGTGCTGATCATCACCGGCGCCGGTGGTTCAGGCGTGCTGTTGTCGGATTCGGTGGTCGACAACGGCCTGTCGCTGATGACGATGCCGCCGGACCTCGATGCGGCGTTCCGCAAGTTCATCCCGCCGTTCGGCGCCGCGGGCAATCCCGTCGACATCACCGGCGGCGAACCGCCGATCACCTACGTCAACACCGTGAAGCTCGGCCTGTCCGATGAGCGCATCCACTCGCTGATCCTGGGTTACTGGCACACCATCGTCACGCCGCCGATGGTGTTTGCCCGCAACATGGTCGAGGTGAAGAAGGAGATGGAGGCGAAGGGCTTTGTGAAGCCGATCGTCGCTTCGCTGGCCGGCGACATCGAGGTCGAGGAAGCCGCCGAATATCTCTATCAGAACGGCATCCCGGCCTATGCCTATTCGACCGAATTGCCGGTCGAGGTGCTGGGCGCCAAATACAAATGGGCGCGGGGGGCAGGGCTGCTGTAAGCCGCGCGCACAACGCACCCAATATGAAATGCCGCCCGGTGGTTCGGGCGGCATTTTTATTAGGGCGCGTAGATAAATCGAGCCTCGGTGGGTGCGGCTGGCTCGATGTCCGCTAAGCCCCGATAGCGATCAAATTTCGCGGCGTAACGAAATGGCGCGATGTGCCATGAGCGGGCACGGAGGAGTGGTTCAATTTCAACGAACAGGGCGTGCCGGGTTTGCTGCACACGACTCATTCTTCCAGCGTTCCGAGATTGCGGAAACCGTCGAGAACCGTCGCATCGTAAAGTTTTAGAAACTCTGGATCTGGCGACCATTCACGGCTGTTGTCCTTCAACCTCTTGATCGTCGGCGGCGTCCCATTCCGTGCGGTATACCACTCGCGAAAGATTTCATATTGGGCTTTCGCAGCTTCGCGGTTGCCAGCCTTTACCAATGCAACGGCAAGGCCCCCGCTGGTCTCAGGATCGGCAAGCAGTGCCAGGGCTTGCTGATACTTTGCGGCCGCTTCATTCCAGCGCCCTAACAGCAGGTAGGAACTGCCCCAATCGCGAAGAGGAACGCGATAGCCCGGGATTTTGCCCGCTGTTCGAATGAAATGTTCATCGAAAACAGGCAGTGCTTTCTCCGGCATACCCGACAGAATGTAATTCGCCGCCAGCAAGTAGAGCGCGTTGACGTTGTTTGGATTGATCGACAACGCTCGTTCGAGTTCCTGTCTCGCATCGTCAAACTTGCGATCGTAGACGTAGAGCGAAGCTCGGACTCGGTGTGCGTCTGACGAAGCGGCCGTGGTGCTGGATGCACTTTGAAGGAGTTCAAGAATTTCCGCTCTCGTCGCGGTCACCTGATCGGGACTGGGTCGCGAAGCGCCAGCGAGACTGCGGCTGTTCGACAGGTTTTCTGCGAGAACGCCGGCAAGGCCGATTTCTGCATCCGCATTGTCGGGCTCGAGCGCAAGCGCTTTTCGATAATAGTCCCGCGCTTGCCTGCGCGGGTTGATATTCAGCCGGCGTTCATCGATCAGGGCCGCCTGGGCGCGCAACATCATGTCGAACGCATCCGGATTGCTGTGCTTCTGGGCCTGTCGGACACCGACATTGACGAAAGCAAAGCGAAGCGACGTCGAGATGCGCGCGGTGATCTGATCCTGCAGGCTGAAGATATTGGCGTTGTCGCCGTCGAAGCGGTCGGCCCAAAGCTGCTCACCGGTCTCGGCGTCGATCAGCCGCGCATTGATCCGGACCTGATTGCCGGTGCGAAGCACTGAGCCAAGCAGCAGATAGCGGACATTCAATTCGCGTCCGACCTGTCTAGTGTCGATCTTCTGGCCTTTGTATGTGAGCGACGATCCGCTCGCGATCACGAGCAAATTCGCGATGTTGACAGAGAGGTCGGTGGTCAGGTTTTCGACGATGCCATTGCCGAAATAATCCTGGCTGGCGTCACCGCTGAGATTGTCAAACGGCATGACCGCGATCGACAGCCGCGGCGCAGAAGTCGATCCCGGTTTTGATTGTGATGTCACTGAAGGCCTATGCCCCAGCAACTCGCCGACAGTCTTGTAAGTCAACAAGTATCCGGTCAGTCCGCTCAGCACAGCGCCGACGGCGGCAACCGCTGCAATCGCACCCGCCGCTCGCTTTACAATTGGACGCCAGTCAGGAACGGATGGTCGCAAGTGCGCCAACAGCTTCTTTTGCCGCCCGCCTTTTGAAACAGCCGCGTCCTCCAGCGTGTTGGGCTCGTCGGCGCTCAAGTTTGTTCACCGCGAACTGAGTTTCAAAATGTGGGCTAAAGAATGCAGCTACGAGCCCCAGGTTGCAAGGCGAAAACGGTCGGTTTGCGCGACGTGGCCATCGCCCGGAACGCGCCTTGCCGCTTGAACATCATCACCGTCCGCACCCAGGAGCGCGACTCAAGTGCCTCCGCCAAACAGACAGGATCGGGAGCAGGTCCAAGGTTCGCATCGGATCATTAGCGCCCGGAACGAGTCAGCAGCAAGTCGGGCCATGTCCGCTAAGCCCCGCTAGCGACCAAATTTCGCGGCGTAACGAAACGGCGCGATGTGCCAATCGGCGACATCGCACGTTCGGTTTGAGACGATAGCAAACTGAGGCAGCAATGATGACGGAACTAAAAGCTTGATGCGGCGCGGCTAAAGAGATGCACCACCTCGTTGTTGCCGAAAGGTCACCGCATCGAAAATAGCACGCTTGGGTTTACCCGCATCAATCAAGTCGATTGAGCAGAAGTGCTCCTCGCAATATGTTTCGGATTGTGGCCTACCTTCAGGAGGCGACAGTGCAGAAAACTTTGCTTGCGGGCATCGCTGCCGCAGGATTGTTGAGCGCGTCTGCTCTTGCATCGGATCTGCCTACCAAAGCCGCGGTGTACAAAGCACCGATCGCAGCGCCACCCTATAATTGGTCAGGGCTTTATGTGGGTGCCAACTTCGGCGGGGGGTGGTCCAACGGCAGCCTGAACATTCCTGGCAACAATCTGTATGGCGGCCTCACCGAATTCATTGGCGGCGTGCAGGCGGGCTATAACTTCCAGGCCGGTCACTTTCTGTTTGGTGTCGAAGGTGACTTCGATGGCGCCAGCTTTAGCCATCCGGTTCTTTCTAATCCGACATTAGGCTTTGTGGACCAGCACTGGATCGGCACCGTGGCGGGCCGCGTCGGCCTCGTGAATGATCAATGGCTCGTATTCGCCAAGCTGGGCGGTGGCTGGGTGCACAGCGACGCTACTTTGAACCTCCCTGGCGCAGTTTGGAACGGGTCCGGCACCGGCAGCGGCTGGTTGGCTGGCGCTGGCATCGAATACGGCTTCAAGCCGCATTGGACAGTCAAACTCGAATACGATTATCTCGGGCTATCAAACTGGAATTCTCCCACGATCCCTTCGGTGGCCTTGAACCGCGACCTTCAAATGGTCAAAGCCGGGATCAACTACAAATTCGAAAGTGGCGTTTCCGCTACGGCCGAGCCGTCGGGCACGAGTGGGTCTGCTGAGCCTTCAGAAGATCTACAGAAGGCATCGCAAAACCCGATCGCGGACCTGGTCAGCGTGCCGTTCCAGAGCAACACCAATTTCAATACGGGGCCATTCGATCGTACCCAGGAAGTATTCAACATTCAGCCCGTCGTGCCGATGCACTTAAACGATGACTGGAATCTGATTTCACGTACCATCATTCCGTTGATCAGCCAGCCGAGCCCGCTGTTCGACAGCAATACCAATGGCGTCGGCGACATTACCCAATCGTTGTTCTTTTCCCCTGCGCACCCCGGTGCGCTGATCTGGGGCGCAGGTCCAGTCTTCACTGTTCCGTCCGCGAATGATCCTTTTCTCGGGACCGGCAAATTCCTGTTCGGCCCCACGGCCGTCTTCTTAGTGACACCAGGACATTGGGTGGTCGGCGTGCTGCTGAACAATCAGTGGTCGGTCGGTGGCAACCCACTGACACCAGCCGTGAACTCATTCCTCGCGCAGCCATTTCTCAACTACAACATGGCACACGGCTGGTACTTGACCACGTCACCGATCATCACTTCGAACTGGCTCGCCGCATCGGGTCAGCAATGGACCGTACCGATCGGAGGTGGCTTCGGTCGCGTGTTTAAAGTGGGTGACCAACCCGTCAACGCTCAGATTGCCGGCTATTACAACGCCATACGTCCGACCGGCACATCTGCCTGGCAATTGCGGGCTACTCTCGCTCTTCTGTTCCCAGTCAAATAATCGTGGCGGCCTAGCGCCCGCCGCCGAGACTTGTGCCTCGATGTCCGGAAAGGGGGGGCATTAGCGCCCGGAACGAGTCAGCAGCAAGTCGAGCCATGTCCGCTAAGCCCCGATAGCGATCAAATTTCGCGGCGTAACGAAATGGCGCGATGTGCCAGAGGCGGAAGGATCGCTACTAAAGCCGAAACCAGGGGATTGTGAGATAAGCGCATGCGATCATCGCCATTGGGGGAACGACCCCCACACACCATGCCCAGACCCAGGACAGGCGAGCCGGCAGAAGCGCGGCAACCAGGCCGACGACGAGCGCGCCGACCGCAGCGGAAGCAGTCCATCCGTACCAGTACATCTCGGGCGCAAGGAAATCCAAGACGGGATCGGCAACATCCCGAGAACGATGCAAGCCGAGAAGGACGATGCCTTGCGCGGGATAAACGGTAAACAGCGCGAGCCCGCGAGCGTGTGCAATTGTGTAGAAGAGCGCGAAAGCCGCCCCATAAGCAAAAACGAACCGGCGAAACGTCGAACGGGACATTACGATCCGAAGCCTCCGATATCGTTCATGACGTGACCAACGAGGAAGGCCCACCAGACGGTAAACGCAAGGAGTAAAGTCAGGGCAATGCGTATCTGATAGCTGCGACCATCAATTGGCTGATGCCAGCAGGACCAGTACGCGGGCAACACACCCAGGCCGATGGCGGTGAAATCCTCCTTGAGATCAAAGAAACCCAGCGCGTGCCAATGGTGATCGCGTTCCAAGTTTGGCTGAACATCGACCTTGAAATACAGGTAAACGGCCGCGCCGAGCAGCCAGGAGATCACATATAGAACGACGATGGCATTGGTGAAATCCGCACCTCGCACCGCGCGAAACCGGCCGAAGAACGAATACGGCTTGGCCTTGGGCGGCACGCATGTTGCCAATGTCTGATGCGTGATCGCACCAAGCAGGGCCACCGTGACCAAGCCGTGCAGAATGAGAAGTATTGTCGCCATCGGCCACCGACCGGCGCTCTATGAGAACAGTGCCTCGGATGCGAACGGCTCGGCCGAGCCGGGCCGGTAACGTGTCAGGTTGAATTTTGTCTTTTCGCCCGGTGCGACATCGACCAAGACGTAGTTGTATTCTTCCTGCGGCGGCTTGCCCTTCCAATAGAGGTCCGGTGGATAGTTGCTCGGCACCTTGATGCTGGTGCGGCCGGGAAGGATTGGGTCTTGCTCCGCCCCACCGCCACCGAGAACCAGGTATTTCACGCCATCGACGTCGTACATCTCGGTCGTATGCACATGTCCGTTGAAGACGACGAGCTCCAGGTCCTTGGCGTAGGCCGCGATAGTCTTGTGGGGATTGTCAGCCTCCGGGATGGGGCCAAGGCCGGCCCGGCAGAAGACCGGATAGTGGAACGTAATGAACGCTTTTTTAATTCCCTTGGCTTTGGCGTCGTCCAGCCACTCTTGCAATTGCACCATCTGCTGGGCGTATTTTGGACGGTCCGCGTCCCAGAGCGACGGTGAGCGATAGTCGTATTTCCCACTCCACAAGAAGACAAATCTTACGTCCCGGAAGTCGAATTTGTAGATCAACCGCTCCGGTGTCACGCCGAAGTTCGTTAGATAAGGCACCGCATTAAGCGTTCCTTCAATCTTTGGGTCACCCCACACTTCGTGATTGCCGACTGACATGAACCACCGTCCTTCGAGCCCTGCGGCGCGCATCTCGTCGTCCGGCGCCGGCAGTTGCTTGAGCATGGTGTCGTTGACGCGTTTCCAGTATGGGCTATCGCTGACTGAGCGACCCTGATTGCCCCACCAGACGACGTCGCCGCTGTTGATTACGAATTTGGCGCGGCCGGCCTGCACATGCTGCACGATTTCGCGAGAGACCCAATCGCCGCCCTGCAGTTGAAACATTTCCCGATGAACTCCGGGAAGCAGTTTGACGTCTTCGACGGTTGCGCGGGTTACCCAACCCTGATCCACCGACAACGTCATGACCTCGCTCCGCGACATGAACGGCATGACCACTTGCTTAAGCTCATTTGTGGCGGGGTCGAAGATCATTTTCACATCGCGCTTCACCACCGCCTCCGCGACCTTTTCCGGCATAACCAGGCCGAACATTTCAACGAATAGCCCGGCGAGGTCGGTACGGCCTTCCTTGACTGGCAGGTACATCATGGGTCGCGAGTCACCGCAGACCGCAAAAGAAAATCCGGAATTTGTCTGTTGCGCTGCCGCGTTCTTGACCGCCAGAAGCGAGGACAGCACGGGAAGCATCGCGAGGCCCGAGAGCACGGCTCTCCTATTCAATTCACCGCTTTGATGCGCCGATCGCAAGTTGCCAGAGACAGGGTACCCACTCATCTGACTCCTCCATCCTTTTCGCGAGAAAGTTCGCGCAATCAAGTATACGCGGACTGTGTTCGTGAGATATGCGATTTCGGCAGATTAAGGGTCTTTAGATGCTGTTGCCCCGGATCACTACTTGCACCCGCGATGTCCGAGTTGGAGTCATTGGCGCCCGGAACGAGTCAGCAGCAAGTCGGGTCATGTCCGCTAAGCCCTGATAGCGATCAAATTTCGCGGCGTAACGAAATGGCACGATGTGGCAAAAGGCGACCTTACGGCGTTGACCTCATTGATCTGGGCTTGAGACAGCATTAGCTTCAAAGGCTCGCTAAAGGGGCAGAACATGACGAAACCCGAAGTGATAGGTTCAAGTAAATCCACTTACACTCGCGTAGTACGGATGGTCTGCGAGGAAAAAGGCATTGAGTACACGCTAACGGAAACCGCGATATTCGCTCCAGAGCTATTTACGGTTCATCCGCTCGGTAAAATGCCCGCTCTGCGCCACGGTGATGTGTGTCTATTCGAATCCAAGGCAATCGCAACGTATCTCGACCGGGTATTCGTCGGGCCGGAGATATTTCCTTCGGCACCTCTTCCGGCGTCGCTAACGGAACAGTGGGTTTCGTTCACCAACACAGCTGTGGATCGTACCTTCATCCGTACGTACTTGTATGAGTACATCGCTGCACGGCGCGATAAGCGGAAACCAGATCGCAACGTGATCGACTCAGTTCTGCCAGACTTACATCGGCAGATCACGATTTTGGACACAGCCGTCAAAGCCACCGGCTTTCTCGTCGCTGACCGCTTCACTTTTGCAGATATCAACCTGATGCCAATATTGCACCGGCTAGCACAAGCACCGGAAGGTAACGACGCGTTAGCGCGCGCCGTACATCTTTCGAAGTATTATGAGCAGCATGCGCAACGAAATAGCTTTCAGCGCACAAGTCCTCCTGAAGGTCCGCCGAGCCGCACGAAGTGATAGGGCCCCGAACTCAGACCGTCGAGCTTGAGAAGGTTGGAGTCCGATTTGGGGTCATTGGCGCCCGGAACGAGTCAGCAGCAAGTCGGGTCATGTTCGCTAAGCCCGATAGCGATCAAATTTCGCGGCGTAGCGAAATGGCGCGATGTGCCAATAGGCGACATCGTTCCGTCACCTCGTCGGCGCGCGGGATCCGGCGTGCACACTTTATTCCTGACCGATGTGGGCGCCTTTCTCAGCCACTGAGCGTTTCATCAGCAGCACCGTGAGTACCGGCACCAGCGTCACCACGGCCAACAACCAAAAGACATCGAAATAAGCAAGTGACGACGCCTGCTGCTGCCGCAAGTTCTCGAGCGTCTGCCAGGCCAGTTGCTGCGATGCAGACGGATCGCCGGTCTGCTGCAGGAAAATTGCCCCGGCTTGATGGAGGAAGGAAACGACATTAGCGTTGAAGGAATCGAGGGACTCGCCTAGCCGCAGGATGTGAAATTGATCACGGCGCTCCTGAATGGTCTGCGCCATCGAGGTGCCCACACTGCCTCCCTCGTTGCGCAGCAGACTTAGCAGGCCAACGGCCGCTCCACGCAGCAACGGTGGGGTATAGAGATAGGCCGCTACATTCGCAGGCGCAAAGCACATCGAGAGTCCAACAACCAGCATCACCCGAGGCCAGACGACCTGGCCCGGGCTGATGTCGAGGTTCATTTGCGACATCCAATAGTTTGCGAACGCCATGACCAGCAGGCCGCCGGCGATCAACCACCGGGCATCAACCCCTCGGCCAAGTGCCAGGCCGACAAACGGCATTGCCACGAGCGCACCGAACCCAGCCGGCGACATGACAAAACCCGCGCTGAGAGCATCATAGCCGAACAGAGATTGAAGCAGGGCTGGCAACGATGTGCTGGCGGCGTAGAGGACGGCGAAAGCGCAAAAGATGATGACGCAGCATGCAGCGAAATTTCGCTCCCGCAGGGGGCGGAAATTGACCACGGGGCTGGGGTGGCGTAACTCCCAGACGATCAGCGCGATCAGACCCACAACGAAAAAAATCGCCAGCGTCTGCACACGCCAGAATGGATCGCTTAGCCAGTCCCACTCCTGTCCCTTACTCAGGATCACTTCCCAGGAGACCATGACGATCACCAGGAGTGACAGGCCGAGCGAGTCAAAGCGCAACGGCTGCTTCCTCAACTCGCTGCGCTGCTTCGTGAGATAGTCGGGATCCCGCAGCAGAGCATAACAGCCAGCAAGCGCCAGGAGACCAACGGGGACGTTGACGTAGAACACCCATCGCCACGAATAGCTGTCCGTGATCCAGCCGCCGAGGGTCGGACCGACGACCGGCGCCAAAAGAGCGGCCAGACCGAACAGCGTCATCGCAATGCCTTGCTTCTCCACCGGAAAGGCGTCCAGCAGCACGCTTTGACTGGAAGGCTGCAGGCCGCCGCCCGCCAGACCTTGCAAGACGCGAAACACAATCAGCTGACCGAGACTTGTGGCCATCCCGCAAAGTCCGGACGCGAGGGTAAAGACGGCTATCGACAGCAGGAAGTAGTTGCGGCGCCCGAGATGTGCCGACAGCCAGCCAGAGATCGGCAGGATGATCGCATTGGCGGCGAGGTAGCTGGTGATGACCCATTCCCCGTCGCTGACCGTGGCCGAAAGGCCGCCGGCAATGTATCGCAGCGCGACCAAAGCAATGGTGGTGTCGAGTACCTCCATGAAGGTCGGTATGATGACGATCGCGGCCACAAGCCACGGGTTGACGTCCGCCCGGGATCTGGAGGGCGAAAGTGTCAACTCGGTCATTTGTCGACACCCGGCGGGCTCGCAGCCGAACCGGCGGCCGGCGATTGCTGCTCGAAGCCTTGAAGAAACGTCCCGGCATTGGGCCCACTCAGCGGCTTATTGAGATAGACGTAGGGGACAACCGATGTGCCGATGAACAGCGGTTTCTTGTCCGGGTCGTAACCCTCAAGCTCGATCCGGACCGGCAGCCGCTGGACGATTTTGATGTAGTTGCCCGTGGCATTCTGCGGCGGCAGCAATGCGAGCGTCGATCCGGTCCCCATGGTAAAGCCGCTGATCCGGCCGCCGAATACCTGTTTGTCGCCGTACATGTCGACATACAGATCGACAGCCTGACCGATGCGCAAGTCGCGCAGCTGTGTCTCCTTGAAGTTGGCATCGACCCAGATCTCGCTGAGCGAGCGGATCGCCATCAAGCTCTGCCCGACCTGAACATCATTGCCGGGATTGACATTTCGGCGCGTGACGACGCCGTCGATCTCCGCGACAACGTCACAATAGCGAAGGTCGAGTTCAGCCACAGCGAGGTCGCGCTTGGTGGCTTCGAGTTTGGCCTCGGCTTGCTTGACCGTCGGCGCTTCCGCCGCCAGCCGATCGAACGTGCGGTCGACGGGACCGAGCTTTTCGAACTCTTCGAGCATCTGCTTCGGGGACTGGTTGTAGGAATGGACAACGCCCAGCTCAGCCGCGGCCTGAATCAGCTCCGCCTGCGCCTGCAGGATCGAAGAAAAGGTCTGATCGAGATCGGGCGGTACCTGGTCGAGATCCGCGCTGTCTTCGGGTTGCGTCTGCAGGCCCAACGAGACTCGGATCTGGTTCGCATCCGCCAATGCCTGGACGACACCGGCCCGGGCAATCGACAACGCCGCCTGACGTTGATCATAGAGCTCGCGGCTTGCCGTCTCCGACACGACCAGCTGCGACGTCCGGTCGAACTCCTGCTGCGCGAGTACAAGTGTGGCCTTTGCCTTCTTGAGCGCGGCGACCCGCGCATGCAGCAGGGCTGTCTGGTTTTCGACATTCTCCACGGCTTCTTGCAATTGCCAGCGGTGGCTCCAGGCCTGTGCTTCGGTGCCGCGCACCGCGGCCCTGGCTGCCTCTAGATCCGCCTGTGCGGTGTCGACGGCCGCCTTCTTCACGGCGACTGCGTCCCGAAATGGTTCTTTGTCCAATTCAACAAGAAGATCTCCCTTGTGGACGCGATTGTTGTCATCCACCAGAACCCGGGAGATCTGACCGTGGACGCGGGAGGCGACAAACGTCACATGGCCGTTCACGAAGGCGTCGTCGGTCGAAGCCGTGCTGAGCACGAACCGGATCCAGGGAATGCCGTACACCGCGGCCGCAATGCCCACAGCGCCGAGCACACCGATCAGCAACATGCGCCGCCGTGTGAACCGTTGACTCGGTGGTGGGACGGCCTTCGAAGCAGAATCTGGCGGCGGTAATTTGTCGTCACGATCGACCGCAGCATCCGCTTTGGCTATCGCGGGCGCGTCGACTGAACTTGACTCGCTTCTATGCTCGGACATCTCGGGAGGCATTGGATAGCGCTCCTAACGATTGTCTCTCAATGCAATCTGGTCGCCTTGGTCGCCGACACTGATCTCTCGCCATCGCTCGGGGTCAAAAGCGCGGCTTTGACCGGCGGCCGGTGCCCTCCGGTCTACCCAGCCTACCACGTATTCAACCTATCGGAATTGGCCACGCCCAATTTTTACTTGAGACACTCTTGGGACACTGGGGTCAAATGCGAACGGTATCCGTTCTGCACATGGGGGCAGATCGGGTAACGCCAGAAGCTCGCATCAATCCGCGTTTGGTTGCGCCGCTAACGGGTCGCCGCCCCAGTCAAAGCTCGGTATGACTCAGGTCACGCTGGTGCGGACCGCACGCAGCCGCTGCATCGCCCAATCCAGTCCCGCGACGATGGCAAAGCCGGCGCAGGCTGTGAGCGCATCGACGACGAAATCCTCAAACCTTGCGTGCCTTCCCGGCGCCCAGAGTTGCAGGAGTTCGAGCACGCCGATCATGACCACAGCAATAATCGACGTCAGCAGCCGGTTTTGCTTATAGGCCAGGCCAAACGCGAGACCGATCAGAATGAACGCGAGTGCGTGTTCGCCATCCTGGCCGAGATCGGAGTGCGGTCGCAGCCGCGCCGGCCCCAACGTGGCAAAGGTGACGGCGGCGGCGAGCAGCCAGGCGAATGTCCTGAGGATGATTGTCATCATGTCGGGATATCACGATTCAGTGGCCAACTGTCACCCTCACGTGAACTTGCGATCCCGTGTAGTTAACGGCTCCAGACTGCCGCTCACATCGGCTGCCGAACCCCGACGCCGAGCATGAAGCGTTCCCTGATCTGCACGGGATCGCGCCGGGTTGTTCCGGTTCCCGGCTTGTCGTCGATGCGCACCCCGATCAGGGTCGGTCCCGACGCCGACAAGGATTGATCGACCAGACGCTCGAAATCCTCTTCATCGGCCGCCCAGGTGCTGTTGGTGAGGCCGCAGCCGACAGCAATGGCAATAATGTCCGACACCGCGGCGGCAGGGGTCGGTTGCGCACCGGTGATTTGGTAAATGCCGTTATCCATAACGACCATGCAGAGGTTCCGTGGCGACAGCGTCGCGATCGTGGATAGACAACCCAGTTGCATCAGCAGCGAGCCGTCGCCTTCGAGCGCGAAGACGCGGCGCTGCGGCTGCGCCAGCGCGACGCCGAGTGCAATCGGGAAGGCAAGGCCCATGCTGCCCAGCATGTAGAAATTCTGCGGGCGATGGCCGGCGGCCCACAAGTCGAAATTGGTATTGCCGATGCCGCCGATCACGGCCTCCTCGTTCTTCAGCCTCGCGACCAGGCGCGAGGTGAGATCGAACCGGTTCATGATCTTGGTGTTGCGGGCAGGGGTGTTGGTTTGCTTGTTCATCGGATTGCTCACTTCTCGACTTTTCCGCCGGTCAGAAGCGGCGACAGGATCAATGCCACCGGCGCCTGCGTCGTGATGGCCTGCTTGATCGATCGATCGGCGATGAACTCGAGTTCATCGAGGCGCGTGATGGTGTGATGCTCCATGGCGAGCGAGTCGAGCACCGGCCGCATGGTACGGCAGACCAGCGACTGCCCGTAATTGAATTCGCCAAGCGTGCCGCGCTCGGACACGAACATGATCAGCGGAATTTGATAGGGGATCGCCAGCGAGGCCAGCACATTGGCAAGCGTCGCGAAGCCGGACGTCTGCATCAATACCGCGCTGCGCATGCCGCCCATCCACGCGCCGGAAACGATGCCGACCGCTTCTTCCTCGCGCGCGGTGGGGAACGTCGTGAAGAACGGATCGGCGTGAATATTCTTGATCAGGGCTGTCAAGACGCGATCGGGAACGTAGGGCACAAGCCTGATGTCGTTCCGCTTCAGCGTCTGCAACACCACCTCGTGCCAGGTCTTTCCGGTCTTTTCCTGCAAGGCCTGGACCGTTGTTTCTGCCTCGGCAGCCGCCATCGCATTCTCCCTGTACTTCGCGACGATGTTTGTTTCGCAACATTACCGCCAGCGGTCCTGTCGAGGCGCCGAACTTGACGCGATCTTCGGGATTGTCAACATGTCTCGATCGTTGCCGTGATCTGCGCCTCGGGACGATGCTCAGGCCGCGGCTGCGTGCCATAAGAGAAGTAACGAGAATATCGGGAGGGATGCCGTGGCCAGCTGGTTTCGGATATTAGTCGCGGCGGTGGCCCTGCTTGCCGCGGGCCCGGCTACATCAGCGGAGCCGGCGTTCCCGACCAGACCCGTGCATATTTTCGTGCCCTATCCCGCCGGTGGCGCCGTCGACATCCTGGCGCGCACCTTGGGTGACGCCGTTTCCCGAACCTGGGGCCAGTCCGTCGTCGTTGAAAACCGGCCGGGCGCGGGCGGCGTGATTGCTTCGCAGGCGCTGGCGACATCGCCGCCTGACGGCTACACGCTGATGGTGGTCGCCAGCGGCCACCCCACCAATGCGTTCCTGTACGCAAAACTTCCCTACGACACCTTCAAGGACTTCACGCCGATTTCGTTGTTGGCCTCGTCACCCAATATCCTGCTGGTGCGCAAGGACTCTCCGTTCAAGACGCTTGGTGATGTGATCGCGGAGGCGAAGGCGAAGCCGGGCTCGCTGTCGTTCGGACACGCGGGCAACGGGACCTCGACGCATCTCGCCGGCGAGTTGCTCAAGGGCCTCGCCAAGATCGACATCACCCCGATTCCCTACAAAGGCGGCGCGCCGGCGATCAACGATCTGCTCGCCGGGCAAATTCCGCTGTCCTTTAACAACGGACCGGAATCGGTGGGACAGTTGGAAGCCGGCACCGTCCGAGCGCTTGCCGTCACCAGCGCTTCGCGGGCGTCATTTCTGCCCAATGTGCCCAGCATGGCCGAGACCGTGCCGGGCTATGACACCGAGGTGTGGTGGGGGCTGCTCGCTCCGGGCAACATGCCCCCGGAACTGGTCGCAAAACTTTCGCACGACTTCGTTGCGGCTTTGAACACGGAACCTGTGAAGGAGCGGCTGTCCAAGCTCGGCGCCATGCCGATCGGCAGCACGCCGCAGCAGTTCGACGCCAGGATCCACGCCGACTACGAAAAATGGGGGCCGATCATCAAGGCCGCCGGCATAAAGGCCGAATGATGCCGACGATTCCAGCCTGCCTGCCGCCGCTTGACGTTACCAGTCCCAAAGTGCCGCCGTCGCCGAACGCGTGCGATACGCATGCCCATGTGTTTGGTCCGGCCGATCAATTCCCTTACGCCGCCGATCGCAGTTACACGCCGCCGGATGCGCCGCTCGCAAAATATCTCGGGATGCTCGACACGATCGGATTTGCGCGCGGGGTGCTGGTGCAGGGCAGTGCACACGGCCACGACAATTCCGCCATGCTCGATGCGCTCGAACGCCAGCCGGCGCGGCTGCGCGGTGTCGCGGTCGCCGACGCTGACGTCTCGCCGGCCGATCTGCGCAGCTGGAATCGTCTCGGCGTCAGGGGATTGCGCTTCAATCATTTCTTCCGTGACGGGCAATTGCATTATCGCGGCGGCGTGCCGTTGAGCGCGGCGCAGGTGCTGGCGCCTGTGATGGCGGAGCTCGGATGGCATCTTCAACTCTGGATCGATGTGAAGGATTTGCCCGAGACGATTCCGGTTTTGAAATCGCTCGGTCTGCCGGTCGTGATCGATCACATGGGCCGCACCGATGCCCGCGCTGGCACCGCGACCGCGGGTTTCCAAAGTCTGTTGCGCGCCGTCGGTGATGGCTGGTGCTGGGCCAAAGTATCGGGCGCCCATCGGCTCAGCCGCGCTGCGCCCGACTATCCCGATGCCCGGCCGTTCCATGAGGCGCTGGTCCGCGCCAATCCGGAGCGGCTGGTATGGGGAGGCGACTGGCCGCATCCCCGCGTCGAGGGCGAGATGCCGAACGCCACGCATCTGTTTGAACTGTTTCAGCAGTGGACGCCGGACACGGCGACGCAGCACCGCATTCTCGTCACCAATCCCGCCCGGCTCTATGGATTTCCGAACTGAAGGTCTGCTCGACAATGTCCGTCAACAACAAGCGCGTGTTCTACGTCAAATACCTCGCCCATCAAATCTATGCCGATATCCTGCGGGCGCGCCCCGACGTGCGCCTCGACCGGCTCGAGAATGAAAGCCCGGACGAGACAGCCGCGCCGATCCTGGCGTCCGCGCATGTCTATCAAATTGGTGCGGCACGCGACGAACTGGCGCCGCACTTTCACGCCGGCCGGGATTTGCTGCGGCGTGCGCCGAACCTCTTGATCGTGTCCAGCAATGGCGCCGGCTTTGATCCTGTCGATGTCGAGGCCTGCACGGAAGCCGGCGTGGTCGTCGTCAACCAGTCGGGCGGCAACGCCAATTCCGTGGCCGAACACGCGCTCGGAATGCTGCTCACACTGTCGAAGCGCATTCTCGAGGCCGATCGCGCGCTGCGGCGTGACCCGAATGTGAATCGTAATTCGTTGATGGGCACCGAGGCGCAAGGCAAGACCATCGGCATCGTCGGGCTCGGCAATGTCGGCCGCCGCGTTGCCGAACTCTGCAAGGGCCTGCTGCGGATGAACGTGCTGGCCTACGATCCCTATCTTTCGGCAACCGAGATGGCGGCCCGCGGCGGCGAGAAGGTCGAATTGGACGAGCTGCTGCGCCGTTCCGATTACGTGTCGATCTCCTGTCCGCTGACAAAGGATAATCGCAACATGATCGGCGCGCGCCAATTCGCGCTGATGCAAAAGCACGCCTATTTCATCACGACGGCGAGGGGCTTTATCCACGACGAGGCGGCACTGGCGGACGCCCTGCGCAACAAGCAGATCGCGGGCGCAGGCCTCGACGTCTGGGCCAAGGAACCGCCGCCGCCGGACCATCCGCTGCTGCAGTTCGACAATGTGCTGGCAAGCCCTCACACCGCCGGTGTGACCAAGGAGGCGCGGGAAAACATGGGCAGGATCGCAGCCGAACAGGTGCTCGATGCGCTCGACGGCAAGCGCCCGCCGCGCATCATCAACCCCGAAGTATGGCCGAGCTACGTCAAGCGTTTCGAGAAGGCTTTCGGATACGCGCCGGCCTAACGGGGAGAAAATTTCGGCTGTCGCCGGCCCGGGATCACAAACATGACTTTGGCAGAAGCATGTGGATTCCCTTGTTGCCATCCACGAGCTGAGTGACCCGCAAATTTCCCGCGAGTGAACACAGCATATAGGCTTCATTGCGGGTGAGATTGGTGCGCGCGCAAACGTGCTTCACCATCTCCCGGACGGCCTGCTTCGCGGCGTCGTCGAGATCTTCGTCGAGGCCGATCGACATCAGATGCGTGGCGCTTTCGGCAAATGGCCAATGCAGCTCCATGTCCTTGCGCACGGTGAGACGAAAGCTGCCGGTGACGCCGGTTTCCAGCGCCGTGATGCATACTTCGCCGTCGCCCTGCACCGCGTGGCCGTCCCCCGCAAAGAACAACGCGCCTTCATTGAACACCGGCAGATAGAGCGTGGTCCCGGCACGCAATTCCTTGTTGTCCATGTTGCCGCCGAAGGCGCGCGGAACCGGTGAGCCGCAGCGGCCCCAACTCGGCGGCGGAGCGGTTGCGATGATGCCAAAGAAAGGATCGAGCGGGATTTCCGTACCCCACGGCATCGTGCAGACGTTGCGTTGACGATCAATGGCCGGGTGAATGGTTTCGTAGTCGGTGAACTCGTCGGGCAGGGTGCCGAGCAAAGGCAGAATGGATACGAAACCCCAGTCCTGCCGCACCTTCACGTCGAGAATGTCGATTTGCAACGCGTCTCCGACACGCGCGCCCCTCACATAGACCGGTCCGGTGATGAAATGCGGGCCCGGTCCGGGCGGAAGTGTCTCGAGCGCAGTCATGTAATCCGCGGGCACGATGCTGAGGTCGTCGGGCAGCGTTTCCTTTCCACCGGCCGGGAAGCTGTGAAGGGTGACGATGTCGCCCGAACTCACTTCAAGGACGGGCGGGGTCGAACTATCGAGGTATCCCCATACCATAACCTCAGGGGTGCTCGGGATTTCATAACGGCGTGGCATGGCAGTGCTCCAGAATTGAACGAAGCAAATCAGCTCCCGATATCGCGGGCAAGATGCATGGTCCGCCGCGGTGAGGCGGCAGCTTCCTGAATTTCTAGAGGGCCGGTCATATTCGGGCTATGATCGCGCCAAGGCGGCTCGGTCTTCAGCCGATCACCTGGTCTCGGACGTTTTAAAAGGGGCATCCGATGCGGCGTTCCCGATTCACCGAAAACGAGATTCTGCATCTGCTTTACGAAGCCAGCGCCGGCGTATCCGTCGCCGAGATTTGCAGCACCGCCGGGGTATCGCTTCGAACATTTTACCGCTGGCGCCGTCGTTTTGGCGGTCTCAACGCGCCCGCTGTCGTGAAGATGAAGGAACTGGCGGCGGAGAACATGCGACTGCGCGGTTTGGTCAGCAACCTGTTCGAACGTTTGCGGGATCCTGGCCGGAGCGACTCTCCGCCGCCGCCGGTGACGCCAACGGTCACGTCGCCCGGCCGCGACGAGGAGCGCAAGCAAAAGCAGGCAAGCCGGATCGCGGCCGAAAAATGCGGTGGTGCTCTCACCGGCCGCTTCGCGTCGCTGCGGGTCAATCCCTGATGACACCATCGACGGTGCAACCCGATCGCTTCAATCAAGGTGTGCAAACGTCGGGCGTCTTTCGCGTGATATGACGACGCTTCTTTGGGCGGCCATAATGTCAAAAACGACATAACGCCATTTGGCGTGGCGATAGATTGTTCATCGCGACGCTTCTTGAAGCACGCAAATTGCAAATCGCATTCACCGGCTTGGAATTTTGTCACAGCTTGTGACGCAATGACGCGCGCTGCCTTGCGCCGGGCAATTGCTGTCGCTTCTTTTAACTTGCTGCTCGTTCGATTGGCGGACTAATCTTTGCGCATCCATTGCCGGATATTTCGCGAGGAGTTCAGAATCATGACCGATCGTCTCCGCCATTCCTTCACCCCGACGAACAATTCATTCAGTCGCCGCCGCTTCCTGACAACGTCGGCGGCTGTCGCAGGCGGCGTCGGTGCTTCATCGCTGATCGGCTGGAGTGGCGCAGGCGCGGCGACCTTGAAGACCGTTCGTTTTAGCGAAGCGGTCCATAACCTTGGCTACATCAATCTGTATGTCGGCATGCATGGCGGCATCTTCAAAAAGAACGGGCTCGACATGCAGGTGAGCGCCGCCGGCGGCGACACCCAGACATTCGCGGCCGTGCTTGGCGGATCGGCGGATTTCGCGATCGGTGATGCAACGATGGCGCAAATCTCGCGCGAGAATGGCGGCCCCGGTGTCGTCGTCGGAACCGTGGTGCAGCGCGCTCACTATTTTGGCGTCTCGAAGACGCTTCAGCCGATTACCGATCCCAAAGACTTCAAGGGGCTGAAGATCGTCACTTCGCCCGAGCCGAACACCAATTATAGCGTCGCGAAGCGGCTGCTCGAAAAGGCCGGCCTTAAAGTGGGCGTCGATGCCACCATTGTCCCGGTGAATCCCGGCACGGAGATCGCCGCCATGCTCGCGGGCCAGGCGGATATCGCCATTGCCTATCAGCCGAGCGTCGCCGCGGCCGAAGCGCAGGGCGCCAAGGTTGTGTTCGATTTCTCAAGCTATATCGGCCCGTTCTGCAACACCGGCATTATGGTGCTGCCCTCCACGATTCAGAAAGATCCCGAGATGGTGCAGGCGCTCGTCACTTCGTTCGAAGAGGCGTCGCGCAAGACCTATGCCGATCCCGCTTTCTCCAAGGAAGTCGCGCGCCAGGAGTTTCCGGATTTGCCGGGTGAGGTGGTCGACAAAGCCATCGATGCGGAGCTCAAATATCTCATTCCGGCGCAGTCCGTCGTCACCAAGCAGGATCAGTGGAAGAACCTGATGGACATGCAGGTCTATCTTGGCAATGCCAAAGGCACCGTTCCGTTCGATCAGATCATTGACAACTCGTTCGCCGAAAAGGCGGTCGCTAGCCTCAAATGACCGGAGTTGACGTCAGTCAAAACGCTGGGAATGCCGAGACCGCGATCAGTGTCGCTCCAGTGCCGCCGCTGGTCGTGGAGCACGTTGCCAAGAGCTATGAGGTCGGCGGGCGTATCGTTCCGGTTATTGGAAACCTCAGCCTGACGCTCCGGGAGGGGGAGATCGTCAGCATTGTCGGCCCATCGGGCTGCGGAAAGACGACACTGCTCAACACCCTGTGCGGGCTGCTGACGCCGGATTCCGGGCGAATCCGCTGGCATGGCCGCGAGGTATCCGGCCAGCCGCAGAATGTCGGCTATATGCTTCAGAAGGATCTGCTGCTGCCATGGCGGACGGCCCTCGGCAACGCCATGCTGGGGCTTGAAATTCGCGGTGTCGCCGCGGGCGAAGCTGAGGATCGCGGTCGCGCCATGCTGGACCAGCTTGGACTCCATGGCTTCGCCGACCACTATCCTTCGACACTCTCGGGTGGAATGCGTCAGCGGGTAGCGCTGGCTCGCACCCTGGTCAACGAGCCCGACGTTTTGCTGCTGGATGAGCCCTTTGCCTCACTGGACTTCCAAAGCAAGCTCCTGATCGAGAACGATACGGCGGCGCTGGTGCGGCGAAGCAAGCGGTCGCTGCTGCTGATCACCCACGATATCGAAGAGGCCGTGTCGCTTGCCGATCGCGTCATCGTGCTGTCGAAGCGGCCGACCTACGTCAAGGCCGCCTATGATATCGAACTGGGCGAAGAGCGGACCGATATGATGGCCATGCGCCAAAGCCAGGGATTCAGTCAGTATGTTCGGCGCATCTGGGCCGATCTCGACGTGGTCTTGCAATGACATCGGATGTAGACGCCGGAATGGCGCGTTCAACGGATTCGTCCGAGCCGATTGCCGTCCAGATCCCGGGACGACGATGGAAAAAGTTTCGTTCGACCGCCATCGTGCTCGCCACGCAGATCGTTATCCTCGCCATATTCCTCGGCTTTTGGGACTACGCGACGTCGCAGAACCGCGCGGCTGCATTCATGTTCGGCTCGCCATCGGCGATTGCTGGATTTTTGGGGCAGATGGCGCGCGACGGCAGCTTGTGGCGCGATACCTATGTGACCGGTCTCGAGACCTTGCTCGGATTCTTCGTCGGCAACTTCGTCGGCACCGTGATCGGCCTGTCGCTCTGGTATTCGCGGTTCGTGTCTCGCGTTGTCGAGCCTTTTGTGATCGCGGTCGGCTCCATTCCCATTATTGCGCTGGCTCCGATCATCATCATCTGGTTCGGCACCGGATTGATTTCGAAGGTGGCGATGTCCACGCTGTCGGTAGTCATCGTTGCCTTGGTCACATCCTATAAAGGCGCAGTCGGCGTCGATCCCGACCAGATCAATCTGATGCGCACGTTGGGGGCATCGAAGTTTCAGATTTTCCGCAAGCTCGTGGTGCCCGCCTCGCTGACCGATATCTTTGCCGGACTGAAGCTGACGGTTGGCTTCGCGTTGATCGGCGCGATCGTCGGCGAATTCATGTCGTCCTCCGAAGGGCTCGGGCACGCCATCTTCAAGGCGGGTTCTCTCTACGTGATTCCGAAAGTATTCGCGGCGCTGGTTGCCACGATCGCGCTCGCGCTGATTTTGACCTTCATTGTCGGCAAGGTCGAACGGCTGCTGATGCCGTGGCGCCGTCAGCTCTGAATCTTCAATCGGTCGTTCAATAGCTCGGGAGGAGTGAACATGTCCAAGCGCATCAGCAAAATCAATAATATCAAATACGCGCTGTCGGGGAACGATGACTATATTGCCAGCGTCGATCCAGGCGAGACCTTCGTGGTGGAATGCGCGATTAACGCCAATGACGGCACGATCCGCCATCTCGGACAGCAACTGACGGCGGCCGACGTCACCTTTCCGTTCGTCAACGGCGCGACCGGACCGATCGAGGTCCGTGGGTCGAAAGCCGGTGACATGTTGAAGGTGGAGATCGTCAACATGGAGCTCGACAAGCTTGGCTTCACCGCGTTGTGGCCCGGCATCGGCATGTTCCCCGATTGGGTCCGGCGCAAGGAATTCGGCATGCAGACCCGGGTGGTCGAGGTCAAGGACGGCCGCGTGCACTGGAACGATCATCTCAAGCTGCCGGTGAAGCCGATGATCGGAGTGCTCGGCGTGGCGCCGGTTCATGGCGCCGTGCTGACCGTCGATAATGGTCCGCATGGCGGCAATCTCGACGTACAGGAAATCACCACCGGCAATACGGTGATGTTCCGGGTCAACAAGGACGGCACGCATCTGTTCATGGGCGATTGCCATGCCATTCAGGGCGACGGCGAGTGCAACGGGATGGGCGCGATCGAGATAGCGGCGACCCTTACGGTGAGAGTATCGCTTGAGAAGGCTCCGCCGCGCCTAAATCACCCGCGCATCGAGACGTCGACGCACATCTGTACGCTCGGATGCGCTCGCCCGCTTGAGGACGCCATGCGCATCGCATTCGAGGAGATGGTGTACTGGATGGAAGACGGGTGGAAGATTCCAGCGCCTGAAGGATACATGCTGCTCGGTCAAATTGCCGAGGCACGCTGCACCCAGGTGGTCAACCCAAAGTATACCTATATCTGCAAGGTCGATAAGAGCGTGCTCGCCAAGTACTTCGGCTGATGAAGCGGGGAGTTTGACGGAGGGCAGGAGGCCGGGCAGGTGCTTGACGCGCCGGCCGGCAAGCGCCAGCCGCGCATCATTAACCCTGAAGCACGGCCGAACTGCGTCAAGCGTTTCGAGACGGCTTTCGGATAGGCGCCGGCTCAAGGCCAAAGGCCCGATTTTCGGGAGAAAATTTCGTCCCTTGCCGGCCGCGCCACGGCAATAAAACCACTGCCATCGGCAGGCCCGGCGATGCTGGTGTTGCTATTTTCTCCGCGGTCTCGACACCCCTGATTTCACAGCCCATTTTCCTGAAAAGCGCTGGTTTGCGGACAGTTTTCCGCCGGCGCGGAAGGAAGTTGGGTCATGCAACAGGTAGCTACATTACTGCGCAGGGCGCCGTCCCGGATCGGACACCGTCTGGCCCAGCTCATTGCGATTGCGGCTGCCAGCCTGCCGGATGTGGGCGCGTAAGTTGTCGACGAGCCGGCGGCGATGACGCAGGCTTAGTGCCGAAGGTTTGGATTCGGGCCTCGCGGGGCCGGGACGACATCAGGCATCTGCGACCGGTCGATTTCGACCTCTGTCAACAGCCAGTCACGGAATGCGGCGACTTCGGCGCGGCCGCTCTCGGCTTCGCGGCCGACCAGATGGTAGCTTTCTGACGTCCGCACCACGAGCGGATGGACCGCCACGAGGCGGCCCGCATTGAGATCATCCTGCACCAGTTCGACATGGGCCATGGCGACGCCGAGGCCGTCGATTGCGGCTTGATAGGCCAGCGACGAATTGCCGAACGTCAATCCTTCGCGAAGCTTGCCGGGCGTGATGTTGGCGGCGTCAAACCAGGTCAGCCAGTCGTGGGGCCGCTTCATCGAATGAAGCAGCGTGCGATCGAGCAGGTCACGCGGCTCCCGCAGCGCCGGAGTTCCGGCAAGCTGCGCGGGACTGCACACCGGAAGCAGTTCGATCGGAAACAATGTGTCGTAGCGGATGCCGGGCTTCGGTAGGGCCGGGATCTGGATCGTGAAGTCGATTTCCTCGGCGCCCATATCGACAAGATCGTTGGCGATCGTGACCTGGACGTTGATGGCGGGGTGAAGGGCATGAAACCGGCTAAGCCGTCCGATCAGCCATTTCATTGCTACCGTTGGAAATAACCGGATGCGCACGACACGGTTTTGCGTTTCCTGGCGTCTGGCCTGCGTTGCGAACTCGATACGATCGAACGCGTCGCGGATGACCTGGGCATACTCCACGCCCTGCGGCGTCAGCCGGACATCGCGTTGACCGCGGACGAACAGGCGCAGACCCAGGAAAGCCTCAAGCTGCGCAATGTGCCGGCTCACGGCGCCTTGCGAGACGTTCAGGCTTTTGGCTGCCTTGGTGAAGTTCCCGGTGCGGGCGGCGACTTCGAACGCGCGAAGGGCGTTGAGCGGCGGAAGTTTCCGTCCCATCAATGCCTCCGGCATTCATCTGCAGGTCTGCGCGGCAGGTTCACGGTCTGCTCTCAGGATAAGTCATCGTTGCAATGATCAAATTAGCATACCCCGCCGGTGCTGTTCTGCGTATTTTACTCCCAATACCGGCCGTTGACGCCGGAATTCCCGGGAGAAACGTCTGTAATGGCTGGTTCAGTGAATGCTGCGGGTCGGCTCGACCGGCTGCCGATGGGATCGTTTCAGTGGCGGATCCTGACTCTGGTCGGGCTCGGGATGTTCTTCGACGGGTTCGACAACCAGATGGCGGCCGGCGTTCTCGGAGCCCTGGTCAAGGAGGGCTGGTCGACCATCGAGATGAACGCCCACTACATCTCCATCACTTTTGCCGGTCTCGCTGTCGGCGCGCTGATGACGGGATTGCTCGG
This sequence comes from Bradyrhizobium canariense, assembly GCF_900105125.1. Lineage (NCBI taxonomy): Bacteria > Pseudomonadati > Pseudomonadota > Alphaproteobacteria > Hyphomicrobiales > Nitrobacteraceae > Bradyrhizobium > Bradyrhizobium canariense. Next base: position 2,444,044 of record NZ_LT629750.1, on the reverse strand, counting down.
CGACCGCTACGGCAGGCGATTTGCCTATCAGTTTAATCTGATGATTTTCGGCACCATGTGCCTGTTCTCGATGTTCGCACCGTCGATGACGTGGCTGACGGCGCTGCGTTTCGTCATGGGTATCGGGATCGGCGCGGAATATGTGGTCGGCTACGGCATGGTCAGCGAGTTCGTGCCGCCGCAGCGGCGCGGCTGGGCGCTCGGCCTGATCAGCGTGGTGTCGATGGCCTCGACATTCTGCGTCAATTTCATCGGCCTGTTCGTCATTCCGGCATTTGGGTGGCGGCCGATGTATCTGATCGGCGGGCTCGGCGCGTTGTGGGTCTGGTTCCTGCGCCGCAAGCTGCCGGAATCTCCGCGCTGGCTGGAATCGCGTGGCCGCAACGAAGAAGCCGAGCGGGTGATGCTGGAAATCGAGGCCGAGGCTTCGAAGGGAGGACCGCTTCCTCCGGTGACGGCGCTGGCGGCATCCGCACCGGTCTGGGTACCGATCTCCGTGCTGTTCTCGCGTGGGGTCATCTCGCGCACCTTGCTTGCGATGGCAGTTTGCATCACGTGCCTGGTCGGCTCCTACAGCTTCTCCTATTGGGTGCCGACGTTTTTCGTCAAACAGGGCATGAGCGTCACCAAGTCGCTGGGCTTCGCGACCGTGATGGCGCTGGGAAGTTCGCTCGGACCTCTCGTCGGCATGCTGACCTCCGACTGGATCGGCCGCCGGCGCGGCACGCTGTTGGCGGCCATATGGTGCGGCGTGTTTGCGCTGGCCTATTCGCAGCAAACCGATCCGACCTGGGTGCTGGTGTTCGGCTTCTTCCTGCAAGGCGGCATGAGCCTGATGATCGGTTTCGGTCTCGGCGGCTATACGCCGGAACTGTTTCCGACCGAGTATCGCTTCCGCGGCTCTGGCATCGCGCAGATGACGGGGCGGATTGCGGTCATCGCATCGCCTTATCTCGTCGTATCGCTTTACGAATCCTACGGCCTTCCTTCGGTGCTTTACGCCATTTCGTCACTCTATTTCCTGTTGGCGCTCGGCGTTTTCTTCTTCGGCATCGAAACCAATCAGCGTTCGCTGGAGTCGATCGCGCCTGAACGGGCGAGTGAAGCGGCGCCTGCTTCTCGTTCGGCCGAGAGCGCGGCCTGACATTCCATCATCCCAAGCAACTCTCCTTATTCCCAATCTCCGAGGCAACAACGATGAAACAAGATAAACACGCCGACCAAACCCTTCTGATCCTGGGCGACACCAACATCCAGAACAGGCCGGATCCCGACAGCGCATTCGTCAATGTGCGCGACATGCTGTCATCGGCAGACGTCGTGTTCGGTCAATTGGAAGGGCCGCTCGCGGAGCCGTCAGCCAGTCCCGCGCAGCCGGACATTCCGCACAAGGCCGGCTGGCGCCACTCCGGGGCCAAGGTCGGGCCGGCGCTGAAGAAAGCCGGCTATGCCGGCGTCAGCTGTGCGAGCAACGTGGCCTATCCCGCGAGTGCGGCGGTCGCCAGCGTCAAGGTGCTGGATCAAATCGGAATCCTTCATTGCGGTGTCGGCGAGACCCTTGCCGAGGCAAGGAAACCCGTCATCATCGAAAAGAACGGAATCCGCCTGGGGTTCCTGAGCTACACCTCGGTGTTCTGGCCGAGCAATCACGCGGCCTCCGCCAATAGTCCCGGCTGCGCCACCATCAAGGCGCACGCCGCCTATGAACCGGGCCACCGGGCATTGGAGATGCCGGGCGCCGAGCCGATCACGCACACCTTTGCGGACCCGGCCGAGCTCGAAGCGATGCGCGATGACGTCCGCGCGCTGCGAACCAAAGTCGATCTCGTGATTCTGTCCTGCCATTGGGGCGTGTCATCGCGGGATGAACCGGTCGCGTATCAGCGGGAAATCGCCCGCGCCGCGATCGATGCGGGAGCGGATATGGTGTTCGGCCATCATCCGCACGTGGTTCAGGCCGCCGAAATCTATCAGGGCAGGCCGGTGTTCTACAGCCTTGGCAATTTTGTGTTCGACTGGGACGTCATGCGCGGCCGTCACCTCGATGGACTGGCGCTGCGCTGCGCGATTTCGAACAAGAAGATCACCGCGATCGAGCTGTTGCCGGTGCGACGCAATGAGCACAACGACATCTGTGTCCATGGCGCGGAGACCGGTGCGGGCAAGGAAATCCTGGGTCGCTTTGAGCAACTGAGCAAGAAGCTTGGAAATACGATCGTGCTGTCGGCAGGCAATCACCTGGAGCTTGCAGCCGGGAACGCGGCTTCGGGCAAGGTGCTTGCGACCGCATAGCGTGCCGGCCTGAGGCCGTCATTGCACGGGATGGGGCCGGGAGGACGCATTAAACGCGCCTCCCGGCCTTTGCCTGCGCCGATGCAGGCGAACGGACGGCCTGGATTAAGATCAGTCGGCCTTGATGTTGGCGGTTCGGATAATGGTCGCCCATTTGTCCGTTTCCGATTTGAGAAAGGCTTTGAAATCGTCCGGTGAACCGCCCTTGATGACGACGCCCATCGCGAGCAGGGTGTCTTTCACCTTCTGATCTCCCAGCGCGATATTAATTTCCTTGTTCAGTCGCATCACGATGTCACCGGGCGTATGGGCTGGAACAAGAAAGCCCCACCACACGGTTGCTTCGACACCGGGATAACCCGCTTCCGTGATCGTCGGGACGTCGGGCAACAATGCGAGACGCTCAGCCGAACTGACGGCGATGGCGCGGAGCTGGTTTGCCTTGATCTGCGGCATGACCTGAACGGGATCGACAAACATGAATGAGATGCGGCCGGCGATGATGTCGACGAGGGCCTGCGCGCCGCCCTTGTAGGGAACGTGCAGTGCATCGATCCCTAGCACCTGTTTGAAGATTTCGGCCGCGAGGTGGCCCGACGTGCCGTTGCCGGCGGACGCATAAGTGAGCTTGCCCGGCGCAGCCTTCGCCATGTCGACAAGGTCCTTCACCGTCTTGGCTTCGAACGACGGCTGGACGACAAGGATAAGCGGCGAGTACCCCACCAGCACGATGGGCTCGAAATCCTGCATCGCCTTGAAGGACAGGTTGTCGAACAACGACTCGTTGGTGGCGAGCCCGTTGGCGCCGATCAACACCGTGTAGCCATCAGGCGCGGCCCTCGCGACGAAGGCCGGTGCGATGTTGCCGTTGGCGCCGGGGCGGTCCTCGATGACGACGGGTTGGCCGAGTTGCGGGCTGACCTGATCCATCACGGTGCGCGCGACGATGTCGACCGCGCCGCCGGCCGAGAACGGCACCGCGACGCGGATCGGATGATCCGGATAGGTTGCGGCGAGACCAGCGCTCGGTCGAGCCGCCATCACGCCCACGCCTGCCAGAAGCGATAGAATTGCGCGTCGATCCATTTGATCAGTCATGGCGAGCCTCATTCGTCGTCTTGATTTTGGTCATTGCCGGAGTGCGGTTCTCCGGCCAGCGCAACAATGCCTGGGCCGTGCCTCCCAAAACAAGCGCGCGATCGTCGTCGGTGAGGAAATCCAGCTCGCGTCGCATATGATCGAGACATTCCGCATATGAGCAGGGCAATCGGGTGAGATCGGATCCCCACATGATGCGATGCGCACTGAACGCTTCGAATGTTCGTTTCAGGTACGGCGTGAGGTTGGCGAAGGGATAGGATTCATTGGTGTAGCAAGGCAACGCCGTGGCCTTCACCGCGATATTCGGGAGCCGCGCGAGCGCAAGCAGATCGTCGAGATCGGCGAAACATTCCGCGTCGCGAAGGTCGCTGCGCCGGGCCATGTGATCGAGAATGATCGTGAGGCCGGGATAGCGCTCGGCGAGAACAGCGATCTCGCTGAGCAGTCCCGGCGCGAGCGCCATGATCGGGATGCCGAGCCGCTCGCAGCCGCTCCAGAACCAATCGATGATCCCGGGAGCGAGCCAGCGCGCCCACACTGGTTTGAAAAATGTCATGCGAATGCCGAGCATGCCGGGCTGTTGCAGCCAGGTTTCCAGGCTTTCGCGCGCATGATCGGCCTCGGGATTGAAGCGGCCCATGACGGCGAACCGCTGCGGAAATCGCCGGGCCGCCTCAAGCGCGGTGTCATTGCTGTCGCCAACCGGGGATGGCGGCACGATCACGGCGCGATCGATCCCGGTGCGGTCCATCATTCCGATCAGCTCGTCCGCGCCAAGCGGCTCCGGCCGATGCGGCCGTGCGCCGGGAACTGCGACGAAAGAAGGTTTTCCGATCTGGTCGGCAGGCCACGGACGATCGGGGCGATGGGCTTCCCAGAGGTGCACCTGGGTATCTGTGATCAACACTGAAAGCTAAATCCAAGTTGTAAGAGGGCGGGCGAAATCGGCGCCACCATTCATGACATCTTCAGTCGGTGCAATGGGTCGCCGCAGTTGCGCGGACAAAGTCCCGCAGCCCACAGTTCAAAATTTCGAGATGGATATGTTTGTGCTTAAGGCCTGTGATGGCCGCTGCGCCGAGAGCTAGACGAGTTCGTGGTCGATCTCCGGGCGTGCGCCCCTGGGAAAGAGCTCAGTTATTACGTCGAGAAATCGCTGTAATAGCGGCGAGCTATCATTGGCTCTTGAGGCAAGCATCATCCAACTTTCGGCGTCGTCGGCTGCGATCGGCCGGCTGAAGACGCCGGGCATTGCGATGCAGGTGTAACAGGCCGGCAGGACCGCGACGCCGATGCCGGCGGCGACCAGTCCAAGCACGGTGCTCAGCTCACGCGCTTCCTGCTCGATGCGCGGCGTAAAGCCTGCCGCGCCACAGAGCGACATCAGGTGTTCATGCATGCCGCAATGGACCTGCGGATCCACCCCGACGAAGGGCTCGTTGAGCACTTCTGTCATCGCGATGGGGGCGTGGGTATGCGCCTGGGCGTGGTCCGCGGGGATGAACAGGCGGAGCTGGTCATACCAGATGGGGGTCAGATCGATGTTTCGCGTTTCCCGCAACGCCGCCGGCGGGCGCAAAATCCCAAGGTCGATCTGATCGTCGGTCAGGGCTTCAAACTGGCGGCCGGTCGTCATGTGCTGAAGCTCGATCCGTATGTCCGGATAACGGCCCCGAAACGTGCGCAGCAGCCGCGCGAACGACTCCCGCATCGGAACGGAGCCGGTAAATGCGAGCCGTATGATACCGGCTTCGCCGCGTCCGGCGCGGCGAACGATGTCGGCGGTGTGCTCCAGATGCGCCACGGTACGCCGCGCATGCTCCAGAAGCAGCTCACCGGCAGGCGTCAGTTCCACCTTGCGGCGGTTGCGGGTGAACAGGGATACGCCGACCTCAGTCTCCAACGCCCGGATCTGCACGCTGAGGGGAGGCTGGCTCACGTTCAGCCGCTTGGCCGCCCGGCTGAAGCTTAGCTCTTCGGCGACCGCGATGAAGTAGCGGAGATGACGGATTTCCATGCTGTTATACTCAAAACGAATTTCCCCATTGTCAATATCGTATTGGACGGGCCCTGTGATCGGGGATACCAGCTATGGGTTTAGGACACCCAGTGCAGGGCGCAACGTGATCCCGGTCAAAACTCGTTGAGACAACGAGGGATCGGGAACCGTCCGCGTCCGGCAATATCGTCGCAGGAGTTGCTATGATTGGCTTTCAGATCTGCAAGCGAACCCGCAAGGTCGATGCTGAAACCATCGCCCGTTTCCGCGAGCTGCCGGTCGCCAATATCAGCGATTCCATGTCGCGGATGTTCGCGGGTGGCGCACGGCTTCGGCCGATTCATGCCAGCGGCGTGCTTGCCGGACCCGCATTTACCGTCAAAACCCGCCCGGGCGACAATCTGATGGTGCACAAGGCGCTCGATCTCGCAGAGCCCGGTGATGTCATCGTCGTCGATGGCGGCGGCGATCTGACGAATTCGCTGATCGGCGAAATCATGACCTCCTACGCGCAGCAGCGCGGGGTCGTGGGCATGGTCATCTACGGGGCGATCCGGGACTACGACACGCTGCATGCCGGCACCTTTCCGGTGTTCGCGGCCGGCGTGACGCATCGCGGCCCCTATAAGGACGGTCCCGGCGAAATCAATGTGCCGATCGCGATCGACGGCATGGTGATCGCGCCCGGCGATCTGATCGTCGGCGATGGTGATGGCATCGTTTGCGTCCCGTTCGATCTGACGGCGGATGTCCTCAAGGCGACGCAGGCCAAGCATCGCGCCGAGCTCAAACAGCTCGAGGAGATCAAGCAGGGAAAGAACGACCGCACCTGGGTTGACGCCACCCTGAAACGGCTTGGCGTTGAGATCGACGACTAGAACCGCGTCATCGGTTGGAATCGGGAGGGATCACCAGGTGTTTGGATTGAGCAGCGGTCACGCGTTTCCGGGTTGCAGTTGTTGTCGTCCACTGTTCTCCGGCCTCGATGCGGTCGCCGGCTCGCCGCGATCGATGACGCCGACGAATATCGAAGCGCTCGGTGAATCCAGGCGCGCGGGCGTCCCGAAATCCGACGGCCCGGTGATCGACTGCCACGGCCATTACACGACTGAGCCGCAGGAACTGCTTGACTGGCGGAAGCGTCAAATCGCTGGGATCAACGATCCCTCGCAGATGCCTTCAGTCGACTCGCTTCGTATCAGCGACGATCAGCTTCGTGCCTCGGTCGAAGGCGCGCAGTTGCGGCTGCAACGCGAGCGCGGCACGTCGGTGACGATATTCTCGCCGCGGGCCTCCGGCATGAGCCATCATATCGGCGACGCCTCTGTCAGCGCCGCCTGGTCGCGGGTGTCGAACGATCTGATCTATCGATTAACGCAGCTTTATCCCAAGAACTTCGCCGGCGTCTGCCAGTTGCCGCAATCGCCGGGCACCGCTCCGGACAATTGCATCGGCGAACTGGTTCGTTGCGTCACCGAACTCGGCTTCGTCGGCTGCAACCTCAACCCGGACCCGACCGGCGGTTACTGGACCGAGCCGCCGCTGACCGACCGCTGGTGGTATCCGCTGTATGAAAAGATGGTCGAGCTCGATGTCCCCGCGATGATCCATGTCAGCGCGGCAGCCAACCGTGCCTTTCACACCACGGGAAGCCATTACATCAACGGCGATACCACCGCCTTCATGCAGTTTCTGATGTCGGACCTGTTCAAGGATTTCCCGACGCTCCGATTCATCATCCCGCATGGCGGCGGCGCGATTCCCTATCACTGGGGCCGCTACCGCGGCATTGCGCAGGACCAGAAGAAGCCGCCTTTGTCGGAACTGGTTTTGAAGAATATCTTCTTCGATACCTGCGTCTATCATCAGCCGGGTATCGATCTGCTGACGCGGGTGATCCCGGCCGAGAACATCCTGTTTGCATCGGAAATGCTCGGTGCGGTCAAGGGGATCGACCCCGAGACCGGGCACAATTACGACGACACGCGTCGTTACATCGAGGGATCGACGATCCTCACCCCCGACGAGAAGCGCGCCGTCTTCGCCGGCAATGCGCGACGCGTTTACAGCCGCATGGCAACACTTCCATTCGGAAATCCATGAGCCGCATGTTGTTGGATGGTGCCGGCGTTGCGATCGATGACGCCTTTGAAAACGGATTCGAAGTAAAACGATAAAAAAGATGAGGGAGAAACATGTCAGCCGAGTCGGCAGCAAGCGCTGCTGCTTTACCCACTGAGACCTCGACGCCGCCGACGCGGGCGGTCATCGCCAGCATGTTTGGCACGGTGGTCGAATGGTATGATTTCTCCGTTTACGGCGCTGCGTCCGCCCTTGTGTTCGGCCGTATCTTCTTCCCGAATGTCGACGCGATGGCCGGGCTCCTTGCGGCCTATGGCGCCTTTGCGGTTGGATTCCTGATCCGTCCGATCGGCGGCATCTTTTTCAGCTATTTCGGCGATCGTTATGGCCGCAAGCCGGTTCTGATCGCAACGCTGCTGACGATGGGCATATCGACCACGGCGATCGGATTCCTGCCGACCTATGCCTCGATCGGTGTCTGGGCGCCGATCCTGCTGGTGGCGCTCAGGGTCGTGCAGGGATTTGGCGCGGGCGGAGAATTCGCCGGCGCCATCCTGTTCGCGTCCGAATATGCGCCTCCAGGCCGCAGGGGCCTGTTTGGCTCTTTCGCGCCCGCGTCGGTCATGATCTCGCTGCTGCTTTCGGCGCTGATTTTCCGGGTGTTTTCGTCTCTGCCAACCGATCAATTCCTTAGCTGGGGCTGGAGGGTCCCGTTTCTGCTCAGCATCGTTGCTGTCATCACCGGGTATTTTATCCGTCAGCGGGTTGGCGAGACGCCCGAATTTCTTGCCATTCGTTCCCAGGCGGCCAAGCTTCGAATACCGATCGTGGAGATCGTGCGCGGCTATCCCAAACTTGTCCTGCTTGCGATGGGTGTAAACGTCATTCAGGTGATGGGTTACGTGCACGTCGTGTTCGCGACTTCCTACATGAATACAAATCTCGGTATCCCCGCGATTACGACGCTGGTGATCCAGATGCTGACCTTCGTGGCGTGCGGAGTTGCGTGCATCGCGGGCGGGGCGCTTTCCGACGTTGTCGGACGCAAGCCGGTGCTGATTGGCGCGACAGTCGCATCGGCGCTTTACGCGTTCCCGATGTTCTGGCTGCTCGATACCAAAAGTCCGATCTTGATGGCCATCGGCATGGTGCTGGGCGCATTCACGTTATTTCCGTTTTTTGGAACGCAATCCGCTTTCTACACCGAGACCTTTGATACGCGGTTTCGCTATAGTGGCATCACCCTGGCGCGCGAGCTGACCTATGCCATCTTTGGCGGACCGCTGCCGTTCATGGCGACGACCTTTGTCATCCAGGCCGGAGGCAAGGGCTGGCCGGTCTCCGTGATCATGGTCGTGATGTCGGCGATTTCCTTCGTCTCGCTACTGTTCATCCAAAAGCAAAGCCCAACACCGTCGCGATAGATCGCGCGAAAAGGAGCGGATATGATCATCGACACGCATGTGCACTATTGGCAGAAAAGCACGCCTGATCGCCCGCACGCTCCGGACGGAATCATCTGGGGCGACGAATTGCTGGCCGAGGATTTGTTTGCAGAGGCAAGCGCTGCCGGAGTGGACAAGATCGTTCAGGTCACCGCTTCGCTGATGGGGTACGACAACCGCTATTCGATCGAGGCCGCAAGGAAATACCCGGACAAGGTGGTCGGCGTCTTCGCCCGGTTCGACCCGCTGGCGCCTGACGTAGCCGGACGCCTCAAGGAGCTGATGGCGCAGGACCGCATGATGGGGATCCGCTTGACCCTTCATCAGCCGCCCTATGATCGCTGGTTCCGCGACGAGATGGTGCATGACTTCCTCAGAGCCGCCCAGGATCAGCGGGTTCCCGTGGAGATCTTTGCTCCGTTCCAGACCGAAGAGATTCGAAAAGTTGCGACAGCCTATCCCGGCATTCAGTTTCTGATCGATCACATGACGATCAGGATCATGAAAGAATATCCGGATCGGTTTTTCAAATGGCCGGAAGTGCTTCGTCTCGGCGAGCTGCCGAATATATGGATGAAGGTTTCGTATTTTCCCGAGGCCGCGGTGGGCAAGGAGACCTATCCGTTCGTGAACTCACAGCAGCGCTTCAAGGAGCTCTACGAGCATATCGGGGCCAGCAAGATGGTCTGGGGCTCCAATTTCCCGCCGGTCAAGCGCGCGTGCTCCTACAAGCAGTCGGTCGACTTCATCAAGGACGAGTGTAATTTTCTGACCCCGGCTGAAAAGACGGCGATCTTCGGCGCAAACTTTCTCAACTATGTCAAAGTCGCCACCGGAGCGGAGTGGCGCTAGATCGGGTGATCGGGCAAGGGGTCGTTGAGCGGCCGTTATCGCCCCTTGAAGGCCGGAGAACGCTTCTCGTTGAAGGCTGCGATGCCTTCGCGGCGATCCTCGGTGCCTACAAGCTGATTGTAGGCATCGATTTCAAAGAACAGGGCTGATCGGAGATCCATTCGCCCTCCGAGCGTCATGGCGCGCTTGGCCTGACGGATCGACAGCGGCGCATTTCGCGCGATCTTGGCCCCGGTCGCCAGAACCTCCTCCATGAGGGTTTCGGGCGAGCACAACCGATTGACCATGCCCCAGGCAAGCGCCTGCTCGGCGCTCACGGGCTCTCCGGTCATGATCACTTCGGCGGCGCGCGCATATCCGATGCGGCGCGGCAGCGTCTGGGTTCCGCCACCGCCGGGCATGATACCGATGGTGACTTCGGTGAGCGCGAACCGCGCCGTCGGAACGGCATAGGCGAAATCGCAGAGCAGCATGAATTCGCATCCGCCGGCATAGGCGGCGCCGTTTACCGCCGCGATGATCGGCAGCGGACAATCCAGAAGCCCCAGCATCATGCGTTCGAACAACGCGTGTTGCTTGTTCCAGGTCTCGTCCGACATGCCGCGCCGTTCTTTCAAATCGACTCCGGCACAGAACGCCCGGTCTCCGCTGCCGGTGAGGACGACGCAACGCCAGCCTGACGGATCGGCGTTAAGGCCGGTGAACAGATCGACCATTTCGTGGCCCATCTTGGTGCTGATGGCGTTACGAACTTCGGGACGGTTGAAGCGCACGACGAGAACGCCAGGCGAGGGGCTCTCGAGGCGAAGGGTTTCGTAGCGATCGAGCTTCTCTGTCATGTCGATGTTTCCTTAACTCAGAGCGAGGAGCGTTGACGTGGAGCGCTCGTTGAGTCCCGTTCGATCAGTTCGCTCCGGACCAGGATATGTTGCGGCTCATCGCTCGCAACCTGGCGGATGCGCGCCAACAGAAGACTGGCCGCGGCGGCTCCGACCTCGCCCTGGTCCCAATGCTGCACCGAAATCGCGGGCATATGCAGTTCCGCGAGTTCGGAATCGCCGGCGCCGATCAGCGAGATATCATCCGGAATAGTCAGCCCCCGAACCCTGATGGCGCGGATGACGCCGGCCAGCATGTCGATGCCGCCGGCGATGATCGCGGTCGGCGGATCCTTGGCCGCAAGCAGTGCCGAGGTCTGCCGAAAACTCTCCGGCGAAAGGAAGCTGTTTGCGCGGATCAGCGTGCGATCGAGCGCGACATTCTTGATCTCGAATGCCTCGGTAAAACCGCGAATACGCTCTCGCGCCGGATAGATCGAGGGGCCGCCGGTCAGCAACGCAATGCGCTGATGACCGAGATCGATCAGCCGGCTCGTCGCCTTGCGGGTCGCGCCGGCGTGGTCGACCATGACGGCGTCGGCCCAAGGCGGCTCATCGCGATCCACCATCACGATCGGTGCCCCGAGGCTGCGAAGAAACGTGTCGAAGGCCGGCGTCATTGCGGTGTAGGGGCCGATCATGATGCCGTCTGAGCGCTGGCTGTTGAGCCGCATCAGCAATTCGCGCTCACGGTCTTCCCGGCCTTCGGAATTCGACACCAGAAGCGAAAATCCCGCGCGGTCCAGCACGTTGTGCGCGGCATGGACGAAAGCCGCGAGCGAGGGAATGTTGATATCGCGGATGACGCAGCCGATCACGTGCGTCGATCCCCGGCGCATGCTTTGTGCGATCGCGTCCGGACGATAGCCCAGCGCCTCGATGGCCTTGAGAACCCGGCCGCGCACGTCGGCGCCCACGGTCGCCTTGCCGTTGATGACGCGCGATGCCGTGCCGACCGAGACCTCGGCCGAGCGCGCCACATCCCGGATAGTGACATTTCCCTTCAATATCAATCGCCTCGCGTAAAACCTTCACGTTCTATTACATCATCAAGACGGAACGGCACGCAATTTAGTCGATCGCCGGTGGGCACGAGCGGGTCCAAACCCAATGTTTAACGGGCCATTGATTTTCGGCGTTTCGCGGTTGCCGAGGCGTCGATCTGGTTCGAGTCCGGACTGAGGATCACGCCATAAAGCTCTGCCGCGGCCTGTGGGGTGACGTAGCCGTCGCGAACGTCATCGAGCACGCGCTCAGCTTCGCGCTCGGTCGGATTGCCATATCCGCCGCCACCGGCCGGCCGGATATGAACCCGGTCGCCGCGTCGCACCACCTCGAATTCGCCTTTGCTCGGGATGTCCTTGTGACTCGCGTCCGTATGCACGACCTTGGAGAAAAATTTGCCGCCGGCGTGGCCGCCGAACAGGCCTGCCGGAGCCACCAGGCCACGCTCGGCGATGACGGTAAGGGCCGCCTCATCATAGAGGACCCGATAGACCCGCTCGGACGTCAATCCACCGCGCCAGCGGCCCGCGCCGCCGCTATCGGGAACGAGATGCCAGCTTTCAACGCGAAGCGGCACGAGGTGTTCGATCAACTCGATCGATTGGATCCCGGCGTTGCCGACCAGCACCCTGATGGCGTTGACGCCGTCGAGCGCCGGCCTTGCGCCATAGCCGCCGGCGTGGGGATCGATATGCTGGACATACTTCCGGTGCAGCGACTTTACGCGTTGCTCGTCCGGATCTTCGCCGCTGAAGATGCCGGAGCAGGCGGCATCATTGCTCTGCGCCACGACCCGGTTGGGTATCGCGGGCGCCAGCGTCTTCAACAGCATGTCGATGATCCGCGGTGAGGTTTCGGTCACGCCGCTCACCACCGAAGCCGGATAGGTGCAGTTGAGCACGGTCCCCTCGGGACAGATGATCTCGACCGGCCGATAACATCCCTGATTGATGGGAATGGTATGATCGGTGATCGCCTTGAGGGTGAACCAGGTGCTGTTACAGGTCACCGATAGCGGGCAATTGACGCCGCCGCGGACCTGTTTGGCGCTGCCGGTATAGTCGAACACGATGCGGTCGCCAGCCACGGTGATCTTGACCTGCACGGGGATGAGATCCTTGGGCCATCCGCTAGCCTGGACCGGTTCGATGAAGTCGCTGCCCTCGTAGACGCCATCAGGAATACGTTCGATCTGCGCCCGCATCAATCGTTCGGAATAGTCGAGCGAGAGCGCCATCGCGCTTTCGATGGATTCACGGCCGAATTTCCGGGCCATCTCGATGATCCGCTCGCCTCCGACATAGGTCCCGGCATATTGCGCGTTGATGTCGAGGGTCCGGTTGTCGGTGTCGCGGGTGTTCTGCACGATCAGGCGGAACAGGTCTTCGACCGGCTTGTCATCGCGATAGAGAATGACCGGCGGAATCCGGATGCCTTCCGCATGGATGTCCCACGTCACGGCGGTAAAACTGCCGGGCGCCGTGCCACCGATGTCGACCCAGTGACCGCGCGTCATCGTATAGGCGATGATCTCGCCCTCGAAGAAAACCGGCCGGGTCAACTGAACATCGGGTTGATGATTACCGCCGCCGAGATAGACGTCGTTGGAAATGATGACGTCGCCCGGGCGCAGGTTCTTGACGCCGATCGCCTCCACCGATGCCTTTGTCGAGATCACCGCCGAGCCCATCATCGTCGGGATATCGTTACCCTGGGCCACCAGTTGCATCTTGGCGTCGAAGATCGCCGCCGATGCGTCGCCACCCGAATGGATGATGGGACTTCCGGCGGTCTGCATCATCGCGACTTTCATCTCGCGCGCGATCGCGTAAAGGCCGCTGCGGATGATTTCGTAGGTGACCTTGTCCATCGTCACGCTCCCACGCTCACCAGGATGGTCGACTGATCGCCCACCGTCAGACGTTCGCCAGCGCGCAGTGAAATCCGCGTGCTGATCTCCTCGACCACGAGCGGGCCATCCAGCTCATCGCCGCGCCGAAGGTCTTCACGGCGATAGCGCGGCATCTCGATCCATTTTCCATCGTCGTAGATTCGCGCGCGGCCGACCGGCTGCAATGCTTTCCCGTTGCGCTGCCGGGTCTCGCCGACCGCGAAATCGCCGATCTTGCCGACGATGCGCAGCCGCAGATTGACAATCCGGACCGGGCGGTTGGCGACATCGAAGTTCCAGCGGCGCCGGTGTTCGGCGATGAAGTTCTTCGCCAGCCTGTCGAGGGTCTCGCGGGTGATAGCGCCATCCGGGAAGGGGACCTGGATGGTCTCGCCCTGGCCGAGATACTGACAATCCGACCGCCGCTCGATCCTGATATCCTCGTCGCGGACGTTGGCGGCCCGAAGCCGCTGCCGTGCCTCTTGCTCCAGCCCGGCGAAAAGCGCTTCGACCTGTGCCGGGTCGGCATCGTCAGCGGTGCGGACCACGGAGGCCTGCAAATCCTGCACGGCGTCGGCGACAAGCATGCCGAAGGCACTGAACAGGCCGGGCATCGGCGGCAGCACGACCGTGGGAATTTCCAGGGCGCGGGCCAGATCGACCGCGTGCACCGGACCGGCGCCACCGTAGGGAATAAAGATGAAGTCGCGGGGGTCATAACCCCGTTCGACGGTGGCCAACCGCATCGCCTGCGCCATCAAGGCATTGGCGACCTGCCGGACGGTCATGGCGGCTTCCTCGATATTGACGCCGAGGGGACCGGCCAAATGTTCGGCGATGGCGCGGCGTGCCGCTTCGACGTCGAGCGCGAAATCGCCGCCCAGGAAACTTGTGGGATCAACATAGCCGAGAATGAGATTGCAATCGGTCACGGTCGGCCGTGTTCCGCCGCGTCCATAACAGACTGGACCGGGTTCAGCGCCGGCGCTTTCGGGGCCGATCCGCACACCGCCCCCTTCGTCGATCCATGCGATCGAGCCGCCGCCCGCGCCGATCGAGATGATGTCGATGTTTGGCGTCCGCACCGTGTAGGTGTTGATCATCATGGAATTGCGGAGTTCCGGCTGTCCTTCCCGGATCAGCGAGACGTCAAAGCTGGTGCCACCCATGTCGCCGGTAATCGCGTTCGCAATGCCGAGGCGCTCGCACAGCCTGGCGGCCGCGGTGACGCCGCCCGCCGGTCCGGACGCCAATAGCGTCACTGGAAGCTGGCTGACGACTTCGGGCGATGCCAGCCCACCGTTTGACTGCATGAAATAAACGTCAGACATCAGGCCGATGCCGCGGGCGGTTTCGGTGAAACGGTGCGCATATCGGCCGCAATTCGGACCGAGCAGCGCGTTCATCACCGTGGTGCAGGTCCGCTCATATTCCATGATCTCCGGATTGACTTCGATCGAACCGGAAACGAACACGTCATTGACGCGTTCGCGAATGATCTTGAGCGCGTGGCGCTCATTTTCACCGTTGATCGGGGAGTTGATGAGGCAGACGGCGATGGCCTCCACGCCCTCTGCCTTGAGTTCGGCAATACGATCGGCAATTTCATCGGGATCGATCGTCTGCTCGATGAACCCGTCGTAAGAGATGCGCTCGGTGATTTCCAGACGATGTCGGCGGAGAACGAGCTGGCGCGGCGCTTCAAAGAATAGATCGTAGAGATCGGCGCGGTCGTGCCGCCAGCCACGGCGGAGTTCAAGGATATCGCGAAAGCCCGACGTGGTGATGAGCGCGGTCAGCGCGCCCTTGCCCTCGATCACCATGTTGGTGGCGATCGTCGTCCCATGTCCGATAAAATCAATGGAGGCGGGTGATGAGCCGCTGCGCGCGAGGATCGTTCGAAGCCCGTTCAACGCGCCCAGAGTCGGATCCTTCGGTGTGGTCGGCACTTTTGCGGACCAAACCTCACCAGAGGCCGAGTCCAGAAGCACGACATCCGTAAAAGTGCCGCCTACATCGATACCGACGCGCCGCATACTTCCTCCAGGCAATCCGACGCCGCTGGCGTTCTTTGAGCGCAATCCGGCGACCGTTTTAGAGCTGATCGTGCACCGATCCCGGCCCTTTGATGAAACGTTTCACGTTTAGTTCGAGTCAGCCGCCTCTGTCAATCAGCCTCACAACGCTGAATTTCCGACGCTCGGAATCGGCCGCGATAGCGAGCCCGACCGCTGATGGAGAGCGATCCATTATAGTCGCAGGGGTATAAAACGGCCTTTTTGCAGTGCAAAAAGCGGCGGGTGTCCGATGAAGGTCTTCAGCAATTTCATCGGCCGGAAGTGTTGTCGTCGTTATCCGCTATAGACGTGCAGATCATATTGTCGACTGCCAAAACTGTCGTCTTCGCAAAAGCCGGCGTAATTATGAAACGTTATCTTGACGGACAAATGATCGCTGCTAGTGTGCCGACAAACAGAGGCGAGGCATGAAACACCCAAGGCCGCTTGAGGGCGTCGTAATTGTGGAGCTTGGACACAGTGTCGCTGGTCCCTATGCAGGGTTGATCCTTGCGGACCTCGGCGCACGCGTGATCAAGGTCGAAAACCCCAAGCACGGGGACTATGCCAGGGACTGGGGCCCGCCGTTCTGGGGCGATACATCGTCGTCCTTTGCGTCCCTCAATCGCGGCAAGGAAAGCATCACCGTCGATTTCGCCGATCCCGAAGAAGCGGCGGCCTTGCGCCGCCTGATCCTCGACAAGGCGGACGGGGTGATCCAGAATCTCCGGCCCGGAATCCTTGATGCATATGGATTGTCGGCAGCGGAATTCCGCAAGGAAAAACCTTCATTGATCTGGTGCGATATCGGCGCGTTCGGCGCCAACGGTCCGATGGCGCGCAAGCCGGGTTACGATCCGCTGGTGCAGGCCTCCAGCGGCATCATGAGTGTAACCGGAGAAGGCAACAGGCCGCCGGTGCGCGTCGGCATCTCTCTTGTCGATATGGGTTCGGGGATGTGGGCAGCGCTCGGCTTCCTCGCCAGTTTCATCGCCCGCATGAAGCAGGGCGAGGGCGCGCAGGTTTCGACCTCGCTGTTTGAAACCGGGCTGGCCTGGATGATGATCCCGCTGGCCGGCTACGAGGCCGCCGGCGACGTGCGCAAGCCCTATGGGTCCGGCGTCGCGGAAATCGTCCCATATCAGGCTTTCGAGACCATGGACGGCTGGCTGATGATCGCCGCCGGTAATGACAATCTGTTCCGCAAATTCTGCGATGTGCTCGACCGCAAGGATCTCACGATCGATCCGGACTTCGTCACCAATTCGGCGCGCGTGGTCAATCGCGAGAGGCTCATTCCCATCGTCGCGGCGGCGGTCGCCCGATTCGAGGCGGACGAGCTCGGGCGTCGGCTGGATGCCGTCGGTGTGCCGAATGCGCCACTGCTCGGCGTCGAGGAGGTCGCGCATCATCCGCAGACCAAGGCGCTCGATCTGAATTCGCCCTGCGATGACAATCTGTCGCTGGTTTCAATTCCGATTTCGTTCGATGGCGTGCGGCCGCGCACGTCACGACGCGCGCCCAAGCTCGGCGAACACAACGCCAACTTCAAGAGCGGAACATGAGTGATTTTCTCTCCGCCTCGTATCCGACGCTGGAGCTGGAGCGGCTGGATTCCGCAGTGCTCGTCGTCCGCATGAACCGGCCGGCGGCGGCGAACGCCATGAATACCCAGATGGGTCTCGACCTGATGGCGATCTTCGAGACGCTGCAAATCCAGCAGGACGGTTTGCGCTGTATCGTGCTGACGGGGGCAGGGGATCGTGCGTTCTGCGCCGGTGGCGATCTGGTCGAGCGCCGGACCATGAGCGACGAGCAATGGCAGGCGCAGCATGCGATCTTCGAACGCATGGTGCGCGCCGTGATCAATTGCCCGGTGCCGATCGTCGCTGCCGTCAATGGCGCTGCGGTTGGCGGCGGCTGCGAGATCGCTGCGGCCTGCGATTTCATCTACGCCGCCCGTCATGCCCGTTTTGCACTGACCGAAGTGACGCTCGGCATCATGCCGGGTGCGGGCGGCACGCAAAATCTCACGCGCGCGATGGGTACACGCCGGGCCAGTGAAATCATCCTGACCGGCAAGCCGTTTTCAGCCGAGGAAGCCGAACGATGGGGCCTGGTCAACGAAGTCGTTGAACCGGCCGATCTCATGGAGGCCACCCTGGCGACGGTCCGGCGCATCGCCGGCAATGCGCCGATCTCGATCAGGCAGGCCAAGCAGGCCATCCGCCGCGGCGTCGATATGTCGATATCCGATGGCCTGGCCTTCGAGATCGAGGCTTACAACCGAATGGTGCCGACCAGCGATCGTCGCGAAGGCGTCAATGCCTTCAACGAAAAGCGCAAGCCGGACTTCAAA
Source organism: Bradyrhizobium canariense (assembly GCF_900105125.1). Lineage (NCBI taxonomy): Bacteria > Pseudomonadati > Pseudomonadota > Alphaproteobacteria > Hyphomicrobiales > Nitrobacteraceae > Bradyrhizobium > Bradyrhizobium canariense. The sequence goes on along the minus strand of NZ_LT629750.1, from coordinate 2,426,083 downwards.
GGCAAATAGGCGAGTACGATGGCGGAGCGCATCCATATTCGTGAAGTTGGCCCGCGCGACGGACTGCAACTGGTCGCGACGATGCTGACAGCTGAGCAAAAGATCGAATGGTGCGGCCGTGCCCGCGACGCCGGCATCGAGGAAGTTGAAGTCACCTCGTTCGTGCCGCCGTCGGTTGTCCCGCAATTTGCCGATGCGGGTGAGGTCGCGCGGGGTGCGGTTGCCCTCGGCGGCTTTGTCGCGGCGGCCCTCGTGCCCAATCTGAAAGGCGCCCAACGCGCCATCGAGGCCGGGCTCTCCAAGGTCAACTACGTGCTGTCCGCTAGCGAGGCGCACAATCTGGCGAACGTGCGCCGAACGACGCAGCAGTCGATCGACAATTTCAAGGACATTATCGACTACCGCAACGATCTCGCGAAGGATCCGTCGAAACGGCGGGTGGTGATCGCAGGCGGTATTGCGACGTCCTTTGGCTGCACCATTTCCGGCGATGTGGACGAGACGCGGGTGCTCAAGATCGCCGCGCAATATCTCGAGATCGGCGCGGACGAATTGATTGTCGCCGACACCGTCGGTTACGGAAACCCCGCACAGGTTCGCCGCCTGATGTCGGCCATCCTCAGGGAAGCAGGCAGCGCGCCGGTCGCGTGTCATTTCCACGACACTTATGGCCTCGGACTAGCCAACGTGACCGCGGCCATCGATGCCGGAGTGAGAGCCTTCGACAGCGCGGTCGGCGGCCTCGGCGGATGTCCGTTTGCGCCCGGCGCCAGCGGCAACATCAACACCGAAGATACCATCTATCTGGTCGAAAGCCTCGGTTTTGAAACGGGTATTGATATCGCTGCACTCCTTGAGCTTCGCCGTGTGATTGAGAGCTGGCTGCCCGGTGAACGATTTACCGGAACGGTTGCCAAAGCCGGACTACCCAAGACGTTCAGACGCATTCTGAACGACGACAGGCAACAACCAAGACAAGCGACGACATAGATCGTTCTGACAGGACCCTCAGAGTCTAACTCAATAAAAAGTACGGGAGGTTTGAGATGTTTACTTGGAAAGTGAGTTCGGCCGCGCTTGCGCTGGTCGTGCTGACGGCGGTGCAAGGCCATGCTGAGCCCGGCGTCACCAGCGACACCATCAAGATCGGCATGTTCGCGCCGATGAGCGGCACCTCGGCGATCTTCGGACGCTACACGATCGGGGTGCGGGCCTATTACAACATGATCAACGCGCAAGGCGGCGTGAACGGTCGCAAGATCGAGGTCGTTCTTGAGGACGACGCCTGTAACCCGGCCACCGCGGTGGCGGCCACCAAGCGCCTGGTATCGCAGGACGGCGTATTCGCCGTGCATGGCGGCGTCTGCACCGCCGCTGTCATGGCCGTCAAGAAGGAGCTCCAGCGCGAGAACATTCCGTTCATGAATCTCGGAGCGGCCGGCGCCTCGCTGGTCGATCCGATCGCGTCCAATCTTTTCTCGCCCCTTCCAAACACCACGGTGGTCGCGCAGACCCTGGTCAATTTCGCGATGTCGCGCCCGGACACCAAGCGGCTGGCGATCATCAGCCATCCCGACGATTGGGGAAAATCGCAGCTCGATCCGGCGATACAGTTGCTGAAGGATAAGTACAAGATCGAGTTCGTCGAGAACGTCACGATGGAGCGCGGCGCGACCGATATCACGCCGCAGATCCTGAAGCTGCGCGCGTCCAAGCCCGATGTCGTGCTGTCCTTTCTCTATCCGACCGAAACGGCGATTTTCGTCCGCTCTGCCCATAAATACGGCCTCGACGCGCCGCTGCTCGGATGTTTTGGCGCGCCTTACGAGGACACCGTACGCCGGGTCGACGATCCCGACGCGACCAAGAACCTCTACATCTTCCATGCCCTCGGCGGATCGTCCGACGGTGCGGAAATGAGCAAATGGGTCGATATGATCAAGAAGTATGGCGCGCCTGACGGTGCCATCGGAGACTACGATCTGTCCGGCATCGGCGGGGCCCAAGCCATGGTCGAAGCGCTGAAAAAGGCCGGACCCGATCTCACGCGCGAGAAATTCATCGATGCGCTCAACTCGCTGAAGAATTTCGACACCGGTGTGCTCTCCGCACCGATCAGTTTCTCGCCTGACGATCACGCTGGCGTAAAGTCGGGCGAGATGATGACCTCGCTCGACGGCAAGCTTGCCTCCGTGAAAACCTGGCCGAGCTCGAAGAAATAGCTGATGCTCGGCCAGCTTATTCTGAGCGGCATATCCCAGGGCGCGATCTATGCGCTCGTCGCCCTGGGAATGACCGTCCTCTACCGCACCACCGCCGTGCTGAATTTCGGCTATGGCGACACGTTCATGCTCGGAGCGTTTGTTTTCTATGTCTTTCTGAAAATCGCCGGGATGCCGTTCGGCCTCGCGGCGCTGCTGACGATCCTGGTCATGATCGGCGTTGGCCTGGCCATCGAACGGCTTCTGATCCGGCCCATCGCGGCGCGGCCGCATCTGCTGATCGCCATGATGACGATCGCGATCTCCTACATGTTCCGGGGCGCGACGCGCATGATCTGGGGCAGGGATGTGCAGCCGATGCCGTCGGTGTTTGATTTTCCGCCAATCTTCATCGGCGACATGGTCCTCACCAGCCAGAATCTGGTCATCATCGTCGCCGCGGCCGTCCTGGTGGTCGTGTTTTTCGCGTTCTTCAATTACAGCGCGCTGGGCAAGCTGATGCAGGCGGCATCGCATTCGCCGCGCGGCGCTGCCCTGATCGGCATCAACGTGCCGCTCTTCAGCGCCTGCATGTGGGGCCTGTCGGTCGCGATCGCCGCGATCGCGGGAATTCTCGTCGCCCCCGTGACGTTGCTTTATCCTGATATGGGTGCGGCCACGTTGCTCAAGGCGTTCGCCGCGATGACGCTCGGCGGATTCGGTAATCTCGGAGGCGCCGTTCTCGGTGGCGTTCTTCTCGGCATCAGCGAGCAGCTGTGCGGTGGGTACATCTCGACCTCGTTCATGGACATCTTTCCCTATTTGGTGATCCTCGCCGTGCTGCTGGTTTATCCGGCCGGCATGCTGGGACGGTCGGAGATCACCCGTGTCTGACACAAGAAAGAACAGGCTCGGACTGATCGCGCTCGCGCTGATTCTGCTGCTGTTGTTTTCCGCGGCCAAACTCGCCAATGGCTATATCGTCTATATCCTGGCCTTCATGTGCATCAATGCGCTGATGGCGACCGGCTTCAATTTCGTGATCGGTTTCCTCGGCCAGCTGGTGTTCGCAAATACCGCGTTCTTCGGCATCGGCGCCTATTGCTACGGTATCATTCTGGTTCACACCGGCTTGCCATTTCCGGTGGCCTTTCTCGGCGCATGCATTGCCGGTGGCCTGGCCGGACTTATCGTCGGTCTTCCCGCGTTGCGGCTGACCGGCTTTCAGCTTGCGATCGTCACGCTCGCATTCAATGAACTGATGCACTGGGTCTATCTGCACAGCGGTTCGGTCGGCGGCGGCGCCAGTGGCATGGAATTGCCGGATGCCCAATTCCTGGGCCTCGATCTCGTCGACGACAGATCGAAATATGTGGTCATTCTGGTGGTGACGATCGTTTGCATCTGGATGGTGCGCAACATCGCCCGCTCGACGGTCGGCAGAGCCATCGTGTCGGTCGGCGCCAGCGAACTGGCCGCTGCCGCGCTCACGGTTCCCCCCGTACGCTACAAGATCGCGGCCTTTGCTCTTAGTGGCTTCTTCACGGCCATCGCCGGCGCGCTGTTTGCGTTCCTGCTCGGGCGGGTGGCCCCGGAGAGCTTCAGCCTCGGTCAGTTGCTGCTCGGCTTTGCCATGGTGATGGTCGGCGGGATGGGCACCGTGGCCGGCCCGGTTCTCGGCGCGGTCCTGCTCACCGCGGCGCCGGAATTCCTGCGCAACATCGCAGGCGCGGAAGAGATCCTGTACAGCTTCCTGCTGATCGGCCTTCTGTTGTTCATGCCGAGCGGATTGTTCGGCGGCCTGTGCGCGCTGATTCCGAGCTTGCGGGAACGGCATCTCGGAGCCGCTCCATGACGCCACGGCTGAAACTGGAAGGTGTCTCCGTTCAATTTGCCGGCTTGCGGGCGGTTTCCGACGTCAGCTTCGAGGTTGCGCCCGGCGAAATCTGTGCCGTGATCGGGCCCAACGGCGCCGGCAAATCGACGCTGTTCAACGCGATCGGTGGCTATGTCCGCTCCACCGGACGGGTCCATTTGAACGACACGCTGTTAACCGGCAGATCGATCCATCAGATTGCGGCGGCCGGCGTGCGCCGCACGTTTCAGAACGGCGGCTTGTTCCAGGATATCACGGTGATTGAAAATCTGATGGTTGGCCTCCATCAGACGCACAACATTCCACTTGTCGCGGGCGCGCTGGCGCTGCCTTCGGCCCGGCGGATGGAGGGGGAGGCGATCCGCAGGGCGCGCGAGCTGCTCGACCTCATGGGTATCCTGAACCTGGAGCGGGCCCTGGTGCGGGATTTGTCCTCCGGACAGCGCCGGATTGTCGAGATCGCCCGAGCGCTCGCGGTCCCAGCGAAGCTCTTGATGCTCGACGAACCGGCCGTCGGACTGACGACGCTTGAAATCGAACATCTGGATCAGGTTCTCAAGACCCTTGCGCGAGACGGCATCTCGGTTCTCCTGGTGGAGCATGTGCTTGATCTCGTGATGTCGGTTTCCGACAAGGTCGTTGTGCTGAACTCCGGAGTCCGATTGGCGGAAGGAACGCCAGCCGCAGTCAAACAGGACCCGGCCGTACTGGAAGCCTATCTGGGATACAGCGAACTGTGTTGAACATCGACAATGTCTTTTCCGGTTATGGAAACAGCGAAATCCTGCACGGTGTTTCGCTGCAGGTGAACGATGGCGAGATCGTCGCGCTGCTCGGCGCTAATGGCAGCGGTAAAAGCACCTTGATCAATGCAATCACCGGCTTTCTTCCGGCTCGCGGACGCGTCGTTCTCGATGGTACTGATATTGCGGGACGCGCACCGCACCAGACCTTTGCCAAAGGCGTGGTGCAGGTGTCGCAGATGCGCGACCTTTTCGGTCGTCTGACGGTTCTGGAGAATCTGCAACTCGGCGGCATGCGGAAGCGCGCCGGTGTTAATGCCGACGCCGTCAAACAGCGCCTTGCATGGGTGCTTGAGCTGTTTCCCCGGCTGGCCGAACGACGCGCGCAACTGGTCGGCACGCTATCCGGCGGTGAACAGCAGATGGTGGCGATCGGCCGCGCTTTGATGGGTTTTCCCCGCATTCTCTTGATGGATGAGCCCTCAGGCGGTCTTGCGCCGCAATTCGTTCAGGAGATCGGCCGCATTCTGCAAACCCTGAAGCAGGAACGCTCGACCGTTCTGCTGGTCGAACAGAACATTGGACTGGCGGCATTGACGTGCAATCGCTTCTACATCCTGCGCGCCGGCCAGATCGTGCATGAGGATCAGGGCAGCGTGCTGAAGGCCGGCGCCGCCGAACTGGGGCGGCGATATTATCTGTGAGGTTTCCTCGCAGCTAACGCCACGAAACACTTTGCCGCCGCGTGCGGCATTCAAGGATCACTGGCTGCAGGAGGAATAAAGACGTGAAAGCGCAAAAACTCGGGACCATCGAGATCAGCAAGGTTACGGAACTGCCCGGCCTTGCAATGCAGGCAACGTCGCTGATGCCGAACATCACCCCCGAAATACTGGCCGATGGCCGCACATGGCTGGGACCGCAATTCATCGATCCCGCAGCGGAAGTCGTCTTCCTGAGTTTCCACAGTTATGTGGTGAAGACGCCGCGTCACAATATTCTGGTCGACACCTGCTGCGGAAACCACAAGCAGCGGCAATCGATGCCGGCCTGGCACATGCTTGATACGCCATACCTGCAGGAGCTGGCAGCGCTGTCGTTGCGGCCGGAAGATATCGACGTCGTGCTCTGCACGCATTTGCATGCAGATCATGTCGGATGGAACACCAAGCTGATCGACGGGCGCTGGGTGCCGACCTTTCCCAATGCGCGCTACATCATGGGCCAGCATGAATACGATCATTGGCATCGGTTGCATGCGGAAAACCCGCCGACGCCGGTCAACCGGGGTTCTTTCGCCGACAGCGTTTTGCCCGTGGTCGAAAGCGGTCAGGCGATGATGGTGGCATCGGATTTCCGCGTCGAGGTCGAGCTGGGCGAGGGGGTCTGGCTGGAACCGTCGCCGGGCCATTCGCCCGGTCATTTCAGCGTCCACGTCGTGGGTGGCGGCCAACATGCGCTGCTCTCCGGTGATGCCATTCATCACCCGGTCCAGATGACGCATCCGCATCTTTCGATCGCGGCGGATTTTGATCGCGCGCAGGCCGTGGCCACCCGTCGAGGCATCCTGGAACGATATGCGGACACCGCCACGGTTCTCTTGACGGCTCACTTCCCCGAACCAACCGTGGGCCGAATTGTTAGGTATCGCGACAGCTTCCGATTCCAGTTTTCTGACCGCTGAAGGCAAACCCGCGGCGTGCGGGCTTCGAAGAGCTGGACTTCCGAAAACTAAGGTGACGATGCCGGCTGCCGCGTCGGCATTCAGACCTCCGTGTTCCCATTGTGTTCGACGCTGCCGGGCGTATGCTTATCCGCAAAGAAAGAATGTCGATTGCGGGAGGGTGAGATGTCCACGGCGCGGCGCATTGCCCATGGAAGTTTTGGCCGGGTCGCGTTGCTCGATATGGACGCGTCCCTGGTCCGACATGCCCATCCGCACTGCCATGTCCTTTTGAAGGTCGAGGGGGCCGACACCCAGCTCGTCGTGGGCGATACCGTCGTGCCGCTGAGCCTACATCTAACCGACGCCCAGCAGCTTCGCCTGCAGCTCTGTATCGGCGTGAAGGGCGTGGCTCGGCCCGGCATAAACGATCTCGCCGTTGACCATGACATAAGCGCTGTCCGCGAGATCAAGCACCAGGTCGACCTTGTGTTCGACCAGCAGAATACTGGTCGTTTCACGGAGCTGCCCGATGGCCGCCCACACTTCGGCCACGACAGATGGGGCAAGCCCCTCGAAAGGTTCGTCGAGCAGGATGAGCTTCTGCGGCGCGCATAACGCGCGTCCGATCGCCAGCATCTGCCGTTCGCCTCCGCTGAGGTTCTCACCGCGGGCGTCCTGGCGCGAGCGCAATTTGGGAAACAGTCGATAGATTTCGTCGAGAGGCCAGCCGCCGTCCCGCTGGGCCAGCGCGAGGTTCTCCGTCACGGTAAGATTCGGGAATATTCGGCGGCCCTCCGGCACCACCGCGATACCGTGCCGATTAACCCGATCCGGCGACAGCGAAGTTATATTTTTGCCGTCGAATGTAATGGTGCCCTTGGTCGGCTTGAGCAAACCCATGATCGTATGCAGCGTCGTCGTTTTGCCGACGCCATTGCGCCCGAGTAGGGCGACCACCTCGCCCTGGCGCACTTCAAGATCGATGCTGTGAAGAATGCGGCTGGCATTGTAGCCGGCGTCGACACCGGCGAGCGTAAGGAGAGGCGGGCGAGTGGCCGTAACGGCTCGCGCCGATGCCGGTTCGGAACGGCGGATGCCGTGACGTCCGAGATAGGCCTCGAGCACTTTCGGATCGTTGGCAATGGCGGACGGCTCGCCTTCCGCGATGACGTGGCCTTGATGCAAGACCGTGATCTGGTCGGACAGCGATAGAACCCGATCGATATCGTGCTCGATCAGCAGGACGGTGTGGCTCCGGGACAGTTTCCGAATCAGGATGCCGATCCGCTCGCGCTCGGCGTCTCCAAGGCCGGCCAACGGCTCGTCCAGCAAGAGCAGTTCCGGGTCGGTCGCAAGTGCCACCGCAATCTCAAGCAGGCGCTGTTCGCCGTGCGCAAGATTCGCGCACAACTCGTTCGCGCGCTCTGCCAGACCCACGGTGGCAAGCAGCGTCCACGCTTTTTCACAAACCCCGGGCAGCCGATAGGCGTTTCGCCAAAGCGAGCCGCGGTATGGCGAACGCGCTTGCGCCGCGACGCGTACGGTCTCGAAAACAGTAAGGTTGGTGAAGACGCTGACGATCTGGAAGGACCGTGCAAGCCCGGCGTCGATGCGCTTGTGGGCAGGCATGTTCGTGATGTCGCGGCCGCGAAACGTCAGCGTTCCGCTTTCGCTCGGCATCAATCCAGTCAGGATGTTGAAAAAAGTCGTCTTGCCGGCGCCGTTTGGACCGATCAGGCTGTGCAACGTATTTGCCCTGACTCTGACGTCGACCTTGTCGGCGACGACCAGCGAGCCAAACCTCTTCGACAAACCGCGAACCTCAAGAACCAAATCATCTCCTGGAGCCGATGACACGGATTCGACGTCGAGCAGGCTTCCGAGTTCTCTCGGCCGCGGCGGAATGTCTTCGGCGGTCAAGGTCCAGTGCCGCCGTCCCGTCAGTCGAAACCAGATTCCAGAGACGCCTTCGGGTGAAAGCAGGATAAAGGCGATCAGGATCGCGCCGAAGAATAGCCACCAGTGCTCAGTCACCGAGCTCAACTGGTCGCTTAATACGATGAAGATCGCCGCTCCCCATGTCGGCCCGAGGAAATGATGGATGCCGCCCAGAATAGTCATCATGACGGGATCGCCGGCATGCTGCCAACTGAGGTTATCGGCATAGACGCTCTGGATCAGGAACGTCAGCAGGCTGCCGCCAAGGCCGATAATCGTGGCCGATACGATAAATGCGCCCAGCTTGTAGCGTTTGGTATCGTACCCCAGGCAGCGAACGCGCTGTTCATTGTCTCGCAACGCCTGCAGAACGCGTCCGAACGGCGAGTGAGCGATGCGCCAGACCGCATACATGCCACAAAGCACGACACCGACCACAAAGTAGTGATAGGCCAGCGGCGAGGTGAGACTCGATCGGGAAATTCCCTGCAGACCGTTTTCGCCTCCGGTCAGGTCGGTCCATTTGAAGGCGATTTCGTAAAACAGTTGCGTGAACGCTAGCGTGAGCAGCGAGAAGTAGATGCCGCGACGTCGAAGGATGAGAAGCCCGATGACCAGCCCGAGTATTGCAGCCGTCACGGTGCCGAAAACGATCGACAGATACATGTTGTCGAACAAATGAATCATCGCGATGCCTGCGGCATAGCTCGCCGCGCCGAAGAAGGCTGATGCACCGAACGAAACCAGCCCGGTGTATCCAAGCAGAAGGTTAAATCCGAGGGCGTAGAGCGCGTAGATGGCAATCTCGGTCGCGAGGCTCGCGGTCGATCCGATGCGTGGCAGGATGAATGGCAGTACGGCGAATAGAACGCCGGCCACCACGATGGGATGCAAGAGCCACTTCCGAACGGACTTCATTCGAACCGCTCCCAGCTCTCACCCAACAGTCCGCGCGGCCGGATCAAAAGAACGACGATCATGAGCGCGTACATCACGGCTGTGGATGCGGCCGGCCAAAACTGGATCGAGAGCGCAACCGATATTCCGACCAGAAGGCCGCTAATCACGGCGCCTCCGAAGCTTCCGAGTCCGCCGATCGTGACAACGACGAAGGCGGGCATGATGGCCGATTCCGACATTGAGGGCACGACGCTCCAAAGCGGAGCGGCGAGCACGCCGGCTGCTCCGGCAACCGCCGTTCCGAGGCCGAAAACCGCGGTGAAAACCTTCTTGAGGTTGATGCCCAGCATGCTGACCATCTCAGGATCGCGGCTGCCGGCGCGGATGATGCGGCCATATCGCGTGCCCTGCAGGAACAGCCAAAGCGCTGCCAGAATGAGAACCGTGACCACAAGCACGAACAGGCGGTACTTCGTAACGAGAACCGGCCCCCAGATGATAAAACCCGATAGAAACGACGGCGGATTGAACGGCCGGCCGGCCGCGCCCCAGATGGTCCGGATCAGTTCTTCGATAAAGAGCGCGATGCCGAACGTCATGAACAGGCCGAGCAGCGGCTCCTTGCCGTAGAGCGGACGCATGAGCGTCATCTCGATCGCCATTCCAAGGATACCGACGCCGAGCGGCGCAAGTACGATCGCCCACGGACCGAGGCTGTCACGCAAGGAGAGGGCGAAGTAAGCGCCGAGCGCGAAGTAAACGCCGTGGGCGAAGTTCACAACGCCGAGCATTCCGAAAATGATCGAAAGTCCGATCGCGATCAGGACGTAGAGAAAGCCGAGCACAAGTCCATTGACGACCTGCGAGATAATTAACTCGGTCATGCCGTATCCGCTGGTTGGATGGAAAAGCAGCGAGGCGGCATTTGCCGCCACGCCGGTCGATCGACGGAAGGACCAGAGCCTTTCGGTTCTGATTGAATCAGAACCGAGGCTCTAACCTTTGATTTGACGCGTTTTCTTCACGCGAACCGGTATCCACTTCGCTCGAAAACGCTCTAGGTCAGCTCTTGAACGTGCAGCCGATATCGGCCTGGCTGCCGTAGGCGGCGTCGAGCTGGGCAGGATCGCTGGGATATTGGCTGTCGACGTCAAAGTAATCGTACTTGTCGGTGATCTTTTCTTTCACCGTTGCCACCAGCAGCGGCTGCACCAATTGATGATCGAAATTTCGGAAGCCGATCGCTGCGTCCTTGTAGCCATCGAATTTGTGCTCCTCGAGGAAGGCGACCAGCTTGGCCGAGTCGGTCGACTTGGTTTCTTTGATGGCCGTGAGAATGGCGGTTGCACCAAACCAGTCCTGCCAACCCTCGACTTCCGGCGGTGCGCCGTATTTCTTCTTGTAAGCGTCGACGAACTCACCGCTCCGCTTCGTCAGGTGAGAACCGGTGTAATTCCAGAGCTTCGGATAGGTTCCGAACGCCGCCTCGGGACCGGCGGACCATAGGTCCGTATCGTTTACGATCGGAGCCGAAAGCGCCATTTGGCGCGTGAGGCCGATCTCGTGCATCTGCTTCAGGAGGTTGGTGATGTCGGTGCCGCCAAGGCCGACATACAACACGTCGGGCTTTGCCTGGCGCAGTTTCAGGATGTAGGAGCTGTAGTCGGTCGTCCCAAGCGGGGCCTGGTCGTATCCAACGACAGTTCCGCCATCCTTGACCACGACGTCCTTCATTTGATTGTAGGCGTCGATGCCCCATGCGTACGAAGCGACGATGAAATACCACTTCTTGCCGTGCGGCTTGAGCAGTGGATACACGCTTTGCACGGTCACCTTGTTGGGAAGATCGACCCGGAAGGTGTATTTGCCGCAGTTCTTGCCGGTAATTTCGGTGGCGTTCGGGCCGGTTGCCATCAGCAACGTCTTCGCCTGTTCCGCGACCGGCATGATGGCGAGGACGTCTCCGCTTGATACGCCGCCCTGGATCGCGACGACCTTCTCCTCCTCAAGAAGCTTCCGCATGTTCTGCTGGGTTGACTGCGGGCTCGATTCATCGAGCCACACGATCTCGATCGGCCGGTCCAGCACATGGCCGCCGAAATCATCGACGGCGATTTGCGCCCCATTATGACCGGTCTCACCCTGGACCGCGTAAGGTCCGGACTTGGGAAGAAGCATTCCGATTTTGATCGATTCTGCCGCGCGCGCCGTAACAACGAACGGTGCTGCAATCTGCGTTGCGCCGATCGCCGCTCCCGCCAAAAGCGTCCGGCGGCTAATCGCAAAGCCATTATCGTTCTTGCTGATCTTCATGATCTTCTCCCTGTCGCTGCTTTGAACCGCTTATGTCCGCGGTTTCGATGACACTGTTTTTTCCCGGCGGCAGGACTAGATGAAGGCTTTCGATCCGTCGTGACAGCCGCGCCATAGCGCGGGCTGGTTACTGGCGGTTGCAAAGCCCTCTGAAATCAGCCTCCGGAAACGTGGCCGAAAAAACCTTACAGTGAAATCGTTTTCGGTGAAAGGCGCTTGAGTCACTTCCGATTCTAAAGACTAACTATCGTACGAAAGAATAAGTCGCGCGATCAGAACGGCGCTTGCGGGCCAGTTCGATCACCGCGACAAGTCCGGGAGCCGGAACGCGGCCCTGCACGGACTGCAGACAGCTGAGATGAGCCAGATCCGCCACAGCGTCTGTGACGGGCAGCCTAGCGGCCGCGGTACTGCGGAGACCGTTTTTCGAAGAATGCGTTCATTCCTTCCGATTGATCCTCTGTGGTGAAGGCATGTCGGATTGCCTGTCTCTCGAACTCAAGCCCGCTATCGAGCGTCGTCTGAAACGCCGCGAGCACGGCGGCTTTTGCGAGTTCGGCGGAGCGCGGCGGCTTTTGCGCGATTGACTGCGCGATCGCGAGCGCGCTCGCCTTTGCGTGGCCTGCGTCGACGATCTGGGCGATCAACCCCGCCTGCAGCGCGGTCCGCGCCGAAATTGGTTCTCCCGTCAGGATCATCAACATCGCCAGTGATTTCCCGGAGGCGCGGGTCAGGCGCTGGGTCGCGCCATCACCGGGCAATATCCCGATATTGATTTCTGGCTGCCCGAACGTGGCCGTCTCGCCCGCGACAATGATGTCCGCAAGCATCGCAAGCTCATGACCGCCGCCGAAGCAGATGCCTTCAACAGCCGCAATCAGCGGCTTTGGAAAATTGGCGATGTCCTTCCAGGCCGAACGGCGCGCGGGATTGTCGATCGCCTCGAAGCCGCGCTGTTGCATCTCCTTGATGTCCGCACCCGCCGAGAAGAACGTATCGGCGCCGGCGAGGACCACGCAGCGGACGTCGCTATTCAGCGCGGCGGCGCGCAGGCCGGCGGCGAGCGCCGCGATCAGGTCGTTGCTGAGCGCGTTGCGTTTCGAAGGCCGGTTCAGCGTGAGTTGCAGGACATGGGGGGAGGGGACGGTCGAAAGAACGAGTTCGGTCGGGGCGTTCAACATTCGGCTCCAGCTGTCGGGTCTGCAAAGGCGTTTACACTGAAATCGTTTTCTGAGATAGCGGTTTTCGGGGGCGCCTGGATCTTTGGCCGGGAACGTCGCCCGAACGAGCCGGCGGGACAACGAACGAGGGGCGAAGGATGACGGAACGATTGCTGCTAGACGCGCTGGATCTTTGCGCCCGGAAGCTCCTGGAGGACGAGCCGACATTGGGCGTTGAATTTCCCTATGTCACCGCGCCGTCAGGTTCGTGGTCGACGATGCCGGCGTCGCTCTCGGCGGGCTATCGCGGCAAGGACTGGAGCCACGGCAACTGGTTCTGCGGATTTTGGGTCGGGCTGCTGCTGATCTCGTATCTGCGCACCGGCGACGAAAAATATCTCCGGCTGGCGGAGGAGCGGATGTTGCTGGTCGCGCAGCGCGCCGAGGATGGCAACACCCACGACATCGGCTTTATCTTCTACCCGAGCGCGATCGCCGCGCACCACATTACCGGCGAGAAGCGCTATGGCGATCTGGCGCTCCGTGCCGCCGAGCAATTGCGTCGCCGCCTGATCATGACGCCAAAGGGAAGCTACATTTCGTCCTGGGGACCGTTGGGTGACGAGCGCGGACGCCGTTCGTCTGCGATCGACACGATGGCCAATCTGCCGCTGCTGTATTGGGCCGGCATCTACCATCGGGATGCGAGCTTTGTCCTGGCGGGTGAGGCCCACGCCATGATGACGCGCGGCGCGTTCATTCGCCCCGACCATTCGACTTATCACGCGGTCGAATACGATCTCGCCACAGGTGAGCGGCAACGCGGCTTCACGTTCCAGGGCTCCGCCGACGAATCGTGCTGGCCGCGGGGGCAGGCTTGGGCGATCTATGGCTATGTGCGCACCGCCGAGGCCACCGGAAAGCGCGAGTATCTCGATCTCGCGGAGACGCTGGCCGACTATTATTTGCGGCGGACAGGCCCTGATCTGGTTCCGTTTTGGGATTTCGACGATCCGGCGATCCCCAACGCTCCGCGCGATTCCTCGGCCTCGGCGATTGTCGCGTCCGCGCTGCTCGACCTGGCAGCGCTGCATCCGGACGAGCAGAAAGCGGCGCAGTGGCGCCAGCAGGCGCTCGATATGCTGACCGTGCTCTGTCAGCGCTACCTTGCGACCGAGCCGTCGCATCGCGGCCTGTTGCGGCAAGGCTGCTATTCGAAGCCGCATAACCAGGGCGTGGAGAGTGCGGTGATGTTTGGCGATTTCTTCTTCGCCGAAGCGCTTTGCAGCGCAACGATGCCCGGCAAGCTTCGCGCCGTTCCAAAACGTCTGCGTGCCTAGCGTCGCTTGGGACTGCTTTTGGTTGTGGTCCGCCGCGGCGTCGATGACTTTGTCCGCGGCGGTGCGGTCGATGCCCGCATAATCAGCCGGTGGGGCAGCTGAACGCTCTTGGGGATAGGCATTCCCGCAATGGCGTTGATCAGATAGTCGGCCGCGCCGCGGCCGATCTCGGCCGCCGGAATGCTGATGGTCGTCAGCGGCGGATCGACCTGGGCCGAGAGCTCGACGTCGTCGAACCCGGTAATGGAAAGATATTGCGGGACGTCCAATCCCATTTTCCGCGCCTCCGCCATAGCGCCAATCGCTAGCGTATCGGTCGTGCAGATGATCGCCGTGATATCCGGATGATCGTTCATCAATTGCCGCAACGCGCTGCGGCCCTGCGCCAGCGAGTGATCGGCGCGAACGATCTGGGTGGGCTGCAGATGGATACCGGCCTCGGCGAGCGCCTTTTGAATGCCTTCGAGGCGCGCGCGGGAGCGATCGTTCGACGGCGGGACGTTGGCGATGGTGCCGAAGCGCACGTGGCCGAGGCGAAGCAGGTATTGGGTCAATTCGCGCGTCGCGCGCTGATTGTCGATTCCGATGGCTGGAATGCCGCCTTGGGCCTTCGAAACATAGGTCGTGATGACGGGAACGTTGGCTTGTCGCAGCAGCGCACGCAACTCCGGGCCGTGCGACCCGCCGACAAGGACGATACCATCGATGCCGCGCTCGATCAGGCTCTGCATTTCCTGCAATTCGCGGCGCTGGTCGTATTGCGAATTGGCGATGAACAGGGTGTAGCCGCTCTCGCTCAACCGGTTCTGCAGGGCTTCCACGCCTTCGGCGAAAATACCGAGCCCGAGCGTCGGAACGATCGCGCCGATGGTCCGCATCCGGCCCGATTTCAGGGCGCGCGCCGCGCTGTCGCGCGTGTAGGAAAGATTGGCGATGGCGCGGGCGACCTTGTCGCGCAATTCGGGACGAACAATTTCCGGGTGGTTCAGCACGCGCGAAACGGTGGCGGCAGAAACCGCCGCCTCTCGCGCGACATCCTCGATCTTGACCTTGGTATTGAGCCGATGACCGGGATCTGCGCCTGACTTTTTGTCCATTTCAGTTTGCTCACGCGGGGCTGGTGTCTGACGAAATGGATCGCGCTCATCGGCGCAGGTCCGGACGAACCGGCGGGGCCGAAAAACCTGACCAGCGAAGCTGCCAAATGACGAGGAGGCCCGCTGTCGCTGTATATCTCACCTCGATACCTTTTGCGCGACCGCGTCGCGCTTGGCAAGCCGGAGGGCGACCTGCGCTTGACTCGGCCAGCCCGGGTGGCTAGTTCTGAAAACGATTTCAGAAATCGCGGCTGGAATGCCTCATGGGCAAGGCCTGACGAAAGCCAAGCAGAAACCGATGGTCGATCTCCTCAAAGGCATCCGAATTCTTAGCTTCAACCACTTCCTGATGGGCCCGGTGGGCGTGCAGTTTCTCGCTGATCTCGGGGCTGATGTGATTGCGATCGAGCCGCCGGATGGCGCGTTTCAGCGCAAATGGGGCGGGGCCGACAAGCGCGTTGACGGTCAAACCATGCTGCTGCTGACCGGCAACCGTAACAAGCGCAGCCTGACGCTTGATCTGAAGAAGCCGGAAGCCATCGCGGTCGCCAGGAAGCTGATCGCGAGATCCGACGTGATCACCGAAAACTTCAGGCCGGGCGTGCTCGACAAGCTTGGCCTGGGCTTCGACGAGGCCAAGAAGATCAAGCCCGATATCATCTACGCCGCGGCATCCGGATATGGCGCCGACGGACCTTACGTCAATCGGCCCGGTCAGGATTTGCTGGTTCAGGCAATGTCGGGCCTTGCGACGATTACCGGTACGCGCGAGCACGGTCCGCGGGCCGTTGGTGTCTCCGCGATCGATCATCACGGCGCGGCGCTGTTTGCCGCCGGCATTCTCGCCGCGCTCGTGAAGAAGGAAAGAACCGGGCAGGGCTGTCGTGTCGATGTCAGCCTGCTGTCGGCCGCCATCGACCTGCAGATGGAATCGTTCACCTGTTATCTGAATGGCGAGAGGCCCGATGACGTGCGCCAGCCCGGCCCGATCGCGGGTTGGTACTACGGCGCGCCTTATGGCATTTATGCCACGAAGGACGGTCATATCGCCATTTCGCTCGGCTCGCTTGACGTGCTTGGCGATGCGCTCGGCATCCCGGCGGATCAGCGCGTTCCCGACAACGAAGCCTACAGCCGGCGTGACGAAGCAACGCCTGCGATCGCGGCGAATCTCGCGCAGCGAACCACGGCCGAATGCCTGACGCTGCTGGAGGCACGCGGCATCTGGCATGCCGCCGTCAACGATTATTCCGATGTCGTGGCCGATCCGCAGGTCGCCCACAACAAGAGCTTCCAGACCGTCAAAGGCGCGACCGGCTCGCCGATCACGCTCGTCAGTCATCCTGTCCGCTACGACGGTGAGGTGCCCGAGGTGAGGCTGCCGCCGCAGAAGCTCGGTGCGCAGTCGGAGGAAATCCTGAAGGAGCTGGGTTACGACGCCGGGCAGCTCCAGGCTCTTTACGCCAAAGGAGCGGTCGGCGTCCCGTCGTAGTTCTCGTCAATCTCGATCAACAAAAAAATCGCATCATCGCCGTCGCATTCGGCGTGCGTGAGGGAGAAAAAGACATGGGCTTGAGACGTCACATCCTGCGTGTGCTGCCGTTTGCCGGCGCTCTCGCTTTTCTGGGCTTCGCGGCATCCGCACAGGCCGAAACGACGCTGAACATCTGCTATATCAATCACCCGGTGCAGGTGGCGAACGTCGCCATCCTGGAAAAATGGGCGGCCAAGCAGGGCATCAAGCTCAACAAGACCGTGGCGTCCTATGCGGTCTATCTGCCGAAGACCACGCAGATGCTGACGTCGGGTGCCAGCGACCAGTGCGATATCATCTGGAACAACGACGATTGGGGTCAGGATCTCGCGCCGTATCTCGAGCCGCTGGATGACGTGCCGGATGCGCTGAACGTCGAGAAGGGGCAGCTCGAGCCGTTCCACAATGCCGACGGCAAGACAACGGCGGTGTCGATGACCACGACCGCCGGCATCCTGTTCTACCGGACCGATCTCATCCCCGAGGCGGAGCTGCCGAAAACATGGGACGATCTGGTCAAGATCAGCCAGAAGCTGCAGTCCGAGAAGAAAGTGAAGTGGGGCTATGTCGGCGGCATGAGCTACACCAACACCTTCTTCAGCTTCTGGTGGACCCTTTGGAATAACGGCTGCGATATCTACGCGCCGGCCTATGAGCGCGACAACAACAAGCTGGCCGCCGAAGGCTGGAAACCGATGATCGATTCGGCATGTCAGTTGCAGACGGCCGAATTCTGGTGGGACGCGCTCAACGACAAGAAGATCAGCCCGCCAGGCATGACCACCTACTCGCGCGACGAAGCCAACGCCATCTTCCAGGCCGGCGACGCGGCGTTCACCGTAGCGGATACGACCTTTCTGGGGACATTCAACAATCCGGACAAGTCCTCGGTCGCCGGAAAGGTCGGCATCGCTTCGTTCCCGGTCGGCCCGATGAACAAGGGCGTGCGGACCTGGATCGACGTCTGGGGCTGGTCGATTCCGAAGACGATCCCGGACGATCGCAAGGCGGCCGCGAAGAAGCTTCTTGGCGCGATGCTTGGCGACGCCGATGGTCAGATCGAGCAGTGGAATCAGACCGGCGGTCCGCCGCCGAACACCAAGGTCTGGCCGACACTGGAGAAGAATGATGCGGGCTGGCGCAAGCTCTACGGCATCCTGTTTACGGCCGATCACGTGCACGATGCTTATTATTTCCGTAGCTGGGCGACCGTTCACAAGATGTACTCGGACACGCTGATCCGCGCGATGAAGGGAAGCCGCCAGGATATAGCGCAGACCCTGAAGGCATCGGTAGACATGATCCACAATGGTGCGACGGCCAATTGATGGCTGGGCCATTCACCAGACGGGGACTGGATGAGAAGGAGCGCTTCATGCTCCTTCTCATCGCGCCGGCTGCGGCGGTCCTGCTCTGTTTCCAGATCATTCCGATTCTCATCGGCATGAACGCGAGCTTCCGGGACTGGTCTCTGGTCCACCCGCTCAAGACCTGGGTGGGGCTGAAGCAATACATCGCCGTTTTCACCGACCCGATCTTCCTGCAGATCGTGCTGCCGAACACGTTCATCCTCATGATCGTGTCGGTGACCGTCTCACTGGTCTTCGGCCTGGCGCTCGCTTCGCTTCTCAATCGTCCGTTCTTCGGCCGTCCGCTGCTGCGCACCGTAATCCTGCTGCCGCTGACGATCGCGCCGGTGATCACGGCGACGATGATGCGATGGTCGTTCAACGATCAGTTCGGCGTCATCCCGACGTTTTTGTCCTGGCTCGGGTTGCCCGATATTCCATGGCTCTCCGACCGGTGGCCGAGCTTCGCGCTGGTCATCATGACGGACATCTGGATCTGGACGCCGTGGTTCACGATCATCCTGCTCGCTGCGTTGCAGAGCTTGCCGCCTGAGCCGTTCGAAGCCGCGCGGATCGACGCTGCAACGCCATGGTGCACGTTTCGGCGCGTGACGCTGCCGATGCTGAAGCCGGTGATTATCGTCTGTATTCTGATCCGCTCGATCGACGCCTTCCGGACTTTCGATCAGGTCTGGATTCTGACCGGCGGCGGCCCGGCTCGCAGCACCGAAGTTTTCAGCGTTTACACCTATGTTCAGGCATTCGTGAATCTCGATTTCGGCCGGGGCGCGGCAGCAGCCGGAGCCGGCGCCATCATCATGCTGTTTGTCGGTATCGGGCTCTACAAGCTGGTCAACCGCACCATGGAGGTGTCGCGATGACCGGGCTTGTCGTCGCCGCCTTGCGGCGTGCCGTTTTCGCGATCAGCGCGCTGGCGATCTTCGTCCTGTTTGTCGGGCCGGTGGCTATTCTTGGCGTGACCTCGATCCGTCCGGCGTCGGGCGTGTATTACATCTGGCGCGGCACGCGCTTCACGCTGGGTAATTTTGTCGACGTCTTGCATCAGTCGCAGGTGATGCAGGCGATGTGGAACAGCTTCGTGCTGTCGACGCTGGCGACCATCCTTTCGCTCGGGATCACCGTCGGCAGCGGCTACATGCTGTCGCGGTTCGGCGGATGGATCCAGCGAAGCTGGTTCGCGACGATCTATATCTTTCGCACCGTTCCCTACATCTCCTGGGTTTTGCCGCTTTACCTCGTCAATACCCGGCTCGGCATCTACGACACCTATATCGGCCTGCTGCTCCCGCACATCGCCGTGCATGTTTGCTTCTTCTCCTGGCTGATGAAAGGCTTTTTCGACGGTATCAATCCGTCGATGGAGTATGCGGCGCTGATCGACGGCTGCACGCGATGGGGTGCGTTCTGCCGCGTGGCCCTTCCTGCTGCATTGCCGGGTATCGCCGCGCTGGCCATTCTGTGCTGGCTCGCCACCTGGAACGAATTTCTGTTTGCGCTGATCCTGTCGGGTCAGCGGACACCGCTGATCACGTCCACGATGGCGCAATTCGTCACGGAAACCGGCACCGAGTGGAATCTGATGAGCGCGACAGCGGTGCTCGCGATGTTGCCGGCGCTGCTCGTGACGGTGTTTGGCCAGAAATACGTCATTCGCGGCCTGCGAATGTAGACCGGATTTATTCCAGAGGATTGCGATGGCAGAAGTCGTTTTACGCGACGTCGTAAAGAAATACGGCACGATTCCGGTCGTGCACGAGGTCTGTCTCGATATTGCCGACGGGGAATTCGTCGTGCTTGTCGGACCGTCCGGTTGCGGCAAGTCCACGACGCTGCGGATGATCGCCGGCCTCGAAACCATCAGTTCCGGGACGATCTCCATCGGCAGCAAGGTCGTCAACGACCTGCCGCCGAAGGACCGCGACATCGCCATGGTGTTTCAGAACTACGCGCTCTATCAGCACATGACGGTGTTCGATAATCTGGCTTTCGGATTGCGAAATCGAAAGGTTTCCGAAGCCGAAATTCAGGCCGAAGTCGCCCGTGCGACGCAAATGCTCGGGCTTGATCCGCTGCTTTCACGCAAGCCGTTCCAATTGTCGGGTGGTCAGCAGCAACGCGTCGCGCTCGGCCGCTGCATCGTGCGCCGGCCCCAATTGTTCCTGTTCGACGAGCCACTGTCCAATCTCGATGCGAAGCTTCGGGCGCAAATGCGGATCGAGCTCAAGGCGCTGCGCGAGAGGGTGCCGACGACGTCGGTTTATGTTACGCATGACCAGGTTGAAGCCATGACATTGGGCGATCGGGTTGTCGTCATGAAGGATGGCTGGATTCAGCAGATCGGCACGCCGCTGGATATCTACAATCGTCCGGCAACGCGGTTCGTGGCGAGCTTCATCGGCGCTCCCGCGATGAATTTCATCGATGTCGAGCTGTCCGATGAGCAGGGTGAGTTGCGCGCCCGGGCGAAAAATTTCGATATTCATGTCCAGCCGCAGCAGGCGGATGTTCTTCGCAAACGTGGCGCGAAGGCCGTGACCCTGGGAATCCGACCCGAACATATCCATCTCGGCGTGGCCACCGGCGATGCAGGCTCGTCATTCACCGGTCAGGTTACGGTGACAGAGCAGCTTGGTTCGGAACTTGTCGTCGGGTTGGACGCCGCGGATGCGACGATCATGGTGTCACGCATCGCACCCGACACCGAGATCGCGCTTCATGCGCCGGCGCAGATGTGGGTTGAACGGAGGGCACTGCACTTCTTCGACCGGGAGACTGAAGCTGCAATTAGATGATCTGAATGATGCCGGTCCGCCGGTGTTCCAGGCAAACGACACAACGCGAGGATGGGTTAAATGACTGCGATGCACGCCAAGATCGGTGATTCCGTCAAGTTCTCCAAAACGGTCGGGGAATCCGACATCTATCTGTTTGCCGGACTGACCGGCGACCTGTCACAAAACCACGTCGATGACGAGTTCATGAGCCATTCGATCTATGGCAAGCGGATTGCCCATGGCGCGCTGATGGTCGGGTTCATGTCGACAGCCTCGACCCGGATGATCGAGGAGAGCCTTCGCCAGGGGATCGACTCGACCCCGGTCTCGCTCGGCTATGACGGCATTCGGTTCCTCAAGCCGGTCTATATCAACGACACCGTGACCGTGACCTACACCATCAGTGAGATCGACGAAGAGCGCCGCCGGACCCTTGCGAATGTCGAAGTCAAAAACCAGCATGGTGATCTGGTCTCTGTCGGCAAGCATTACCTCAAATGGACCCTGAACACCAGGGAGCGGGCCGCCTGAGCCGGTCCGGTCATTCGCAATACAATCCCTTGAGTCAAAAACAATAACGGCGCCGCGATGCCATCTCGCGGTTGCCGTAGCGGGAGGAATACATGAGTGCAGCGAGCGATAAATCCCTTTGGTCGTCGGGCGCCGAGCGGATGTGCCGCCGCATCGACCAGAATCTCGGCGTGCTGAAATCCGAGTTTCCGCACTGGGCCAATTCGCAGACAGGACAATGGACGACGACCCCGGATGGCGATTGGACCGGCGGCGCCTGGCCCGGCATGCTGTGGCTGGCTGCGAAACGAACGGGCGATACGAGATATCGCGACGCCGCGCGGTTGTGGAGCAGCCGGCTGAAACCTCGCGCCCGGCTGCAAACCGCATTCAAGGGTTTTGGCTTTTACTATGGCGCCGCGCTCGGCGATGTCTTGTGTGCCGATACCGATGCAGCCGCACTGGCGCTGGAAGCCGCGGAATCGCTGAAAGGACAGTTCGACAATCGATTGGGTCTCATTCCCCTTGGAGGGGACGCCGAGGAATCCGAGGATGTCGGCAACTCCTTCAGCAGCATCGATTCCCTGCAAGCGACGCCGCTCCTGTTCTGGGCCGCGCAAAAAACCGGCGATGCCTCCTACGCCGACGTCGCCGCGCGTCACACGTCGCGCGTGCTGGATGTCCACATGCGATCAGATGGTTCGATCGTTCAGTCGAGCGAGCTGAACCCGAAGGACGGCGGCATTGTGCGTCATTTCACGCATAAGGGCTTTAGCGACGATAGCGTCTGGGGACGGGCGCAAGCCTGGGGCCTGGTCTATACCGCCATCGCGCTGGCGCACCGGCCGCAGGAAAAGCGCTGGATGGAACAGCTCATGAAGGGCGCAGATTGGTGGCTCGCGAATGTGCCGTCCAGCATGATTGCCTTCTGGGATTTCAATGATCCCGCAATTCCCGATACCGAGACCGATACAGCCGCGACAGCGATTACCTGTTCGGCCCTGCTGAAGCTGGCGCAACTTGCGCTGTCCGAAGGCCACCGTGCCAGATACCGGGACGCAGGCGAGCGAACGGCGGCTGCGCTGGTCGGCAATTTCCTCACGCCTGTCGGCGAAAACCGCGATCGGCCGGACGGCATGCTGGTCGGCGCCTGCTTCAACAAGCGGCGCGATGCGCGTGCCCAGGATTCGGCTACAAATGCGGAGACGATCTTCGGCTCATATTATCTGTTTGAATCGCTCAACGTGCTGGATGGTCTGGTCGAAGCCGCAAGGATTTAGTAGCAAAAGAATCTAAATCGAAGGTTCGGGAGGGACACTCATGGCGAAATCCGTCACGCCCATCTATAGCGGGCTATTCCCTGTGGCGCCGACGCCGTTTACGGACAGCGGCGATCTCGATCTCGAGGGCCAGCGCCGCGTGCTGGATTGCATGATCGATCAGGGCGTCGACGGGATCTGCATTCTCGCCAACTATTCCGAGCAATTCCTGCTGTCGGATGATGAGCGCAATACGCTGGTCGATCTCTGCCTCTCTCATGTCGCCGGGCGCAAGCCGGTCATGGTGACCTGCAGTCATTTCAGCACGCGCATCGCCACGGAGCGGGCCCGTCGTGCGGCGGAGCGCGGCGCAAGCCTTCTGATGCTGATGCCGCCCTATCACGGCGCGGGTCTGAGAGCGGACGAAAAGGGCATGTTCGAGCATTTCAGCCAGGTGGCCGACGCCGCCGGAATTCCGATCATGGTTCAGGATGCGCCGCTCAGTGGCGTTACGCTCACGGTGCCGTTCCTGGCGCGCCTCGCCCGCGAGCTTCCGCTCGTGAGCTACCTCAAGATCGAGGTGCCGTTCGCGGCGGCGAAGCTGCGGGCCTTGATCGAGGCGGGCGGCGAAGCGATCGTCGGGCCGTTCGACGGCGAAGAAGCCATCACCATGATGGCCGATCTGGATGCCGGCGCGACCGGCACGATGCCGAGCGCATTGCTGCCGGATCTGTTGCGGCCGGTGATTGACCATCACCGGGCCGGCCGGCGCGCCGAGGCGGCGGCGGCTTACGCGCACGTTCTGCCGCTGGTGAACTACGAAAATCGTCAATGCGGATTGCGTGCGACCAAGAGCGTGATGGCCGAGGGTGGCGTGA
The DNA here is from genome assembly GCF_900105125.1 of Bradyrhizobium canariense. NCBI lineage: Bacteria > Pseudomonadati > Pseudomonadota > Alphaproteobacteria > Hyphomicrobiales > Nitrobacteraceae > Bradyrhizobium > Bradyrhizobium canariense. The sequence continues at coordinate 2,402,524 of NZ_LT629750.1, read as the reverse complement.
TCAAATGCGAGGCCGTGCGCCATCCGCTCGACCAGATCCATCCGCAGACCCGCGCCGGGCTGATCGAACTCGCGCGTGAAGTCAATCCGCTGGCGCTGCATTGGGGACGTTGAACGCCACGGACAATCGTGCCATCGGTCCGTAACTGCTAATACGGCGCCAAGCCGTGGAGGAATGGCGATGAAATCGTTGACTGCCGCTTCAATACTGCCCGAGGATGGGACGGCCGGGACGCTGGTCGGCCGCGTATGGCTTCCCTCGGTTTCCGGCCCCGCCGTCGTTGCCGTGCGCGGTGACGGCGTTTTCGACGTGACGTCGGCTTTTCCGATTGTGAGCACGCTCGCGGAGCAAGCGGATCCGGCCGGATCCCTGCGCGGAGTCGCGGGCACCCGCGTTGGTAGTCTCGATGAGATCCTCGCCAACACCCCGCCCGACGGGCGTGACGTCGGCAAACCTTGGTTGCTCGCGCCGCTCGATCTCCAGGTGCTCAAGGCGGCTGGGGTCACCTTTGTCGTTTCCATGCTGGAGCGGGTCATCGAGGAGCGGGCGCGAGGAAATCCATCGTCGGCGGCTGCAATCCGGCAAGAGGTGGTGCGGCTCGTCGGCGATGACCTGTCCAAGCTCCGGCCGGGATCGCCTGAGGCGATGCACCTGAAGGACGTTCTCATCTCGCAGCAGGCGTGGAGCCAGTATCTCGAGGTCGGGATCGGTCCGGACGCGGAAGTTTTCACCAAGGCGCCGGTGCTGTCGTCGGTTGGGACCGGCATGGACGCCGGGCTTCACCCGAAATCGACCTGGAACAACCCCGAACCGGAGGTCGTGCTGGTGGTCTCAAGCAGCGGCCGGATCGTAGGCGCTACGCTCGGGAACGACGTCAACCTGCGAGACTTCGAGGGACGGTCGGCGCTGCTGTTGTCCAAGGCAAAGGACAACAATGCTTCCTGCGCCGTTGGTCCGTTCGTTCGACTGTTCGACAAGACGTTCTCTCTCGACGACGTCCGCAAGATGGACTTGACCATGACGGTCACCGGCGATGATGGTTTCGTGCTCGACGGACATTCGTCGATCAGCAAGATCAGCCGGGACCCGGAAGATCTGGTTTCGCAGACGGTCGGGCCGGTGCATCAATATCCTGATGGATTTGCGCTGTTCCTCGGGACGATGTTCGCGCCGGTGAAAGATCGCGACACGCCGGGGCAGGGCTTTACCCACAAGCGTAACGACATCGTCACCATTCAGGCGGCGAAACTCGGCAAGCTCGTCAACCGCATGCGCTCAAGCGACGAATGCGAGGCATGGACATTCGGCATCAGCGCGATGATGAAGAGTCTTGCGACCAGAAATTATTTGCGATGAGGGTTCGCGCAGGCGGCGTAAATTTGTAATAAGTCTGACTATGCGCTTCAAAAGCGTTGGGTGCAGCCGGCGTTGGCTGTTGAGCAAGTACGATGCCGGGCATCGTCGCTGATTTTCTTCCACCCTTCTGTCAGCCTGCAACTCCAGTCGGAATGTGGGCCGCTGCCTTCGTGGTCGCGGCGGACACGCTGCGGTTGCATCGGGAAAATTCGCTCAATTTTCTCCAAGAAAAGGACAGCATCTATGACGAAATTTGACGACGCCGGAGGGTTATCGAGGCCATCGAAATGATGCTCAAGAACCCGCCCGGGATGAGGATGGTAAGCGATATATCAACGTCAATGTTAAAAGGCACACCAGTGTTAATGAGAACGGGCGGACCAGCGTGAACGTGGCGATCGTGCTGATACGAAAAGCCACATTTATGGCTCCTGCTGAGGGGATAGTCGGAGATCGCCGATTTAGTTAGGGGAGCGTTCCTTGTCCAAGGATCCGAATCGCGGTGCGACGACTGTAAGATCGTCGTCTGTTGTACTGTTTCCCCAGCAGCCCGCCCTGCAACTGATCTACGACACAGCGCCGATCGGTCTCGCCTGCCTCTCTCCCGACTGCCGCTATCTGCAAATCAATCAGCGCCTCACTGAAATATGCGGCATTTCCGTTGAAGATCATCTGGGGCGCACGGTGAGGGATTGTGTACCGGCTCTGGCCGAGTCCGTCGAAGCCATCGTTGGATCGATCATGGAGACCGGCGAGCCGGTGACAGGCATTGAGGTTACCGGCCAGCGTGCCGATCAAACTGACGAGCGGTTTTGGATCACCTATTGGCATCCGCTCCGTAGCCCGAGTGGCGAAATTGTCGGCGTCAACGTCGCGGCCGAAGAGATCACCGAACGTAAACGCGCGGAAGCAGCGCTGCAGGCAAGCGAGCGTCAGTTTCATACCTTGGCCGATTCGATTCCCCAACTGGTGTGGATGGCCGAAGCGGGAGGCAAGATCTTTTGGTTCAACAATCATTGGCACGAGTATACGGGCACATCGGGCGGGGGCGCCGGTTCTCACGATTGGCAAGCTATCCTTGCGCCGGCCTCGCTGCCTGAAGCCCGGAATTGTTGGCGACAAGCCCTGGAATCCGGAAGCGCACTGGAAATGGAGTTATCACTGCGCAGCAAGGATGGACGGTATCGCCCATTCCTGACGCGTGTCATTCCGCTTCACGACTCGGCTGCGGCTATTTACGGCTGGATCGGTACCCATATCGATATCAGCGAGCGCAAGCGCAGCGAGCTGGAAATACGCAGCGCCAGAGACGCGGCCGAGGCCGCGTTGCGAAATTTACGGGAAACCCAAAACTCCCTGATCGAAGCGGAAAAACTGGCGGCACTTGGGCGGCTGGTGGCAGGCGTTGCGCACGAGATCAACAGTCCGGTAGGCACCAGCCTGACCGTGGCGTCGTCGCTGGAACGCAAGATCGCTACGATCGCGACGGAACTCGAGCAGGGCAATCTTAAACGATCGAGCCTGAAGCAGTTTCTCGAGGTCAGCCGCGAGGCATCGTCGCAATTAGTCACCAATCTCAACCGCGCGGCCGAACTGATCCAGTCATTCAAGCAGGTGGCGACCGACCGCAATTACTCGAACCAACGCGTTTTCGACCTCGGCGATCTGACCGAGCAGATTGTCTTGAGTCTGCGGCCGGGCCTGGGAAAACAAAATCTCACCCTCAACCTGGAGTGCCAACCCGATCTCACGATGAACAGCTATCCCGGTCCCTACGGACAGGTACTGACCAATCTCTTTCTCAATTCGGTCGCGCATGCGTTTCCCGATGGCCAGGGAGGAACCATCGACATCAAGGTGCAAGCGTGCGGGGAAGGCGATGCCGAAGTTCTTTTCTCTGACGATGGCTGCGGGATGGACCTCGATATCAGGCGCAAGGCGTTCGACCCCTTCTTTACGACGCGTCGCGATCAAGGCAGCACGGGTCTCGGCCTGCATATCGTCCACAGCATTGTCACGAGCTGTTTGGGTGGCCAGATCAATCTCGACAGCGAGCCCGGCAAGGGAACGAAAGTCCAGCTCATCCTGCCGCGAGCGGCGCCGGGGGCGCCGGTGGCTCAATAGTGCGCCGGAGACGTCAAAGCTTTTGCGCCGTCCAGTATCCCGAACATCGCGCACTTCCCGCATAGCCGCTCCAAGTGCCCTGTCCGGAGTTCTTCGTCAGCCTGCCGGAACCGGCTGCATGCTTGTCCTGGACGGTAACGGATGCGCGAACCCGGCCGCTTGCGGTTACCCTGCCTTTGAACCTCACGAGGTTTGGATGGCTCACGATTCCGTCAGATATATTGACGTTGAAATTGTAGGTCGGATCGCATGCGCCCTGACGCGTCACAAAGACGAGGCTCCAGGTTCCGTCATAGGTCGATCCCGCTTTTGCTGCAGCGACGGAAGGGCCAGATAGAACGGCTGCAATTGCGCAAATAAGGCTGACGTATCTCATGACAGGTCCTCTTCCGTTAGACGAGAAAGACGGCGCGATCTTTCGCAGATATCATCGACCAGCCGATGCCTAATGAGGTCGGTGGTGTACCAGGCACTATCATCGATGCACCGGCATCCCGCAATTGCTGAGTCGTTGCGATGTGCGTGGCACGTGCGGACGGAAATGGTCAGCTGCCGCCATCGGCGTTGTTGACACGAGCAGCGAAGTCGTGCCGCACGCTGCCAGCGCAGTGAGAAATAATGCCAATCGGTCTTGGACGATGGAGCGGTGGTGATAATATCGGGGGCGGCGTGGATACCGCACAAAATCATCGTTTTTCGAATGTACAGCCTTCCTTAACCGGCTTTGATATCAAGGTACTGGCTTCGCGAGTGCAAGATCACCGTCCGCCGATGGGCGGCGCGGATACTCAGGAGGCATAGACGATGGAGAACCATCCCCTTCACCGCACGGTCACACGACGGCGGCTGCTAGGTGCGGCAGGCGTCGGAGCCTTGGCGCTCACCAGTCCAGGCATGGCGCAAACGACGGTCGATCTTCCGCTGCCAGGTGGTCCCGGCGCGCGGCCGATCACGACCGCATTTCCGCAGAAAGGGCCCATGATCCTGCAGCGGACCCGTCCGCCGTTGCTGGAAACGCCGTTTGAGGTGTTCGACAAAGGGGCGTTCACGCCCAACGATCAGTTCTACGTGCGCTGGCACTGGGCGGTCATCCCGACCGATATCGATGTCGGCAAGTTCAACTTGACCGTGCGCGGTCATGTGAATCAGACCTTGTCGCTGTCACTTGACGATATTCTCCACGGACTACCAAATGTCCAGCTCGCTGCGGTGAACCAGTGCTCCGGCAACTCGCGGGGTTTCTTCGAGCCTCGCGTGCCAGGCGGCCAATGGGCGAATGGCGCCATGGGTAATGCGCTCTGGACGGGGGTGCGTCTCAAGGACGTCCTCGACAAAGCCGGCGTGAAGCCGGGCGCCTTGCAGGTACGTTTCAAGGGCATGGATGAGCCGGTGGTCGCAGACGCGCCGCATTTCCTAAAATCGCTGGATATCGACCATGCGCGCGATGGCGAGGTGATGATCGCCTTTGCCATGAACGGCGAGCAACTTCCTCTGGTGAATGGATTTCCGCTGCGGCTGGTGGTGCCGGGCTGGTACGCGACCTATTGGGTCAAGATGTTAACCGACATCGAAGTGCTGGATCAGCCCGATACGAATTACTGGACAAAAGTGGCCTACACGATTCCGGATACGCCTTATGCAAGCATCAAGCCGGGCGAGACCGGCGTGAAGATGGTTCCGATCAACCGGATGGTGCCGAGATCCTTCGCCACGAACATCGCCTCCGGCAGCAAGGTCAAAGCTGCCGCGCCGACGACATTGCGCGGCATTGCCTTCGGCGGCGACTGCGGGGTGGCGAGGGTCGACTACTCCATCGATCGTGGTCAGAGCTGGCGAGAGGCGCAGCTTGGAAAGGATGAAGGCGACTACGGATTCCGGCAATGGCAGGCGCAGGTCACGCTGCCAGCGCCAGGCGACTACAGTCTGTTGGCCCGCTGCACCAACACCAGCGGCGTGGCGCAGCCTGATACTCCAAACTGGAATACCGCCGGTTTCATGCGCAATGTCGTGGAATCGGTTGATATCACCGCGATTTGACGGAGTATTCAAAGTGTCTCGCAATCTGCTGTGCGCCGTCATCATCCTCCTGGGTGTGTCATTGCTGCCCCACGTCTCGTATGCGGGCGCGGCCTTCGAACTGAAAAGCGTGAAGATCGATCTTCCCGACAGCGACCGGATGTTTCCCGACGGACCGGGGTCGGACGCGATCAATAACAACTGCCTGGCGTGTCATTCAGCCGGCATGGTGTTGAACCAGCCAACCCTGTCGAAGCAGGCCTGGGCAGCCGAAGTCAACAAGATGATCAACACCTATAAGGCCCCGGTAGCCCCGGAGGACGTCGCTGCAATTGTCGATTATCTGACCCGGATGAAGAGCGGCGGATAGCTGGCCATTCCGTCGTCCGTGCGATGTGAGCGTAATGCAGGGCGCAGGGCGCCGCTCATCGCGCGAGAACATCCCTATAAATCTGGTAGCCCCGTCAGCCGGGAGGCTTAATCCCCGCGGCTGACGAATATTTAGACCGGCCTTCTGCGATCATTTGATAACTGAGCAGGTCACGAAATCATCGGTACGTGGAACGTCAAGCGGCCTTGGCGGCCAATTCCGGGCCGGCGGTTTCCATCGCCCTCATATACATATCGAGCAGAGTGTCGCGCTCGTCTCGCTCATCCTTATCCTGCTTCCTCAGCTTGATGATTTCCTTGAGAATTTTCACGTCAAAACCCTCAGCCTTGGCTTCTGAAAAGACTTCCTTTTTCGACTCGTTCAATTCCTGCAGTTCGGTGTCCAGATGTTCGATCCGCTCTACGAAAGAACGGATCCGTCCGCCGGGAATGCTGATGTCAGACATGGTGCCTCGCTGTTGAATGAGATCGTGAAAATGAACGCAAAGAAATGACCAATGCGTTAACGCAAACCAGAACGAAACGAGTGCAACACGGCGGTACTGCACGCGATTGTACTGCTTCGAATGAATTCGGCGCTGTTTCGCTTTTTCCAAGACGTGGTGGTGGTGCTGAGCGTCGCGCGTCATTGCCGCCGTTCGCTGCTTGGTTCTGCAGAATTTGAAGAGTGTACGCGGTTACAGTTTTCGTCCGAATGAAAATGCAAAAGCCAATCTTTGCGACCAGCGCGCTCAATTTCGCAGAATGCCGGTCATGGAATGCCCGTAGGATGCCGAGGTAAAGCGGACTTGCACGGCCGGCGTTCCCGGACGTTTGCGACAGGGGCATGGTTGCAGACTACCCGGGCGGTAATTTAGAGTGTTGTGCGGCCGGCGGAGGAACAGCGATGCAATTGCGGGACTTTGGGCGCACGGGAATGCAGCTCTCGGTGCTGGGCTTCGGCTGCGGCGCGGTGGGCGGATTCATGGTACGCGGCGATCCTGCCGACCAGGAGCGTACCATCGCGCGGGCGATCGGCGCTGGCGTGAACTACTTCGACACCGCGGTGCAGTACGGCAATGGTGAATCGGAAAAGAACCTTGGCCACGTTTTGCAAACGCTGAAGCCAGCCAACGTAACCGTAGGCACCAAGGTTCGGTTGCCGCCCAGCGAGTTCGGCCGCATCGCGGACGCCGTAACGATGTCGCTCGAAGGCAGTCTGGCGCGATTGCGTCTTGACCGGGTCGACATCTTTCACCTGCACAATCCGATTACCGAGACCGGAGGCGGATTGGCGCTGAGCGTCCGGCAGGTGCTGGACGACGTGGTACCGGCGTTCGAACGCTTGCGTCAGCAGGGGAAGATTCGCTTCCTCGGGATTACGGCAGTAGGCGACACCGCGGCACTGCAGCAGGTAATTGATGCTCGCGCCTTCGACAGCGCCCAAATCGTCTATAACATGCTCAATCCATCTGCCGCCGAGGAATTGCCGATAAACTATCCGGCGCAGGATTATGGACGATTGTTCGATCACACCAAGGCCGCCGGCGTTGGTGTCGTCGGCATCCGCGTTCTCGCCGGCGGCGCACTGTCGGGCTCAGCCGAGCGCCACCCGATTGCGAGTCCGGCGCCCGAGCCGATTGGTTCGGCGATGAGCTACGACGCCGATGTCGATCGCTCTCGGCGCCTGATCCCGCTGGTAAAAGAAGGGTTCGCCGCCAGCCTGACCGAAGCCGCCACGCGGTTTGCGCTGTCTCATCCGGCAATGGGCACCATCCTGGTCGGTATGGCGACGCCGCAACAGTTCGAGGACGCACTCGCCGCGGTCGAAAAAGGCCCACTACCGCGGGCTGCGCTCGACGGGCTGTCAGCACTGAGGCAGGCATTCTCGGGTGAACCACGATGATCAGCGTCGGCTTCGGTGTCAGTGGCCCTTGGCCGTGTAGATTTGGTAGAAGGTGGTAACGATCTCGAAAGCGATCAACACAACCACGATCAGTTCCAGGCGCAGCGATCGGCGAGTATCGATGATGTCCGCAAGTGTGTTGGCCGTTTCCGCCACCACGGCGAGCTTCCGATTGAGCGCGTCCACGCGTTCCTTGAGCTCATACTCGTCTTCGAGGCGAGCATAGAGCCGCTCCAGGTCCGGGCGGTCCCATAGTGCATCCGGCTTCTCGCCGATAGCGACGCGGCCGGATACCCGATGTTGGACCAACAGCGCGTTTCCGATCAGCTGCAAGACGCCCTTTCGGTTTCTTCGGGTTCGTCCGTGGTCCGCCAGTTCCTTCGCAAAGGGCTCAACAATCTCGAGCACTTTCGCAACTTCGCGTTCGCCATCGGCAAGCACGACGCTCTTCGCCAGGACGTCGGCAACGACCAGAAGCCTTTCCGGCGACATGTCCAGCAGCTGAATCGGTCCTCCCACCTGAACCTGGTCCTCCGGATCGCCGGCGAGCGCCACAATCGCGGCTTCCTCCTCAAAGCGCGCCAGCTTGCCGCCGATTCGGGGGTTCAACTTTTCCAGAAAGCCGTTTTCATCGCTTGGCGAAAGCCCGATCAGCACCACGACGCCATAGCGGAAAAGAACAGCCATGCCTGTCTTGGCGACCTTGACCGCGAGCGGGACTGCCGAAAGAGCCTCACCTTCGAAGCCCATGGTGTTGATCCGATCTCCAACGTGCAGGGCGTGTACGGTAACCCGTGTACCCATTGCGGCCGGAATGAATTCGGGTTTGGTCATCACACCGTCTCCTCAGGAACCACGTCTGCCGGCAGCGCGTACCCGTGCCGGCAGCATATCATCATTGTTTCAGGCTAAGGAGATGGCGGCCGTTGCTTCTCTGAGGACTTGAGCCGCGTCGAGTGGACGATCCTTGCGGCGAGGGCGCGTCATCGGCCGCGCCCAGGCCATGCCGCCAACGCGCCATCCGTCACGGAGCATCTTCTGCTCGGAAACAGACGTTACCCGACTTACAGACGCAGAGCCCTTACGAGGATCCAGCTGTCTTCGTCCGTTCACACAGATGCAATATTCATTGTCCTGATAGGGACTATCGAGGAGAAAAAGATGAGCGAAGAGAATTCTAACCTTGATGACCTCCAAGCTCGCTACAGGTCAGCCGTTGAGAACTGGATCTCTGCCATTCGCAAGGAAGAATCGCTGGCGTCCGTAAATCATTCGGTTTCGGAAATCGACCAATGGGAAAAAGCGGGATTCGATGAGGACGAGATGCGTAAAATCGCCAAAGAGGCGAAGACGAAATATGAAGATGCGTTGCGCGCGAAGTTTTTCGGGTTTTGACGCCGAAAGAAATTGAATTCGATCATCCATCTGAAAGTCGGAGACAAGAATAAGCGGCCGTGGCACGTCGCTCATTCATTTCGCTGGCATGCTTTCGCCCGAGCCAATGGCGCCATGCCTGTTTTAAAGCAAGCTTTAGCGCTGTCCTCAATGCTTTTCCTAACATCGTGAAAGGCCGCGACGCGTTTCGCGGCTGCTTTCGTATTTGAGGATCTGGGCGCTTTTATCCGCACACAACGCGAGGATGATACCAGGTCGTCATATCTTTCGGAGGGAAGTGAGCTTGGGAAGCTTACCTCGCCACTGCATTCCCTGCAGGTGAAGCCGGGCGACGGAAGTTCGCACCTGGATGTGTTGGATGCAGCGACGCGTCTCGTCCTGGAAACAGTTTTTCGCGAAGGGTGCCCTGGCGATAGGCCGTCTTGTAGACGCCACGAGATTGCAGTTCCGGGACCACGAGGTCGACGAATCCATTCAGCGATTCCGGCATGACCAGACGGAAAAGGTTGAATCCGTCGACGTCTGTTTCATCCGCCCATGCGATCAACTCGTCCGCCACGTCCTGCGGCGAACCGACCACGAACGGTGAGCGCGCGCCGACGCGGCTGAGTGTGGCGAGGTCTCCGATCCGCACCGGCTGTTCGCTTCGGAGCGTGAAGTTCTCGACCATCGATTGGATTGCGTTGCTCTCGACATACTGCACGGCCTGGTCGGGGCGATAGGTGGAGAAATCGATGCCGGTCCAGCCGGAAAGCAGGGCGAGTTGCCCGCTTTGGTCGACATAGCGGCGGTAGTCGTCGAGAATATCGTTGGCTTCGGCGCGTGTCGGAGCAACGATGACGGTTGCGCCGGCGAACAGGCGAATGTCGTAGGGATCGCGGCCGAGCTCCTTGGCTGCGGTCCTGATTTCGCGAACAGTCCTGGCGAGTATGGGTTTGGTCTGGCCGTTGAGGAAGATGGCTTCGGCATGCTTGGCGGCGAAAGCGCGACCGCGCTTGGATGCTCCCGCCTGATACAACAACGGCGTGCGCTGTGGTGAGGGCTCGGCCAGATGAATGCCGTCTACACGATAGTATGGCCCTTCATGCCGCACCGCGTGAACTTTCGCAGGGTCGGTAAACACGCGCCCGTCGCGGTCGCGGCGTACCGCATCATCTTCCCAGCTGCCTTCCCACAATTTGTAGACAGCGGCCAGAAAGTCCTCGGCCGCATCATAACGGTCGTCGTGGGCGCGCCCGGATGCAAACCCCATCCCGCGTGCGCCGCTGTCGAGATATCCCGTGACGATATTCCAGCCGATCCGTCCGCCGGTGAGATGGTCTAGCGTCGAAAAGCGCCGAGCTAGCTGATAGGGATGCTCGAACGTGAGATTTGATGTGATGCCGAACCCGAGATGCTTGGTGACCAGCGCCATGGCTGACACGATTAGGGCTGGTTCGGCGTTCGGGAGCTGGACCCCATGAGTTACGGCCGTGTTCGGATTGCCGCCGAAGACATCGTAAACGCCGAAGACGTCCGCAAGGAAGATGCCGTCGAGAAGTCCTCGTTCCGCGATTCTTGCATATTCGACCCAGTAATCGAGGGTGTTGTAGTTGATCGATGCATCGCGCGGGTGCGACCATAGGCCCGCCCAGTTGTGGCTGGGCGCTGTCATGCTGAATGCGTTGAAGCGGAGTTCTCGAGAACGGCTCATGACAGGCAGGTGGTGTCCGGATTGGGTGCGCAACATCGCGTGTGACGTATCTAACACCATATCGCGGCTGTTTTATTTCCAATTCACCATGCGCGAGCGGAAATCCTCCTACTGTCGGGTCTGAATTTAGCAACGTATCGCCGTTTGTGATTGAGATCGCGCGGTGATCAGCCGTGGTCCGAGCGAATGGCTTTCTGTTCCAAACGCAATCGTCTGGCGATGCCCGATGATGATCGATGCGTATTGAAGTGAGAGCGGTTGCGACGTCCATGAATCACGGAATAATCATTCAGATCCGCGTCCGATTTGGATCGAAATGCCTACGCTGATTTTTTCAATCTACGGCGAAGGTGGTCGCCGAAAGGTTTCACCTCTCGCGGCAGACCAAGAACAAATAACAATCTCGTTGTGCGGAAGATCGTCTCGTCTACTATCCATACAGATTTTCGGAAGGAACGATCGAGATGATGATGGCACTCATTCGTATGGCGCGCGTCGCCGGCTTTTTGCTTGCACTTACCGCAGGGGCGTTCGCGGACCAGCCTCTCAAGATCGCAACCAGCGCCGGGCCCGTTGGGCAGCTGGTCTCATTTGCCGCCAAGCTTGCCAACGACAAGGGTATTGATGTCAAAGTGATTGAGCTGACCGACTGGGTCGCGCTGAACGAAGCCGTCTACAGCGGCGATGTCGACGCCAATCTGTTCCAGCACGGAACTTATCTGGCGCTTCAGAACAAGCAGCGCGGCTTAAATCTCGTTCAGGTCGATAAGGTCGGGGTGATCGCGCCCGTCGGGCTGTTTTCGAAAAAGATCAAAACACTCGACGAGATTAAATCCGGCGACTCCGTAGCGATTCCCAACGAGCCGCTCAACGGTGCGCGCGGACTGATTCTGCTGGAGCGTGCCGGCCTGATCAAGCTCGCGCCGGGCAAGGGGTTTTCGGTCAGCAAATTGGATATCGTCGAAAATCCGAAGAACTTGAAGATCATCGAGCTCGACCCTGCCCAGACCTACCGTTCGCTCGACGATGTCACGCTCGCGCTCGTCAACATCACCTATTTGCTCGCGGCCGGCGGTGATCCGAAATCGGCGTTGATCATCGACCGGACCGTTGATGACGGACTGGTGCTGCGCTTCACGGCGCGCCCGGACAAGCAGGACGATCCGAGGCTGAAGGCCTTCATCCAGGTATTCAAGTCACCGGAGGTCAAGCAGTTCATCGAGGAAAAGCTGCCGGCGTTCATCCCGGCTGGCTTCGACACCCAGTCTCACAGTGCTACAAGGTGACATTGGATCGGAGGCGTTGGCCGCCGAACTACGAGGAGAAGCTGCCTTTTCTGCTCCGGGGCGGGGGGAGTTCCGACCTGGTTGACCCGGCGACTCCAGCAACGCCGCGTCGCCATCTTGGAACTAACTGGTTGTCGCGTGGGTGCGCGTTGAAATTACCTCCATCATCGCGTAACCCACGCGACATGCCTGAACCAACCGCATCCGGGGGGCGGGCCGTCCTCAAATTTGGTAGCGGTCGTCGTGCAGTCGCGCTGTGGCCCATCCCATGAGGCGGAGATGTGGTCGCCCGGCTGGCGAAAACATCAGTTGAAATAGTCCGGCAGCGCAAAACCATCGTAGAATCTGTTCGAGCGGATCGCAGATTTGAACGTATCGGATGTGTAGGCGGCAACGATATCCTTGGACCACTGCTTTTCGCTATTTCCCTGTCGTATCGCTACAACGTTGCGATAGGGGGCGGTCATTTTCTCAAGTGCCAGCGCATCCGTTAGCTTCAGGCCGCTGTAGATGGCAAAGTTGCCCTGGATGGCGACAAAGTCGACATCATCAAGCGCCCGGGGTCCCTGGGCGTTCTCGAGGGGAACGAGCCTGATCCCGCTGGGGTTCTTGATGACGTCAAGCTCGGTGACATCCACGGGATTGTTGTCCCTGATTTCGATCCAGCCGAGGTCGCGCAGGATCCAAAGCGCGCGCTGAAGATTGACGGGATCGTTTGGTACCGCGACCGTCATGCCGGCTTTCACCGTGACATCACGCGGGTGTTTTTTGGAGTAAAGTCCCATCGGGGGCGTCGGCACCGCGACGATGCCCGCAAGGTCAGTTTTGTTATGGTCATTGTAAGAGTTCAAGAACACCGCGTGCTGCATCACATTGGCGTCGATGTCGTTGCGGAAGACCGCGGTATTTGCTTCGAGGCCGGTGCTGAACTCGTAATACCGCAGGCTATAACCCTTCTTCTTGAGTTCTGGCTCGACGCCGGCCTTGAATTCGTCGATGTAGGGACCGGGCACGAAACCGACCTTGATTTCCGTTTTGGGTGCGTCCTGTGCGATGGATGGTCTGCCGATAAAGGCGCTGGATATCAGAAAAGCCGACAGCAGGAGAAAACTCGTTCTCTTCATATTTAACTCGGTACGTTGTGGGAGGGCTCTGTCCGTCGGAGGTTACGCGACGTCGTTGACGCCGGGCGACCAGTACGGGGCGGATCGCCAGATCATGCGATCGCCTGAATCGTATCCGCGAAGATACTTTCAGGCCTGGTGAGACCGTAGTGATCGCGCAATGTCGTTCCGGTGTAATCGTCACGGAACAGGCGGCGTTTGCGCAGGATCGGAACGACCTGCTCGACAAACAGGTCAAATCCGCCAGGCAGCCATGGCGGCATGACGTTGAAACCGTCGGCGGCGCCGCCTTCGAACCACGCCTGAATGTTGTCCGCGATCTTTTCCGGTGGGCCGGCGATTACCCAGTGGCCGCGCGCGCCTGCAAGGCGCTGCACAAGCTGCCGGATCGTCGGCCGTTCGCGGTCGACGATGTCGATGACGAGCTTGAAGCGGCTGGCAACGCCCTGTGCGCTCTGCGTGTCGATCAGATGCCGTGGGAATGGTCCGTCGAGATCGAAGCCCGAAAGATCGAGCCCGATCATCTGGCGGAGCTGGGTCAACGAGTATTCCGGCTGGATCAACGCATTGAATTCGTCCTGCAGGCGATCCGCTTCCGCCTGCGTGCTTCCGATGAAAGGACTGATGCCAGGCAGGACCTTGATCTGGTCGGGACTGCGATCGAAGACGCGGGCTTGCCGCTTGATGGCGGTATAGAATTCCTGCGCGCTTGCAAGCGTCTGATGCGCGGTGAAGATCGCCTCGGCGAAGCGGGCGGCGAAAGCGCGCCCGTCGTCGGACGAGCCTGCCTGCACATACACCGGCCTGCCTTGCGGCGGCCGTGAGATGTTCAGTGGTCCCCGAACCCGGAAATGCTTTCCTATGTGATCGATCGTATGAACCTTGCCGGTATCGGCAAAGATGCCCGACGCGGGATCGTTGACAAGCGCTTCGTCCTCCCAGCTATCCCATAGCCTGGTGACGACGTCGATAAATTCCCTTGCGCGCTCGTATCGCTCGCCGTGGGGAGGATGCTCGGGCAACCCAAAATTCTGCGCCGCCTGCGGCGCGCTGGTGGTGACGATATTCCACCCTGCGCGGCCCCCGCTGATATGATCGAGCGAGGCAAACAACCGGGCGAGATTATATGGCTCCATATACGTCGTCGATGCCGTGGCGATCAGGCCGATACGGCTTGTGACGGCGGCGATGGCTGAAAGCCAGGTGATCGGCTCCAGCCGGAATCGTTGCGCGTAGCGCACATTGTCGGCGAGTGCCGGGCCGTCGGCGAAAAAGATCGCATCGAATTTGTGGGCTTCGGCGCGCTTGGCCAGTTCCTGATAGTAGCTGATGTCGAGCACGCGGTCCGCTGCGGACCCCTTATAGCGCCACGCCGCTTCGTGGTGGCCACCCGGATAGATGAAGAGGTTGAGGGCAAGCTGCCGCCGATCGCTCATGTCCGAAAACTCTCGTTTGTTGATCTGCAAGATGGGAAGAGGGGGTCACGCGGGCAGTTTTGGCTCTTTCAATGATCCGTCCGGCTTCCGTGCGAAGGCAAAGCGCAGATACCGCTCCAGTCTGATCCCTTCGGGTGTACGCTTGGCTTCGACAAGGCGGGCAAACGCGATGCGCACTTGCTCGCGCTCGGATCGGGAGAAGCCGTCCAGAAAATTGCCGAAAGCGTTGCTTTCCGACCATTTGAACTGGGAGTCGGCATCGCTGTGCACGTCAACCAGCGATCGCATGTCGCTGCGGTAGTCGACGAAGCCGCCCGCCGCGAACAGGGCCTTGAGTTGCTCTTGAGTCACGCCGAAGACGGGATGGGTTTCCCGATGCCGGTCGCCTAAGCCGGCTTGCGAGATGGCGGTCCGAAGGAAAACGCGGGATTCGTGCAGCTTCGACGGGTCCTGAACGTTGAGCCCGAGCCGGCCGCCCGGCTTGAGCACGCGGTGGATTTCCCGCAAGGCGCGTTCCTTCTCCTCGATCCAATGAAAAACACTGTTGAGGTAGACCGCATCGAACTGGCTGTCGCTGAAGCGGGACAGGTCCTCGGCACGACCGGTCTCGAACGTCAGCGTTTTCGACTGCCGTAACCGCGCAATCTCGGTGCGGCTTTCAAGCGGATCAATTCCGATGACGCGGCCCTGCGGTCCAACCAGGCCAGCGACGAATTCTGCAAGCCGTCCTGTTCCAGTGCCGATGTCGAGAACATGCTCTCCCGCTTTTAGCGCCAAGGGACCGATCAGGAACTTGCCGTGATGGAATTGAACGATGCCGGCCTGTTCGTAAATATGGGCAAGTTCCGGTGTATCTCGTTGAAGGTTGATGGTAACGCCGAGCTCTGACATTTCCGATATCCATCAATCGCCGTGGCGTTGCTCCGTTGGCGGAGCGACCGGCATTGCCTGTCGTTTGAGCGCGCACCGCTGCGCCTTGGACTCTACGTGCTCAGTCGCGACAATGTCGATGAAATGAATTTACGTTGTTGCGCGAGATCTGAGCATGAATCTAGTGATTTGATCCCGAATAGAAGATGCCTGCAATTCGCGTCGTTCCGGCGCCTTTGAAACAACTACCGGGGGCTCGCACGAAGCAGTCCAGTGTCAGCGACTTGAATTCTGGCCGGCGATAGATGCATTTCGTGTTGGTAAAGCCGCCATCGTCGCAAATGTTGCGGTGTCTGCACCAATGGCTAAGCGATCATTGCGTGCCCGCGGGAACAACGCTGGCTTCGTTTCAGTGACTGACGATCATGCGATTCGACGATTTGCGGGCGTCGTTCGGTAATGCCCATGCGCAACGTCATGTCCGGGGTCCAATTCATGCCGAAGTCAGATCTCGCATTTCATCTCTCTGCGGTATGCGAGCGCAACTATTTCCCGGGGACTGCGAAGTTTGGAACGTATTTCCGACGGAGGTGAGTTAGCATCCTCATACTCTGTATCGAAGTTGCATCGGAGCAGCTTGAGCATTGAGGTCCCAAGCGAACCCGTTGCGCAGCCAGGATAGCTGACAGACGATCCGCGCAGAGGACTGGCCAAAAACCACATCGTTTCTTCTCCGCCGTCGTACCAGCGACCGGCGAATGGCGGAGCATTGTCCGGCAAAAGGATCGCGGCTTTGGAGCACGACCATGACTCAAGCGAGCGTCATCGATAACGTCATTCCGCGCGCGGATATCATCCAACGCGCCGCGCGTCTCGGTGCTGAAATCAGGAATATCCAGCTGTCGGGTGAGTTATCCGACCAGACGGTCGCTGCCATCAACAGGGTGCTGCTCGAACACAAGGTCATATTCTTCCGCGATCAGAAACACCTCGATGACGGGGAGCAGGAGCGTTTTGCCGTCCGGTTGGGAAGGCTGGTTCCGCATCCAACGGTCGGTGCAACGAAGGGAACGTCTTCGATCCTCGAACTCGACTCCAGCCGGGGCGGGGGACGTGCCGATCAGTGGCATACCGACGTCACCTTTGTGGACGCCTATCCAAAGATTTCCGTGCTGCGCGGCGTCGTCATCCCGCCGTTTGGCGGCGATACGATCTGGTCGAATACGGCTGCCGCCTATCTCGATCTGCCTCCGCCGCTGCAAAGGCTGGCCGATGAACTCTGGGCCGTACACAGCAACGCCTACGACTACGCCGTAAAGTCGCGGGCTACCGAGGCCGACAGAAAGCATTTCGACGAGGTCTTTACCGGAACAGTTTATGAAACCGAGCATCCGGTCGTTCGGGTTCATCCCGAGACTGGCGAACGCACCCTGGTGCTTGGCAACTTCGTCCAACGCTTCGTGGGTCTGTCGAAGAGTGACGGCCAAAAGCTGTTCGATCTGTTTCAGTCACATATCACCGCGCCTGAAAATACGGTGCGGTGGAGCTGGAAAGCCGGTGACGTGGCGATCTGGGACAACCGCGCCACGCAGCATTATGCCGTGAACGATTACGGCGACCAGCACCGCGTCGTACGCCGTGCCACCATTGATGGCGACGTGCCGGTCAGCGTCGACGGTCGCCGCAGCGTGACCCGCATCAAGTCGACCAGGCCGCAGGCTGCGAAAGCCGCTTAGTCCAGCTCCCGCAACTGAGGAAATCGGAAATGACATTCTTGTTTCGATCAAGGAATCCGGCGCGCGCTGTGTCGGAAACAGGCGCTGCGAGAAAGGCGTTGTACATTCTGTGGGCTACCTTGTTGACTTTGGGCTTCAGCTGGCAGGCCCAGGCTGAACCGCTGGAAAAGACCGAGGTGCGTTATCAGGGCTGGGCTGGCCAGGTGACGTTTCCGGAACTGGCCGAAGACCTCGGCTATCTGGCGCCGCTTAAACTCAAGTGGGTCGGCAACACGATCAGCGGGCCGCAGGATATCCAGACGGTCGTGACCGGCGACGTCGACATTGGCGGCGCGTTCTATGGCGCGATTATCAAACTGATCGTGGCGAAGGCGCCGATCAAGGCGGTGGTCGGCTACTACGGATCCGATGCCGACACCTATAATGGCTACTATGTAAAGGAGGACAGTCCGATCAAGTCCGCACGCGACCTGATCGGAAAGAAGGTCTCGGTCAATACGCTGGGTGCGCATCTCGAATTTGTGCTTCGTGAATATCTGGCGCGCAATGGCCTCAGCGCCGCGGAGGCAAAGCAGGTCACGTTGGTCGCGGTGCCGCCGGTCACGGGCGAGCAGGCGCTGCGCCAGGGACAGGTCGATGTGACCACGCTCAATGGGATCTTGCGCGACAAGGCGCTGGAGCGCGGCGGAATCCGCAAGCTGTTTGCCGATACGGATTTGTTCGGCAATTTTACGGGCGGCGCCTATGTTCTCCGCGACAGGTTCATCAAGGATAACCCCAATACCTCCCGCAAGCTGATCGAAGGGGTTTCGCGTGCCATCGCCTGGGCACAGACGACCCCTCCAGAGGAGGTGCGAGCCCGGTTTGAAAGGATCATCGCCGAACGCAAACGGAACGAGGACGCGTCGCCTATCAAATACTGGAAGAGCACCGGAGTCGCCACCAAGGGCGGGCTGATCGGCGATCCGGAAGTGCAGGTGTGGATCGACTGGCTGGTGAAGGACGGTCTGCTCAAGCCGGACCAGCTCAAGGCGTCGGATATCTATACCAATGCGTTGAACTACTACCGTCCGAACAAGACGGCGGACGCAGAATGAGCGCGGTCAAGATCCGGTTCGAGCAGGTCCGCAAGGAATTCCTCGTCCGCAGCGAGACCGGAGGAGCGGCGCGTCACTTCACGGCTCTGGACGATATCACGCTGGAGGTAAAGTCCGGCGAGTTTCTCGCTCTTGTCGGGCCGAGCGGCTGCGGGAAATCGACGTTGCTCGATTTGCTCGGCGGACTGACGGCTCCGACCAGCGGCCGCATCCTGCTCGACGGCCGGCCGATTACCGGACCGGCGCGCGATCGCGGCATCGTCTTTCAACAATACGCCTTGTTCCCCTGGCGCACGGCAGCGCAGAACATCGAATTCGGGCTCGATATCGCAGGTTTCAAGGCCATGGAGCGCCGCGAGAAAGCGCGGCAATATCTCGATCTGGTCGGCCTGTCGGCCTTCGCCGACCGGTATCCGCACGAGTTGTCCGGCGGCATGAAACAGCGCGTCGCAATCGCCCGCAGCCTGGCCTACGATCCAGAGGTCTTGCTGATGGACGAACCTTTCGCGGCGCTCGATGCGCAGACGCGGGAAACCCTCCAGGGCGAGCTTCTGCGCATCTGGCGTAGCACGGGCAAGACCATCGTCTTCATCACCCATGGCATCGACGAAGCGATTGTTCTTGGTCAGCGTGTGGCTGTCATGACGTCACGCCCGGGACGGATCAAGGATATTGTCGAGATTCCCGAAGTTTTGCGCAGCGAGGCGGATGATGTCAGGTCGCTTCCCACGTTCGGCAACGTCCGTCACGAGATCTGGACGCTGCTGCGTGAGGAAGTACTGAAAGTTCAGCAAGGGCAATTGGCCGAAGAAGAAGGTGTGCTCCGGACAGGGAATCCCATAGAGGAGGCCGCGCATGTCTAGCCTGGAAATGCTGCCGCTGTTGGAGCTTGCGCAAGGCCGTTCGTCGTCGCTGGTCGGCGCAGGCGATCATGTCTCGCCGGCAGGTACGAGGTTACGCGCCATCGTCCGATGGCTCGGTGCATTTGGGCGAAGGTCGGCGCTGTTGGTCATCTTGCTGGCGGTATGGGAGGCCGTCCCCCGGTTGGGACTGACCGACCCGGCGTTCTTCCCGCCGTTTTCGGAAGTGATGCGTGCGGGATGGCAGCTCGCGCAAAGCGGCGAGCTCTACGATGACGTCGCAGCCAGCCTGTTGCGTGCCTTGAGCGGATTTTTCATCTCCGTCGTGTTGGTGGTCCCGCTGGGGCTGGCCGTCGGCCGGTATAGCCGGCTCGGCGATCTGCTCAATCAGATCATCGAAATCTGCCGCAATACCGCGCCGCTGGCGCTGCTGCCGGTATTCATTCTTCTGTTGGGAATCGGCGAGACATCGAAGATCACCATGGTGATCTATAGCTGCGCCTGGCCCTTGCTCCTCAATACCATCGTAGCGGTCAAACAGGTCGATCCGCTGCTGATCAAGTCCGCGCGGACGATGGGCGCCACGCCGCAACAGCTGTTTCGGAAGGTGATCCTGCCGGCCTCTCTTCCCATGATCTTTGTCGGCATTCGCCTTGCGAGCGCCGCCGCCATGCTGGTGCTGGTGGCATCGGAGATGGTCGGGGCGAAGGCCGGTCTTGGCTACCTGATCATCTACAGCCAATACAGTTTCCTGATCCCGCAGATGTACTTCGGCATTCTGGGAATCACCGTTATTGGCCTCGTGTTCAATGCCGTGCTCGAGGCGCTGGAAAGATACTTCATGCGCTGGAAGGCGCCGGTCACGTGAGACCGGCGGTTATGGAGCGCCAACCTTGCTCCGGACAGTCGCCTGGGTCACAAAGCTGTTCGGCGGAACGTCCTGCGTGAGCCAGACGTTGCCGCCGATGGTCGATCCGCGGCCGATTACGATCCTGCCGAGGATTGTCGCCCCGGCATAAATGACGACGTCATCCTCCACGACCGGATGGCGTGCATCGCCTTTGATCAGATTGCCGTTGTCATCCGTGGGAAAATGTCGTGCGCCAAGCGTGACGGCCTGATAGATTCGCACGTTTTCTCCGATAATCGCGGTCTCACCGATCACAACGCCGGTGCCGTGATCGATAAAGAACCCGGATCCGATGCTTGCTCCGGGATGGATGTCAATGCCGGTTTTGGCATGAGCGATTTCGGCCATCAGGCGAGCGATCAGTCTCGCGCCAAAACCGTGGAGAAGGTGAGCAAGACGGTGATGGATGATTGCCGTCATCCCGGGATAGTCGATCAGGATCTCGGGAAAGTTCCTGGCCGCGGGATCGCCAACAAAAGCAGATCGCAAGTCGCTGATAAGGAGTCCACGTATTGTCGGCAATTGCGACGCGAACGTGCGCGTCAGTTCGATTGCTTCCTCGCGCCGAAATCCCGGTAATAGCTCGTCACCGACGAACAGCGCTCCGCGATGGATCTGATCGAACAGGGAATCGAGCGCGATGCTCAGCGTGTTGCCGACAAAATAGTCGATGTTCTCGCCATCGAGGTCAGATCGGCCGTAGTGCCGCGGAAACAGCGCTTCGGTAAGGCCGTTGAGGATGCCTTCCAGCGCGTCGCGTGACGGAGCGCGATGCGCCTGGCCGTCACGACGGATGCTGTGGGTTTCTTCCCGCGAGGTCCGCAATTCCGCAACGATCCGCTCGAGTTGCCAGCGTATCTGCGGAGTGCCGCCGGGGCCGGGACTTGCCGCGACGATCGGGGGGTTCGGTGGAATCTCGCGCTTCATCGGAAGGCCCTCATCGCACATGCGCCAAGGGAATGCTCACCTCGGCAAGCAGATCCAGGTCCATGTCGTGGTCGATCTCGATATACTGACCGTTCCAGTAGACAAGGCCTGATAACCGATGTGACAGGTCCATGCTCAGCAAGCGGCCGACGATAATCGCGTGCGAATGTCGCTCGATGATCTCCTCGACCTGGCATTCGACCGCGGCGACGGATTTCGCGAGTAGCGGCACGCCGGACGAGCCGGCGAACCACGCCACGCCTTCGAAACGCTGTTTGCCCTTCAGCGCGCCGTTGCTGAAGCGCCCGGCGAGCTCTTGCTGTTCGGATCCAAGAATGTTGACCCCGAACGCCCGATTGCGTTCGATCAGGGCGAAAGACGAAGCCTGCTTGTTGAGACTCACCAGCAGCCGGGGAGGGTCGGCGCTAAGCGACGTCAGCGATGTAACGGTCATGCCGGTAATATCGTCATCGCGGCCGGCGGTGATAATGCTTACGCCGCCGGCAAGGCGGCGCATCACGGTGCGGAACTGGCATTCGATTTCGTGGGTCTTGTCGACGAGATGGATGTCCGGTTTGTTCATCGGTTCCTTCCTTCGTCATGCGGCACGCGATACCTCTTTCGCTAGAAGAAGCCCTTTGCCGGCAGCGGCGTGCCGCTGATTTCATATTGTCCGATCGATCGCGCCTTGAAGGTTGTCGGATTGTGAGAGGACAAGGTCCGCGCGTTGCGCCAGTGGCGGTCGAAGTTGGTGAGCTTTTTTGCGGCTGACGCGCCGCCGACATCAAAGAGCAGGCTGCCGCTGCGAATGGCGAATTCGTCGGCGATGATCTTGGCCTTGGCCGACAGCAGTGCCGCCTTGTGCGCCGCGTCGACGGCATCGGGCCCGCCGGCATCGAAAGCATCGGTCGCGATATCCAGAGCGTCGGCCGCCGCGAGCACAACAGCTTCCGCTGCGAAGGCGCCGCTGGCAATCTGGCCGACGGTCTGCTGAAGCAGCGGATCATCGGTGGGATGCTCGTTGGGCGCATAGTAGAAGGTCCGTTTCCGGGAACGAACCAGTGCGGCGGCATCGCGCAGGATGGCCCGCGCAATGCCGGCGTTAATTGCGGTCAGGAAGAGTTGAGCAAACGTATTCGAATAGGGGACGCCATATCCGACATCGGGTGCATCGAACACGATTTCCGCACGCTTGACCCGGACATTACGGAAATGGGTGGTGCCGGTTGCCGTCAGGCGCTGTCCCAGCCCGTCCCAATCGTCGATCAGTTCGATACCTTCCCGCTTCACCGGGATGATCGTCGCTCCGGTCGCGCCGGATGGGTCGGCGGCGCGCACAAGGACATAGTCCGAATAGAGGGTGCCGGTGCTGTAGTATTTCGTGCCGTTCAGCAGGTAGTCGTTTCCATCCGGCGTCAACGTCGTGTTCGGCTTGATGTCGCCCACCTTGGGCGTCTCCAGTTCCGTCGTTGCAAGGCCGATGATGGCGCCGTCGGCGACGGCCTTTTGCCACTGCCGGCTCTGATCGTCCCTGGGGCGCCGCACCAGCCGCTCAACCACACTGAAATGATTCCGAAGGATATGCGCGACATTGGCATCCGCTTCGCCGAGGCGAACGACGATCTCGAATAGTTCGCGGATCGAGCTTCCGCCGCCGCCGCCGTCCACCGGAATCCGTAACGCGCCCAGCCGGGCGCGGCGGATGAGATCGATCGCGTCAAAAGGAAGAATGCGTTCGCGCTCGCGTTCGCTCTCGCCTTCGGCGATCTGGTTCAACAACGCCTGAAAATCGGGTGAATGGACATCGAGATGATGCGAGGGCTGTAACGAGAATGTGGATACCGGCTTATTCATTGTTCGACCTGGATGGGAAAGAGCGATTGCATGGTTTGTCTGGCTGCGGCCATCTGATCGTGGCGGGATATTCTCAGAGTTGCGCCAGATGATCGGTGACCTTGACCGGCTCCGGCAAAACCTTGCGTGCGAGCAACCAGTCCGCCGCTTTTTGCAGATCGGCGACGAATTGTTTGTCGTCTACCGAGAAGTAGCGATATTGACGGTTCATCGCGATGAACTGGTCGCGGACCTCATCGCTGTACTTTCCTGCTTTTTGCGCAATGTATTCGGCGTCCCGGCTGTTCTCGGAAATCCACTTGCCCTCGTTACGAAAAGCATCATTCACGGCGCGGACAAGTGCAGGATTTTCGGTCGCGAACTTGCGGGTGGTGAGATAGGACGTGTAGTCGATCTGAAATTCCAGATCGCGACCCTCGAGAAACAGGTCGTGCGCCTTGTATTCCAGCCGCGCGATATCGACACCGGGACTCCACATCGACCAGGCGTCGACTTTTCCCGAGGCAAGCGCGGGGGCGGCATCGGGAGGATTGAGATAGACGAACTTCACGGCCGATCGGTCGATCTTGTGTTTTTCCAGGGCCGCCACCAGCAGAAATTCGCCGAGTCCGGAGCGGTTCACAGCCACGGATTTCCCGACCAGATCCTCGATCTTGTTGATGCCGGAATCGTCCTTGGCGATGATTGCGGTGGTGCGAGGCTCGTAGACGACGAACTGGGTGAACACCAGTGGCGAGCCGGCGATGATGGCGGCCAGCGCCGGCGTGGTGCTGCCGCCAAAGCTGAAATCCGCGCTTCCGCCGGTCACGGCCTGCAAGGTCGGCGCGTGGTTCGGAAACGGACCAAGCCATTCGACCTTGATGTCATCTTTGGCGAGAGTCTTTTCGAATTCGCCGCGCTCCTTGGCAATCAGATTAAGGCCGCTGAGACCCCAGGTCAGGCGAACCGTGTCGGTGGTGCGGCCGGTGCTTGCATGAGCTATTTCGCTCAAATTGAAGCCGGCGAGGGCGCCGATGCCAAATGCGGCGGTCCCCAGAAAATGCCGCCGGGATGACTTGCCAAAGGAGAAGTCAGACATCAGTGGATCCTTCCGAGAGACTTAAGCAGGGGCGTGAGAAGCAAGCACACCTAGCTCCGCAAGGAGATCAGCGCGTTCGATTGAAGTCGGATTTCCTTTTGCCCGGTGTTCAAAGGCGATGATGCCGTCGCGCATCACCAAAATGCGGTCGGCGAGGGCGATCGCTTCATCGACATCATGCGTCACAAGCAGGACGCCTGGCCGATGGTTCGCGACCAGTTCGCGCACGAGGTCGTGCATACGGATGCGGGTGAGGGCATCGAGCGCGGCGAACGGTTCATCCAGCAGCAGAAGTTCGGGCTGTTGCACCAATGCGCGCGCCAGCGCGACGCGCTGGGCCTGGCCTCCGGAGAGATTGCGCGGCCAGTCGTCGAGCCGGCCGGCAA
This sequence comes from Bradyrhizobium canariense, assembly GCF_900105125.1. Classification (NCBI taxonomy): domain Bacteria; kingdom Pseudomonadati; phylum Pseudomonadota; class Alphaproteobacteria; order Hyphomicrobiales; family Nitrobacteraceae; genus Bradyrhizobium; species Bradyrhizobium canariense. The sequence goes on along the minus strand of NZ_LT629750.1, from coordinate 2,378,101 downwards.
GCCCGACTTCGACCAGCGCAGCGCCGGCCCGCGCCCGAGCGTCGGGCGCCGAGAGGCCAAGGGCCACATTGCGCCAAAGATTGTCCCATGGCAGCAACCGATGCTCCTGGAAGACCACGGCCGGCCGACGGGGAGCGGCAATGCGGCCGCCCTGAATCGGGTCGAGTCCCGCCAGCGCCCGCAGCAGCGTGGTCTTTCCACACCCGCTCTCCCCCAGCAGGGCGACGAATTCTCCGCGTTCGATGCGCAGATCGAGCTTTTCGATCACGACTCGTTCGCCGTAAGTGCGCTTGAGATTGGTTACCACAACGGCCGGCGTTGCCGAAGACGGCGGCGAGACATGGAATGTCACCGCATGCCTCCATAATTAGGATGCCAGGCGAGGAGGCGGCGTTCAAGCAAGCGGGCAATCGCATCGGCCGCGACACCGATCAGCGCGTAGATCACGATCGTCAAAACGATCACGTCGGTCCGCAGGAATTCCCGCGCATCCATTGCCAAGAAGCCGATCCCGGATTCGGCGCCGATGGTCTCGGCGACGACGAGCGCGAGCCACGCCGTCGCCAACGCGTAACGAACGCCGGTTAAAATTGACGGCAATGCGCCAGGGAGAATGATCCGCCGAATGAGCTGTAACGAGTTCAGGCCCTGAATGCGCCCAAGCTCGATCAGCTTCGGATCGACCTGCCGGATACCCAGGGTGGTGTTGACATAGATCGGGAAGGTGACGCCGAGCGCAACGAGAAATATCTTTTCCGCTTCACCGACGCCTAGCCACACGATTACCAGCGGCAGCAGCGCAAGAAACGGGATCGCGCGGATCATTTGAACGCTGCGATCGATCGCGGCTTCCGCTATTCGCGAGAATCCAACGAGCGTGCCGAGCGTGAAACCAACGCCGGCGCCGACCGCAAAGCCCGCAATGGCCCGTAGCAGACTGACGCCGAAGTCATTCAGCAGACTTCCTGTTGCCGCAAGTTTGATTGCCGTTTTGACCACTTTACTGGGAGCAGGGAGCACTTGCGGCGACAGCCATCCGGCCTGCGCCAATAATTCCCAGGCGATCACGAGCGCGATGGGCGCAAGCCAGGAGAGAGCCTGCAAGCCGCGTTTTCCGAGCTTAAAGTTCGATTGCCGCGTCGACGAGGAATAGCCATCGGTTCGCTTGAGCCGATCAAACTCGACCGTAGCCGCAATCTGCTCGATGTTGGTCAAGATAATGTCATCCTGAATTCATGGCGCCACATGAAGAAACGGCCCGCGCGAGCATCAAGGCCTGTCTTTCATACAGGTCGCGCGATCACTTCAATTGGCGGTGCACCTCCAATGCGTGGAACATCGATCACCTGCTGCAAACTGTCCCACGAATTCGGTCGAACAGAAATAGAGTGCTTTTCCAATTGTCATTCGTTTCGGAGTTTTCTGATTTCTTTACGAACCGAATGACGGCAAAGAACATCTTTTGACTTTCCCATGGCGTGTTTCATGATCAGATCGGCTTGATCTCTCATCGCGATTTGGCGACAACGCCGCAGTCATCTCTGACGCGATGACGCGAACAAATCGAAAGTTAGGACGCTCATGACAACGCATCCCCTTCGTTTCGGCATTTGGGCCCTGGTTCATGGCTCGCGGGCTGCGCATCAAGACCCTGAAGAGCCATACGATGCGTCATGGGAACGAAATCGAGATCTGGTGCTGGCCGCGGAACAGCTCGGTTATGACTCGACACTTGTCGCGCAGCACACCATCAATCCTCATCAGGAGGATCTCGATCAGCTCGAAGCCTGGAGTTCGGCGGCTGCGCTTGCGGCGTTGACGAGCCGGATCGAGATCATCGCAGCTATCAAGCCGTACCTCTATCATCCGGTCGTTCTTGCCAAGATGGCGCTCCAGATCGAGAACGTCAGCCGCGGACGTTTTGCGATCAATCTCGTCAACGCCTGGAATCGTCCGGAACTGGACAGGGCGGGTATCGGTTTCCCGGAGCACGACGCGCGTTATGCCTACGGCCGCGAATGGATCTCGGTCGTATCGGGTTTGATGCGAGGCGAGCGCGTGACGTACAAAGGCGCGCATTTCGATGTGCGCGATTACGCGCTGCGGCCCAGAGATCTCTACCGTCAGCGGCCGATGATCTATGTTGGCGGCGAATCCGAACCCGCCCGCGCGCTTGTCGCCGATCATGGCGATGTATGGTTCATCAATGGCCAGCCGCTGGACGACGTCGCCGGCTTGATTGCCGATGTCGCGGCACGCCCGCGTTCTTCAGCGCCGCTACGGTTCGGGCTTTCCGCCTTTGTCATCGCGCGTGAGACCGATGAACAGGCTCAGGCTGCTTACGAACGGCTGTTGAATCTGGCGGCAAAGGACGCGCCGATGAAGGCGATCCAGAAGCAGAATACCGACCCGCAGGTCGTGATGATGCAGACGATGCAGAAGACGCCACGCGTCGGCAGCAACGGTGGAACGGCAGCCGGGCTGGTCGGCAGCTACGATGACGTGGCGGCGCGCATTCGTGCCTTCCACGCGGCGGGGATCGAATTGTTCATGCTGCAATTCCAGCCGTTCGAAGCGGAGATGGAGCGTTTCGCGCGGGAAGTGATTCCGCGGGTACGCCGGCTGCAATCCCCGCCATTGGCCAGCACTTTCGGGGAGTTGGCTGAAGCGCCGCCAGGCCAACGCTGACTGATGATCTTCATGCAGATGCGGCTGCTGCTACCTGCGTGGCGAAGCGGCTCGGTGGCCTCGGAAGACCAAAATGGTCGCGCAGCGTCGAACCGCTATAGTCTTTGCGGAACAGGCCGCGCTTTTGCAGGATCGGCACCACCGTGTCGACAAAGACCTCCAGTCCGGTCGGCAGCACGTCCGGCATCAGGTTGAAGCCGTCGGCTGCGCCGGCCCTGAACCACGCCTCGATGTCGTCGGCGATATGTTCGGGCGTACCGACGATGATGCGATGGCCGACGCCGCCTCCAAGTGCCCGCAACAGCTGACGCACGGTCAGGTTTCCACGGCGCGCCAAATTGACGGTGCCCTGGAACATGGTGTGGTTGGCATTGGCAGGCAGCGGCAATGGATCAGGCAGCGGCTTGTCGAGTTCGAGTTGCGCGGGATCGATCTGCAGCGTGCTTGCCAGGCGCGCGAGGCTGTACTCGATGGGCACGAGTTCCCAAAGCTCATCCTGCCGCCGTTTCGCCTCCGCCTCGGTGCTGCCGATCACGGTCGCAAGTCCGGGCAGGATCACGATGGACTCGCCCGATCGGCTATAGGCGGCTGCTCGGGTCCGCAGGTCGCGGGCATAGGCGGCGCCTTCGTCGATCGTCTGTGCAAGCGTAAAGACCGCTTCGGCCTGGGCGGCGGCGAGATCGCGGCCATCGTTTGAGCCGCCTGCTTGCACGGTGACCGGTCGTCCTTGTGGGGAGCGGGGTACGTTCAGCGGACCCGCCACCGAATAATACGGTCCGCGGTGCGCGATCGGATGAACCTTCGAGGTGTCCACGAATCTTGCCGTGGCTTTATCGCCAACGAAAGCGTCATCTTCCCAGCTATCCCAGAGCGCGTGAACGATTTCGGCGAATTCCTTCGCGCGATCGTAGCGCGCCTTGTGTTCGAGCACACCGGGCAGGCCAAAATTCCGGCTCGAGGCGGCATCCGCCGTGGTCACCGCGTTCCAGCCGGCACGCCCTCCGCTGGCGAGATCGAGCGTCGCGAACCGGCGGGCGATATTATACGGCTCATTATAGGTCGTGGAAGCCGTTGCGATCAGCCCGATATGGCTCGTGGAGGCCGCGACCGTCGCAAGCACGATTGTCGGCTCCATCGACTGGAACGGGCGATAGTCGATGCGGTCTGTGACCGCCGGCGTGTCAGCCAGGAAGATCGCATCGAGCTTGCCGCGCTCGGCGATGCGTGCCACGCGCACATAGTGACCGGCGTCGAAACACGCGCGCGGGTCGCTGTCCGGCAAGCGCCAGGCCGACGCGTAGACGCCGGAGTGAAGAAGATTGACGTTCAGATGCAGGTGGCGAGATGACATGGTGGGGTTCCAGTCGATTGCGTGTCGAGCGTCGCAGTGACGGGCTGGATCGCGCTGCGAGGTAAATATCGCGTCGTGGCGATCAGAGGAAGCGCGAACGTTCGACTCTCTTCATTTGATGATGTTCGACGCGCCGTGAACGTGACATGTAGGCAAAAGCAAGCGATCAGTCGTCTGCGCAAGAAAAAATAATTCGCTGATCGCTGCAGAGTCTTGGCCGGACAAAGCTCGCGACGGATTTGCGCTGGATCGCCACCGCCAGGTTCATCTATTGCTCAAAGAATGAACTCTGTCGGCGAGCGCTGCATGAATTTTCTCTCCTCTCGTACAACAGGGAAAGCTTCGTCCACTTCTCTCCAGATATCTGAAATTGCCAAAAGCATCGGCCCGCGCGACCATTGCCATTGGATGTGATGCCGTGAACCGGACTCCCGGAGAAATGATCCAATGATTAATCGATCTGTCCGCGCCGAAAAGGTCTCTGCGGCGGCGGGATCTGTTGAGTTCGACGCGGATGTTCTGGTTCTTGGCGGCGGCCCGGCAGGCACATGGGCTGCGATCAGCGCGGCGGAGCACGGTGCGCGCGTCGTTCTCGCTGATAAGGGTTTCTGCGGCACTTCCGGCACGACGGCTGCGGCCGGAACAGGTGTTTGGTACATCGATCCGGATCCGGCGCTGCGCGAAGCCGCGATGGCCAATCGCGAGAAGATGGGTGGATATCTCCAGGACCGCCGCTGGATGGCCCGGGTGCTCGATCGCACGTACGACCGAAGCAACCGGCTGGCCGATTGGGGTTATCCTTATCCGGTCGATGACAGCGGGAAATCCAAGCGCAACTCGCTGCAGGGGCCGGAATATATGCGGCTGATGCGCAAGCGGACCAAGCAAGCCGGTGTGACCATTCTTGACCACAGCCCGGCTCTCGAATTGCTCCTCGATGAAGATGGCGCAGTTGCAGGCGCGACGGGTCTGCGCCGTCAAAAGCATGATCGGTGGATCGTGCGCGCCAAGGCCGTCGTGATTGCGACTGGCGGCTGTGCCTTTCTCAGCAAGACGCTGGGATCGAACGTCTTGACGGGTGACGGTTACCTGATGGCGGCGGAGGCCGGCGCCGAATTGACCAGCATGGAGTTTTCAAATCCTTATGCGATCTCGGCTGCATTCGGCTCGGTCACCAAGACGCTGTTCTATGGCTGGGCAACATTCTCCTATGAAGATGGCAGCATCGTTCCCGGCGCGGCCTCGAAGGGCGGAAGATCGGCGATCGCCCGGGCGCTGCTGCAGGGGCCGGTCTACGCGCGTCTCGACAAGGCCGACAGCGATGTGCAGCGACATATGCGGGCGTCGCAGCCGAATTTCTTCCTGCCGTTTGATCGTACCGGCATCGATCCGTTCACCGAGCGCTTCCCGGTTACGCTACGCTTGGAGGGCACGGTTCGCGGCACCGGCGGGCTTCGCATCGTCGATGACAACTGCGCAACCAGTGTGCCAGGCCTGTATGCTGCGGGCGACGCCGCGACCCGCGAACTGATCTGCGGCGGGTTTACCGGGGGCGGCAGCCACAACGCGGCGTGGGCGATGTCGTCCGGCAGTTGGGCGGGGCAGGGCGCTGCCGACTATGCCGGGCAAATCGGATCGACAAAGCGAAGGGTATCGCGGGCCGGCACCATAGGCCTCCGTGACCGGGCTGCCAGGCCATTCAACCCTGCCGAGTTGGCCAAGGCGGTTCAGGACGAAGTCTTTCCCTACGAATTGAACTACTTTCGAGAAGCGGGACGTCTCGGCGGATCGTTGGATCGTCTCGACTCGCTTTGGCGCGCCGCTTCCGAAGCGGGGGCGGCCAGCGACTCCGACTTGCTGCGTGTCCGGGAAAGCGCCGCCATGCTGGCGACCGCGCGCTGGATGTACCGGAGCGGGCTTGCCCGCAAGGAAAGCCGCGGCATGCACCGGCGCGACGATTTTCCCGATCAGGACGAGCGCCTCCGGCATTACATCACGACGGGCGGTCTTGATGAGGTCTGGACCTCGGTTCGGCCGCATGCAGCCACGAGCTATGCGGAGGCGGCGGAATGATCGAAGTCATCGATGCCGAGCGATGCACGTCCTGCGATATCTGCGTGAACGTCTGCCCGACCAACGTTTTCGACAAAACGGATGGGATTCCGGTCATCGCTCGCCAGGCTGACTGTCAAACCTGTTTCCTTTGTGAGCTGTATTGTCCCGAGGATGCGCTGTTCGTGTCGCCGTTCGCTGATCTGCCGCAGGATGTGGATGTGGTGGCCCTGAAACAGGGTGTCGCGATGGGCAGCTATCGCCGCGCCGTCGGCTGGACGGATGAGACCAAAACGCTTCGCGGCATCGACCGCAGCTACCTGCTGTTCGGGCATTAAGGCCGACAGCGAGGCTGTCTTTCGTCCCCGGAAATTCGTCGCGGCTGTGCTCCTGAAGGCAACGGTCGCACAGTCGAAAATGTGGATCTGTTAAATGAATGCTCATCAATCGGTGAGGGCCGGGCAACCGGTTCAATCATCTGAGGTTATTGCGCCCGACGCGCCCGTATTGGAGGCGATGGTTCGATTCGAGGCCGTTTCGAAAGTCTATCCGGCCCACCGCAATAAGCCGAGCGTGCGCGCGCTGGAAGATGTCGATTTCGCGATCGCGCGCGGGTCCATCACTGGTGTCATCGGCCGTTCCGGAGCCGGCAAGTCGAGTCTTGTCCGTCTGATCAACGGTTTGGAAAAGCCGACGACCGGTCGCGTCATCGTCGCCGATAGCGACATATCGAGCCTTTCCGGTCGTGAACTCCGGCTGGCGCAGCGTTCCATCGGCATGATCTTCCAGCACTTCAATCTGCTGTCGTCGCGGACGGCGGCGGACAACATCGCCCTGCCGCTGGAAATCGCGGGCTGGTCGAAATCCGACATCGCGTCGAGAGTTTCCGAACTGCTCGACCTCGTCGATATCGCCGACAAGCGCGATCGCTATCCGTCCGAGCTATCCGGCGGTCAGAAACAACGGATCGGTATCGCCCGCGCACTGGCAACACGACCCAACGTCTTGTTGTCGGACGAAGCAACCTCGGCGCTCGATCCGCAGACGACGCGCTCAATCCTCGATCTGTTGGCAAACATCAATCGGGAACTCGGGGTCACGATCATCCTGATTACCCACGAGATGTCCGTCGTCAGGCAACTCGCCAAAGAGGTCATCGTGCTTGATGCCGGGCATATTATCGAAAAAGGGCATGTCGCAGACATCTTCACCCATCCACGGCACTCGATCACGCAGACATTTCTTTCCGAGGCACTCGGCGACGCGATTCCGGTGTCGTTGACCAGCCGGTTGCAACAACAGCCTAGACCCGGCGGTCAGGCCGTCATTCGCGTGCTGGTGCGGGGACTGGACGGTGGCGCTACGCTGGTGGCCCGCCTGGCGCGGGAACTCGCCATCGACGTGGCGTTGCTGTCGGCGCGCATCGACGAGATTGGCGGCCAGCAGATCGGTTCGCTGACGCTCGGCGTGCCGGACGACGATACCAAGGCAGCGCAGGTGCTGTCCTATCTTTCACAACATCGATACTCCGTGGAGCGTCTTGGCTATGTCGCTTGATCTCATCAACTTGATTGTCCAGTCGACATGGGAAAGCCTTTTCATGGTCGCGACCTCTGCCCTTATCGCGACGCTTTTCGGCCTTCCGCTCGGAATCTTTCTGGCGACCAGCCGCAAGGGCGAGTTGTTTGCCGCGCCGGCGGTCAACTCGATCCTCGGCGTTGTCGTCAATGCGACCCGATCGACGCCCTTCATCATTCTTGTGGTCGCCATCATTCCGTTTACGCGCCTGGTGGCGGGAACCTCCATTGGATCAGGGGCGGCGATCGTTCCGCTCACCATTGCGGCGACACCCTTCATCGCGCGGCTGGTCGAGGGCGCGATCCGCGAAGTGGATGCCGGCCTGATCGAGACAGCGTCGTCGTTCGGCGCCAGTCCGCTGCAGGTCGTGTTCAAGGTGTTGATCCCTGAAGCGCTGCCGGGGCTTGTGCTGGCGTTGACGCTCGCAGTGGTGAGCCTGCTCGGCTATTCGGCGATGGTGGGCGCTGTCGGCGGCGGAGGCCTGGGCGATTTGGGCATCCGTTACGGTTATCAGCGCTTTATGCCGGACATGATGGTTGCCGTGGTGGTCGTTCTCATCGCGCTTGTGCAGACCGTGCAGACCGTGGGCGACTACCTGGCGCGCCGGGTCAACCGCCGCCTGCGGCATCGGTAGGGTTGTCATGCCGAAGGAGATCCGCCTCAACGCATTCGACATGAATTCCGTCGGTCACATCCAGCACGGAATGTGGGCGCATCCCCGCGACCAGTCGCCGCGCTACACCGAAATCGAATACTGGCAGCATCTGGCCCGCACGGCCGAGCGGGGCCTGTTCGACGCGATTTTCCTGGCGGATATCATCGGCGTCTATGATGTCTACGGCGCGTCGCCGGCAGCATCGATCCGCAACGCGGTCCAGATTCCCATCAACGATCCACTGCTTGTTGTTCCCGTCATGGCGGCGGTGACGAAGCATATCGGTTTCGGCGTCACCTCGAATGCGACTTATGAAGCGCCGTATTTATTCGCTCGCCGCCTTTCCACGCTCGATCATCTCACCCGAGGGCGAATGGGATGGAACATCGTCACCGGTTATCTCGACAGTGCTGCGAGGGCGATGGGGCTCGATCGCCAGATCGAGCACGACAACCGCTACGAGCTCGCGGATGAATATATGGAGGTCGTCTACAAGCTGCTCGAGGGAAGCTGGGAGGACGATGCGGTCGTCGCGGATCGGAGCGGCAGGCTTTACGCCGATCCGGCGAAAATACACGCGATCAGCCATGTCGGACGGCGGCATCGGGTCAACGCAATCCACCTGAGCGAGCCTTCGCCGCAACGGACGCCGGTGCTCTATCAAGCCGGGGTATCGACCCGCGGCCGCGCCTTCGCCGCAAAACACGCCGAATGCGTGTTCTTCGCGACCTCGACCAAGGAGAACGTCCGCGCGATTGTCAGGGATGTGCGAGCGCAGGCGGTCGGGAACGGCCGTAGGGCCGAAGACCTGGTCGTCTTCTTGAGCCGTTCCTTCATTGTGGGCCGGACGCGCAAGGAAGCGGAGGAGAAGTTCGCGGATTACCGGGCGTATGGCAGCGTCGAAGGCGCGCTGGCGCATTTCGCAAGTTCGGTCGGCATCGACTACGCGAAAGAAGATCTCGACGCGCCGCTGCGGCACGAGCAGTCCAACTCCATGCAATCGATTCTGGAGGCGGTGACCACCCGCAGCACTGAGCAATGGACGCTGCGGAAGCTGCTCGGCCAGATGGGCCTCGGCAGCCGAACGATGCCCTTTGTCGGCTCGGCCGAGGAGGTTGCCGATGAGATGCAGGGCTGGGTCGAGGAGACCGGCATCGACGGCTTCAATCTCAGCCGTGTGGTAACGCCGGAAGGCCTTGAGGACTTTGTCGATCTGGTCGTCCCGATCCTGCAAGAGCGCGGCGTCTACAAGACCGCGTATCGCGAGGGAACGTTGCGGAAAAAACTCTTTGGAGGCGCTTCCGGACGCCTGCGGGAGTCGCATGTCGGCGCATCTTATCGCCACCGCCGAGTGAATGACGATGGGCCCGATCACGCGTCTCGGCCGGCGGTGGTGTCTTGACTATCAGCTCAACCAGATACGGCCCCCGGAATGGAAGCTGGAAGGAGATTTAGATGAGCAGGGATATCAACATTGGACCAGGGTACGGTCGCCGCCGTTTGCTTTCAGTGGTGACCGCGAGCCTGCTGTTCGCCGTCGGTCATGGGACAATTTCGTCAGCGGTCGCCGCCGAGCCGCTGAAGGTCGGCACATCGAGCGGCCCGATCGCCGATATCATCCAGTTTGCGGCGGCGCGCGCCAAGGAGCAGGGGTTGGACGTCAAGATCGTCGAGTTTTCCGATTGGGTGACACCGAACGAGGCATTGCAGAGCGGCGATATCGACGCCAATCTTTTTCAGCATATTCCCTTCCTGAACGATGCCATTCAGGCGCGGGGCTACAGCTTCACGCCTGTCGCACCGACCTACGTCATTCCGGTCGGCCTCTATTCGAAGAAGATCACCAAAATCGCGGATGTTCATGAGCGGGCAACCGTGGCGGTCGCCAGCGATCCGGTCAACGAGGCACGCGGACTTTTGCTGTTCGAGAAGGCCGGCCTGATCAAGCTGCGCGAGGGTGCCGGAGAAAAGGCGAATATCCGCGATATCGAGGGAAATCCGAAGAAATTGAAATTTCTTGAGGTCGAGGCGCCGCAGCTCCCCCGGGTGCTCGACGACGTCGAACTGGCGCAAGTCAGCATCAGCTATCTCATTGCATCAGGCAGTAATCCCGAGAGTTTGCTGATTGCAGATGGATTCGGCGATCCGCGCTATGCGCTGCAATTCGTGGCGCGGACCGACAGGAAGGACGATCCACGCCTGCTCCGCTTCGTTTCGATCTACCGTTCGCAGGAGGTCAAGGATTACATCAATAAGAAGTATGGCCGTTTCTTTGTACCGGTGTGGTGATCCGAACGTTGATGAATAGGCTGCCCTTAATCGCGTCGACCGGCTTGCGAGCTAACGGAGGAAGCTGGTGCCGGCAGCGTAGGTCGTGGTGGGAAGGCAACCATGATTTCCGTTAAGAACCCTTGGGCGTCCAGATTTTGACGGCGGTTGTATCGACCTTGGCTGGGATCAGCCCTTCCGCGAAGAATGCATCCGCGATGCGCTGCTGTTCGGACAGTCCGGAGACGGTGACTGAGCCGACCTGATAGGAACGATGGCTGTTGGCTTCTTCAACAGTCGGTGCGTCGATACCCCAGAGGCCGGCGAGCAAGGTCGCGGCGTCCTTCGGGTGAGCTTTGACCCATCTACCGGTCTCGGCGAGTTTGCCGAAAATGATGTTCAGCACATCGCCGTGGCGATCTGCAAAGGCGGCTGACGACAGATAATAGCGTTTGTAGCTTGCAAGGCCGTTGCTGCCGTCAGCCAGAACCCGTCCGCCCGACTGGCGGCTCGCGCTGGTGAGGAATGGGTCCCAGGCAACCCACGCATCGACATTGTTGCTGACGAACGCCGCTCGACCGTCGGCAGGCGTCAGATAGGCCGGCGTGATGTCTTTGAAACTCAGGCCAGCCTTTGCCACGGCGGCAAGAAGCAGAAAATGGCTGCCGGCGCCCTTGGTGACCGCGACCCTTTTACCCCTGAGGTCGGCCAGCGTTTTGATGGGCGAAGACTGCGGAACCAGGATGGCTTGCGCCGACGGCGATGCAGCTTCCTCGGCGACGTAAGCCATTTTGGCGCCCGCGGCCTGCGCAAAGATCGGCACGGTATCGGCCACGTCAGCGCCGAAATCGATGCTGCCGACATTGACCGCCTCCAATAGCGGCAGTCCGCTGGTGAATTCGTGCCAGGACACGCTGATGCCAAGCGGAGCAAGCGCCTTTTCAAGTTCGCCATTGGCCTTGAGGATGGCGGTCAGTGTCGACGATTTTTGATAGCCGATACGGATCTCGTCGGAGACGGCGGGTTGCGCCAGAGCGGCCGTCGCCAACAAGCCGAGGGCGCCGACGGCAAGGCGGCGCATAATGGATGCAATAGAAGGCATGGTCGGAGTTCTTTCTTCGGCGGCGAGAGCGGCTAGCTGACACTCGATGGCTCTGCCCGTGACACGAGCCGGTCGGGGGTGCCCGGCGACCCTCATTTGCAGGTAATTGCCGTCTGGTAGCAATTCCGGAAAATGGACGGGGCTTGGTGATAAATTCTCCGTATGCTGCTCCTATGAGAATTACGTTTCAGAGCGCCCGTCCTAGTTTCACGTAGCGTCGGCCGCCGGGAAATTGCTATCCGTTTCCGTGCGTTCCGCTGACGTGCCAACCCGCTCGCGATGTGGAGAACAGGATTGTTGCCCTGCGGCTAAGGGTAGGCGTTTCCGTTTCGATGAACGGTGAACGCAGCCGCTTCGTTATTTTATCGCTCGGATGATTGAAGCCAAAAACGATCGGGGTTAGTGCGAAGCGAGCACGTACCATTTGATATTTTTGGAGAGGCTTATGCGTATCTTTGTTGCGATTATTGTTGCTGCGCTCGCGCTGGCCGGTGCCGCGAAGGGAGAGACCGTTCGGGTCGGCGTGACTGCCGGTCCGCACGCCGAGATCATGGAGGTCGTCAAGAAGGTGGCCGCTGAGCACGGCCTCGATATCAAGGTCATCGAATTCTCGGATTATGTCATCCCGAACCAGGCCCTCGCGCTCGGGGATCTCGAAGCGAACTCGTTTCAGCACGAACCCTATCTGAAAAACCAGATATCGAAGACGGGATGGAAGATCGTGAAGGTGGCCAACACGATCGCTTCGCCGCAAGGCGTCTATTCGTTGAAATACAAGAAACTGGCCGACCTGCCGGAAGGAGCGCGGGTTGCCATCGCCAATGACCCGTCAAATGGCGCGCGGGGCCTGATGATCCTTGCCCTTCACGGCCTGATCAAGCTGAGGGATCCCAACAACGTCGTATCGACGATTTCAGACATTACCGACAATCCGAAAAAATTGCGTTTCGTCGAACTCGATGCGGCGCAGTTGCCGCGCTCGCTTCAGGATGTCGATCTGGTGTCGATCAACAACAACTACGCGGTTCAGGCCGGCCTTAATCCCGCGACCGACGCGATTGCCCACGAGAGCGCCGACGGGCCGTGGGTCAACATTCTCGCCGTACGCGAGGAAGACAGAGACAAGCCTTGGGTAAAGCAGCTTATCGAGGCCTATCACTCGGATCCGGTGAAGAATTTTATCGATACGCGCTTCAAGGGCACGTATATCGCGACCTGGTGAGGACGTGCCATATCCGGCTGTAATGTATCCAGCTGTAAGCCTGCGCTACGCCGCAGGGAGGCGCGCTGTCGTGGCACGACGGGTGAAAGCGTCATTTGCGGTGCTAGATGGCGACGCTATAATCCTTCGGTGAAGGGAGCGGATTGTCGTCGGCAACTGCTCTTTAGCCTGACAACCTGTCTTGCGACATTGTGCTTCCGCGGGGCGTTCATGGCCCATGCAGGTGACGGCGTTTAGGGTTCTCGAGCACACGAAGGCAGTCATTTGATTGATTCATCAACAGCCCCGCCGCCGCGCTCGCTAAGCGAAATCACGAGTTTTCATGCTCACGTCTATTACGATCCGACGACGCGCTCGGAAGCCGAGCGGCTGCGCGCCTGGATCGATGAACGCTTCTCCGTCACACTGGGCCGTTGGCATGATGTGAAAGTCGGGCCGCACGATCAGGCCATGTTTCAGATTGCCTTTGCGGTTGACGTCTTTCCGACTTTGGTGCCGTGGCTGATGCTCAATCATGGCAGACTGAGCATATTGGTCCATCCGAACACGAACAATCCGCGCCGAGACCATAGCGCAAATCCGCTTTGGATCGGGCAGCCCCTTGCCGTGCGTGCGGAAGGCTTGCCGGATGAGAGTGCGACGGAGCCGCCGCTTTCGCCAAACACGAGGCCGGTCAAGCCGGCGTAATTTGCCCTCTCCTGGAGAAGCTTCGAACGAGGCGTAAAGCGGGACAAGCGCGGCATCACCGACACCCGTACGCGTTGAACCCCTTCGAGAATCAGCTGTACAATGAGACAGGCTTGAGACTTGGACTGAACGGTCATCGGCGACTGAAGCGCGGTGTTGCTGCGAGAAATCAGCACTGAAGTGACGCTGTCAGATGCGGTCCGCAACCGAGCTTTGCGCCGTCTGTAGCCCACCATCGTTGGTCGGGTGTGGCGTAGCTGCGTACGAACGATCGGGCAGAGACGATCTATGGATATTGCAGCCCCAATTCCTTGTCCGACGTCCCGCGCGGACGAACGGGCTTCCCGCGCAAGCAGCGCGGGATCAATGGAGCGGGCCGCGCTGGATCTACAGTTGTTCGAGCAGTTGCTGACCAGCGGCGGGGACGAGCGCATCGCTGTCGATCCTTCTACAGGCCGTAACCGCTACGGTACGCCTCCAGGAAAAGCTTGCGACGAGGTGTGGTTCGCTTCTTCCACGGCGACTGCCATATCGCCACGTGGATATGAAGCGGCCCTCGAAGCATATCGTTCCGTCATACATTCAGACGATGCTTGTTCAATTCCGGCCTGGTTCGATCGCATCCGTGCGCGATTGCTAAGGCTTTTCGGCACTTCGGGGTCGGAAGTCATTTTATCCAGTTCCGGCACAGAGCTGGAAATCATCGCGCTTTTTCTGGCGCGAAGCATTTTAGGTGGGCCGCTGACAAATCTGATTGTCGGGCCAGGCGAAACGGGAAGGGGTGTCCTGCTGGGCGCTTCCGGGCGGCATTTTCTTGGCTCGGCGCCTTTTGTCGAAAGAGTCGCACGTGGATATCTGATCGAAGGGTTTGATATCCCTGAGTCCACCACCGAGACGGTCGAAATTCGTGACGGCTGCGGGTTGGCGCTTTCGGCCGATACGGTTGATCACGAAGTCGTCGAAAAGGTCGAAACGAACATCGCCAACAATCGATGCGTCCTGATCCATTTGCTCGATTGCTCAAAAACCAATCGCAGCGGCCTCCGGCGATCCACCGCATCTGCGCTCATGGCGCGATACGGCAGCCGGGTTCTTGTGGTCGTCGACAGTTGCCAATTGCGATGCTCTCCCGAACAGATTCGGGCAGATCTTCGTGCCGGGTTTATGGTGATGATCACCGGTTCGAAGTTTGCCGCAGGACCCCCGTTCTCGGGGGCCATTCTTCTGCCTCCCAAAATCCGGGAGCAACTTCGGTGTCTCGACATGCCGCCCGGCTTGCTCGCATATACCGCAGCTGACGATTGGCCCTTCGCGTTGCGCAGGGAAATCAGGCGGGAGTTCGCAGTCACCGACAATTTCGGCGCAGGCTTGCGATGGGAAGCGGCCTTGGCCGAACTGGAAAAGCTGTTCGCCTTGCCAGTCCAGTTCCGCGAAAGCGTGATCCGGGTATTCGCAAATGCGATCGAAAGGCACGTTCTTGGAAATCCACGACTTGAACTGATCGATCACGGCGCAGCCGACGGGTTTCACTCGGCCAGGACAATATTTTCAATTGTAACACTCGCTCAGGATGGCGCGTCCCTGGCGCCCGATGCCGTCTATCGCGCATTAAGGGCGCCGCTGCGTGATAGCTCCCTTCCCAAAGCATTCGAGCGAGTCTTTCACGTTGGCCAGCCCGTTTCGATTGGAAATCGTGACGCGCTTCGCATTTGCCTGAGTGCACCCCAAATCGTCGACGTGGCGGAGAGGATGGCAAAAGAGCAAATGTTCGAGGCTGCCGTCGCGCCGTTACTGGCCGACCTCACCAGTCTTTTTTCCAAATGGCAGCACGTCACTGACGACCTGTGTCGCCGCTCGTAAGTGATTGAAATCTGGCGCCCGACAGGATTCGGGACTGGAGCTAGCACTACTTTGGCAGATTATTCATGCCGCTGCTTTTTGCCGATTTTTCTTCGGCAGTACGGGCATCGCTGAGGTCGTGGTTGAACGATGAGATCGACGATGGCTTGGCGTACGGCTGGCAGGCTCGGCTGCGGCGGTGGACCGTTGATTCTTTTTTTTCCGCCCCACTTGTGCGAGACGGCGGTGCTGGAGGAACGCGTAAGCGATCATGGTCATGAGCGTATGTCGATGGAGGCCTTGCCAGGATCTTCCTTCGAAGTGATCGAGCCCGAGTTCCTCCTTCAACTGCTGATGGGCCTGTTCGCAAATCCACCGCGCTTTGATCGTGGCAGCTAACGTGCGCAGATCCGTTTTGGCCGGCAGATTGGCGAGGTAATACTTCTTCTCCCCCGAGCTGCGATGCTCGCCGATCAGCCACGCCTCATCTCCGGGAAGGTGCTGCTGGCCCATGTCCTTGATCCGCTGCGGTGGTCCATCGGCGGTCCGGACGCGCACCGCGGCGAAGCGGGCTTCCAGCCGCCCCTTGGTTCCGTTTCGCCAGCTTACATTCTGCCACTTGGCGTTGGCCAACATGTCTTCGGCCGCTCTCGACAGAATATCCGGAATGTGCCGCTTGCGGGGACGACCCCGAGCCGCAACTGGCCAGATCAGCTTGACCCCGACCGGGTACACCTTGAGGTGACGAGGGATACCAACGGCCCAGAAAAGCCCGCGTGTCGTGAGCCCCTGACGGAACGGTGCGCTGAGGCCGTAACCGGCATCCGCCAGTACACAGCCGAGGCGAACTCCGGCCGCGATCACGCGATCGATCTCAGCCAGCGCGATCTCTGGCTTGGTCCGCGCTGCGCGATACTCGACGGGAACACCGGTGCGCTTCAAACGCGCCGCATCGCTCGTCCAGCTCTCGGGAAGGAAGAGACGCAATGCCACCATCACCGGCACTTCACCGCGCGCAAGCGTCAGCGACACCAACGTTTGGCAATTGGCCGTCTTGCCGAGAGACGAAGCATATTGCGCAGCCACACCAACCGAACGATCGCCCTTCTTCGGCAACGCGGTGTCGTCGATGACCAGTACCGCATCCTCGCCACCGACCAGCCGATCGGCCTGAACGAGCAGCTCCGACTCCAATGGCGCCGCATCCCAGACGCCATCAGCGATAAAATGGTGCAACTGGTCATAGTCCCCCGGCGATAGCCGCGCCGCCATCGGCTGCACGCTCTTGCGATCGCCCGGTCCGATCAGCCCCGAAACATACAGCGGACACATCCGCCGTCGCGCCTTGTGCCCTAACCGATCCAGAAATGGCTGGAGCCAGCGTCCAAGCTCATCTTCCCAGTTCGACGTCCTGCCCGCCATGGTCGGCCCTCCAAATGCCGACCACCCATGAATCACCGAAAATCTGATTCGGGAATCCAGTTGAGCCGATCAATCGTCGAAATCTGCCAAAGTAGTGCTAGTCCGCCTCCCGTTGAAGTGGCGAGGTCGTTCTGTTCGTTTGACGGCCTTCGCATAGAAGAGCCGTCGCGTCGCGACGGCAAGATTGGATACCCATTTCATTGACCAATTCGCTGGATCGTCGGATATTTAATGCGGCAGATTGCGCTGCCGAGGGTTACCGTATGAGACCAAATGACAAGCCAGTGGTGGGCGATATGCGTAAGCGCATTACCCGCCGTTGCGTCTCCGCGGCGACCGGAGCCTGTCGCTGATTCCGGCGTAGTACAGACCTACAGACCCAACCATGAATCAGACAGGAGCGCCGGCACTCCGGCGAATGAGCACACATGCCCAAAGCCTACATCATAGAAGTTAGAAATCGGACGGCCGGAATCGTCGCTGGCGACGAGCATGGATTCCGGTTCTTCTCCTCGGAACGAGCCTTCGACAGCCTCGAAGGCCGCGAGTTCGGTTCCGCGCGCGATGCGGAACGCGCGGCAAGCGCGCTGCTGGCGAGCCGTCGCTCCAAGGTGAGCCGCTCAACGGTCACCGCCGCATTCTGACGAACACGGCCAAACCCCGAAGGGACAAGTCGATGATCACAAGACGAAATATTCTCGGCGGAGCGCTGATTCTTGCCGCGTTCGCGATATCTCCCGCGCAGGCACAGGACAAGCCGTCCGAAATTCGTATCGGCACGCAGAAGGGTGGTTTCTTTCCGGCGGTGCGGCAGCGTCATTCGCTGGAGGATGCGTTCAAGCCGCTTGGCATCGAGATCGAGTGGATCGACTTCCAGTTCGGCCCGCCGCTCCTGGAGGCGATCAATGCCGGCAGCGTCGACTTCGGCTTTGTCGGCGATACGCCACCGATCTTCGCACAGGCCGGCGGCGCTGGAATCCGCTACGTGGCGGCCGTCAAATCAGAGGGAACGACGCAGGCAATCATTGTCCCCCGGGATTCGCCGATCAAGACGCTGGCCGATCTCAAGGGGAAGCGCATCGCCTTTGGCAAGGGATCGAGCGCGCACAATTTGCTCGTCGCGGCCCTGGAGAAGGCCGGGATCGCGTGGAGCGACATCACGCCAGCTCCGCTCGCACCGGCTGATGCGACCGCAGCGTTCGTGAAAGGCTCGGTTGATGCCTGGTCGATCTGGGATCCCTATCTCGCGCTCGCAGAACTCAAGGAAAACGCGCGCGTGATTGCCTTCGACAAGGACGTTCACAAGCCCAACGCCTTCTACATCGCGGGTTCGGATTTCGTGGAGAAATATCCGTCGCTGGTTGCACGGGTTAATGCCGTTTTCGCGTCCGAAGGCCAGTGGGCCGACCAGCCATCACGAGGAGGTCGCGAAGGCGCAGGCGGAGGCGACCGGCGTCGATATCGAAGCCATCAGGCGTTTCGTCAATCGATCGAGCTACCGTGTCGTTCCTGTTGACGATGAGGTGATCAAGAGCCAGCAGGCGGTCGCCGACCGTTTTGCGCGGCTGGGTCTGATCCCGAAGCCGGTCAACGTTTCCGACATCGTCTGGAAATGGACGCCGGGCTCCTGATTTCCCTGGTTCGATCGCGATGATACGTGTTTTACTTGCGTCCGCTCATTCGAGCGTCGAGGGGCCCCTCGTTTTCCGGGCATCCCAACTTGCGGCTCGATCATCGAAACGCTCACTTGTCGCCGCAACTGCCTGATCGGATAGGTGCGTAACCAGAAAGCAATCCAGCGCATCTGCGAACTCACAGGCGAAATCCCGATAGACAGTCGCTTCTGTTGTGGTCGCGACGCGGAGGCGGAGCGGCGGCCTATTCCAGTCCCAGCTTTCGCGCCGCCGCAAATAAAATTTATCAAGGGCCCGGGTAAACCAGGGCGATCGGGCAACTTCCGCAGCTTGCGAACAGCTTTCCGCCTCGAAGGCAAAAGCCGGCGCATCGGCAATTTCGAGGACGAATATCGATCGTTCGTTCGTCGCCACGCGGATGTCCTTGCGTTTAGCATCGCCGCCGGCGGTACCACCCGTTCTCACATTACGGACCACCGATGCGACTGACCGCCCAAGTGGACCAGCGAGAGTCGATCGGGTCAAGAAAACGGAATTTTGTTGTTGAAGGGAAAGCAACCCGTTTTCAACTGGGAACCGTCCCATATCGAGTTGGACTCTTTCAATCCTTCGAGCCAACCTGATCGATCGATCATTTTTGCGGCAAGTGAAGCCGCGGTCTCATCAGCGCGTGGCGCGGGCCGACGACCGAGTGAGGCGAAGCCTGCCGTGGGTTCGCGGCAGAAACTGTGCGCCCTTGGCGCTGAGAAAATCGAGCATCGCCTGCGCTGGCGGCAGCAAAACCTTGTCCTTGCGGGCGAGCACGAACCATTGCCGGACGACGGGGAGGCCATCAACATCGAGCGTCACCAGGCGTCGTTCGTCCAGTTCGGTCGCGACCGTATGCGCGGAAATGAAGGCAATGCCTAGTCCCGCGATCACTGCCTGCTTGATGGTCTCATTGCTGCTCATGGCCATGCCGATCTTCGGGCGAACGCCGGCGGTTTCAAATAATTGCTCCATCAGGCCGCGCGTTCCGGATCCGGGCTCCCGCGTCAGGAAAGTTTCGTCGGCAAGGGCGGTCAGCGAGAGGCGGGCTTTTCGCGCCAGACGGTGCCCGGTCGGTGCGATGATGACATGGGGATGATCGCCGATCAGGTGCACATTCATGGGAACGTCCACCGGCGGCCGGCCCATGATGGCGATATCGAGATCGTAGCCCCGAAGAGCCGTGCCAATTTCCTGCCGGTTGCCGATCGAGAGCGTGACATCGATATTCGGATAAGCCCGCGAAAATGCCGAGATCGCGAACGGCACGAAATATTTCGCGGTGCTTACCGCACCGATCGAAATACGTCCGGCGGTCTTTCCCGTGATCATATCCAGCGACGTTTCGCAGGATACGATCGCCGCCTCGATGCGCTCGGTCAGCGCAAGAACTTCGCGCCCTGCATCGGTCAGCAGCATGCCGTCGCCGGTGCGCTGGATCAGCGACAATCCGGCGAGCGCCTGCAGATTGCGAAGCTGGAGCGTAACGGCGGGCTGCGTGAGATGAAGCTGCTTGGCCGCCGCGGTGACCGATCGATGTTTATGCACAGCCGCCAGCGCACGCAGTTGGCGGATGGTCAATTCGCGCAAAAACCGGCCCGCCATCGCAACCACCTTTATAATAAAAACTTTGTCACTGCCAAAGATAACAAAATTTCCCTAATTCAGCAAATTGCGCTTCCTTAGGGGACGGATTGCCGGACGGCGAGACGTTTTGAGACGCCCCGAAAGAGGGCACAGGGGAGACGTCCATGGACGAGCGCGTAACCTTGCGTTCGCATCTCGAACGGTCCGCATCGCAGACGCCGCTGGGCGCCGCGGTCGGCGACGTGATCAAGGCCATCGCTGCCGCCGCGGTCGATCTTGCCGCATTGATTGCCGATGGGCCGCTCGTGGGCATCACCGGACGGAATGGCGGTATCAATTCCGACGGCGATCAGCAAAAGGATATCGACGTTGCTGCCGATGAAATGATGCGCCGGGCATTGCGCAATACCCCGGTCGCCGCGGTTCTCTCCGAGGAAGCGGCGCTGCCGGAAACCCTGCATCCCGATGCGCCGTTATGTGTGGCGATCGATCCGCTCGACGGCTCGGCCAATCTCGAAAATAATATCTCGGTTGGCACCATCTTTTCGATCCGCCCCAGGGGCAACGATATTCTTTCGACCTTCTTTGAGCCGGGCACGGCGCAGTGCGCCGCCGGGTTCATCGTCTATGGCCCGCAAACCACGCTGGTTCTCGCGCTTGATGCGAGCGTCGATATCTTCATTCTGAACCGGCGCACGCAGGAATTTGTGCTGACCGCAGCGGGCGTTCGGGTCGCGCCCGATACGCCCGAATTCGCCATCAACGCATCCAATCGCCGGCACTGGCATGGTCCGGTTCGCGCCTATATCGACGAATGTCTCGCCGGCACCAATGGCGGCGGCGCGGCAGATTTCAACATGCGCTGGATCGGTTCGCTGGTTGCGGAGTCGCTTCGGATTTTGGTGCGCGGCGGTGTGTTTCTCTATCCGGCCGATGCCCGCCCCGGCTATCGCGAAGGAAGGCTTCGCCTGCTGTACGAGGCCCATCCGATGGCGCTGGTGATGGAATGGGCGGGTGGCGCGGCATCGACCGGGCGCCGGAGAATTCTGGAACTGGGAGCGAAAACACCGCACCAGCGCGTGCCGCTGATCATGGGCTCGGTGCGAGGCGTTCGCGACGTCGCGGCCATCCACGAAGGTATCGAACCGATGTTTGACAATAGCGACGCACCGCTGTTTGCGCGGCGCGGCCTGTTTCGCTGAGCAGGATAAAACATGTCGCGCAGTCATCCCATCATATCGATCACGGGTTCATCGGGCGCCGGCACGACGTCGGTGAAAAAGACGTTCGAGAATATCTTCCGGCGTGAAAAGGTATCCGCAGCCTATATCGAAGGCGACGCGTTTCACCGCTACAACCGCTTCGAAATGCGTACAAAGATGTCGGAGGAAGGCGAGCGCGGCAACAAGCATTTCAGTCATTTCAGTCCGGAAACCAACCTGTTCGAGGAGCTGGAACGGGTGTTCCGCGACTACGGCGAATCCGGCACCGGAACGACCCGGCATTACGTCCACGACGATGACGAAGCCAAGTTGTACGGCGCGGAGCCGGGCACGTTTACCGAATGGGGACCGCTGCCGGAAAAGTCCGATCTCTTGTTCTACGAAGGCCTGCACGGCGCCGTCGTCACCGACAAGGTCAATATCGCGCAATATGCCGATCTCAAGATCGGCGTCGTGCCGGTCATCAATCTGGAGTGGATCCAGAAGCTGCACCGTGACCGCAGTGACCGCGGCTACACCGCGGAAGCGGTGACCGATACCATCCTGCGGCGGATGCCGGATTATGTGAACTACATCTGTCCGCAATTCGCCGAGACCGATATCAATTTTCAGCGGGTGCCGACGGTCGATACATCGAACCCGTTTATCGCGCGATGGATTCCAACGCCGGATGAATCGATGGTGGTGATCCGCCTCAAGAATCCGCGCGGCATCGATTTTCCTTATCTGCTGTCGATGATCCCGAACAGCTTCATGTCGCGCGCCAATTCGATCGTGATCCACGGATCGAAGCTTGATCTCGCGATGCAGCTCATTCTCACCCCGCTGATCCTGCAACTGATGGAACGCAAGAGGCGCACCGTATGACCGCTCCAGCTCTGTCCTGTATTGCCGGCCGCCCCGATGTTTTCCACACGGAAATGGCCAACGCGATCCGCTTCCTGGCAATCGACGCGGTCGAAAAGGCCAAGTCAGGTCATCCCGGCATGCCGATGGGCATGGCCGACGTCGCCACGGTGCTGTTTTCGCGCTTCCTTAAATTCGACCCGGCCGATCCGGCATGGCCGGATCGCGATCGTTTCGTCCTGTCTGCCGGCCACGGATCGATGCTGCTCTATGCGCTGCTGCACCTGACGGGCTATGAGGGAATGACGTCAGACGAACTCAGGGCGTTCAGGCAGTGGGGATCGAAGACGCCGGGCCATCCTGAATACGGTCATACGGCGGGCGTCGAGACGACTACAGGGCCGCTCGGGCAGGGCATCGCCACGGCGGTCGGCATGGCGTTGGCCGAACGGTTGACGAATGCGCGCTTCGGTAACGATTTCGTCGATCATTATACTTACGTGATCGCCGGCGATGGCTGTCTGATGGAAGGCCTCAGCCATGAAGCGATCTCGCTGGCCGGCCACCTCCGGCTCAACCGGCTGATCGTGCTGTTCGATGACAATCAGATTTCGATCGATGGCGCGACGTCGCTGTCATGTTCGGATGACCAGCTTGCGCGCTTCAGGGCTTCGGGCTGGTCGGCGAGCCGTATCGACGGCCACGATCCCGAAGCGATTGCTGCTGCGATCGAACAGGCCCGAAACAACGACCGCCCGTCGCTGATTGCCTGTCGCACCGTCATCGGATTCGGGGCGCCGAACCGTCAGGGCACGGAAAAAGCGCATGGGGCGCCGCTTGGCGCCGACGAGGTCGCAAAGACACGCGTTGCGCTGGACTGGCCGCACGAGCCGTTCCAGCTTCCGCAAGCTGTCCTCAATCAATGGTACGAGATCGGAGCACGCGGACACGCTGCCCGTCGTAGCTGGATCGAGCGCACCCGGCGCCTTAACACCGTTGCGCGTTCGGCATTTCATGATGCGCTGAACCGAAATCTGCCCTGCGAATATGCCGGCGCGATGGCGCAGATACGCGATCGCTTCGCGACCGACCGTCCGAATATTGCAACCCGGCAAGCGTCGCAGCTCGTGATCGACGACATCGCGGGAGCGCTGCCGAATTTTCTCGGCGGTTCGGCTGATCTGACCCACTCCAATCTGACCCGTGCCAAGACGCATCAGCCGGTGCGAGCCGATTTCTTCGAGGGCAACTTCATTCACTATGGTGTGCGGGAGCACGCCATGGCGGCCGCGATGAACGGCATCGCGCTGCATGGCGGGTTCATTCCCTATGGCGGCACGTTTCTCAGTTTTGCCGACTACAGCCGCCCCGCGATCAGGCTGGCGGCGTTGATGGGAGTGCGCGTTATCCATGTCATGACGCATGACTCCATTGGACTTGGTGAGGATGGACCCACCCACCAGCCGGTCGAGCATCTGGCGTCGCTGCGGGCGATTCCCAACCTGCTGGTGTTCCGGCCGGGCGACGCCGTCGAGACCGCCGAGGCCTGGGATTGCGCGTTGCAGGCGGGAACCAGCCCTTCGGTGCTGTGCCTGTCGCGGCAGGCGCTCCCTACGTTTCGCGTTGTCGACGGCGACGTCAATCAGGTGGCCTACGGCGCCTACGTGGTTGTCGAACCGGAAAATGGCCGCGACGTGACTTTGATCGCAACCGGCTCTGAGGTGGCGATCGCGCTGCAGGCGGCGAAACTGCTCGAGCGGTACGACGTCCGCGCCGCCGTCGTCTCGGCGCCGTGTTTCGATCTGTTTCGGCTGCAATCACGCGAGTACCGCACCGCGGTGCTGGGACGCGCGCCGAGGATCGGCGTCGAAGCCGCGGTTGAAGGCGATTGGGCGCGCTGGCTTGGCGACAACGGCGAATTTATCGGCATGACCGGCTTTGGGGCGTCCGCTCCGGCAGAAACGCTCTATCGCGAATTCGGGATTACCGCGGACGCCGTCGCTATGGCAGCCCAACGCTGCATCACGCGGTCACGGATGGCCGCAACCTACGCATGATGGTCCACACGCAAAGAATGACACGGAGGTTCTGATGGCGCGCATTACGTTGAGACAATTGCTGGATCACGCCGCTGAGCATGGCTACGGCGTGCCGGCCTTCAATATCAACAATATGGAGCAGGGCCTTGCGATCATGGAGGCGGCAGCGGCCGTCGATGCACCCGTCATCATCCAGGCCTCGCGCGGTGCGCGCTCTTACGCCAACGACATCATGCTGTCCAAGATGATCGAGGCGCTCGAGGAAATGTACCCCGAGATCCCGCTCTGTCTGCATCAGGACCATGGCAACGAGGAATCGACCTGCGCCACGGCGATCAAGCACGGCTTCACCTCGGTCATGATGGACGGCTCGCTCAAGGCCGACGCTAAGACCGCCGCGGACTACGATTACAACGTCGATATCACCCGCCGGGTGGTCGAGATGGCGCACTGGATCGGTGCGTCGGTGGAAGGCGAGTTGGGGGTGCTCGGCTCGCTCGAACATGGCGGCGGCGAACAGGAGGACGGCCACGGCGTCGAAGGCAAGGTCAGCCATGATCAATTGCTGACCGATCCAGATCAGGCCGTCGATTTCGTCCGCAGCACCAAGGTCGATGCGCTGGCGATTGCCATGGGAACCTCGCACGGCGCCTACAAGTTTTCGCGCAAGCCCGATGGCGACATTCTTGCGATGAAAGTGGTGGAGGAAATCCACCGCCGACTGCCCAATACGCATCTGGTGATGCACGGCTCATCCTCGGTGCCGCAACAGTTGCAGGATGTGTTCAATCAATTCGGCGGCGAGATGCCGCAGACCTGGGGCGTGCCAGTCGAGGAAATCGTACGCGGCATCAGGCACGGCGTCCGCAAGGTCAATATCGACACCGATTGCCGATTGGCGATGACCGCGACATTCAGGAAAGTTGCGTCGCAGATCAAGGGCGAATTCGATCCGCGCAAATTCCTCAAACCCGCGCTGGACGCGATGCGCGAGCTCTGCCGCGAACGTTTCGAGCAGTTTGGCGCGGCGGGCAACGCCGCTGGGATCAAGGTGATCCCGCTGGCTGAAATGGCCAAACGTTATCGCAGTGGATCGCTCGACCCGCGTATCGGAGACATGGCCACGGCTGCCGAATGACTGAACGTCCCTCGATCGCGTCCGCCGCCAGCACAAAGGAGAACGCCATGAACGACCAATCGATGACCATCCGCGGCAAGGATCGCTACAAATCCGGCGTCATGGAATACAAGAAGATGGGTTATTGGGAACCCGATTACGAACCCAAGGACACCGACATCATCGCGCTGTTCCGGGTGACGCCGCAGGATGGCGTCGATCCGATCGAGGCCTCGGCGGCGGTGGCCGGTGAATCCTCGACCGCGACCTGGACCGTGGTGTGGACCGATCGTCTCACGGCGGCGGAGAAATATCGCGCCAAATGCTACCGCGTCGATCCCGTTCCGAATTCTCCCGGGCAGTATTTCGCCTACATCGCCTACGATCTTGATTTGTTCGAGAACGGATCGATCGCCAATCTGTCGGCCTCGATCATCGGCAACGTGTTCGGTTTCAAGCCGCTGAAGGCGTTGCGGCTCGAGGATATGCGGCTGCCGGTGGCCTATGTGAAGACGTTTCAGGGCCCGGCGACCGGGATCGTGGTCGAGCGCGAACGCATGGACAAGTTCGGTCGTCCGCTGCTTGGCGCCACCGTCAAGCCGAAGCTCGGCCTGTCCGGCCGCAACTACGGCCGCGTGGTCTATGAGGCGCTGAAGGGTGGGCTCGACTTCACCAAGGACGACGAGAACATCAATTCACAGCCGTTCATGCATTGGCGCGAGCGTTTTCTCTATTGCATGGAGGCGGTCAATAAAGCGCAAGCGGCGTCCGGCGAGGTCAAGGGCACGTATCTCAACGTCACTGCTGGAACCATGGAGGACATGTATGAGCGCGCGGAGTTTGCGAAGGAACTCGGCTCCGTCATTATCATGATCGACCTCGTGATCGGCTACACCGCGATCCAGTCGATGGCGAAATGGGCGCGCCGCAACGACACGATTCTGCATCTGCACAGGGCAGGGCATTCCACCTACACGCGGCAGCGCAACCATGGCGTCTCGTTTCGCGTCATCGCCAAATGGATGCGCCTTGCCGGCGTCGACCACATTCATGCCGGGACGGTGGTTGGCAAGCTGGAAGGCGATCCTGCGACGACCCGCGGCTATTACGACATCTGCCGTGAGGATTTCAATCGGATGCAACTCGAGCACGGCGTGTTCTTTGACCAGAACTGGGCGAGCCTCAACAAGCTGATGCCGGTCGCATCTGGCGGCATTCACGCCGGCCAGATGCATCAGCTGCTCGATTATCTCGGCGAAGACGTAATCCTGCAATTCGGCGGCGGAACCATCGGCCATCCGATGGGCATTCAGGCCGGCGCTACCGCGAACCGCGTGGCCCTGGAAGCGATGATCCTCGCCCGCAACGAGGGCCGCGACTATCTGCACGAGGGTCCGGAAATTCTCGCCAAGGCGGCGCAGACCTGCACGCCGCTGAAATCAGCGCTGGAGGTCTGGAAGAACGTGACCTTTAACTATGAGTCCACCGACATGCCCGACTACGCCCCCACCGCCAGCGTCTCGATGTAAGGAGCCGGATCATGCGTATTACCCAAGGCTGCTTTTCGTTCCTGCCAGACCTCACCGACGAGCAGATCTCCCGGCAGGTGCAGTATTGCCTCGGCAAGGGCTGGGCGGTGAACATCGAATTCACCGACGATCCGCATCCCCGCAATAGTTTCTGGGAAATGTGGGGCCTGCCAATGTTCGATCTGCGGGATGCCGCAGGCGTGCTGATGGAGTTGAACGAGTGCCGTAAGGTCTACGGCGACCGCTACATCCGGATGTCTGCGTTCGATTCCAGCCATGGCTGGGAATCGGTGCGGCTGTCGTTCATCGTCAACCGGCCAAAGGATGAACCTGGCTTCCGGCTCGAGCGCCATGAAGTTGCCGGCCGCAACATCCGATACACGACCAAATCGTATGCCGTCGATCGTCCCGAAGGCCTACGCTACGGGGGCAAATGAACGTGCAAGCCGTTTCACCCGCGATCTCACAGAATGAGTCCGAACCGGCTCCGGCGGACCGGGTCGATCTGCGCCGCGAATTCAACGAAGTCGGCATTGGCGAGGTGCTCGATCAGCTGGACCGCGAACTGATCGGCCTCAA
Source organism: Bradyrhizobium canariense (assembly GCF_900105125.1). Taxonomy (NCBI): domain Bacteria; kingdom Pseudomonadati; phylum Pseudomonadota; class Alphaproteobacteria; order Hyphomicrobiales; family Nitrobacteraceae; genus Bradyrhizobium; species Bradyrhizobium canariense. The sequence goes on along the minus strand of NZ_LT629750.1, from coordinate 2,350,656 downwards.
ACCGGTCAAGACGCGAATCCGCGAGATCGCCTCGCTGCTGCTGATCGAGCGTATCCGCAAGCGGATGAATCTGACGTCCGATGTGCCGACACTGCACATGTCGTTCACCGGAAATCCAGGCACCGGCAAGACGACGGTTGCACTGCGGATTGCCAGCATCCTGCATAAACTCGGCTTCGTGCGCCGCGGCCATGTCGTATCCGTCACCCGAGACGAATTAGTGGGTCAGTATATCGGCCACACGGCACCCAAGACGAAGGAGATTCTAAAAAAGGCGATGGGCGGGGTCCTGTTCATCGACGAAGCCTATTACCTGCATCGTCCTGACAACGAGCGTGACTATGGCCAGGAAGCGATCGAGATTTTGCTGCAGGTAATGGAGTCGCAGCGCGAGGACCTGGTGGTCATTCTCGCCGGCTACGGCGACCGGATGGACAAATTCTTCGCCAGCAATCCCGGCTTCCGGTCGCGCATCGCGCACCACATCGATTTTCCTGACTATGCCGACGATGAGTTGCTTGCCATCGCCGAACTGATGCTGCGTGACATGAACTACAAGTTTACGCCTGACGCGCGGGGCGCTTTCGTGCGGTACATCAGTCTGCGCAAGACCCAGCCGTTGTTCTCCAACGCCCGCTCGATCCGCAACGCGCTCGATCGTATGAGGCTCCGGCAGGCGAACCGCCTTGTCGCCGATCTCGATCATGTGCTGACCGCCGAGGATATCATGTCGCTGGAGGCGTCGGACGTGCTGGCGAGCCGGGTGTTTTTGAACAGCTCCGGCGGATGAATATCAACTTAGCGAGCAATTTGTTCCTCGAGGATAAATCTCCGCAACCCGCGCGCTCGTTTTATCTCCGCAATCGTGGCGAGCTCCGACGAGCGGAGCACTACCGCCGGAAGGAGCAAACTTGTGCGCCGATTGACCAATAGCCGCTGGATTTTGTCCGAGAGAGAAATCGCTTTGCCTGGGAGAGAAATATCGGCTGTCAGGACTGGCCCGTAGGCGTTCGACACCAAACCTTCCGCACTTGCGCGATGTCGGGCGCGGTCCTAGTTTCAAGTTCGGCGTGGAGTTCGCGCCAAAACCTGGGAGGATGGAATGACCTGGAAGACCCCTAAAATTGTCGAAGTGCCGGTGGGCATGGAAATCAACATGTACGCCTGCGCAGCGCGCAAGTAGACCGCATCGAAGCGATCGGCCCGGCTCGACCGGCAGTTCCTGTGTCGAGCCGTGGCAGGTGTCCTGCCAACGACTGCAAAACATTGGACCGACGCCCGGCCGCCCTTAAGAGCGTCAAGCGAATCAAAATTATGCCGGGACGCCGTTCGTTTGCGTGACCGTCCCCTTAAGTTCGTGCGCCCAGGCTTTGATGCGGGGAAAGCATGCGGCGGCAAGCGTGTAAGGCTAATATCCTCTCGTCGCGCCGAAGCGGACGTTTTATTCGCAAGGAAAGTCCGGGGACAGACTACCGTGCTGCGCCTTGTGAATTGCAGACGGAGCAACTCCGAAATACTCCCGGAACACGCGGCTGAAGTGCGACGAACTCGAAAAGCCCCACGAAAATGCGACGTCCGTGATGGTTTTTCCGGCCTGGGCCTCCAGCTCCTGGCGGCAGTTCTGCAACCTTGCGTGCCGGATGTAGTCGCTGATGGTGGTACCCCTGTCGCTGAACAACATGTGCAGATAGCGCTTGGTGCAGCTTAGTGCCGCCGAGATCTGATCGATGGAAAGATCCGGGTCGCGTAGATGTTCGCGAATGAAGAACTGCGCCCGGACATACATCGCCTCGGGCCCGACACGATCGAACATTGCGTCGGGCTGGCGGAGCGGCAAGAGCAGGAGGTCGATCAGCGCATCGGCTACCCCGATCGCGTTGTTCGGCGACAGCTTGGTCGCTTCGTCGAACGCGGCATGCACAAAGTTATAGGCGATCCGGCCGGTGCCGGTGCGCGCCGAGAGTTTGCATGCCGACATCTTCGCCAAGCGGAAGCCGCGCTCCTGCAGCAGTTCCTTCGGCACGATGACCACCTCGTGTCGTGTCAGCGTCGGGCTGACGATCGTGTGCGGACAGGATACATCGTAGGCGAGACAGTCACCGGGTATCAGCTCGATGCGGCGGCCACTCTGCTCGAAATGCGAAATCCCGTAAGTCTGAAACAGTATCTTGACGAACGGATGGTCGCCGAGTTTTGCGCGCGAGGCGGTATGCGCCAGCCGATGCTGGCTGGCCTCGATCTGACAGAGCTTCAGCTTCGAAACCGTCGTGTAATTGATCCGGCCTTCGAATGACGAAGCCTCCAGCGGATCGATGTCGAATTGGCCGCAAAGATCGGTCAGTGCATCTGACCAACATTGGATCTGCTTCTTCGGCGCCAATCCGGAAGTGTTAAGTGAGCGGACCGTGTCGGACATTATCCAGCCACCGATTCGAGATCAAAACATGACTACTTGCCGCGAGAGGCCTCGAGTCATGATGGAGCGAGTTTTACCTCAATTTAAGGCGGTCATTGCAGTTCGAACAGCACGCTTCCTGACATCCCTTTGATAATCCTCCGACTTAGTTTCAGCGCCGTCAAGGGGAACCTCAACCAATGGTCGCGCGTTGCGGGCCAATGGGGTGAGGTCAAAACGGCTAACGCATCGCAGCATGGGGGCGCCGCCTGCGAAAATCACGGGCGCTGGTCAAAAAGTTCGTTGTGTTCGCTTTCGCGCAAACGCGCTTCCCTCTTGGGCAAGTTTTCTGTTTCCGAACCGGGTAGGGATACCAGCGAAGAAAACTGAAAAGTGGGCCGTTTTTACGGAACCCTTCGCTAACAATTGGGAGGATTGACGATGCGCAAGGTGCTACTCGCTACCGGTCTTGGCCTCATTGCTGTACAGGGATCAGTGTCGCGCGCCGACGAGGCGCTGGACAAGCTGGCCAAGGATCCCAAACAATGGGTTATGCAGCAGGGCGATGACGCCAACACCCGATTTTCCAAGCTCAATCAGATCAACGCCTCCAACGTCAAGAAGCTGCAGGTAGCCTGGACCTTCTCAACCGGCGTGCTGCGCGGTCACGAAGGCGGGCCGCTGGTGATTGGCGACGTGATGTATGTGCACACGCCGTTTCCGAACACGGTCTATGCGCTCGATCTGAATCACGATGGCAAGATCATCTGGAAATACGAGCCCAGACAAGATCCCAATGTGATTCCGATCATGTGTTGCGACACCGTCAACCGCGGCGTCGCCTATGCCGACGGCAAGATCTTCCTGCATCAGGCCGATACGACGCTGGTCGCGCTCGACGCCAAGACGGGAGAAAAAGTCTGGTCGGTGATGGACGGCGAAGCCGGCAAGGGCCAATCCGGCACCGACGCGCCGTTCGTCTACAAGGACAAGGTTCTGATCGGCGTTTCCGGTGGCGAATTTGGCGTTCGCGGCTGGGTCAGCGCCTACAACATCAAGGACGGCAAGCTGGCCTGGCGCGGCTTCTCGGAAGGGCCGGATTCCGACACCCTGATCGATCCCGCCAAGACGACCTCGCTCGGCAAACCGGTCGGGCCTGATTCATCGATCTCCACCTGGGAGGGCGATCAATGGAAGATCGGCGGCGGCGCCACCTGGGGCTGGTATTCCTACGACCCCGAACTGAACCTCGTCTATTACGGTTCAGGCAATCCCTCGACCTGGAACCCGGTGCAACGTCCCGGTGACAACCGCTGGTCGATGTCGATCTGGGCGCGCGACCTCGACACCGGCAAGGTCAAATGGATCTACCAGATGACCCCGCACGACGAATGGGACTTCGACGGCGTCAACGAAATGATCCTCTCCGATCAGAACATTGACGGCAAAGCACGCAAACTGCTGACGCACTTTGACCGTAACGGCTTTGGCTACACGCTGGATCGGGCGACCGGCGAATTGCTGGTTGCGGAAAAGTTCGATCCTGTCGTGAACTGGGCCACCAAGGTCGACATGGACAAGTCGTCCAAGACCTATGGCCGTCCGCTGGTGGTCGACGCCTATTCGACCCAGCACGGCGGCGAAGACCACAACTCGAAGGGCATCTGCCCGGCAGCACTTGGCACCAAGGACGAACAGCCCGCGGCCTATAGCCCGGAGACGCAGCTGTTCTACGTCCCGACCAACCATGTCTGCATGGACTACGAGCCCTACAAGGTGTCCTACACCGCCGGTCAGGCCTATGTCGGTGCCGCCGTGGCGATGTATCCGCCCAAGGGCGATACCAACATGGGCAATTTCATCGCCTGGGACGGCAAGACCGGCAAGATCGTGTGGTCCAACAAGGAGCAGTTCTCCGCCTGGGGCGGCGCATTGGCAACGGCCGGCAACGTGGTGTTCTACGGCACGCTGGAAGGCTATCTGAAGGCGGTCGATGCCAAGACGGGCAAGGAACTCTACAAGTTCAAGACCCCGTCGGGCATCATCGGCAACGTCATGACCTATGAACACGGTGGCAAGCAATACGTCGGCGTTCTCTCCGGCGTCGGCGGTTGGGCGGGTATCGGTCTTGCGGCCGGTCTGCTGCAGCCTGAAAACGCCGCCGCCTGGCATGGCGCCGTCGACCAGGGCAAGTTGCCGACCAAGGACAAGACCGTCGACACCGCGGGCCTTGGCGCCGTCGGTGGCTATGCCGGCCTGGCGTCCTACACCTCGCTGGGCGGAACGTTGACGGTGTTCGCGTTGCCGACCGAATAACGGGCGGCACCAGGCGGAGCCAACGACAAATCGGCGCGCTGCAATCGTGCTGCGCGCCGATTTTGTTTCAACGTTGCATGAGGACAGTCTTACGTGAAGATCAATCGCTGGAAGTTCGCGCTCGTGGTGTTCTTGGGCGTTTCTGCAAGTAGTGCTGCATTCGCCGACGGGTCGGGTGATCCGGCCGTCGCTTCGTCCGATAACGGCAAATACGCCGACAAGGACGGCAACCCGACCTATAAAATAAGCGCAGACGGGATGGTCGACTGGTACACGTTCTCCGGCTTTCGCCGCTACCATTCGGACTGCCATGTTTGCCATGGCCCCAATGGCGAGGGATCGAGCTACGCGCCGGCGCTGGCCGAGTCATTGAAGACGCTGAGCTACACCGATTTCGTCAATGTCGTCACCAACGGCCGCAAGCATGTCGATGCCGCCAACGACAAGGTCATGCCGTCGTTTGCCACCAACGTCAATGTGATGTGCTACATCGACGACATCTACGTGTATCTGCGCGCACGCGCCAACAACGCCATCCCGGGCGGCCGGCCGCCCACGCACGAAGACAAGCCGGAGGCGGCCAAGGAGGCCGAGACCAGTTGCACAGGTATCAAATGACTAAGTCGAAAAGTCGTGAACGAGCGTAGCGCGGATGACGGCATGTTTTGCGATGTTGAAGAGCGCAACAGGAGTATAAGATGAAGACACGCGCCGCAGTCGCGTTCCAGGCCAAGCAGCCGCTGGAGATCGTCGAGTTGGATCTGGAAGGCCCGAGGGCCGGTGAAGTCCTGGTCGAGATCAAGGCGACCGGCATTTGCCATACCGATGCCTATACGCTCGATGGTTTCGACAGCGAGGGGATCTTTCCCTCAATCCTCGGCCATGAGGGCGCCGGCATCGTCCGCGAAGTCGGCCCCGGCGTCACCTCGATCAAGCCGGGCGATCACGTGATCCCGCTCTACACGCCCGAATGCCGCGAGTGCAAAAGCTGCCTCAGCCAGAAGACCAATCTCTGCACCAAAATCCGCGCCACCCAGGGCAAGGGTGTGATGCCCGACGGCACCTCGCGCTTCAGCCATAAGGGTCAGACCATCTTCCATTACATGGGCTGCTCGACCTTCTCGAACTTTACCGTACTGCCGGAGATCGCGGTCGCCAAGATCCGGCAGGACGCCCCGTTCGACAAGAGCTGCTACATCGGCTGCGGCGTGACCACGGGGGTCGGCGCGGTGGTCAATACCGCCAAGGTCACGCCGGGCGCCAATGTGGTGGTGTTCGGCCTTGGCGGCATCGGGCTCAATGTCATCCAGGGCGCGCGGATGGTGGGGGCCGACAAGATCGTCGGCGTCGACGTCAACGATGCCAAGGAAGAATGGGGCCGCCGCTTCGGCATGACCCACTTCGTCAACCCCAGGAAGATCGACGGCGATATCGTCCAGCATCTGGTCGGACTGACCGACGGCGGCGCCGATTTCACCTTCGACTGCACCGGCAACACCACTGTGATGCGCCAGGCGCTGGAAGCCTGCCATCGCGGCTGGGGCGTCTCGGTGGTGATCGGGGTGGCGGAAGCCGGCAAGGAGATTGCGACGCGGCCATTCCAGCTGGTCACCGGACGGGTCTGGAAGGGCTCGGCGTTCGGCGGCGCGCGCGGCCGGACCGACGTGCCGAAAATCGTCGACTGGTACATGAACGGCAAGATCGAGATCGACCCGATGATCACCCATGTCCTCAAGCTCGAGGACATCAACAAGGGCTTCGATCTGATGCACGAGGGCAAGTCGATCCGTTCGGTCGTCGTGTTCTGAATCAAAAGCGTCAAACACAAGGAGGATAGGCCTATGACTGTTCATATCCACCCATCGATTGACAGTGGCGTAAAGAAAGGCTCGGGCAGCTTTGCCGGTGGCACCCTGGTCTGCAAATGCAAGGACCGGCCGGTCAAGGTCGGCATCAAGGGAGATGTCGCCCACAATCACGCCTGCGGCTGCACCAAATGCTGGAAGCCGGAGGGCGCGGCGTTTTCGGTGGTCGCCGTTGTCCCGCGCGACAACGTGAGCGTTCTTGAAAACGGCGACAAGCTCCAGATCGTCGACACCTCGGCGGCGATCCAGCGCTACGCCTGCAAGGTGTGCGGTACGCATATGTACGGCCGCATCGAGAACAAGGGACATCCGTTCTATGGTCTCGACTTCATCCATCCCGAACTGTTCACCGAAGGCGGTTGGTCAGCTCCCGGCTTTGCAGCGTTCGTATCCTCGGTGATCGAATCCGGCGTCCCTCCGGCGGAGATGACTGGAATCAGGTCACGCCTCAAGGAATTGGGGCTTGAGCCTTATGACTGTCTGTCGCCGCCGCTGATGGATGCGATTGCCACGCATGTGGCGAAATCCAAGGCAGCCTAGTAAGGCAGCCTAGATCGGCCGACTTTGCGTTAGGCTTCGGCTGGCGGTACAACCGCCGGCCGAAGCCAGCGATCACGTCAGCTCTCGCTGGTGGTCATTACCACCGGCGGAGTTGTTGTTTACGCCAGGAGATCAAGGAAAACGGGTCTTCCAAAGGACGAACGTATCAGGATGCGGGCGCGCTCGCTGGTTGCGAGGACGGGTGTGAGGCTAGCCCATTCCACTGAAGCGTGCTTCGCGCGTAGGCGGCCGCGGTGACCCGGTCTCGGGGGAGGCGGGATAAACTCCACCGGGTATCCCCATGCTAAGCGAAGTGGCGTCTGCGCGCTTTTCCTGAGTTTGCGAGATTGACGCAGAGTTGCGCTGATGTCGCGCCATTATCTTGCTGCGGGACTGAACCGTTCTGTCTTGATGCAGACCGTGCTTGCCCCTCGGCTGACGCCCGTCTAGTTCGAACCGCTGCCTTTAGCAGCTACAGTGAACTGGAAAATGGCTCCGCGCGGTAGATTTGCGTTGACCCACAATCGACCGCCGTGCGCCTCGATGATCGAACGGCATATCGACAATCCGATCCCTAACCCATCCGGTTTGGTTGTATAAAAAGGTTCGAAGAGGCGCTCAAGACTTGCCGGCAGCAATCCTGGGCCTGAATCTATCACCGCGACAAGTACACCATCGCAATCAGCCATTGCGGTGCGGATCAGCAATTCTCGCGGCCCCTCGGTCGTTCCGCTCATCGCCTCGATCGCATTAAGTATCAGATTGGCGGCGACTTGCTGCAATTCGACCCGATCTCCCACGACTTCGGGCAGTCCATCCGTAAACGCAGTCTGTACCGAGACATTGTTTCTTGCTGCTTCAGCCTGGGTGAGCTCGATCACCTCGCCGATGATCGCATTGATCGCCAAGCTATCCTTTCTTGGCGGCTTCTTTTTTATGAGATCGTGAATCCGCTCAATCACTTCGCTTGCCCGCATGCCATTCTGGACGATACGGCCCAGCGCCTGACGTACCTGCTCCAGCTCCGGCGGTCGGCGATCCAGCCAGCGCAGCGCTGCTTGCGCACTGGCAACGACCGCGGTGGTTGGCTGGTTGACTTCATGGGCGATCGATGCCGTAAGCTGACCCATCACCGCAACACGGTTGGCGTGCGCCAGTTCCATCTGTGCCTCGCGGTAGCGTCGCTCACTCTCGCGTGCCTCAGCTTCCGCGCGCTTGCGCTCGCTCAGATCCAGCACGAAAGCAACAGCCTGTTCCTTATTGAATGCGGCCGCGCCGATCAGAATCGGAGCGCGGTTGCCGTCTTTGCGGAAGTACTCTTTCTCGAAGGGTTGGATAGCTCCAGTCGCTGCCAACTCTGCATGGGCGAGCGCGTTGCGGTCGCTCCATTCTGGTGGCGTCAAGTTGGTCCAACGCAAACGGCCCGTGTTGAGATCCTCTCGGTCGTATCCCACGGTTTTGAGGAAGGAGTGATTGGCGTCGACGATGTGGCCCTCCGGGCCGAAGATGCAGATCCCGATGATATTGGCATCAACCAGGCGATGGATCCTCGATTCCCGTTCCTGGAGCGCACGGTACAGGCGAGCGTTATCGAGCGATGTCGCGGCCTCGGAGGCAAGAAACTTGAGAACCGCGACCCGCGCGGGCGTAAACACATGCGGAGCGAGATTGTTTTCGAGGTAGAGCAAGGCCACCGACTTGCCTTGCTTGATGAGTGGCAGGCAAAGGACCGACCGGGCGTGCTTGCGGCGGATGTACTCGTCGCTGGTAAACGCGCCGCGCGCCGAGGCATCGTCGAGGATGACGCTTTCCTGCGTACGCGCCGCGTACAGAACGAGCGACTCCGGCAGTTCAGCGCCGGAGATGGGCGAGTCGCGGGGATCGATCGTGATGGAGGCGCGGCCGGTCGTCGCGCTCGCCTGAATCCGCAGCTCAGAGCCTTGCGGCAGAACCAGCAGTCCGCGTTCCGCGCCAGCATGTTCGACGGCCGTGCGCAATAACGTGTCAATGAGCTTCTCAAGCACGATCTCGCCAGACACAGCCTCAGACACTTTGAGGACTGTTACGAGATCGAGGTATTCAGTCGGCGTCCCGATCGTACTCGTTGGGCTGACTACAGGTTCTTTCTTCCGGAGGTGCGGGTACATCTCGTCGAGTTGCCGTACCTTGGCGTCGGCACCCCACCGCAGGTAGCAGTCGCGTGCATTCGCCAAATAGGAGACAACGACGGTTTGAATGCCGCGCGCCTCGTAAAACCTGGCTGCACGTTCTGAGGCAATCGCCTCGATCTGCACGAAGCCGGCTTCCCGGGCCAGTCGGATGGATTCTTCGTACAGCCGTTCCGCCTCCAGTTCGCGGCCTTCGATACGAGCGATCTCAGCTGCGATCAGCGCTTGTCGGGCGACAAAGTTCTCCGAGATGCGCGCGCACCAGATCGATAATTTGCGGTGCTGCTGACGGAGGCCGCTGAGGAGCATCGCACGGCGCTCGGGCGGTGCTGCATCGTAAGCGGCGGCCTGAGCGAGCCCCGTGTAAAACCGGAACTCAACTACCTCATGATAGGCCCGTGCGGCCCAGTAAAGCTTGTCCACCCGCTCGGCAACCGCCAGCGCGATATCGTGGCGCCCGGCGAGTACGTTGATCTGGATGTGCGCGGTATAGTAAAAAAAAGCGCTTAAGGGCCATGTGCCTTCGTGGGGATAAGGCCCGGTTGGGCTGGGCACTTCGAAGCTATTCTCCTCGTCGCGTCCCATCAGGCTAAGCGCTGAACTCCTTTGGACGGTCAAGAATTCCGCAAGCAGATCGAAACCCGAGTTTTGTGAGAAGAACGTTAGCCCCCGTTCTGCGTCCCTGCAGACTTCCTGGAGCGGGTCGCCGCAGAAGAGACGCACCGACACCAACCCGCGATGTGAGTAGGCAGCGAAGGCCAGGTCGCCAGCAGCCAAGGACACCTCCAGGCTGCGATGCATGAATGGCTGTCCGGATCGGATCGGTCGAATCCACGGCGTCACATGGAGGCCAAATATCAAAAGCGCCCGCCCGCTGATTCCCAATTGCGGTTGCCGGTCGGCAAGGACAACGCCAAATTGCACCAGTCGGAATCCGAGTTCCGCATCGGCGTGATTACTGGCGAGGACACCGAACATGCACACGATTGGATAACAAGCCGCCTCGCAAATTCCGTGCTGCAGCGTGAGCCGTGCGGCGGCCAGCAACATAATGTCGCACAAGTTGCGATCGGTGAGGAGGGCGGGCGTAACAAGGTCGGCAAAAACCGCCATCGTTGCTCGATGGCCAGGATCGGTCATTGGCGGCAATGCATGAAGCTGATCGTCGGAAAGGTCCTCGGCCAGACGCCGCAGGCAATTGCGCTCCTCATCCACTTGGCGGTCGCTCGGGTGGGGACTCCAGTCGATCCCGACCTGGCGCAGAAACTCGAGACAGACATCAATGCTGCGTTCGAGCTGCCCGCGCGCCGTGTACAGGTACGCCCGAAGCCTGGTCACCTCCGCCTTGGCTTGAACGTTCCTGCAACTCTGCGACAGCACCAGCAACTGCGCTTCCGCGACGTCCTGTTGACCGACGAGTAGCTCGCATTCGGCACGCAGCAAAGCGACCGCGAACGCCGTCGGGCTGCAGCTCGGATGTGCTTCGTTTCCGAGCAGCTCGCGCGCAACCTCTAGATAGGCGATGGCAGCATTGTAGGCCGTCGCGGCCCGCGCACGCCGGCCAGCAGCGAGATTGACGGCAACGATCCGTTCCCGTTGGGCCTCGCTCGTAACGGCGCCGGCGCCACGGTTCAGCTGGTTGGCAATGACGTAGAGCTTCTCGCCCGTCTCGTCCGGCTTCGCATGCGCTGCCAGTGCCATGCCGATGCGAAGGTGCAGAGCCGGCTTGTCTTCCGCTGGCTGCAGCGCATAGGCGGCTTCCTGCACGCGATCATGCACGAACTTGTAGGAACTATCCAGACGCTCGATCAATTCGAGACGAACCGCTTCCCGCAGATCTGCGTGGACCTGTTGCTCCGATACCCCGTGCACGAGACAGAGCGTCGTTACCTCGGCGCTGTTGCCGAGGCAGGCCAGCCTCAGCAGGGCTCTCCGCGCCTCGTCGGGCAAACCATTTAGCTTGGCGATCATAAGATCTGCGACGTTCTCGGTGTAGCCTTTGGCGTGGATACGACCGAGATCCCAGCACCACTGCGCTTTGTCTTGATCGAATGTAAGCAACTCTTGTTCGGCCAGCGCGTACAGAAACTGGATCAGGAAAAACGGGTTTCCGTCGGTCTTCTCGTGCATCAGCTGTGCCAGAGGAGCGGCGTGCGCTAGCTCGCAGCGAAGTGTATCCGCCGTGAACTGCTCCACACATTCGCGGGTGAGGGGCGCCAGGCTGATTTCGTGCACCCGCGCTCCGGCACGGCGAATGACCTCGAGCTTTCGCGTCAGCGGATGCGAGGCATCGACCTCATTGTGACGATAGGCGCCGATCAGCAGCAGATGTCGCAGACCAGACCGGGTTAACAGATCCTCGAGCAGGTCCAACGTGGCCGTGTCCAGCCACTGCAAGTCGTCGAGGAAGAGCGTCAGCGGATGGTCCGGCTGGGCGAAGACTGCGATAAAGCGTCGAACGACAAGTTGGAAACGCCGCTGCGCGTCCTGAGGCGAAGCCTCCGGGACCGGCGGTTGATCTCCGATGATCAACTGCAGTTCGGGAACGAGATCAACGATGAGTCGGCCGAGCGAGTCCAGCGCTTCGCGGAGGGCGTCGCGCCAGGGCGCCAGCTCGGCGTCGCTCTTCGCGAGAAGGTGCCGGATAAGACTCTGAAAAGCCTGGGCGAGTGTCGCGTAGGGGATATCGCGCTTGTGCTGATCGAACTTACCCGAGGCAAAGAGCCCGCCACTCGAGACCAGAGCGGTATGGAGCTCTTGGACCAAGGCGGACTTGCCGATGCCGGAATAACCGGAGACCAGGACCAGCCCCGGCGTGCTGCTCAGGCCGACGCGATCGAACGAGCCGAGCAGGCTTTCGATCTCGCGCTCTCTTCCGTACAATTTCTCCGGGATCAGGAGCCGGTCCGGTTTATCGTCTTCGCCGAGGCGGAAGTAGTCGATCCGCCCTTGTGCTTCCCATGCCGCAAGGCAGCGCTGGAGGTCACTCTTGAGGCCTGCCGCGGTCTGATAGCGTTCCTCGGCCGTCTTGGCGAGGAGCTTCATGATAATCGCCGAAACCGCGCCAGGCACTTCCTTCACCCGTTCGGCGGGCGGTATCGCCCGTCTTGCGACGTGGCAGTGCACCCATTCCATGGGACCGGCCGCTGTAAACGGCAGTGCGCCCGTCAGCATCTCATAAAGCGTGACGCCGATTGCGTACAAGTCACTGCGGGAATCGATCGAGCGATTCATGCGTCCGGTTTGTTCGGGCGCCATATAGGCGAGGGTGCCAGCGATGGTCTCGGGCGGCTCGAACGCTTGCCGCTCGCGTGAAAGACGAGATGCGATGCCGAATCCCGTGAATCTGACCGCGTCTCGCGCGGCGTTCACCAGGATATTCGTCGGTTTGAGGTCTTTGTGGACGAGACCGCGCCGGTGGAGTTGTATAAGAGCCGCAGCGATGGCGATGGCCAGATGTAGAAACCGGCCCAATTCCATTGGCGTGCCGAGCAGCCGATTGAGGGGTTCGCTGGCGGAATCTTCGAGCACCAACATGGTTCGGTCGCGCTCGCGGATCAGCGCCAACGGCCGCACGGCCCAGGGCCCGTCCAACTCGTCCTTCAACGCGTATTCATGGGCAAGTCGATCGAGGCTAGCGGGTGTCGGATGCTCCGCGGCACATGTCACGATCAGAACGTCGTTGACCCTGCCGTTAGCATCCGGGCGCCGCTCGCGGCAGAAGACGCGTTCGCCGTCCTCCCACCAGACTTCGAGACTATCAATTCCGTTGGTGGAAATTTGAGAAGACCCATTCATCCGCCGGACTCCAGAGTTTGGCCGGCGGCTGCCCGACTTGGCAGGAGCGCTAAGCGCTTTTCTGGCCTGGTTGGCCAGTCTACATTTGAAGGATGTCGTACACCAGCCGTCATCGCTCCGCTCGTCGCCGCAATAGCTGCGCGTGTTCGGCGTTGCAAAGCGCACTTTCAGCCACGCGCGGTCGACGCTTCAATCAGACAAATCTGGTCCTCTCTTGTCCGCTGCGAGGCGGCGTATCGCTACCTGCAGTCATTCCCGCTGCGAATGCGCGATATCGGCCAACTGGTTCGGTCGAGCTGCGCTCGCGGCCGACTTCCGGCTCAAAGGGACAATAGTCACCCTGCTGCGAGACCGGGGAACAGCGCCGGCCATGCGCAGCGCTGTTCCGGGCCGGGAGGTATTCGGCCGAACCAGCAAACTGGTTACACCCTTTCGGAAAATTTTTATCGGCCGCAAACCGCCACGCCGCACCAGCGACGGGGGCGCTCGCTCATCTTGCCCAGCAAGCAAATTCCGCAACCGGGACCTTCGCAGGCACGAACAACGCTGTAGTCCACCGTGCATATATCCGGCAGCGCGGTCCTGCGGTGCGTCCGAGCAACATCGGACGATCGGGCTCAGGGCCATCCACTCGGCAAAAGCCGGACGACCAACTATTGATTGGATGCCTTCGATTGCCCTGTTCCGTTTTCCAAACGAGACCTTATTGCGTTGCTTTTCCTTGGGCGACCTGCATCAAAGGCACGCGCTCGGTGCTGCTCGCCCGCAGAATATCCTGCTTGAGCAGATAGACTGAGGCGGCAAGCAGCACGATATCTTTCATCAAAAAGAGGAATGGCAACGTTGCGGCAGGAAAGCCGCCAGCGGGTGCTGCCCAAGCATCCGGAAAGAACGGAATTATCGTTACCGTTGCCACGTAGGTCCCGCACGAACCCAATGCACCAAGGATGCCCAGCTTCTTGTTCCAAAATCCCAGAAACATAAGAAATCCAAACAGCCATTCAGCAGTGCCGAGAAAAAAGGTGGCGCCGCGTATACCAAATACAGGGTACAGCCAGAAGATCAGTGGTCCGTGGCTGATGAACGGGATCAAGGCGTGTGCTTCATAATCGAACCATTTCTGGCAGCCGAAGACGAAGAAAAGCGTGACCATCGTTGCGCGAATCAGGTGGTAGTCAAGGTCACCCCTGACGATCTCGAGCTTTGATAGTTTCGTTATGAGCTGGTCCATTGAGCCGCTCCAATGCGCTGTAAGACATGATCGGCCGAGCAATAACAGAGCTTCCAGACAGACGCTGCGCACCCGTTATCGCGAATATCTCAAACTTGCGGAATTTTGATCCGAGCCCAATCGATCTTCTTCAGGCACACTCACCAGCAGGATTTCAGCCTCTGATCCCGGCAGGAGACCTATACCAAGGTATGGGCCTAGGTATCACAATCGAGAGATTGTGGGTGGGCGCACTCGAAAGCATGATTTCGCCGCGCGTTGCGCTGCCATTCGGCACCAGGTGGAGTTGCCCACCAGGGAGACGATGTCATGTATGTCCGTTCGCGGCTGCATAACGATTTTCTATGCCTCGAATGGCAATCGATCGTGCACCAAAGTTCATCGGGAGGCCGGCCTTTTCCCCATTGCGTTTCGGTGATTTGCGCACGTCGCAGGGGTTAAGTCCGGTGACAATCCCCTTTATCGCAGTTGTCGACGACGACGAAGCGTTGTGCTCGTCCCTGGTGGATTTGATGCGTTCCATCGGCTATCGCGCCGAGCCTTTCGCCTCGGCGGAGGCATTCCTGGTGTCCCCAAACCGATTTGGCCTGCACTGCATCATTGCCGACATTCACATGCCGGGGATGGGCGGACTTAACCTGCTCCGCGCGCTCCACGAACAGGGCATTGTGACTCCGGTGGTCCTTATTACGGCTCTGACCGACAAACATTTGGACGAAGAAGCGGCCTCAAGAGGCGCTTTGTGTCTTCTCAGAAAGCCATTCGAAATAAGTTCCCTGCTTGATCACATCGACAGGAGCCTTCGCCAATGAAAACCCTTCGGGACAATGGCATCGCCGGCTCAGCGTCAAGTGCGCCGTCGTTCCCGCTGAGCGAAGCTGCTCGGGATCCATGTTGCTCCGGTGAAGGAGCGCCTCCGCGGCAGACGGTACGAACAATGGTCCAGGGGGTGAGTTGGAGCAGATGTTCGCAGCGATGGGGTCGCCTCATGATGAAGGCGCAAACTGGTGACGGCCAGGCCTACGAGCAACTACTCCGAGAATTGGATGCATGGCTCTGCCGGTACTACGCTCGTCGGCTTCCTCATCCCGCAGCCGAGGATGCGAGACAGAACACGCTGCTTGCGATCCACGCCAAACGCCACACTTATGCGCCATCGAAGCCTTTCGGTGCCTGGGTCTTCGCCATTGCGCGCTATAAGTGGATCGATTGCATGCGTGATGCGTCTCGATACTCGACGTTATCACCAGACGAGGAGATACCGGTCGAGGATTATGGACGAGCCGCGGTAAGCGCGGTCACCCTGGATCATCTGCTTGGCCAGTTGAATCCTGCGCAAGAAAGCGTAATCCGCCTGGTAAAGCTGGGGGGCCTCAGCATCGCAAGCGCATCTGGCGCAACCGGCCAGTCCACGTCTCTCGTCAAGATCAACATCCATGTCTCTCGTCAAGATCAACATCCATCGAGGTCTGAAGAAATTGGCGGCCTTGGTGTCTTGAACGCGGGGACACGCCCGCCGCTGGTGCTCGATGTCGGTTTGCGACAATCGGGCGAAACAGGCGGCCCATCGATAGTGGGCTTTGCCCGGGCGAGAATGAGCTTTGTGGCCGGACGGATCAAGCGGATCCGAAAATCGAGACGAAGAGAATCGGTAACGCATCGAGATGAAGGTTTCGTTTGGCTCATGACCTGATCCTGCCATCTGAATGCACGAAACGGCTTCTTCCTCTGCAGGCCGGGATCGGGCAGTCCAGGCACGTCCAGATATTCGGGCGTGCCATGAGGTTGGTTACATCCAGCAGGATAAAATTCGATCAAGAAGTCCACCGGCAGCCAACGGTGTGTGATCGATTTCTCTTTTGGCGTTGTCGTGGGAGCGGGCATGGAGCCGATGGTCCCCGACCTCCGTGGCCCAATCCACTCCAAGGTCCTTCGCTGACACGCCCTTCATGCAAGCGGGAGGCCTGTCAGCGCTCGCTGAGGGGCCTTGGGATCACAGAAGGAGGTTCCCCCGGCAGTTCCGAATCGTTACTTGGTGAATTTCGTAATACCGGTTAGATGCATGAGGAAAAGCTGGTAGTATGATTGTAAGCAACATCCTTCGCCGGTCGCTTCGGTTTGGTGATATTCGCTCAAGGTAATTTCTCGCGATCCACAGCGCAGCGTGCTCGACGGACACGATCAAGCCAGATGCGCCAACCGTGGACGTCGTCGATTATTACTCCGGAATGTTTAGAGGATCGTTGGCAGTGCGAGAAATCTCGCTATGAAGCTTGAGGACGAAGCGCATGAGTTAGAGCTGATCGCCAAGGCGTTGCAGATAATCTCGAAAGAGATTAGCTACCAGGGTTTGGCCAAGGCTCTTCTTAGAGAAGCCCTTAGCTATTGTGGGGTCGCTCGAGGTGGCGTTCTGCTTAGCGAAGGGGGCGAACTGCTGGCCAAGGTCGACGCGAGCTTTCCGCGCGAAAGAGCTAAGTTCTTCACCTCGTACCCTGCGGCTCGCGAAATCCGGTTGCCGGCGGATCTCGGCGAAAGGGTCCTTAATCGTCGAGAGACCGTCATAAGGCATGCTACCTGGGAAGACTCTGCGCTCATTGATCCCGCAGAGCCGCCGCCGCGAAACATAACCCAGTTGTGCCTGCCCTTGGTTCATCAAGAGTGGACGATCGGCGTCCTTTATCTGGAAGCGGAGCGAGGCGAAGAGATTTTCACGCCAAGGTGCGTCTGGGTGATGTCCATGCTTGCTTCGCAGGCGGCTGTCTCCTTTGAATCCGTAAGTCTTTTCGAGGCGCTGCGTGAGACCAATATGTGGATGGTCAAGGGGCAAGAGATCGGCCGCATGGGCAGCTATCGCTGGAATACGCGGACTCTGCTCTCCCGGGCATCGCGCGAATGTTACCGCATATTCGATATTGATCTCGAGATAAATCCGGTGCCTTTCGAGGTGTTCAAAAGTTGCGTTCACCCTGATGACTTTCCTGCTTTGGAGCAAGCGATCGCAGAGGCGGTCAGCACCAAGTCCCCGTTCAGCCAAGAGTACAGAGTCGTCCATAGGGACGGCACGATATTGTCTGTCGCCGCGGTAGGGCAGTTCGACCTTGGCCCAAGCGGCGATGTCGAATTGGAAGGAATCATCACCGATATCACGGAGCGGAAGGCCGCGGAGCAAGCGCTGACGGACGCGCGGAATGAACTTGCGCGAGCCGTACGGCTGGCGTCTCTCGGCGAGCTGGCGGGCTCCATTATTCACGAAATCAATCAGCCGTTGACTGGAATCATCATGAGCGCTGAAGCTTGCCTCCGGTGGCTTGCGCGTGATCATGTCGAGCCCAGTGAAGCCCGCAAGTCCGCGGTGCGCGTTATCGAACAGGGGCACAGGGCGAGCGACGTGATCACTGGCCTCAAATCATTGGTGCGAAACGCGCAGCTAAATTTTACCAAAATTGATATCAACGACGCTGTCGAAAAGGTTCTTCTGTTGTCAAAAAGGGAACTCGAACGCGCCGGCGTCATACTTCGCATCGACTTCGACAGAACATTGCCGAATATCGCAGCGGATCTGGTTCAGATTCAACAGGTCGTCCTTAACCTCGTGCGCAATGCAATCGAAGCTATGGCTGACGTAGAGGGAAGGAGCCGTATTTTGACCGCCTCGTCAAAGGCCGCAGACGGTCATGTCTCCGTAACGATCACGGACACGGGCGTAGGCATCAATCCCGCGAATCGAGAGCGCCTCTTCGATGCGCTTTACACCACGAAGGAAAGCGGTCTCGGCCTCGGTCTCTCGATCTGCCGTAAGATCGTAACGGTCCATGGAGGGCGTCTATGGGTGGAAGAAAACACGACGCATGGCGCGACGTTCGCCTTCGTCCTCCCGCTCTGCCAATCGATTCAAATTTCGGGAAGAAATTGAGAATGTCGTCCGCAGCCTTTGTTCATATCGTCGACGACGACAGATCGGTTCGCGAGGCGCTCGGGGACCTGCTTCAGTCCATGGACTATCAAGTATCTCTCCATGCTTCTGCCTCGGATTTCCTCAAAGTCGAATTGCCCGATGGGCCTGCGTGCCTGGTACTCGACGTGAGGTTGCCGGGCACCAGCGGCTTGGAGCTGCAGGCGTATCTCGCGAGCATCAATGTCGGGTTGCCGGTGATTTTGATGACCGGCTTTGGTGACATTCCGATGACTGTGAGGGCCATGAAGCTCGGCGCGGTCGATTTTCTCACCAAGCCGATACGGGATCAGGATCTGCTTGATGCCGTTGCCGCTGCGATCGGCAAGGACCAGGAACGACGCCAGGATATCGCACACATTGCTCAGTTGCGGGAGAAGTATGCGCTTCTGACCGCGCGTGAACGGCAGGTGATGGCGCTCGTCGCATCGGGGCTCATGAACAAGCAAGTCGCCCAGGAGCTTTCAATAAGCGAAGTCACCGTCAAGATGCATCGCGGCAGTGTCATGCGAAAGTTGGAAGCCAAATCCGTGGCGGTGCTCGCTCGAATGGCCGAGGCACTCGATATCGAAACCTGAGGCGCCAGCCCACCGCGGCCTGGGACATTTTAGAGCAAAGTAATTCCGGAGCTTGCCCATACCAAGGTATGGGACGGGGTATCACAACCGAGAGATTGTGGGCGCGTGCAGTCGAAAGCATGGTGGCGCTGCCATTCGGTACCGGATTGTTTCGATCCGCAAAAGGTCTCGACAGCTTCACCGGGATTGCTCGCGATTATCGAAGCTGAACAAGCATAGGATGATGGCGATGACAACCTGCGCTTCTGACGTCAGCGAAAGCGGAGTGGTGGCGGTGCTTCGAGATCGGGTCAATCACGTTGCTATCGGTATGCTGCCGAACGGCGCTGGCGATGACTCGAATTCACTGCCGTCAGCCGGCAGTACCGTCGTCCATCCGACCGTCAAGATAACCCCCGTCGAACCAGTGAAGCGTCTCGGTACGGGCTGGCACTGGTGGTTTTCGGAAAACGTCCACGTTCCGATCGGCAGCAAAATTGAGTTTCGCTTTCAGGGACCCACGCATTTGCTCGCATTATACAATGAGGGCGTGCGGACGAACGGCGAGACGTCAATCGACGGTCTACATTCAAGGCTTCGAAGCTTTGTCCATAAGCTCACTTTCGTGCCCGCGGGATGCGCCTATCGGGAATCGCACGAGACCAGCTCGTCCACTCGCGTAACGTTTCTCTATTTGGACCCTGCTGCCTTCCGGCGATCGGACGATGGTGAAGCCGGCTTTCAGCCTAGAGTTTTTTTTGAGGATTCCCTTGTCTGGGAGACGGCATCGAAATTGAAGAACACGATTGAAAGCAGCCAAGCCAAATGCATGCCCTACCTGGAGGCGCTCTCTGAAGTACTTGCCCATGAGCTAACTCGCGTCGACCAGGAGGCGGCTCGCGACCGGACAGTGAGGCGTGGAGGGCTCGCCAGTTGGCAAGCGCGCGCGGTCGGCGACTACATTGAAGCGCATCTGGGAGAACAAGTTTGCCTGCTGAAACTTGCAGAACTTGCTCGGCTGAGCCTGCATCACTTTTGCCGGGCGTTCAAGCAATCGTTCGGAATTCCCGCGCATCAATATCAAGTGCAGCGGCGCATGGAGGTTGCCAAGTTGCTTCTGGCGGATCAAACGACGTCGGTTACGGATATCGCGTTCAGTTTGGGTTATGCCCAAACCAGCTCGTTCAGCAATGCCTTTCGAAAGACAACCGGCTGGACACCCACGGCCTATCGCAGAGAGTTCAAGTGAGCCGACACCATGGCTCAGGGATTATCGATCGTATGTCGGAACGCTGACGTGATCACCACGCCGACACCGGCGACCGCAGCCAACCTGGGAAGCAGCGGCGAGTAACATCTTTGTGCGTTTGTCACCAAACCAGAGCAATCCGCGAAATAGCTACGTGTGACCAAGCTCGATGCGTCCACCCACCCTCTAACCGCTTGAGGCGCATGACGAGTGACCGGGTGCTGTAACCTCCAGGGGATCCCTTATGACGAAGATCCAATACCGCAAGGCCAACGTCGATGGATTCAACGTGTTCTACAGGCAGGCCGGCCGAGCTGATGCACCGGCGTTGCTGTTGCTTCACGGATTTCCTTCCGCGGGTCATATGTTTCGCGAGCTGATACCGGCTCTCTCCGACCGTTTCCGCGTCGTAGCACCGGACCTGCCCGGGTTCGGCCAGTCCGACATGCCGTCTCGCGACAAGTTTTCCTACACTTTCGCCGCACTAGCCGGCGTCATCGAGCGGTTCACTGAAGTCATCGGCCTCGTTCGCTTCGCGATCTACGCCTTCGACTATGGTGCGCCGACCGGCTTTCGAATGGCTGTTCGTCGTCCCGAGCGCATTACTGCGATCATCTCCCAGAATGGAAACGCCTACGAGGAGGGACTGAGTGACGGCTGGAACCCCATCCGCGCTTATTGGCAAAACCCGTCGGAGGCGAACCGCGCGGCCCTCCGAGCCTTTCTGTCACCGGAAACGACGATATGGCAGTACACCCACGGCGTCGCCGATACGTCCTTGGTTTCTCCGGACGGATATTCGCTCGACAACTACTATCTAGCGCGCCCCGGTGCCGATGACGTGCAGCTCGATCTCTTTGGCGACTACAAGAGCAATTTCGCCATGTATCCGGAATTCCAGGCTTACTTTCGCGAACACAAGCCCCCGGTTTTGGCGGTCTGGGGCAAGAACGATCCCTTCTTCCTGCCGGCGGGTGCGAAAGCGTTCAAGCGCGACATTCCAGGAGCGGAAGTGCGCTTCTTCGACACGGGCCACTTTGCGCTCGAGACCCATTGTCAAGAGATCGCTCTCGCCATTCGCGATTTTCTTCCGCGCGCCAAGTGAGAAGCGATGGCAAGGCATGCGCCGCCGGTCAGCGCAGGTCCGCCCGCACCCTGACCACAAAGTCCGAAACCGCAAGAGAAATTGGAATGTCAAAATCGGTAGCGATCGTTACTGGTGCGAGCTCCGGCATCGGTAGAGCAACGGCGATCAGGCTTTCTCGCGACTTCTCGGCTGTCGTTCTCGCCGCGCGGGGTGGGATCGAGCTTGGAAAGGTTGCTGAACAGGTGAGGGCGCAGGGCGCCGAGCCACTTCCAATTGATCTGGATCTCATGGTCCCGGCGGCGGCCGAAACCGTCGTTGGTCGAACGTTGGAAAAGTTCGGTCGGATCGACGCGCTGTTGAACATCGCTGGCGCCGTGCCTGGGGTCGACTTACTCCAAATGACGGACGAACAATGGAACGCCGGCATGGATCTCAAGCTTCATGGGGCGCGTCGGCTGACGCTTCGCGCGTGGGAGGCCTTGAAGGCGACGAACGGCGCCGTCGTTCTTATCGCCGGAAATGCCGCGGAGATTCCAACAGCGTCGGCAGCAGCGGTCGGAGTGATTAATGCTGCGATCGTCGCCCTGGCCAAGGCGTTTGCCGATCGTGGTCTTAAGGATGGCATCCAGGTCAACAGTGTGTCTCCGGGGCCGGTCATGACCGGTCGGCGCCTGTCCATGATCGAAAAATGGGCCGCGGCGCATAAGGTCGGCATCGACGAGGCAAAGCAGACGCTCCTGACGCAGGCTGGCATCGGTCGCTATGGGGAGCCGCAAGATATCGCCGAGCTGATGGCTTTTCTGGTTTCTCCTGCCGCACGGTGGATAACCGGTACCCAACTTCGCATCGATGGCGGTGAGGTTAAGTCGATCTAATTGGACCAGGACAAAAAACGGAGTCAGACATGTCCGCGCTTCCTCTGATTGTCTTTGATGTCAATGAGACGCTGCTCGATCTCCAAACGATGGAGCCGACGTTTGAGCGCATCTTCGGCGACAAGCAGGACATGCGTCTCTGGTTTGCTAATCTCATCTTGTATTCGGCAGCCTTGACGGTCGCTGGCTGCTACGTGCCGTTCACGGATATCGGCGCCGCCGTGATGAAGATGCTGGCGGATACACAGGGCATTAAAATCAATGACGCGGACAAGCAGGAACTCAAGGAAAAATTCTCGACGATGCCGCCGTGCCGCGAGGTTTCAGCTGCGCTTCGCAAGCTGCGCGATGCGGGTTTTCGGCTCTTCACCCTCACGGACAATTTGCTTGAGGTTCAAACCCGTCAGCTCGAGCACGGCGGCATCGTCGACTTGTTCGAAAGACGCTTCAGCGCGGATGGCGTGAAACACCACAAGCCGTCGCGCCAAGCCTACGCCTATGTCGAGAGGGAGCTCGGGGTCGGCCCCTCGCAGCTTTGTCTGATCGCTTGCCATACATGGGACACGCTCGGCGCAGTGGCGGCCGGTTGGGAAGCTGCCCTGATCAAGCGCGTCGGCAATGATATTTTGGGAGTCGGTCCTCAGCCGCAGATCGTCGGCGGCGACCTGAACGACGTGGCTGATCAGCTGATCGCTCGTCACAAGCGGCGGGCCTGATCAGCTGGACACAGCCGGCTGGAGGGGGCCTGGCTAGACGCGGCGGGCGCGACTGGACACCACCCTCGAAAGGAGCAGTCTTATGGGTGCTGGTCTTTGACGTCGCCGAAAGGCGGTGGGCGACGAGGATCACGTCCGCGATGCGCTGTTCGATTCGGCGGCGATCTGGCCGTGCTCAAGGTTGCGATGAAACCGGGCAACCCCCTGGCGGCGTTGGCCGGTGCCATCGCATTCGTGCGGCCTCTGCTGGCCCGGATGACGGGAACAGCTGCTCCCGCGACCGTTTGTGCACGCGCGGGGTTCGACATGTGCCGCAAACCGGGGCGAACGGAATTCATCCCCGTCCGCTTACACCAGCGGGGTGCATCTTGCTGGGCGGAGCGGACCGGGCCGGACGGCTCTGGCAGATTGGCGCCACTGCTGGAATCCACGGGCTTGGCGTTCCTGCCTTCAGCTTCAAGCGCTCACCACTCTTTGCGCGAGCGCAAGGCGGCCCTCCATGCGGCAGGCTATTGAATCCGGAACTTGAGGCCAACGAGGCCGCCTGACAGCGGTCGATTACTTCGGACGGGTCCGACGATGCGACAAGATCTTGCGGCTCGCTATGGACACGAACGATTGCCGAGATATACCAGCTATCCGACCGCTCCGCATTTCTCGGCCGCAATAGGTCCCGACACCTACGCAGAATGGCTGAAGGCCATCCCGCGGAGCGCCAGCGCTTCACTGTATCTGCACGTTCCGTTCTGCCGGTCGATGTGCTGGTATTGCGGCTGCCACACGTCGGTCGCTCGCCGTGACGAACCCATTGCCGCCTACGCTTCCTCTTTGTGCCGCGAAATCGATCTGGTATCGGGCCAGATCGGTCACCGCGTCCAGGTCGACCACATCCACTTTGGCGGTGGAACGCCGACGATCATGGCGCCCGAGCACTTTGCGGACCTGATCGCGTCGATCAGGCGCTCCTTCTTTATTGCGCCTTCGGCCGAAATCGCCGTCGAGATCGACCCGCGGACACTGACCGTAGCGATGATCGATGCGCTGGCAAATGGCGGGGTTAATCGCGCAAGCCTCGGCGTGCAAAGCTTCGATCCCCTGGTCCAGCACGCCATCCATCGGGTGCAAGGTTTCGACGAGACCGCGGTCGCCACGACAAACCTTCGGCGGGCTGGCATCACTGGCGTCAATTTCGATCTGATCTATGGATTGCCTCACCAGACCATCGCGTCCTGCCTCGACACCCTCCATCGATGCGTCGAGCTTCGTCCCGATCGCCTTTCCGTGTTCGGCTATGCGCACGTACCGACATTCAAGAAGCACCAGCGCAAGATCGACGATGCGTCGCTTCCCGACAGCCTTCAAAGGGATCAGCAGTTCGAAGCGATCGCAGACGCGTTGAAGAAAGCCGGATATCTCCAGATCGGGCTGGATCATTTCGCGCTTTCCGGAGACAAAATGGCCGGCGCCTTCCGGGATGGAAAGCTTCGCAGAAACTTCCAGGGCTACACGACGGACGCCAGCAATATTCTGCTCGGATTCGGCGCCAGCGCCATCGGACGCTTGTCGCGGGGGTACGTTCAGAACGAAGTGCACACGCGCGCCTATTTGGGATCCATCACCAGCGGGAGATTGGCAACGGTCAAAGGTTATGCGTTGACTGATGATGATCGCCTACGGGCCGAAATTATCGAGCGCATCATGTGCGACTTCGGCGTCGATCTCGATCAAATCTGTTCGCGGCATGGATCGGCTGCCGAAGCGATCCTGGAATCGTCGCCCCGTCTCCATAACTTGATTTCAGATGGCATCGTCAAGCTTGACGGCGCTACGCTGGCTTTGGCCGATGACTCGCGCTTTCTCGTTCGCAGCGTCGCTGCCGCCTTTGACGCGCATCTCGATGGATCGAAACAGCTCCACAGCCGAGCGGTCTAAGAGCATGTCATGTCCTGGCGCACAACCAGTTTTCGGCGAGCGCGGCCGTTGTGGAAAGGTCAAATACGAGCGCGGCCATCCGTAACTCATTCGTCATCGATCTGCTCGGAGGTACTCGTCCGGCACCTGTCCAAACCGGCGCAGCACGTGCTTTTGGTTGTATTTTCCCGCTCCGAAATCGCTGGTGCGGCTGTACGCAACAGCGCCGACGTGACCAAAGACTTTCCACTGCCCCTGAGCCGTCTGGATCGCGACGGCGGGATCCGCACAATCGACGGGATTGCCGGCAACAAGGCTGCCGTCGATAAGATCAAACGGCAACGCCACGAAATGAGTGATTTCAGTCATCGATGCTCGCTTTGCCGCTTTGGCCAGGCGTCAACGGTGCGACGATCTCAGCGTGGTGGGGATCCCGACAAAAGTCGGCCTTCGCTCATTGGCCTTTCGTCTCCAGTGCTGTCGCAGTTCAGCTTACCACTTGCGTACCTATTCGGGGATAGTTCCGCCGGCAGGGCCGCGCAGTGCAAATACGTATTGGATTCCTTCATGGAAAGAGCATTACGGCCTTAAGTGTGTTTGCAGAGAGCGGCCGAATCCCCAGATGAATGTTCCAGATGGTTATGACTGCAGGCCAGGCGTACCACCTCGATGCGGTCCGCATTCAAGCGAGCGCTGTCGATCCGTTGTTCAGCTAATACCAGTGCATCGGAGGGGCCGTCTGATTGCACATCAATTTGCTGTTGGAGGCATTTGGAATTATGGCCGTCCGAATTCAGCAGGTCCTTGTAGAACGAGACACGATAATTGTTCATTTGATACCCTTTCTTTTCGGTGGCGCATCGCCGGTTTGAGTTAGAGTTTGCGCTTCCGCTCACGCATCCATGTCTGCCAAACGCTGGCGGTTGCGGAGCACGATTTGACGGGCACTCGAAAACGCCAGGATGCCTTGGTCGTTGAGCTGCGAAAGCGCCCTCGACACCGTTTCCAGGGTAAGGCCAAGATAGTCGCCGATATCGCGGCGGCACATTGGCAAGGCCATCATGCCCGCCTTCGCGAGCCGGCGATCCATCTCCAGAAGGAAGGTGGCTACGCGTTCCAGAGCGGTTTTGCGGCCGAGCAATAGCATATGATCTTCCGCATGCCGCAGGTCGCTGGCGGTCATGGTCCAAAGATGATGGGCGACCTGAACATTGGATCCAGCTGCCGCTTCAAGGCTCCGGCGTTTCACCAGGCGGACGGTGGTGTCCGTAATCGCCTCGGCTGTCAGGCGATGAGTAGAATCGGGATCGAGGCCAAAGACGTCTCCGGGCAAATGGAACGCCCCGATTTGACGTCGTCCGTCGCTCAAGAGCTTGTAGGTGCGAACAGCGCCACGGATCACCTGGTAAACATATTCGGCAGGCTCGTCTTCTCCGTAGATCTCCTCTTCCTTTTTGTAGGAGAATTCGGTCGCGACCACTCCCGAGCAGCGGGCTATCACACTGAACTGGTCGGCAAACGGTGGGGTTTGGGCGTGGCAGGCGGGAGCAACCTTGGTGGTCGTAGCACTGATTGTTTGGGTAAGCATTTTGCCATTCCTCGATGCGGGATGGCCGGGGTTTACCGAGGATATTCGTTCCCGAACATTTCGGTCGATATCCTAAGGGGGCTTCCCTAAGGGCTCTTCCGGAGTTGACCTGGCAACGTCCAGCGCCTCAGGCCATGATTCCTAGGATCACGATTCCCGGAAGCGGGAAGCCGGCTCAGGCTTTAGTCCGCGGCGCGGTTTGTTTCCATGAAGTTTCGAACGGACGCCACCAGACTGTCCTCCAGATGGGGCTTTAGAAGGACTTGACGCACCCCGGCAAGGCTGGCTTTCGTCAGGATGCTTTCGTCCGGATAGCCGGTGATCAGAACGATCGGCGTATCGACGTTGAGATCGCGCAGCTTGCGCGCAAGCTCGATCCCGTCGATTCCGGCCATCTTGTAGTCGATGACAAGGCAATCTGCGTCGTGTCGGGTGCGAGACGCAAGCAGCGCGGATCCGCTGCGAAACGTCCGGACGTCGAACCCTTCCGTTTCCAAAAGAAATCGCAGCGATTTAAGGACGTCAAAGTCATCATCAACGACGTAGACCATCGCTCTCCTGGCTGGAGAGTCGATTTCGGTATTCCCTGCTCGGGGATGATGGGCGTCGATCATCGAAACTTGATAGCCGATTTTCGTCAACTGGAATTGATTTAGCTCAATCCTTGAGCATCCCGGCCCGGATCGCAAATCTGACGAGTTCCGAAAGGTTACCCGCCTGCATCTTGGTCATGACATTCGCACGGTAGACTTCGACGGTGCGTGGGCTGATATCGTACTCCTTGGCGATCACCTTATTCGATTGACCGGTCACGAGGCCCAGCATCACCTGGTGTTCCCGCTGGGTAAGGGAAGCCACCCGCGAGGCCATGTCAGCCGTAATCGCCTCGTTTTTTGAACCGTTATCGGTCTGCGAAAGCGCCGTTTCGATCATGCTCACGAGCCGCTCGTCCTCGAACGGCTTTTCAAGGAAATCGAGCGCGCCCAGTTTCATGGCTTCAACGGCGAGAGGAACGTCGCCATGCCCCGTCATGACGATGACGGGAAGCCTGCGGACACCTGAGTTCAGCCGACGTAGCAGCTCAATGCCATCGATTCCGGGCATGCGAATGTCCGTGACAACGCAACCCGTCTCCATCCGCGGAAGTTCGTCGAGGAAAGTCTGCGCGGAATCAAAAAGCTGCACGTGGAACCCGGCGGAACCCAGCAGAAAATCGAGAGAGTCGCGCATCGCCGCATCATCATCGATGACATAAACCTTACCGCTCTGCGACATGCGTCATTTCCTTGGCAGACGCAGCAGGTAACGTGAAGCGAAACGTCGCGCCACCTGCGTCGTTTGTCTCGGCCCACATCCGGCCGCCATGGGTTTCGATGATCGTTCGACTGATCGAAAGGCCGACGCCCATGCCTGTTTCCTTTGTCGTGAAGAAGGGTTGAAACAGATTTGCCTGGGTGCTGTCACCGAACCCGTGCCCGGTATCCGAAACCGCGATTTCGATCATATCATCGACGACCTTGGCGTTCGAGGCGATAAGCTCTCTATGGGTCGAAGTAGCCATTGCTTCCAGCGCATTGCGAAAAAGATTGACGAGAACCTGCTGGATCTGAACCCGATCGGCCAAGACCAGGTCACACGATGAATCGAGGTTAAACCGCAATATCACGCCTTGTTCGCGGGCGCCGGTGAGACCGAGTGCTCCGGCTTCTTCTATCAGCTTCGAAAGACTTTCGACGCGTTTCTCGGACGCTTCTCGCGAAACAAAGTTGCGCAATCGTCTGATGATCTCACCGGCGCGGATGGCTTGCTCTGCAGCACGATCGAGCGCCGCTTCGATCTTCGGCGCGTTGGCGTCCGTGCTGGCAGCCAAGAGCCGGCGTGACCCCTTCATGTAGTTGCTGATGGCCGAAAGCGGTTGATTAAGTTCATGGGCAAGCGCTGAAGCCATCTCTCCCATCGCGCTCAGACGTGACACGTGAACCAGCTCGGATTGAAGTTCTTGCAATCTTGCCTGGGTCTGCTGCTGCTCGGTAAGATCGCGGACGAAACCTGTAAAGTAGGGCCGTCCGCCCGATTGCATCTCGCCGATGGTGAGGTACATGGGAAATGTTGTGCCGTCCTTGCGCATGCCGGTAACGATGCGGCCGATGCCGATGATACGCCGCTCGCCGGTTTTTAAATAGCGGGCAAGATAGCCATCATGACGACTACGGTCGGGCTCCGGCATCAGCAAACTGATGTTCTTTCCAATCGCTTCGGGTTCGGCATAGCCAAACTGGCGTTCGGCAGCGCTGCTGAAAAACTGCATGATGCCATGTTCGTCAATAACGATCATCGCATCGGGCACGGTGTCGAGGATCGAACGAAAGTGTCTTTCGCGCGTCCTCAATGCGTCCTCGAGGCGCTTCTCATTGTCGATGTCGAGCACGATGCCGCTGAGCCGCGCAGGCTTGCCATCCGCGTCGTCCACGATGGCCCCAAGCGTGCGTACCCAGTGACCTGCATCCGAATGCCGGTGTATCCTGTACTGGATATCGAAATTGCAGCCGGTTTCGATGGACTTCTGCACAGCCTTGGCGGTGCGATCCCGATCCTGCAAATCAAGCAGGGAAAGAAAGAGATCGTAGTTGACCGATTGCTCCGGTGAGACGCCGAACAGCTTTCGCGTGGTATTTGACCAACTCAGCTCCTGGGTCGAAAATTCAAGATCCCAGGTGCCGACCCCTGATCCCTCGATCCCGCTGCGCACGTTTTGGTCGAACGGTTCCTGACTGCGAAACGGGCGGTCGACGTCTATCATGATCCGCCCTTTTTGGGCTCCCCGAATGCTTTGGGCCGCAGATCCGGACAAGAGCGAGGAGTGCGGTGTGACGAAATTATCCGTAGCTCTTATCCTATTGAAATAAAAGACGGTCCACACGAATTTCGTGCGCGCAAACTCCGGCAATCCGCAAAGCGAGCGCCTCGTGTTGATCTAGGTCAGGTTTGATCTGGAATCGCCGCTTAAACTGCATAGCAGCATTGCGGGCATTTCGCCCAGTGACATTTCAGCGATCACAGAAGCGGAGCGGGAGATGGATTACAAAACCGTCATGGTCAGTTTGGCGCTAGACCAGCCGAATGATGCCTGCCTCGCGGTGGCCGGGGATATTGCCGAACGCTTCGAGGCACGGATCGTCGGCATTGCAGCCTCAGACCTGAGGGCGCCATTGTATTTCGCTGAGGGCGAATATGCACAAAAACTTCTGGATCAGGAAGCCGAGGCGATCCGGAAAAGGCTGTCGGAGCTCGAGGCGGAATTTCGCAGTTCGGTTCAAAAGCGCGTAAAATCCGTCGAATGGCGTTCCGCCCAGGCCTTGCCGTCGAATTACGTGGTCCAGCAAGCCCGGGCGGCGGACGTTCTTGTGGTCGGAGCGCGGGAGGAAGCCGTCGTCGATCTTAGTGTCGCCGCCGATCCGAACGATCTCCTGATGCGGGCGGGCCGACCGCTCATCGTTGTCCCGTCCACTGTCCAATGGCTCGACCTGAGAAGCGTATTGGTGGCCTGGAAGGATGTGAAAGAAGCGCGCAGGGCCATATTCGATGCGCTGCCGATCCTAGCCGTGGCCAAAGAGGTCGCGATCGCTGAAATTCCGGAGGAAGGCGCCTATCGCGCGGATGCGCTGTCGCATGTCGAGGACGTCGCGGCTTGGCTCCTGCGCCATGGTATTGTAGCGAGCACTGTCGTTCCGGAAGCGACGGCAGAAGTCACCGGGCAACTCGACTGGATTGCCGCGAATGTCGGCGCCGGAATGGTGATTGCAGGCGCCTATGGTCACTCGCGACTCCGCGAGTGGATACTCGGCGGTGTCACGCGCCACCTCACGACCGAGTCATCTCGGTGTTCTTTCCTGTCTCACTAAAGGATCCAATATGGAAGGGTACTGCCGTGCATAGGTTCCTTGAGGCGACCGCTGGAGAATATATGACGCGAACGGTGAAGACCGTGACGCGGGACGTTTTGATGCGCGATCTGGAAAAGATGTTCGAGGCAGATGGATTCAATGCCTTTCCGGTCCGCGACAACGGCGACATCGTCGGCCTTGTGACCAAATTCGATTTTCTGAACTGCTTTTCCTTTACGCCAGCCCGCATGGTGCCGAGCTATGACGATCTGATGTCAAAGACGGTCGCCGACGTCATGACTCCGGAATTCATTTATGTCGATGCCGCGACGCGGCTACCACGGGTGCTACAGCTGATGGTCGAGCATCGAATCAAAAGCCTTCCGATCTTGAATGCAGAGCAACGGCTCTCAGGAATTATATCGCGCAACGATGTCATGCGTGCGCTGGCGCAATGCGCACAACGACCGGCGTGAGCGGCCTCGCCAGCGCCGGTGAAAGATTAGGCAGGCCTGATTGCTTTTCGGCCGTGAGCGTCGGGAAGCGCTGGCAATCGACGTCGCAGATCAGCGCCGGCGAGGCGCAATCGTCTCAATTCGTGACAGTATTATTTATCTGGCGTTCTTGTTTGATGACATCGCCGGTTTTCTGCCTCCTTGTCGGTAAGGGGTGGAGCAATCTTTATTGCTCTGGATCAAACGGAATTGACGGGACCGGGTTAACTCCCTTGCAGCACCATCTGAACAACGACAAGAGGCGCTCCCATGGAACAAGCTTTGCCAGCCGGAAACTCCGCATTGAGCGATGACCATCTGGTTTTGCTCGATCGCTAT
The DNA here is from genome assembly GCF_900105125.1 of Bradyrhizobium canariense. NCBI lineage: Bacteria > Pseudomonadati > Pseudomonadota > Alphaproteobacteria > Hyphomicrobiales > Nitrobacteraceae > Bradyrhizobium > Bradyrhizobium canariense. Next base: position 2,319,691 of record NZ_LT629750.1, on the reverse strand, counting down.
TGGCGCGCCGCGAACTATCTATCGGTCGGGCAGATTTATCTGCTCGACAACGCGCTGTTGCGGGAGCCGCTGCGGGCTGAGCACATCAAGCCGCGCCTGCTGGGCCATTGGGGTACCACGCCCGGCCTCAACTTCGTCTATGCCCATCTGAACAGGCTCATCAAGCAGCGCGATCTCGATATGATTTATATCTGCGGTCCGGGCCATGGCGGGCCGGGCATGGTGGCGAACACCTATCTCGAAGGAACCTACAGCGAGATTTATCCCGATATCGGTCGCGACGCCGACGGAATGCGCAAGCTGTTCAGGCAGTTCTCGTTTCCCGGCGGAATTCCGAGCCACGCGGCGCCGGAGACGCCCGGCTCGATCCACGAAGGCGGCGAACTCGGCTATGCCCTGGTGCACGCCTATGGCGCGGCCTTCGACAATCCTGACCTTCTGGTCGCCTGCGTGGTGGGCGATGGCGAAGCAGAAACCGGCCCGCTCGCCGCCTCCTGGCATTCCAACAAATTCCTCAACCCGGCGCGCGACGGCGCGGTACTGCCGATCCTGCATCTCAACGGATACAAGATTGCCAATCCCACGGTTCTAGGACGGATGACGGATGATGAGATCCGCCACCTCTTTCTCGGTTATGGTCACGAACCGATTTTCGTCGAGGGCGACGATCCGCCGGTGATGCATCGGTTGATGGCAGCAGCGCTGGAATCGGCGATCGAGCGAATCCAGACCATTCAGAATGAAGCCCGCGACGGGCGCGGTTCGGTGCAGCGGCCGAAATGGCCGATGATCGTGCTGCGAAGCCCCAAGGGCTGGACTGGACCGAAGGAGGTCGATGGCCTTCGCGTCGAAGGATTCTGGCGCGCCCATCAGGTCCCGATTGCCGACCCGCGCAGCAATCCCGATCATCTCAAATTGCTCGAGCAATGGATGCGCAGCTACCAGCCGGAAGCACTGTTCGACAGCGCGGGACAGCTTCGCGACGAATTACAGGCGCTTCCGCCGCGCGGCGCGCGACGTATGGGCGCCAACCCGCACGCCAATGGCGGTCTGCTGAAGCGCGAACTCATCCTGCCGGACTACCGCGACTATGCCGTGAAGGTGCCGCACGCCGGTGCACCGGAGGCGGAGGCTACCCGCGTGCTGGGCGAGTTCCTGCGCGATGTGATGCGGCTGAATGCCAAAGCGCGCAACTTCCGGATCATGGGACCGGACGAGACAGCCTCGAATCGGCTCGATGCGGTGTTCGAAGCCACCGATCGCGTCTGGATGGAGGGCATTGAACCCTATGACGTCCATCTGGCGCAGGATGGCCGCGTGATGGAAGTGCTGAGCGAACATCTTTGCCAGGGCTGGCTGGAAGGTTACCTCCTGACCGGCCGTCATGGCTTTTTCTCCTGTTACGAAGCCTTCGTCCACATCGTCGATTCCATGTTCAACCAGCATGCCAAATGGTTGAAGGTCTCGCGCGCACTGCCGTGGCGGCGGCCGATCGCGTCCCTGAACTACCTGCTGACGTCCCACGTCTGGCGCCAGGACCACAATGGCTTCAGCCATCAGGACCCTGGATTTGTGGATCTCGTTGCCAACAAAAAGGCCGATATCGTTCGGCTCTATTTTCCCCCCGACGCCAATACGCTGCTGTGGGTCGCCGATCACTGTCTGCGCACCTATGATCGCATCAACGTGATCGTTGCGGGCAAGCAGCCGGCGCCGCAATGGCTGACAATGGGGCAGGCGGCGACGCATTGCGACGCCGGTATCGGAATCTGGCCTTGGGCCGGGACCGAAGTCGGCGGGCTCGAACCGGATGTCGTGATGGCATGCGCCGGCGACGTGCCGACACTCGAGACGCTTGCCGCCGTCGATCTGCTTCGCCGCGAGCTGCCCGATCTCAGGATCCGCGTCGTCAACGTGGTCGACCTCATGACGCTGCAGCCGAAAGAGCAGCATCCGCACGGCATCGGCGACAAGGAATTCGATGCCATGTTCACCTGCGACAAGCCGGTCATCTTCGCGTATCACGGCTATCCGCATCTGATCCACCGCCTCACTTACAGCCGGGCCAATCACGACGGAATGCATGTGCGGGGTTTCGCCGAGGAAGGCACGACGACTACTCCCTTCGACATGGTTGTGCTCAATGAGCTTGACCGCTTTCACCTCGCAATCGAGGTGATCGATCGCGTTCCGGGCCTTGCCACCGCAGCGGCGCATCTGAAGCAGGTGTTGCTCGACCGCTTGCAGGAACATCGCCGCTACATCTGCGCGCACGGCGAGGACATGCCCGAGATCAGCAACTGGAAATGGCCGTACGGAACAGGGGCAAGTGACGGTGGCTAGAATGATGGCCCGTCATCAGTCCGACTGACGCTGTCTGAACAGCGTGCGAGCCGCTGCAATAGATATTGAAGGCAGACATCTCCTGCAGCGGCTTACATGGCCTGGGCGACGACGGAACGGAAGCGCAGCACAGCAAATCCGAGAAACAGCGCACCGATCAGTGTGACGGCGAGGAATTGCGGCCACACGACTCCAAATCCAGCGCCCCGATAGAGGATGGACTGTGCAAACGACACGAAGTGGGTTGACGGCGACGCCTCCATGATCTTCGCCAGCAGCGGCGGCATGCTCTCCAGCGGGGTGGAGCTGCCCGACAATTGATTCATCGGAACGGCGACCAGCATGTAGAGCAGGCCGAGCTGCGGCATCGATCTTGCCACCGTGCCTAGAAAGACGCCGACAGAGGTTGCAAAGAACAGATAGAGCACCGTGCCGACCAGAAATAGCGGGATAGAGCCGGCGATCGGAATGCCGAGCGTCAGCCGGACGACCAGATAGAGCGAAAACGCCACCGCCACGGCGATCACGAGTCCATTCGCCCAGATCTTCGACATCGCGATCTCAAAGGGCGTGAGCGGCATCACCAGGAGGTGGTCCATGGTACCACGCTCGCGCTCGCGCACGATCGCCGCGCCCGCCAACACGATAGCCAGCATGCTGACGCTGTTGATGATGCCCATCACGCTCGAGAACCAGGACGTCGTCACGTTGGGATTGAACGCGACCCGGATCGCGAGATTGACGGGAGGCTGGACGATCGTTTCGGAGCGCGAGAGGAAGTCGCTGATTTCGGTGCTGACGATCTGCTGGGCATATCCGGATCCCAATCCTGCCTGTACCATCGCGGTCGCATCGACGTTGATCTGCAGGCCGGGCTGACGGCCGGCAAGAAGATCACGTTCGAAGTTCGGAGGCACGTCGACGACGAACGTGTACTGGCCGGCATTCATCAGGCGGTCGATATCGCGCTGTTGAATCTGGACCACCGGCTTGAAATAGGGCGGCAGGAACGCGGCCGCCATGCGATGCGAAATCTCCGAGTGGTCCTCGTCGGCGAACGCGATGGAAGCGTTATGCAGCTCCTGCGAATAGCTCTCCGCCTGGCTGATCACGGCAAGCGAGAACGAATAAACGACAAGGCCCAGCAGGACAAAGTCGCTCATGAAGCTGCGAAGCTCCTTTGTTCCGAGCCAAAAGATGTTCGAAAGTTTTCGCATGCATCCTGCCCGGTTTTCAGCGCTCTTGTTTGCGCACCAGAAACAGGCTCAGGCCTGTCAGAATTGGAACGAACGCCGCCAGGCTCAGCAGGTTGGTGCCGATATCCTGAAAGCCCAGTCCCTTGGTGAAGGTGCCGACGCTGATTGGAAGGAAATAGGACATCGGGAAGCATCGCCCCAGGACGCGCGCAAAGCCGGACAACGACGATACCGGCGTCATCATGCCCGCGAACTGCGTGGCGGGAAGAATGGTGAGGATCGCGGTCCCGAATAAGGCCGCGATCTGGGTGCTGCAGAACGCCGAAATCAACATCCCGTAGCCGGTGGTCGCAAACACATAGACGATGACACCGGACAACAGCATCGGAAAGCTGCCTTTGAGCGGCACCTGAAACAGCAGCAGCGCCATGGTGAACAGGATCGCAAAATTGATCAGCGCAACGGCGACGTAGGGAAGCTGCTTCCCGACCAGGAATTCCAGCCGCGTAACCGGCGTGACATAGAGATTGGTGATCGAACCGAGCTCCTTCTCGCGGACAACCGCCAGAGCCATCAGGATCGCGGGAAACAGCGCCAGCATCAGCGCAATGGTCGACGGGACCATGGCGTAGACGCTGTCGAAATCCTGGTTGTATTTGTACCGGGTTTCGATATCGGACGGCGGACCGGCCTGTTGCACGGTGGTTTTGATGACCGGATCGGTCAGATAGAGCTGGTGCATTCCCTGCAGATAGCCGCGGATCGTCTCGGCACGGAACGGCATGGCTCCGTCGATCCAGGCCGACGCCCAGGCAGGCCGTCCGCGCTTGATGTTCTCGCCGAACCCTGGAGGGATTTCGATGCTGGCGGTAATCTCTCCGCTCTGCAGACGCTTGTCGAGATCGGCATAATCCGCAAGCGGCGGCTTTTCGACGAAATAGGGCGATCCGCGTACCTCCTCAAGATAGGCGCGGCTCTCGTGGGTTTGATCGCGATCGAGAACGGCAAACGTCAGATTGTTGACGTCGGTCGAGACGCCGAAGCCGAACACGATCATGAGCAAGGTCGTTCCGAACAGCGCAAATGTCAGCCTGATGGGATCCCGGATCAACTCCAGGCCTTCGCGGACGGTGCACGCGAACAGGCGCTGTGCGCTAAAGAACACCGATCTGCGTGCCTGCCGCGCGGCCTTGCGTTTTTCGCCATCGTTCACGGCTGCCACGGAGACGATTGGCTGCGATCCCTTGGGTGCGAGATTGCCGTCGGCGCTCTCTGCTTCAAGGTAACTGATGAAGGCGTCTTCAAGCGTCGCAGCGTGACGCGCCTTGACCAGCGCCGCCGGCGTGTCCGTCGCGAGCACGCGCCCGGCATGCATCAGGGAAAGGCGGTCGCAGCGGGCGGCCTCACTCATGAAATGGGTCGATACGAAAATCGTCACGCGCTGATTGCGCGACAGATCGATCAGCAGCTCCCAGAACTGGTCGCGGGCGAGGGGGTCGACGCCCGACGTCGGCTCGTCCAGGATCAAGAGATCCGGCCCATGCACGATGGCGACCGCCAGCGAAACGCGCTGGCGGATTCCCAGCGGCAACTCGGCAGCCCGTTCGTCGAGATAGGGGATGAGGTCGAATTTTCCGGTCAAATCGGCAATGCGTTGTCTCGCCACTTCCGGATCGAGATGAAACAGCCGGGCGTGAAGGATCAGGTTCTGCCGAACCGTCAATTCGCCATAGAGCGAGAAGGATTGAGACATGTAGCCGACGCGCCGGCGCGCATCGAGATCATTGGCATCGAGCGGCCTGCCGAAAACCAGCGCCTCGCCCTCGCTGGCTGGCAGGAGGCCGGTCAGCATCTTCATTGTCGTTGTCTTGCCCGAACCGTTGGAACCGACAAATCCGAATATCTCGCCCTGCTCGATGGAAAAATTCACGCCGTCCACGGCCGTGAAGTCGCCGAAACGACAGGATAGATTGCGCGCCACGATAATCGGTTCGGATGAGGAGTGCTCGCGCGGCGGGACCACGAGCTTGCGGTGACCGTCGCGCTGCCGCTCGGGTTGCAGGGCGATGAACGCGTCCTCTATGTTCGTGGTCTTCGTTGCCGCATTGATCTCCGTCGGCGAGCCGGTCGCAAGAACTTTTCCGCCGTTCAATGCGAGCAGCCAGTCGAACTGCTCTGCCTCCTCCATATAGGCCGTCGCGACAATGACGCTCATGCCGGGGCGACGCGAACGAATGCGATCGATCAATTCCCAGAACTGACGGCGGGACAGCGGGTCCACGCCGGTTGTCGGTTCATCCAGAATCAGAAGATCCGGATCGTGAATCAGCGAACAGCATAGGCCGAGCTTCTGGCGCATGCCGCCGGACAGCTTCTTTGCCGGACGATCGGCAAATTCCGTCAGCGAAGTGCTGTCGAGCAACTCGGTAATTCGCCACTTCTGCTCGAGATGCGACAACCCGAACAAACGCGCAAAGAACTCGATATTCTCCCGCACGCTGAGATCGGGATAAAGGTTCTTGCCGAGCCCCTGCGGCATATAGGCGATGCGCGAACAAACCGACGTGCGATGCGTGCTGCTGGATATGTCACCATCCAGGACAATGGCCTGACCTGACTGAAGTTGACGGGCGCCGGCGACGATTCCGAGCAGCGTCGACTTTCCGACCCCGTCAGGGCCGATCAGACCGACCATGCAGTCCGATGGAATGTCGACCGTGACGTGATCAAGCGCGCAGACCTTGCCGTATGTCTGTGTCAGGCCGTTGAGCCGGGCGACCGGGCTCCCGCTCATGGCGATCCCTGCAGATTGGCGGGCCATGCGACCGAAGGATTCCAGCGGATATACGCGACGCCGGGCAACCCGCTGCGGACCGCGTCAGCGTGAGCCTTCGAGCGGTCAGGGTCGATCCGCACCCGGATGCGGAATACCAGCCTGTCGCGCTCGCTCTGGGTTTCAACCGTCTTCGGCGTGAACTGAGACTGGCTTGCGATAAAGGACACTTTCGCCGGGATCGGCGTGTTCGGATAGGCATCCAGCAAGATCCTGGCATCGGCTCCGAGCTTGACGCGGCCGGCCTCTTGCGTGGGCAGATAGAGGTCCATGTAGACATAGCCGATATCGAGCATCGTGAAGACCTTGCCGCCGGCCGGCAGAACCTCACCGATATTCGCAATCCGGTATTGGATGGGACCGTCACGTGGAGCGACGAGATCATTGTCGTTGATGTTGACCGTGTAGAACTGCGCATCGTGCTGCGATGCCTGGCGCGCATGTTCGGCCTCGGCGACCTTGGCCTCGGCGGCGGCTAATCCTGCGTTGGCGCCGTCCAGAGCCTGCTTCCGCTGATCGACCGTCTCCTGTGTCGTCCAGCCGTTCTTGATCAGGGTTTGCGCACGGTCCATTTCCTGTGCGGCGAGCGTCTGCTGCGTCCGTGCCTGGACGAGGTTGGCGTTGGCTTCCTCGATCGCGCGCTCCGCCTGGCTCACCTGGGCCTGAGATTTCTTGAGGGATTGCTGAATGTCGCGCGTGTCCATGCGGGCCACCACTTGCCCGGCCTTGACCATGTCGCCGATGTCGGCGTGCAGTTCAGCAATCCGCCCGGCGAATTTGGTGTCGATGTCGATCTCGTCGGCCTCGACCCGGCCGTTGCCGAAGGCGATGCCGACGGGCAACGCCGGATGCGATTGCTTCCACCAGTAGAAACCGCCGCCCCCGGCCGCGCCGAGAACGGCGAGGACTACGACCGCCATTCGCAATCGACGGCGACCGCGCGACTGTGCTCCGACAGGCAGCGGTACCGGCATCGGGTGAGCGGCAACAATATGGCCCGGCTCGTCACGGGTCGTTTCCGCACCTCGGCCGTCATCTACCGCTTGGCCAAGTGTTCGCTCTTGCTGGTTCAATGTAGTCTCCGCGCCTTGTCCTGCGAGGAGTTGGTACGTCGGATCAAGAAAACCGGCTTGAGCTATCTCAACGTTCCTTCGTCAGCCGGCAATGGCGACTGCCTGGAATCGGTGCATTCCAAGCCGCGGTGGCGTGTGCGTTGTGCGGGATGTCAAAACAGCTTGGGCCCGCGGCGGTCGAGTTTCGCCGTCCAGGTCATCAAGGTCGCAGCCGCGATCATCAGCGCGATCCCTGCGAAACTGACAGCGACCTGCATCGCAAAGCCGCCGTAAACCTGCTTCAGCACGACCTGAGCGACGAATGCGAGCGGAACGCTCAAACAATAGATCGGCAGCGAATTCTCGCCGCATCGGATCATCGCCATTATCCCCGGGGTCATCAGCCCGTGCCAGTCATGGCGGAGCAGCCGTGCCGTCATCGCGGCGAGAGCAAGAAAATGAAACAAACGCAACGGCGACAGGCTGCTCTTGTCGATCGGATAGATCAATTTCATGAATTCCTGCGGCAACAAAGCTTCAAGGGCGTGGAAATGCCAGCTCAGTACCACCGCAAAACTGAACGCGAGATAGAGCACCGCAATCGCCATGGCCGTATTCGACTGTACAAAGGATGCCAGCCAAGTGGCATTCGCAGTGGCGTACCAGGCGCCGAATACAAACAGCACCTGCCACGCCAGTGGGTTGAAGTACCATTCGCCGCGCGGCCAGGCCGGCAGGTCCCAATCGAGCAGATGTGCCGCCAGATACAGCAGGAACGATCCCGCCAGCGTGGCCGATGGGGTACGGTTGAGCAGCCAAAGCAACGCAGGAAATCCGCCGTGCAGCAGCACGAACGCCGGCAGCACGTCCGTGTTCACGGGCATGTACTGCAAGAGCAGGATGCGGACGACAGCCGCTCCGGAATCGGCAAAGAACGCGCCGGTGTTGGTGTCGTCGAGATATTCCTTTGTGCCGCCGAGGAGCTGGACCAGCGCGAAATACGCCAACAGCAACAGCAGAAACGCCACGTAAATTTCCCACCCACGCTGCAGCGCGCGGGCGACAGTGGTACGCCAGCCGCGCTCGTGCAGGGCGTTGCCGTAGGCGATCATGCAGGTATAGCCGGACACAAAAAAGAAGACTTCGGTGGTGTCGCTGAAACCGTAGTTGCGCAGTGTCAACCAACTCATGCCATTGTCGGGGACATGATCGAGTAAGACAAACCACAGTGCCAAGCCTCGGCAGAGGTCGAGTCTGAGATCGCGGTGATCGGCGTTAATCGGAACCATGACCGACCCGGCAAAAGACTGTCGATGTCAGGGCAATCGGTATCATATCGTTTGCGTAAATCCGGCGCCGTGTCCAGTCATCACAGATCAAACAGTTACATCATCCGGCGTGTCCTCGAAATTATCTTGGCGCAGATCGGTTTGAAACGAAGCCTCCACATTTCGTCATCGCTAAAGTGCGACAGGCCGATAATTGAACTGATGATGAGAAGGAGTATTGTTAGTTTGATGTCCATGGTCCTGCTCGCAACAAGTGGATGGGATGCTTAACAGCACGCTGGGTCTCGACCGGGATTGCCGATTTTGTAGTCATCTGTATCCCCCCTGGTTGAGCCCTGCTGGTCGTCATATCTTGAAGGGATCAAACGCGGGTCCCTTGACGCGGATCAAACTATCTACGCGCCGCGACGGATACGCTGTCGATAATGATGGTGAGGACGGCAAGCACGATGTACGCCATGGTCCTGACGGCGCCCGGCGCGCCGCTTCAATTTCAAGAACGGGAAGATCCGGCGCCTGGCGCTGGCTCGGTGCGCGTGAAAGTCGGCGCCTGCGGTGTCTGCCGGACCGATCTGCATGTGGTGGACGGCGAGCTGCCTGGCATCCGCTATCCCATCATTCCGGGCCATGAAGTGGTCGGTCGGGTGGAGAGCCTCGGCGCTGGTGTAACGGCCCTTAAAATAGGCCAGCGCGTCGGCATTCCCTGGCTTGGGTACACCTGCGGCGAATGTCCCTACTGCAAAAGCGGGCGGGAAAATCTCTGTGATCGTCCGCTGTTCACCGGCTATACCCGCGACGGCGGCTTTGCCACGCATCTCGTTGCCGATGCCCGCTATTGCTTTCCGCTCGGGGAGGCCGGCGATGACGTCGCCATCGCGCCTTTGCTGTGCGCTGGCCTGATCGGCTGGCGCTCGCTGGTTATGGCGGGAGAAGGCAAACATCTCGGCATCTTCGGTTTTGGCGCGGCCGGGCACATCATTGCCCAAGTGGCTCGCTGGCAGGGGCGTTCGGTCTACGCGTTCACGCGCACGGGCGACCTGGAAGCGCAGGCTTTGGCGAAATCCCTTGGCGCGTGTTGGACAGGAGCATCGGACGAACAGCCGCCGGTTCCGCTGGACGCTGCGATCATCTACGCTCCGGTCGGCTCGCTGGTGCCACTGGCGTTACGCGCGGTACGAAAAGGCGGCCGTGTGGTCTGCGCCGGCATTCATATGTCGGACATTCCTTCCTTCCCCTACAATATTCTCTGGGAGGAGCGACAACTTCTTTCGGTAGCCAACCTCACGCGAAACGATGGGGTCGAATTCTTCAAGATCGCGGCGCAAGCGGGTATCAAGACGCATACGACGGCCTTTCCCTTGCGCGAGGCGAATGAGGTTCTGACAAGACTACGGTCGGGACAGATCACCGGTGCGGCTGTGTTGCAGCCATGACAGCGGGACAATCTGCCATTGCTGCCGAAACCGAACGTCAGGGGCGGGTGCTCGATTTTCTCGATGCGTTGGAATTTTGCGCTGCCAGGGGAGGCAAGCGCATCGACACGCATGCGTCGGTCGTTTTTCTCGGCAACGACCGAGTGCTCAAGCTCAAGCGCGCCGTTCGCCTGCCTTTCCTGGACTATTCTACGCTCGAGAAACGGAAGAACGCCTGCGAGGAGGAACTGAAGGTCAACGCGGGCAACGCGCCGGAGCTCTACCGGCGGGTCGTCGCCATCACGCGCGGCCCGGATGACAGCTTTGAAATCGGCGGTTCGGGGGCGCCGGTCGAATGGGCGGTCGAAATGGTGCGTTTTGATGAACGGCAAACACTTGAGCGCCTCGCCGAGGCGCACCCGATCGACCCGTCCCTCGCGGCCGCCCTTACCGACACGATCCTGCGGTCGCACGAGAAGGCGCCGCGCACGAATGGCGAAACATGGCTCGCCTCTATTCCATCGATCATCGATCGCAATACCGCCAGGTTTCATGCGGCGGGGGAGCTTGCCCCCGCCGCCATTGATCAGCTCGATGCCCGTAGCCATGACGCTTTCGAAAGCCTGGGCCCGCTGCTGAACCGGCGCGCCGCACAGGGCTTCGTCCGGCGTTGCCATGGCGACCTCCATCTCGCCAACATCGCGCTGGTGGACGGCCGGCCGCTGCTATTCGACGCCATCGAATTCGATCCGGTCATTGCGACGACGGATATCCTTTACGATCTGGCTTTCACGCTGATGGACCTCCTTCATTTCAAAAGCGAGGCCGCCGCAAACGTCGTCTTCAATCGCTACCTTGCAGCAGGGGCGGACGAAAATATGGACGGTCTCGCCGCGTTGCCTTTGTTTCTCTCGATGCGGGCAGCCATTCGAGCGCATGTCCTGTTTACAAAGAGCGAACGCGCGGCGCACGGCGAGGCGGCGCGCCGCGAGGCCAAACGTTATTTCGATCTGGCGGGACGTCTGGTTGCGCCGAAGCCGCCGCTGCTTGTCGCGATCGGCGGCTTGTCGGGAACGGGGAAGTCGGTTCTGGCCCGGGGGCTTGCGGCGATCATCGAGCCGCCGCCTGGCGCCGTCATTGTTCGCTCGGACATCGTTCGCAAGAACCTGTTTGGTGTGAGTGGGGAGACCACGTTGCCGGGAACGGCCTACCAGCCCGGCACGTCGGTTCGAGTCTATGAGGCGCTCTCCGAAGCTGCGCGGCGGGTTCTCGCCCAGGGCTGCTCGGTCATCCTCGATGCTTCCTTCATGCAGGAGGATCGGCGGACAGCACTTTCCCGTTTGGCCCGTGAGCACAAGGCGCGCTTGGTGGGTCTGTTTCTGACGGCGGATCTTTCGACCAGACTGGCGCGGATCGCGAGCCGTAAGAACGATGCGTCGGACGCCACGCGGGATGTCGCCATGACGCAGGAGGACGCTGAAATCGGCGCAATGGACTGGTCGGTGGTCGATGCTTCGGGGGCCCCTGAAGAAACGTTGCGGCGAGGCACCGCCTTTCTCCCTGAAAGCGGAGAGGCATCGGACAGCGGCACGTGATACGAGCCAGCCAAAGCGACCGGACCGAAGGGCCAAAGCCTGCGCAGCACCTGAGGAAAGTCCCCGCAACGGTGGCCCGTCTGGATTGTGCAACAGCGTTCCAGAGGATCGCACTGGGCTGCATCGCCAATATAAAGGCGCATCACGGCAGCGCCTGCGCCGGTGATGCCGAAGCCGTTCACCAGATACGCATGGCCATCACGCGGTTGCGGGCAGCCGTATCCTTCTTTGCTCCGATGACGGTCGACGCGGTATGGCCAAGGATCAAGAGGGAAATCGCCTGGCTGAACGCGTCGCTCAGCGCCGCGCGCGATAGCGATGTCGTTATCCTGTACGCTCAACGCAAGCGGTATCGGGCATGGACAGGCCAGGCCGGCCAGCAAAGTCTCGATCAACGCAGGATACAGGACCATCGCCGTCTCGCTCGCTCCCTGCGCTCAGGCCGGTTTCAGCGCTTCATGAAGGCATTGCTGCGCTGGATTGAGAGCGGACCATGGCTTGTAGGTTCGGCTCGGAACGCGCGCGACGAGCGTGCCGAACCGCTGCAGGCCTACAGCGAATGGAAACTCAAGCACTGGCATCGGCGGCTGGTCCGCAAAGGGCATGATCTCAAGACGATGGAGGCGTCGCGCCGTCACCGTCTAAGGATCAAGGTCAAACGCTATCGCTACATGCTGGAAGCGCTGATGGAAAATCTTCCGTCACGCCGCCACGCGAAGATTCGTCATGCGCAAAGAGCGGCGAAACGCTTGCAGGGCGGTCTGGGTGATCTTCGTGACCTCCAGCGCTTTGGTCATGTCGCCGCGGCGTTATCCGGCGAGCCGGGCAACGGCTGCCCGCCGGGATATGCTGAGCAAAGGAGAGAGTTGTTGGTCGAGGTGGTTACAGCCTGTCGAAGCCTCAAGAAGACCAGGCCGTACTGATCGGGCATTATCAAAGCTCTTGGCGTCGCACGCTCGATCACGGTTAAGGTCTGACGTTGCTTGAATTTGATGTGTATCAAATCCTGTTATGAGGGCGCTCGCTACTCTTGCCGCGATGTTAAAGCGGCGATGTACCGCCGATCGAGAGCGTTGCGACGCATCTTCGAACGCTTCGGAGTACGCTGATGTTGAAAACCCTGTTGGTTCATATTCCGTCCGAGCGCTCCCCTGGACCGGTGATTGACTGCGCGGTATCGCTAACGGCGAGCCTCGGGGCCCATCTGGACGCCATCGCTATCGGCTATGAAGCCGTTGGCACCGCCGGTCTGGTGGCCGATGGCGGCGCCGCTCTTGTCGCCATGGAGTTTGAGTACGACCGGGCATTGGAGAGGGCCGAGGCCGCCATCGCCGTATGCGAAGCCGAGGCGACGCGCGCGAATATCGCACATGCTTCGCGCATCCTCAGCGCAGGTCCTGCCGAGGCCGCAAAAACCATGGGGGTCATTGCACGGCTCTACGATCTAACGATCGTCCTGCAGCCGGATTACTCCCGACCGGGCTTCGACGATCGTGTGCCGCAAGAAGTTCTTTTCGATTCCGGCGGGCCCATGCTGATGGTGCCTTACATCCACAAGGGACCTCTCAACGCCCGCAACATTGGAATCGCCTGGGACGGCAGCCGATTGGCTGCCCGCGCCCTGCGGGATGCAATGCCGTTCCTGACCGAAGCCGCGACCGTCACGGTGATTGCCGTCAACGAAAATCGCGACGTTGCTGTTGATGCGGGTTTGGCTGAGCTTGCGGTTCAACTGACGCGCCGGGGAATCCATATTCGCATCGAACGGCTCGAGGCAGACGGGCCGAATATTCATGACGCCATCCTGTCGACCGCGGCCGATAACGACATCGGTTTGTTGGTCATGGGCGGATATGGCCATTCGCGACTGAAAGAACGTGTTCTCGGGGGCGTCACAAAAGGCGTTTTTGAATCGATGACGGTACCCACATTGATGTCGCATTAATCCGCAGCGGCCGTCATTTGTGGTTGCGCGGTTCCTGTCAAGCGAGGCGCCGAGGATAATCCGGATTTCGATCAGATCCCGCTAGTCCATTTGGAAGCGGCGAAATATCGTCAGCTTGATCGCATCCAGTACGAATGCAAATACTGCCGCAGCGGCGAATATACTGAGCACGATCGAAACCGGCAGCGGCGCCATCAAGGTCCCGGTGACCGCAAGCGTCGGAATGATCAACAGATCGGCAATTGAGCACACGATCACGATGTTACTCGGCCTAGACGACCAGAGATGACGCCGCTCGCGGACGACGTAGTACAGCGCCTGGCCGCTGAACACGAGCGTCACCAGCGTCAAGGTCCTGAGCGTCTCGATGTCGAGACGCAGATCGTATTTGCCGATCGCCAGCACGCTGACACAAAACGCAAGGTCGATAATACCCATGAGTGTTCCGGCCAGGGTCAGACGCCCGATACGCCAGCTATTCGGCCGGGAAGACGGTCGAACATTATCCGTGGTCGACGACATCGCCAGAAAATCACCGGTGATCATGGATATCACCATCAGCATCGGTGTCAGGATGGCGTGATCGGTCATCACAAGGCCGGCCGCAAGAAACAGGATCTGACGCACCTTGTGGATGATTGATCTTAATGTGTAGGTCAGTATCCGCTGGAACGCGACGCGGCCGGCTATGACGGAAGCCTGAATTCCGGCGAGCCCCGGTTCCATCAGCACGACGCCGGCGGCCGATTTCGCGACATCGGTTGCGGTCGAAACCGCGATCCCGATTTCCGCCTGCCGCAGCGCGGGTGCATCATTGGCGCCATCGCCGCACATCCCGACTTTATAACCGGCTTTCTGGAACGCCTTGACCAGCGTGAATTTATCTTCGGGAAGGACGCCGGCGAAGACGGCAAAATCCTCTGGCCGGATCTCGGCCGGAATCGATCCGGGCGGGCAGATGCCGCCCTTGATGCCTACCGCCTGCGCCACCACGGCAGCCGTCGCCGCAGCATCTCCGGTCACCATCACGACAGGGACGCCCAGATCGTGCAGATTAGCGATGCAAGCTGCCGTGTCTGTTCGAGGCGGATCGCTGAGAGCAATCAAACCGGCCAGCCGCAAGGGCGATCCGGAGCCGACTGCGACGCCCAGAACCCTGAAGCCCCGCGCTTCAAGCTCGGCAGCCTTCGTCGAAGCGGTTACCGACGGTTGCGAAAGCTCTGCCACCTTGGCAAGCGCGCCTTTCACGATCCGCACCGTGGCGCCGGTTGCGTCGATCGCAGTCGCCTCCGCCATCTTCGTAGCCGGGTCGAAGGGAATGAACGCCGTCAGCTTTGGAAAATCCTCTGGAGGGTTTCCGATAGCCGCCGCGCGAACCGCGGCGTCCACGGGATCCTGCCCGGCGTCGGAACTTGCAAGCCGCGCCAGCGATACGACGTCCGCTTCGTCGAAACCCGCCATCGGAACGATCGCCGTGACCGCCAATTCATTCCGGGTCAATGTCCCCGTCTTGTCCACGCAAAGAACGTTCATGGTCCCGGCTTCATCCACGGCCGAGAGGCGCGTCGGCAGAACACCCTTTTTCGCCAGCGCCTGTGCGCCGATCGCCGTGGCGAGCGTGAATGTCGCCGGAAGAGCGACCGGAACAGAGGCCAGAACGGCAATGAGCGCGAGCGGAATGATCTCGCCCGCGGTCATGTGGATCATAAAGGCATAGGCCACGAGGCCTGCCGTCAGGACACCGTTGATTGCGGCGAGGTAAATCACGATCTGGAGCACAGCCTTTTGCTGCGAGCTCGCAACATAAGCCGTCCGGACAAGCTCCGCGGTGCGCCCGAATCTGGTTCGCGTTCCTGTTGCCGTGACCTCGGCTATCGCTTCCCCGCGGCGGACCAGCGCCCCGGCATAGGTATCCGATCCCGACGTCGCCTCGATTGGCATAGACTCGCCAGTCAGCATCGACTGGTCGAGCAGGACCGTTCCTTCGGCAATCCGCACATCGGCGGCGACGACGCTGCCGAGCGTAAGCTTGACGACGTCACCCGGCACCAGTTCGGCGGCCGGCAGGATCGTCCAGCTTCCATCGCGGCGCGCCACCGCGTTTAACGCGAGCCGGGATTTGAGTGCGGCGATAGTGGCCTGCGCGCGCCCTTCCTGAAAATATCCCAATGCGGCATTGAACAGCAGCAGCAGGGCGATGATCGCTGCCTCGACATATTCGCCCAGCACCAGCTGAAGGACGATAGCCGCTTCCAGCAGGCACGGCACCGGCGCGATAAATTTGCTCAGTATCAGTCGCAACGGATGCTGAACGGCATCTGCCGTGGTGTTCAGCCCGAATTCGCACGTGCGGTGGCGGGCCTCTTCATTCGTCAGGCCGCGAAGCGAGGCGGGATGGCTATCGGCAGCGGCGCTGCCTCTTCCAGATTTTTGTCCAGCCGGCTGTCGAGCGTTTAACATCGGATCCTCGCCCGGCATCTCCGCTGCTGTATAGCGCAATCTAGTGCTTGTTTTGCGGCGCAAACACCTGATCGCTGAATGGCGATATGTCGGGTACCCGTATCACGATGTAGTCGCGTTCCATCGACCGATGGCAAGCGTTGCAGCCAGCCGTCAATTCGTCGACGGCTTTCGAAAACCGGCGGCCATCCCTGGCCTCGATCGCGTCGGAGATCGACTGGACGGGTTCTCCCATCGTGTTGACATTGGTGGCCGGAATGCCCGTATACATCGAGGCGGCTTCGACCAGACCAGCCTTGAGCTGGCCAAGCTCATAGGCCGCGAGCCCCCAATTAGAAGACTTGCCGGCAAACCACAACTTCATGTGTCGCGTCTGGATCGCATTCATGATATCGCCGAGCCGCGGAACGTACTGCCCGTCGGCAGCGGCAGTCATATCGGACTGGGCAAGAGCGATCGGCGTCAAGGCGAAAGCCATGAGCAGCGTCATGATCCGTGTGCGCAATCTCATTCGAACCTCCCATGTTTCCAATCGGTACCGCCGACGGACCCCGACAGAATACTGATTTGAGAGCTAGCGCTTCAAGCCCTTCGGAAACTTGCGCTGGATCAAGGGTGCAGCGCCTGCCTCAGACGTTTTCTCGCAATCCGCTTGACGCTGATCAATCTGCCGGCCGGAACCGCATGAGAGAGTTTAATTGTGCCTTTACCCGGAGAAAAGATATGCTGATGCACCTGCCGATTGTGATATTTGCTTCGCTGCCTTTCACTACCGTCGCCGACACCGTGCCGAAATTCGATATTGCGCGCGAGTGCCGCGCCGAAGGCGGCTCGGAGACGACACAGCAAAGATGCGCGCAGGACGAGGCGAAGGCACGCGACGATCTTCAGCCGCAATGGATACAATTCAGCGCTGCCGACAAGGGCAATTGCATTCGGGAAACCAGCATCGACGAGACCCCCAGTTATGTCGAATTGCTGATATGCCTGCAAATGGCAAGAGATGCCAAAAAATCCGCTGAGTGATCCGCCGACCATATTGATCAATGGCAGTCAGTTCATGACTTGGTCAGGTGGGTGAGGGTCGATCGAGAGATGAGGCGCCAAGCCGTGATGTGGTAGGGGGCCTGCGGTAAACGACGCGATCGTCACGGTACCATCGTTACGGTACCTGGGAGTGCTTTCGAAATGCGTCGGCGTCGCCGAATTCGGCAAAGCGGTCATAGCCCTCATGTGCTGCGATAACGCGACGGGCGTGTTTGATCGGACACCAGTATTGCTCGGTTCGGCCGGCGATCTCACGGGCATAGGCTAGAAGTCCATTGCCGTAAGAGCAATACGCGCAATTTATCTTCTCAAGAAGGTTAAGATAGGCGAGGTGATAGCGGTCGAATATCAGGTAATCGCTACGCCTGACTTTTTCGATGCCGTACACCGGAAAGCAAATCGCCTGATAGATCGTAACGAAAATATCCAGCAGCACGAACGGAATGATCAGAGAATAGATTACCGGTGCTGTCACCACATGCATCACGCCGGCATTCAAGACGTAGCGCGCAAGGCCCACCCGCAAGGCCTTGTGCGCGCGCAGGACCTCTTCCTCGAAGCGCACTCTGCCGCTGCGGAGCGTATAGTTGAGTTTGGCCCGGCGGATCGCGAGCTCCGCCTCGAGCTCGTCTTGGAGCGACCTTATCTGTTCAGCAAGCCGCTCGATGGTTGAAGACATTCCAGAATATTTCCGTTGTAACAGGTGTGGAGAGCCCAGTATTTCCGGTCGGTCAGGTTAGCTCGCTTTTTCCAGGTCGTCGTCTTCGGGAGAGTTCAGATACATCCCCGACATGGTATCGACCCAGCACAAATGGTCGTGGACCTTCTTTACCCCGGCAACGTTCTCCGTGCCGACAATCGCAGCTTCCCGGGAGCGTTCATCGGTAATGATGCCGTTCAGATGGACGATACCATCCCGCACGACGACGCTGAGGCCGAACGGACACCAGTCGTTCTTCTCGAGGGCATCGATGACACGGTTGCGAATGTGGTCGTCGTCGGCGGTTGGATCGGGGATCTCGCGGGCGAGGCTCGCGACCGCCTGTAGGAGGTTGGCGCGCGATACGATTCCGACGACCTTGTCTCCGCGTGTTACCGGCAGGCGTTTGACGTTGTTTTTCTCCATGAGTTGCACGATCTTCTCGAGTTCCGTTTCCTCGTCGATGGTAATCGGTTCCGTGGTCATGACCTCCGCGATCTTGCGGCCGTGCTCGTGAACAAAATCGCGGGCTGCTTTGCCGGAGCCGAGAATGAACTTGAGCCATCGGCTGCGCTTGCGCTGTGTGCCGATTTCGCTTCGCCGAATGAAATCGCCTTCCGAAACGATGCCGACGAGCTTGCCGGTCCCATCGACCACCGGAAGACCGCTGACATGCCGCCGCAGCATGATGTTCGCGGCCTCGAGGATCGTGGTCTCCGGTGTAACCGATATAACAGGGCGGGTCATGATCTGATGGGCGCGCATTGGAGCCTCCGTAGGTTCGGGATAAAGCTGATTTTGCGAGGATATTCGCCCCGGTCTGTCGCCGGTTGACCCAAGTCAAATGGGGCAACCGTTTCATCGAATTGATTCAGCTCAATGCGAGAAAGAAGTAAGGGCGTATCATTCGAGCAGAATGTAAGAATGAGGTCTGACATGACAGCTCTTTCCGAGCCGGACGCCATCGCTTCCAAAGAATCGCCGGTGAATGCCGAAAGCCGAATTTCCCTGGCGAACAAGCGCGCGTTGCATCTTATACTCGGCGCGCAGAAGATGATGCTGGAGGAGGCGATTTTCGTCGGTAATGAGGCGTTCGATCGTGCTCTGGCAGAGATACGCTTGTTCACGGAATTCGCTTCAAAAACGGCCGGCGCACATTCTGTTCAGGATATCAGGACGCTCGGCGAGCAATGCGGCCAGCACCAGATCGATTTTGTTCGCCGCGACTGTGAGCGGATTCTCAAGCATGCCGAGCGGATGATCGAAACCACGTCGAACCTGCTCAGCAGCCGGCCGCAGAACTGAATGGCGGATATGAAAGCTTTCACCGGACGAAAAGCGGACGAGGTGAGTTTCCATGCGACAGAAAGCGACTTCACCTAAACCGGGAGTACCGAGATTACCGTGTCGGGCGCATGACCCGGACTACGAAGGCCTCCGGGCAGGAGTCCCGGATAAGCCCGGCGCTGAGCGCGACTGTGACTCTTGCCCGCCCCAGCGGCCGAAGGACTAAGCGCGGATATCTCAACTTGGATAAGCCACCTCGCGCCCGATCGGAGGTGAGGTTCACGTTGATCGGTGAAAATCTTCGTCCAGTTCTGGGTGCTGGATCGCCTCATCTTCCAGTTCTTTTGACAACAAGTCCCCGCGGGCGGACGTAACATCCTCTCCCAGCCGGTGGCGTGCCACATTGCGAATTCTTGCAGCGATCTGGGGATTACGCTCCATGAGAATTTCAAGGTCAGCGGCATCGAGGACAAGCAGGCTCGTTGGCTTCGTCGCGGTTACCGTGGCTGAGCGCAGGGTGCGGCGAAGGGCAGCGATCTCGCCGAAGAAATGACCGGCGCCAAGCCGGATCTTCTTGTGCGCGAGCCTGATCTCGACCTCTCCCGCGGCAATCAGGTACATGGAGTGAGCCGGCTCTCCGCGCTTGACAATGATGGAGCCGCCTTCTGTTTGTTGGGCACGTAACAACGTCATGATATCGGCGATTTCGGCCGCCGATAGTTCACTGAAAAGCGGTACGCGTGCCACGAGTCCCCAGGTAACGACAAAATCCCTGCGGTGGATTTCATTCGAGAATGCCGTGGCGACGATGCCGATTGGCAGTGCAACCATGCCCAGACCACAAAAAATGGTGGCAGCAGCCACGATCCGTCCGAGCACGGTGACGGGTATGATATCGCCGTAGCCGACCGTACCGAGCGTAACGACGGCCCACCACATGGCGTCGGGTATGGTGCCGAATTTATCGGGCTGTATGGTCCCTTCGATCGAATGCATTATTGTCGCGGCGAAAATCGTCATGCCCATGAGAATAATGAAACATCCGGCAAGCGCTCGGCGCTCGGTGTAGAGCGCGTCATACAGCGATCGTATGCCGGGAGAGTAGCGTGTCAGCTTGAGGAAACGGGCTATCCGGAAGACCAGCAGAATTTCGAGATCGGGTGTGATCAGAAAGGCCAGCCAGAACGGCAATACCGCCGCGAGATCTATCAACCCCGCGATACTGGTGATGAAGAGCATTCGCGCCCGGATCGGCGCGAGATGACGCAATGGCGCATGCTCGACTGCGATCCAGACCCGGATCCCGAATTCCACAGAAAATACGACAAGAGCGATGTTTTCGATTGTTGTGAATACGGCCCCATATCTCGCCTTGAGGTCCGGCACCGATGCCAGGATGATACCGAAAAGGCTGATGACGATAAGGAGAATGATCGACCAATTCACGAGTCGGCTCGTGCGGTCGCCGACCGGCCCGTACTCCATGATTTCATAGAGGCGATGGCGCAAAGCCTTCACCTTTTCTGCCGGAGATTTTGGCTTTCGTGCTTCTTTCGCAGAGGACATCTGCTGGTTCATTCCTTTGGGATGAAGGCGCCTGCCGGGGCGAACCCGCCTTTCAGGAAAAAGAAGCTTCATCCCGATCGACAACGGGCAGGCTACCTGTCTAGATCTCGAAGCGGCCGGCTTCCGACCGGCGGTGAGCCGCGCGGCTCGAAATACCGAGGACGCTATAAGCTGGACAGCTCCTGAAGAACGCGGTCAGGAGCAGCACGAATCCAGTCAATCCGGCCCAATGCCACCCCTGAACGGATAGGCCGTCCTGGAACGCAAATGCAACCAGCGCCAATCCCAAGACGATCCGCACGTACTGATCGATCATTCCTATGTTTTTCGGCATGATGCTGCGCCTCCGTGAGATGATGAGGAAGACTTCCATGAGATGCCGGTGAAGCGCTTGATCTGTCTCAATACCGCCCATTGCGGCAAGGAGAATCTACCGGGAGCGTGGCAGCTGAAACCGTCATCGGTCGGCCACGGCGCCGGGATAGATGTTGCGACAGACGGCGCGGTGATGTGCTGAGACTTTTGAGCTTTGAATCCTTCGGGCCAGTCTCGGCCGAGCTATTGAACCCATGTCGACCTATCGTCTGAAAAATTTGCTTTCGCCGCGCTCGGTCGCGCTGGTCGGCGCGAGCCCTCGGCCGAACTCCGTCGGTCGGGCCATTCTCCGGAATATTCGTGCGGCGAAATTCAGAGGCGAATTCGGGCTGGTGAATTCGCATTATGCGGAGATCGACGGAATGGCTGCGGTTGGCAGCCTCGACGACCTGCCGTTCGTTCCGGAATTAGTGGTAATCACTGCGCCAGCGAAGGCGGTCGCAGGCATCGTCGATGACGCTGGAAGATTGGGTGCGGTGGGCGTCTTGATCATCACCGCCGGGCTCGGCCAGGGTGCGGGTTCATTGGCGGAACGAGCAGAGCATACCGCGAAAAAATATGGCATGAGGCTGATCGGACCCAATGGCCTCGGCATTATGATGCCTGGCGCCGCGCTTAACGCGAGTTTCTCCGCGCACATGCCGTGTGTTGGAAATCTCGCGCTGATCTCTCAGTCAAAGGCGGTCGCCGCCGGTATGGTCGACTGGGCGGCGCAGCGCGCGGTGGGCTTTTCAGGAATCGTCTCTGTTGGCGATCAGCTCGACGTTGATGTTGCCGATTTGCTGGATTACTTCGCGCTGGACGCGAAAACGCGGGCCATTCTGCTCTATGTCGAGGCGATCAAGGACGCTCGCAAGTTCATGTCCGCGGCGCGCGCCGCCGCTCGAATCAAGCCGGTCGTCGTCCTCAAATCCGGCCGCATGGCGCCAGGTGCGAAGGCCGCGGCGACCGATATTGGCGTTCTGGCCGGGTCGGATGCGGTCTACGATGCAGCGTTCAGGCGTGCCGGCATCTTGCGGGTATCGGATCTTCGCGAGCTTTTCGACTGCGCCGAGACGTTGGGGCGTCTCGCATCGCCTGCGGGAAAGCGGCTTGCGATCCTGACCAATGGCGGCGGCATCGGTCTGCTCGCGGTCGATCGGCTTGTCGAACTGGGCGGAATTCCCGCTGACATCACCCGCGTCATCCGAGAGAAGCTCGATGCGGTATTGCCGCCGACGTGGTCGAGGTCAAACCCGGTGGAGATTGTCGGCGACGCCGATGCGGCGCGTTATGCGTCGGCGCTTGAGATATTGCTGGCTGATCCCGGCAACGATGCCATCCTGGTCATGAACGTTCAGACCGCGATCGTTGCCGCTGACGACATCGCGGCTGCCGTGATCGGCGTGGTCGAGAAATATCGCCGGGAGCATCAGGAGTCCGCCAAGCAGGTGCTTGCGGTCTGGATCGGTGCGGACCGGAAAATGGGTGATTTGCTGAGCGCGGCCGGAATTCCCAACTACGCCACCGAGGATGATGCGGTACGGGGCTTTCTGCATCTGGTGCGGCATCGGGAGGTGGTGGAGGCGCTGGCGCAGGTGCCTCCGGCCATGCCTACGTCGTTTGTGCCTGATGTCGAGGCCGCTCGGGCGATCGTTGCGGCGGCGCTCGCCGATGATCGCCACTGGCTTGACCCGATCGAGATCAAGCGGCTGCTTCAGGCCTATGGGATCGCGATGGTGCCGACGTTTGCGGCCGCCGATGCCGAGCAAGCCGTCACCCACGCCCAGGCGCTGCTCGCGCAAGGCGTGACTGTCGTGCTGAAGATTATGTCGCGGGACATCGTTCACAAATCAGACGTCGGCGGCGTCGTGCTTAATCTCACCAGCGCAGAGGCCGTGCGGGCGGCGACGGCCGATATTGTCGCGCGGGCAAAAGCGCTTCGCCCGGAGGCGCGGATATCCGGCGTGATCGTCCAGGCGATGGTGGTGCGGCCGAAGGCGCGCGAACTCATTCTGGGTATCGCTGACGATCCGACCTTCGGCACCGTCATCGTGTTTGGCCGCGGCGGTACGGCGGCCGAGATTATCAACGACAAGGCGCTGGCGCTTCCGCCGCTGGACCTTCGACTCGCCCACGACCTGATCGGGTGCACCCGCGTGTCGCGCCTGCTGCGCGCTTACCGGGACGTACCCGCCGTCAAGCCGGATGCCGTGGCGATGGTTCTGGTCAAGCTGGCGCAAATGGCTGCGGACATTCCAGAGATTCGCGAGTTGGACATCAATCCCTTGCTGGCGGATGAGACCGGCGTTCTCGCGGTCGACGCCCGTGCCGCAATCGGGCGCGCCGAGCGAAAGTTCGCGGGCTCAAGCCCCGCCAATTTCGCGGTGCGACCCTATCCGTCGCAATGGCAGCGGCACATCGAAGTGAAGGACGGCTGGCGAGTGTTTGTACGTCCGATCCGCCCCGAGGATGAGCCGCTGATCCATGAGCTTTTGCGGCAGGTCACCAGCGAGGACCTTCGGCTGCGGTTCTTCGCGTCGATGAAGGAATTCAGCCACGCGTTCATCGCCCGCTTGACCCAGCTCGACTATGCCCGTGCGATGGCGTTTGTCGCGTTCGACGAAGCCACCAACGAGATCGTTGGCGTGGTGCGAATACACTCGGATTCGATCTATGAGACCGCAGAATACGCGATCCTGCTCAGATCGGATCTCAAGGGCAGGGGGCTCGGCTGGACCTTGATGCAGTTGATCATCGAATACGCCAGGTCCGAAGGACTCAAGACCATCTCGGGGGATGTGCTTGCCGAAAACTCGGTGATGCTTGCGATGTGCCGGGACCTTGGGTTTGAAGTGAAGGCAGATCCGGACGAACACGATATTTGCGTCGTGAAGCTCATGCTCTAGAGATATCGAGACCGAACGGTCGGATCAAATATCTATCGAAGCGTCGTTTCAGATCGGTTCCTGAACCAGACCGGCAATGCGCTTATCAGCACCAGAATCACTCCGCCGAGGCCGGCCAGTTCGATCGCCTTCAGCATGAACGCGAGCTCGAGATGTGGTTGCGGCTGGTCGGTGTCGGCGATAGCGACGACATCGGGAACGAGAATGGCGCTCGCCGCGTAGGCGACGCCAGCAATGAGGGCGAAGAGCAACGCACCTTTCAGATAGGGGAACATTGAAATCGTCTCCATCGGTTTTGCTCAACGGGAAAGCGCGGAACCACGACGATATTGATCTTGAACTCGTGGACGCGAGACCGGCACGTCGTTATCAACCTTGTTCTGCCGAAGGGGCGCTGGCCGGCTGCGGCTTCCTCAGGCTCTTGATGATGATCGCGATCAGCGGCCAGCAGCGGCAATACGCCGCTCAGCGGATGGTGCATCGCTCCGGATAGCTGCGATTGCAGCGCACGCGCCTCAAGCTGCAGCGCCTCGACCGAGGAGCCGTGGATTTCGGTTGCAAGCTCCAGTTCGCGCGTCGCCGGGGGCCTCGCGGCAATCACGAACAGTGCAGCGGCAATCGCAAAGTTGACCGCGCCGAGGATGGCGGCCGCGGTGATGGCGTTCCAGATCTGCACCAATGCAAAATAGGCCGACAGCTCCAGCATCAGGAGACCGAAGGCTGCGATCAGCGCAGCGAACGCCCTTAATCCGAGGCCGACCAGCAGGTGCCGCATTCGGATATCTGCAATGATCCTGTCGGTCCGCCAGAGCACCCGCAGGTTCTTGACGACGTTCTCCGTGTTCATCTCAATACCTCCGCAGCATGAAACCGACGACGACGCCGAGCGCGAATGCCGAAGCAAGCGTGGTGACCGGACGATCCGATATCAGGTGATCAACGTGGTCTTCCTGTTCAGCCAGCGTCTGGCCCAGTTCATTCAAGGCGGCCTTGATCTGATCCGCCAGCGATTCGGCGCGGCTCCGGGAGGCATCGAAGATCCCGTCGCCTGTCGTGTTCAGAAGGCGCGAGACGTCGCTTTTGAGCGCGTGCAACTCGTCTGCCAGATTGCTTGTCGCGAACATTGCACCTCATCCTCCTTGCGTGGCTCGTTGAGCTTTATGCGCCTGTGCGGCGGTGCCATTGATTTGCGTCAAGCGCCTCGCACGGAGCGTGTCCGAAGGCTTCCGGTTAAGTACGTAAGGGAGGCGGCTTAAGCGATCGCCCGAAATTGCGGATCCGGCCATTGCAGCCATACTTTCTTTCTCAGGCGGACGGCGAGTTGGCCGTAGCTTGCGGTGCGGAGAGGCTGCCATGAATCATTCATTTTACAGCGTGGATCGGACCACTCATCTGAAAATCGTGATTCTGGCGCTGCTTGCGGCAATAGCTATCGCCGGAATTTCGACAGCCGCTCGTCTGGGTGCCGCCTCGGTTGAATCCTCGCGGATCACGACGGCCGGAGATGGCAGGCCGGCGATGGCGACAATCCGGACGACCGGTCCGGCCTGAGCGGATCGACTGCGCGCCTTCAATTTCTGGTTCGCCTGCGAGGGGCCTGTGTGAGCCCGCTAAACTCCACACAAGCCTGCGGCATCGCCATCGGCTTCCATCGACGGCCTTGCTTCGCGGCATTTTGGCTTGAGGCAAATCAACACGAAGGCCGTGCTTTACCTCCAGAAAGCGCGTTCCCTCAAAGAGGAACACGCATCTTGGCGACTACACCTCAGCTAACGGCCAAATTGACCGGCGATACGCTCGAACTGCATCCGGGCGGAGCCTGGATTGCTGCAAATGGCGCCACGCTCGAGGCGCTCTCGAACGCCGTTGCAGCTCAACTTGACAGCTCGAAGGCCGTGAATCTGGATATGAGCGGGGTGCGCGAGCTCGATACGCTCGGGGCCTGGCTGCTCGAGAAAATGTCGCGCCGCGCCGCGTCGGCCGGGCATCGCGCTGACATGGTTGGCATCGCCGGCAATTATGCCGGCCTGATCGAGGAGATCCGTCAAGTCAATCGTCACAATCCCGAGCCGCAGCCGGCGCCAAATCCTGTGCTGGTCAAAGTGGGTGAAGTCGGCCGGTCGGCGGTCGATGCGACGGAGGATGTCGCCGTGTTCCTGCAGATGCTGGGCTCGCTTTGCCTGGCTGTCTTCGGCGTGCTGCGCAGGCCGAGATCGCTGCGGCTGACATCTCTGGTCTATCAGTTCTACAGGGTCGGATGGCAGGCGATCCCGATCGTCGTGCTCATCACCTTCCTGATCGGCGCGATCATCGCGCAGCAGGGCATCTTCCACTTCCGGAAATTCGGCGCTGATTCCTACGTCGTCGACATGGTCGGCATTCTGGTGCTGCGCGAATTGGGCGTCCTGATCGTCGCGATCATGGTCGCCGGCCGTTCCGGCAGCGCCTACACTGCCGAACTCGGTTCAATGAAGATGCGCGAGGAAATCGACGCGCTGTCGACCATGGGTCTGGATCCGGTCGAGGTGCTGATCCTGCCCCGCGCCATCGCGCTGATTTGCGCATTGCCGATCCTGACGTTCATAGGATCGATGGCCGCGCTCTATGGCGGCGGTCTGGTGGCCTGGTTCTACGGCGGCATGGGGCCGGCGATCTTCATTGCGCGGCTGCACGATGCCGTGTCCGTGACCAGCTTCGAGGTCGGCATTATCAAGGCGCCCTTTATGGCGCTGGTGATCGGCGTCGTTGCCTGCAGCGAAGGATTGCGGGTGTTGGGAAGCGCCGAGTCGCTCGGCAAGCAGACGACGACCTCGGTCGTGAAGTCGATCTTCCTGGTGATCGTTCTCGACGGACTGTTCGCGGTATTTTTCGCATCGGTCGGAATGTAGCCATGCAGGAGCTTGATCCGCAGCCTGCGATTCGCGTCAACAACCTCGTGGTCGGCTTCGGACGGCACGTGGTGATCGACCATCTGTCGCTCGAGGTCAGGAGGGGCGAGATCCTTGGTATGGTCGGGGCCTCCGGCGGCGGCAAGTCGGTGCTGATGAGATCCATCATCGGGCTCATACCGCGGCAGGGTGGCGAGATCGAAGTCATGGGCGCCACGATCACCGGAGCCCATGATCGCAGCACGCAGCACGCCGCGGGGAGCTGGGGCGTTCTGTTTCAGCAGGGCGCGCTGTTTTCATCGCTCACGGCGCGGCAGAATATCCAGTTTCCGCTCCGCGAAAATCTCGTGCTGTCGGAAGCGCTGATGGACGAGATCGCCACCGCCAAGCTCGAAATGGTCGGGCTGACAGCGGAGGATGGCGACAAGTTTCCTGCCGAATTATCTGGCGGCATGACCAAACGTGTGGCGCTGGCACGGGCGCTCGCGCTGGATCCCGCGATCGTGTTTCTCGACGAACCGACCTCAGGTCTCGATCCGATTGCGGCGGGCGAGTTCGACGTTCTGATCAAGACATTGCAACAGACATTGGGGCTGACGGTGTTCATGGTCACCCACGATCTCGCCAGTCTGAATACGGTCTGCGATCGTGTTGCTGCGCTCGCGGACGGCAAGATTGTCGCCATCGGACCGATGCGCGATTTACTTCAATCCCAGCATCCCTGGGTGCGGGCCTATTTTCACGGCAAGCGCTCCCAGATGCTGCAACCCCAAGCGAGTTAAGAGATGGAAACCCGTGCTCCTTTCGTCGTCGTCGGCGCCTTCGTTCTGGCGGCAATCGCCGCGGTGTTCGGCTTCGTTTACTGGCTCCACAATACCGGCGGGCTCGGGCCACGCGCGACCTATCATATCCAGTTTGATGGTTCGGTGCCTGGGTTATTGGTCGGCGCCGCTGTGCTCTTCAATGGCATCCGCGTCGGCGAGGTGACGGACCTCGCTCTCGCCTCGGATAACCCCCGCGGCGTCAACGCGACGATCTCTGTCGCCACGTTGACGCCAGTGCGATCCGACACCAAGGTCGGTCTCGACTTCCAGGGCCTGACCGGCGTTCCCGTCATCGCGCTCGAGGGCGGCAAGCTCCTGGCCAATTCCGGTGCGGTGCCGACGCTGATCGCCGAACCCGGCGCGGGTGAGGGCATGACGCAAGCCGCCCGCGACGCATTGCGCCGGGTCGATTCGGTGCTGGCTGAAAACGCGGAGCCGTTAAAGGACACCATCGCCAACCTCCAGGTTTTCTCGGAGGGGTTGGCGCGAAACACCGGAAAGCTCGACGGCATCGTTGCGGGGCTCGAGAGGATGACGGGCGGCGGCGCATCAGCCGAGCCCAAAATTACTTACGATCTGCAAGCGGCGCGGGGTTTCGCGCCCCCGACCAAGACGATCAAGGGACAATTGGCGATTCCGGAGCCCACGGCGATCGCGATGCTTGAGACGCAGCGATTCCTGTTCTCGCCTGCGACCGAGGTTCCGGGTTTCGCGAATGCGCTATGGGCCGACAGCATTCCGAAGTTGATCCAGGCCAGATTGGTCGAGAGTTTTGAAAACTACGATATTGCCCATGCCCCATTACGTGCGGCGGATGTCGGACAAACCGACTTCCAGCTTCTGATCGATGTCCGCTATTTTCGGATCGCCCAGGATTCGGGGCCGACCGCCGAGATCGGGCTCTCGGTGAGGATTCTCGACAAGAATGGAAAAGTCGTCGCGTCGCGCGTGTTTGACGAAACCCAAGCTTTCGACAAGATTGAACCGGTGGCAGCGGTCGCCGCGTTCAACGATGCGTTTGGCCGGATTGCGAAGGGGATCATCGCCTGGACGGTGGAGACACTGTAGTGCGGCCGCAGAAAATTTCTGCTCGAGGCTTTTCAGGTCCAATCCAGCCTGAAGATCGATTTAACGTGACCTCGGAGAAAGTTGAAACGCCGGTTCCGTTGATCCAGATCAATCGCGAGACGAACGTTTCGATCATGTTCGCTTTATTCGGGCGTTGCTGACATACACAGCCGCCTGGTATTGCGAGATCCGAAGAAATGTCGAGCGTGCCCGGAATGCAGACAACCGATGTCGCCCGATCCGATTTGAAGTACAACAAATCCCAGCTTTGTTCGCTTTGTGACGTTCGGTCGCTCGGCATATGTGGAGCACTGGATCAGACCGATCTTCTGCAATTCGAGCGGCTCGGGCGTCATGTTCATTTCGCCGCAAAAGAGGCTCTGTTCACCGTGGGCGAGCCAGCCGGCTACGTCTACAATCTCACCGCAGGCGTTGTCCGTCTGTACCGGCTGCTGCCGGACGGCCGGCGCCAGATCATCGGCTTTGCGCTGCCGGGTGATTTTCTCGGCACAACAGCCTTTGATCGTTATGGTTTCTCGGCTGATGTGATCGAGACGGTCGCGGCGTGTCGAGTCACCCGGGACGCATTCTCTCTTTTCAGCGAAAGCAGGCCGCATCTCCTGCGTCGAATAAATGAGTTCGCCAGCCGCGAACTCATGCTCGCTTACGATCAAATGCTCCTGCTTGGGCAGCGCACCGCGAAAGAGAAAGTTGCGACTTTTCTGATCGGCTGGCGCGACCGCTTGGCGCGCATCGGCGATACGAAGAAAACAATACGGCTACCTATGAGCCGTCAGGATATCGCGGATTTCCTCGGACTTTCGATCGAAACGGTGAGCCGGACATTGACCGCGTTCGAGCGGGAAAAAATGCTCGTCATTGTCACCGGCGGCGTCCGCCTGCTGGATGCGGGCCGCGCCGAAGCCCTGGCGGCAGTGTAGCGACGGCCTTCCGATTTGATCCGTGTCAAAGATCGATTGCGGCGAGTCGGGCATTAATCCTCCATGACAGGAGGTCGGCCATGCCAATCGATTCAGTGTTTGTCTCCGTAGCCGTAGTTTCGATGTTCGTCGTTTTCGCCGGGGTGCTGTTCTGGGGGGATTTGCAGACGCGCCCGCGGCACCTCGTTGCCAAGCGTGGAGATTCTGAACGGCACCGAAAATGATCGACTGAGCCTGCTTGGGGTTGCTTCGGCGGAGAGGAAGCCAAATGAGAAACGTGTCGGTAGTGCCTGGAAAATCGTCCCGGACCGGAGCCTTTCTGGGTTGGATCCGGGCCTTGGTTTCGAAAAGCGCGGATCTGGACGAGCTGCGACGTGTCAATCGTGGGGAGCTCGAGCAGATCGCACGGGACCTGATTCTTTCGCCTCGTGATCTCTATGCTCTTTTGGAGAATAATTTCCCGCGCGATCTCTTAAAGGAGCGCTTGGCAGAATTCGAACTTTCGCCAGCCGCTGTAAAGGCGCGGCATCCCGATGTGTTTCACGATTTGCAGCGGGTTTGCGGGAATTGTCCATCGACCAAGCGTTGCGCCGGCGAATTCGCGCAACAGGATCACGGTCTGCATCGGTCCAGCTACTGCCCCAACACGCCAACCCTGCAGGCCCTGAAACAGGAAAATCTCGAATCGAACGCGCGGGCGTCCTTGCCGATCGGTCCCTGCTGCTGTTGAGCGTCGCAGCATCGTGTCCGGCGGGAAATGCGTCGCCACAGCAAGCATAGCCTGTTCGTTTCTGTCCGAGATTGTGCGGAGCCATCAGGTTTTGATTTCGATCAAGACCGCAGGAACGAAAGTGTGATCTTTCGGCGTGGCAATTTTAAAGAAGAAGCTCGGCATGAACGAATATCCCACCCCAAAGCAGATGACGTTCGGCGAAGCCGCCTTGGCACCGCTATTTGTAATCTTCGCCTTTCTTTCCTTGATCGGAGCTGCGAAGGCCCAAGACAGTGCTTTTGCGTTTCACGCATCGCTGGCGTGTGCGGCGAGCCTTTGGGCGGCCTTCACGATTCTCAACCGCTATTTTGACCGTCCGGCATCCTTGCCGGCACAGGAAATCAACGGCCGGCCTAATTATAATCTGGGCCCGATCAAGTTCTCGGCGGTGATGGCGGTATTCTGGGGGATTGCCGGTTTCAGCGTCGGATTATTGATCGCATCTCAACTCGCGTGGCCGGCGCTCAACTTCGACCTGCCGTGGACGAGCTTCGGCCGGCTGCGGCCGCTGCATACGTCAGCCGTGATCTTCGCCTTCGGCGGCAACGTGCTGATCGCGACCTCATTCTATGTGGTGCAGAAGACCTGCAGGGTGCGCCTTGCGGGGGATCTCGCACCCTGGTTTGTCGTAATTGGTTACAATTTTTTTATTCTGATCGCAGGCACCGGCTACCTTCTCGGCGTAACTCAATCCAAGGAATACGCCGAGCCCGAATGGTATGCCGATCTGTGGCTGACGGTTGTCTGGGTCACTTATCTGCTGGTGTTCCTGATGACGCTGGTGAAGCGTAAGGAGCCTCATATTTTCGTTGCGAATTGGTTCTATCTCGCCTTCATCATTACCATCGCGGTGCTTCACCTGGGAAATAATCCGGCAGTGCCGGTGTCGGTGTTCGGCTCGAAGTCCTACATACTTTGGGGCGGTGTCCAGGACGCCATGTTTCAATGGTGGTACGGGCACAATGCGGTGGGCTTCTTTCTCACCGCGGGCTTCCTCGCCATCATGTATTATTTCATTCCCAAGCGAGCCGAGCGGCCGGTCTATTCCTATCGGCTGTCGATCATTCACTTCTGGGCGATCATCTTTCTCTATATCTGGGCCGGGCCGCACCATCTGCACTACACGGCATTGCCTGACTGGGCGCAGACGCTTGGCATGACGTTCTCGATCATGCTCTGGATGCCGTCTTGGGGCGGCATGATCAACGGGCTCATGACGCTGTCCGGCGCGTGGGACAAGCTGAGGACGGATCCGGTCCTCCGCATGCTGGTTGTTTCGGTTGCATTCTACGGCATGGCGACGTTCGAAGGCCCGCTGATGTCGATCAAGGTGGTGAACTCGCTCAGCCACTATACGGACTGGACAATCGGCCATGTCCACTCAGGCGCCCTCGGCTGGGTGGGATTCGTCTCGTTCGGTGCGCTCTATTGCCTGTTTCCCTGGCTATGGGATCGCAAGGGCCTTTACAGCCTCAAGCTCGTCAGCTGGCACTTCTGGATCGCGACGCTGGGGATCGTGATCTACATCTCCGCGATGTGGGTTTCGGGCATCCTCCAGGGCCTGATGTGGCGTGCCTATACGTCGCTCGGTTTTCTTGAATATTCCTTCATCGAATCCGTCGAGGCGATGCATCCGTTCTACGTGATCCGCGCCGCCGGCGGTGCGTTGTACCTGATCGGCGCGCTGATCATGGCCTATAATCTCTGGATGACCGTGCGCGTCGGCGAAGCTGAAGTGCAGTCGCCTGTCGCTCTTCAACCGGCGGAATGAGGAGCAACAGAATGTCGTTTTGGAGCAGGCACCAGATCCTTGAGAAGAATTCAATCGTCCTGATCGCGGGAATTCTTGCGGTTGTCGCGATCGGAGGCCTCGTCGAGATCACGCCGCTATTTTATCTCAAGAGCACGATCGAAGTGGTTGACGGCGTCAGGCCGTACACGCCGCTCGAACTCGCGGGCCGCAACATCTACATTCGCGAGGGCTGTTACCTCTGCCACTCGCAGATGATCCGGGCGCTGCGCGATGAAGTCGAACGCTACGGCCATTACTCGCTCGCGGCCGAGAGCATGTATGACCATCCGTTTCAGTGGGGGTCCAAGCGTACCGGTCCCGATCTCGCGCGGGTCGGCGCCAAATATTCCGACGAATGGCATGTCCGTCATCTGACCAATCCTCGCGCGGTCGTGCCGCAGTCGGTGATGCCCGGATATTCGTTTCTCGCCGAAGCGCAAGTCGATCCGGCGACGATCGCGGATCACCTGCGGACCAACCGCGCTATCGGCGTACCCTATTCGGATGATCAGATTGCAAACGCCGCCGCAGACCTGAGGGCGCAGGCCGATCCCGATGACGCCGGGGCGGATGCGTTCGCAAAACGCTATCCGAAGGCAGTCGTGCGGAATTTCGACAGCAAGCCTGGCGCTCCCACGGAAATGGATGCGCTGATCGCCTATTTGCAGATGCTCGGCACGCTGGTCGACTTCAAGCTGTACGACGAAAAAGCAAATCTTCGCTGAGCAAATCTTTGCTGAGAAGGCAGGACAATGAGCGTATTCCTAACGGTCGAGAATTTTACATCGCAGTTCGTCGTGACGTTCTGGACGCCGATCTTCGTCGGGATCTTTATCGCCATCGTGACTTACGCGCTTTGGCCTCGCAATCAGGCTGCCTTCGACGAGGCGTCTAAAATACCGTTGCGGGAGAAATAACAAGATCATGGCCGAGCACAACGACGATTTCGACCACGTCTCCGGCAAAACGACCACAGGTCATGAGTGGGACGGCATCAAGGAACTGAATACACCGCTGCCGCGGTGGTGGATCATCACGTTCTACGCAACCATCGTATGGGCGATCGGGTACTGGATCGTGTATCCGGCGTGGCCGATGCTGTGGAGCAACACCCCGGGCATATTGCACTATTCGTCGCGTGGACAGGTTGCCGCCGAGCTTGCCGATCTGGAAAAGATCCGCGGTGAGAAAATGGTCGCGCTCGGCGCGACTTCGCTCGCGGACATCGAAAAGGATCCGTCATTGCTGGCTCTTGCCCGTGCCCGCGGCAAGACCGTGTTTGGCGACAACTGCGCGCCGTGCCACGGCAGCGGTGGCGCGGGGGCGAAGGGCTTTCCCAACCTTAACGACGACGATTGGTTATGGGGCGGCACGCTTGACCAGATCATGCAGACGATCCAGTTCGGCGTCCGCTCCGGTCATGCCAAGGCGCACGAGGGTTCGATGCTCGCGTTCGGCAAGGAGGGCATCCTCAAGACGGACGAGATTGTCACGGTTGCGAATTATGTGAGGTCGCTATCGGGCCTGGCCACGAGCCCGGGCTTCGACGCCGCCAAGGGACAAAAGATCTTCGCCGATAACTGCGTCGCCTGCCACGGCGAAGGAGGCAAGGGAAATCAGGAGGTCGGAGCGCCAAACCTGACAGACAAGATCTGGCTTTACGGCTCCGATGAGCAAACCATTGTCGAGACGCTCACCTACGGCCGCGGGGGTGTCATGCCAGCCTGGGTCAACCGCTTCGATCCCACCACGATCAAATCACTGGCGGTATATGTTCATTCGCTTGGCGGAGGGCAGTAACCGCGGGTGGGTGAGGCTGCCTCGGATGCCGTTTGAGGTGGATCAACAGCGCTTCCGAAGTCGAAGTTAGGCTTGCTTTCAGGCGCGGGATCCACCGATGAACAAATCCGTCACTCCGATTGAACTGCAGTTCGACGACGACGGGCCGCTTTATGTGGCCCGGAAAAAAGTCTATCCGCAGAGCGTCACCGGAACGTTCCGCCGTATCAAATGGGGCCTGATGGCGTTCTGCCTCGGCATCTATTACCTGTTGCCATTCGTGCGGTGGAATCGTGGCTTGGGCGCGCCTAACCAGGCGGTGCTGGTCGATCTCCCCAACAGCCGCTTCTACTTCTTTTTCATCGAGCTGTGGCCGCAGGAAGTCTATTATTTTACCGGACTGCTGATCATCGCCGCCATTACGCTGTTTCTGATGAATTCGGTCGGTGGGCGTATCTGGTGCGGATATCTCTGTCCGCAAACGGTGTGGACCGACCTGTTCTACGCCGTCGAACGGCTGGTCGAGGGTGACCGCCGTGAGCGTATGAGAAAGGACGCCGCGCCCGCGAAACACAGGCTGCGGCGCCTCGGGGAGATCGCCCTCAAGCATTCGCTCTGGCTGCTGATCGCGTGGTGGACCGGTGGCGCCTGGGTTCTCTATTTCAACGACGCACCGACGCTGGTGAAGCAGCTTGTAACGTTCCAGGCGCCCATGCTGGCCTATATCTGGATCGCGATATTGACGGCGACGACTTATGTACTCGCGGGCTTCATGCGCGAACAGGTCTGCGTTTACATGTGTCCGTGGCCGCGCATCCAGGCCGCGCTCACGGACGAATGGGCGCTGAACGTCACCTACAAATACGACCGCGGTGAAAAGCGGACGTCGCTGAAAAAGGCGAACGAATTGCGGGCGCTCGGCGAGGCGGTCGGCGACTGCGTCGATTGTTACCAATGTGTCGCCGTTTGTCCGACCGGCATCGATATCCGCGACGGCGCCCAACTCGGCTGCATCCAGTGTGGTCTCTGCATCGATGCCTGCGATGCCGTAATGAAGAAGATCGGCAGGGAAACCCGCCTGATCGGATACGACAACGATATCAATATTCGCCGGCGCGAAGCCGGCGAGCCGCCGATCTACCGCGTCGTGAGGCCGCGCACCATCATCTATTCCGCCATGATCGCTGCCGTCGGTGCGCTCATGCTTTATGCGCTGCTGACGCGAACGCTGCTCGATGTCAACGTGCTGCACGATCGTAATCCCGTGGCTGTGCGGCTGAGCGACGGATCGATTCGTAACGCCTATACGGTACGGCTTTTGAACAAGCGAGGCTTCGATCGCGTCGTCGCGATCGACATCGATGGTCCGTCGAACGCAACCGTCCATGTTGTCGGAGCCGATTCCGTGACGCCGGACCGACCGATGATTATCCTCGGGCGGGATCAGACCACCGAACTGCGGCTGCTCGTGACCGCGCGCCCGGAGGACAATTCCGGGAAATCGATCCCGGTGACATTCCACGTCACCGATATCGGGCTGGGCGAGGTTGCGTCCGCGACCGACAATTTTGTCTCGCCATGAGACCTGAAGGAGCTTGGTATGACTAGATCGCCGGTTTCGCCGAGGCCGCTGACCGGAGGCAAGGTGCTTTTCATGCTGATCGCGTTTTTTGGCGTCGTCATCGGCGTCAACGTGATGATGATGAAGCTTGCCATCCAGACGTTACCGGGCACCGAGGTCGACAGCGCCTATAGCGCGAGCCTTGCCTATGAAGACGAGATCGCGGCTGCGCACCGGCAGAGCGAGCGAAACTGGAAGGTCGACGCGCATATTCAGCGTGGCGCGGACGGTGGCGCGACGCTGCTGGTAGAGGCGCGCGACAGCGGCGGCAAGCCGGTGTCCGGGCTGAAATTTCAGGGCCGCTTCGAACGGCCGACCGACAAGCGGGCGGATCAGGAAGTTGATCTCGCCGAAGTAGGAAACGGTATCTACCGCGGAAGCGCGCCACTGATCGCACCGGGGCAATGGGATCTGGTGCTGGAGGGCGACACGGCCGGTCAGCGCATGTTCCTGTCGAAGAACCGCGTTCTGCTGAACTAGGAAGGAAGCACCATGCAGGCGACGCGGGATTTTTCACACTATGTAAAGGATCTGGGTTCGGGTCTCTCGCACATCGATCTTGCGGTTGAGGGTGTCAGTTGCGCCGGATGCATGTCGAAGATCGAGCGCGGCCTTTCGGCAATGCCTGATGTAACGCTGGCACGCGTCAATCTGACCAACCGGCGGGTCGCGCTGGAATGGAAGGAAGGTGCGCTCGATCCCGCCAACTTCATCGATCGGCTCGCCGAGCTCGGATATAAAGCCTATCCATTCGAAACCGCCTCTGCGGAGGCGGCGGAAGACGAGCAGTCGCGCTTCCTGCTCCGATGCCTCGGTGTCGCGGCCTTCGCCACGATGAATGTGATGATGCTTTCCGTTCCGGTGTGGTCCGGCAACGTCAGCGACATGATTCCCGAACAACGCGATTTCTTTCATTGGCTCTCCGCCTTGATCGCGCTGCCCGCCGCGGCATATGCGGGCCGGCCGTTCTTCAGCTCGGCATTGCGGGCGTTACGCACGCGCAACGTCAATATGGATGTTCCGATCAGCATCGGCGTCCTGCTGGCGCTCGGGATGTCGGTGGTGGAGACCGTGTACCACGCCGAGCACACCTATTTCGATGCGGCGATCATGCTGCTGACATTTCTGCTGGTCGGGCGTTATCTCGATCAAAGCATGCGGCGGCGAACACGGGCTGTCGCCGGGAACCTTGCGGCGCTCAAGGCCGAAACCGCGACCAAATTCGTCGGAGCCGACGAAATTCTGGAAGTACCGGTAGCGGCGGTCCACCCCGGCGATATCGTCCTGTTGCGGCCGGGCGAGCGATGCGCGGTCGATGGCACAGTCGTCGCCGGGCGATCCGAGGTCGACCAAAGCCTGATTACCGGCGAGACAAGATATGTCACAGCGGATTCCGGTACCGCGATCTATGCCGGCTCGCTCAACATGACAGGAACATTGCGCGTTCGGGTTTCTGCGGCGTCGGAAGCAACGCTGCTGGCGGAGATCACCCGCCTGCTTGACAATGCATTACAGGCTCGCTCGCGTTACGTGCGCCTCGCGGACCGGGCATCACGGCTCTATGCACCGGTAGTTCATGCGACGGCGTTGCTGACCGTGCTGGGCTGGGTTCTGGCCGGCGCTACCTGGCATGATGCCATTGTCACAGGCATTGCTGTGCTGATCATCACCTGTCCCTGCGCGCTGGGGCTTGCGATTCCCACAGTGCAGACCGTTGCGTCCGGCGCGATGTTCAAGGCGGGGGTATTGCTCAATTCCGGCGATGCGATCGAACGATTGGCGGACGTCGACCGGATCATCTTCGACAAGACCGGAACCCTGACATTGCCCGATCTTGACGTGGTGAATGGAGCCGATATCCCCGCGGACGTATTCGCGCTCGCGGGTCAGCTTGCGCTTGCAAGCCGTCATCCGGTCGCGGCGGCGGTGGCGCGCGCTTCGGCCGCGAAATTACCGCTTGCGGGCGCAATCGAAGAGCCGGGGCAGGGGGTGCGCGGAGATATCGGCGGCGTGGAGCTAAGGCTGGGGCGGCCGTCGTTCTGCGGAGCCGAGCAATTGGCAAATGACGACCCCGACCTGGACCCCGAAGCCTCGCATGTTGCTTTCAGCGTCGGCGAAGCGAAATACCTGTTTTCGATCCGGCAGGGACTGCGACCGGACGCGCAGGCGGTGATTTCCGCGCTTCAGAGCCGAAATATCATGGTCGAGATTCTTTCGGGTGATCGGGAGCCTGCGGTTCGGGCCGCGGCGCGAGCGCTCGGGGTGCAGGAGTGGCGCGCGGGCGTGACCCCGGCCGACAAGATCGCACGTATTGACGAACTCAAAAGCCAAGGCTTCAAGGTACTGATGGTCGGCGACGGGCTGAATGATGCGCCGTCGCTGGCTGCGGCGCACGTCTCGATGTCGCCGATCAGTGCCACGCATCTCAGTCAGGCGACGGCCGATCTGGTGTTCCTCGGCAAGCCGCTGGCTCCGGTGGTCGTGGCCATCGATTTCGCGCGCAAGGCGCTGCGGCTCATGCGGCAGAACCTCTGGCTCGCGGTCGGCTACAACCTTCTGGCGGTCCCAATCGCCATCAGCGGAGTTGTGACCCCTCTGATCGCGGCTGCGGCGATGTCCGGCTCCTCGGTGCTGGTGATGCTGAATGCACTTCGCGCACGGCGCGTCGCGCAAGGAGGGTTTTGATGGAAGTGATGGTGATTCTCGTGCCGCTGGCACTTGGTCTCGGGCTGGTCGGCTTGCTCGGATTTCTCTGGTCGCTAAAGAGCGGCCAGTATGATGATCTCGAAGGCGCAGGCTGGCGCGCGATCGCAGATGACGACCAACTTCCAGAGCGCCGTACCGATTGAGCGCCGGCGCGTTCCGGGTTCCCAGTGGCATTTCGCGAGCAGCCATCGGCCAGATATTAAGCGGAACCCAAATTCGCTGATCTTTGCTCTTTTCCGACGTCTCAGGCGCGGCCTCGGAACCGGAGCCTGCCCAATCACGGTGTGTTTGCGTTCGATCAAGAAGCTCTCTGCCTCCGGCGGTACAAAGCGACTGTAGATACCGAGCCTCTCCTTTGGCTCGCTTTTGACAGAGTTGCCGGACGCCATGGATGTCAGCGCATCAACAGGTTCAGTCGTATCCGTCCGTGGCGCCGTCGTGGACGTACGGTTCGATGGCTCTCCCTTGCCTCCGATCAACACCGCCCTGATCGTGCAGTGGGACCGGCCCGAGCCATTGGTCCTCGAAGTGCACAGCCATGTAGATCGGGCTACTGTTCGCGGCATCGCGCTTCAGGCGACGGCCGGTCTTGCCCGCAGCACAAAGGTACGGGCGACCGGGACTTCGATCTCGGTGCCGGTCGGCAATGCCGTCCTGGGTCGGCTTCTCGACGTGGTGGGGACGGTGCAGGACCGCGGACCTGCTTTGGCGGCGGATACGCCTCGACGCGGCATCCACAATCCGCCGCCCACACTCGAAGAGGAGACCTCCGCAACCGCGGTTTTCGAGACCGGGATCAAGGTGATCGACCTTCTTGCACCGCTTGCCCAGGGCGGCAAGGCTGCGATGTTCGGCGGCGCCGGCGTCGGCAAGACCGTGCTGGTGATGGAACTGATCCACGCCATGGTCGAGAAATACCAGGGCATCTCCGTGTTCGCAGGTGTTGGGGAGCGCTCGCGGGAGGGACACGAGTTACTGACGGATATGCAGGGCTCGGGCGTTCTCGCGCGCACGGTACTGGTCTACGGGCAGATGAACGAACCGCCGGGCGCGCGCTGGCGCGTGCCGCTGACGGCGCTGACCATCGCCGAATATTTTCGTGACCAGAAGCACCAGAACGTGCTTCTGCTGATGGATAATGTTTTCCGCTTCGTCCAGGCCGGCAGCGAGGTGTCGAGCCTGCTGGGCCGGCTGCCGTCGCGGGTCGGCTATCAGCCGACGCTGGCGACCGAGGTTGCCTCGCTGGAAGAGCGGATCGCATCGGTTGCCGGCGCAGCCGTCACTGCAATCCAGGCGGT
Source organism: Bradyrhizobium canariense (assembly GCF_900105125.1). Lineage (NCBI taxonomy): Bacteria > Pseudomonadati > Pseudomonadota > Alphaproteobacteria > Hyphomicrobiales > Nitrobacteraceae > Bradyrhizobium > Bradyrhizobium canariense. The sequence goes on along the minus strand of NZ_LT629750.1, from coordinate 2,280,014 downwards.
CTATGTGCCGGCCGACGACTTCACCGACCCGGCCGTGACGGCAATTTCCAGCCACATGGACAGTCTCATCATGCTGTCGCGTTCGTTGGCAGCCGAAGGGTTTTACCCCGCGGTTGATCCGCTCGCTTCGTCGTCCGTGCTGCTCGATCCCCTTGTGGTCGGCGAGGAACATTATCGTGTCGCCGAGCGCGCTCGCGAGGCCCTTGCGCGCTTCAAGGCGCTTCAGGACATCATCGCGCTGCTGGGGGTGGAGGAACTCGGTGCAGCGGACCGTCTGATCGTCAAGCGCGCTCGCCGGCTTCAGCGATTCCTAAGCCAGCCCTTTGTCGTGACGGAGGCCTTCACCGGCACGCCGGGCCGCAGTGTCTCCCGTGCGGATACGCTGGCTGGCTGCCGCGCCATCCTCGACGGCGAGACCGACGATTGGGCGGAGAGTTCGCTCTACATGATCGGATCGCTGGACGAGGCCCGACAGAAAGAGGCGGCCGCAGCCCGGTCGGCGCACCCGTCATGAGGTTGCGTATCGTCACCCCGCTGTCGGTTGTCGTCGACGAAGACGGCGTGCTCGCATTGCGCGCCGAAGACGCCAGCGGCAGCTTTGGGATTCTTCCCCGGCATGCGGATTTCCTCACCAGTCTGGCGATCTCGGTGGTCGAGTGGAAAAGCGCCAATGGGACGCAGCATTTTTGCGCGGTCCGCTACGGTGTCCTTTCCGTCACCGAAGGGCAGCAGATTGCCATCGCGACGCGCGAGGCGGTCGTCGGCAGCGATCTTGCGACACTGGACCGGAGCGTGCTGGCTCGCTTCCGCGCCGATACCGAGACGGAGCGGACGGAACGGGTCGAGAGCACGCGCCTGCAGCTCAACGCCATCCGCCAGATCATGCGCCACCTCCAGCCGGCCAGCCGCTCCGGATCGGGAGACTTCGCATGACCGGGCAAGAAAAAGATCCAGGCGATCAGGATCCGCTGGTGAAGGGCGTTCGGTTGCGTGGCGATCGTCACCGGCGATGGCTGCGCGAAGGCGATCCGTCGGTGACGCGCCGTCTCGCCCAGATTGGCGTGCTCGGCTGGATCATCGTGGTGCCGATGCTGATCGCCATCTTCCTCGGCCGTTGGCTCGACAAGACTTTCAACTCTGGACTGTTCTGGACCGCGCCACTTCTGATGCTGGGATTGGCGCTCGGCTGCTGGTCCGGCTGGAAATGGATGAAGAGCGCATGACATCACTTTCTTTTGCCAGCCTTTCTCCCGGGGCCATGGTCCTCGATCTTGCCGGACATTTCGTCGCCGGACTTCTGCTTGGCCTGGTCTACTTCCGCAGCCTTTGGTGGAACGCGCGGCTGTTTGTTGCGGGGGAACGCGTCGTCACGACGATCGGCCTCATGCTCGGACGCTTTGTCTTGCTCGGTGGTCTTTTGACCCTGGTCAGTTTTGAAGGCGCTTTGCCGCTGCTGGTGATGGCGCTGGGGATACTGATCGCGCGATCTGTGTTCATGCGTCGCGTAGGGGAGGCGGCGTTATGAAATCTCCGCTCTCCAGCGTCGTTCTCTTTTACGTAGGACCGGTGTCGATCAGCGAGGGCGTCGTCACCACCTGGGCGATCATGCTGGTGCTGATCCTCGGCGCTATCCTGGTCTCCCGGAATCTGTCGCTTGTCCCATCCCGGACCCAGGCGTTCTTCGAGTTGATCGTCGATACCGTGGACGGCCAGATCCGCGATACCATGCGGCTCGATCCAGCTCCGTACCGCGCTTTTATCGGCACATTGTTCAGCTTCATCTTCCTCGCCAATTGGTCCGAACTGGTGCCCGGCGTCGAGCCGCCGACCGCCCAGCTTGAGACCGACGCCGCGCTCGCACTGCTGGTCTTCGCCGCGGTGATCTGGTTCGGCGTTCGCGCAGGTGGAATCAGGGGCTATCTCGGCACGTTCGCCTCACCCAATCCGATCATGATCCCGCTCAACTTCATCGAGAGCCTGACACGCACCTTCTCGCTGCTGGTCCGCCTGTTCGGCAATGTGATGAGCGGCGTCTTCGTGATCGGTATCGTCCTTTCGCTGGCGGGCTTGCTGGTCCCGATTCCGCTGATGGCGCTCGATCTGCTGACCGGCGCCGTACAAGCCTACATCTTCGCAATCCTCGCCATGGTCTTTATCGCGGGTGCCGTCAGCGAGGGCGCATCCGCCCCGGACACTTCCAGCCAAAGGACTCCCTCATGAACTGGTTAGCTCTCGTCAGCATCGTCTCGGCCGCGTTGGCGGTCTCGTTCGGAGCGATCGGCCCCGCCCTGGCAGAGGGACGCGCGGTGGCCGCCGCGATGGACGCAATCGCCCGGCAGCCGGAATCAGCCAACACCATCTCGCGCACCTTGTTCGTCGGCCTCGCGATGATCGAAACCATGGCGATCTATTGCCTGGTGATTGCGTTGCTGCTGCTGTTCGCCAACCCGCTGTTGAAATGACGCCATGACGATCGACTGGTGGACGCTCGGCCTTCAGACCATCAATGTCCTGGTCCTGGTCTGGCTGCTTGGGCACTTCTTCTGGCGTCCGGTGGCCGCCATGATCGAGCAGCGTCGGGCCGCCGTGCAAAAGACGCTGGCCGACGCGGAGGCGAAGCGGGCGCAGGCGACCGCCGCGCTCGCCGACATCGAGCGGACGCGCACCGGTTTTGCCCGAGAGCGTGAGGCCATCTTGAAGGCCGCGCAGGAGAATGCAGAACAAGCCCGCAACGCGCGCCTGACTGATACTGCGAAGGAGGCAGCGGCGCTTGAGGATGCCGCAAAGACCAGGATTGCAAAGGAGCAGGAGGACGCCGAGAAGGCATGGACCGCGCGTTCGAGCCATCTCGCAGTCGATATCGCGCGGCGATTGGCTGGCCGCCTTGATGGACCTTCCGTGCGCACCGCCTTCCTGGGCTGGCTTCTCAAGGAAATCGGCAGATTGCCGGATGCGACGCGGCAGGCCGCGACGGAAGACGGAATCCTGCTCCAAGCGGTCAGCGCGACACCGCTCGAAGTGAGTGAGCAGGAACATTGTCGTCAGGCGATCGCGGACGCTTTCGGCGCTAAGCCGCAAATTACCTTCACGGCCGACCCAACGCTAATCGCCGGCCTGGAATTGCATGGCCCGGATTTCATCGTGGCCAACAGTTGGCGCGCCGATCTCAACCAAATTCTCACGGATCTCGCTCATGACAACCGATCCTGATCGAGGCGCCAATGCCTGGCTTGAGCAGGCCCGGATCAAGGTAGGCGCCGCAGCGCTTGGCCCTCGTGCCGAACAGATCGGCCGCGTCGAAGAAGTCGGGGACGGCATCGCGCTCGTCTCAGGTTTGCCGGACGTGCGGCTCGACGAACTCCTGCGTTTCGACAAGGGGCAGTTCGGTTTCGCCCAGGTGCTCGAAACCGGCCGGGTAGGCTGCGTTCTGCTGGATAATGTCGATGCGATCGAGGCCGGCGACACGGTGCGGGGCACCGGCGATGTGGTGCGTGTGCCGGTAGGACCGGGGCTGCTCGGCCGTGTCGTCGATGCGCTGGGCCGACCGCTCGACGGCAAAGGGCCGATCACAGCCGATACGCGGGAGCCGATCGAACGTCCGGCGCCGGCCATTGTCGACCGCGATCTCGTAACCCAGCCGGTTCAGACCGGCCTCGTCGTCGTCGATACGCTGTTCGCCCTCGGCCGCGGCCAGCGGGAGCTCATCATCGGCGACCGCGCCATCGGCAAGACGACGATCGCGATCGATACCATCATCAATCAGAAGTCCAGCGACATCGTCTGCATCTATGTCGCGGTTGGCCAGAAAAGTTCGAGCATCCGCCGCGTCATCGACGCGATCCAGGCCAATGGCGCCCCCGAGCGCTGCATCATCGTGGTGGCGGGGTCCTCGAGTTCGCCCGGACTGCAATGGATCGCGCCCTTTACCGGTTTCACCATGGCAGAGTATTTTCGCGACCGCGGCCAGCATGCCCTGATCGTTGTGGACGACCTCTCCAAACACGCCGCGACACATCGCGAGATCGCGTTGCTGACACGCCAGTCGCCCGGGCGTGAAGCCTATCCCGGCGACGTCTTCTACGTTCATGCACGGCTGCTCGAACGCGCGGCAAAACTTTCCAAGGAGAAGGGTGGGGGCTCGTTGACGGCGCTGCCAATCGCCGAAACCGATGCTGGCAATCTCAGCGCCTACATCCCCACCAACCTGATCTCGATTACCGACGGCCAGATCGTGCTCGACGCCAGGCTTTTTTATGAAGGCCAGAAGCCGGCTGTGGATGTCGGTGTCAGCGTCAGCCGGGTTGGTGGCAAGACCCAGGCGCAGGCGTTGCGGGATGTGGCGAAGACGGTGCGGCTCGATTATGCGCAATTCCTCGAGCTCGAGATGTTCACCCGCTTCGGCGGGATGCCGGACACGCGGGTTCGCCAGCAGCTGACGCGCGGCGCCCGAATTCGCGCCATCCTCGATCAGCCGCAGCACGCGCCGCTCCGGCTCGCCGATGAGGTAGCTCTTGTCCTTGCCATTCAGTCAGGTCTGCTTGACCAGCTGCCTCTGCCCGCCGTGGTCCAGTTCCGCCGAGGCCTGAACGAAGCGCTCAACCGCGGCGCGCCGGATGCCGTCCGGGCGATCCAGGAAACGGGTGCACTCGACGCTATGACTGAGCGCGCTCTCCGCGAAGCGCTGCAACGCTACGTCGCGATCGTCATGCCGCCGGCTGCGGTGGCCGCGCCATGACCGAGCGGCTGGCGGACATCAGCGCTCGCATCGACGGCGTTCGTCAGCTCGGCGCGGTCGTGAATGCGATGCGCGGCATCGCGGCAGCACGTGCCCAGCAGGCCCGCACCCAGCTCACGGCGGTTGACAGCTATGCCTCGACGATCGCGGCCGCCATCGGGCGAGCCATCACGCTCGCTCCCTCCACCCGGTACGATGGCGCGCGCACCTCGATGCGACCCGCGCTCGTGCTGTTTTGCGCCGAGCAGGGGTTTGCCGGTGCTTTCAGTGAAAGGGTGCTTGATGCGGCCGTTGCCGATCTCGCGACGTCAGAACTCTTTCTCATCGGCACGCGCGGCGCCGCCGTGGCGGCCGAACGCAACGTCACCACGAGCTGGCAGAGCGCCATGCCGTCGCACTCGCTGGGTGTACCCAAGCTGGCCGACCGAATCGCAGCGGCACTCTACGCCCGGATTGGAACAGGAGAGATCGACCGGCTCGATGCGGTCTTCAGCCGATGGCAACCCGGCGACGGCATGCATATCGAACGCCGCCGGCTGTTTCCGCTGGACATGACGAGCTTTCCCCGACCAGCCAATACCGATACGCCGCTCGTGAATTTGCCGTCAGAGCAGCTCTTGAGCGGGCTAACGGCGGATTACCTCCACGCGCAGCTTTGCAGCGCGGCGCTGCATGCTTTCGCTGCCGAAAACGAAGCCCGCATGGCGGCGATGGCCTCGGCGCGTCACCAGATTGAGCGTCAGCTATCGACATTGCAGGCAACCCAGCGGCTGGTGCGGCAGGAAGAAATCACGGCCGAGATCATCGAACTTGCCGCTGGCGAGACGGCAAGCCAAGGCGATTCTGGTTGAGCGGATCCTCGCTAAATTGATCACAGCGCGGCCCGTTGGAGACCGGATTCGCGGGCGTCGCTTCGGCAGGCGGCCAATTTATGCCGTGAGATGCTCGCCGCCATCCACAGGGATGACGGTGCCGGTCATCCGCCGTGCTGCATCGCTGACCAGGAATGCCGCGAGGTTGCCGACATCCAGAATGTCGACGAGATGGTGCTCGGGCGCCCGCGCCGCTGCTGCCTCAAGCAACTCGTCGAACTGGTCGATGCCGCTGGCCGCTCTTGTTCGGATCGGTCCGGGCGAGATCGCATGGGCGCGGATGTTCTTGGGGCCGAGTTCGGCGGCGACGTAGCGCATGCTGCTTTCCAGCGCCGCCTTGACGGGGCCCATCAGGTTGTAATGCTCGACCACATGTTCGGAGCCGTAAAAAGTCACCGCAAGCAGACAGCCGCCCCTGGGCATCAAGGGCTCGGCGAGATGAGCCATCCGAATAAAGGAATGGCATGAGACGCTCATGGCCATGCCGAAGCCGGCGGCGGAACAGTCGGTTACGCGGCCATGCAGATCGTCGCGCGGCGCGAAAGCGATTGAATGCAGCAGGAAGTCGAGACCACCCCATTCGGTCTTGATCCGGTCGAACACAGTTTCGAGCTGTCCCGCCACCTGGACGTCGCAAGGCAGCACAAGCTCGCATCCGAGCCGGTCCGTGACAGTGCGCACGAACGGCTCGGCTTTGTCGTTCAGATAGGTTGCCGCGAGCCGCGCGCCTGCACGGGTGAACGCCTCGGCACAGCCGGCCGCGATGCTGTGCTCGTTGGCTATTCCGATGACGAGGCCGCGTTTGCCGCGCAGGTCGACGAGCGGGTGAAGGTCCTGCGATTCCTTGACGTCAGACATTGGCAAGACTCCCTCTCTGCTAGGACGGTCGGGCAAGCAGGCTTTGGCGCGGCCATGTCGCGGGCCTTCACGTCCCGACGCTGGATTTCGGCCGGACCACGTCCAGCGTGTGGCGGGCGATCATCGCCTCTTCGTCGGTGGGTATGACCCGAACATCGATGCGGCTCTTCGGCGTACTGATCAGGTTGGGTTTCGCCTGCCTGTTCGCGACCTGATCGAGCTCCACCCCAAGCCACCCGAGCCGCGCGCACACCATCTCGCGGATGGCAGGCGCATGCTCGCCGATGCCGGCGCTGAAAACCAGGCCGTCCAGTCCGCCAAGCGAGCTTGTGAGGGCGCCGACCTCCCGTGCGATCCGGAATACGAAGAGCTCGACCGCCTCTTTGGCTTGAACGGCGTCGCTATCGAGGAGGGTGCGCATGTCGCTCGCGATTCCGCCGGAGACGCCGAGCAGCCCCGATCGCTGATAGAGCAGATCTTCGACCTGTTTCGCGGTCAGGCCGCGTTCTTCCTGCAGATAGAGAATTACGCCCGGATCCAGGTTGCCGGAGCGGGTCCCCATCACGAGTCCGTCCAAAGCGGTGAAGCCCATGGTGGTGTCGACGCTATGCCCATCGTGCATGGCGCAGAGGCTGGCGCCATTACCGAGATGTGCCGCAATGACACGTCCCCTGGCCAGGTCCGGGGCGATCTCGCGCAGGCGTCCGGCGATATATTCATAGGACAGGCCGTGAAAGCCATAGCGCCGCACGCCCGCATCCTCGTATTCGCGCGGCAACGCGAACCGGGTGGCAACCGCAGGCATCGTGTGATGAAACGCTGTGTCGAAGCAGGCCACCTGCGGCAGCTTCGGGCGGGCAGCGGCGATCGCCCGAATTGGTGCGACGTTGTGAGGCTCGTGCAACGGAGCAAGTGGTGTCAACCGATCCAGTGCGGCCAGAAGATCCGGCGTTGCGAGTTCCGGCCGATAATGATCCGGCCCGCCATGGACCACGCGGTGTCCGACCGCGATGAGGCTGTCCTCGCGAAGATGGGTTTCGGTCCAGCCAATCACCCCCTCCAGCAGCGACTCGAAAGCTTGATGGGGGGCCGGCCAGGTTTGATCCGCCAGTATCGTTCCCGCCTTGTCTCGTACCGAGAAGTGCGGTGCCGAGCCGATCCCTTCGACCTCGCCCTGCGACGCGAGCCGCAACGACGAGGCGCCATCTATTTCGAACAGGGAGAATTTAATGCTCGATGAGCCCGCATTGAGGGTCAGAACAGCGTCCGCCATGCTTAAAGTCCCACTGCCGCGGCGCTGTTATGTGCAATCAGCACCGCGAGCGCGCAGGACGCCCTACGGGTGCGCTCGCCGTCAGCCCGGCTTGTGAGAATGATGGGCACGCGTGCACCGACCACCACGCCTGCCGCATCGGCTCCCGCCAGGAAGGTGAGCTGCTTCGCAAGGATGTTCCCCGCTTCGAGGTCAGGCACGACAAGGATATCCGCCTGTCCTGCGACTTTGGAGACGATTCCCTTCTCGGCCGCGGCTGCCGGGCTCACCGCATTGTCGAATGCCAGCGGTCCATCCACCAGGCCGCCGGTGATCTGACCGCGATCAGCCATCTTGCAAAGCGCTGCGGCGTCGAGCGTCGAGCGCAGCTTGGGGTCGACGGTCTCGACCGCCGAAAGCAGCGCCACGCGAGGTGTCTCGATCCCCATGACATGGGCAAGGTCGATGGCGTTCTGCACGATATCCCGCTTTTGCTCGATATCGGGGGCGATATTTACTGCCGTATCGGTCACCATCAACAGACGCGGATAGCTCGGCACATCCATGAGATAGACGTGGCTTAGTCGGCGGCCGGTATGCAGTCCACTGTCCGGCACCAGGACTGCGTGAAGCAGTTCATCGGTATGCAGCAGGCCCTTCATCAACAGCGCGGCCTCACCGGTTTTTGTCAGTGCGACGGCCGCCGCCGCCGCGGTTACGCTGGTGGGCGTGTCGACCAACCGATAGGTCGAGATATCGAGATTTGCCGCTTTCGCCGTTGCGATCATTTTTTCCTTCGGCCCGACCAGGATCGGGATGATGAGGCCGGCCTGCGCGGCCTCGACGGCGGCGCCCAAAGCATTCGCATCGCAGGGATAAGCGACCGCCGTCGCTAGCGGCGGGTATTCGGCTGCTCTCGCCAGCAGTGCGCGGAGTCGCTCGTGACGGCTGAGCTGTACCCCAGGCAATTCCACGCGTGGCCGCCGGACCTTCTCCCTCGGAGCCCGGACATGGGCGGTGCCGCTGATCACCAACTCGTTGCTTTGATTTGTGCAGCGGCAGTCGAGGACCAAATCTCCCTTCTCGGGATGTTTTTCCGTCACCCGAAGGGTTGCGGTAATCCGATCGCCAATACTGACGGGACGAAGAAAGCGCAGATCCTGACCGAGATAGATCGTACCCGGCCCGGGTAATTTCGTGCCCAGGACCGCAGAGATCAGACCGGCCTCGAGGATGCCTTGCGCGACAATCTTGTGAAACATGTCGGTCTCGGCATAGGCCGGGTCCATGTGCGCCGGATTGACGTCGCCGGAGACCACGGCAAACAGCTCAATGTCTTGCTGGGTCACGGTCCGCGAGAGGGCGGCAGTTTCCCCGACCTCGATCTCGTCATAGATCCGGTTCTCGATCATTAATTCGGGCGCGCAAGCGGGGGCGATCTGCACGGTCGTTTTTCCTCGTTCAGGCTTCGTGCACATAGGACCCCGGCGCATCGGCAAGCGCCGGATAGCCCTTATCCGGAGCACCCAGGGATGGAGGCGAAATCGGCCCGCGGGAATGCGCGTTCAGCCAGGCTACCCAATCTACCCACCACGAACCCTCATGTTCGGTGGATTTCGCCACCCACTCGTCCGGAGAGATGAAAGATCCCTGTTCCGGCCGATGCTCGATGCGGTAATGCCGATGTGGATGTCCGGGTTCGCTGACGATGCCGGCATTGTGACCGCCGGAAGTGAGAACGAAGGTGATGTCGCCTTCATTGAGCAGATGAATCTTATAGACGGAATGCCATGGCGCCACGTGATCCGCCTCGGTGCCGACCGCAAAAATCGGCCCTCGAATGGCCGAGACTGCGACCGGCCGGCCTTCGACGCGATACCGGCCCTCCGCAAGATCGTTGTGCAGGAACATCTTGCGAAGATATTCGGAATGCATCCGGTATGGCATCCGCGTCGCATCTGCGTTCCATGCCATCAAGTCGCTCGGCTGCTCGCGCTCACCCAGAAGATAAGTCTTGATCACGCGCGACCAGACAAGGTCGTTCGACCGCAGCATCTGAAACGCGCCAGCCATCTGGCTGCTGTCGAGATAGCCTTGCAGCCACATGACATCGTCCAGCAGCGCCAGCTGGCTCTCATCCGTGAAGAGCTGGAGTTCGCCGGCCTCCGTAAAGTCGGTCTGGGCCGCCAACATCGTTACGGTGGCGAGACGATCGTCGCCATCCCGCCCCATGGCAGCGGCGGCGATCGAAAGCAATGTCCCGCCCAGGCAGTAGCCGCAGGTATGGACCTTGCTCGTCCCGCAGATATCGGTGACAGCTTCCAGTGCGGCCATGACACCGAGCCGCCGGTAATCGTCTAACGTCACATCGCGAAGCTCGGCCGTTGGATTACGCCAAGAGATACAGAAGACGGTAAAGCCCTGCGAGACCAGGTAACGGATCAACGAGTTGGTCGGCGACAGGTCGAGGATGTAGTATTTCATGATCCACGCCGGGACGATCAGAATGGGTTCGGGCCGAACTTTCTCTGTCAGCGGCGCATACTGGATCAGTTCGATGAGTTGATTGCGCAGGACCACTTTGCCCGGTGTAACGGCGACGTCCTGTCCGACAGCAAATCCCTTGACCTCATCCACAGGCAGCCCGTGCGCGGTACGCCGAATATCTTCCAGGTAATTCTGGAAGCCCTTGGCAAAATTTCGGCCGGACCCTTTGGCTGTCGCTGCCATCACTTCGGGATTGGTCAGTGCGAAGTTCGATGGGGAGAACACGTCCAAAATCTGACGGGCCGCAAAGGAGACCACATCACCGTGTGCCTTTGCCACGCCCGGAGGACCAAGCGTGGCGTCACGCCACCACTCTTCCCCGAGCAGGAACGCCTGGCTAATCAAGTTGAATGGTGGGTGCGACCACGCCGGATCCGAAAACCGGTGGTCTCCGTGTACCGGCTTAGTCCAGCGCTCCGGTGAGGACAATCGAACCCATTGCTGAAGGCCCTTTTCTGCCAGTTCGAGCTTCCGACCTGGCGCGTTCGCCAGATGGAGGGCCCAATCCAGATAGGCAAGCGTCAACGAAACCGGAGACAGTGACCCGCTGAAGCGGGCCTCGCGCGCATGCACAAGACGGTCGAGGGTATCCGACGTTGCGCACGTTACCGTTTCGACGGCAGCCGGGGACGCCGATGCCATCTCAGGCCGCGACGTCTTTACCTCGGCATTCAGGTGGGGACTGACGCCCGATTCCTGCAGCTTTGATCCCTTTTGGGATGCAGAGACGGGTGCACTGGGATTGGATACATCCGCGTCTACCGTTGGGACGTTTTCCGCAGGAGACGTCTCCGATGCGTCATTGTTCGATTCAACGGGCTTTGGTTCTTCCTTGCTCACCGCCGATGAGGCCACTTTCTTTGCGGAACTCGAATTTGTCATACGACGCTCCTGGAAAATAAGCCTCTTGCGAAGCGATGACGTGCCGCAGCGGAAGGGGCGGAAACTGGTCCTTCAATGTATAGGCGCGGTATCCGGTCCAGGGTTGATCAGGATCAACAGACCCACGGCGCATGCGCCGGCATGAAGGCCCGGCGGGAGAGGGGCGTGAGCGCGTCGCGGGCTGGATGCCGCGCCACGTGGCCTTTCCGATCAGCCATTACGACCCGAGCAAGATCTTGCAAATCGCGACGGACTGGCAGGCCATCAAGCCTTTGTTTACCCGGCGAATAAGGCTTGTGCCGCGCCCGAATTCAGGAGTCGCCGAGTCGCAAAAGAGTCAATCGCTTCCCACCAAATTTGTGCCGAGAGGGGCCCGCGCGACCCGCTCTATAGCTCCAGGGCGATCTGCGTGCGCCGCATCATGCGGAGGTGGCTGATGGGCAATTCGTTCGGGCTGTTCGCCGATCCGCTGGCGACGCTAAAGCGCAACTGCGTGACCCAGGCCATCGTCAGCGTTTCGGCGCTCGCTTCTACCGCCGTACGGCTGATGCAGGTAGTGCCGACGATGTTGAATGGCGCGCCGTGAGTTCTGGCGGGACTGAATAGTCCGGCGAGCCGTCTTCGAGCAGGTCCAAATGAAAAACCGGACCGTTATGCAGCAGCCATCTGCATAAGGGTCCGGCCTGACGTTTGTTGCAGCGGATATTCCGTCGGCAAAAACTGCCGCTTGTCCGTGCTGCAAAGGGCCCAACGGACTTAAAGATGCTATCCGCTTGCTCTGAGGATTTCGTCCGACGTTACTTCTTTTTCTTCTTGGTGGTCTTCTTTGCCTTTTTCGCTTTCTTCGCTTTCTTGGCCATGTTGCCCTCCGTGATCGCTAAAGTTAGTTCACTGCAAGTCGAGCATCGACGTGCATGGATTCAGAGTACACCATATTTTCGAAATTGATACTGCGCGATTCAAAGAAGGTAAACGACGGTCGCACCGTCGCGACTTCGCGAGCGAACGAAGCGCTCTCGTGATGTGTGGACACGGCACGCCTCGCCAACTCAAGACGGCAAGAAGCGCTCATGTGATTGCCGGCATTGGCGTGATGCGCGCCGTCGAGCGATCGGCGCCTCTACTCGACCCTGTCGCCGCCAGCTCACGGCAGCATCGCGGCGTCATCCCGCCGTATGCAAGGTCTCTTGCTCTGAGCCGAAACTACGATCGGAGCGCCGCGAGCTTGGGCAACGGCAGAGCGGAGCGCTACTTTGCTTCTGACCTTGATCGGCCTTCCGATCATGTTCGACGTCAGGGGATCGCAGCGATCGAAGTCGCCGCTGGCAGCGTGCAACAAACGGTACCGCACGCGCTCGGCCACTACAGCGATGCAGTACTGGTTCAAATCGATTGGATCGCCTCAAACTGCAAAGCGAAATGAGAACAACATGTTAGATAGGCATTTTTCAGCGGCGCCTTTGATGGACTGGACCGACCGAGTGGAAAAAGCAAAGCATCCTCAGTACTTAAGACGATCTCTACAGCCCGTGCAGTAGCAGAGCTGCACCGACCTCGCGGGTATCAACTGCGCAGCCTCGACCTGCCGCATGAATTGTTCACGGCGCTGGTGGTTTAGTGGAAAGCTGACGCGTCTCTGCGTATGGAATCGTGGGATCTTGACCACGCCGGGTGGTTTCGAAATGCGACACACATCAAATCAAACGCCGGCGGGTCGCTGACCAGCCTGCCTTGATAGCCGGATCGGCCCGGTTCAGCGCGATCGCGCGCTTGGGCTCGTCGCACTGAGTGTTTCGCGCAACGTCGTAACCGTCGCATATTTCTGCTCCATGTCGAACAGGTTGGCCTCGTGCGGGCCAATCGCGCGGTCTCCGACGCAATCGGAGACGACCAGCGGGCGAAATCCGAGCGACATGGCGTCAACCACGCTGGCCCGCACGCAACCGCTGGTGACCGCCCCCGCCACAACGAGTGTTTGCACACCGCGTTGGGTCAGCCAGGCCGCGAGGCCAGTGCCAAAAAAGGCCGACGGCACCTGTTTGCGCACGACGAGTTCACCCGGCTCGGGAGCAAGTTGGGATACGATGGCGCTGGCCGGCGCATTCTCCTTGAGGGTCAGCATGCCCGGGACTTTGAGCGAAAAGATATTGTGGTCCGAGCCGTCGTCGGCGAAGACGATGCGACTATGCGCGATCACCCATTGCTGCTGCCGCGCATGCGCCAGCAATCCCTTCGTGGTCTCGATCGCCGCGGCAATGTTGCCGCCGCCGAAAATGGCAGGATCGGCAAATCCATTGACGAAATCGACGATCAGCAGGCCGTAAGGCGGGCGCAATTCGAGTGATGCGCCAAACCCCTGCCGTTGATAGGTCTCGACCTCCTTACGCACGGCGTGCAACCGGCGTCGGGCCGTAGCCGTCGAGCACCTTGCCACGCCGGACCATTTCGACACCGTCGAGCGAGACCGTGCAATTGCGCATGGGAATGTCGATGTGACAGGCCGTGGTCCGGCTGCCGCCGGCCTCGTTGTTCGGCCCGAACGAGAACAGGAAATTGCCCTCGAATGCGCGTGGGTCCATACCGATGGTGGCCTCGCGATCATACATCGCCATGGTCGACCAGTGGGCTCGCGGCTGCAAGCCCCAGCCAATATGGGACATCGCATAGGCGTCCGGGTCGTTGTAAGTGGCCATATATTCCGAAAGAATGTCCGCATCGAATCCGCCTTCGATGCTGGTGCAGAATCCCTTCTCGATTTTGAAATGCACGCGGTCCCGCACATAGGATTTCATCGGCAGCAAGATGTCGCCACGCTCGAGAACGATCGTGCCCTCTGCTTCGCCCTCATTGGCCCATGTTAACGCAAAGCCGCTCGGCCAGTGGTCCCAGCGGCCGGGTTCGTCGACAAAGCCATATTCGCTAATCGCCGGAAATTGTCCGAGCGAGAAGCGCACGTCGGTCCCGGCTTCGGACGTGACATGCATCTCCTTTGCTTTGCCGATCTTTTCAGCGGCAGCCATCACGCGCTTCTTGTCGTCCATGGTGGGAACCATGCGCGCCAGCACTTCCGGCGGTTCGACCGCCAGCAGGATCTTGGTGCCTGACGATAGAATCTCATGTTGCTCGGGCGAGAACAACAGCGTCATCAGATCGAGCACGAGATCGCTGGCCTTGAGCGCTGCGATGGCGGCATGGTTTCCGGTGAGCGGCGTGGTGCCGAGGTAGGCCAGCGCGTCGCGGCTGATCGCCTTTTCGCCATTGACCGGCGGCAGATCGAGGCGATTGACGATAGCGCCCATGTCGGTTGCCGCCAGAATGGCACACGACAAGGTTTGCGGATGCGTTGACGCGCTGGTCAGCACGGTGACGAACTGGCCACGCTCCAGTTTCGACAATGCGAGAACCTGTTTCCAAGCCTGAATGAGATCATAATCGCTGACGGCCATCGTTACCTCCTGTGAGAAAGTGCTTCAATCGACCCGCGCGCCGAGAAACGCCTCGAACGCGCGATAGAATCCAGGCTCATTGTCCCAAGGGATCATGTGGCCGGCATCAGGTACGCGCGTGACCTCGATGCCGGGGCGCAGCGCTTTGATTTCAACGACATCGGCGTCGGTAACGACATCGCCGCGCGCAGCCAGGATAAGGCGCGCCGGGACGGCCACATGCGGCAGGTCGGCGTGAATATCGTCGGTGTGGAAACCGGCAAAGCTCTCCAGCATCGCGCGTTCATCGCAGGTGTGCAGCCATTCCGCGCGCAGGCGCAATTGCTCGTCTGTCCATGTCGGGCAGAAGTTGCGCATGGCATCGATGCCGGCGCCGCTGCGCGCTGCCGCCATCGAATCGACGTACCAGGCGAGATTGGCGGGGTAGGGTCGTCGGCCGGGGCCCGACACCGGCGGGTCGATCAGGACGACACGCGTCAGGCCGGAAGGATGATTGCGCGCGGCACGAATAGCGATGCGCGCTCCCATCGAGTGCCCGACGATGGCATAGCTCGGCAGGCCGAGTGCTTTCGCCGCTGCGGTGGCATCCTCGGCCTGCGCATCCAGGCTGTAATCTAGGCTGGTCGACGCCTCTGACAGGCCACGTCCACGGATATCGAGAATATACACGTCGAATGCGCGGCCGAGCTGCTCGCCCACAAAGCCCCATGTGATGGCGGGGCTCGTGATGCCCGGAAGCAGAATGATCGGGTCGCGGTCCGCGCGTGTGCCGCCGTAACGCAAATAATGCTGGCGTACGCCATTGGCGTGAACGTTGGCGCCATACAGAAAGTTGCTCATCGCGGTCTCCGTACGCATGGACAGTGGGGTCGGGTGAGCTCAGTAAGCGCCGGACAACAGCGCGCCCGCGCCCGGCACGACCGGATCGAGTTTCAACGCTTTCAGCATGGCGTAGGTGGTAGCGATTGCCGCGGTGACGACGGGCTTGCCCGTCATCGCCTCGACCTTCGGCACGGCCTCCAGCGAAGGCATCTGCACGCAGGCTGATAATACGATGGCGTCCGCATTGCCTGTATTCATCCCGGTGACGATGGCCGGAAGCCGCGATGGATCATGCCGGCCGACTTCGAGATTGTCGGAAATTTCCAGCGCACGCCACTCCGCCACGTCATACCCCTCGTTCCGGATGTAATCGATGACCATCTCCGTCAACGGCTTCATGTAAGGCGCAACCAGGCAGACCCGCTTCGCGCCGATCACCTTGAGAGCATCGACCAGCGCGCCGGCGCTGGTAACGACCGGTGCATCGGCGCCATTGTCTTTGGTGCGCTCCCGCAGACGGGCCTCGGAAGCGCGATGGTAGCCGTGTCCCATCGACATGATGGCAACCAGGCAGGCGTAGCCGAGTACATCGACGTGCGCATCGCTGAGCTCCAGCGCGCAGCGGTCGGACTCGGCGTCCATCGCCGCCAATTCATCCTTCTTCACCGTTTTCATGCGCATGCGGCTTGAATGGAAGGTGAAGCGCTCCGGCCGGATCGACTGACGTGCTGTCAGCATCGCCGGAATTTCCGTTTCCATCGTTGTGTTGGAGCTCGGGACGATCTGTCCGATACGATATAATTTTGGCATCGTCTCTCTCGCGATCAGTGGCTGATCTTCAGCAGGCGCGCGGCGTTGCCGAAGCAAACGAGTTGCCGAACCGCGTCGGAAAGCGGCGCGGTTTCGATGAAGTCTGCTGCGATCGTGCTGGATTCGTAGGGATAATCGACCGAGAACATCACGGCCTGTTCACCCATTTCGGCGAGGGAGCAGGAGAGTGCCGCGTGTGAGCAAACTCCTGATGTCGTGATGATGATATTGCGGCCGAAATATTCGGAAGGCCGCAGCTGCAACGTCACCCCCTGTGAATAGACGGCGAAGCGGCTGTCGAACCGCCACAGCAGCATCGGCAATCCTTCGCCCATATGACCGAGGATAATCTTGAGTCTGGGAAAACGGTCGAACACGCCGCTGAACAACAGACGCAGGGCATGCGATGCCGTCTCCACGCCCCAGCCCCAGACTGCGCCGGTCAATTCCGGACGATCGGCATAGGCGAGGGGAACCTGAAAATGATCGATCGGATGGAGATAGAACGGGACGTCGAGGTCCTGCATCACTTCCCAAAAGGCATCATAAGTGGGGAGATCATAATAGGTGCCGTGCGTATGGCCATTCACCAGCGCGCCCTTGAATCCGAGCGTTTTGACCGCACGTTCAAGTTCGCGCGCCGCCACCTTCGGATCGTGCATGGCCAACGTAGCGAATCCCGCAAGCCGCCTGGGATTGCGCGCAATCTGGCCTGCGAGATAGTCATTGGCCTTGATGGCCCGGCTTGCGGCCTGCGCCGCGTCAGTCTCGCCTTGCACGCTCGGGCCGGTCGGCGAGAGCACGGATATATCGATGCCGGCGCGGTCCATATCCGCAATGCGGATCTCGTGAAAATCGTCCAGCTTCGCGGACAATTCCGACTGTGCGGTATTGCCCATCAATTGCGTGAACGCTTTCGAATAGTTCTGGAAGCCCGGCGCCATGAAATGTTCTTCAAGCGCTATCTTTCGAATACGATCGGCCAATGTTTATGCTCCATATGCGCGGTGGTCAGATGTCGGTTGGCCTCGAACAGAACAGCGACCGTTTCATCTGCCTGCTGTGAAGCGAGTTGGTTTCCGATGGACGATGTCTCAAAATAGGATGTATACTGAGTTTATAAATTTGTTTAGGTTTCGCGTCAATCAGGGCTGTACTGATTTTTAAGAGGAAAGGTTGAGGGCTTGGCCGGTTCGTTTTATAGATACGCGATGAGCGAAATCGAGGAGCTGGTGCAGGCGCGGACGGACGACGCAGACTGGCACAGGCAGCTGCCGTTGCAGTCTCGAGTGGGGTATCTGATCCGCCGTCTCCACCAAATTCATTCCGCCATTTTCGTGGAGGAGTGCCGGGAGTTCGGCATCACGCCGGTCCAGTACGGCCTTCTGACGGCCCTGCATTGTTTTCCGGGTAGCGACCAGGTCAGTCTCGGCCGCGAGGTCGGGATCGACCGCACCAATGTGGCCGATGTACTTGAGCGGCTTTCGGAAAGAGGCCTGGTGCGCCGAGAGCGCAGTGTGAATGATAAGCGCTCTAAAATAGCCTTTCTCACGCCTGCGGGCGAAGCGATCCTGGAGCAGGGCAGGGCCGGCATGATGCGCGCGCAGGAGCGAATCCTGGCCCCCCTGGCGCCGCCATTCCGTCCGGCGTTTCTGGCTGTGTTGACCCAGTTGATCGATGGAAACAGTCAATCTGTTCCCTCGGAATCCGGGTTCGACGTCGAGCGCCGCCCGAGAAAAAAGCCGCACGCGCGGGACGACTCGAGCGGCTGATCGGACATCTGTCATGCCGGCCGTTTAGTCGGCCGGTTTCCTTCTGCTTGAGCTGCTGGAACCAGCGCGCGCCGGTGTTGGCGCGTCTCCGTTTTCCACAAAAGCCTCGGGACAGTTTAGGCGGAGATCCGCATAAATCGCAGCCATGTGCTCATCGAATTTTCGACGTTTGCGCGATAATTAATCAGTATAGCTCTCTTTTCTATTGAAATCCTCCAAAATAGAAAGGTAGTCTACGCCGGATTATTTCACCGATGGAGGCCTTCGTGCGAGCAAGCGCCATATTTGTCTGCGGTGTAGTGACGGCAGTCGCTGCGATGATTTCAACTTTCGCCAATGCAGCAGAGACGCTGCGCGTCCGCCTGGACTGGACCCCTTGGGGCGATCAAGCGCCATTTCATCTCGCCATGAAAAAGGGCTGGTTCGCCAAACAGGGGCTCGACGTCCAGCTCGAAGACGGCAATGGCTCGGTTTCGACCGTGCAGATCGTTGGCAACGGCGACTACGATCTCGGCCACGCGTCGCTCGCCACCATGGCAATTGCCCGCGCCAAGGGCTTGCCGGTCAAAGCGGTCGCGGACTTCATTCGTCAGAACGATATCGGCCTGATGGTCGGCAAGGACACCGGCATCAACACGCCGAAGGATTTGCGGGGCAAGAAACTTACCTTCACAGCCGGTTCGCTCGAAACTCCGTTTTTGGATCGTTTTATCGCCGCGGGCGGCCTGACGCGCAGCGAGGTGGAATTGACCAATGTCGACGCCGCCAACAAGGGCAGCCTCTATATGTCCGGCAGGGTCGACGGCGCGTTTTCGTCGGCGCCTTTCATGCAGCCGATCTTTGATCGTCAGCGCCCGACCAAGACAATCCGGTTCTCCGATTATGGCCTGGAGTTTCCGAGCTTCGGTCTGTTCGCGACCGAGGCGACGATCGCCGCAAAAGGCGATCAGATTCGTAAGTTCGCAAGTGTCGTCGCCGGTGCCTGGCAGTACATTCTGGATGGTCACGAGGCCGAAGGCGCTCAGGCCATCATCGATGCGCGTCCACAGGCAAAGTTGAACGCCGACGTGCTGCGCGAGCAGATTGAAATTCTGCGCGGCCTGGTTTCGACGCCCGCAACCGCCGGCAAGCCCATGGGCATTATGGCGGACGCCGATTGGGCCAAGGCGCTGGACACCCTGCAGCAGGGCAAGCTGATCGACCATGCCGATGCGCCCGGCGCTTATTACACCAACAATTTTATCGACGTGGCGCTGGTCAAGGAGATCGCCAATGGCGGCGAGTGAGCAGCGGGTATCGGCATTCTCTTATGTTCCCCGTGCCGTGGCGCCGCGCGCGATGATCTCCGCGCAAGGCGTGCAGAAGCGTTATGGCGACGCAAACGGCTTGCTTGCACTCGAAAACATCACCCTCGATATTGCCGAAGGCGAATTTGTCAGCCTTCTCGGCCCGAGCGGCTGTGGCAAAAGCACGTTTCTGCGTTGCCTTGCCGGACTGGAACGCCCGACCGGCGGATCGTTGCTGCTCGACGGCGCACCGATCAATGGGCCGCCGGAAAAGCTTGGCATCGCGTTCCAGCGCGACGCCTTGCTGGATTGGTTCTCAATCCTGGAAAACGCGTTGCTGCCGGCTGATTTCGGCGGTTACGACAAGAAAACATATGAGCCGCGTGCCCGCGAATTATTGAACATGGTCGGATTGAAGGATTTCACCGATGTCTATCCCAGTGCGTTGTCGGGCGGGATGCGGCAGCGCGCCGCGATTTGCCGTTCGCTGCTGCTGAAGCCTCGTCTTTTGCTGATGGACGAGCCGTTTGGTGCGCTCGACGCACTGACGCGGGATCAGTTGAACGTCGACCTGCACCACCTCTGGCAGCAACAACGCATGACGGTCGGCTTCGTGACGCATTCGATTTCCGAAGCCGTATTTCTGTCAACGCGCATCGTCGTTTTCAGTGCGCGCCCCGGCAAGATTGCCGAGGACATTCACGTCGATCTCCCCGACGACCGCAAGCTCGCGGTGCGCGATACACCGGATTTCATCCGCTACACCCAGCACATTCGCGGCTTATTCGAGAAAATGGGCCTGATCCACGACTGACGCGGCCGGAAATATCTGTCGAAAGGTCATCCTGCATTCCGGCCGAAGCGTCACGCATCCGTAGCAGCAGCCGCCGTCTTCGCGGCGAGGAGTTCATATGCAGCCGACAAACCGTTTGGTCCGTTTTGGCATTCCGCTGTTAGGCGCGGTCGCCTTCCTGCTGATCTGGGAAGCTGCCGCGCGGCTGGGGGCGATCAAGCCGGTTATTCTTCCGGCACCCTCGGCGATTGCCCGCGAACTCGCCGATGCGCCGATGTGGTTCGCGGAGCAGACTTTCTTCACGATCGGTGTCGCCTTGCTGGGATTTGCGGTAGCGGTTGTTCTCGGCGTTGCGTTCGCCGTCGCGATCGTCGAATGGCCGCTGCTCGACCAGTTACTTTTTCCCCTGTTCGTCGCGCTGAATAGTGTCCCCAAGGTCGCGATCGCGCCGTTGTTCATCATCTGGTTCGGCACCGGCGCCGAACCGAAAATCGCCATTGCATCCCTGATCGCGATTTTCGCGATCGTGATCGATACCGCGCTCGGCCTTCGCTCGGTGCCGCCGGATCAACTCGATCTGGCGAAGGCGTTGCGGGGATCGCGGTTGAAAGTGCTTCTGCGCATCAAGATGTATTGCGCGCTGCCGCACATGTTCGCGGGCTTCAAGGTGGCGCTATCGCTGTCGCTGGTTGGCGCCATCGTCGGTGAATTCGTTTCGTCGCAAAAGGGGCTGGGCTTTGCGATTTTGACGGCGCAGGGCTCATTCGATACGCCGCGCGTCTTCGCTGCGATTTTCATTCTGTCGGTGCTTGGCGTCGGGCTGATCGGCGCGCTCGATTTTGTCGAGCGGCTCGCATTGCCCTGGCACTACAAGAACCGGCAGGCGGGCGGTCATTGAGGACAGCTCCGGCCCTCAAGCCAATCTCCGTGTCCACAACCGCCTCCACGGGATTCTGAAGCCTTCATAAAATAAGTGGCATACATCGTTGTTGTGAATTGCGTCTGTCGTCTGAACCCAATTTTTCTGCCGATAAATCGTGTATTCTCTCGGAATTAATTCCGAGACGCATATCTTGAAATTTATAAATGGGTGTTATACTGAGTAAATTGTGGAGTTCGCACGGGAGAACATGATGACATGGCACGCCGCCATTTCGCTGGAGTTGTTGCGCCCCGATGGCGTGACCGGCGTTGAAATCGAGGGCGTTCCTGTCGCTCTCTATAAGCTTGGCGAACAAGTTTACGCGACCCACGGGATTTGTACCCATGCGCTGGCTTTCCTGGCCGATGGGTTTGTCGAAGACGGCAAGATCGAATGTCCGCTGCATCAGGGGCTGTTCGACATTCGCTCCGGCAAGGCGCTCTGCACGCCGCTGACGGAGGACATCAAAACCTACGCGGTGAAGGTCGAAGACGGCACGGTTTTTGTCGATCTGGATTCGTCTGCAGCACAAACGACCTTGGCCGCGGATGGTGTGGCACTCCCTGGCACGACCGCCGCGACAGCGGGCGGTGTTGCAACAGATGCGCGCGCTGGCGAACGGTTTATCATCGTGGGCGCCGGGCAGGCGGCGGCGGCGGCCATCCGCGCCATGCGATTGGCCGGCTTTGAGGGGGCGATCGATCTTGTTGGTGCCGAGCGTCATCTTCCTTACGAGCGGCCGCCTCTGTCCAAAAGCGTGTTGCTTGGGCAGGCTGGTGCGGATGATTGCGCGTGCCTGCGTTTCGCGGATCTGGACGTGCTGCGTGTAACCGCTCATCTGGGTAGGCGTGTGTCGACCATCGACGCACGGGCGCGTATCGCCACGCTCGACGACGGACGGATGCTCACCTATAGCGCATTGCTGATCGCGACCGGCGGCCAGCCCCGCCGCCTGACCATTCCAGGCGCGGATTTGCCCGGTGTCATGTATCTGCGTACGCTCGAGGATGCCGCTGCGATCGGCGACGTCATCCGCAAAGCAAAAACGGTCGCCATTATCGGCGGTGGTTTTATCGGCATGGAATTGGCCTCGGTAGCAGCTCAGCTGGGTCTTTCCGCAATAGTGCTGGAGCGAGAACCCGAACTGATGGCGCGCGTGATGCCCGCGCCGCTGGGCCGCGCATTTCGGCGGCTGGCAGAAAAGCATGGAGTTATCGTTCGCACTTCGACGTCGGTCGATGCGATTGAACGGATCGATGGAAAACTTGTCATCAAGACCCCCGGTGAACCGGTTGCCGCCGACATCGCGCTCGTTGGCATAGGGCTCGAACCGGACACCGCGCTGGCCGCTGCCTGCGGTTGCGATGTGCTGGGTGGAATTGTCGTCGATGCGGAAGGCCGCACCAATGTGCCCGGCATCTGGGCGGCCGGCGATTGCGCGCTCCATCACGCCGAGATCAACGGCCGGCGCGGGCGTCTTGAAAGCTGGCACAATGCCGAACAGCGGGGTGCCGCGGCCGGACGCTCGATGGCCGGCGCGCCGGCCGATACGGAGGCGGCGGTCCAGCCCTGGTTCTGGACGGATCAGTTCGGTCTCAACGTGCAGATCCTCGGCGTCGCGGCGTCGCATCATTCAGTCGCCCGCACCGGCGAGGATGGTGCCGCTGGCACGGTGTATCGGACGTTCGATCTGGCATCGGGCAAGCTGACATCGGTGGTCGCCTTTTCCTCGCCGCAGGCCATTCGCGCGGCGAGAACTGAACTCGAAAGTGTTGCACCTTTCGATCCAGCCGCTGCGGCTGCTGTCGTTCTCGATCAAGAAGACAAGGGAGATTCCATGAACGCGCACGCGAAGCTCTTGGAGCCTGTTTCATCGGAAGACAGGGCCAAAACCTATGTCTGGCCCGTGGAGGGGCTGACGCGGATACCTGACTGGGTCTACACCGACGAATTCATCTATCAACGCGAAGTCGAGCGGATCTTTCACGGTCGCTCGTGGAATTTTGTCGCGCTGGAAGACGAAGTACGCAACCCCGGAGATTTCATTCGCTCGCATGTCGGGCCGACGCCGGTTGTAGTGTCGCGCGCCGAAGACGGCACGATCCACGTGTTCGAAAACCGCTGCCTGCATCGCGCCGCCGAGTTCTGCCGCGAACTGCATGGCAACGCCAAAGAGTTCGTCTGCCCCTATCACCAGTGGTCTTACGATCTCAAGGGCAATCTGGCTGGCGTGCCGTTCAGGCGCGGCGTCAACGGCGCCGGCGGCATGCCGCCGGATTTCAAGACCTCCGAACACGGGCTGAAGCGGCTGACGGTCACCACCCATCGCGGCGTCGTGTTCGCCTCCTATTGCAACGATATGGAACCGCTCGCCGATTATCTCGGGCCCGAAATTCTCGCTGAATTCGAAGCGACCTTCGACGGCCGCATTCCGCGCGTTCTCGGCCATTATCGCCATAGCCTGCCGGGCAACTGGAAACTTTATCACGAGAATCTCAAGGACCCGTATCACGCCACTTTGTTACATACATTTCTGGTGACGTTCGGCCTGCTCGTCGCCGGCAACAAGTCACTGATGCTGGCCGACGCAACCGGACGCCATGGCGTGATGGCGTCGGCGAAATCCGACGCCAGCAAGATTGCCGCCGACACGAAGAAGGAAATGCGCGCCTACAAGGAAGGGATGTCGCTGTCCGACCCGCGTTTCATGAACTTTATCGACGAATTCAACAGCCCATGGTCCGTGACCATGATGACGCTGTGGCCGAACCTGATCATCCAGCGTGAGATGAATACGCTCGGCATCCGCCAGATCGTGCCCACCGGACCGAATGAGTTCATCATGAAATGGACGATGTTCGGCTTTGAAGGCGACGACGAGGAAATGACGCGTCATCGCCTGCGGCAAGGTAATCTGATGGGGCCTGCCGGCTTCCTTGGTCTGGAAGACAACGAGGCGATCAAGTTCGTGCAGGACGGCATGATTTCCGTGCCGAATGGCGAACATATGGTCGAACTCGAACCAGGCAATAACGGTACGTCCGACACGCTGATTTCGGAGGCGGCGATCCGCGGCATGTATCGATACTGGCGTGAGGTGATGGCGCTTTGATATTCACGGCTCTCGCTTGAGAACGAGGCTACGTCCGCCGCTTATTCGAGGAAACGAAAGCAATGTCTCCTGTAATCGACATTAAATCACGACAATCGGACAACAGAGACGCGCGCATCGAGCGCATGTTGCTCCGCGCGGAGATCGAACAATTCAACGCCGTCTACGGGATGGCGCTGGACGATCAGCGCCTGTCCGATTGGAGCGAGATGTTCACCGAGGATGCCAGTTATGTCGTCCTTTCCCGCGAAAATCATGATCGCGGCATGCCGGTTGGGCTGATCTACTGCGAAAACCGGGCGATGATCCGCGACCGTGCTTTTGCGCTGGAAAAAACCGCGATGTTCGCGCCGCGTTACCTGCGGCATTTCGTCAGTAATACGCAGGTGATCGGCGTCGATCCGGATGGCTCGATCCGTGCGAGTGCGAATTATCTGCTGCTGCAGGTATTGTTCGACCGCCCGGACGCAACGCTGCATCAGGTCGGCGTATATCACGACATCTTTCGCAGCAGTTCGGATGGATTGAAGCTGGCCAAACGCCATTGCGTCTACGACAATCTGCTGGTGCCAAATGCGCTTTGTCTGCCGGTCTGATCTGGGGAAAAGCGCGGCCGCAGATGGTGCGGCGCCCGGCGTCGATGACCATGGAGCTAGACGTGAGCGAAACCACATCTCCAACGGAAGGTATCGGCGCCCGCGTTCTTCGCAAGGAGGATGCGCGGCATTTGCGCGGTCGCGGCCAATTTGTTGGTGATCTTTTCATGGCGGGACTGCAGGAGGTGGCGTTTTTGCGCAGCCCCGTCGCGCATGCGCGTATTGTTTCGCGGACGCGACCTGCGGGCCATGATCATGCAATCTTCTTTCTCGATGATTTGAAGGGCGTTTTGCCCATTGTCACTCGTTCGTCCATTCCCGGCTACAAGGTTTCGGACTACCCGGTGCTTGCCCGGGAAAAGGTTCGGTTCGTCGGCGAGCCTGTCGCGATGTGCGTCAGCAAAAATCGCGCGGCGGCCGAAGATCTGACGGAACTCGTCGAGGTCGATTATGACGAGTTGCCGGCCATTGTCTCCTGTAACGGCGGACGCAAGGCCGATGCCGTGCAACTGCACGACAGCTGGGGCGACAATCTTTTTCTCGAAACGTCGTTCGACAGCGGTATCGGAGCGATCGCCGCAACGGCGCCCGTCGTCGTCGATCTCGATGTCTCCTGCGCGCGTCAGACCATGCATCCGTTGGAAGGCAAAGGTGTCCTCGCGTTCTGGGATCATCGCGCCGGACAACTCGTCGTCCACACATCCACCCAGGTGCCCCATCTCATTCGTGCGGGTCTTGCGGAGTGTCTGGGGCTGCCACAAGCCGTTATTCGCGTGATCGCGCCCGATGTCGGCGGCGGCTTCGGATACAAATGCCTGTTGCAGCCGGAAGAAATCGCCGTAGCGTGGCTGGCTACTACTTACAAGACACCGTTCCGCTGGACTGAGGATCGCCGCGAACATCTGGTCGCCGGCGCCAATGCACGGCAGCATCACTACAAGATCAAGGCCTATGCCGATACGCGCGGCAAGTTGCTGGGGCTCGACGCCGAAGTCTCGGTCGACACTGGCGCCTATTCAGTCTGGCCGTTCACGGCCTGTCTCGAGGCGGCGCAGGCCGGCGGCAATCTGCCGGGGCCCTATCATTTGACGGCCTATCGGGCCAAAGTATTTTCCGTCGCCACCAACAAACCGCCATTTGCGCCGTACCGCGGTGTCGCGCGGCCTGGCGTTTGCTTCGCCATGGAGCAGACGATCGATGCTATCGCCAAAGCTGTCGGCCGCGAGGCGTGGGAAGTGCGCGCCGAAAACCTCGTGGCCGCCAGCGCCATGCCCTACACCAACATTACCAACAAGCATTACGATTCCGGCGATTATCCGGGCGCGCTGCTCGAAGCAAAGGAGATGATCGGCCTGGATGCGTTTCGCGCCGGCGCGCGTCGCGACGCGCTCGGTCGATATCTGGGTGTCGGCTTCGCCAGTTATACCGAACAATCCGCTCATGGCACGAAGGTGTTCGCCGCATGGGGCCTTCCTCTGGTGCCGGGCTTTGACCAAGCCTTCGTCAAGCTGACGCCCGACGGCGCACTCGAAGTGCGCTCCGGCATTCACACCATCGGTCAGGGCCTGGAGACGACGCTGGCGCAGATCGCGGGTGAAGTCACCGGCGTTCCCTACAAGGATATTCGGGTAACGCTCGGCGACACCGCGACGACGCCCTTTTCGACCGGGGCCTACGCCTCACGCGGCATTGTGATGACCGGCGGCGCCGTTGCGCGCGCGGCCGAAGTTGTGGCTTTGCGCATCAAGGCCATCGCCGCGCATTTGCTGCAGGTCGGGCCTAACGCCGTGGCGTTCAAGAACGGGCGAATTCATGCGGGTGAGGCCAGCGTGTCCTACGAAGACATCGGGCGGGCCTGGTATATCCGCCCCGATCAATTGCCGGACGATGTCGATCGCGGGGGATTGGAGGCGACCGAGGGCTATAAGCCGCAAGTCGATGGCGGCGTGTTTTCCTACGCCAGCCACGCCGTTCGTGTCGCAGTCGATCCGGAAACCGGCCTTGTCGAAATCCTCGATTACGTCATCGTCGAAGATTGCGGAAAGATGGTCAATCCGATGATCGTCGAAGGCCAGACCTATGGTGGTGCGGCGCAAGGGGTAGGCACCGCCCTGTTCGAAGAAAGTCCTTACGACGACAGCGGCCAGCCGCTCGCTTCCACGCTGCTCGACTATATTCTGCCGGGTCCGGTGGAGTTGCCGAAATTCCGCATCGCGCATCGCGAGACGCTGTCGCCTTATTCCAAGTTCGGCATCAAGGGGGTCGGCGAGGGCGGCGCCATCGCGCCACCCGCCGCGATCATCAACGCGATCAACGACGCACTGGCGCCGTTAAATGCGACTTTGCGCGATGCACCGATGTCGCCGACGCGTATTCTGAAGGCGATCGCAGCCGCCAAGACCACAGCTAAGGCTGCGGCCGTGGCGCAGGTTGGCGGCAGGGTTAGCGCATGAAGCCCGCGGCATTCGACTACAAACGTGCCCGGACGTTGCCGGAGGCTGCTGAATTTCTTGCAGCTGGCAATGGCGACGCGAAAATTCTCGCAGGCGGTCAGTCACTCGCGCCGATGCTTCATCTGCGGCTTGCGCGCCCGCACATCCTGATCGATATCAAGCGCGCCGAAGGTTTGCGCGAACTCATGGGCGATGATAAGGTCATGTCCATCGGCGCGGGCTGGACGCACGCCGAAATAGAGGACGGGACGTTTGAAGATTCGACGCGCGGATTGATGCCATATGTCGCGCGCGGCATCGCTTACCGCGCTGTGCGCAATCGCGGCACGATCGGCGGCAGCCTCTCCCATGCCGATCCGGCGGCCGACTGGATTTCGACCACGGCGGCGCTGGGCGCGACGCTGGTATCGCAGGGCGCCGATGGCAGGAAACACCGCCTGTCCGCCGATACATTTCTAGAAGGGGCCTTCCAAACCAGGCTTGGCGCCAACGAGGTCTTGATTGCCATCGAGGCGCCGCGTCTCTCGGACAAGGCCGGATGGGGTTATTACAAAATCTGTCGCAAGAGTGGCGAGTTCGCCACTGCGATCGGCGTTGCCATTTTCGATCCCAAAAGCGGCTTGAGCCGGGTCCTTGCGGGGGCGACGGACGGTCCGCCGGTGCTATTGCCGGAAACGGCGAAGGTGCTGATCGACAAGGGCGCATCCGTCGCCGGCGACAGCGTCGAGGCTGAAATCGCATCTGTGCTGCTTGGCCACGATGCCGCCGCCCGGCAGTTGCATGCCACCGCAGTACGTCGCGCTCTCGATATGCTCGCCGTGAATTCGGATCGTTGAACATGACGGCAGTCACGCTTTCCATCAACGGTGCCTCAGTCACGGCCGATGTCGAGCCCCGTTTGCATCTGGCCGATTTCCTGCGTGGCAATCAGCATCTTACCGGCACGCATCTCGGTTGCGAGCAGGGTGTTTGCGGTGCCTGCACGGTGCTGATCGACGGCAAGCCGCAGCGCTCGTGTCTGGCCTTCACCGTTGATTGCGACGGCGCCACGATCCGGAGTATCGAGGATTTCGATGATGATCCACTGATGGGCGAATTGCGCGACGCGTTCAGCGCTTCGCACGCCTTGCAATGCGGCTTCTGTACGCCGGGCATGCTGGCCAGCGCACGTGATATTGTCAGCCGCTTGGGTGAGGTGTCGGAGCAAAGAATTCGCGAGGAGTTATCCGGCAATATCTGTCGGTGTACCGGCTATGTCGGAATTGTCGAGGCGATTCGCGCGGTGTCCCTTGGCAAACAGCCTGCGATCGCCGGCGCCGTCGCCGTGCACGCGCAGAAGACAATCGAGCGAGGCGGCCTGACCGAAGCGCCTGTCGTTATCCCGGTTGCTCGCCCAGCGGCGTCGGCGTTGCCCACAGGCGCCGGCGCGGGGACGTCGATCGAAGAGCGCATCACGATCAAGGCAGCGCCGGACAAGGTTTGGGAAGCGTTGTCGGATTTGCGGCGTGTGGCGTCGTGTCTGCCGGGCGCCGAAATCACCGAGATCGACGGCGACACCGTCAAGGGAAGGGTTCGTATTGCCCTCGGACCGATCAAGCCGGCGTTCAGCGGCGAAGCGCATGTGACCATGGACGCAGCCAAACGCGAGGGCAAAATGGCCGGACGCGGGCGCGATTCCGGCGTCGGGTCGTCCGCTGAAGGCGAGGCTCGCTGGCACGTGATCGACGGCAATGCGAATGATACCGTCGTCGTGGTGCAACTGACCTGGCGATTGACCGGTCCGCTCGCACAATTCAACCGTTCGGGTCTGATCCAGGATGTTGTGCGCCGCCTCGCCGCGGCATTCGCTATCAATCTCGAAGCCTCGATTGACAATAGAGCGCCGCCTCTGGCCGCTTCCCAGGGCATCAGTGCTTTTGGGTTGCTCTGGTCGGTTATCAAGGTCCGATTGTTCGGGAGGTGATGAAACCGCAATCATACAAACCGGGTGGCCTCATCTCGTCGTCGAGGTCAGCAAATAGTGTTGTCGTGCTGTTGCGACTGCACAACGGCGGTCAATCCACCTCGATAAGTCCGCTTCGGACTTGCTGACGCGACAAAAACGGTTTCATCACGAAGGATGCGATTGTGGAGATAATCTCTCCGTTCGCTTTTACATTCAAAATTCCATTTCATTGACGAGCGTAGTTCGGCCGCGCATCATCCAGGCATGATTTCAACGAGGCGAGAGCTTAGCTCGCCGGAATTGAACTGAGTTCACGGATTGCCATCGGGTTCACATCGGGGCCGCGACGTTAGCGTTGCGTCGACGACGACCCATGGCGCTCGCATGCAGGAAAACAAATGTCACACGACATCAGACGGAACAAAGTGTTGCTGGACCGGCGTGCGTTGTTGCGCGCCGGGGCGGCGGCAGCGGCAGCGGCAGCGGCAGCGGTCGCGGCGCCGATCAGCGTGTTCGGCGCGCAAGCTTTTCCATTGGGCGCGGCGACGCCAGCTATCGACTTTTCGGAATTTCCAATTTGCAAAACGTCATCCGACGCGCCAGCGCTCACCGGTGCACCGCGCAAGCTGAAACTGTCCTGGAATGCCGGCGCGGTCTGCCTCGCACCGTTGCCGGTGGCCATCGATCACGGTTTCTTCCAGAAGCAAAATCTCGATGTCGAGTTGGTAAATTACAGCGGGTCCACCGATCAGCTGCTTGAGGCGATCGCGACCGGCAAGACCGATGCAGGCCTTGGAATGGCATTGCGCTGGCTGAAGCCGCTTGAGCAGGGCTTTGATGTCAAGATCGCGGCAGGAACGCATGGCGGCTGCATGCGTGTTTTGTCGCGGGTGAATTCGGGCGTCGACAAGCTGGCCGACCTCAAGGGAAAGGTCGTCGCGGTCGGTGATCTCGCCGGTCCCGACAAGAACTTCTTTTCGATTCAGCTCGCCAAGCAGGGCATCGATCCGAACAAGGACGTCGACTGGCGCGCCTATCCCGGCAACCTCCTGCAGCTCGCCATCGAGAAGGGCGAAGTGCAGGTGTTCCTGGCGTCCGATCCGATCGCTTACCTCTGGTTGAAGGACAGCACTTACAAGGAAGTCGCATCCAATCTGGACGGCGAGTACAAGGACAAGACGTGCTGCATCGTTGGATTGCGCGGCAGTCTGGTGCGCGAGGAACCGCTGGTCGCGCGCGCGATCACCCAGGCGCTGCTCGATGCCGCGATGTTCACGGCACAGAATCCGGACAAGGCCGCCGCGTCGTTCCAGCCCTACGCGCCGAAGGCCGCAAGTCTCGACGATCTGCAGGCGATGGTCAGATATCACACCCACCACCATCATCCCGTCGGGGGCGTGCTCAAGCAGGAGCTGAAGGCTTATGCGGATGATCTGAAACTCGTGTCTGTTTTCAAACCCAGCACTGATACGGCAAAGTTTGCGGAGCGGATTTATGTCGATGTATTCAGAGGTGTCTAGAGCCGCCGCGCTGGCGCAATCCGCGGAAGAGGGGGCCGCCATTGTGGCGCGGCCGCTGTCGCTTCCTTCGTCCTGGCTGGCAAATGGAGCTGCGGCGTTCGCGAGCCTGGCGTGGGCCGGCTTCGGTCTCTCATGCCTGTTGTGGGAGGATCTCGGCGACTGGGCGCGGACCCATGAACTGGCCGTCGCAGCATTCGTTATCGCCGGCGGCATTCTGCTCGGGACCTTGAGCGGGAGCAGGCTGGGACGTTTCGGGGCGGGCCTGCAACAGCGAGCGCCATGGCTGCTGGCGCTCGGGGTGTTCTTGACCGTATGGGAGCTTGCAACCGCCAAGTTTGCGTGGCTGCCGCTGCCGTTTTTTCCGCCGCCGCAAGCCATTATCGAGGTCTATACCGATGACCTTCCCAAGCTTCTCGCCAGCACCTTTGCATCGGTCAAGCTTCAGCTCGGCGGTTATGCGATTGGCGCCGCGATCGGCTTTCTCACCGGCGTATCGATTGGTTGGTCTCGCGCTGTAGGCTACTGGGTGCATCCGATCCTGCGGTTCATCGGACCGTTGCCGGCGACGGCATGGCTTCCGTTCGCGTTCTTTACGTTTCCGTCGAGCTGGAGCGCGAGCACTTTCCTGATCGCATTGGCCACCGGATTTCCGGTCACGGTGTTGACCTGGTCCGGCGTAGCAAGTGTCAGCAGCGCCTATTACGATGTTGCGCGAACCCTTGGAGCCAAGCCGTCGTTCCTGGTGCTGAAGGTCGCAATTCCCGCAGCGCTGCCGCATGTCTTCGTCGGCCTGTTCATGGGCCTCGGCTCATCCTTCGCCGTTCTCGTCGTCGCCGAAATGATCGGCGTCAAGGCCGGTCTCGGTTGGTATCTGCAATGGGCCCAGGGCTGGGCAGCGTATGCGAACATGTATGCGGCGCTGATCGTGATGTCGCTATTGTGCTCGGGCGCGATCACGCTTCTGTTCAGGACGCGCGACCGGCTGCTGGTCTGGCAAAAGGGCGTCGTGAAATGGTAGCGCTTGCGGTCGCCAAAGCGAGCGGGCCGGCCGCCGTCGGCGCTTCGCTCGATGTCGAAGGCGTCAGTCATGCCTTCGACATCGACGGAGCCGTGCTGCCGGTATTGGACAATGTCAGCTTCGGGCTGGAGCCGGGCGAATTCGTCGCGCTGCTCGGTCCGTCCGGATGCGGAAAATCAACCTTGCTGCGTCTGGTTGCAGGCCTTGAGCCGCCGCGGTCGGGCACGTTGCGCGAGGACGGCGATCTCATCACCGGGCCATTTCCCTCGCGGGTGGTGGTGTTTCAGGATCCGACGCTGTTTCCATGGCGCACGGTCTGGCACAACGTTGGGCTCGGGCTCGAAGCCCAGGGCATTCTGAAAAGCCAGCGTCATCGCGTCGATGCGGCGATCGACCTGGTCGGGCTTTCGGGGTTCCGCAACGCCTATCCGCATCAGCTTTCGGGCGGCATGGCGCAGCGCGTCGCGCTGGCGCGGGCGCTCGTCAACGACCCCAGGATACTTGTCCTTGATGAACCGCTCGGCAAGCTCGATTCGCTGACGCGCATCACGATGCAGGCGGAAATCGCCTCGCTCTGGCAGCGCAGCGGATTCACCACGCTGTTGGTGACCCACGATGTGGAAGAAGCCGTGTTCCTGGCCAACCGCGTGATCGTCTTCAGCGAACGGCCCGCGCGCATCAAGGCCGACATCCGCGTCGATTATCCCTATCCGCGGCACCGCGGCGATCCCGGCTTGGCGGAACTGCGGCGGCACATTCTGGGCCTGCTCGGCCTCGATTCAACCTGGTGAGCGTGCGGGACAATCCGGTACGCAAGGAGCCTCCGATGGATGCAAGCCTTGGAATTTTTCCTGGGATTTTCGACAAGGCAAATTGGCTTGCGTCGGAATTTGCCGAGCGAGCTGGCCAACATGATCGCGACGCCAGCTTTCCGTTCGAGAATTTCAACCGCTTGTCCGAAGCGGGACTACTGGCGTTGACCGTGCCGGCCGCGTTAGGAGGGTCCGGCGCCGGGGCGCGCGATACGGTGCGGATTCTCACCATATTCGGAAGAGCGGATCCATCGACCGCTTTGGTGCTGTCGATGCATTACATTCAGCACCTGGTGATGGCGAGAAGTACGCGATGGCCCGGCCGGCTCTCGCGCAAGCTGGCGCGGGAAACCGTCGAAGGCGTGGCCTTGATCAATGCTCTTCGTGTCGAGCCGGACCTGGGCTCGCCCTCGCGCGGCGGGTTGCCGGCGACGATCGCACGCAAGACCGAGGCGGGATGGCGGCTTACTGGCCGCAAGATCTATTCGACCGGTGCGCCGATCCTGAAGTGGTATGCGGTGTGGGCGAAGACCGACGAACCTGATGTGCGTGTCGGCTTGTTTCTGGTTCGCGCGGGACTGCCGGGGACGCGCATCGTCGAGACCTGGGATCATTTGGGGCTGCGCGCCAGCGGCAGCCATGACATCGTGTTCGAGGACGTCGTGTTTTCGCTCGATCACGAAATCGACGTCCGTAAACCGGACGATTGGCGGGTACCGGATTTTACCCAGGCGACGGTTCACGCGATTTTCGTTGCCGCGATTTACGATGGCATCGCGCAAGCCGCGCGTGACTGGCTGATCGGCTTCCTGAAAACCCGCGTGCCGGCCAATCTCGGTGCGCCGCTGGCCACGCTGCCGCGCGCGCAGGAGATTCTTGGTGGTATCGAGGCGCGTCTGGCGGTCAATTCACGCCTGATCGACAGTTTTTCCGGGGACTTCGATGACGGCGTTCTATTGAGCGCCGTCGAATCCAACATCATCAAGTCGACGGTTACGAACAACGCGGTCGCAGTCGTCGAAGACGCCCTGTCGCTCACCAGCAATCACGGCCTGACACGTGCCAATCCGCTGGAGCGGCATTATCGCGATGTGCTGTGTGGCCGGGTTCATACGCCGCAGGACGATGCAACAAGGGTGAGCGCGGGGCGTTTGGCGCTGGGCCTCTGAGCGTTGATCGACACAAAAAGGGAGTTTTGCAATGTCGGTGGAATTCATCGGATACATTACCAACAATAACTCATCGGAAACCATCGTGCGCAACGGTCCGATCCTCGACCGTCACCACATCGAGACTGTCGCGAAAGCCCACGAAAATGCCGGCTTCGACCGCGCTTTGCTGGCGTTTCATTCCACCATACCGGACGGCTTACAGATCGGCCAGCACGTGCTCGGCATCACCGACCGGCTCAACGTCCTGATCGCGCAGCGGCCAGGCTTTACCGCGCCGACCTTGATCGCGCGCCAGCTCGCAACCGTCGACCAGCTTTCCGGTGGCCGGGTCGCGCTGCACGTCATCACCGGCGGCAACGCCACCGAGCTGAAGCAAGACGGTAACGTCATCGACGACAAGGACGAGCGTTACGCCCGCACCGACGAATTTCTGGATGTCGTTCGTGCTGAATGGACCAGCCAGAAGCCATTTTCCTATGACGGCAAATATTACAAGGTTCAAAACGGGTTTTCGCAGATCAAGCCATACCGCAGCGAAGGCATCCCAATCTTTGTCGGCGGCGCTTCCGACGCCGCGATCGAGGTCGCGGGCAAGCATGCTGACACATTTGCGCTGTGGGGAGAATCCTGCGCTCAGGTGCGCGATGTAACCTCGCGGGTACGCGCGGCTGCCGCGAAACACGGCCGGCCCACGCCGCGCTTTAGCCTGTCGGTGCGGCCCATTCTCGCCGACACCGAGGAGAAAGCCTGGGCCAAGGCCGAAGAAATTCTGGCGCGCGCAACGGCGCTTCAGGACAAAACCGGATATCGCAAACCGGCTGATGGTCATGCGACGGCCGGCGCGCGCCGCCTGCTGGCGCTGGCCGAGCAGGGCACCCGCATCGATAAGCGTCTCTGGACGGAGATCGCGAAGCTCACGGGCGCCAATAGCAACACCACGGCGCTGGTCGGAACCCCCGCGCAGGTCGCCGAAGTCTTCGGCGACTATTACGATCTCGGAGTCAGCCATTTCCTCATCCGCGGCTTCGATCCCTTGATCGACGCCATCGAATATGGCCGCGAACTGATCCCGCTGACCCGTCAGCTGATTGCCGGGCGCGGTGTCGCCAGGGGAGTGGCGGCAGAATGATGCGCGGTATTCTTGTTGCGGGACTGTTGCTGAGTGCCGTCGCGTCGGCCGGTGCCCAGACGACATTGCGGGTCGGCGATCAAAAGGGGAACTCGCAGGCCGTGATGGAAGCGGCTGGCGTCCTTCGGGATGTACCCTACAAGATCGAATGGAAGGAATTTCCGGCCGCGGCGCCATTGCTGGAAGCGCTCGGCGCGGGAGCAATCGAAACCGGTCTGGTTGGCGACGCGCCCTTCACTTTCGCCGCGGCGGCAAATGTTCCGGTGAAAGCCATCGCTGCGATCCGGCAGAGCCGCGACGGCCTCGCCGTGCTGGTTCCGAAAGATTCGCCGATCCGCGACTTCGAAGGATTGAGAGGAAAGAAGATCGCAACCGGTCGCGGCTCGATCGGGCATCAGCTTATCCTTGCGGCGCTCGAATCCAGGGGATGGTCACTGACGGACGTCCAAATTGTGTTTCTTGCACCGTCGGACGCAAAGGTGGCGTACAGCCAGGGATCGGTCGATGCTTGGTCGACTTGGGAGCCGTATGTCAGTCAGGAAGAGGTATTGTTCCAGTCGCGGCGTGTGATCACGGCCGAAGGCATCACGCCCGGAATAGGCTTTCAGGTCGCCTCGCCCGATGCCATCAGGGACAAGCGCCCAGAGCTCGGGGATTTTCTTCGCCGGCTCACGGCCGCTCGCGCCTGGTCGTTGACCAATGTCAACGCCTACGCCGAAACGTGGGGCAGGCTGATGAACATTCCGCCCGCCGTGCCGCTCAACTGGCTCAGTCGTGCGAAAATCCGGATTGCTCTAATAGATGATGGCGTCGTCGCCGATGAACAGAAGACAATCGACCTGTATTTCCGGTCGGGCTTGATCAAGCAGAGGCTTAACGCAGGCGATATCGTCGATCGCTCGTTTTCCGACGCCATCGGAAAAGGCGCCGGTCTTTAGGGCGGCTTTCTTTCCAGAAGAAATTCCAAGGGAGACGGCATGCGCAGTAGATATTTCTCCGGCTTGCATCATTTTCACACTAAAACTGGCCTTGTGTAGGATGTATTTCCAATTACTATTCTGAATACCCGTATTATTGGAAAGAAATTCTAGCAATGACCGAGGCCGCCATCCCGCTTCAGGAAACCGCACGCCGCATCGATACTATCGACCGCAAGATTCTGAGAGTGCTGCAGGAAGATGCATCGCTGTCCGTGGCAGAAATTGGCGAACGTGTTGGCCTGTCATCGACCCCCTGCTGGAAGCGCATCCAGAGAATGGAAGGGGAGGGAATCATCACGGGGAAGGTCGCGCTGGTCGATCAGAACAAGATCGGTCTTGGGCTGTCGGTGTTCGTCTCCGTGGAAAGCTATGACCATTCCAATGCCTGGCTGAAGAAGTTTGCCGAAACGGTTAGCGCCATGCCGGAAGTCATGGAGTTCTACCGTATGGCTGGTGACGTCGACTACATGCTGCGGGTCGTCGTCACCGACATGCAGAGCTATGATATCTTCTACAAGAAGCTCATCGGTGCGATCGCGCTCAAGAATGTGACATCGCGATTCGCCATGGAAAAGATCAAGTCGGTGACCGCGTTGCCGGTGCCAGCATTCGAGGCCGCGTAATCTATATCGCGACCTGGTGAGGGTGTGCCCGACTGCGCCGGTGATCGACGCAGCGCGGTATGTGGCTTTAGCGCTGCATGCCCCAGCGTCGCACAGTGATGGTTTCAAGCGTGCGGAACAAGCCAAACTCGACCACGAGACCGATCAGGATGACGCTGACGAGCCCGGCGAAAACCTTGTCGGTGAACAGCTCGTTCCGGTTGCGAAAGATGAACCATCCAAGCCCGCCTTGGCTCGAGCTGACGCCGAACACCAGTTCAGCGGCAATCAGCGTCCGCCATGCGAAGGCCCAGCCGATCTTGAGTCCCGAAATGATCGAAGGCAGCGCGGACGGGATCAGGATATAGGCGATATATCGCGCGCCGCGCAGACCGTAGTTACGCCCGACCAGACGATGTGTGTCCGGTACGGTCTGGAAGCCCATGAACGTTGCCAGCGCGAACGGCCACAGAACGGAGTGCACCAGCACGAAGATCAGGCTGGTTTCGCCGAGCCCGAACCAGAGCATCGCGAGGGGCAGCAACGCAATGGCGGGCAGCGGATTGAACATCGCCGTCAGCATCAGCAGGACCTCGCGAAAAAATATGTTCGCGGTGGCCAGCGAAACCAGGACGACTGCCAGGGCAATGGCGATGACATAGCCTTTGACCAGGACGCCGAGGGAGGCGAGGATGGCTTGCGCAAGATTGTCGTGAAGGAGAGCGTCCCACAGCGCCGTAAACGTTTGCGTGAAACTCGGCAGCATGAGTGGGCTTGCGGTCACGGTCGCAGCGATCTGCCACACTATCGCCAACCCGAGCAGGACGACGGCGCGCCGAAGGGCGGCGGAACGGATCAATGCGCCGAAGCGGTGCGAGCGATCTGCCGACCGCTCGGCCTGACCCGTCGCAGCCATATCGGTGGCTTCATCGGTCATGCCGCAATTCCGGCGGCGCGAACAAACAATGCGTCATTGATGTCTTTGACGATATCCCGGAATTCCGGCGTGCCCAAACTGTCGCGTCCGAACGCGCCGGTTTCAAATGTTGCGATTGTTCGTCCCGGATGGGTACTGAGGAGATGCAGCTTGGTGCCGACAAGGACCGCCTCTTCGATCGAATGCGTCACGAAAACAAGGGTGAATTTCAGTTCGTCGGCCAGTTGCAGCAGATCGTTCTGGAGATTGACGCGCGTCAGCGCATCGAGTGCTGCGAACGGTTCATCCATCAACAGAACTTCAGGTGCCGCGGCGAGCGCCCGCGCAATGGCGGCGCGCTGCTTCATCCCGCCGGAGAGGGTATGAGGATAGGCGTTCAGCGCGCGCGCCAGTCCCACTTTCGCCAGCGCGTCATCGGCGATATCCCGCGCTTCCGCCGACGATTTGCCGCGCGCGACCTTCAAGGGAAAGGCGACGTTCTCACGCACGGTCTTCCACGGCAGAAGCTGGTCGAATTCCTGAAAGACGACCAGCCGGTCCGGGCCCGGTTTCTTCACCGGCCGGCGGTCGATCAGGACATGTCCTTGCGTCGGCTTGATAAAGCCGGCGATCGCCTTCAGGATCGATGACTTGCCGCAGCCCGAAGGTCCGAGCAGCACCAGCCGTTCACTCTTTCCGACTGTAAAGCTGACGTTTTCGACCGCGCGGACGGCGCCGTGTTCGATGTCATAGTCGAGCGTCAGCCGTGCAACTTCAAGCACGGCAGAGGTTGCCTCAGTCGAAGGGACTGCCGTCATCACTAGCTTCCCGGCTTGTCGTGAAGCTCTCCGAAGCAATAATCCTTCCAACTCGCCGGCTTGTTCCGAATTGCACCGATTTTTGCGAGGAAGGTTGCGTATTTGAACGTTCCCTGCGGCGTGGTGGTGAAGTCGACATCCTTGTTGTCGATGACCGATTTCACGAATGCCGGATCGAGCTTGGACTGCTCGACGCGGATATAGGTCTCCGCCGCCTCGGCCTTATGCGTTTCGATCCATTGCGAGGCTTCGTTTAGCGCGTCATACAGCGCCTTGAACGTTTTCGGATTCTCGTTGCGGAATTTCGAGGTCGCGTACAGCAGGGTCGGCGTGATGCGGCCGCCCATGATGTCGTAGGAACTCAGGACCTTGTGGACCTTTGGGTTTTGAAGCGCCTGCTCCTGATAGGGTGGATTCGAGAAGTGCGCGGTAATCGCCGATGAGCCCGACAGCAGCGCCGCCGTCGCGTCAGGATGAGGCAAATTGACCGTGAGGTCGTCGAGAACATTGTATTTTCCTTCACCGAATTCCTTTTCGGCCGCGATCTCCAGCAGGCGCGATTGCTGCGAGACGACCACAGCCGGCACGGCGATCTTGTCGGCCTTGGTGAAATCCTTCAGCGTCTTGATGTTCGGATTGTTCGTGATCAGGTAGTTAGGCTGTTCGCCGAGCGCGGCGATCACCTTGACATCGGCGGACCCCTTGGTCCGGTCCCAGAGCACGATCACAGGGCCGGCGCCCGCGGCGCCGACATCGACGGCGCCAGACAGTAGCGCGTCGTTGATCGCCGCACCGCCGCTGAGCTTGGTCCACTCGACCTTGATATCGAGCCCTTCTGCCTTGCCGTGTTTCTCGATCAGCTTCTGGTCGCGAAGTGCATGGAGCGGCAAGTAGACCGTCCCGAATTGCTCGACGATTCTCAATCGCCCTTCCGCACGTGCTTCGCTCCCGACATTCATCGCCGATACAAGAGCAAGTGTCGCCAGTAATCTGAAGATCATGAAGCAGCCTCGAATGGTATGGTCGAGCGGCTGCGAGATCGCTGATGCAGCCGTTTACGCTTCATTTGCGGGCAACGGCTGGCGTCTGGCAATTGCGTAAAATGCAGGGACGAGAGCTTAAGTTTCTCGTGCAATGCGCGAGGGTGGAAGGTTTTGACCGTTTGCCAGTGCGCAACGCCGCTGATTAATACTTTTGTTCAAGTCTATGGCTCAATGCGAATACGCTGATCCGGCATCCCCGCATTGCGAACAAGCACCAGGCGATACCGATCCTATTCGATTGGCAGGTCGATTTGAGCGGCCACCGCGGTGATCGAAACAAGCGGGCGTCCAAGGATTCGTGCGATCTTCTTGGTTGGCAGTTTTTTCATTTCGCTCTCACTGACATCTCGGTTCGTTGTCGATGTGCCGTCGATCGCCCCAGGAGACGCGTGGTTATTTGACTTGATGACGTTGGCCCGCAACAGGGATTTTTGCGGCGCAGAAAACTTGCACGAAATTCCTGTCGGTCAGATCGAACGTTCTCATTTGGGCGAGATGTTTGGAAGTTCATCTTGTTTTATTTCGATTGCTTGACTTGGTTTTCGCGGCTCCTACACAAAGGCTCTCCGGCCAACGTTACGTCTTGTGTAGAGGATCAGACATGGTTTCCATTACCCTTTCCCGCCGCACG
Organism: Bradyrhizobium canariense; assembly: GCF_900105125.1. Taxonomy (NCBI): domain Bacteria; kingdom Pseudomonadati; phylum Pseudomonadota; class Alphaproteobacteria; order Hyphomicrobiales; family Nitrobacteraceae; genus Bradyrhizobium; species Bradyrhizobium canariense. The sequence continues at coordinate 2,240,270 of NZ_LT629750.1, read as the reverse complement.
GTTTTGGCTCTCGGTGGTGCTGCGGCGTTGTCCGGCTCAGCGGTATTCGCGCGAGACGAGCGCGTCGCGAGGATCGGTCTCGTTCAGTCGACGACCGGAGGATCGGCCGCCCTCTACGGTACCCAGCAGAAACAGGCAATCGAGTTGGCCTTTGCCGAGATCAATTCTGCGAACGCTTTAAATGGCATAAAGCTGGAAGCAATCCATGCGGACGATGGCGCCGATCGCGGTCAGACCGTCAATATTTTTCAGCGTCTCATTCGCCAGGACAAAGTCGTTGCGATCCTGGGGCCGACTTTGTCTAATTCCGCTTTTGCTGCCGATCCGATCGCGCAACAGGCAAACATACCGGTCATCGCAAGCTCGAACACAGCGCCGAATCTCACCAGGATCGGCGACTACATCTTTCGCACCAGCATTCCAGAAGATCAGGTGTTCCCAACCGTGTTGCGCTATGCCGTGCAAAAGCACGGAATCAAGAAAGTCGCTTTGATCTACGGACTCGACGATGCGCTCACGCGCGGGGCGCATGACGTGCAGAAGAAAGCCGTGGCGGATCTTGGTCTTGAGCAAGTCGATGTCGAGAGCTATCAGCACGGCGACGTCGATTTTTCCGCACAGCTCACCAAGATACGCGAGCAAAAACCCGACGCCATCATCCTTGGTACACTCGCCGAGGAGGCTGCAGCCATTTTACGGCAAGCGCGCCACCTTGGCTTCGACAGCAAGATCGTGTTCATTGGCTGCAATGCCAACATATCGGCCAAGCTGTTCGAACTGGCGGGCCCGGCGGCGAACGGAATCATCGTCGGCGCGGCGTGGTATGCGGATTACGACAGTCCTCGTAGCAAAGCTTTCGTTACATCCTATCGGGCGCGTTACGGCTCAACACCGGATATTTATGCGGCCCAAGGTTACGATGCGGCCTATCTTCTCGCCGAAGCCATCCGGCGCGCCGACGATGTGACGAACGGCAAGCTCGTGCGCGACAAGCTCGCATCGATCAGCGATTTCGAAGGAGTGCTCGGGCGGTTCGGATGGTCGGCAGATCGCGATGCGACGGTGCAGCCGAAGGTGCTGATCGGCGATGGCGGCAACAAGGTCTTCGTCGCGGCCGTGACAAGCTGAATCCATCATGCTTTTGCAGCAACTGGTGAACGGCCTGTCGCTAGGGGCCGTTTACGCCGTTTTCGCCATCGGCTTTACGCTTGTCTTCGGCGTCATGAATGTCCTCAATCTGTCGCAGGGCGCGGTCTTCATGTGGGGCGCTTATGTGGGGTTGGAGGTCGTGCGCACGCTGGCGCTGCCCTTGCCCCTCGCGATCCTCGCCGCGGCCGCCGCCGCGGGCCTGCTCGGTGTACTGAGCGAGGTGCTGGTGTTCCGGCCGCTGCAGCGGCGCGGGGCGCATCGCTGGATGGGCATGGTCGGCAGCCTCGCACTCGCCCGTATGCTCATCGGTCTCGCGCAGGAAGTGTTCGGCACGGAGGTCGTGCGCTACCCGGATAACGCCCTTGCGGGGGCCGCGATCGAACTGATGGGAGCACGGCTGCAGCTTTTACAAATCGTTGCTGTCGGCGCGGCGCTTGTCATGGTGATCGCACTTGCCGCACTTTTGCGATTTACGAATCTAGGGCGGGCCATTCGCACAGTGGCCTTCAGCGAAACCGTTGCGCGTCTTGTCGGCGTGCCTGTCGACAAGGTCAGGCTGGTAACGTTCTTTATCTCCGGCGCGCTGGCGGGCGGAGCGGGCGTGTTATGGTCGCTGCTGTTCCAGTCGGTGTCGCCATTCATGGGCGACAGCATTTTGCTTAAGGGTTTGACGGTGCTCATCCTCGGTGGCCTCGGCAATGTCCTGGGCGCGCTTGTCGGTGGGGTGCTGCTCGGGCTTGTCGAAGTTGCGAGCGTGGTCGCCATCGGCTCGGGTTACCGCGATGCGGTTGGATTTGGACTTGTGCTGCTGATCCTGCTGACGAGGCCGACCGGCCTGTTCGCGACGCGTGAGACAAAACGCGCGTGATCGAGTTCTTTTACGCGTATCACAACGTCATCGATCTCTGCTTGCTCAACTCCGTGCTTGCGTTCGGCTGTTTTCTGCTGCTCGGCGTCAATCTCTTTTCGCTGGCGACGGGTGGTTTGATGGCGATCGGAGCTTATCTCTCGATCTGGCTCACCATGCAGCAGGGCTGGAGCTTCGCACCGGCGCTGACCGCCGCCGTTGCGGCTGCGTCTCTCGCGGCTTTCGGCCTTGGTTCGCTCGTGCTGCGGCTGCGCGGCGACTACTTCACCATGGCGACACTTGCTTTCACCGAGGTCATTCGAATCATTGCGCTGAACTGGGATTCGGTGACCGGCGGCGCGCTCGGAGTCTTCGGCATCCCGAAACTCACCGAGACCTGGCAACTCGCGCTGCTGCTCGTACTCGTCATCTATCTTGTGTGGGCAGTGCGCAACTCCTCGATCGGCGAGCGAATGCGCGCGGTCGCTGCCGATGAACTGGTGGTTTCGACTGCAGGTCACGATGTTGCACGCCTTAAGCTTGCGATCTTTACCGCCTCGGGGGCCATCGCCGGTCTTGGCGGCGGACTGGCCGCCCACCTCAACATGTTCGTCGCGCCCGGCGATTTCGGATTCCTGCGCAGCGTCGATAGCGTGATCGCGCCGGTACTGGGCGGCGCATGGAATATCGCCGGCCCCGTGATTGGAGCGACCATTCTCACTGTCTTGCCGGAAGCGCTGCGCTTTTCCGCCCAGATGCGCGAGATTCTCGTCGGCGCCACCATGCTCGGGGCGGTGGTGTTCCTGCCGACTGGCGTCGCATCGCTGCCAACGTTGCTGCGGCGGAGGGCCGCGTGGTGATCCCGCTTCTTGAGTTGAAGGATGTTTCACGCCGCTTTGGCGGCGTTGCGGCGCTGTCGGACGTGTCGTTTTCCGTGCCAGCTGGGGCGGTGATCGGGCTGATCGGACCCAACGGCTCGGGCAAGACCACGCTGATGAACGTCATCAGCGGTGTTGACGCGCCAACCAAAGGCGCTGTGTTGCTGGACGGCCTGCCGATCCAGGGGGTTCCGGCGAACACGCTTGCGCGACGCGGTGTCTCCCGCACGTTTCAGCACATCCGCCTGATTCCGGAGTTGACCGCTGGACAGAACGTGACTCTTGCTCTGCACGCGCCTTCGGCCGGCCCGTTCGACATCCTGCTGCGCCTTCCGCGATTGAGGCGGATCGAACTCGACCGCCACGCCCGCGCGGTGGAATTGCTTCGAAAGGTCGGCATCGGTCAGCACGCCAGCACGCTGGCCGGAGATTTGTCCTACGGCGATCGTCGGCGGGTGGAGATCGCCCGCGCACTGGCATCCGAGCCGCGGCTCCTGCTGCTCGATGAGCCTGCCGCCGGCATGACCCATGGCGAGCGCACATCGCTACGTGACCTGATTGCAGGCCTGCCCGCCCTCGGCGTCACCGTGCTGCTGGTGGAGCATGACATGGATCTGATGATGAGCGTCTGCGACGAGATTCACGTTCTCAATCAGGGCAGTTCGATCGCTTCCGGCAAGCCGGAGGAGGTACGCGCCAATCCGAGAGTGATTGAAGCCTATCTGGGAGCCGAAGATGCTTGAGATTGCCGGGCTTTCCTCAGGTTATGGCGGCCCCGCCGTGTTGAAGGATGTGTCGCTGCACGTCGGTGCCGGCGAAATCGTCACGGTCGTTGGCGCCAATGGCGCCGGCAAGACCACGCTGCTTAACGCAGTGGCGGGACTGTTGCGGCCGTCGGGCGGCACGGTTCGGCTGGACGGCGCGGCCATCGGTGGACGTCCGGCCGAGCGCATCGTGCGCGCAGGCCTGTCACTCGTGCCGGAAGGCAGACAGGTTGTGGCGCCGCTCAGTGTAGAAGAGAATTTGCTGGTCGGTGCATACGGCCGCAAGCGGGGGGACGTAAAGGAAACGCTCGCCGCGGTCTATAATCGTTTCCCGCGTCTGAAGGAACGCCGGCGGCAGCCGGCCGGTCTGTTGTCCGGTGGAGAGCAACAGATGCTCGCTATCGGCCGTGCCTTGATGGCCGGCCCTCGTGTGCTGCTACTGGATGAGCCGTCGATGGGGCTTGCCCCGCTGATCGTCTCCGAAATATTCACGCTGCTGCGGGAACTGAACCAGCAGGGCCTGACGATGCTGCTCGTCGAGCAGAATGCGCGCAAGGCGCTGGCGCTTGCCAAGCGCGGTTATGTTCTCGACGGCGGCCGGATCGTACTGGAGGGGCCGGCCGAGGAATTGGCGAAATCGCCGGCCATCGTTGATGCATATCTCGGTGTTGCGCCTACGGAGTTTGCGGCATGATGGCTGCGGGTGGTGCAGGAGAAAGCCGCGATGCATCTTGAGACAAATGTTCTGGTTATCGGCGCCGGCGGCGCCGGCATGTATGCCGCACTCGAGGCAGAGCGCAGCGGCGCCTCGGTCATTCTTGTCGATCGCAGTTTGATCGGGCGGGGCGGCGCGACCGTCATGGCGCAAATGACCGTCGCCGCGGCGCTCGGGGAGCAAACTCCCGATCACTGGGAATATCATCTCTCGGATACGCTTGCCGCCGGTCGCGGCCTTTGCGACCAGCGCCTTGCCGCCCTGGTATGCGAGGATGGTCCGCGACGCATTCGTGAGATGGATGCCTGGAAAGTCGGCTGGGCGCGCGAAGACGATCACATCAAGCAGGCGCAGGCTCCTGGCCATGACCGGCCGCGCTGTGTCTATGTGGATTTCCTCTCCACGGGGCCCGCTGTTTCGCGGACGTTGCGAACGCAGCTGAACGGATCAAACGGCATTCGTCGGGTCGGCGACCTTGCCATCATCGATATCGCTGTCCGCGACGGCGAAGCTTGCGGCGCAACGGCGCTTCATTTGCCGACCGGACACGTGGTGACGATCGCTGCCAAGGCCGTCGTGATCGCGACCGGAGGGTTGACCCGGCTTTATCGGCGCAACAGTGCGTCGGCCAATATGGGCGGCGACGGCTATGCGCTCGCGCTGCGCGCCGGCGCCGAACTCATCGACATGGAGTTCGTGCAGTTCTTCCCGATCGGACATCTGGCGCCGCGGCTTGTCGGCATGGACCCGATCATGTGGGACCCATTCCGTTACAAGCTCGGGGGCAGGCTGCTGAATGGCGAGATGCGGGAGTTCGAAGAGGACTATGCCACGCGCGACAGACGCAGCGATGGCAACTATGTGCTGACGCGTGATCTTGCCACCTACGCCATCACCAAGGAGGTCGAGGCGGGCCGCGGCAGTCCTGCCGGGGGTGCTTATCTCAGCTTCCAGCACGTGCCCGAGGCGGAGATGCGCCGCGCCTTCGGACCGGTGGTGGATCGGCTTGCCGCGAACGGGATCGATCTTGCGCGTCAGCCGGTCGAGGTCGCGCCGATCGCGCATTATCATATGGGGGGCATTCGCGTGGATGACGCGCTTGAGACAAGGGTTGCAGGACTTTACGCCTGTGGTGAGGCCGTAGGGGGAGCCAACGGTGCCAACCGGCTGTCGGGCAATGCCATCACGGAAGCTTTCGTGTTTGGTGCGCGGGCAGGCCATAGCGCGGCGCGTCGCGCGTCCAAGGGCAGCGGAGTTTGGTCGGCGGATGCCGCACGCCCCGCGGTCGATCTGCTGCGCAGCGCTAAACGTCGGGATGCGCCGAACATGGCGGCCACGGTTGCGGAATTGCAGGCGTTGATGGCCGAGAAAGTGGGGCCGTTTCGCAGCGACGAAAAACTCCGCGCGGCCGTTGATGGGTTGGCGCGGCTGACCAGGGAGATCGGCCACACGCCGGTCTCGTCCGCCGATGGATTCGATCCCGTACTGGCCGATTGGCTCGACCTTCGCAACATGTTGCTGGTCGCGCAGTCCGTCGTCGTGGCGGCGCTTGCCCGAACCGAAAGCCGCGGCGCGCACCAGCGAGAGGACCATCCAGGCCTGGATGATGGCGCATGGCGCGTCAACCAGATCGTTGCGCTCATTGAAGGGCGGCTCCATCTCAGCCGAAGCGCGCCGCTGGCGGGGAGGGATGTAGCATGAAGGCAACGCTCGCGATCCAGCGGGGCACGCCGGCTGAAACGCCGCGCGTGCAGTCCTTCGACGTCGCATTCGAACCGGGCCAGTCGGTGCTCGATGGCTTGCGGGCGCTGCGCCGTGAATCCGATCCGTCGCTCGCATTCCGCTTCGCCTGTATCAACGCCAATGCCTGCAAGGAGTGCATGATGCTGATTGACGGCAAGGTCGATTACGCCTGCACGGTCCGCCTCAAGGAAGGTGTGACCACTTTGGCGCCGCTTCCCAAGAAGGCGCTCATCCGCGATCTCGTAACCGAAATCGCGCCGCCGGACGAACGGCTGCAGCCGTCGCCCCCATCCATCTCTCGTGAAGGAGCTATCTCGTGACGCTGGTTGTCGGAGCTCACCCCCAAAATCTGTCGCTGTCCATCCTCGCGCGCAGGCCGAGCGCCGTAGCGGCGCTGCGCGAGGCGGGTCTGAGGTTTTTTGTTTACGGCGCCGGCTCGCAAACCATTCCGCTGCTGAAGGCCGGGGTGTTGCATCTTGCAGGTACCGGCGCGACGCCACCGATCCTGGCCGGGGCGGAAGGGCTTGCGGCGGCGGTTTTCGGCATGTCCGGGCCGCGTCCGGAACGTGGCGGGTTGCTGGTACGCGAAGCATCCGGCATTTGTAGCCTTTCCGATCTCAAGGGAAAGGGGATCGGGCTGATGCCGATTTCCTGGCACACACAATTCCTGGCGGCAGAACTCGATGCGGCGGGTCTTCGATGGAACGACGTTCGCGCCGCTGAAATCATTCCCGCCACGGCCAAGGACGCCTTTCTTGAAGGGCTGCTCGACGCAATCGTTGCAACCGATCCGCTCTACTCGCAGATTGCCGGCAAAGTGCCGACGCGTGTGCTTGCGGCGCCCGGTGCAGCATTTTCCAACCGCTCCGTTTACTGGGGGTTGCGTGAAGTGCTCGGCGATCGACCGGACGCGGTACGCGCGTTGCTCAACGCGCTGATCGACTCGGATCAGGCGACTGCGGCGAATCCGCGCGAAGCGGCGGCGCTGCTTGCCGGGCTTAATGGAAACTCCGCTGACGATTGGCTGCTCGCGCTCACCTCGCGTCCCTGGGGCGTAGAGGCGCCGGACGCAGGCTTTCTCGCCGAGCAGCAGGCCCACGCAAACATCTTTGCCAAGTTCGGTCTGATACCGCGCAGCATCGATGTGGCCGATACTGTCGATCCCACCCATTTTTCTGCCGCCGCCTGAAGTCCCCTCACTCGACGAAGAGGTTTGCCGTGGAAGTTCTCTGGTATCTCACCGGCCCCGACGGCCGCTATCCCTGGCGCTCCGATGGTGCGCGCAAGCTCAGTTACGCTTACTTTCAGCAATTGGCGCGCGCGGTCGATCATCTCGGCTACACCGGTGCGTTGCTTGCAACCGGTTCGCACGACGCCTGGATTCAGGGGGCGTCGCTCATTCCCTATACCGATAACTTCCAGCACCTCATCGCCGCGCATCCCCCGCTGCTGTCACCGACGCTGCTGGCCAAGATGATCACGACTTTCGATCAGTTCTCGAAGGGCAGGCTACGAGTGAACATCGTCAACGGCGATGCCAAGTTGATGGCGCAATACGGCGTACATCTCAGTCACGACGAGCGTTACGCCTACACCGATGAATATTTGACTGTGCTGAGCGCCCTGTTGCGCGGCGAAACGGTCAATTTCAAGGGGCGTCACATCCACGTCGTCGATGCCGGCGTTCCGCTACCGCCCGTACAGCGGCCTCATGTGCCTCTCTGGTTTGCGGGGTCCTCGCCGGCGGCCTATGAGGTGGCCGCCAAGCATATCGATACATATCTCTCGTGGGGCGAAACGCCGGAACAGGCTGAGGTAAAAGTTCGCGCGGTTAAAGCTCTCGCAGCAAGCCATGGCCGGGCCGGCAAGATCAGCTTTGGCATCCGGCTTTATGTTATCGTGCGCGAGACCGAAGAGGCGGCATGGGCCGCAGCGCAAGATATCTACGACCACATGGACGAGAAGGCGATCGCTGGCGCTCAAGCCTATGTCACGGGCATCGATTCCATCGGTCAGCAGCGCATGTCAGCGTTGCACGGCGGACGTAAGCCCAAGGATTTGCGGGAGCTTGAAATTGCGCCCAATCTTTGGGCGGGTATCGGTCTGGTTCGTCATGGGCCGGGCACGGCGCTTGTTGGCAGCGCCAAGCAAGTTTTGGCGCGCATTCAGGATTACCGGGATGCTGGGCACGAGGTGCTGATTGTGTCGGGTATGCCGCTGCTCGAGGAAGCGTATCGCTTCGCCGAGTTGGTCTTACCACATCTGCCCGTCGAACGTCCGGTCGAGACCGGCGTCACTTCCGCTTTTACCAAGGATCGTGACGCCGCGTGGCAGAAGATAGCGTAACGTAGCGCAATTGTGTTGCGCTCTGCGAGAGCCATCCTCGTACACGAAGCACATCTAAAGTCGGAGGCTTGATCTTCATGCCGAAACCCAGACATCCTCAGACTGTTGCTGCGTCCAACGGCATTGCCGCCGACCCGACATTCGGCGCAGTCGTGCCGCCCATCTATCTCACCAGCACCTTTGCGTTTTCTGGTTTTGAGCGGCCGGGGAGCTATGAATACACCCGCACCGCCAATCCCGGCCGGGACGTGCTGGCCGATACGCTTGCCAAGCTGGAGGGCGGCGCCGGCGCGGTGGTGACGACATCGGGAATGGCGGCGATCGATCTTGTACTCTCGCAATTGGGCCGCGACGATCTCATCATCGCGCCGCACGACTGCTATGGCGGCACCTACCGCTTGCTCGCCGCTCGGCGCGATCGCCGACAATTCGACGTCGCCTATGTCGATCAAGGAGACGACGTGGCGCTTTCGAAGGCCCTGACAAGGTCGCCGTCGCTCATCCTGATTGAAACGCCGAGCAATCCGCTTATACGCGTCGTCGACGTTCGTGCGATCGCGGCGCAGGCCAAATCCGTCGGCGCCAGGGTCGTGGTCGACAACACGTTCCTGTCGCCGGCGCTCCAACGGCCGATCGCGCTCGGTGCCGATTTCGTCATCCATTCGACCACAAAATACCTCAACGGCCATTCGGATGTGGTCGGCGGCGTCGTGATCGCAGCAGATAAAGCCGATGCGGAGGCCCTTGCTGACTGGGCTAACCTCACGGGAGTCACGGGCTCTCCCTTCGACGCCTATCTGACCCTGCGGGGGCTCAGGACATTGTTTCCCCGGATTGATCACCAGCAGAAGAACGCCGCCGCCGTAGCGGCGTTCCTGGATCAGCATCCGCTGGTGCGCGTTGTCCACTATCCCGGGCTTGCGTCGCACCCTGGCCATGCCCTCGCCAAAAAGCAGCAAGCGGGATTCGGCGCGATGCTCAGTTTCGAATTGGTGGGAGGCGTCGAGCATGTGCGCCGTTTCGTGGAGGCCGTGGAGGTTTTCACGCTGGCGGAATCACTCGGGGGCGTCGAAAGTTTGGTCGCTCATCCGGCAACGATGACCCATTCCGGCATGGGAGAGGAGGCGCGCCGCGCCGCTGGCATCAATGACAGCCTTCTGCGGCTCTCGATCGGCCTTGAGGCGGAGGCCGATCTGATCGCAGATCTTGATCGGAGCCTCCTGGCCGTCGGTCGCCGGGCTGAGCGGCCAGAGCGTTTCATTGATTGACTGAATCATTTGAGAATTCCTGATCTGACTGGTTTGTGATTCAAGATGCTGGCTGGCGGAGGCCGGCATCAATTATTTCCGTCATCGAAGCTCCGGCCCGCGTGAACCGCATACTCACGCTTGGCACGCCAACCGGCGACCCAGCCGGCCGCCGCTGACCAAATAGCGATCTCCGGTAGGAGAACGGGCTGGGGACCGACGGCCGGCTTGCGGTCCGTCTTACAGTGCTCGCGCTCGGGAGCGAGTCTTCAGACGCGCGACGATGGATTCGGTTTCATCGACAATGTACCGAGCTGTGTCGAGAGATTTCTGTCCGGCCGTCGCGCTCGAACAGGGTGACATCAAGCTGATATTGCGTCCTCCTAGATAAGATATGTCCATGTATCTTATTGACAAGGCTTGGGGGCCGGCCGTAGGGTTTTGGATGTCATCCACCCGCAGTCAGCAGATCGCCGGACCCTGACATCCTGCGACAAGGCGGGGCGCGGGGCAGTTGCAGATAAGCGGTCAGAGGCGTGACCCAATAATACTATTTAGGAATTCAGGCGATGGGCGAGAGAGCAGTCAAAAACGTCCTCATATCCGGTGCGAGTATAGCAGGACCTGCTCTGGCCTTCTGGCTGACCCGCTACGGCATCAACACAACGGTCGTGGAGAAGTCATCATCGTTGCGCGGCGGCGGCTATCCGATCGACATCCGCGGCACCGCGCTCGATGCGGTGGAGCGAATGGGCCTCTACCCGCAGATGCGCGCGGCGCACGTCGACTCCCAGAGCATCGCCTTCGTGGACGAGCACGGCGCGGTGATCGCGAAGATCGATCCGGAAGCGATCACGGGAGGCGTCAGGGGCACGGACGTCGAGATCCGCCGGGGCGACATCGCAACGATCCTGTACGCCGCCACGAAGGACAAGGCGGACTACAAGTTCAACGACTCCATCGCCTCTCTGGACGAGCACGCGGACCGCGTAGACGTGACATTTGTCAGCGGAGACATCGGAACCTACGACATTGTCATCGGTGCGGATGGCCTGCATTCGAACACGCGATCCCTGATCTTCGGCCACGAGTCCCAATTCGAAAAATACATCGGCTTCTGCTTCGCCGGGTTCACGGTCCCAAACACTTTCGGCCTCGACCGCGGCGCCCTGGCCTATACGCTTCCGGGGAAGAATGCGGTGGTCTATGCGACCAATGACGGCGGCCAGGTCTATGCGTTCCTGGTCTTCAGGTATCCCACTTCGCCGTTCCGGAAGAGCGTCGCCGAAGAGGATAAGCGGAAGCTGACCGCCAGTATGTTCGAAGGTGTCGACGGGTGGATCGTACCGCAACTGGTCGAAGACATGCGGAAGGCCGAGGACCTGTTCTTCGACGCCGTCAGCCAGATCCACATGCCGACCTGGTCGAGGAGACGGATCGTGCTCGCCGGGGACGCCACGCACGCCACCTCTTTCCTGTCGGGTCAGGGATCGAGCATAGCGCTTGTCGGCGCCTACATCCTGGCCGGCGAGATCGCGACCAAGCCTGACTACAGCTCTGCCTTCGAGGCATACGAAAAACTGATGCGGCCCTTTGCCGAGATGAACCAGGCTCTGGTCGAAACGGGCAAGTCCATTATGATTCCCGACACTCAGCAGGAACTCGAAGCCCGCAACGAGATGCTCCGAAAGATGGCAGAGGAGCCGATCGGCAAGATCTTCCGGAAAGACGACGCGCGGCAGGTCCACAGGCGGCAGGTCCATAGCGCGCTCACCTTGCCTGACTATAGCTGACGCAGGGAGTTGAGCCTGACGAACCGGGGCGCTATCCGCTTGAACCTTACGGGATCCGCTCCGCCGGCGGTCGCAGGGTTGGAGGCAGCGTGGATGATCGTGTGCGAGCCGTGGCTGGGCCCGATCACCGGAAGCGCTCTCTAACCTGCGGAAGCTTAATGCTGCAGCGCCTCGCGGTTCACAATCCGAACGGGCTTCCCATCCAGCCAAGCCGCCACGGCTTCTACGGTGTCTGAATAGACGACGCTCAGGAGTTCGCGGGTGACGTACCCAAGATGGGGAGACAGCGTCACGTTCGGCAGAGACCGCAACGGATGATCTGATGGCAGCGGTTCGACGTCATAGACGTCCAGTCCAGCCCCGGCGATCCGTCCGGCTCGCAGCGCAGCGATAAGAGCCGCCTCATCGACGATCGGGCCTCTGGAGATGTTGATCAAATAGGCGCTTGGCTTCATCAGGGCCAGTTCGGGTGCAGCCACGAGACCTCGCGTGCGTTCCGACAGCACCAATCCAATGGAGATCACGTCGGCTTCCTTGAAGAGGGTCTCTTTCTCGACCCGGCGCACGCCCGCCGTCGCTGCGGCCTCGTCGGTAAGATTCTGGCTCCAGGCGATCACCTTCATCCCGAATACCTTCGCGTATTCGTTCATCCGTTTGCCGAGCCTGCCGAGACCGAGAAGGCCGAGCGTCTTGCCGTGCAGGGTCATACCTACGGTTGCCTGCCACCCGCCCTCGCGCATGCGCCGATGTTCTTCGGCCAGGTTGCGCACCGTCGCCATCATCAACCCCCATGCCAGTTCCGGGACGCCGTTGCCTGCGGCGGCGAATCCAGGGTTGGCGAAGTTCGGGTGTGCGACAAGGACGCCGCATTCGCTGGCAGCGGCCATGTCCAGGTTCGTCAGGCTCATGCCGACGATTGTCATTAGTTTCAGGTTCGGCAGCCGTTCGATCAGCGTGCGCGGGAAGGCCATGCGCTCGCGGAGGGTGCAAACCACGTCGAACGACTGCAGCGCCTCGACTGCCTCGTCCTCGGAGAGGTGACGGTCAAAAACCGTTACGTCCGCCCTGTTCTGCACGGGCGACCAGTCGGCGAGGTCGAGGGCAACGCGAGCGTAGTCGTCGAGTATCGCCACCTTGGGCGTGTGGTTACCCGTCGCCTTCTTGTTCGTTGGCACGGGTGTTATTGGCATATCATTGAGCTCGCTGATAAGATTCACGCATATATCTTATATCTTAGATGCGGCGGGCTGGCAATAAGATTCATTATTGCATCTTATGAAATGGGTGACGCGATGACGGTGAAAAAAGCCATAAGGCGACGTGGAAGCGCGCTCGAGGAGGCAATCCTTGAGACTGCCTGGGCTGAACTGCTCGACCACGGCTATGTCAACTTCACGATGGAGGCAGTCGCCAAACGAGCCGGCACCAGTCGGCCCGTGCTGTCTCGCCGTTGGCCAACTCGTGCCGAATTCGCCGTTGCCGCAATCGGCCATTACATCCAGAAGAATCCCGTCTCTGTTCCCGACCTTGGAAGCGTACGCGATGAACTCGCGATGCTTTTGCAGAAGTTCTCGGAGCGGGGCGCGAGCACAATCACCAAAGTCTTGTTCAGTATGCGCGACTACTTCGTGGAGACAAACTCCAGCCTGGCTGACCTGAGAAGCAAGCTCGAAGGTCGCCGGACGGTCGAAGAGGTGCTTCAGCGCGGCGTCCGGCGTGGAGAGATCGATCCGAGCAAGCTGACGAAACGAATAGCGTCACTGCCACTGGACCTCGGGCGTCACGAAGTTTTCATGACGCATAAACCAGTTCCAAGAGCCGTCATAGCCGAGATACTCGACACAATTTTTTTACCCCTTGTCGCCACGAAGAAGGGGGCGCGTGGGGGTCATCGCAATTAGCTTCAGAATCCGACGACGGCAACGGGTTGCGGAAGATTAGCTGATCCGAAACACGATGTTACGGGTCAAGAAACAGCGAATTTGCGCTTGCTGGATACGCGAATCCCCTGCGGTTGCGCGCTTGGAGCGCCTCTGGTAGCTTCAAGCGCGTGCTTCATTTTTTCTTCCTTGCGGACCCGAGCTGACGCTGCCGCCTCTTCCGCAAACACGGATGGCGTCTTCTCCCCGCCGACAGCAGAAATGAGGCGCTCGTTCGACAATATGAAGAGTTGGCCGCACTGATGGCCAACCACATAAAGGGGAGGGATGTAATGCAGCGTCTCTTGGTTGCGGGTGCGTCCGTTGCGTTGGCGATGACGCTTGGTCTCGGGTCGGCGAATGCGGCTGACAAGAAGGTTCTGGCCTTCGTCGTCAACGGCGCGTCCGACTTCTGGAAGATCGCCGAGGCCGGCGTGAAAAAGGCGCAAGCCGAGCTGCCCAATTACGACCTTCAGTTCAAATATCCTGAACAGGCCGCAGCCGCTGTGCAGCAGCGGGTGATGGACGACCTCGTGGCGGCGGGCGCCGCCGGAATCATGGTCAGCGCCGTGGATCCGAAGAACCAGACCGAGGAGCTCAACAAGATCGCCTCGCAGACCGTGCTATTCACCACCGACAGCGACGCCCCGCAATCGAAGCGCGTTGCCTATATCGGCTCGTCCAACACCGATCTCGGCAAGGAAGCCGGTAAGTTGATGCTGAAGGCATTGCCAAATGGCGGCAAGTGCGTCGGCTTCGTCGGACTGCCCGGGGCCGACAACGCGCGTGAGCGCATCGAAGGCGTCAAGGAGACGATCAAGGGCTCGAAAGTCGATCTCGTCGACGTTCGCGGCGATGAGATCGATCAGACTCGCGCCAAGCGCAACGTGGAAGACATTCTCGCCGCCATGCCCGACGTGAACTGCCTCGTCGGCTTTTACTCCTATAACACGCCACGCATCTACGAGGTGCTGAAGGAGGCGGGCAAGCTCGATAAAATCAAGATCATCGGCTTTGACGAGGATCCGATCACGCTCGGCGGTGTCAAGGAAGGCAGCATCGTCGGCACCGTCGTGCAGCAGCCGTTCGAGTGGGGCTACCAGGGCATGAAGCTAATGGCGAAATATCTCGAAGGCGACAAGTCAGGCATTCCAGCGAGCGGCATCATCATCGTTCCCGGCAAGGTCATCGACAAATCGAACGTTGACGACTTCATGGGGCAGATGAAGCAGATGCTTCACAAGTAGCTCAGAGTGCCAGCGCTGCCCTCAATGCAGCCGCCGATGCCGCAGCCGTTCCTCGCACTGGTCGACATCAGCAAGATGTATCCGGGCGTAGTCGCGCTCGATCACGTCGACTTGTCCGTGTCTCGTGGCGAGGTGATTGCGTTGCTCGGCGAGAACGGCGCCGGCAAGTCGACGCTGATGCGCGTGCTCGGTGGCGTCGAGGAGCCGAGCGGCGGCATCATCCGGGTCGACGCCGTCGAGCGGCGGTCTCTCACCGTGGCGGCCGCGATCAAGGCGGGTGTCGCCTTCGTCCATCAGGAGCTAAATCTTTTCGACAATCTCGATGTTGCAGGCAACGTCTATATCGGCCGCGAGCCCGTGCATGGCGGGCCGCTAAAACTCATCGACCGCAAGCGGCTCTATGCCCAGGTGCGGCCACTGCTCGATCGACTCGGGGCCGATTTCGCGCCCGATGCGCCGCTCGCCGAATTGTCGCTCGCCCAGCGGCAGCTCGTCGAGATCATGAAAGCGCTATCGCTCGATGCGCGCCTCGTCATCATGGACGAACCGACCTCTAGTCTCACTCTGACCGAGACCGGCCGTCTGATGCGCGTCATCGCGGGGCTCAAGGCTGACGGTGTCAGTATAATCTTCATCACACACCGCCTGAACGAGGTGATGCAATGTGCCGATCGCGCGGTGGTATTGCGCGACGGGCACATCGTCGGCGCTCTCACCCGCGCCGAACTTACACCGGCAGCGATGATACGGCTGATGGTCGGGCGTGACCTCAAATCGTTATACGTACCGCCCGCGGCCCCTCCCGGCGACAGCGTACTCGACATCGTCGAGGCCGTTACCGACACGTACCCGGCCCGCGCCGTGAGCCTGTCGGTCCGCCGCGGCGAGATCCTCGGTCTCGCCGGGCTCGTCGGCTCCGGACGCTCGGAGCTTGCTCGCGCGATCTTCGGGGTTGATCCGCTCCGCGGCGGCGCGATCAGGCTCGAGGGCGAACTGATCCGCATTGCCACACCGCGCGCGGCGATCAAGCATGGGATTTATCTGATTCCGGAGGACCGCAAGAGTTCGAGTCTGCTGCTCGACGTCTCTGTCACGGAAAACATTTCGCTGCCCGACCTCGCGTCCTATCTGCGCTTCTGGTTGGTGAATACCGCGCGCGAGACCGAGAACGCGCACCGGCAGTGCGAGCGCCTCAAGATCCGCACGCCTAATGTGGGCACTGCCGTGGGTTCATTGTCCGGCGGCAATCAGCAGAAAGTCGTCCTCGCCAAATGGCTTTCGATGCGGCCAAAAGTGCTGATCTTTGACGAGCCGACGCGCGGCATCGACGTCGGGGCCAAACAAGAGATCTACGATATGATGCGCCGCCTTGCTGACGGGGGCGTCGCGATACTGATGATCTCCAGCGACATGGAGGAGGTTATCGGGGTCAGTGATCGCATCGCGGTCATGCACGAGGGCGCAGTTTCAGGGTTTCTTGATCGCAGCCAGTTCAACGAGCACAATGTGCTTCAGCTTGCTGTCGGCCACACAGTCTAAGCGGGGGAACCTTGCGCAAGAAAGACTTGAGCCTGCTCGTCTTGATCCTGGTGGTGGGTGCCGTCGTCGCCTCCATCAATCCGCGCTTTCTTTTGGTCGGAAATCTCTCCAACATCGCCAACCAGGTCGGGCTCTTCGGCATCTTCTCCATCGCCGAGGCCTTCGTTATCGTCGTCGGCGGAATCGAGCTGTCGGTCGGCTCGGTGATTGCGCTGCTCGGCGTGTTGTTTATCGACTTGATTGTCAATCACGACGTCAACTGGGTTGCAGCCGTCGGCATCACGATCGCCGGTGGACTTGCGATCGGCGTGGTGCATGGCACGCTTGTCACCAGGATGCGTATCCAGCCCTTCGTGGTCACGCTGTGCGGATTGCTGATCTACCGCGGCGCCGCGCGCTACTACACCGAGGATGCCACGGCCGGCTTTGGTTTTGGCGCGAGCTTTCCGACGCTGGAATGGCTGACCGCCGGTCGGACCAACGTGTTGGGCTTTCCGCTGCCGCACAGCGTGGTGGCGCTGATCATCGTCACAGCGGTCACCTGGGTGTTGCTGCACCGATCTGTGTTCGGGCGCTATCTCTATGCGGTCGGCAAGAACGAGGAGGCGGCACGTTATTCCGGCATCCGCGCCAATCGAGTCGTCATCTCCGCCTACATCATCTGCGGCGGACTGACGGCGTTCTCGGCGATTCTGATCGCGATGTACACGCGTTCAATCTCGCCGGCGGTGCACGGTTCCTTCTATGAGCTCTACGCCATCGCCGCCGCCGTGCTCGGCGGCTGCTCGTTGCGCGGCGGCGAGGGTTCGATCATAGGCGTCGTGCTCGGCACTGTGTTGCTCCAGGTGCTGCAAAACCTCGTCAACCTGCTGGGCATTCCGAGCTCGCTGAACTTTGCGGTGATGGGGACGGTGATCCTCATCGGTGTGCTCGCCGACCAATACCTCGTGCAGCGCAGCCGCCGCGCGACGACGACGGGCTAGGGGGGCGTACGCAGGCAAATGTTGCCGCAGCACCGCTTGAGTGGACAAATGGGGAGTGCCCCTTTTCCACGCTGCGTGGGTAGCAGGCGTCGGCGCGCAGGCCGCCCGCCGCAGTCCTCACACCCAGCCGCCATCTACGACGTATTGCTGTGACGTGCACGCCGACGCTTCGTCCGACGCAAGGAACAGCGTGAACTTCGCGATCTCGTCCGGGACGAGCTTGCGTTTCAGGCACTGGCGCTGCATCAGTTCTTCCACGCCCTCAGGCGTCAGCCATTTCTCGATCTGGCGCTGGGTCGTGATCCAGCCGGGCGCGATCGCGTTGACGCGAATGTTGTACGGGCCATAGTCGCGCGCCAGTGAGCGGGTGAGACCGAGTACGCCCGACTTGCTGGCGGTGTAGGCCGCCATGCCGCCTTGTCCCACCATCCACGAGACCGAGCCGAAATTGATGATGGCGCCCTCATTCGCCGCCTTCATGTCCGGCAGCACGGCTTGCGCGGCAAAGAACTGATGCTTGAGATTAACCGCGATCCGGTCGTCCCAATACTCCGGCGTCATCTCTTCCGTCGAATGTCGCTCATCATGGGCAGCGTTGTTGACGAGGACATTGACTGGACCGTGGGCCTTGCGCGCGTCAGCGACGCCGGCGCGCAACGCGGCAATATCGGTGAGGTCGACATTCAGAAAGTGCGCGCCAAGACCCTGGCTCGAGAGCTCGCGCGCGAGGCGAACTCCTTCCTCGACCTTGATGTCGAAGAACACGACAGTGGATTTCTGCTGCGCGAAGCGCCGCACGATCGCTTCACCGATGCCCGATGCGCCGCCGGTGACGAGAACGACCTTGCCGGCGAGATCCGAATAGACGGCGGCCATGACTTCCTCCCGAATGACGTCGGGCCACTTGATGCGTGCCCTGATAGAATGACCCGTTCCGACCTTAGCCGGTCCATTCATGAGGTATATAGATCAGAATTTCAATGGTTCCTCCTTCGTCCATAACCTTCGGATGGCCAAACTCATACCAATCTCGAATCCGCAGCCGACCTAAAAGGGCCGGCGAGCTTCAGACGCCACCACCAGCTTCCCGAAATCCGGACTCCTGCCGGAGCGGAGTTTTTTGAATGACGAATAGTTCGCCAACATATGAGCAAAATCGTGAAACGGAGTCAGTCGGCTCACCGATAAGGTTTGTCGCAAAACGGAGTCAGTCGAGACTTTCAGCGCTTTGCCATTAAAGCGGGATCCAAACAGTCATGCCTGGTTCAAGGCCTGCCGAGACCCCCTGCGGGTCGAGGCGCAAGCGCAGCGTATTGCGGTCGTGATCGCCAATCACCCGCTCGGCCTGCCAGGTGGCAAAGACCCCGAGCGGCTGCACTTCGGTGATGACGGATTTAATCGCGCCATCGGGACCGTTCCGCATCACGCTCACCGTTTCGCCCATCGCAAGGCCACTGAGATGGTCTTCTCGCACATTGAACGAGAGCCATTGCTTGCCCGCGGCCTCGACCATAAGGATCGGTTGACCCGGCCGAACATTTTCGCCCACCTCTGCGGCGACAACGCTGACCACGCCATCGGCTGGAGCACGCAAGGTCATTTTTTCAAGACGGCGCTCGATCACGGCGACTGCGGCGGCCGCGGCCTGCACCTGCGCGTCGGCGATCGCGCGTTCCTCCCGGGTCGGACCCGCCACCGCCGCATCATAATTCGCCTGGGCCTCCGCCACATCGGCCCGTGCGCTTGCAGCGTCGTTTTCGGCCTGGTCAAGCGCCTGCTGGGACTCAAAGCTCTGGCGTGCCAGCGTGCTGGTCCTTGTCAGCTGTGCCTGAACATAGTCGAGGCGAGCGCTTGCCTTGGCGATTTCAGCTTTCAGAGAGTCGACCTGTTCACGACGGACGCCGGCATAGACGTTGTTGCGATTTGCGGTTGCCGACGCGAGCGCAGCACGCGCCTGGTCCGCCTGCGCCGTCAACTCCACCGCGGAGAGCCGTGCCAGGACATCGCCGGCGTGCACGTGCGCGCCTTTCTCAACCGCAATCGACGCGAGTTGGCCGGTCACCTCCGGCTCCACTCTGACTTCGGTTGCCCGCACGACGCCAACGATTGCGGTCGGAGAATCGGGACGACGCTCGACGTAGATCAGGGCACCCGCGAGAACCACGAGTACGATCGCAGCGATCGTCCTAGCTTTGCGCATGTCCCTGTCCTCTCTTGACGACAAATGCCGAGATCACGGCGAGCACGAAATAGGCGAGCGCCAGACACCACAGCCCGAGCCAATCATGCGCGACCTCCCAGATGCTGGCGCCGAGCTGGTTAATGCGCACGAGGCCATCAATCGCGGTGTCGGCGGGGAAAATCCGACCGAGCGCAAGGGCCACATCGGGAATTGCTTCGCGCGGCCACGCGAAGCCGGCCATGAAGAACTGAGGCAGACTCGTTGCCAGCAGGAGGATGGTTGCGTTCTCCGGTCGCGTGAACCAGGCTCCGACAGCCTGTCCCATGAAGCTGGTAGCAAGCAGAAAGACCGCAGCGAGCGCGAACAGTTGCGGAAGATGGCCGAGCGTCGAAAAGCCGTAGATGCGCGGCAGCACGATGAGATAGAGCGCAACCGCTGGAAGATAGATGGTCAGATGGGCGATCCCACGGCCGAACACGCCCGCAAACGCTCCGCCGCCTTTCGCCAGCGCCGTACCGGTCAGCATCGCCGCACCGATCAGAAGGGTTTGCTGCAGGATCAGCACGAACGCCGCTGGGACGACGTAGCTCGCATAGCCGCCCACCGGGTTGAAGATCGGCTGCAGCAGAACGTCGGTCGGGTTCAAACTCGCCAATTTCGCTTTGACAAGACTTCCATCGGAACGTGCGCCTCGCGAAACGAGGTCGGACGTCAATGCGCCGACCGCCGTGGCGACCCCGCTTGCGGTCGATCTGAATATGAAGAGGTAGGTGGCATCCGCGTAGACCGGGATGTGAGCGGTGATGCCTTTGAGCACATCGCGCTCGGTCCCGGGCGGGATCTCGACGGCGGCAAAGGCCTGCCCGCGATCGATTGCGGTGTGCGCCTCGGCAAGTGTTCGGGCGCGAACCACGACGCTCAATGCTCCACTCGCATCCAGCGTCTCGACGATCTGTCGGCTGAGATCGCTCAGATCATTATCGACGACCGCGATGGGAAGCTTGCGAAGGATCTGGTTCAGATAAGGTTGCGGATAATAAATGCCGTAAATCAGAGGAGCCAGGAACAAGAGGCTGAAGGCACTTCGCGTCCCGAGCATGCGCCGCCACTCCGCCTTGAAGGCGCCGCCGATGCCGCGTGGCGCGTCCTCTGTTGCGGGTTGCTCGGCAGGCCGCGCCGTCTCAAACCAGCCCTTGCGCTTGAGGCTCGCCATGCGCAGCAATGCGAGGCCGGCGAAGAGCACTGTCAGGCCCGCCAGCGCCGCGAAGGGAACGGCGGAATCCGAGACCGGCAATCCGCGCGCCGCCTGTCCCAGCAAGACGGCCATGTACCAGCGCAGCGGCAGGATAGTGCTCCAGACTTGCGCAAACGTATTCATGCCGACCGTGGGGAAGCCGACGCCTGCGTAGCCGAATGCAGGAGAGGCAATGAGGCCCGCAAGTCCGAGGCCTGTCGCCAAGTCGCCGACCAGGAGCTGCAGCAAGGCGCCGAGCGACAGGTGGGCAATGATCAGCAGGCAGCCAGCGGCGACCAGCAATGGCACGTCCCCCCTGAAGGTGATTTGCAGCACGCCCTCCAGGAAGAGCACTTCAGCCAACATGATCAGGAAGAAGATGACGAACAGCGGCGCGAGCTTGCCGACCAGCGCGACGATCGGATCGCCTCCGGCGCTTTCGAGCCAGGCCCGCGCGTCGCGGCGGCGGAATTCGGATCCGACGGAATAGCCTGCGGCCAGGGTGATCACCACATGGATGATCGTTGGCAGCAGCGCGCGCAGCAGGAACTGGGCATAGTTCTTTTGCGGATTGACAAGCGCGATGGTCTCGCTGGTCAGCGTTCCGATGGAAGCCGGCGCGGGCGCGGCGCGCTTGGCGGGGGCGGCCGCTGACGCCGCAGCGGATAGCGCATCGCTCAGCCCTGAGGATGCAATGCCGGACGGCGTCAGGAACTGCTGGTTATAAAAGCCTACGACCTGTGGTCGGCGTTCGGCTTTCAGGTCGCGCTCGAAATCCGGCGGGATATAGACTGCCGAGATCGCCTTGCCGGTTCGTATGTCACGCACGGCCGTGGACAGCGTGCCGGCACGGTCGACGACATGCAGGCTCGGTGACGCTGCGATATATTCCACCAGCGCGCGAGACGCATCCGACCTATCCTCGTCGACGACCGTCACGCCGAGGCCGCGGATGACCGGATGGCTGAAGACGGTCGTGAGAACAACGAACGCAAAGAGGGGTACGCCGAAAATCAGTAGCAACGCGACGCGATCGCGAAACAGCCAACGGCACTCGCGCCGCGCAACCAGCCAAAATCCGGGTTTTGAGGCCAGCTTCATTGCCGTGACCGCCAGTCGAGATAGGCGCTCATTCCTGGTCGGAGCTCGGGCACCGGCTGGACCGGGTAGGCACGAATCGAAAACGTTCGCAGATCGAAATCGCCCGACGCACGCGTAGCCCGCCAGCTCGCATATTCGCCTTTGGTCGCAATCAGCTTGACTTCGACCGTGATACGGCGGTCATCGAGAGCCGGAATGTGCACGTCGAATCGATCGCCGACCTTCAAGCCCTTCACCAGATCTTCGCGAAGATCGAAGTGGATCCAGACATCGGCCAAATCGATCAAGGTAACGAGCGGTACGCCCGGAGATACATATTCGCCCGGCTCCACATTGCGCTGGTAGACCTGCGAAGCCACCGGCGCATAGATCACGAGCTGATCGATGGTCGATTGAACGCTCTGGATGTCGGCATTGGCCTTTTCGACGTTGGCCCTGGAAATGGCCCGTTCCTCTTTTGTGTAGCCATTGACAGCCTGGTCGTAGGCTGACTTGGCCTGATCGACGGCGCGTTCGCTTTCGTGCAGCGAGTCAGTCATCTGGTCGAGGCGGGCTTGCGGCGCGTTGCCTTGCTCGGTCAATGTATGAGTGCGGTCAAAGGTCTTCTGCGCCAGCACCAGAGCCGCCTGCGCGCGCTCCAGTTCCGCTTTCCGCGCGGCAATGGTTTCCACCCGTGTTCCGGCGAGTACATTGGCAAGCTGGGCCTCGGCAACAACCTTCGCCGCCCTCATTTGCTCGTGTTTGGCCACGGTTTCAGGATTATCGATCCGTACGAGGACGGCGCCCGCTGGAACGTTCTGGCCACGTTCCACGGGTATCTCCTTGACCCGTCCGTCGACGCGCGCGGCGATGTCGAGCCGTGTTGCATCGGCCTCGCCCTGTACCAGCAGTGGTTCAGGCCGCAACAGATAGAAGACAGATAACGCGACGACGATAGCTGCGACGATACCGACGATAATGGAAGGAGTGCGTGTCACACCGTGCGTATTCTTCTGTCCGGCATTTGGCGTCTCGGACATACTTTGAGTTTCCTTGCCAGGTGTCATGTCCATGCCCGCCTCCATTCGCCCCATGACCGGTATAGGAGACAATTATGCATTGGTTGTTACGTCGCGTCCAATCTCGATTGGTTGTTCTGGCGGAGCGAATTCCTTGAGCAGGAAGACAAACCATTGGCAGGCGCCCCGTCGCCATCCATCTCGGTGCAGGGACATAACCGGCAGTCCAGCCTAAGCAGCACGGCTCCAAACATCTCGCCTATCGATTGCGCGAGCTTGGACATTCGATACTTTGTTTGGTGAAAGCTGCTGTTTTCGTATCATGGCCCATGGATTGGCATCCGCGCGCCGGGAATTGGAACAGAAATAATTTGCCGTTGTTGCGTATGAAATTGCGCAGCCATTGCCAAAATAGATCAGGAATGAGCAAGATCGCCCGAAGTACGTCCGCCATTCTAGCCAGGCACCGTTCGCTGCGCCTATCCGGATTTCCCGAATGAGCGTAATTTTGGGAGAGATCAGAGTGATTTGACCTACTCGTCTCCAATCTCGCCAGGTGTTGTCACCGATGGGAGTTATCCCGATCCCCGACGTAGCTGATTGAATCTTCAGAACTGTTTTGCCAAAAGGCTGAAACCCTGACGGAGGTAGTAGGCCAACGGGTGTGCCGCGTCGTTCTGTTTCCACTTGTCCAGGGCCAGACGCAGCGTACCCATCGCCACCATCGCGACCAGCCGAAGCCCGTCCCGTCGTCCCGGCGGCGGCCAAAGCTCGCACATCGCTTCCAACAGGATCTGCTCCGTCTCGACGAAAACGGCTTCCTTCCGTGCGCGGAGCGCTTCGGTTGATTGCATCAGGCGGTCGAAGACGATGGACTCCTTCGTCTCGTAGCGTGACGCGAGCTTGATCAGGCACTTTTGGACGGCATCAAGAGGTGCCTGATCGGGAGGCTCGTCGAGCATCGCGGGCCTTAGCGCTTCCCGGAAGCCGCTATCGTGCGCGGCCAGCAGAACGTCCTCCTTGGACTTGAAATAGTAGAAGAAGGTCCGGCGCGAAATGCCGGCGGCGTCCGCGATCGCGTCGAGCGTCGTGGCTTCGTAGCCGTTCTTCACGAACAGTTTCAAACCTTTCTCGATTATCCGCTCGGACGTCTCACGCCGCTTGCGTTCCCGCAGGCCCTGCGGCCTTTCCGACGCGCTTTTCATATAAGCCGACTTCTCCAATGGCCACTTGCGGAATTACACTGAGTGTAATAATAAATCGCACTGAGTGCGAATTTATAGTAGGATCGGCGATTTGTCTCAAGAGAAAATTGGGTCCGTTACGGAACCTTACAGCAAGGCAGATACGCCGCGGATGGCGATTCGAG
This sequence comes from Bradyrhizobium canariense, assembly GCF_900105125.1. Taxonomy (NCBI): domain Bacteria; kingdom Pseudomonadati; phylum Pseudomonadota; class Alphaproteobacteria; order Hyphomicrobiales; family Nitrobacteraceae; genus Bradyrhizobium; species Bradyrhizobium canariense. Next base: position 2,216,216 of record NZ_LT629750.1, on the reverse strand, counting down.
ACGCTTTGCCGACAGGGATGAGGATCTGTCCTTGATGTATGATGTCGTGATTGCCGGTGCCGGCCCCGTCGGCTTGTTTCTCGCCTGTGAGCTGCGCCTCGCAGACCTTTCGGTGTTGGTGCTAGAGCAAGCCGAAGATCCGCGCTCCCCCTTGAAGCGGCTTCCATTCGGCATGCGCGGCCTTTCGGTACCCACCATCGAGGCCTTCTACCGTCGCGGGCTGCTGAACGACATCGTGACGCCGCAACGCGCGAAAGACGACTCGGGCAGCAGCAACGCTTCGACTGCGGCGCATTGGATGCAACTGCCGCGCCGCCCCGGCGGCCATTTCGCCGGCATCCAGTTTTTCTACGACAACATCGATTCCTCGAAGTGGCAGTATCGCCTGCCAAGTCCGGCCGGCACCAGCATGGCGGTCGAGATGGAGTCCCTCGAAACCGCCTTGGCCGCTCGCGCAAGCGCGATAGGGGTCGAGATCAGGCGCGGCCTCGGCGTCGAGGACCTCGAGCAATCGGATGAAGAAGTGACCATTCGCGCTGGTGGTGAGGCTTTTCGCGGACGCTGGCTCGTTGGATGTGATGGCGGCCGCAGCACGGTTCGCAAGGCTGGCGGCTTTGAGTTCGTCGGCACCGATCCCGAGTTCACCGGCTATTCCGTTGAAGTCGATATGGCCGATCCGGATAAGCTCCGCCTGGGCCGCCACTACACGCCGACGGGCATGTATACTTACTCGCGGCCCGGGACGATCGCGATGGTCGATTTCGATGGGGGCGCATTCCACCGAACCCAACCAATCACGCTTGAGCATGTGCAGGCGGTATTGCGCCGCATCTCCGGCGCCGACGTCACCTTGACGGCCCTCCAGCTTGCCACGACCTGGACGGATCGCGCCTACCAGGCGACCGCATATCGCAAGGGGCGGGTGCTGCTCGCGGGCGATGCCGCGCACATCCATTCCCCCCTGGGCGGCCAAGGGCTCAACCTCGGGCTTGGCGACGCAATAAACCTTGGTTGGAAGCTGGCTTCCACGATCCGTGGTGACGCGCCGGTCGGCCTGCTCGAGAGCTATTTGAGCGAACGGCATCCGGTGGGAGCGCAGGTTCTTGACTGGTCGCGCGCCCAGGTCGCGCTCATGCGGCCGACCCGGAGTTCGCGCGCGCTCGAAGCCATCATCCGTGATCTCATCGACACGCGAGACGGCGCGACATACTTCGCCGAGCGTGTGTGGGGTGTTTCTCTCCGCTATGATCTTGGCGGCACCCACCCGCTGGTGGGCCGCAGCGCTCCCGACTTTGAGTTGGTCGACGGGACGAAACTCGGCGAGCTCCTTACGAACGGGAAAGGCCTATTTTTGGACTTTGACGCTCGTCCAGTGCTTCAGGCGCTTGCAAGCCGCTGGGGTGGTCGGATCACGTATGTCGCAAGTGACGTCGAGGATCGGTTGGGCTTGAACGCCGTGCTCGTGCGCCCTGATGGCGTCGTCGCCTGGGCCGGTGAGGCCGCCCCCAACTATGAGGAAGCTGTTCAGGCCGCGTCGTGTTGGCTCGGCGAACCGCGGCCCGCGCTCTCGGGGTGAAATGTTCGACCTTGGCGTTCGGTCAATCAGTTAAAGCGATCAACCGAAAACATCGAAGTCTCGTTTTCGACCGAATTACGCGTCAGCGCGCGGGCGATGAGCTTTGCGGTGTTCGCCGATCCGGTGAGGCCGAGATGCCCATGCCCGAAAGCGCACCATAAGTTGGGATGGTTCGGGACGGCGCCGAGCACGGGCATGGAATCCGGCAAGCAGGGGCGATGTCCCATCCAAGTCGATTCGTTTTCCAACACCGGATCTCGCAATCCTGCTTTCGCGTGATCCTTGAGCAAGAGCGCGCGAGGTTTATTCAACGGACGGTCAATCGAATCGATCTCCACGGTACCGGCGATCCGGAGACCCTCTGTCATCGAATTGAGAAACACCTTCCGGTCGGCTAGCACTACGATGCGCGACAAGGAAACACCCGGTTGTGCCACCTGAACGTGATAGCCTCGTTGGCTGATCAAAGGAATCTTGTAGCCGAGCGTCGCAAGCAGGTTGCCGGACCACACGCCAGCGCTGACTACGACGTGTTTGCCAGACCAGTTTCTCATACCATCGCTGATGTGCCAGTCGTCGCCTGAACGCACAAGTGACGTCACACGGGCCTGAACGAAGTCTCCGCCTCGCGCTCGGAGCGCGTCGGCGATGGACCGACAGTATTGTAGAGGATCGCTAACGCTCGCCTCGTCTGGCAAAAAGACGCCCATGCGATAATTATCGCTGACGGCAGGTTCGAGAGCGTTTATCGCTTTTGCATCGACGTATTCCACGCGCAGGCCGTATTTGCGTTTCAATGACCAAGACGCGTCATCTTTGCGCATCGCCTGCGCATCCGGATAGAGATGCAACTGCCCCGTTTGCCGAATAAGCTCGGGACAACCGACATCGGCAGCAAGCTGACGATGACTGGACACTGAGTCCTTCAGTAGTTCATGGAGCGCGGCCGCGACCTGCTCGACGCGCTCGCGCCGTGACGCCCTAACGAAAGAAGTCAACCACGGAGCAGCGCGAAACCAGTAGTGAAAGGGCAGATGCAAGGGACCCTTGCTATCAACCAACATTGTGAACGCGTCCTTCACCGCCCCAGGCATTGCCAGCGGTGCGACCGAGCCGGAAGATAGAGCACCGGCATTTCCGAACGAACACTGAGAGCCGGGCGGATTAGGGTCGAACAGGCTGACGTCCCATCCGTTCTTGGCAAGCTCGTACCCGGTACATAGTCCGACGATTCCAGCGCCTATCACCAAGACGCTACGCTCATTCCGCGCCGTCATGGCGTTACTGCGGTACGAGCCCGATTTGCTTGACGACCTTGTGCCATTTATCGATTTCCCCGGACAGAAATTGGTTGAAGGCTTCGGGCCTTTGATCCTCTGTTACGATACCCTGAGCATCAAGGGCCTTCTGGAAATCGGCGGACGCGAGCACGTCTGTCGTCAGCTTCGAAAGCTCCGCTACGATCGCGGTTGGAGTATCGGCTGGCGCCATCAACGCAAACCATGTACCTCCCGTAAAGCCCGGCAGGCCGCTTTCAGAGAGCGTCGGGACGGTGGGAAGTGCCTTCAGCCGCTGTGGTGTCGCGACAGCCAATGCCTTGATTTGTCCAGCTTCGAGCAATGGCAGGACGGCCGTGATGGCGTCGAACGTCACCTGCACCTGTCCTGCCATCAGGTCAGTCAACGACGGGGCACTGCCACGATAAGGAATATGCAGCATCGTTATTCCGGCCTGGAGATTCAGCATTTCCCCGGCCAGATGGTTTGATGTTCCACTTCCAAACGACGAAAAGCTAACCGAATTCGGGTGTTCCTTGGTGTATTCAATCAGTTCCTTGACGTCATTGGGCGGAAAATCCTTGTTGGCGACCAATACGAATGGAGCGCGACCGATCATGGAGATCGGCACAAAGTCCTTCACGGGATCGTAGGGTACAGACTTCTTCGTAGAGGTTACCAAGGCGAGTTCTGGTGATGCGGCGTACAACAACGTGTAACCGTCAGCGGTCGATTTAGCGACGTTATCCGCTCCAATGACACCGCCGGCACCGCTGCGGTTTTCGATGACAAAGGTGCCGTGTGTTTTCTCGCCGAGAGCTTGAGCGAGAAGTCTCGCCGTGGTGTCGGTGCTGCCGCCCGCCGGATAAGCGACAACGATACGAACGGGCCGCGCTGGGTAGGGTTCAGCACAGGCTAGTCCAATCTGCGCTTGAACGAAGCCGAACAGAGCCAGAAGTAGAAGCGGGCGCCAGTACATATTTTCCTCGCACATGCCGATTCATTTCGGACTCTCCGTCGAGCCCGCTCGCCAAAAAATCATCCGCGGTGTAATATTTTATTGCAATAGCCGTTATTGCAATGCGATAAAATTATTTATGGAGTGATGGGATGGCCAAAGGCTCACCTACGACGATCGTCATCGATGGGTTGGTGTTTCACAGCGACGGCGATCCCGAGCCGCTGCGATCGGGCGGGGTGACTGCGGCTAACATCACCGTGGCGCCTTATCTCGAAGGCTTTCAGTCCGCGTTCGACAACATGAGCCGGTGGCGTGCCATTGCCGAGCGCGACGATTCCGGATGGAAGCTTGTCTTGCGAGCCGGGGACATCCGCGTTGCGCAGGAAGAAGGCAAGACTGGCTTAATAATGGGCTGGCAGAATCTGTGGCCGATCGAACGCAGCATCGATCGTATCGCCGGATTCCATGCCTTAGGTTTGAGAGTGGCACAGCTCACCTACAACGACGCCAATTTCGTGGGGGATGGCTGCGGAGAAGAACGTAACGGCGGGCTGACGGTGTTCGGCAGGAAGGTCGTGCACGAGCTCAACCGGCTTGGGATCGCCATCGATCTTAGTCATTGCTCCGAAAAAACCGTGCAGGAAACGGCGGCCTTATCAAGCCAGCCCGTGTTTCTGACTCACGCGAACGCCAAGAGTGTCGACGCGCGCTTACGCAACAAGACGGACGATTCGATCCGCGCCGTGGCCGCTACCGGCGGTGTGATCGGGATCAGCATTCATGGTTTCATGAACTGGAACGGTGATCCTTCACAGCCGCCGACCCTCGAAAATTTCGTCAAGCACGTGAAATACGTCGCTAATCTGGTCGGTTCTGAGCACGTCGGCATCGGAACTGACTTTGCCTGTGTCCAAAATGCTTCCGAAGTCGACCGCGTCTTGAGCCTAAGCAAGGGCTATCCCGAGGCAGCAGGGGTCTTCATCGACGCTTTTGGCAACGATCTTGCGGACCGCTATCCGAAGGAAACGCCGACGCCACGACAGTTTTCCAAGATGCTGGAGGCGCTCGATCGAAGCGGTTTCAAGGCAAGCGAGATCGACGGCATCGCCGGAGGCAATTTCCTGCGCGCTTTCGACAAGATCTGGCGCTGAGCTGGCGATGGCAACGGCCCCGAACAAGCACGGTGAACACGCCGACGACCGTCTGTTCATCATGTCCATAGGGAAGTGCTTTCATCTACTCGAGTGCTTCAATACGGCGCAGCGGGCACTGACGCTTTCGGAACTGGCGCAGATAGCGAACTTTACCACCAGCACGGTCCAACGCCTCACTCACACGCTCTGCTTGCTTGGCTATCTGCGTCAGCATCCGCGCACGCGTGCTTACGTGCTGTCCTCGAAATTGCTGGAGTTTGGCCACAGCGTGTTGGCCGCCAACGAAGTGCGCGAGATTGCGGAACCTCACCTGCGTCGCCTGAACCAAGAGAGCAAGGAAACGGTCAATCTCATGGAATTGGAGGGTGAAGAAATCGTCTATGTGTCGCGCTTCGCAAGCGTGCATCCGGTGAGCGTAAACCTACATGTCGGTTCGCGTCTGCCAGCCTTCTGCTCAGCGGCCGGCCGCGCCATTCTTGCGTATCTGGCGCCGGAACAGGCGCAGGCCATTCTGGCCAGGCGACGCGTGGCCATGACAAAATACACAGTCACCGACTTGAAGGCGCTAAATGCAATACTCGACCGAGCCAGGCGCGACATGTTTGTGATCAACGATCAGGAAGCGTATCTGGGAGATATTTCCGTGGCCGCCCCGATTTTCGATCGTGACGGGGACGTTCGTTCGGCAATTAATATTGCAGTACCATCATCGCGCTGGACAGTCGCAGGTGTGAAGAAAGAGCTTGCGCCAATGCTTCTAGAGTGCGCGCGTCGGATATCGCGGGATATCGACGGCAGAAGCTAGCGCGGGAGGACATCGGCATCGGTAAAGCGGCGACCAACGATTTGCACGCCGATTGGCAAGCCATGCGCACTCGATCCCATTGGCTTCGAGGCGACACCGCGCCGCTCGGGCGTGTCGCCACAGCCGAAGATGCCGGAATGCTTGTGGTGACTGCTGCTGGCGGCGCAAAGCAGACATCTTTTCGAATTTCCCTCTATAGCGCGCCAGGCGCCCTGGCCAGGCCTCCAATGTCTCGTTCGATATGCGCGGCCAGATGATCCGCGGCCGGAAAGACGCCGAGCTCCCGTCGCCAAAGAACCAGGTCGACAGGTGGCAGCGGTGGCATTCCGTCCCGTTCGTTCAATCGCCGGAGCCCCGTAACTTTCACGGACTCCGCCAGCACGATGACCGCTGCATCGGCAAGCGCCATGGCTTCCATTCCGGCGATGCTTTCGGAAACACAGGCTATGCGCCACGCGCGACCGGCATTGTTGAGTGCGCTAAGTGCGTAATCCCGGTACAGGTTGCCTTCTGGCAGAAGAGCCAGAGGAAGCGTCTTCTCCTGAAAAGCGGTTCCTGACTTGGCGCCAAGCCAGACGAGCGGTTCGGTTCGCAACAGCGTGATGCTGGCGACGTTCGGATGAACGTTGGGCATGCGTGTTGCGAGCGCAACGTCAATTCGTCCAGTGGAAATTTCCTCGGACAATTGTGCGCTGAGCGCGCAGCGCACCGTCACTTCAATACCCGGATACGCTTCCCTGAAGCTCGCGAGGGTCACCGGAAGCAGAAAGGCTGCGTAAAGGTCCGGACAGCCGAGCGTGACGCGGCCGGCGATTTCTTCGCTGGAAAGCCGCGAACGCGCGTCGTCATGCATCTTCAACATCTGCCGCGCGTAAGGCAACAGCATCTCGCCGTGACGCGTCAGGCGAGGATGCCGGAGATCACGCTCGAACAGTGGACGGCCGACCGCCTCGCTCAGACGGCCGAGTTGAAGACTGATTGCCGGCTGCGTCCTGTTGAGACGGCGCGCGGCGCGCGTCACGCTTTGCTCCTCGATGAGCATGACGAACGTGCGCAACAGGTTGATCTCGAGCGGGCGAGCCATGACCAAATGATAAATAAAACTTTGCTTTTCGCGAAGCACAATAAATTTGCCTATGTGCAAGGCGCGAACTACCGTTCTTTAAAGCACCGATTTTCATCGTGCCCACAACGAGAGCACATGTGTCCAAACTTTAATCAGCGCAGAATGCTTGCGGTCACGGCGCACGCCGAGTTCACCGAACACTTGCGGAATCGCTGGGCTCGATGATGGACGTGCTCAAGATAGGTCATGTCAGCAAACATTTCGGCGGTGTCGCTGCGCTCAGCGACTGCACCCTTGCGCTTGGCAAAGGCAAAGTCACCGGCATCATCGGGCCGAATGGTGCAGGCAAGACGACGCTACTGAACGTCATCAGCGGCTTGGTAAAGCCGGATACCGGCTCTGTCTATTTCGACGGACATGACATCACCAGCTCGCCGACACACCAGATTGCGTCATTCGGACTTGTCAGAACCTTCCAGATCGTCAGAGAGCTGGGCGGCCTGACCGTGCTGGAAAATCTGCTGCTCGCGCCGCCGCACCAGGTCGGCGAGAAAGTCGGCGCCGCGTTGTTTCTGCATCGCGCTGTCAGACAGCAGGACCAGGAGAACGCGGCGAGGGCCCGCGAGATCCTCGTTCGCCTCGGCCTATGGCATCTGGCCGATCGATCGGCCTCGGCGTTGTCGGGCGGGCAAAAGAAGCTGCTCGAACTTGCGCGCGTCCTTTTGCTCAACCCGAAACTCATTCTTCTCGACGAGCCGGCTGCGGGGGTTGCGCCGCCTCTGCTCAAGGACATCATACGCCTGATCCGTGAGCTGAATGGCGAGGGCATCTCGTTCGGCATCGTCGAACATGACATGCATCTCATTGGCGAAGTCTGCCATGACGTTCATGTTCTCGCGGAAGGCAGGACGCTTGTCTCCGGATCGTTTGCCGATGTGACGTCGGACGAGCGTGTAATCGACGCGTACCTGGGAATGGCGTTGTGAGCGCGGAAGCTCCAATCCCGGCATTGTCGGTACGCGGTCTTCGTGCGGGATATCAAGGCGGCGGCGATATCGTGCGCGGCATCAGCCTCGATCTGGCTCCGGAAACCATCCTTGCCGTGATCGGTCCCAACGGCTCCGGCAAGTCATCCTTTGTGAAGACGTTGGCCGGATTGCTTCGCTCGCGCGAGGGCTCGATTGAAGTTACCGGCCGGGCCATCACGGGCCTGTCGCCTGCCAGACGGGTAATGTCCGGGCTGGCCTACGTCCCACAGGAGGCAAATGTCTTCCGCAATCTAACGATCCGCGAAAACCTGAAGCTGGCTACGGAATTTCTGCGCGGCCGCAGCGGTGTCGGTCCCGCGCAGGAGGAGCAGGTGCTCTCGTTGTTTCCAGAGATCGCGCGACGGCCAAAGGCCCTGGCGGGAAATCTTTCAGGCGGCCAGCGGCAGATGCTCGCCTTCGCCTGCGCGCTGCTTGCCAATCCCGAAGTCCTGCTGCTCGACGAGCCGACAGCGGGGCTGTCTCCCAAATTCGTCGGCGAAACCATGGAGGCCGTCATCCGGGTCCGTGAAGCCGGCGTCACCGTTCTCCTGGTCGAGCAGAACGTTGCAGCCGCGCTGCGTATTGCCGACGAGGTCATGGTCCTGGTGGCAGGCCGCAAGAGTCTTCAGGCCCCGCCGTCCGATGTCTCCAGCGGTGACCTGGCCGACCTGTTTTTCGGAAAGATGCAATAGTCATGGTTGGCCAGTTGGTGGTTGATGGGTTGGTGTCGGGTCTGTTGCTTGCGCTTCCGGCGCTCGCCTTGACGATCGTGTTCGGCATTCTGAAGTTTCCGAACTTCGCGGTTGGCGCGACACTGACACTGGGTGCCTATACTGCCTGGGTCATCAACACTTTCCTGCATCTGTCCCTGCTTGAGGCGGGCGCCATCTCCGCACTGATTGTTGCGGGGGTCTTGGTGTTGTCCGACGTGCTCATTTTTGTGCGGCTCCGCGACCGCGGGTCGATCGTCCTTTTGGTCGCGTCGTTGGGGCTGTCGCTGATCCTCGAGAACATCTGCAGGTTCGCATTCGGCAACTCGACCCGCAATTTCAACGCTGAAATTGCCCGGCCCATGCGCTGGCACGGCTTGCGCATCAACCACGAGCAGTTTGTCGCCGCGATAACGGTCATTCTCTGCGTTATTGTCGTGCAGCTCCTTCTCTATGCATCTCCGCTTGGACGGGCGATGCGCGCGACGGCGGACAATCCGGCGCTTGCCGCAGTACGCGGGATCGAACGGGAAACGATCGTCCGCATTACATGGGCGTTGTCGGGCGCACTGCTTGCGATGTCGGGGGTTCTCGCCGGTCTTGATCGCGCCGTCGATCCGCTGCTCGGTTGGAATTATCAGATACCGGTATTCGCTGCCGCGATTCTGGGCGGACTTGGAAATCCGCTCGGCGCGGTGATCGGTGCGCTCGTCATCGGTCTGACCGAGGAGCTCTCGACGCTGATCCTGCCGACAAACTACCGGCAGGTTGTAAGCTTCGGTATCATCCTTCTGCTCCTGTTGATACGAACGCAAGGATTGCTCGGCGGAAAGGCGGTTCGACGATGATCGCCTATCTCTCCACGCTGGGCGTTCTTGTCTCGATTGCGGCGCTTGTCGGACTTGCGCTTAACTTCCAGTGGGGCGTTGCAGGCCTCGCGAACTTCGGCGTTGTCGGGTTTGTTGCGCTGGGCGCCTACGCGACGGCTTTGCTTGCCCCTCACATCGGATGGTTCGGTGCCATGGTAGCCGCCGCCGCGGTGAGCGCCGCCGCGAGCACAATCCTGGCCTTCCTGTCGATCCGTCTGGCCGATGATTATCTGGCGATCGTGACGATCGGATTCGGCGAGATCGTCGGCATTCTCCTGCTCAATGAAGACTGGCTGACAGGCGGTGCCATCGGGATCGCCGATATTCCGCGGCCGTTTTCCGCGCTCGTTCCAATGGCCCGATACGACGCCGTGCTGCTCTGTTTTTCGATCGTGCTGGTGGCGCTGGCGTTCGTGACGCTCGAAATGCTGGTGCGTTCGCCGTTCGGACGAGCGCTCCGCGCGGTCCGCGACGATCCGACGGTTGCCTGCGCACTCGGAAAACCGGTCCTTCTCCTGAGAATAAAGGCCTTTGCGATCGGCGGCGCGGTGATGGGGATTGCCGGGGCGCTTCATGCGTTTTTCCTGACCTATATCGATCCCGGCCAATTCACGTCGATCATCACAGCCTATGCGTTCATGGCCGTGATCCTCGGAGGCCGCGGGTCGAACATCGGTCTATTGATCGGCGTCTGCACGATCATGGCTTTGATAGAGGCAACCCGTTTCTTGAAGGATGTTCTCCAGGTTGTGGACGGCGCCCAGCTCTCTGCGCTGCGCCTTGGCCTTGTCGGCATTGGCATCATTCTATTGCTGATCCTGAAGCCACAAGGGCTGCTTCCCGAGCCGCGAAAGCAGGTGCGCGACTTCTTCCCTGAGAGTGAGGAGGACGTCGAAGCCTCGCGTTCTTCTCCGGGACGATCAGCCTTCGACAGCTTTGAATCTGGGTTCTCGAAAACGGAGTTATGATCATGATGAAATCGGCCAGCGCGTTCAACCGGCGTCACATTGTAGGCATGCTGAGCCTCTCGTTGACGGGTCTTGGTATGCGACCATCATTCGGCCAGGGGGCAGAGGAAATCGCGATCGGAATGGTCTTGCCGTTCACAGGCGCCACCGGTCCCTACGGCCCGGACATGAAGAAGGCCGCTGATCTCGTTGTGAAAACGATCAACGATGCGGGCGGAATTCTGGGCGGCCGAAAATTTCATCTCTATATCGAAGATTCGGAAACCAGCGCGACGACCAGCGTGACCGCCACGCATAAGCTGCTCGATGTCAACAAGGTGGAAGTCGTCGGAGGCTTCTGGGGAAGCCCGGAAGCATTGGCTGCAAAACCGCTGATTCTCGCCGCCAACAAGGTTGAAATGGTTTCGGCCGCGGCAGACGCCATCACCGACGGTGACAACAAGGGGCAAGTTTACCGGTTCCAGGCCAAGAGCTCGCAGTGGGGGCCTGCGGGCGCAAAAGTAGTGACAAGCTTGAACCTCAAGAAGATCAATATCCTGGCGCAGCAGAACCCGTTCGTGGTCGCGATGATCGAGCCGTTCAAGGCCGAAATGGCCAAGCGCGGCGGCACGGTCCTTGACGTCATCATGTACAATCCCAACCAGGCATCGTACCGCGCGGAAGTCGAGAAAGCGTTCGGTTCGGAGCCGGACGGTGTGTTCTGCGGCTCGTTGCTGACGGACTTTGTCGCGATCGCGAAGGAAGTGTATCGCGGCGGATACCAGTCGAAGATCGTGGGGCTTGGTACCGGCGCCGACGCCGACGGTGCGTTCCTCAAAAGCGTTCCGCCGGAAGTGGCCGAAGGAATCCACCACCTGCAGCCGGGACCGCCGCTGAATTCGGACGCCTACAGGAAGTTCGTCAAGGAAATGGGCGCTCCGGAGGGCACCGTCTTCCTGTTCGCGGGCAACACGCACGACCAGGTTTGCGTAACGGCCCTTGCCATGGAGCATGCCAAGTCTTCCGATGCGGCGGTTTGGGTCAAATCGATTCCCGAGGTCTGCAATCCACCGGGCGAAGAAGTCGACGACATCGTGCGTGCGCTGGAAATGGTGCGTGCGGGCAAGAAGACCAATTTCGTCGGCGCAGGCGCGACGGTGGATTTCAATGAACGTGGGGATCAGCTCAACCGCTCCTTCGTTCACCAAGTCATCCACAACGGCAAAAACGAGATCGTCGAAATCGTAACCTGAGCTGGTTGGAAAGCTGCCGGTCACTCGCAGCGGAGCGCAGCCTGTGCGGCGCCCAAGGAGGATTCGCGTGTCAAAAGCAAGCACCATGCATCTTTGCGGATTTCTGATCGCTGGCCCTGTGGTTCACAGCCATGCGATCTGGCGCAATCCGAAACATCCGACCGATTTTCTGGGTCTGGCGCACTACGTCGAGATCGCGCAGCTATTGGAGCGCGGCCGATTTGATTTCCTGTTCTTTGCCGATCGGCTTGCGATCGCCGATCGCTATGGAGCGAGTCACCGCACCGGCATTCGCCATGGCGATCAGGATGCCACGCGCATGGATCCGGTTCCGTTGCTCGGCGCGCTGGCGGCCGTCACGAGCCATATCGGCCTAGGCGCGACACGGTCTACGACCTATGACGCGCCTTATAATATCGCGCGCGAATTTGCGACGCTTGATCACATTTCCGCAGGCCGCGCCGCGTGGAACGTCGTGACATCGATGAACGATGGAGAAGCGCTAAACTTCGGCAATGTCCCGCATCTTGGTCATGACGAACGCTACGACCGGGCCGATGAGTTCATGGAGGTCGCTTTCGGTCTCTGGGACAGTTGGGATGAGGATGCGCTTGTTCTCGACCGGGAGAATGGGATCTATGCGGATCCGGACAAGGTTCACTATCTCAACCACTGTGGAAAATGGTTTCAATCGCGCGGCCCTCTGAACATCCCGCGAAGTCCGCAAGGACGCCCGGTGGTGATCCAGGCCGGATCGTCCGGCCGCGGCAAGGCGTTCGCGGCGCGCTGGTCCGAGGTGATCTTCGCGCTTCAGCCGAGTCTGGAACGGATGCGGGCGTTCAAGGCCGATGTGAGTATGGCGCTCGCTGATGTGGGCCGGCCGCCGGATTCCAGCAAAGTACTGATGGCGATGATGCCGTTCATCGGCGAAAGCCGCTCGGAGGCGGAAGAGAAGCGTGATCTTCACGATTCACTGGTCGACCCTTTGGTCGGACTGTCGACGCTTGCCGCGCACGCCAACGCGGATTTTTCCGATCTGCCTCTCGACGCCAGTGTCGAGACTGTCCAGTCCTCGGGAAGTCAGGGAAATCTCGCGGCCCTGAAAAGCATTGCGGCCGGACAATCGATCACGATTGCCGACGCCGGACGGATTTACGGCCGGGGAGTCATGTGCCCACGGTTCGTCGGGACCGCAAAGGACGTCGCCGAACAGATGGCCGATACGGTGACATCAGGTGCAGCCGACGGATTCGTCGTTTCTCCCGCATTCCTGCCAGACACGTTCGAGGATTTCGTCGGCGAGGTCGTGCCGATCCTGCAGGAGAAGGGCCTGTTTCGACGCGAATATGAGGGCCGAACTCTTCGTGATCATCTCGGTATGATCGCGACGAAAGATAAGTAAATGCCGGTACTCAACGAATACGCATCCCTGGCAAGATCCTTGGTAAGTATCGATGCGGCCCAGTTCAAGGCTGCCATGCGATGCATGGCGTCCACTGTTACAGTCATTACGAGCAGAGAGGGGTCTGTTTCAAACGGGATGACTGCAACGGCCGTGTGCAGCGTTTCAGCCGCCCCGCCGTGCATTCTTGTGGTGATCAACCAGGCCAACAAATCGCATTCATTGATTGAGAGGTCCGGCATTTTTGCTGTAAATGTATTGTCAGCAGACCAGATCGCCATCGCGCAGCACTTTGCGTTGAAGCCGGATGATCCGCTGGGACGAGTAGATTATCGTTCGGGCCTGACGGGCGTGCCAATGATCGAGGGATGTGCCGCTCAGCTTGAATGTGTCGTTGAAGCGCAAACAAAGTCAGGAACCCACTCGGTTTTTATCGGGCGAGTGGTGTTTGTGCAGGAAACAGATCGACTACCCCTGATATATCGCGGCGGGGAGTTCGTAGAACTCAGCAGGAAATCTGACTGAAAGTCACACAGGCGCTCCGTGGTCCAGTGTGAGGACATGGACGGAGTGCGCGCTCCAAGGTCCGCCCGTGACATTGCGGCCGTAAAGGGCGAAGGCCGGCTGCCCGTTTGCACCTGTCGGTAAAAGACGAAAGCCGCTAAAGGATTTCCACACCAACTACGCCAATCTGCGAAATTGAAGCAGGTGTCTGCCAGACATCAAGCATCTGACGGAATCCGAGTTCGTTTTCCCCGGGGGGCTCAATTTCAACGCTAAAAAAAATTTGACTGAAGATCAGTCATCAGTCCTGAACTCTCAGTCCGGCTCTCCAAATGAATCCCGAAGGCTGTCAAAAAGCTGCCGCGCAGTCGGATGAGCATTCAGGGTAGCGAGATAAAGATAGAGGCTGACATCGGGCAACGGCGGCAAGCCATCCGCTGTGCCGAGTACGCGAAAGGTAGGCTCAAGCGTTTCGATGGAGCGTGCCGTGATGCCAAGGCCCGCGCGTACCGCCGCCCTGATGCCGGATAGCGAGCCTGAGATGTGGGTGAGGCGCATCGGAATATGAGCTTTCTCGAGGGCGTCCAGTGCAATTGAGCGAAAAAGACTCGGCTCGTCGTGCATCACCAACGGCACCGGCTCGTTGCGAACGAGCTTGAACTCCGCCGCGGAGAGCCAGAACGTCGGCGCGGTGCGCAAACGCAGGCGTGGATGAGAAGGATCATCTCGCGTCGAAATCGCCATGTCGATCTCGCCCTGTTTCAGGGATTGCATCAAAAACGCGCTACGCGCGATGTGAATGACGACGCGCACCTCGGGAAACATCGTTGCAAAGCGCCGTAGCATGCCCGGGAGGATGGTTTCGCTGGCATCATCTGGAGCGCCAAGGCGGATTTCCCCGGTGACCTTCGTTCCGACCAGCGACGCGCAGGCTTCGTCATGCAACGCCAGAATGCGGCGGGCATAATCCAGCAGCGTGACGCCGTCATCGGTGAGGCGTTTGGCGCGGCCCACTTTGCGGAGCAGCGGCCGCCCGATGTTGGCCTCCAGCCGTTGAATCCGCTGGGTCACGGCGGCCTGCGTACGATAGACGCGTCCGGCCGCAGCGGCGAAAGAGCCTTGGTCCACCACGGAGACGAATGTGCGCAGCGCGTCAATATCCAGGATCGGCATAACACATAAGCTAAACTTATTGATTATCCATTGCAAACTGTCTTGCTGCACTGCGGTGAGGCAGCTAGCCTGATTGCACAAATTGTGGACCACGCCTTTGGTGACTGCGAAATCAGCTCAACTTCAACAGCGAAGGGTCGCCGTCATCGGTGCCGGCCCTGCAGGGCTGGTTACGGCCAAGACTCTTAAAGATAAGGGTTTCAAGGTTGTCGTTTATGAAAAGGGCTCGATGGTCGGCGGCGCCTGGGTCTACGACAACGACAATGGCCGGAATTATCTCTACCGAAATCTGCACATCAACACGTCCCGGAAGCTGACCCAGTTCGCGGATTTCCCGTTCGATGCCGCAACCCAGCGCATCCCGGACCACCGCGATATGGCGCGGTACCTCAATGCCTATGCGCATCAATTCGATCTTTACTCCCTGATCCGTTTCAAGGCGGATGTCGCCGCGATACAGCCGCCCGTTCCCGGCGCCGCAGGGGATGCGGGCTGGACCGTGCGAACCGCAGACGGTCAGGAAGGCGCCTTCGACGCCGTCGTTGTCTGCACCGGGCCGTTCGCGCGCGCCGCGCATGCGGAAGAGATTCGCGGCGGTTTTGCCGGCGAATATCTGCATTCGTCAGACTACCGCACGCCGGAAGCTTTTGTCGGAAGGCGCGTCTGCATTATCGGAGCCGGCAACAGTGCGGTGGATATCGCCAGCGACATTTGCACCACCGCGGCCCGCACCGTGCTGGTGGCGCGCTCGCCCGTGCTCGTCATGCCGCACGTCGTGCTCGGTCGTGCTATCGGCGACATTGGCGCGCTGCTGCAGCGCCGCTTTATCCCGACGGCCTTCCGTCGAAGAGTGATGGGTTGGCTGATCCGCGCCGTACATGGCGATATGACCTCGCACGGCTTCAAGCCGCTGACGCACCGCGTTCATGCGACGATCAGTTCGACCATCATACAGGATATCCTGTTCGAGCGCGTCGCCGTGAAGCAGGGTATCGCGACGATCGCAGACCGGGATATCGGCTTCGTCGACGGATCGCGCGAGGCGTTCGATTGCATCATCGCCGCGACCGGCTTCGTCACGGAATTTCCGTTCCTCTCCGAGGACATCGTGCGCCCGGTCAATAATCGCCTCGATCTCTACAAGCGCATCGCGGCGCCGGGATGGCCGGGTCTCTACTTCGTCGGAATGATCAATCTCGATACGCCGATCAACCACGCATGCGAGCGGCAGGCGCAGTGGATCGCAAGGATCGAGAGCGAAGCACTTATTTTGCCGTCCGAGGACGACATGCGGGCGGACATTGCTGCCAAGCAGCTCTGGGTCGAGAAGATATTTGGTCGCGCCGTTCGCCACAGCCTTCAGGAGGACAGCGTGAAATACTACGCCGAACTTGCACGCGCGTTGCGGCTGGGCCGGCGGCGAAAGGCGGCGCGCGACGGCGCTCGCAAGGTCTCCCGGTTGCGCCGTTGGCGGGATGAGCCTCGCGCGTGCGTCGCATCTTCTGTTTTCCCATCATCGTCACGGAGCACCAATCCATGAGCAATGTCGTCATACGCGGTCGATTGGCTGGCGCGGCTATCGCGCTTGCCGCAATCCTCTCTGGCTCCCTCGCGCTGGCCCCGGCTGCGGCCCAGGCGCAGACACCGGTGACCGTGCGGGTCGACGTCTACTTCTATGGGTCGCATGTGCCGATCCTTTACGGGATTGTCGATGGCATCTACAAAAAGCACGGCCTCGACGTCACGGCGCAAACAGGTCGCGGCTCCGCCACCACGATCCAGACCGTGGTGGCCGGCACCGACCAGTTCGGCTTCGCCGACGGCGGCACCCTGGTGAAGTTCGCGGCGCAGGGCCTGCAGGCCAAGCAGATCGTCGGCATGCTTCAGACCAACCCGTCGATCATCATGTCGATGGCTGAGGCAAACATCAAAGGCCCGAAGGATCTCGCCGGCCGCAAGGGCGGCTTCGGCACCGGCTCCGCGCCCGAGCAGATTTTCCCGGCTTTCCTGAAGGCCGCGGGTGTCGATGGCAGCGCGATCCAGAAGGTCGGTGTCGACATTCCGACCCGCGACAGTCTGTTCCTGCAGAAACAGACCGATTTCAGCTTTGGATATTCGGTCACGCAGTTGCCGCTGATGGAAGAAAAATGTGCCTGCAAGATCGACGTCATCGCCTACCCGAAATACGGTCTCAATCCGATCAGCAACGGCATCGTCGTCAGCACCAAATATGCGGCTGAGAATCCTGAAATCGTGAAAAAATTTGCCCAGGCGACCGTCGAAGCGATTGATGCTTCGATAAAGTCGCCGGAAAAGGCCATCGACGCCTTTTTCGAATACGCCAAGAGCACCCAGCTCAGCCGCCAAGTCGTGACCAAGCAGTGGGAAGAAACCGTCAAGCTCCTGCATACAGATGCGACCAAGAGCAAGCCGACCGGTGTAATGGATGCGGGCGACTGGCAGAAATCAATCGATCTGCTGGTCGAATACGCCTCCGTGCCGAAAGACACCGTGAAGCCGGAGATGGTCTTCACCAATGAATACCTGGCTCAGTAAGCTGGATCAGAAACCTTGTACGCGAGCATTTAAATGCTGAATGATCCGATCGTGAATCCTGCTGCGCCGTTCATCGACATCCGTGCCGTCAACAAACGCTATGACTCGGCGGACGGCGTCGGCGTACAGGCCCTGTCCAGCGTATCCATGCGGATCGAGGAGGGGCAGTTCATCTCCCTGCTCGGTCCGAGCGGATGCGGCAAGACCACGCTGATGATGATCGTTGCGGGGCTTGCACCACCGACCCAGGGAGAAGTTCAGATCGGCGGGCGTCGGGTCAACGGTCCTTATACCGATCTGGGCATTATATTTCAGAACGCCGAGCTGCTGGAGTGGCGGAACGCATTACAAAACATTCTACTGCAGATCGAAATCCGCAAACTGCCGACGCGGGACTATTTGCCTGCCGCGCGACAGTTGCTGGCCAATGTCGGACTGAAGGACTTCGAAGAAAAATTTCCCGACGAGCTCTCAGGCGGAATGAAACAGCGTGTGGCCCTGTGCCGGGCATTGGTGCACGATCCGGACATTCTGCTGATGGACGAGCCGTTCGGTGCGCTCGACGCCATGACCCGTGATCAGATGAACGCGGATCTACAGCGGTTATGGATGGAGAAGCGTAAAACAGCGATCCTGGTGACCCACAGCATCGACGAGGCGGTGTTCATGTCGGACCGCGTAATCGTCATGAGCGCGCGGCCTGCATCGGTCGCCGAAGACATCACGATTGATCTGCCGCGGCCGCGAACGCTCGAAATGCGCGATACGCCGGAATTTAACGCCTACACCGGCCGTATCCGCAAGCTGTTCAAGCAAATGGGAGTGTTCGCCAATGACTGATGCGAGCATTCCGACTTCAGCAGCGCCGGCTCCTCCGGTGCAGAAGCGAACCGGCCGACGCCTCGTCAGCCGCCTGGTGCCGGTCGCAACAACGCTGTTGTGTCTGCTGATTTGGGAAGCGGCGGTACGGCTGCTGAAAGTGCCGGTCTTTATGCTGCCACCGCCGAGCGCCGTGCTGCACGAAGTTGTGGCGCAACATGCGTATTTTCTGAAGAACGCGATTGCGACGGCCTGGGCCGTCATCCTGGGTTTCGTCCTGGCCGTCCTCGTCGGAGTGCCGATGGCGACGGTGATGGTCTATTCGAAGACCTTCAGCGAAGCGATCCATCCGG
The DNA here is from genome assembly GCF_900105125.1 of Bradyrhizobium canariense. Classification (NCBI taxonomy): domain Bacteria; kingdom Pseudomonadati; phylum Pseudomonadota; class Alphaproteobacteria; order Hyphomicrobiales; family Nitrobacteraceae; genus Bradyrhizobium; species Bradyrhizobium canariense. The sequence continues at coordinate 2,197,763 of NZ_LT629750.1, read as the reverse complement.
TGCTGATCACGGCCCAGGTGCTGCCAAAGGTGGCGTTGGCGCCGCTCTTCATCGTCTGGTTTGGCTTTGGCTTGTTGCCGAAGGTGATCATGACCTTTCTGATCGCGTTTTTTCCGATCGTGATCGACACCCTGACGGGATTGATGGCCGTCCGCCCCGAAAGTCTGATGTTGATCCGTTCAATGGGCGGCAATCGCTGGCAAGCATTCTGGAAAGTTCGCTTGCCGACGGCGCTGCCGAGCATGTTTGCGGGTTTCAAGGTGGCCATGACATTCGCCGTGGTCGGAGCCATCGTGGCGGAGTTTGTCGCCTCGGATTCCGGCCTCGGCTACGTCCTCGTCGAGGCACGCGCCAATCTGTCGATGGTTACCGTATTTGCTGCCATCACGTGGCTGATCGTGATGGGCTTTGCCTTCTACTATGTCGTCGAGGTTGCCGAGCGGATGTTCCTGAAAGGACGCAGCCGCAAGCACGGCCAGGAACTGGGCGCCGGCTTGTAGCATTTGCTCATCGTTGAATATGCCGTCGGCACCCGCGCCACATCGCATTGGTTGACCAATACAAGGGAGAGACAGGATGGAAGTTATCAAAACCGGCATTGCCACGATGCCGCCTGGACCGTTTTCGCAGGCCGTGCGTCATAACGGCATCGTCTATGTGGCCGGTCAGGTTGCCTATGACGGGGTGTCCGGCAAGCCGGTGCTCGGCGACATCAAGGAGCAGACCCGACAGGTGATGAAGAACCTGACGGCGGTGCTGGAAGCCTCGGGTAGCTCGCTCGACAGGATCATGAAACTGACCTGCATCCTGCCGAATTTTCCGACGGACTACATCGGGTTCAATGAAGCTTTCAAGGAGTTTTTCGAGGGGCCGACTTATCCGGCGCGCACCACGTTGCAAGGCGGTCTGCTCGGCGGATTCATCATCGAAATCGAGGCGATTGCGGTTTGCGACGAATAGAAGGGAGTGGCGATGAGTGGCGAGACATTCTACGAAGGCCTCATGCGCCGGCAGGCGGAAACCTACAATTACAAGGGCAAACTGATCATCCGTGCCGATGAGGTCAAGTGGCACACGAGCCCGCAGGGCCGCAACGCCGTTGTGGTCGACGCGTCAACCGGCATGGAGGCGCGGTCGTTCGGCACCATCATCACCGAAATTGCGCCGGGCGGACAATCCGGTCTGCACGAACATACGTTCGAAGCCGCGGCCTATGTGCTTGAAGGGCGTGGCCGGGAAATCGTCGGCGATCAAACGTTTGACTGGGCTGTGGGCGATACGTTCTATCTGCCGCCGAATGTGAAACACCGGCATATCAATCTCGATCCCGACAAGCCGGCTCGCATCCTTCAAATCGAAGCCTGGCCGCTTACAATCGCGCTCGGTATCTCGCGGCTCGACCAGTTCGAGCCTGCCGGTGCTGCACCGGCCGAACTCTACAAATGATGAGCTTCGCGGGAATTCGCCCTGCAAAACGAACATCGGTCTACCCCGGCGGCGTGCCGCCTATCGAGATGGTGAGCTATGACAATTTCTGAAAGATTGCGCGGCAAGGTCGTACTGATTACCGGCGCTGCCAATGGCATCGGGGCCGCGACCGCCACGCTGTTTGCAAAAGCCGGCGCCGCGATCGGCCTGATCGACAAGGACGCCGATGGTCTTGCGAAGATGGCATCGACGCTTTCGGGTGCCGGACACAAGGTGCACGCCGTGCCCGGCAGCGTCACGGAGCCCGCCGACATCAAGCGCGTTGTGGACGAAACGGTCGAACGGTTCGGCCCGATCACGGTGCTGGTCAACAATGCCGGCGTCACGTTGACGCGGCCTTTCATGGACACGACGATGGCTGACATCGATTTCCTGGTCGGGGTCAATCTGAAGGGGCTTGTTCTCGCCAGCCAGGCCGTGATTCCGCACATGATCGCAGCGGGTGGCGGCGCCATCGTTCACGACGCCTCGAACGCCGGCATCGTCGGCCGCCCGTGGCAGCCATTCTACGGCGCCACCAAGGCCGGCATCGTCTCGCTGACGAAGTCGATGGCGCTGGCGCATGCGCGCGACGGCGTTCGCGTGAACTGCATCTGCCCGGGTTCGATCGACACGCCGATGCTGCGCGGCGCGCTCGCGTCCTCCGGCAACTTCGATCAGAACTGGCGTCGTACTTCGATGGTCATTCCGATGGGACGTATCGGCGAGGCCGACGACATCGCGTTCGCCACGCTGTTCCTGGCCTCGGACGAAGCGAAATATATCACTGGCGTCGCGCTGCCGGTCGATGGTGGACGTACCGCAGGGGTGGCGGAAACATCGCATCTCACAATGGAATCCCAGAGCAGCTAACGGCACACGCCTTCCCGTTCCAAGATCGAGTGAAACCTTCCATGCAAGCACTTTCTGGTATCCGCGTCGTCGAGTTCGGTCAGATCGCGGCCGGTCCCTTTGCGGGCGTTCTGTTGGCCGATATGGGAGCGGACGTGATCAAGATCGAAGCCCGCGAGGGCGACGGCATGCGTCAGTGGCCGCCGCAGACCGACGGTTATTCCGAAAATTTTGCCTCGCTCAACCGCAACAAAAGGTCGGTCGTACTCGATCTGAAGAACCCCGAGCACCTCGCACATGCCCGGGCGCTGTGTGTCGGTGCCGACGTCGTCATCGAAAACTTTCGCCCCGGTGCCATGAACCGCCTCGGGCTTGGATTCGAGGCCCTGAAAGTGTTGGCGCCCTCGCTGGTTTATTGTTCAATTTCCGCGTTCGGGCAGGAGGGGCCGCGCGCCAACGAGGGCGGCTTCGACGTTTCGATCCAGGCCATCGGCGGCGTCATGAGCGTCACCGGAGAGCCCGACGGCGCACCGGTGAAATGCGGCGTGCCTATCAGCGATTTCGCTGCCGGATTGTATGCCGCCTATGCCGTTGTCTGCGCCCTTCGCAAGGTTGCGAACGGGCAGGGCGGCGGTCACATCGATGTGCCGATGCTCGGTACCACTCTCGGCATCGCGGCGCTGCAGGTGAGTGAATATTTCGGCACCGGGATCGACCCTCAAAAGCTTGGCTCGGCGCATCCACGCAACGCGCCCTATCAGGCGTTCCGCTGCGCAAACGGTTATTTTGTCATGGCGGCAGGAAACAATGAATTATACCGGCGCGCCTGTGAGGCGATCGGACGCAACGAATTGATCGGCGACCCCCGTTTTGCGACGCCAGTCTTGCGGGCGAAAAATCAAGCTGTGCTCAGGGATCTGCTGGAAGATACGTTCGAGACACTGACGGCAGAGGCCTGTCTTGCGCACATGATCGAGGCCGGCGTGCCGTGCGCACCGATCAACACTTATTCCCAGGCGCTCGCTGATCCGCAGGTCCAGCACTATGGCTGGGTACAGCCGATGACCTTGCCGGGGGGCGCAGAGACCCGCGCGTTCACGGCCCCGATCCGTTACAACGGCGAAGGTGGCCAGGTCTATCGCCGGCCGCCGGCACTCGGTGAGCACACCGACGAAGTGCTGGCAGAACTCGTCGAGCCGCGGGCGGCCGTAGCGGCGCTGCCGGTCGGTCGCGCGCGATGATCGGCGACCCGCCCCGCCTGCGACCGAAGTCCCGCCTGGTTCACGGCGGGCGACCGGATGCGAGGTCGAAAGGGCCGGTCAATCCGCCGATCGTGCGCGCCAGCACGATCCTGCACCGGACCGTCGCCAACATGCGCGGCGCTGAAGCCGAACGCGCGGCGGGACACCGCGTGCAAACTTACGGCCGCCGGGGCACCGACACCGGATTCGCTCTTGAGGACGCCTTGACCGATCTCGAACATGGCCACGGCGCGCGGCTCACCGCGTCGGGACTTGCGGCCAATGCGTTGGTGTTTCTGAGCTATCTCAAGCCCGGCGATCATGTCGCGATTTCAGATGGCGTGTATGGGCCGGTGCGCCGCTTTGCAAAGAATTTTCTCGCCACTTACGGCATCGCTTACGACTTCTTTCCCGCCGATGGCACTGATCTGGAATCCTTCCTGCGGCCGCAGACGAAACTGGTCTATCTGGAATGTCCGGGCTCTTCGCTGTTCGAAATCGCCGATTTGCCGAGACTGGGAGCCATTGCGCACGCCCGTGGCATTGCAGTTGCGGTTGACAGCACATGGGGATCGGGCTGGACGTACCATCCCCTGACCCTCGGCGCCGACGTCTCGATCCTGTCGGCTACAAAATATCTCGCCGGCCACTCGGACGTGCTGCTGGGTGCGGTCGTCACCAACGAAGCGGCATGGCCGGCGCTTGACGGCATGGCGGAATTGATGGGCGCGGCCTGCTCTCCGGAGGATGCCTATCTGGTGCTGCGCGGCCTGCGGACACTCGGGGTGCGTCTCAGCGAGCACGAGCGCAACGCCCGTATACTGGCAGACTGGTTTGTCGCTCAGCCGTGGGTAAAGCGCGTCTATTTTCCAGCGCTGGAAAATCATTCGACCCATGCGTTGTGGCGCCGCGACTTTTCCGGAGCCTGCGGCCTGTTCTCGGTCGAGTTCGGCGGCGTCGGCGAACCGGTAATTGAGAAATTCCTCGATCGGCTGAATCTGTTCGGGCTTGGCTCTTCATGGGGCGGTTTCGAAAGCCTCGCACGCCCCGAACCGTGGGCGACGTTGCGCACGGCCTCGCCCAATCCGGCAGGCCCCCTGGTGCGTTTTCATGCCGGCCTTGAAGATGTTGAGGATCTTCTCGCTGATCTGCAGGCTGCCGCCGCAACATTTGCCGAAGCCGGTTGAACGAAGATGCTGGAACTCACCATCACATCTGGCCTCGCCATCGTCACCCTGCAGCGCGCCGCCCGCGGCAACGCGTTGGCGAGCGACCTTGTTGAGCGACTGCTGGACGTGCTGCCGCGAACCTGGTGCGATCCTGCCGTTCACACCGTGATCTTGCGCGGCGAGGGCAAGCATTTCTGCACCGGTTTCGATCTCGACGGGCTCGATCGGCAAAGCGACGGAGACCTGTTGTATCGTTTTGTACGCATCGAGTTGCTGTTGGCGCTGCTCTGGCACGCACCTGTTCGCACCGTCGCGATTGCGGCCGGCCGGACCTGGGGCGCCGGCGCCGACATGGCGGCCGCGTGCGACATCCGCGTGGCTTGCTCGGCGACCCGGTTTCGCTTTCCGGGTGCCGGCTTTGGCATCGTGCTTGGCACGCGTCGCCTTGCCGCACGGGTCGGCGAGGATCTTGCGCGACGTTGGTTGACGGAGGGTACCGAGATTTCGGCGCAGCAAGCCCTTGTGGCGGGCCTGACAACCGACATCGTAGAGCCCGAGGATCGCGAGGCCTGGCTCGCGGCGCAATTGCTGGAGCCAAAGGTCGACCAGCGCACGATCGCGGCGCTTCATCGTGCCAGCCGCGCCGATCTGCGCGATGCCGACCTGGCGGCATTGGTGCGGTCGGCGGCGAAGCCCGGATTGCGTGAACGTATCGCGGATTATGCCAGCCGTCCGCGCCAGGGAGCGACGTCATGAGTTCGGTCCCGCGCATGCCATGCCCGATGTACCCATGAGCGAGGCCATGATGGACAACAAATTCACCGAATGCGCAGAGGACGAACTAGGGAATGCCCGGGCGCGCCCGGTGCCGGCGCGGCTGCGCAACCTGTGCGCGCTCGGCAACGCCCGCGATTTGCCGGCGGCCGCGCGATGAGCGCACATCCCGCCCTAAAGCGCGTCGATGTCGCCGTGCTCGGCAGCGGCGCCGCCGGTTTGCTTGCCGCCACGGAAGCCGCGATCCAGGGCGCCAGCGTCGTCGTGCTCACCAAAGGACAGGTCGGCCGCTCCGGCGCGACTGCGACCATTACCGGCGATATCTCGGTCGACGGCTCAACCATTAAGCGGCTCGGTCTTGCGGGCGATACCGCTGACAGTATCGAGCGTTTCTACGAAGATACGCTGGCCGGCGGCGCAAACATAAACGATCCCATCCTGGCGCAGGCCATGGTCGAGGGTGTCGGCGCCGAACTTGGTCTGTTGCTCGACGCCGGCCTGAAGGTCGCCGGCATTGGTCACGCGCCCGGACACCGCCACCCGCGAGGTGTTCTCGTTTCGGGCATGCAGATGCTGCAGATACTGACCCGGAATGCGATGAAGGCCGGCGTGCGGTTTCGTGACGAGTTTTATGCGACCGACATCCTGGTCGGCGCCGACGGAACTGCAGCAGGCATTGCGGGTATTGATTTGCGCAGCGGCATTCCGTCCGGTGTGGAAGCAACATCGGTCGTACTCGCCACCGGTGGCGGCGCCATGTCCTATCCCATCACCACGGCGCCGGAAGAATTGGTCGGCGACGGCTATCGTATGGCGTTCGAAGCTGGCGCCGAGTTGATCGACATGGAGATGGTGCAATTTCTGCCATGTTGTCTTGTCGACCCGCCGTTGTGGCGAGGCATTCAATTCCCGTGGATCATCGGCCCGCAGAGCGGGACGAGGGCCTGGCTGCTTAATCGCTACGGCGAACGTTTCATGGCGCGCTACGATCCCGAGCGCATGGAAATATCGACGCGCGACATCATCTCCATTGCGTGTGTGCGCGAGGTGCTGGAAGGCCGCGGTGGGCCCAATGGAGGTGTGTTCATGTCGTGGGCGCATCTTCCGCGCGACATCCTCGACTTCCTGCCGCAGTGGTATGGAAAACCGCTGTTGCACGCGAACTGGACCTGGGAAGGTTTCGATTTCGCGCCGCTGGTCGAGCGTATTCGGCAAGGCTATGCCGTCGAGGTCGCACCTGCGAGCCATTTCCACATGGGCGGCGTGCGCACCGATGCCGTCGGCGAAAGTCGCGTGCCGGGTCTGTTCGCCTGCGGCGAAGTGGCAGGCGGGGTGCACGGAGCCAATCGCCTGTCGGGCAATGCTTGCAGTCAGTTCCTTGTGCAGGGACGGCGCACCGGGCGTGCCGCCGCGATCCGCGCGCGAGCTTCTGGCGCGTGGGTACCGCCCGATGTCTGGGGCAATGTCGTCGAGCGCATCGAGCGCCCGCTCGCACTGCGCCAGGGTATTGCGCCGCATGAGGTGAGGAGCCGCATTCAGGCGCTCACTAAAAGCGCGGTTAACGTGGTGCGGAATGGAGATGACCTCGCCGCCGCGCTGGAAGAAATAAGAACGATCCGGACGCAGGAGTTGCCGCGACTGGTTTCTCCCAGCACCGACCGGCCCTACAACCGCGGCTGGATTGACGCCCTTGAGACCCGCAGCGCCGCACTCACGGCCGAATCGATCGCATTGTCCGCGCTGTCGCGGCGTGAAAGCCGTGGCGCACATTTCCGCACCGATTTTCCGGCACCGGACGCCCAGTTCGCGTCCAACAGCGTGCTGTCATCGGTGGATGGCGCGCCCGTGCATCGGTTCGTGCCAGTGCAGGGAAGGGCGCAACCGGCGGCGCCGGTTGTCAAGACCGTGGCATGAGGATCACCCTATGAAGATCACCATCGTGCGTGAGCAGGTCGGAAATTCCGTCGAGGCGCGGCGCGATACGTTCGAGCTTCCCGATTTCGGTCCGACCAGCATCAGCAGTGCCCTGCAATATGTGGCGCGGCATATCGATTCGAGCATAGGCTATTATTTGTCCTGTCGGCGGGGCATGTGCGCCTGCTGTGTCGTACGCGCCAACGGCAAGATTGAAACCGCGTGCGTCGTTCCCGTTACCGACGGCATGGTGATCGAACCGATTCGCCGCGATCTGCTGGTCGCAGACACCGTGGTCGATCTCAGCATGGCCCGCAACGCCCGGTTCGATTTTGACGACATCGACGGCGATCCGTCGGTTGACTGCGCCTCAGCATGATGAGCCTTCACGCCGACTGGTCGTATATCGAGCAGGAGTTCGAATGCGGACTGCGCGACCGCTTTCTGATGCCGGTGCGTTCATTCGATAACGCGAAATCGGTGACGCCATTTATTCTTGAGGCCGGCGGCCGGCGCACCGCGTTGTTCGTTCATGTCGAGCACGGCAACGCCAGCGCGGCAATGCTGCCACCGACGATCGGACAGGTGTTTTACCGGCCGTACTTCACCTTCGAACCGACGCTGCACGGGCCTGTGTATGCGACGCTGAGCGATGCGATCTGCAATCTCGCGCAGGGCGAGCGCGCGTTGCAGATCGATGCCAAATTGCCCATGACGGTGGCGACCGACCTTGCCCGCACCTTCACGGTCTCACATGAAGAAGTATTCGATGCTGGACCCGTCACGCTCCGGCAGGTCTCGGCCGCGGCTACCGCTGAGATGCTTGCGGCGTGGCGCCCTTCGGCTGGTCGTGCCGCACAGCGGTTGCTGACACGTTCGCCGGTGCGCGATCGCATCACGCCGTACCTTGACGTCCCCGAACAAGATCGCTTGGCGGCGCTCGATCGCTTGCTTTCGGCTGAGGGCATCGACGCGCTGGTGCTGACCACAAGGCTGAACATTCAGGAGGTCGCGGGCGTGCCGATGCGGGCCAAGCGCGCACCGCTTGCGGCGTTTTATATTCCGGGCGGGAGCGCCTGGGTGGTGGAAGCCGGAACGGGTGGCTCTGGAAAGACCTTTTCGTCGTCTCGGGCAGCCTTCACGGATATTTGCGCCACCGGGCGCGTGGCCTGCGAAATGGACGATATCGGCTTTGGCCTGTTTGCGAGCCTTGGACTAGACGCACGCGAGACGGTCGCCGCTGACATCCTTCTGCGCCGCTGGCGCGACCACAATACGCTACCGGATCTTGCCTTTTATATCATCGCGACCCGGGCGTCCGCGCGGGCAATGGAGAGCGCTCTGGAATTCGCGGGGAATGCCATCGATACCGGTCGCGCTGTTACCGAGATGGATGCTTACAAAGTCTATTTCGATACGCTGCACGCTTTCGTCCTGGAGGTTGCTCCAGAGCTGCGAGTCGGAAAAACCCTCACCAATTTCCATTCCGGGGCGCGCACGATCTTTCCGGCCAATGCGACGGCCGCGCCTTTGTCGGCGGAGGCCAACATGTTGAAGCTCGATACCGGTTGCCTCCTGTTCGATCCGCAAGGCGTGCTGCTCGGCTGCTCCGACATCGCTCGTACACTGGCGCTGTCGGACGCGGGTCGCGAACTGTACGCGCTATTTCAGCGCGGCGTGCGCGATACATTGATACCTGCATGCAAGGTCGGCGCCCGTGGCGATGCGATCCATGCCGCAGGCGTCGAGGCAATTTGGGGGGCCGCGTCTAGGCCGGTCGGCAATCCTCTGTTCGTCGATCTGCCGGATCCGATCGCCGGCTACGATCGCGACGTCGGCCATCTGCTCGGCAAGAACAACCTCGCGCATTTGACCTTCACCAGCCGCACCCAGGATGCGCTCAGCGAAGGGATGATCGCCTGTTGCGAATATCAATGGCCGATCGCGGGCCACGCGATTGCTTACGAGGACACCTGCCTGGTGACGCCGTCGGGCGGCTTGAACCTGACATCGGATGAGTCTTGATGTGCGGCCACGAATGTTGACCGGGCAATACCGCGAGCGCGATCATAGCCACTGGACCGTTTTGCGGCCGAAGTCCAAGCCACTCTGCAGAGCGTGTGGTCTCGCGACCGTCTCGACTATCTGGTCAATAGGCTGAGCAATAGAAGAGACGGTGCTTCACATCTCGCGGCAGTTGCCGACGCCGTGATCTCCGCATGCTCGTAAAGTTCGTATGGGTGCGGCCCACCCAGGAGATTGCCTACGCAGCAGGCAGTACAAGAACGAAGCTCCAGCAACTTTGGCGACGTTACCGCCAGCGCGGACGCCCGCCCAAGCAACGTTTTGAGGCAAACCCACTCCCCCGGGAGCATCTGCCAGTTGACCCAACCTGATCTCTTCAGTCTTCACGATTGGTAAGGAGTCGAATGATACCGTTTTGATACTCAAATTCCAATCAGAGACTGAAATGATTCTGAGTCGATTCAAGATCCGTACCAAACTTGTCAGCATAGTAGCGCTATCGATCCTGGCGGTCTGCGCGATCATCGCCTGGTCGGCCTCGCTCAGTCAGAAGCGCATGCTGGACGACCGGGTGGCGCAGTTGCAGACAGCCGTGGACATCACCATTGGAATGGCGCAGTCGCTGCAGGATGAGGTGACCGCGGGCAGGATGACCCTTGCCGACGCAGAAAGCGAGTTTCGCAGGCGCGGCAAGCGTATGATGTTCGACAAGGGACAAGGTTATGTGGTCGCCTATCGAACCGATACCAGCACGATGATGAATGCCGCCAACCCGCAACTTGATGGCAAGACCAACAACGTGAAGGACGCAAACGGCGTTTTGATCGTGCCGGCGGTGCTTGAAACCGCCCGTCGCAGCCCCGAAGGTGGCACCACGACTTACTTTTTTCCGCGTCCCGGTCAAACCACGCCGCAGCAAAAGCTGGTTTTCGCCCGCATGTTCGATCCGTGGAATATCGTCATCAGCGTCGGCCTGTATGTCGATGATCTCGACACCGACATCAACGCGCTGCTGCTGCGAATGGGAGCCATCGGCGGGGGTGTCATGGTGCTGATGGGCTTACTATCCTGGCTGATCGCTCGGGACGTGCTCGGAGCGCTGAAGCGGCTGCAGAGCCGGATGCAACGTATCGCCACCGGATCGCTGAACGACGAGGTCGGCGAAACGGAACGCGCCGACGAAATCGGCCGGATGGCAGAAACCCTGGAAATGCTTCGCAAGACCGCGTTGACCGCGCGGACGCTGGAAACGGAACAGGCCGAGTTGAAGCAGCAGAGCGAAACCGAAAAGCGTGAATCGCTCATTGCGCTCGCTGATCGCTTCGACGCCTCCGTTGGCCAACTCGTCGGACTGATGGCATCGGGGTCGGTCGAACTGGAAGCGACCGCGCAATCCATGACCGGCACGGCCGAGCGGACCAACCAGAGGGCGTCGGTGGTGAGTTCGGCGGCGTCCGAAGCCAGTACACGGGTGCAGACCGTGGCTTCGGCGGCAGAGGAACTGACGTCGTCGATCGGCGAGATCAGTCGTCGGGTCGAACAGTCTGCCAAGATCACTAACCGCGCCGTCGACAGCGCGCGCCGGACCGACACGATCGTGCGGGCGCTGGCCGATGGCGCGCAGCAGATCGAACATGTGGCTGAGCTGATCTCGGTTATTGCCGGACAAACCAATTTGCTCGCGCTCAATGCCACCATCGAGGCCGCTCGCGCCGGCGATGCTGGACGCGGCTTTGCGGTCGTGGCATCCGAGGTGAAGAGCCTCGCTGGCCAGACGGCAGAGGCCACCAAGGAAATCGGCACCCGGATCGCGCAGATTCAGAGCGCGACCAGGGAAGCCGTGGAGGCGATTCAGGGCATCACCACCACGATCGAGGAAGTCGGCAGCATCGCGGCAACGATCGCGTCATCGGTCGAGGAGCAGAGATCCGCGACGGCGGAGATCGCGCGCAACGTGACCCAGACGGCGCAGGCGACGCAGGATGTGACGACCAACATTGACGGCGTCAGCGCCGCCGCCAGCGAAACCGGGGGGGCTGCCGGTCTGGTGCTCAGCGCGGCCTCCAACATGTCGAAACAGGCGGAACGGTTGTCCGGCGAGGTCACCACATTCCTGGCAGGCGTCCGCGCTGCCTGAAGCGCGAAGCAGCCCTGCTAACTTTTAGCCAACATGTCCGACGGTTTGACGACAATCGAATTGTGCCTGAAGGCTGATGTTTGGTCGATCTCCTGCAGCTCCACGGTGATACTGAGTGGAATCGCTTCGGAGACATCGCTTAAATAGCCCCGGATGGCATCGAATAGCGTCTTTCCCAATTCATGCCGGAGCTGTTGCGGACGTCCCGGCGCAATCCGACCAACGACCGCCAGGAAAGCATTGCGAGGGTCGCCGTCGGCAATGCGGAAATCATCCCGGGGGGCGCCGCGCGTCCGAACTGCTTCCAGCGGGAAAGCATTGGTTGCGATCACTGCATCGTGAACGACTCTTATGAGGTCGGGAATATCGACGCTCTGCTCGAGGTTCTTGCTGTATTCAACAACGATGTGAGGCATTGCGATTTCTCTTCAGGGTGCAATGATGCTTTGGGGATCAATTGTTCCCGTTGTGAGCTGCTGTTGATCCATCAGGTCGATCCAGAATTTCATCTGGGAGGGCGCCGCCGCGACCGTGACGCTTGGTACATTGACGAGTTGCAGTAATTGTTCTGACATTTGCGCATAGGTGATCAGGCTTTTTTTCGCAGTCTCGGGGTTTGTTTTGATAAACCGCGTAGCATCCTCCAGGCTCGCGCGAAGCGCCGCAATCGTGCCGGGATTCTTTTTCGCCCATTCGCCTGTTGATACATACATCGTGCCGAGCGTGCCGGCGGGAATATCAGCCTGCAAGTCGGCGAGCATACGACCAATTTTCGAGGAGATGACGCGCTGGTAGAACGGCTCGGAGATCGTCACGGCGTCGACTTGCTTGGCCTGCAGCGCATCAGCCATCTGAGGAAAGCTGATCTCGACGAAGGTGATCGACTTGGGGTTGACGCCGTGTTTGATGAGCCATTCTTGCAGAAGAACAAACTGCATGCCGCCGATACCATTGATGCCCACTTTTTTTCCCACCAGGTCCTTGGCAGCCGTAATGTCGCCGGTGGTGGAAACCAGCAGCCCGACCTTGTTGGGCGTGGGATAGGTGTGCGTCGCGGCGACAATGACGAGGTCGACGCCATTGTCGACGGCCTGCAAGAAGGTCGTCGGCGTCGGCGTCGACAACTCCACGGATTTGGAAACGATCCCGGCCACACCGGTATTCCCCTGATTGATGGGAATGAGCGTGACGTCCAGTCCATGCGCGGTAAAGTAGCCCTGATCTTTTGCAACATAGGCGGTCAGGAAGTTGCTGATCGGAATATAGGCGAGTGAGAGCTTGGGCGTTTCTGGCGCAGTAGCCCGCGCAAACCCCGCAGCCAATAGCAGGCACATGGCAAGGAGCGCCTGGGTGGTGATTTTCATGTCCGTTCCGGTTCGATCTAAAAATGTCCTACTGATATAGCGCTTTACTTGGCCTGGCGCGAACGGCTTCTTCGTTGACGTCGCTTCCCCACCCTGGGGAGCTTGGCAACAGCAATTCGCCGTTTTCGATGACAAGGGGTTCGGTCAAAAAATCACGCGTCCACGGCGCTTCATCCACGACAAACTCCATGATGCGAAAGTTCGGGACCGCGGCCGACATATGTGCGCCCATCAGCGTCGAAAGCTGTCCATGGAAATTGTGAGGTGCGATATTGACCTCATAGCTATCGGCAAGGCTTGCCATCTTCATCGATTCCAACAACCCGTTCCATTGCGGATCGATAATAGCCACATCAACGGCCTCTTCGTCGAGGAATGGCCGCATGGCTCTGCGTCCATAGATCGATTCGAGGGACGCGATCGGAGTTGTGGTTGACTGTCGCAACATCGAGAGGGCTTTCACCTCGTAGAGGTCGAGCTCGAGCCACGTCAACTTGAACCGCTCGAGTTCCCGGGCGATACGCCGGACGCCTTCGGGTTTGAAATTGAAGTTCAGGTCCAGCAGCAGATCGACATTCGGACCGGCCCCCTGACGGAAAGCCGCGAAAAGGTCGGTGATCGCCGCCAATGTCGAGCCATCCAGGTTCAATGCCGGATGGCCGGCGCCATTGCCGAAACCGGGGCGATAGTTGGATGAGGTTCCATCGGCAAACAACAGCACATTGGTTTTCAAGGCTTTATAGTGTGACGCCTTGACCTCTTTTCCGAGTTGAACAATGTCGTCAAGCGACCGCAGAGGTGCCGTACCGAACAATTCCGGGTAGCGGGTCCGCAGGGTCCCGCACTGCGACCAATACAGCGGTAACCGTGATCGGAACGCACCACCCAGCAGCGCGTATACCGGGATGCCGAGCGCCTTGGCTTTCACATCAAGGCAGGCGTTTTCAATCGCTGCAATTGCCTGGGAGATTATACCGCCGCCGGCATTGCGGGACGCTGCGTTAAGCCGCGCGGAAATCACCGATACATCGCGCGGATCCGCGCCGATCAGCCCCATGGCGAGTTTGCGGACCACAGCCGTTAGTCCAGGCGTCGTCGTTCCTTCATGAAACTCGGACCAGCCCACGATTCCTTCGTCGGTTACGACCTTCAAGAACGAAAGCGTTCGCCATCCGCCATCCGCATGCAAATCGTCGATCGAGGTTATTTTCATGGTTCATACGCCTTCCGACCTCGGAATGCGTTCCCTTAGCGCTCGTTCTCGATGGTGTTGCGCAACGTGCCGACCTGGTCGATCTCCACTTCGATTGTATCTCCTTGTTTCATGAAGATCGGTGGCTTGCGCTTCGACCCGACGCCCCCCGGGGTACCCGTCACAATGACGTCTCCGGGTTGCAGCGGTATGAACGTGGAGATGTAGGCAATCTGCGCGGGTATCGAGGTGATCATCATGTCGACGGTCGCCGTTTGCATGACGGTGCCGTTCAGACGCGTTGTCAGCCGCAACACCGTGGGATCGGCGATCTCGTCAGCGGTCACCAACCAGGGACCGAATGCGCCGGTTCCGACAAAGTTCTTGCCGGACATGAACTGGGTGGTGTGGTATTGCCAATCGCGCACGCTACCGTCGTTGTAGCAGGAATAGCCGGCGACATAGTCCATCGCATCGGCGACGTTGATTCTGCGCCCCGCCTTGCCGATCACGATGGCTAATTCGCCCTCATAATCCAGCTGATCGGACTCCAACGGCTTGATCATCGGTTGCAAATGGCCGATCTGGCTTTCTGCAAATCGATTGAACAGCGCCGGCTTCTCGGTCAGCTTGCGCCCCGTCTCCGCGACGTGGTCGTGGTAGTTCAAGCCGACGCAAATTATTTTTCCCGGATCAGGAATAGGTGGCAGGAGCCGCGTTCCTTCGAGCGGCAGATCGGCCTCGATCGTGGCGGCAAGTTTCCCGGCCTCTCCAAGCGCACCCGCACCGATCATTTCGCGCAGGCTGGAGAACTTCATTCGTTTAGACAGATCGATGATCCGATCATTCTTAACAACTCCATAACAGGAGCTCGCACCAGCAACAAAACTCACCAACCGCATCGGAAATCCCCGCAGCGTTCACGTTCTCTCCTGCGCCGGCGGGATGCCGTGCGGACGAAATGGCGCCTGCGTCACAGCTAATGGACGATCGAACCGCCGTCAATGAAAATCGATTTTCACTATAAAACATCAATTTTATTGACCGGCGCTTTTGGTTGGGGCATGAGAAGCCGGCATGCAAAAGCATCCGACCCGCACAATCAGAACCGATCTGTCCGAAGTCCGGTCGCTTACGTCAGCGGTCTTTGCGAATCTGAAGGCCGAGATTTTGTCGTGCCGGCTGAAGCCCGACGAAAAGCTGCATATCGGAAATCTCGCCAAGGTTTATGACGTAAGCCTCGCGGCGGTTCGCGAAGCGCTCTCCCGGCTTGTCGCGGACGGCTTGGTCGTCGCGGAAGATCAGCGGGGATTTCGCGTCAGTCCGGCCTCGATCAGAGATCTCGACGACGTGACGGAAACACGCATCGAGATCGAATGCCTGGCACTCCGCCGTTCCATCGCGCGCGGAGGCGCGGACTGGTCCGAAGAGATTGAGGCAGCCTGGAAGTCCATGTCGGGTGCGCGGCCCGGAAACGAAACATGGCCGGATCTGCACAATCGTTTTCACGCCAGTCTTGTCGGGGCGTGCGGACTGGAATGGCTGATGCGATTTCGTGCCGTTTTGTTCGAGCAAAGCGAACGCTATCGCGCTTTGTCGAGAAGCCGAAAGAATGTTGCGCGCGATCTCGAAACTGAACATCGCGAACTGATGAAGGCAACGCTCGCGCGCGACGCCGCGGCGGCGACAACGCTGCTGGCGCAACATTTTGGCCGCACCAGAGATCTCGTCTTGAAGAACTACGCGGAACCTGCACGCCCGTTGGCAAGGGGCGCGGCGCCTGATCGTACTCGCGATCTCATCCAGCAAATGGCGAGAAAAATGGGCAGCTTTCGCCAAAAGGATCACGAATCATGACCAAGGTGCTGCTGCTGCTCAATATGCCGGAAAAGCTCCGCAACAAATTTCACCGCTATCTGGCGCGTACGTTTCCGAACGTGAGTTTCGATCTGGTGGAGAACGTAACCAATGTCGACAGGTTTCTTACCGATGCTGAAATCCTGATGACGCATGGCCCCTACCTCTCCACGCGCGCGGATTATGTGCTGGGGCACATGCCGAAGTTGCGCTGGATTCAGGGCACCGGGACTGGTGTCGATAATATCATCGATCGGCCAAGCTTGCCCGCGAGCGTGCTGGTGACCAATATGCGCGGCGCCCACGGACCGCAGATGTCGGAAGCGGCGATTGCATCTATGTTGGCGCTTTCCCGAAAAATCCCTCGCACGATACGCAATCAGGACAAGCACGTTTGGGAGCGCTGGCTGCCGGAAATCATTCACGGCAAGACGGTCGGCATCCTCGGCGTCGGCGTGATCGCCGAGGCGCTGGCGCCGAGATGCAAGGCGCTGGGCATGACCGTCGTGGGCCTTAGCACATCCCAGCGCGATGTCGTTGGCTTCGATCGCATGCATCCCATGAGCGAACTGAAGAACGTGGCTGCCGAGCTCGATTTTTTCGTGCTCTTAACGCCGTATTCAACTGCGACCCATCATATCGTGAACGAAGAGGTGCTGATGGGCATGAAGCAAGGAAGTTACCTGGTCAATCTAGCGCGGGGCGGCGTGGTCGATGAGACCGCGCTCATCAAGGCGCTCGAAGAGGGGCCGGTGAGCGGCGCCGCCCTGGACGTATTTGCCACCGAGCCGCTGCCCTCGGACCATCGGTTCTGGGCTATGGAGAGCGTCATCATCACCTGTCACATGGGCGGCCTTACCGACGACTATGATCTTCAGGCTCTGCCGATCATCGAGAGGAATCTACATCATTACCTCAATGGTGAGCCCGACCAGATGTTGAACGTCGTACGGAGCGGGGCATGAACACGGCCTCCGCCGGCGTGTCGTCCTCGTCCGTTCGAGGCGAGGAGCGCGGCACGGGGGATCGCGTACCAAGACCGAACGATTGCTCGATTGCGTTCGACCATGTCGATGTCGAGTTCGATGGACGAAGGATCATCGATGATCTCACCTTGCAAATAGCCAGCGGAGAATTCGTTTGTATTGTCGGCCCATCCGGCTCCGGCAAGACGACCGCACTGCGGCTGCTCGCAGGGCTCATCAAACCCAGTCGTGGCACGATCCTTTTCCGCGGTTGCCCGCTTGTTGAATCGAGCCGCGATATTGCGGTCGTCTTTCAGGATTACAGCAAGGCTCTTTTGCCCTGGAGGACGGCTGCTCAAAATATATCGCTGGCGCTGGAAGCTCGCAGCATCCCTGCCAGGGAACGCAAGCCGGTAATCGCCGACCTGCTTCTCAAGGTGGGACTGCAAGATCACGCGGGGAAATATCCCGCTGAGATGTCGGGCGGCATGCAGCAACGTCTGCAGATCGCAAGGTGTCTCGCCCAGAAGCCGAGCGTGCTGTTGATGGATGAACCGTTCGGCGCGCTGGATGCGATGACCCGGCAATCCCTTCAGGATGAAATCCTTTCCATCGTGAGGACCTCGGGGGCGGCGGTCTTTTTCGTGACACACGACCTAGAAGAGGCGATCTACCTCGGTGATCGCATCATAGGTCTGCGATCCAATCCCGGCCGGATAGGCACCTCTTTCGCCGTCAACTTGCCGAAACCGAGAGATCAGCTTCTAACCCGCGAGCAGCCCGAATTTCTGAAGTTGCGCAGAGAACTGTTCGATTTCATCAAGAAAGCCGAGAATGAGCGCGACAAATAGCCGACCGATCATCGATCGCGCCAGCGGCCTGCTCATTCCATTGTTGGTCGTTGTCATCGGGGAGGCGGCTTTCCGCCTTGGACATCTGCACGGCGATACGCTGGCCGCTCCCAGCAAGATATTGTTCTCCTTCATCCGCGCCCTTAGAGACGGCACATTGATTGCCGCGACTCGAGATACTCTGGTTACGACATTCGGCGGCCTTGCATTCGGTGGATTGGCCGGTCTCGCGCTCGGCACTTTGCTCGGGTCTTTCTCGCGACTGGATAAGCTCTTTCGTTTTCCGGTCGAGGTTATCAGGCCCATTCCTTCCGTCGCATTGATTCCTATCGCTATGATCGTGGCTGGCTTCGGCTATACGATGGAGATTGCCGTCGTGAGTTTCGCCGCTGCGTGGCCGGTCCTGATCACCACGCGATCGGCGATTGCGGAAATTGAGCCGCGCCTTATCGAAGTCGCACGGGTCCTGCGTCTGGGTGTGATCGCGACAACATTCAAGATTGTGCTTCCCGCTTCGCTGCCGCGGATATTTGTCGGTATTCGACTCGCGGCCGGCATCGCGATGATCGTGTCGGTGACCGTGGAAATTGCCGCCAATCCGATCGGGCTTGGCCACGCCATCATGATGGCACAGCAGTCGCTTCAGCCTGCGTTGATGCTGGCGATGCTGGTCTGGATAGGCGTGGTCGGCGTGGCAATCAACAGCTTGCTCATATTTTTGCAGGCGCGCTTGTTTGGACGCGCAGGCGCGGGAGGCTTACGGTGAAGGCGCGCATAGCATGGGCCCTCGCCAGTATAGCGGTCGGCGTCGTTCTGGTCCTGCTTTGGCAGATCATCGCGGACATGAAGATATTGTCCCCGGCTTTTTTCCCGGGGCCCGATCGGACCTGGAAGGCTTTTACGCGCGCGGCTGCGTCCGGTGATTTGGCGCCGCGGGTCTATGCGACGGTATGGCGAATGCTCATTGGTTGGGCGCTCGCATCCGTTCTTGGGGTCTTGCTGGGATCCTTGATTGGAAGTTCACCCCGCCTTCGACGATTACTGGGGCCGATACTTGAATTCTTGAGGCCCTTGCCAGCGTCCGCGACGATACCAATCTTCATCGTTCTGTTGGGGCTGTCCAATGCGATGGTACTGACGGTTGTCGCGTTCGGGGCTCTATGGCCCATGCTGCTGGGCACCGTTCACGGCTTCGAGGCGGTTGAGCCCCGGCTTTACGAGGTGGCGCGGGTACTCCATCTGTCGAAAGCATCAGTCATTTTGAAAATTGCATTGCCCAGCGCACTCCCGGATATCTTGTCGGGTTTGCGCCTCAGTCTCACTGTTGCACTGATCCTGACCGTGGTGTGCGAGATGTTGATCGGCGTCGATGGTCTCGGAAGTTGGACGTTGATTTCGGCGAGAGCGTTCCGCTCGCCTGATCTCTATGCGGGAGTGTTTCTCCTGGGTATCATCGGATATCTCGGCGCCTCGATCCTCACCATGGTGAGCAACAGGTTATTGGCTTGGAAGGCTCGAAGCCCGTAGCTTGCACAAGCGCAGCGAACAAGCTCACCGCATCAACCGACCGCAGCATTAGGCTGTCGGCGCTGATGACGTGACATCGAAGCCTTGCTGTCCAAGGAGCGATGGTTTCCGATGGTGTTGTAATTAAGAATGGTGGCTCGTGGCGCGCCACATCAGCGTCTCCGACAGGCTCACTTTGTTGCGCATAAGAATCGCCACTTCTTCAACGGCAAGATGCGGGCGGCTCGGCGGCGAAGTTCAATGCTTGAAATGATCTCGGAAGAGCGTCCGTCAGGCTGATTCTCGATGATCGCGCGCCTGTCCCTGTCGCAAACTCAATCTGACTGGCAGTTGATCGAGAATCGGGCGATGCTGTTACAGGATGAGAGATCTTGTCAGGCTCATTGTTTGGACGGTCGTAGATCTGTTTCGGTCGTGGACAGCGCTCGAGGCGGAAATCCTGACGTTGCGACAGCAGATAAATGTTCTGCGGCGAACCGCTCCTAAGAAACAAACGTTCAGCTCCATCGACCGATTGATTTTTGTTTGCCTCTCCGATTTTCTCGATGAACGATCTTGCCAGCTCGCTTGATGAGGAACTGGGCCTAGTATCCTGTAGAGCCATCGCTTCGCTTGCGTGGTACGACCGTTCCCATCTCGGGAGGCTTCGTCATTGGTACTGCATGGCCATCTTCGGTACTACGCCGCAGTACCGGACGTGCCAAAAACGGAGAAAATGGCTAAAAAACGAGCTGCAATGGAAAACTCAGGAATATCGCTAAGTAACTGAAATGACCGAAAAAACCACGAAATCCCACGATTGCCTTTTCTCCGTCGCGCCAATGATGGATTGGAAAGAGAGTATTTTGAAAATCAAATACTTAAGTGAGGGGCTTGTGCAAATCCTGTGCACGCACGTTCTACTATTCTTTCGCTTTCGTTTCTTACGAGATTGCAGCCGTTAGTCGCCAAATCCCGTCGATCTTGCATAGCGGATTTTATCGGGCGCTGCGCGTCGTTGAGTAGGGCGTAGCAGTCTCACCTGAGCTCTCACGGCGCGACCAAGCATTGGTCGATGTCGTCTATCGGCACTCAGCGACATTCATCGCTTACATCCTCTTGAGAAAATCTCCCTAGGCGCGCACCTCTTTCGCTGCCTTCGCGAACTCATCCGGTTCGCGCGCATCTCGTCGAGCCGATATTCGTCAGTGCGTCGCGGTCAGATGATTGCTTTTCTGTCGGCCACGACCATCGTGGCCATCATCGCTGGACCTGCTTTGTGAGGCAACTGTTTCATGTTGCCTGCGATCAGGCGCAGCAGTTCGGTTGCAGCAGGAGGAAGCGTGCGCTCTTCGCGTGAAGGCAGGTGCGTGCGGCCTCGATGTATCAACGGGTTCTTCGTGGGGAGCGAGATCACTCTGGCAGGGTCCGTTGCACTGAGGCGCGAGACAAGAGAGTAACCCACCCCGGCATTCACAGAATGATCAGCGGCTCGATGGAATCGCATATCGGTCAAGGCCAAGACGCATGCTCGATATGAAGGCATGAGTGCCGTTGAGTTTATACCAGGAGATTGGATCGGCGAAAGTTTAGAAGTCTTTCATCAAGCCATTTGAATCACGACGACTTCAGATGAGTAGGGGCGTTCTATCGAGCACGTAGTGTCGACCGCGTACTCTATCCGATCTGACGTACTTTGCGCCACTGCCGCTTACTATTGCAGCATGCATTCTGAATTTCCGAAAGCAACATTCCCAAATTGGAAATTTACAGTGGCCGGCGCGCCGACGCTATTACGGCCAACTGTACGCACGAGTTTCAACTCTGCTCTCCTTTAGTTGGACTAGGTAAAAAATGATGATCAGGGACCGCCGCTTTCTGGGGCTCGTGGCCGCAGCATTGTTATCCCTCGGCAACAACAGTCCTGCGTCGGCGCTGGATGCTTTTACCGTTCGAGACAGCTGGTCGGTCAGCGGCCTGCAGGCGGGTTGGTACTGGGCCATGAACAAAGGCCTATTCGCAAAACACGGTGTCAGTGTTGCGCTCGAAGACGGCAACGGCTCAGGCGTAACCGTTCAACTGGTCAATTCCGGAAAATTCGACGTGGGGCACGCCGATCTCTCGGTCATGGCGGTCGCGCGGGGCAAGGGCATGAATCTGATCTCGATCGGAGGATTGATCCAGAAAACCTCCATCGGCGTGTTCGTTCCCAAGGACTCCGGGATCAAGACTGCCAAGGATTTGGAAGGCAAGGAAGTCATCTATACGGCGACTTCGTTCGAGGGGCCGTTTATCGATCCGTTCCTGAAGGCAGGTGGTACCAATCGCGACAAGATAAATCTCATGAGCGTTGACGCGGCGGCAAAGATACCGAGTTACGCCGCAGGCAAAGGCGATGCGATGATCGTCTCCATTCCGTTCGGTATGGCTTACGTGCAAAAGACGCGCCCTTCGAACTACATTCTTTTCGGCGACTACGGCCTCGACCTGCCGTCGTACGGACTTGTGGTGACGCAGGATACGCTCGAGAAACGCGGTACAGGCTTGAAGGGTCTTGCAGACGCATATTTTGAAGCCTGGCAACAGATCATCGACGGCGGCGAAAGCTCCGCAGAGGAGGCCGCCTCCATTCTCATGAAGGCGCGCCCCGATGCGAAGCTAGATCGCGAGCAACTTCTGATCTCGATACGCGAGCACATCAAGTACTTCCACACGCCGAACACTGCGTCCAAGCCGCTGGGTTACCAATCCGCGGAGGACTGGAAGCGCGTCATTGAGCTGATGGAGAATGCTGCCCTGATCCCTGCCGGCAGCAAGCCTGATGACTATTTCACGAACAAGCTGATCGACGGAGCCAAATAGTGCGCAGCGTGTTGCGCGAGGCGGTGCCCCGGGACCTGATCGAGGATGGGCGGCAACGCCCGGCAGATGCCCACATCATCATCGACAGCGTTTCAAAGATCTACTGTTCCGATCGGGGTGAGGTCGAGGCGCTGCGCGATATCCGTCTGAAGATTCGTCCCGGAGCCTTCGTCAGCATCGTCGGTCCGAGTGGATGCGGCAAGAGTACGCTAATGCGTTGCATCGCGGGGTTGGAAAGGCCCAGTACTGGTGGCGTTGTGATCGGCGGCCGGGAGATCGATGCTCCGCCTCAAAACCTCGGCATGGTGTTTCAGCGCGATGTGTTGCTGGAGTGGCGAACGGTTCTGGACAATGTCCTGTTGCTGATCGAGCTCCGTCGTGGCCACCGCAGTGAATGGGTCGCCCGGGCCAGGCAGCTCCTGGACGTCTTCGGGCTTGAAAGCTTTCATGACTGCTATCCCTGGGAGCTTTCTGGAGGTATGCGGCAGCGCGTGTCGATCTGTCGGGCGATGCTGAGTGATCCCGATATTTTGCTGATGGACGAGCCGTTTGCCGCACTGGATGCATTCACGCGCGACGATCTGAACCTTGAGCTTCAAGCAACGAGCCAGCGCACCAAGGCGACGACTATCTTCATCACACATAACATAAGTGAGGCCATTTTCCTGGCCGATCAGGTTGTGGTGATGGATCGTCGACCCGGACGGGTCGCTCTGGTGATCGATATCCATCTTCCACGCCCACGCCCGCTGGCGGTCAAGGAAAGTCCTGAGTTTGCCGAATATGGTCGGCTGATCCGCAAGACATTTGAGGATCTCGGTATTTTGAGGCGCGGAATATGAGTCGACGGATGAAGCGCGCGATGCACAGCGTTTTGATGCCCTTCGGCATCTTTGTCGTATTGATCGCTTTCTGGCAGGGTGTGACCCAATTGTTTCGCGTTCCGGAATACTTGCTGCCGGCGCCGACGAAGATCGCCGCAGCCATCGCGGCCGAGCCGAAGCTCTATTTGTATCAGTCCGGCTACACGTTGCAGGCCACATTGAGTGGCTTCGCACTGGCTGTTGTTCTCGGTGTGGGTCTCGCCATTCTTATAGTTCAGTTCAAGGCCGTCGAACAAACTCTCTATACGCTGCTGGTCTCCCTTAACAGCATTCCAAAGGTTGCGGTCGCGCCGTTATTCATCGTCTGGATGGGAACAGGCCTCAATCCAAAGATCGCAATCGCTGCGATGATCGCAGTCTTTGCGATCGTAATCGACATGGTGCATGGGCTGAAATCGATCGATCCGGAGATCATTGATCTCGGACGCACCGCGCGCGGATCGGCTGTGATGATCATCTGGAAGATTCGTTTTCCACATGCACTTCCCGCGCTGTTCGCCGGAATGAAGGTAGGCATTTCGCTGGCGCTGATCGGTGCCATCATCGGCGAGTTCGTCGCCGCAAACCGCGGGCTTGGCTACACGATCCTGGTGGCGCAAGGCCAGTTCGATACCGTGAGGATGTTCTCTGCCCTGAGCATTCTCTCCCTGATCGGCTTGTTGCTGTTCTATGCCGTGGTGGTCGCGGAGATCGTCTTCGTGCCCTGGCGTACTGCCAAGCTCAGAGCGTCAGCTTAAGTCCTAACCCCAGCAAGGAGCAGCCCATGGCTAAGGCAAAACGACCGCCTTTCGGCGGATTTTACAATCAGCCTTCAATTGAAGATGATGCCGAATTGACGCGCGTAGGTCCTGGAACGCCCTGCGGCAACTATCTGCGTCGCTTCTGGCAACCGATTGCAATGGTGTCCGAGGTAAAGGATATGCCGATTCCGGTTCGTGCGCTGGGCGAGGACCTGGTGCTGTTCCGTGACAAGAGCGGACGCCTGGGTCTGGTGCACAAGCGCTGCAGTCATCGCGGCACCTCGCTTGAATACGGCATCATTGGCGAGCAAGGCATCCGCTGTGCGTACCATGGATGGGCATTTGACATTGACGGTACTGTGCTTGAAACGCCAAGCGAGCCACAGGGAAGTCGTTTACGCGAAGCCGTGTGTCAGGGAGCCTACCGCACTCATGAATTTGCGGGACTTGTCTTTGCGTATATGGGGCCGCCGGAAGAGACGCCTGATTTCCCGGTCTACGACACTTTGGTGTGGCCGGATGGCAACCATCTCGTCCCTTACAAGCTAGACATGCCCTGCAATTGGCTGCAGGTGCACGAAAACGCCGCTGATCCAATTCATACGGCATATCTGCATTCGATCGTCACCGGCGTGCAGTTCACGCCGGCCTTTGCGGAACTGCCGACGATCGAATTTCTGGACACACCGCTCGGCCTTCTTTCGGTGGCGACCCGTCGCGTTGGTGAACAACTTTGGATTCGCGCTAGCGACGTGATCCTTCCGAATGTCGCTCAGTTCGGGACGGGGTTCGTGGACGGCAGCAAGGAGAAGTTCGCGTTATGTGCCGCATTCACACGATGGATAGTGCCACTCGATGATACCAATTGTATTGTCATTGGTGTTCGGCACTTCAACGACGTCATCGATCCGCTCAAACAAGGGCGCGAGGATCAGATCGGTCTCGGTAAGATTGATTTGATGGGGCAAACCGACGAGCGGCCCTATGCGGAGCGGCAAAAGAGTCCCGGTGATTGGGACGCGATGGTCGCACAGGGTCCAATCACGGTTCACCGCAACGAAAACCTGTCGTCGACCGACAAGGGTGTAGCGCAGCTGCGGCGCCAGATTCGGACGGGTGTGCGGGCACTGCAGGCAGGAGGCCTGCCGGCTCAACCACGCCGATACGGCAAAGGTATCGTACCGACCTATAACAACGAGACAATCCTGCGGGTTCCGCGGTTGAGGGGCGATGATGTCGCCCTCATTCGTAACTTCGGGCACATGGTCTGCAACGCAGCGATTGAGAGTGCCGAGTTGCCTCCGGGGCCACGTCAGCGGCACGTCGAGGACGTCGTCCGTGCAATGCAGGACCAGGGTGCCTTTTATGTCCAGGCCAATGATCGGTCTTCTCTGGAGCCCGCCAATGTCTGAGGTGACCTATCACACGTTCAATGATGGTCCGGCCATGGTCGCGCCTTACAGTCACGCCGTAGAGGCAGACGGTTGGTTGTTCCTCACAGGGCAGATGCCGATCCTGCCGGATGGTTCAATTCCGGAGGGGATCGAGGCCCAGACTGAAGCCGTGCTTCATAATCTGCGATCCGTTATGGAACGTGCGGGTTTCGCCGATGCCGCGATCGTCAGCGTGCGAGTCTTCTTGACGCGGTTCGAAATGCACTACGAGCGGATGAACGCGGTTTATTCCCGGCTGTTTGCAAAAGAATGCATGCCGGCGAGGACCTGTGTCGGTGTGACGGCCTTGGCGCGGGGGTGCGACATCGAAATCGACTTTGTCGTCAAGAAACGCTGAGCGACCTGCATCGCGCAGCGACAGTCGATTGTCTCAACGGATGATCGCAAGGAAAATCGGAACATGAATCAGGTCAAGCTTGCGATCGATATCCGCGCGCAGATCGGCGAGTGTCCGCGCTGGCACCCGGTCGAAAATTGCCTCTACTGGGTCGACATTCATGAGCCGTCCGTCAACAGGTTCGATCCGCAAAGCAGGATGGTCCGTAAATGGGTCATGCCGGAGCGGATCGGCTGCTTTGGCTTCCGTCGCGATGGGGGACTGATCGCAGGCATGCAGTCAGGTATTTTTCTGGTTGACCTCTTCGACGATGGCGCTCC
This sequence comes from Bradyrhizobium canariense, assembly GCF_900105125.1. Lineage (NCBI taxonomy): Bacteria > Pseudomonadati > Pseudomonadota > Alphaproteobacteria > Hyphomicrobiales > Nitrobacteraceae > Bradyrhizobium > Bradyrhizobium canariense. The sequence goes on along the minus strand of NZ_LT629750.1, from coordinate 2,171,852 downwards.
GACGGTGCGGCGCGTCTTCGACTACGAAACCGAAAATCCAAACATACGCTTCAACGATGGGCGGTGTGATCCGTTGGGGCGCTTTTGGGCTGGCGCTGTCGTCGAAAGCATGGACAAGCGAGTGGCTTCGCTGTTTCGCTACGATCCGGACGGCACATGCACGCGCATGGTCGACAAGCTCATTTGCTCGAACGGCTTGGCGTTCAGCGCGGATGCGCGCACGATGTATCACTCCGACAGCCGCCAGGATTATGTCTGGGCGTGGGACTTCGATCGCGCGACGGGCGATATCACCAATCAACGTGTGTTTCTGCGCATCGATATCCAGGAAGGCCGCCCCGACGGAGCGGCTGTCGACGTCGAAGGCTATTACTGGATTTGCCATATCGGCGCTTGGCGCGTGGCACGCTATTCGCCAGATGGCGTGATTGATCGCGTCATCGGACTACCCGTGCAACGTCCCACGATGTGTGCATTCGGCGGAAGCAATTTGAAGACCCTCTACATTACGAGCGCGACTTATCCTATCGCTGCACCGGATCTCAAGAAGCAGCCGCTCGCCGGAGCGATCTTTTCGATCGATGTTGACGTGCCAGGTATTCCCGAACCGTTCTTTAGTGGCTGACGCGGTCCATACCGAGAGTAGATCTGCAATGAGCATCGACGCACGTGTGACATGTATAACCTATCAGGCGGAGGGCATTGTCTCGATCGAACTGCGGCCAGTTATGCCGGTTGAGCTCCCGTCCTTTTCACCTGGTGCTCACATCGAATTGTATCTGCCCAATGGCCTGTCGCGGCCATATTCTCTGCACAGCGATCCGTCTGAAACTCACCGCTATGAGATCACGGTGCAGCGTGAACAGGGTGGCCGTGGAGGATCGCGCTTTCTGCATGATGCTGTACGAGTTGGCGATGTCCTCAGGGTCTCCACGCCCGTCAACCATTTTTCGCTCCAAGACGGTGCCCTGGGCTATATTCTCATTGGTGGCGGCATCGGCATTACGCCGCTGATCGCGATGGCGCGCCATCTTCAGGCGGAAGGCAGAGAATTCGTGTTACATTATTGTGGGCGCGGGCTCGAACGCATGGCGCTCGTTGGCGAAGCCCGCATGGTCGCTGGACCGCACCGGCTCCGTCTTCATCTCGACGACGGCCATCCAAGTAGGCAGCTCGACGTCAAGCAGCTCCTGGGCGTGCCAATACCAGGACACCAGATCTATTGCTGCGGGCCGGCCGGTTTGCTAGCGGCGGTGCGTAACGCGACGGGGCACTGGCCGTCAGGCTCGGTGCATTACGAAAGCTTCGTATCAACAGCGGCGGCTCCCTTGAATTTAGATAGCGAGCCCGGCTTCGAGGTCGAAATCGGATCCACCGGCGAAATCATTCCAGTTGGCGTAAATGAGTCGATTCTTACGGCTCTGCGCGCCCGCGGGCGCGACCTCGAAAGCTCTTGCGAGGCTGGAACCTGCGGGGTTTGCCGAACGCGCATCCTTGAAGGCGTGGCCGATCATCAGGACTTCGTCCTTACCGAAGATGAGCAGGCGGACTGGATGATGGTGTGCGTCTCCCGCGCAAAGACCCTGCGCCTCAAGCTCGACATATGACTAGCCCCACCGGTGGGCAGTTCACCGACGGTACATTTACAGCGCCGATAATTATAGAAATGCGGGTGCTTCGCTCGTCTATGTCGCTTTGACACCCTCGATGCGGCAGAAATTCTGGAATGTCGCTGCAGCAGCGTTTGAAATCTGCTCGCCCTTCCACATCAGGCCCACGTCGAGCGTCGGAATGTCGTCTGCGACGTCGCAGACCTCTACTTTATCGCCTTCCAGCGACCACCGACGGTACATCATGTCCGACAATATAGTCACGCCATGCCCAAAGGCAATCAAGCCACGCACGGCCTCAACTGATTCCGAGCGGAATACGATGTTTGGCACTAATTTTCGTGCCGCCCAATAACGCGAGGTAGAGTCTTCCGTGCCGTCAATTGTGAGTTGAATGTAGGGCTCATTTGCAACGTCCTCTAACGTGATCGCCCGTCTCTTCAGGAAGGGATGGTTTGGTGCCAACCACAGACGCCGAACAGATTTCATGAGAATTTGCCGTCTAATCTCGATATCCGGCGGAAAGTTTGAGGCAACGACAATAGCAAGATCGTAGTCGCCCAGGCGTAGTCCCTGGATGATTTGCGCTCGGTTGCCTTCGATAAGCTTGGTCTCGATGTTGGGATAGGTTCTTTGGAAGCGAACGAGCAGCGGCGCTATGAAGTAGCCGACAACAGTGCTGGAAGCAGCGAGCGTGAACGTGCCGGCAGCTTCATTGTGCTGTTCGCTAAAGGTGTTCGAGGCCTCTTTTACCGCTGAAAGCACGTTCCGGCAGTGCGCCAGGAAACGATGGCCTTCAAATGTGAGCGACAGGCCGCGTGGGTGGCGATCGAAGAGCTTGGCCCCGCAACCAGCCTCGAGTTCGCTAATGGCATCAGTCACGGCCGAGGGAGAGATTGCCACCATCGACGCTGCTAGGCTGACCTTTCCAAACTCTGCCGTGGCAACGAAATATCGAATTTGTCTTAGAGTGAGTGAGTTATAGAAAAGGTCCGGGTCAAACTTGATTTTACTCGGCATAACGCTCCGTTATTGCATAATGGACCTTCTCATCGATGAAGAGTTTATACCCAAAACCTATATTGCCAAAAGCGATATACACATCGGTAGATGACGTTCAGACGAACTATTGCTGCCGGCAGAACGAATCCGGACAGACTAGATGCCGTAATGGGCCCTGCTCCGAGCAAGGGGTGATGGTGGCTGTCCTCCGATAGATGATGAAACGGGGGCGCGACGTTGAGTCGGCCCCAAGCACCTGGAGACGGAGGACAGCCATGGAACAGTATGCCGGAATCGACGTGTCTTTGGAGCTATCGAGCGTGTGCGTTGTGGATGCGCAGGGGAAGATCGTGAAGGAGGCGAAGGTCGCGAGCGAGCCCGAAGTGCTACTTATTTTTTTCGAGGCGCTTGGCTTTGCAGTAAAGCGGATCGGATTGGAGGCGGGGCCGTTGTCGCGGTGGCTGCATGCGGGATTAAAACGAGCCGGATTCGAAACGGTTCTGCTGGAAACGCGGCATGTGAAGGCGGCATTATCGGCAATGACGGTGAAGACAGATTGCAAGGATGCGCGCGGGATTGCGCAGTTGATCGGGATGGGATGGTTCCGCCCGGTGCCCGTCAAATCGATGGGATCGCAGGAGATGCGAGCGCTACTGGTTGCGCGCAAGCTGGGCGGTTTGATAAGCGAAGTGCGCGATGCGCATATCTTTTGAACTGATCTTCATGTCGTTCCTTTCGCCAGCGGGGCGCGGCCCTAAGTGATCTGGAGGCGAACTTCGGCAAGGAAGGCGGCCCGGTTCCTATCCCGGTGACGCTTAGTCAAGAAACGCTAGCTGAAATGATCGGCACCACTCGATCGCGGGGGAACTTTTTCATGAATAAATTTAGGAAAAGGGCTTCATTAATTACAACGGGAAAATCGAGGTTCATCGTTCGCTGCTGGACGCTGTGCTGCGGGACCAACCTCAGATAAGAGAGGATGGGTAAACGGCGCTGGGATCGCGACTGATTTTTCCCCATGAAGGTGTTCAATATTGAACAGTCCGCGGTGTTGCAGCGCGCCGTAATTTCCGCACTACCGCACCAATTTTCGGCATCTATCGGTGACTGAGAGTTTTTTGCGCTCTCGCCTTATCCAAATGAGGGCGGGGAAATGCCGTTACTTCAGCTCAAGCTAATAGACGATCAGACTCGCTATACCCACGAGGAGCTTGTCCAGTTACGCCGGCAGATGCTCCGGTATGCTCGGTCGCTTCAGCCAGGACCAGAGCGTAACGCACGACGGAAAATTGCCCGATCGCTGCGCAACCTCTTCAGAAACAAGAAATGGTTAGACGCCAACACCGCTGAAGGTTCGGAATAAGGCCACGCAGCGAAGCCTACGCCGCCATCCTCACCGCCGGCCGATCGGCCTGGCGCCGCCGGCTGTGGGTCTTGCGCTGCCCGCGGGCTGCGCGGATCTCCTCCTTGACGAAACCCGCACCTTCCTTGATCTCACCTTTCACGCTCATGTCGGTCTCCTTTTCGACGTTCGCCAGGGTCATCCGTGTCCGTAAATCGAATGCGCCAAGAGCCAATTTTCCGAGTCCCGGTTTGGCGCACAACGTTCGGAACAATTTCGTCTTACGATGAAGGATTCAGACCTGACGCACGTGTGCACGGTCCGCTTGCCGCTCCGGGCAGCACGTCCCCTGAATGGCCAAAGGCAGCACTGCCCGGAATCGGTAGCGTTCCGGTTAATGCGCGACGACTTGCTTCGTCGAATGAAGCAGCAGGCTGCGCGTATGGGCCGGTTTCGCCTGAGCCAGGGCGTCGGTGGGATTCTTGTAGAACGGGTCGCGATCGCAGCTGCCATTCTTGCCGGAACCCGAAGCCTTGCATTGCGCCAGAGTATCGTAACCGCAGCCGCGCATGCCGGACGAGTCGGTCATGCAGAATTCGCCGGCCTGCGCGGCGGGGGCAGCCAGCGCCATAAAGGCGAGCGTGCCGAACACGGCGGCCGAGGCGGTCATTATTTTCGAGAGCGTCGTCATTTTCTTTCCCTTTTTAAACAGTGTTGGACGCGCGGAACCTGCCGTCCTGAATCGAACTTGAGTATTTGCGCGTATTTTGATAAGAGCAGATAAATGGAAGAGCTTATTTTGATTTAGCAAATAATGGGTATCCAACTCGCCGAACTGACGGCCTTCGTGGCGGTCGCGGAGCATCTCAGTTTCACCAAGGCGGCGGTGCAGGTCGGGGTCGCGCTGCCGACCATGAGCCAGACCATCCGCTCGCTCGAAGAGCGGCTCGGGGTCAGGCTGTTCAATCGCACCACGCGCAGCGTTGCGTTGACCGAGGCCGGAGAGCGCCTTTTGCTCGAAATACAGCCGATCATCGCGGGCATCGATCACGCGCTCGAAAGCGTCAATGTGTTCCGCGACAATCCGGTCGGGACGTTGCGCCTGGCGGTTTCACGGCCGGCCGCGACGCGGGTGCTGGCGCCGATCATCCAGCCGTTTCTGGCGGAATACCCCGCCATTCGCCTAGAGGTGTCGGCCGACGACACGCATAGCGACATTGTCAGCGGCCGCTTCGATGCTGGCATTCGCGTCGGTCACCGGGTCGAACGCGACATGACGATTTTGCGCCTGCTGGATGAATTCAGGATGCTTGCGGTCGCCACGCCTGACTATCTGGCGCGCCACCCGGCGCCGTCACAGCCGAAGGATCTCCACTTCCACAACTGCATCCGCTACCGGCAACCCTGGGACGGCTCGTTCCAGCCCTGGATGTTCAACAAGGGCCGTCAGCATAGCGAGATATCCGTCGAAGGTTCGTTGATCGCCAATGACCTCGAATTGGTGCTGAGCGCGGCACTCGACGGCGTCGGCGTCGCCTATCTCGCGGAGCCGCTGGCGGCGCCGCTTTTGGCGGACGGCCGGCTGGTCGCGTTGTTGCCAGGTTGGTGCAGCACGCTGCCCGGTGTTTTCCTTTATTATCCCAGCCGTCATCAGATACCGATGCCGCTGTTGGTGTTTCTGAAATTCATCGAGACATGGCGAAAGCGCAGCGGCCTGTTGCATCGCGTGAAATGAGACCATGGGGCCGCGCGGAGCGGACCGGAGAGGCATTACTGTCCCGGCCGGGGACTGGCGATGATCCGCCCGCTCTGGTATGCAGCTTCCAAGTACCCGCGCTTCCAGCAGCGGGTCTTCGGTCCCGTAGCTCAGCCGGATAGAGCGACGGTTCCCAGAACCGTGGATCGGAAGGTCGCTTCTCGCTGCGCTTGTTGGCCCGACGATGTGAAGGTCATTGTTTTCATGAAGATCCCATGGCCATTTTGCATTGACCGTTCTAACCTGAATAGATCTTCCGAGTGGCGCACGAATATGGCCCCCCACGGGGCGAGCATCGCATGCGAACGTAGGCTGTCAGAGCGGGAAACCAATTGCGCGCGTGGAGACCATGGCGAGCACCGATAGGCTCTGAAATAGCTTTGGCGCGTTGTTGCCGTACAAGGATCGGAATGGCGATACGTGGGCAAGCTTTGCGACCGGATACCAGCGTGTCTCATAAAAAAACCGCATGATTAGCCAAATGGACCGCATACGCACGCATGACGTGGCCGTTGATCGCGACTTCTATAAGCTACAAGTCCTGACCGATGAAGATATAAAGCTCATCAAGTGGCTGGTTGTCGATGCGGCAACGCACGAACTCAGCAAGCGCCACCACACGGACCTGCTAACGAGCTTTGCGGCGCCCCTGCGCTTTGTTGAGAAGAACAGGAGCACATTCAAAAGTGTCGAATCTATCGACGAATATATCGATGAGTACCAGACCAACGCCATGGAAGACTATCACGGCCGGATGGAGCAATCCTTTCTTCCCATCCTTGAAGACGTGTTGAGGGGCGACCTCTCATTCTACGAGGACGGCGACAAGTGCATCACCTTCCTGCATTTCATCAGCACCCAGCACATGCGGACGAAACGGACCCGGGAAAAGACGATCGAGGTTCTTCGTTCCAAGAACAACATTGACTTCAGCCGATGCTGGAACATCGCCGTGCATATGTTCTCCTTCAATATCGGCCTTAGTCTCTTCCGGGAACGTAAAAAGAGGAGCCTGCTCCTATTGGAGAACAAGACTGGCCTGCCGTTCGTCACCGGCGATCAGCCGACCGTCAATCTGCTGGCGGATGGGACGGCGCCTCCCGATGCGCTATCATTTTACTATCCCGTTTCACCGACGCTCGGCCTTGTGCTCGGCGAAGCAGACCAGCCGCCGGCGTTTGGGTCAGAGAGCCTGACGGTTGCGGATGTGCAGCATCTCAATGATCGGATATGTGCGGCGGGCCATAGTCAGGTGTTCGGGCATACCGAAGCAGCGCTTATTCCCTTTCAGGGGAGGTAGGCGCTGCCCGTCCGGGCAACAAAGGACTCGATTGCCTCGCTGCGGCGGAACCATTCGCCCCGAATATGATCGTCAGCAAAGTCGCGATGAAGCTTCCTTTCCATCGCAATCGTTCCCTTGATCGTGGCGAGGACTTTTAACGTCCGGTGCGAGGAAGTCTGGAGCGTTAAAAGTCGGTCATCAACGTTGGCGGCGAATCCGATCTTCACGGCTGTTGGATCTTCGGCCAGCCCGATGACGTACACAAAGCCGCTCTTCGCACGGGGCTTCTTCTGCGGTGCGGTTTCTTCCAGCCAGCGTTCGAGATCGTCGTAGGATTCACTAAACGGGCTGCCGGCGCGCCTCAATGCTCGCCCGGATAAGCGATGTTCTTTGAGCCAGTCGGCGTGCGCAGCTTTAATGCCTTCAAAAACACGCTTCGCTTCTTCGCGCGATTTCTTCTTCGCTTCGGTCGCATCGCGGTGCACGAAGTCCATCAGTGCGCCGCAGTCAACTACGCCGGGGCAAACATACGGGCCAAATCTTTTGGACATCCCAAACCTCGTGGCGGCGCTAGATCAGCTGTCAAGACTAGCAGAGTCACGATGAGCGTCTGGCAGCTAACATGAATGTAGCAACAGCTTCTCTCGGTCCGCCGTTATGGGGGTGATGCTGATTCGGCGCCAGCGCGATTCGCTGACCCCATTGGTCGGCATTCAGGGCGGCGTATATGGGATCCCCCTCTCACGAAAGTCAGCGCGAGCGTCGTCTCCTGATCCGGCTCATGCGGGTGGCTTGGAAGCCCGACCTCGGACTAGGGATATGTTCTGATCCTCTCTATCTTTGATGTCGCTCGATAGCGTCCTTATGGGACGCCGGATCAAGAGCGAATCACAGGCGGCCCAAACGGACGCAACACCAATCGGGCAGGGCGTCCGAGTCGGTGAATCATGAGTTAATTCTCCGGCAAATTTAGCCGCTCGGCGATCTCGCGACTCGGGCTATGAGATCTTCGTCGCACGAAAAATGCGGGTGCACACAGATGCAAAACTCAAATGAAGTCGCCGGCAACGAAAAGCTTTGGGAACGCGTCCTGTCCCTGCTCGTGGTGGGGGCGAGCGTATTGGGCGGAAGCGCCGTTTTGCTGATACAGGCGTTGCCGCCCATACTTCACGGATCTCCATAGACTCGGAGATCGCTCATGAGTCTCGCAAGACCATTCCGACAAAGAGAAATTCTGTAGTGATCTCAATCGCCCGGAAAGCTGAAAAATGCCGGAATGGGTGTTGAAAACACTGCGGAAACTCGCAGACTTCCAAGCTGAATACGAGGGTTCGATTCCCTTCACCCGCTCCAGTATTTTCTGGTCATTCCCGGATTTTCTCATCGTCATCCTGACGAAGCCAGTTGTCTCATCCCGACAGTTTCGCGAGTTTGTTGCTCCATTGTTCCACGCCCAAGGGCGGACTTCGCCCCCACTCATTTTTTCCCTCGCGCAGTCGCTGCGTCGCATCCAGTTCGGCCGTCAATTGCGGATAGAGCGGATTGCCCTTTTTATCGAAAAGCGGCTCCCATGAGCCGGTGCTCGTCTTGTAATTGATGACATAGACATGGTTCGGACGGCTGCCCGGACGGTAATGATCAGCCATAAATCGAATGAAGATGTGGGCCTTGCGCTGTAGCAACTCCCAACCGATCAGCACGCCGGTGGTGAGCGACGGGTAGCCGATCTCGAACGCCTTCGCCTGGAAAGCCGTCAATTCAGCAAAAGTCGCATTCGGAGTTTCGCGCGAGGTCGACCGCAGGCCCATCTTCTCGAATGGATTCTTCGGAGCGAATAGGCCGGAGTTGGCCAGAGACATCGTATTCCATGCGCCGCGCGCGGTTTTCATGGCGTGGTTGACGGTGGTACGGCGTTCGACCATCTCGCCGTCGACATCTTTGTGGGCTGGCCCGTTTCATGCGCTCCCCCAGCTCCTATCATGCTCTTCGGATCGGCAGCGCTGACTAAAAGTTTTGCAGATGCACGCACTCTCTCGATCGATTTCCCCTGAGTATGGACACGTGTCGTAGCGATAGAGGTCGGCTCAAACATTCTCGATGTTTCAAGTCTTTTGCTATCGAAGTTGGCGGCTGCGTACCGCGGGGCGGACGAGGCCTCTTCTAGCGCAGGCTGAGTCCATTATTTATCAGGTGGGGGAGTGCTCAGGAAATTTGCAGCGAGCTTAATCTCGCTCGTGCAGAATTGAGAGCGACATTGTTGGTATCGATCGCCAGGACACGGATCCGGACACTGGTATCGTAGACTTGGCAGCAGTGGTCCTTTCCGCGCTGCCCTCGGAAGACAACACTTCGCGCAGGCTGTGGTTGTTGTCAAAGCAGTCGTACTCCACGGACACAACATTCTCGCAATCCTCGCAGAGGCATTTATCGATGACGAGATCGGCGCATTTCTCACTCAAGACAAAACAGGTTCTCGGAGCGGCGTTGTTCGTTATGATGGCAGTCGGCTTCGCGCAGACGGCGGAGGCGAAGAAAGTCGTCAAGATCTGTGCTGTGCTTCCGACCTCCGGGCCGAATGCAGCGGTCGGCGCAGGCATGATGAACTCGATGGTTCTCGCCGCCAACCAGATCAATGCTTCCGGCAAGCTTGGCGATATCGAGCTTGAAATCGTCAAACTCGACGACGGGTCTCAGGCGAGCATTGGTGTTAGCGCGGTGTTGCGTGCCGCCGCTGATCCCGACGTTTTGGCCTGTTCCGCGCACTGGAATTCGCCGGTCGCGCTCGCGACACGCGATATTTTCTACCGCGAGGGACTGGCCAACCTGACGCCGGCGTCGATCAACTGGCGTCTCACTGCCGAGCAGAAGGGTGATCAGATATTTCGGATTGCTCCGCCGGATACGTGGCAGCTGCAGATGGCGGCCCGCTATCCGATCAGTCTCGGAAAGAAGAAGTTCTATCTTATCGACGACAACACGCAATACGGTAAATCCCTTGTCACCGAGATGGAGAAGTACGCTACTCCGCTGGGAGGCGAAAAGGTCGGGTCCGACAGCATTGCAGTCGGCGAAAAGGATTTCACGGCGGTTCTGACGAAGGCCAAGGCGCTTTCGCCGGATTTCATCTTCTTCGGTGGCGTAACCACAGAGTCAGCGCTACTGCGCCAGCAGATGGTTAAGCTTGGCATGGACTCGCTGTTCTATACAGGCTCCGGGACAATGTCCCCGACCTTCGTTTCCATTGCCGGTGCAGCGGCGGAGGGCGCACGCGCCTACTTTTACGGTTTGCCATATCAGTCCTATCCCGGCGGAAAGGCGTTCACGACCGCCTACGCAGCCGCCGGCTTCGACAAGCCGCCTGAAACCTACGGCATCTGGGCCTACGCCTGCATCGAGGTGCTGGCGGACGCCGTCAAGCGCGCGGCCGCCGAAGGCAAGCTGAACCGCAGCGGCATTATAGATGTCCTCAAGGACGGAAAATTCTCGACGGTTCTCGGCGATATCAGTTTCCCGCCACCCGGAGACGTCAAGCAGCGGGTGATGGGCTACTACGTCGTCGAGAAGGGCAACTGGGTGATGACGGACTTCAGCAAGGAAGAAGCAGACAGTAAGATCGTCAAGCTCGATGCACCGGTGCCTCTGGACGCGCAGTAGTTAGCAACGTGGCCTGCTTCCGCTTGAACCGAATGGGACAAGTGGCGGCGGGCGAGAGGCGCCTGCCATTAATGGACCTCCGTTTTGGCTTCTCAGGGAGGCGTTATGTTAAGTCAGCAACTGGTCAACGCAGCGGTACTGGGCAGCATGTACGCGCTGATCGCGGTTGGCTTCACGCTTTATTTTGGAGTGCTGAATCTCATCAACCTTGCTCACGGCGCGATCTACATGATCGGCGCGTTCGTTGCGTTGAGCGCATTTCGGTGGGGTCAGAAGTTCGAACTGCCGCTGCCCGTTTTGCTCATTCTGGTTTCGATTATCGCCGTGGTTTTCTCGGGTCTGATCGGCATGATCGTGGAGAAGATTGCCGTGAAGCCATTGCGGCGTGCGCCTCCGCTGGTGTTTTTGATCACGTCGATTGCCGTATACCTGGTTCTCGAGGAGATGGTTCTGCTGTTCTATCCCGACGGAGGAAATCCGCAGGTTTTTCCCGATCCGTTCGGACAAAAAACATTCGCGATCGGCACGACAATCGTCGGCTATGTCCAGGTCTTCCTGGTGAGCGTCGCGGTGTTGTCGATCGCGACGCTTCATCTCATTATCACCCGAACAGAGCTCGGCCGTGCGATCCGTGCAGTAACCGCAGATGCAACGGGGGCCCTGATGATGGGTATCGATGTGGATGGAACCATCAGTCGCACCTTCTTTATCGGCTCCGGCTTGGCAGCCCTCGGCGGCATCATGGAGGGGATGAATTTCGGCGCGGTAATGTTCAATATGGGCTTCATCGCTGCCATCAAGGGCTTCACCGCCGCGGTCATCGGCGGTCTGGGCAATGTGTATGGCGCGCTGGTGGGAGGATATCTTCTCGGCCTGATGGAGGTGTTTACCAGTGCCTATGTGCCGAGCGGCAGCGCCTACAAGAATATCATTACCTTCGGTGTGCTCATCCTTTGCCTCGTATTTCGTCCAAATGGGCTGTTGAGCCGGCCGTAACACCTGAGCGGAAGATTGTATGACTGAGCTACGTTCGAGTCCCGATCCGGTGTCGTCGTCAATCGCAGCGGGTCTTCTCGGATCGCCGTTCGGCGCCTCCTCGCGATTCGCTTCGATTTTCTTTGCAGGCACGGTTTTATTCGGTGCGTATGCGCTCGTAATTTGTGGATTGCGGCTGGCGGATTCGGCGATGTTGATTGGCTATGTCGCCGGGGTCGCGCTCCTGTGCGTATGCTGGTATTTCGCCGCCAACCGCTTTGCATTCATGCGCGAAGTGTTGGTGCGAGAGCGCGGTTTCCTGATTGTCGGCGTCGTTCTATGCGCGATGTCCTATCCGTTCCTCGCCGACGGTCCTTATCAAGTGCACGTCATGGCGATGGCAGGCATCTTTGCCTTGATGGCGCTCGGCCTGAACGTCAATATCGGCTACGCCGGCCTCGCAGACTTCGGCTTCATCGCCTACTATGCGATAGGGGCCTACGCCTCGGCGATCTTCAGCACCCGATTGGGGGTGAGCTTTTGGCTTTGTGTGCCGCTTGCCGGCCTGTTCGCCGCGGCCCTCAGCCTTTTGGTCTCGTTTCCGGCCCTGCGGGTCAAGGGCCATTATCTCGCGCTGGTTACCCTCGGGTTCGCCTTCATCGTCATTCAGCTGATCACCAACCTGGAAGGCTTGACGGGCGGAACACAGGGGATTTCCGGTATCGCTTCACCCAGCCTGTTTGGTCACAGCTTCCGGGCTCCCATTAAGCTGGCAGGCATCACGCTCCCTTATCAGGCGAACTTCTACTATCTCGTGCTGGCTTGCCTGGTCCTTGGGGCATTGGTCTGCGCGCGGCTGGGCCGGTCGCGATGGGGCCGTGCGTGGGCTGCGATGCGGAACGACGAGATCGCGGCGGAAGCCTCCGGTCTTAGTCTGACAAAACTCAAGCTGCTGGCGTTTGGCACGGGAGCTTGTCTCGGCGGCATTGCGGGCTCACTCTATGCCCATATGATCGGATATCTCGATCCGTCGAGTTTTCGCTTCATCGAGTCGGTGTTTCTGCTCGCCGTCGTGGTGCTCGGAAATTTCCGGATCGCAGGTGTTATTGCCGCGGCCGTGGTCTTCACTGTCTTGCCTGAGAAGCTGCGCGCCTTCGACGACTGGCGGTTGCTGATCTTTGGCCTGGCGTTGCTCGGAATCATGCTGGTCCGCGGCCGCCGCATGATCTCCACGAGTCATTGAGCTATGGCGCTTCTTTCCGTTCGCGATCTCACTCAACGGTTCTCCGGTCTTACCGCACTCGATGACGTCAGTTTCGATGTCGAAGAGGGCGCCATCGTCGGTCTGATCGGCCCCAACGGAGCCGGGAAGACGACCATGATCAATCTGATCACCGGCATCTGCCGGCCGACCTCGGGCGATATCCTGTTTGGTGGGAAATCCCTGGTCGGGCGCAAACCGCACCAGATCGCTCGCGATGGAATTGGCCGGACCTTCCAGCAGATACGGCTGTTCGACCAGCTTAGCGTCGTCGAGAATGTCATGGTCGGAATGGATTCGCATCTGCGAACCAGCTATGGCGCGGCCGTTTTGGACCTGCCTTCCGTCGCCAGGGAGGAAGCGAAGATGCGCGCGGATGCGCTGACCCTCTTGGCGGAGGGCCGTGGCGGCCTGGAGGCATTTTCCGAGCGCCGCGCGGGTGAACTTCCATACGCCGACAAGAGGCGGCTCGAAATTGTCCGTGCGTTGGCGACCAGGCCACGGCTTCTTTTGCTCGATGAGCCTGCCGCGGGTATGGCTCTGCAGGAGATACGAAATCTGGTGCACGATCTGCTGCGTATCAGGTCGAAAGGCACAACCATCATTCTCATCGAGCACAAGATGCGCTTGATCGAGGGGGTAACCGACAAGGTCATCGTGCTCGACTACGGACGGAAAATTGCAGAAGGCTCGTTCGATGAAATCCGCAGGGATGCGCGAGTGATCGAGGCGTATCTGGGGAGGGGCTATGCAAATGCTGGAGCTGAAGAAAATTGAATCCGGCTACGGGCCAGCCAGAATCCTCCACGGAGTTTCGCTGACCGTTGGTAAGGCCGAGATCGTTTGTCTTCTGGGCAGCAACGGTGCGGGCAAGACAACCACGTTGCTGACGATCCTCGGCATCTTGAAGCCCTCAGCAGGAACGATGGTCTTCAACGGAGAAGCGCTTGGCGGGTGCAAGACGACCGAGATAGTCCGTCGTGGTATTGCCATCGTTCCCGAAGGCCGTCGTATATTCGGGCCGATGACGGTAGCGGAAAATCTCATGATCGGCGCGTCCGTCCGCAATGAGCCCGCCGCCGCGGCCGAAACGCTCGAGATGGTCCTGGAGCTTTTTCCGCTTCTGCGTGAACGCCTGGATCAGCTGAGCGGAACCCTCTCGGGAGGCCAGCAACAGATGCTGGCGATTGGCCGCGCCTTGATGACACGCCCGCAACTAATTCTGATGGATGAGCCATCAATGGGGCTGTCACCACTCATGTGCGACGAGGTGTTCGATATCATTTTGCGGATTCGCGACCGTGGTCTCTCCGTTCTCCTGGTAGAGCAGAATGCTTATGCGTCGCTCGCGGTTGCATCGCGGGGCTATGTGCTCGAGTCCGGTCAGATTGCCCTCGAAGGCTCCGCGCGAGAGTTGCGAGAGGATGACATGATCAAGGAAGCCTACCTATGACGATTGCGGTCCGTTCGAATTCTGCGCCTCCAGATAACGCACCGACCCGATACGATCTCGTCCTGCGCGGTGCGCGCGTGATCGACCCGAGCAGAGATATTGATACGCGTCTCGACGTTGCTTTCGCGGGAGGCCTGGTGGCCGAAGTTGCGCCGCAGATCGAGTGCGCCGCCGCCGACATTCGCGATGTATCAGGCCTCATTCTGGCCCCGGGCTTTATCGATCTGCATGCCCATGTCTATTGGGGCGCGACATCCATCAGCGTCAAACCTGAACTGGTGGCGGCGCGCGGTGGGGTCACCACGGTTGTTGATGCGGGGAGCGCCGGACCGGGGAATTTTCCGGGCTTGCGCCATCATATCATCGAGCGCTCCAGTCTGCGTATTCTGGCATTCCTCAATGTGTCGTTTCCGGGCATTTTTGCCTACAGCGCGCCCGTGATGGTCGGGGAATGTACCGACCTGCGCCTGCTCGACCTCGATGAATGTATACGGATTGTCAACGAGAATCGCGACCTGATCGTTGGTATCAAGGTTCGGGTGGGCCGTATCGCCAGCGGCTCCAGCGGAATTGCGCCGCTGGACATGGCGTTGGAGGTTGCTGCGGAAACCGGGCTACCGGTGATGGCGCATGTCGACTACCTTCCGCCCAGCCGAAAGGACGTGCTGATGCGCCTGCGTCCCGGCGATATCCTGACGCATTGCTTCAAGCCGTTTCCCAACGCGCCACTGCGACCGGATGGTGAAATCTGGGAAGAGGTGCTGATCGCGCGGGAACGCGGAGTGATATTCGATCTCGGCCACGGCGCGGGCTCGCTGGATTTCCGTATCGCCAAAGGAATGCTCGCGAAGGGATTTGTGCCCGACGTGCTCTCGACCGACCTGCATGTGTTGAACGTCGAAGGACCGGTATTCGATCTCATGACAACCCTGTCGAAATTCCATGTCATGGGCCTGGGGCTTTCAGACATCGTGCGCAGCGTCACGTCGGCTCCGGCGGGCGCGATATCCCGGCCGCAGATCGGAACGCTTGCGCCCGGCGCGGTCGGTGATGCCACATTGTTCGAGGTGGAGGAGGGGAGCTTCGAATTCCGCGACTGCGTCGGGAAGACGATGCAAAGCAGTACGAGGCTTGTTCCACGTGGAAGCGTCTTCGCCGGTGTCTGGCGTTCCCAATGAAAGTGGGCCTGTCTCGTGCGTGAAAGTGGGTCTGTGCAGAAAAGGCCGTGCCTGCTCAGTAGTCGAAGGACAAATTCTGTTTTGATACGGTGAAAAAAACATGGACAAGAAGCTCGATACCTTTCCAGTCAGCGCGCGAAACAAGGTCAGGCTCATGCGGCAACGCGGATCCTATGACAAGAAACTCGTTTACAGCATTCTTGACTCCGCGCTCTTGTGCAACGTTGGTTACGTCATCGATGGCCAGCCCTATGTAACGCCCACCGCATTCTGGCGCGAACAGAACCATCTCTATTGGCACGGCTCCTCGGCAAGCCGCGCGCTGATAGCGCAAAGCAAGGGCATTCCCGTCTGTTTGACGGTGTCGCATGTTGATGGTCTTGTGATCGCCCGTTCCGGATTTCATAGCTCGGTCAACTATCGCTCCGTGATGGCGTTTGGCCAAGCTTCGCTGGTCGAGGATGAAGATCACAAGCGGCGGGCGATGGACGTCTATGTCGATCGCTTCGTTCCAGGTCGCACTTCCGCCAATCGGGCCGCGACAGACAAAGAGCTGCAGGCCACCAAGTTGCTCAGCATGGATATCGAAGAGGCGTCGGCCAAGGTTCGCGTTGGCATGCCGGTTGATGACGACGAGGATTACGCGCTCCCAGTCTGGGCCGGTGTCGTCAATTTCAAGACTCTCGTCGCCGGAATATCGCCGGATCCGAAGAATCTGCCGGATGTCTCGGTACCGCCCGGTATTGCGGTCTATGCCGAGGGGCGGATGGTGGACGAGACGCTGAGCGCGATTTACGACGGCGACACGACGTCCAGCCACGGCTGACGCGATTGGCGAAAGTGGAAGCCGGCTTGCGGCCGGATTCCAACTGGCCGGATAATGACGGAGGTTCAGCGCGGTCGTTGCAGGGGAGGCGCGTCAGGCGTTTCTCCGGACGCTTGCGCGTTATCGATGGCCGCAATTTGGTGCCGTCACCCTTATCCCCGAGGGGCGGCATCCCTTCATTTTGACGTAATAGAATATCGAACCGTGGCCGGTCAGCGTTTCGTTCTGCGTCAGCGGCCGGCTGCGTATCCCTGCATCCCTCGTGGATTCGCGCCGGCATACATCTGCCCATCAGGTTCGATCCGCGCGGCGGAGAGGCGGCCTTCCGACCAATCTCCACCCTGTTCCACTGTGTGGCCCTTGCGCTTCAACTCGTTGCGCACGTCTGCGCCATAGCGACCTTCAATCACCAGTTTCCCCGGGGAAGCCGTGCGGGGCCAGAAGCTGCTCGGCCAATGCTCGCTGTGGAAGCTCGGCGCGTCGATCGCCTGCTGGATCGTCATCCTGTGATCGACCATGCGCAGAAAGAAAATGAGCGACCACTGGTCTTGCTGGTCGCCTCCTGGCGTTCCGAATGCCATCCATGCGTTGCCGTCGCGAAGAGCGAAGCTGGGCGACAGCGTTGTCCGCGGCCGCTTGCCTGGAGCGAGACTATTCGGATGATCGGGCGTCAGCGAAAACATTTGACCGCGCGTGCCAAGACAGAAGCCAAGCTCAGGAATGACGGGCGAGGATTGTAGCCAGCCGCCGGACGGCGTTGCACTGACCATATTGCCGAAGCGGTCAATGACATCGAGATGGCAGGTATCGCCGCGGACCGCGCCGAGCCGTGCAACCGTGGGCTCTCCAGCGCCGGCGACAGTAGGCTCGCCAATACCGGCCGTCACGGCAACGTCCGGGCTCGGCAAGTGATCGATCAACGCCTGGTAGCCCGGAAGCGAGCCGGGTCGCAATTCATTCGATGCCAGTGGTCCAATCAGGCGACGCCGGTCGTTGTTGTATTCCTCAGATAATAGCTGCGTTAGCGGAACATCGGCATAGTTTGGGTCGCCATAATAGGCTTCACGATCGGCGAAAGCGAGTTTCGCGCTCTCAGTAACGATATGGATAAATTCGGCGCCGAGGGGGTTCAACGCTGCCACTCCCAGTCCCTTTAGCAACGCGAGTTGCTGCAAGAACGCAGGCCCCTGACTCCATACGCCGCACTTCAGGACGGTATGGTCACGATAGTTGAGGCTCACCGGCGGCTCTACATGCGCCGTCCACCCGGCAAGATCATCGCCGGTTAGAAGGCCCCGATGGCGGCGGCCTGTGACGTCAAGAACGTCGGTGTCGCGGAAAAACCGGTCGATCGCCTCCGCCACAAAGCCGCGATACCAGGCTTTACGCACGGCGTCGATGCGCGCTTCGCGATTAGAGCCGACGGCTTCGCGGATGAGCCGTTCCCATGTCTCCGCCAGCGCTGGGCGCGTGAGCAGCCCGCCCGTCGGTGGGACATTACCGTTTAGAAGAAACACCGCGGCTGAAGTCGGCCAGGCGCTTTCGAACATCGCCCGAACGCTTTCGATGGCCGCGTTGATGTTCGGCAGAACGTAGGCGCCGCGTCTGGCATAGCCGATGGCAAAAGCGATCACATCGGCGAACTCCCAAGTCCCCCAATCCCGCAGCATAAGGCACCAGCCGTCGAATGAACCCGGCACCACCGCGGGGAGCAGGCCGGTGCCGGGAACCTGATCGATACCGAGCTTGCGGAATACGTCGATGGTCGCGGCGCGGGGCGCTCCTGCGTGTCCGCAGATCACGTGTTGCGTCTTCGTTCGCGCGCAATGGATGATCGCGGGAAGATCGCCGCCCGGGCCGTTCAGGTGAGGTTCGACAACCTGGAGCGTGAAGCCGGCGGCGGTGGCTGCGTCGAACGCGTTTCCGCCGCGCTCGAGCACTGCCATCGCCACTTGAGTGGCGATCCAATGGGTGCTTGCGGCCACGCCGAAACTCCCGGCAATTTCCGGACGGGTAGTGAACATCGGCACCTCATAGGCCAAACTTGATCGAAAGGGTCACGCGTGCAGGTCTGTATTTTGCAAGTTTACGTACCTTGCCGGCGTAAGTCGCGGGTGAAGGTGAAGTGGTCTCGGTCGTGACCAAAAACCGGTCCTTTGTTTTCAGGGCTTGCGTCGACAAATTTGCCCTCACGAACACGGGTTTGTGGCCGGCTTGCAGCCGTCCGACTTGGCGCGGCACACGTGCGGTCCGAATCTGGATTCAACCCCGCACGGCTTGAGGAACATTGGCATGTCACTGGCACCAAAACTCGAGAAGATGAAAGCTATCGCGGGTCCGTATCGCGGCTACGATCAGCGAGAGGCGCCGGAGCCGGATTGGGATCTGGCTCGAACCGGGCCCAATACGAAGATGGGTGAGTACATGCGCCGGTTCTGGCAGCCGGTCTGTCTCTCATCTCAACTTGCCGATCTGCCTCACCTCATTCGCGTTCTTGGGGAAGATCTCGTGGCCTTCCGCGATCGCAGCGGAAGGGTCGGCGTCGTTCACCGGCATTGCTGCCATCGCGGCACAACGCTGGAATACGGCCGTATCGAGGAAAACGGGATTCGCTGCTGCTATCATGGCTGGCTGTTCGATGTGGATGGCACTGTCCTTGAGACGCCAGGAGAGCCCCCGCAGAGCCGGCTGAAGCAAACCGTCTTCCAGGGTGCCTATCCGGCGGTCGAATATCATGGCCTCGTGCTCGCCTATATGGGACCGCCTGAGCTCAAGCCGCCTTTCCCTGAATACGACCTCTTCAAGATTCCCGGACTGAGTTTGTATCCGTCCGCGGTTACCCACGAGAACAACTGGCTTCAGACTTTCGAGAACAACATGGATCCCTTCCATGGCCAGTTCTTGCACACCCGATTCACGCCCCATTTCGGTGATCACTATTTCGTTCTGCCGGTTGTTGAATGGAAATTGACCGCGGATGGAAGCGGCATCTTCTATTGCGCACTGCGACGCGTCGACGACGACCTGCTGTGGGTGCGTTTGTTCCATTGTATATTCCCGAACTTTGCTTTCGTGGGATCACTCTACGATTTGAATATGCAGGAGCCTTACTTTCAGCGGTGCTTCTATGTTCGTGCGGTCGTTCCGAACGACGATGAACGCACCACGATCTACAGCTGGCGGCTGCATGGCGAAGGCGAATTCGCCGGCGGCGAGCCCGAACGCAATGGCTGGAATTCGATCGACATCGACGGTCAGGTCGAGCAACCCGATTATGAACTTAAGCAGAGGGCGCCCGGCGACTGGGAGGCGCAGGGCGGCCAGCGGACCATCGCCGTCCACGCGTTGGAGCGATTGGGAACAACGGACGCGGGGGTTGCGATGTTGCGCCGTGGATTGCGCAGTATCCTTGCGGGAAAGGTGCCGGCAGCCTTCCCCGTGTCGGAAACGAACACGCATGAGGCGCCGCTCAAGAACATTTATTCGAGCAATACCGTGCTACGGATTCGCCGACGCTCCGATCCCGATGCAGAGCGGGCTCATCTCCTCGCGGTCGGCCGCGAAATCTATGGTCTTGTGGAGCGGGCCGACTCGTTCTCGCCGCAAGATCGCCGTGACGAGATCATTGCAGGCATGCAGGACATCGAGAAGCGTCTTGCCTGAGCCGTGCGAGCTGAAAGCGGGCCGATATGGCAGGCGTTAGCAGCAAGCGGGGCACCGCTATTGTAACGGGTGGCGCTCGTGGCATCGGCGAAGCCACCGCGGTTGCTCTTGCGAAATCAGGGTTCGATATCGCGGTCGTCGACACCGCGGTGAATGATACGGGTGAACGCACGATTGCGGCTATCAGAGAAACGGGAAGTCGTGCGGATTTTATCCGCGGCGATATTGCCGATCTCGGCCGCCATGCGGCGTTGATCGATCGTGCCGCGGCGCTTGGGCCGATTGCATGTCTTGTCAACAACGCGGGTATCAACGTGCCGGTGCGGGGCGACATGCTGGAGACAACGCCAGAGGTGTTCGACCTGCTGATTGGCGTCAATCTTCGCGGGACCTTCTTTCTCACCCAGGCCGTGGCCCAGCATATGCTGGCCAATCCAGCCGGGGAATTGAAGCGTTCCATCGTCATTATCAGTTCCGCGAACGCGACGATGGCCTCTCCAGAGAAGGCCGTTTACTGCATCTCCAAGACAGGGCTGGCGATGATGGCAAAGCTTTATGCGGCGCGTCTCGCCGACAGCGGAATCGATGTGTTCGAGGTGCAGCCGGGATTGATCCGCACCAAGATGAACGAGGCCGTCCGCGAGAGTTATGGCCATGTGATCAAAGCGGGTGCGTCGCTGATACGGCGGTGGGGTGAGCCGGAAGAAGTCGGCCAAGTCGTCTCGGCGCTCGCAACTGGGCTGTTGCCATTTTGCACCGGCACGATGGTGCCGGTCGGAGGCGGCCTGCATGTACACCGGCTTTGAGCGCAGGACGTCAGCGCATGTCGGTTCGGATCAAATCTCTGGAGCGGAAGACGCAGCGCGCTCGTTCCAAAGAGTGGGGGGTGGCCGAGGATATGGCCAAGCCGTTGCGAGACCGCGAATGGGACGTCACGGGCCGGCCGGTGCACAAGTCTCTGTGTCCGTTGGCGAGCTTGGCCGGCTGCGTTGTGTGCACTCAACCCGGCATGATGGGAAGGTTCGCCCTAAAGAAGGCGCGTTGAATAACATAGCCAGTATTCAGGAGAGGTAAAATGAATCAGATCGATAAAATATCGACCGACACGACAGCGTCGGGGAGCCCCAAATTGTTGTCGCGTCTCCCATTGCGATTGCACCACCGAGCCATCGTGGTCCGTGACCAGGAGGCGACGCGCCATTTCATGGAAGACATCATCGGCATGCCCCTGGTTGCTACCTGGTGCGAGTCGATCTTTATGCCGGAAGTCGGTCGGGATGTTTCCTTCTGCCACACCTTCTTTGCGCTCGAGGATGAGAGCTGCATCGCTTTCTTCCAGTTTGCCGACCAGGAGATTCAGGAAAAGTGTTACCGAAAGAACTTTCCCGAGATACCACGCTTTGATCACATTGCAATCAAGGCGACGCGAGCCACACAAAATGAACTCGTCGAAAGATTGAAGGCTGCAAGTGTCCCGTACCGCGAGACCAATCACGGGTACTGCAAGTCGATCTATGTCACACTTCCTGACGGGCTCTATCTCGAATTCGCGGACGATCCGCCGGACATCGAGGAAATCGGCAAGATTCGCCGAGCGGATGCGCACAAGGAACTTGCGCGCTGGCTCGAGGGACAGCGCGGATCCAACAACGCGTATCGTCTGCGAGACTTCTGAGCCAATGACGCGGAGGTGCAACGACGGAAATGACAAATGGACACAATAGCCAGCTGTTCGTCTCTGAACTCGTCGTTGAGTCCAATTTCGGATAGAATTCGTGTCCGACTGAATGCCATTCGGTACGTCGCGCGCGATATCCACCTTTTCGAGCTGGTTTCGCCCGGAAATGAACTGCCGCCAGCAACTGCCGGTGCTCACATAGATATTCATCTTCCCGATGGGAAGGTGAGGCAGTACTCGCTGGTAGTCAGCGACACTGACGATGCCTACGTCGTGGCAGTGAAGCGCGACGCGCAAGGACGCGGCGGCTCGCTCTATCTCCACGACAAATTGCGGGTTGGAACCGAACTCGAAATCAGTGCGCCGCGCAACAATTTCCCCCTGCGTGAAGATGCGGCGCACAGTGTATTCATCGCAGGAGGAATCGGTATCACGCCGATTTGGAGCATGATTCACAGGCTCAAGGCCATCGGCAGATCCTGGGAATTGCACTTTGCGTCAAGATCGCCGGCTGATGCCGCGTTCCTAAGTGACTTGCGCGAGCTCGATGGTGTCCGGCTCCATTTCGATAGCGTGAGCCAAGGACAGCCCCTCGACCTTGAAGCGATCATCACTGGCCTGCCTATGGAGACAGATATCTATTGCTGCGGTCCTCTCCCCATGCTCGAGGCGTTCGAGCGCGCGACCGTTGGCAGGCCGGCCGAGCAAATCCACGTCGAATTCTTCGCGCCACGCCAGGAGGCGGCGTCGGGAGGATTCAGCATTAAGCTTAAAAGTACGGGTGCGGTGCTGACCGTCCCTCCAGGCAGTTCCATGCTGGATGTATTGTTGGATGCCGGCGTGGTGGTGCCATATTCCTGCACGGAGGGGATCTGCGGCGCGTGCCAGGTTGGCGTCGTGAGCGGCATTCCCGACCATCGCGACACCATTCTGACCGAAGCTGAGCACGCCACGAATGAGAGCGTAATCGTTTGCTGTTCCGGAAGTAAAAGCGACATCTTGATGCTCGATCTCTAGTAGTCGATCGAGCGCGCGGGGCATAGTTCAACGTAAAATTGAGTTTATTCCCAAGGATTGATGCCTGCATCACTGTATCCATTCCCTTTGAAGTGGACACAAACGATTTCGAATTCTTCGCTGTGGCACAGCGCTTGCTTAGTTATAGTCAAGGGTAACTGCAATTCCCCGAACCAATCGTTCCACTCGGAGGGGGAGTATGAAGGTGTCAAATCGGGCTCTGAGCAGCCGGTTTGCTGACGCAGCGCGAAGCTCAGATCGCGGCGTGACACGCGCGAATTGGGCGGAGTTGCTCGACTGGAAGCTGGATCAGGAATCTGATCGTCCAATCTATCAGCAGGTTGCTGATTTTCTGCGCAATAAGATCTTATCTGGCGTTTTGCCGCCCAGCAGCAGACTTCCATCTTCGCGGCAGCTTCTCACCGAACTCGGTGTGTCTAGAACCACGATAATCACTGCGTATTCGCAGCTCCTTGCCGACGGATACATCGTCGGCCACATCGGCTCGGGTACCTATGTAGCCCACGATGTCATCAATCGAATTGATCCCAAAACCCTCCCTGTTCGCCTGCCAGCCGAAGCGCGCGGTCTTTCGAAAAGAGGAGGTCGCTACCGCGACGTCGATCTGACTCGCCTTGTTATGGACAATGTCCCCTTCAACGTGGGCATGGTCCGAGTTGATGGTCGCACATCGGCGCAGTTGCGCCAACTGGCCGCCCGCAAGCTTGCGGTCGATCCTAGCCAACTCGGTTATATCGACCCGATGGGCGATATTTCCCTGCGTGACGAAATCGCGAAATATCTTGGTGTCGCGCGTGGCGTACGGTGCTCGGCGGATCAAATCATACTGGTTGCGGGTACGCAGCAGGCCGTCGATCTTGCCATCAAGGTATTGCTCGACCCAGGAGATGAAGTCTGGATCGAGGATCCCGCTTATCCATTCACCGCTCTGGCTCTCGATGCAGCGGGAATGTTGTTGCGACCCGTGCGCGTCGACGACGACGGTCTGAGCATAGCGGATGGGATTGCCGCTGCTCCAAATGCTCGTGCGGCGTTCGTGACGCCGTCACATCAATATCCTTTGGGCGTGTCGCTGTCCCTGCAGAGACGCCAGCAGCTTCTCGACTGGGCAGCGAGGAACAATGCATGGATCGTCGAGGATGATTACGACTCCGAATTCCGCTATGACGGTCCCTCTCTTCCTGCGCTCCAGGCTCTGGATAGGGCCGGTCGCGTGATCTATGCGGGAAGCTTCAGCAAGGTTGTTTTTCCAGGATTGAGGTACGGCTATTTGGTTGTGCCGCCGGCCCTTGTCGGGGCATTCACCGGTGCGCGCGCGCTCTCCGACCGGCATCCACCCGTCTTTTTCGGTAGTCTGCTTGCCGAATTCATGGAGCGGGGATTCTTCGTCAGTCACATCCGCCGTATGCGCAACGAGTACCGGCGTGCGCGCGACATTCTTGCCGGTCAGCTCAAACGCGACATTGGACATTTGGTTGATGTCGTAACGCCAGGTCAAGGCATGCACCTCACGGTGTATCTTCGCGATGGACTGTCGGACGAGCAGGTGGGCGCAGAAGCGCGACGCGAGGGCATCATGGTTCGTCCAATAAGCCGTCTCTATCGGGCCAATCCTCCCAGGTCGGGTTTGATGCTGGGTTTCGCTGGGTTCGACGAGCATCGATTACGTTCCGCTGCCACGCGACTGAGCCTTGTTCTGGAGCGTCTAAGCCCGCGACCGGGCCAGACATCGGGGAGGAAACATGCGGCTATCTGACAACGACATGAACCAGCGAGCCGAAACCTGCGTAACCTCGGCTGGAGTTATAGTTTATGTCCCGTGGGTCGAGCTATCCGATCAGCCTCACGTGGATTTCATGAAGCCGCCGATCGTAAATTACGGGGTTTCATCGAATGGCGTCGCTCCGGCTGAACTCAGCGAGCGAAAGCCCAAGTGTCCCGACTAATGCAGTTCCTGCGGAGATGGAGGTGAATATGAGTTGGCAGGAAGATCTGCTCTTCTGGGGAGGGGTATTGGTGTGTTGTACAATCATGTTTTTCTTCCTTCAGGCAAATCCCTGCGCCCCGCTTCTGTATAGAATAATGATCTAGTGATCTGAGGGCGTTTATGGGACGTAGAGGGATCGACGCCACAGGGGTGTCGCCGATCAAAAGTGCGGCTTTAGGTCTAGTGTCGCTAAGAAAATTAACGCTCGGCCTTTTTCGCCTGGATCAGTCGCTTGGCTCGCTGCCTTTGCCGGCAGCAGTTCCGTTAGATGATGCTGTCAGGTTCGCCGTCCAATTCGATGTGCCTTTGGCCTTTTAGTGGATGAACCGTCGTCGACATCCATGCAGGTGAGCACGACTGTCCGGTCTAATTTGTGAGCGACGGAGTCGATTTCGCTATCCGCGAAGCATTGGGACAAGTGAGGTACTCAGTTGCACGGGGCGCCGCGGTTCCCAACAATCTGACCGGCCGGCCAATGCGGCGCCGCATTCTCGCACTCCGCCGACGACCGAAAGGACGGAGTAAGACGTGAACTGCACTCGAAGGGCGCGCGTCCGCGAGGGCTTGCCCCTTGCGGCTGGCGGAAATCTCCGCCAGGTCAGCCGAGTTGCAAGGGGTGTCAGCGGGCAGCAGGAGGGTTTGAGAGAACGCTTCCCGCGGCAGACTGATAAGCGCGATGATGGCGTCACCAATCCAAGGCCGAGTGCGGTACCGAATTTAGAGCTATGCAAATTTGAATCCGCGCATTCCTTTGCTATAGCTTTCGCGACAACTTGAAAAAATGAATTCAGGGATACATGGCGCATTTCGATCGAGGGGCGTCGCCAACGATTACGGTGATCTCAGCCCACCAGAATAGATTTGTTGACTCGGTTATCAATGATCTGACGTCGCAACTTCAGTACCACTCAACTGCCTAGGGTCGCTGTCCTGGGTTCGACATCGTAGCCCGTGACCTGGCTTGCTGTGCCGTTCTTGGCGCAGTCGATCAGCGTTCGGAAAGCTCGGATCACATGGAATATAAGCTGTCGGTGCTACGATGCACGCGTCGCACGCAAGCTGTGCCTGATGGGCGAAGGAATGCAGGGCGGGCGACGGAGCCGATCCTACTGCTGAAAAGTGTGACCATGTCTCATCGAGAATGACAGCGTGGACATTTTCTCTCGATAGAGCATCCAGAGACGCTAATCGCGTGCGCTCATTCGGCGAAAGAGCGTGGAAGCGGATCGATATCGACGAAAAAATCGCCGCTTAGTATCTTTGCGACAAATCTGGGTCAGGAGTTCGAAGCTCTTTGGGCGCGCCACTCGACCTCGATCACGTCAATGAGGGACTGCAGATTGTTAAGACGATCCTTCAAGACGTCGTCCATTTTGGTCATGCCCTCCTTGACCAGCAGATAGAGTCGCTTGAGCCTGTCGTCGGCGACCTCGCGCTGCAAAGCGGTCACGCGGGCATTCAGTCCTTTGGGACAGACCGTGCCCGCTATTTTCGGGGCTCATCTGAGGCGAGTACCTCCGTCGGGAATATGCGCTCGTATATCGCGCGGGCCTCCTGAATAAGGCGAACTCGGTCGAGGTCCCGCTTCGGGATGAACTGCACTACTTCGCTCATTTGTTGCTCTCCAATGCTGGGAAAATTCGGAAGAAATATTACGCCAACGACCGCCAGTATCAGCTAAGTGTGATTGGGGCTTTTGCGCTGCAAGATATTCTCCCATCACAAGAGCGTATTTCTGGAAATTGCGCAGCATGTTGCTGATGCCGAAGGCGGCGGCATCCGGCGGCGCGACTTCGCCGGTGACCACCGAGGTCAGCAGCACCATTGCCTGTTCGAATGACTCCCGGGCACTCAGGGTCAGGACCGGCCCGCATGTACTGAACAGCGCGGACTGCGCGTACCCTCGGCCCAATTCGGCTTCCCCTTGTATCGCGACTGTATGAGATTATGCTAATCATATATAAAGCTGCCCGACAATTGGACGGAGAAGGAGTGGAAAATGAATCAGATTTCTTTGTCTGTGCGCGCGGAAGGATTTTGGCGGCGTACCTGGCGCCATCTCTCTGCGATCGATGAAGCCATGAGCTCCAGTGGCGTTGCGAGCGTGAACGAGGTCGAGGCTCTCGATCACCGCTTAAAGCGATTGGAGGAGCAAGTGTTGAAGCTAAGTCACGGCGGCACGTTTGTGGTTCCAGACTCGTCTAAAGCGATCTTGTAGCTTCGTTTCGATCATCGCCCTCCGCTCAAATATTAGTTCTGCCAGCTGAAACCACGGTCGCTGCGATCGAATTGACGTTGGGGCAGGCGTTACCACTCTCTCTATCGGCGGAGCTGAGGCAACAGCGAGTGCCGTCGAGCGCCCGCGCCCAAAATCAGCGTCGGGACCGGATCTGGCGGCGATCCCGTAGAGGAAATAGGTATGTCCGGCGCCTCTGCACTTGGAAACCGCCTTGGATTGGTGTCAGGAGAGCGAATGCGCCGGATCGTAGTTACAGGAATGGGAGCGGTCAGTCCTCTCGCTGCTGGCGTCGAGGCAACCTGGTCGCGTCTGCTTTCGGGACATTCGGGTATTCGGCGGCCGTCCGAAGATATCGTCTCCGACCTCGGTTCCAAAATCGGCGGGATCGTGCCTGATTGGAAAGACGATACCACCGGCGGATTCGATCCCGACAGGGTCTGTTCGCCGAAGGATCAGCGCAAGATGGATCGCTTTATTCTGCTGGGGCTCGCCGCCGCCGAAGAGGCGATTTCCCAGTCGGGTTGGAAACCTGCGACTCCTCGGGACCAGCAGCGCACGGCGACAGTGATCGCTTCAGGCATCGGTGGTTTTCTGGCCATCAGTGAGGCCGTGCGGACGGTGGACCGGCGTGGCGTACGGCGTCTGTCGCCCTTCACCGTTCCGTCCTTCCTGGTGAATCTTGCTGCAGGACAAATTTCGATCCGTTACGGTTTCAAGGGACCGATCGGAGCGCCTGTCACGGCTTGCGCCGCTGGCGTTCAGGCAATTGGAGATGGCACTCGATTGATCCGGGCCGGCGAGGCCGATGTCGCCGTCTGCGGCGGTGCGGAGGCCTGCATCAACTCGATAAGCCTGGGAGGCTTTGCAGCAGCACGGTCCTTATCCACCGGCTTTAATGATACGCCTGCGAGCGCGTCCCGACCCTTCGACATCGCGCGCGACGGCTTTGTCATGGGAGAAGGCGCCGGCATTGTCGTGGTCGAGGCCCTTGATCACGCTCTCGCCCGAGGAGCT
Source organism: Bradyrhizobium canariense (assembly GCF_900105125.1). Lineage (NCBI taxonomy): Bacteria > Pseudomonadati > Pseudomonadota > Alphaproteobacteria > Hyphomicrobiales > Nitrobacteraceae > Bradyrhizobium > Bradyrhizobium canariense. The sequence goes on along the minus strand of NZ_LT629750.1, from coordinate 2,143,894 downwards.
ACGCCGCTGGTCGAATTGGTCGGTTACGGCACCACGGCCGATGCATATCATATCACCTCCGGTCCGGAGGATGGTGATGGCGCCCGCCGGGCAATCGAAATTGCCATCGACCAAGCTGGAATTCGACCCTCGGACATCAAGCATGTCAATGCTCACGCTACCTCCACCCCGGTGGGAGACAAAAGCGAGATAGAGGCTATCAAGGCTGTGTTCGGCCGCGAGGGCGGCGTTGCAGTCAGCGCGACCAAATCGGCGACCGGGCACCTGCTTGGCGCTGCCGGTGGCTTGGAAGCAATCTTCGCCTTGCTGGCTCTGCGCGATCAGATCGCCCCGCCGACGTTGAACCTCGAAACGCCTGATCCGGCCGCCGAAGGAATAGACTTCGTGACCGGGCGGGCAAGGCGGTTGGCGATGGACTATGCACTCTCCAATGGATTTGGCTTCGGCGGCGTCAACGCCAGCATTCTGTTCCGCCGCTGGACCAATGATACCGCCAACTGAAGCATGAACGCAGCCGGTCACGCTTGATTCACGTCCGTCTGCTTCCACGTCGGTGACATTCACCGCGACCGGGCGCGAGGCTGTACGATGCATCCGCATCGCTGACCGCTCCGGCGAGCGGCGGACGCCCATCATGGCTCCGTCCCGGCGGTCATACGGACCGCGACGCCGCGCTTGCAGTTCCGTAGCTAACTAAACAATCAAGCAGAAGCGAATCGACGCAGTGCTCCCGCCACGCCGGCCCCATATTCGGGATCGGCTTTCGTGCAGTTGGCAATATGGCGTTCCCGAATATGCGCCGCGGCAGGACCGATAGCCCGCGCGGTGTTGTCGAACAGCGTCCGCCGCCGACCGGCGTCCATTTTCCGAAACAGATCGCCGGGCTGCTGATAGTGATCATCGTCAACCCGATGATCCCAATGAGCCGCGGCACCGTCAATTTCGAGCGGCGGTTCGTTCAGGCCGGGCTGATCCGTCCACTCGCCCCGGCTGTTCGGAAAATAAGTCGGCATGCCGCCCAGGTTGCCGTCTGTGCGCATCGCGCCGTCACGATGATAACTGTGGACCGGGCACTTCGGCGCGTTGCCAGGGATGTGGTTGAAATTGACGCCGAGACGGTAACGCTGGGCGTCTCCATAGGAAAAAAGCCGCGCCTGCAACATCTTGTCCGGTGAGAAGCTGATGCCGGGCACGACGTTTGCCGGTGAGAATGCGGCCTGCTCGACCTCGGCGAAAACATTCTCGGGATTGCGGTTCAACTCGAAGAAGCCGACCTCGATCAGCGGAAAATCCGCCTTCGGCCAGATCTTGGTCAAATCGAACGGATTGAAAGGAAACGCCTTCGCCTGGGCATCGGTCATGACTTGAACGAACAGCGTCCAGCGCGGAAAATCGCCGCACAAACTGTGATACATTGCCCCCAGAGTTGCCTGAAAAGATGAGTAATTTCAATTTCCTGGAGGGTGGTTGTAGGCGCTCCGAGCGCACCATCTTCGTAGCGACGTTCCTTCTTGAGGAATCGAATAACAACAAAATAGCAGGGGTGACCCGTCAAATAGCCACCATCAGCGAGTGTCGGTATCGGTGGTTGCGTGTCCCCACGCACCCCGGCAGACTCATGTAGCGTTCAGCCGATGTCCGCTGCTGAGAGCAAATCAGATATTGCTTGCCACCAGCCATAAGGTCAGCTTTTGAACCCATTTCGGACGTGGGCATAGCCGGACATCGGACCACAATCCTGCTATATAGCCATTCAATGTCCCCGGCCCGGGGGTGCATCTTGAGCAGCGAGCACGTAGAGCGACGACTGGCAGCAATTCTGGCGGCGGATGTCGCGGGCTCTTGCCGCCTGATAGGGATAGACGAAGAAGGCACGCTGGCGCGACTGAAAGCGCTTAGAAGAACGATTTTCGATCCCAAAATCGCTGAGCATCACGGACGTGTCGTCAAGAATACCGGGGACGGCGCTATTGCCGAGTTCGCCAGCGTGGTCGACGCCGTGCGATGTGCCGACGAAATTCAACGCGGCATGGCCGAACAAAACATCGACGTGCCGCAGGACAAGCGGATCGAACTCCGCATCGGCATTCACGTCGGTGATATTATTATCGAAGAGAACGATATCTTTGGTGATGGGGTCAATATTGCGGTGCGTCTCGAAGGGATTGCAGAGCCGGGCGGTATCAGCATTTCGGATGACGCGCGTCGGCAAATTCGTGGCAAGGTAGATATAACGTTTGAGGATTTGGGCTTGCAATCCTTGAAGAATATCGCCGAACCGATGCGGGTCTGGCGCGTTCCGAGCGGTCGCGCCGTGCCAGCTGTGCCGAACCGCCTGCCTGTTGGTGACGCCCTTCCGCTCCCTGATAAGCCCTCCATCGCTGTTCTGCCATTCGCCAACATGAGCGGTGATCCGGAACAGGATTACTTCGCGGATGGAATGGTCGATGACATCATCACGGCGCTGTCTCATTTCAAGGCGCTGTTCGTCATCGCCCGCAATTCGAGCTTCACCTACAAGGGGCGCGCCGTCGATGTGAAGCAGGTCGGGCGCGAACTTGGGGTACGCTACGTGTTGGAAGGCAGCGTTCGCAAAGCGGGAAATCGAGTACGCATCACGGGACAGCTCGTCGATACCGCCACCGGGGCACATCTTTGGGCAGAACGGTTTGATGGTAGTCTCGGCGACATCTTCGATCTGCAGGACCAGGTGACCGAGAGCGTTGTCGGGGCGATCGCGCCGACGGTGGAAAAAGCCGAGATCGAGCGTGCCAAACGCAAGCCGACCGAGAGTCTCGACGCCTATGCCCTCTATTTGCGCGGTTTGGCCAAGCTTTATCAGTTTGGCAACCGGCAAGCGAACGAGGAGACATTGCGTCTATTCAACCGCGCGATCGAGCTCGACCCGGATTTTGCATCTGCCTACGCCCTTGCTGCCTTGTGCTACGTCTGGGCCAAGATCAATGGCTGGTTTTCAAACACAGCGAACGACATGGCTGAAGTGACGAGGCTCGCCCAGCGGGCGGTTGAGTTGGGCAAGGATGACGCGGCCGCGCTCGCCCCCAGCGGGTGGGCGCTAGCTTTTGTTGTTCACGATCTCGAGGCAGGTGCCGCCTTGAGCGATCGCGCGCTTGCGCTCAATTCCAATTTGGCCGAGGCATGGTTTTGGGGCGGCTGGGTGAAAATCTGGCTCGGCGAGCCGGAGGCGGCGATCGAGCGCTTCGCTCGTGCCTTGCGCCTGAGCCCACTTGGTCCGTTTGTGGCAGGAATGCGAAGCGGAACCGCGTTTGCCCATTTCTTCCTGGGCCGCTATGACGAAGCTGTGTCATGGGCGGCAATGACATTGCAGGACAATCCGGACTCTCAACCCGGTTTACGTATCGCCGCCGCAAGCAATGCAATGGTCGGACGGCCGGAGCAAGCACACAAGGCAATGGCTCGACTGCGGCAACTCAATCCCGCGCTACGTATTTCCAATCTCAAAGACGTGCTCCCCCCTTTTCGGCGGGCCGAAGACCTCTCGCGATTGGAAGAAGGATTGCGGCAAGCCGGGCTGCCCGAATGACCGTCGCAGTCAGGTGCTCGCCCGTTTGTGACGAGGTGACCGAATAAAGGCGCGACTTCCGCTGTTGGGCACTTAGCCGACCTTCCGTCATCTGCAGTCAATGTCTGCTTCCGGGGGGATTGTGTTGCAAAACTCGGCTGGTCTCGATTGCAGAGCTTTCGCGTTTTAGCCCGGCCACCTTGTTTGCGTTCTCCCTTGTCGGCCGCGGTGCCTATGCGAGGCAAGCAGTTCCCAGAGGTGGCGGGGCATGGCAGAGAAGCTTGGCGAGCCGCCTCAGGTTCTGCGCGGTAGCTGTAAGCAGCACTTCGTCCCTGACGCCGCTCAAGCCCCGCAGCCGAAACCGGTCGAGCCTGAGAATCCGTTTCATGTGCGCAAATCGCATCTCGACCTTCTTGCGCTCGCGGCGCGACTGCTGGAAGGCTTCCGTATTGGCCAACGCACGGACACGATCCCGCACATCCTCGTTGAGGTCGCGGGTAATTTTGCGCACGATCGCCGTCGTGCACTTCGGCTTCAATGAACAGCGCGAGCAGTCGCTCTTGCTGGCCCTGTAGTAAACGATGTGGCCTTGATCGATATTGCCTGTGCTGGTCAGTTCCGCACCGCCTGGGCAAACATAGATGTTGCGCTCCTGATCGAAGACGAAGTCAGCACGGCTGAAGGTGCCATCGGGGCGCGTCGACTTGTCCCACACCGGTACGTGCGGCGTGATGTTGCGATCCACCAGCCATTTGAGCAGCCTGACCGCACCATAGACCGTGTCGCCCGCGAGCCTTCGGGGCCGCAGATCGAAGCGGCGCTCAACGCGGTCCACCATGGTCTGGGTGACGGCAATTTCTACGGTTCGGTTCGCCCGAGTGCCCATGGCATCGACGATGATCCCGACCTTGTTGTCGATCAGGTAGTTCGCATCATAGGCAAAGAATGGGTCCAGGCCCGGCCTCGCAACCCATGTGGCTTGTGGATCGGTGAGCGAGATTTCTTTGGGAGGTTTGCGTCGATAGCCGCCTTCGCCCGAACCGCCACCGTCTCCACCACGATCCTCGTCGCCGCGAGCGGCATCGAGGGCTACGAGATACTCGCGAACCGCATGGGATGCCTCCTCTGCCTTTGGCCATGCAATTGGCTGGTCGCCAGGTGTCCGCTTCTTCTTGTCCACATCTGCCTTGATCAGGCTTGCATCGATCGAGAACGCTTCGCCTCCAACTAGCCCGGCCGCAATGCTCATCGCCACCACACCCTCGAATACCCGGCGTAGGGCGTCGCTCTCTCGAAAGCGTTCGCGCCGCGCACGGCAGAATACAGAGTGATCGGGAATCTTGTCTTCGATACCGAGCTTGCAGAACCAGCGATAGGCAAGGTTCACCTGAATCTCAGCGCAAATCCGTCGCTCGGAGCGGATCGCAAACACATAGCCGACGAGGAGCATCCGCATCATTAGCATCGGGTCGATCGAGGGTCGTCCCGTGTGCGAGTAGTAAGGTGCCAACTCCTTGTGCACCCAACTCAGATCGAGCAACCCGTCGATCTGCCGGACGAGATGATCGACTGGAACCACCTCGTTGAGATCGAACGAATAGAAAAACTGTCCTTGCCCAGCTTCCCGCCGCCCCATCATGCGCTGCTCCCGCTGATGACCTCTTCACCAACGGAATCACGGTTCGCGAGTCGTCTCAACAGGAGTTTTGCAACACAATCGGGGGTAGAGCAGACTGGGCAAGATTAAATCCTTACAGGCTCAAGGAAATCACAATCGGAGCGAGTCTGTGCGGGCGACTGTTGCGGGTCCCCGCAACCAAACCAGTCCAGAAAGCCAAGTAATCTTGATCAATTGCTTGGCGTTCGGTTTTTGGCTGCAACGTCACCGCAAGAAAATGAACGGCTGGCCGCCCAGGTCCAAATTACCCCGCAACAACCAGGTATCTGAGCTAATTATCTTGAGAGGATATTGTGATCCTCGCTCGGTGAGCCGGGAATAGCCGGAGCCGATCTTTGCTGAGGGCTTAATTGGCGCAATGAGCCGTTATAGAACGTCGATGTCTGATAAATGATGTTATGCTAATCAACGTCGATTGCTCTGACTCAGGTTGGTCTCAATCGCTATTGATCCCGCGTAATCTACCAGAGGACCATCATGCTGTCCCAGGCAATCGCCGTGCCCCCAATCGACAACGCCGAGACCGTGACCCTCGAGCGACTGCTGACCGAGCGACATAGCTGTCGGGCTTTTCGAGGCGAACCGGTCGCCCGGCCGGCGATCGAAAGGATTCTTTCGTTGGCGCAGCGCTCCGGATCCTGGTGCAATGCGCAGCCTTGGCAGGTCATCGTTACCATGGGCGCAGAGACCGACCGCTTTCGCTCGCTTCTCAGCCAACATGTCCTTGGCGACGTCAAGCTGCCGGATATTCCCTTTCCACGCGAATATCGCGGCGCTTACCTTGAACGGCGCCGTGAGTGCGGTTTCCAACTATACGAAAGCGTCGGCATTGCACGTGGCGATCGCGAAGCCTCAGGCCGCCAAGCTCTGGAGAATTTTCGCCTTTTCGGCGCACCCCACGTCGCCATCGTCACGACTGAGGAGGCGCTTGGAACCTACGGAGCTGTCGATTGCGGGGCCTTCGTTGCGAATTTTACGCTCGCGGCGCGAAGTCTCGGCGTTGCAACGATCGCCCAGGCAGCGATTGCCGCCTATTCACCGTTTGTCCGGGAATTCTTCTCCATACCCGCAGACCGTCAGGTCGTCTGCGGCATCTCGTTTGGGTATGAGGATCAGCAACACGGGGCAAACAATTTCCGAACCAGTCGAGCATCCCTCTCTGAGGTCGTGACGTGGTTTGGACCTTGAAAGGATGTCGCGAGGAATCAAAACATGGGCTTAGCCAATTGTTGATCTTACAAAAAAGCGTTCGCTAAGTTTAGCGGGTTAGTTGAATTCCAGCTTTTTCACGATCCCAGAATGAGGCGATAAAAGTTTCAGCATCCTCCTGCAGTTTATATTTTTCGACCTTACCGTTTTGAGTCATGGGTAGCTCCAACCGAAACTGGATAAAGCGTGGCACCATGAAATAGGCCATGTTCTTTTGACAATGCTCTATGATCTCTCGTTCCGAGACGGAGTGTCCTGGCTTAAGTACGATAGCAGCTCCCACTTCCTCATCACTGGATTCCATTTTGACTGGAAATGCCGCGGCCTCGGTTACGGCATCATGCGCAATGATCGTTTGCTCAACTTCGAACGACGAAATATTTTCGCCTCTTCGGCGGATCGAATCTTTCTTTCGGTCCACAAAATAAAAATATCCATCATCGTCTCTATACCCGCGATCTCCGGTGTGGAACCAAAGATTGCGGGTCGCTTTGGCCGTGGCCTCAGGCATTTTGTAATAACCGGTTGCTGCTCGCCAAGGCTCTTCAGCGCGTAGGGCAATTTCGCCGGTTGTCCCGTTGGATACCTCGAAGTCTTGATCATCGACAATCCTGACTTGAATGCCGCGGCGCGCTTTTCCGATCGAGCCAAGCTTTTCCCTCGGTGAATTCTCGGTGAACGCAGTGGCCATTCCGAAGTCCGAGAGCCCATAATTATTCATGACGGAAAGCCCGAAACGCTGTTCAAAAGCCCCCGCGAATTTCGGCGTTGGAGCCATGCTGACGAGGCGAAGTGAATTGTCGCGATCAGTGGGTAAGGCGGGCTGATTCCACATGAAACTGGATATGGACCCTAAAAAATTCGTGATGGTTGCGCCGGACCGGCAAACATCGTCCCAGAACCTGGATACGGAAAAACGTTGTGCAAGCGCGATAGAACCGCCTACCAGCAATGCGGATCCCGTGGCCGCCAGCAGAGCATTGTTGTGAAAGAGGGGGAGGCAGACATAGAAAACGTCCGTGTCTCGATAGCCATGAACTTCGATATAACCGGTCCCATAGCTCAAGGCGGCGGCGTGCGATACCATGCAGCCCTTCGAAGGGCCTGTTGTGCCAGATGTATAGGAAAGAAGCAGCAGGTCTGAGCAGACGACCTGGGCGTTCGGATCCTCCTTGCGGCTTGTCGTAATAATTCGATCGAGGTATGCGACTTGCCGGTGGCCTGAGGGCTCAATGGCATTTGAATTCAGCTCGCCAGCAGACGCTATAATCACGTGTCGAATCTTCGGCGCGCCGTCCAGCACCTCGACCAGTCGAGGTAACAATTCTGCATCGACTATTACAAATTCCGAGTCAGACTGATCAAGGAAATAGCGCAGGCTTGCGCCCCGCGCCGCGGTATTGATAGGGACCGACACCGCGCCCAATTTTCCTAGGGCAAAGAAGCACGAGAGATTTTCTGCCGAATTAAGCATAAGAAGCGCGACATGCGTTCCGTGAGTAACGCCTAGATCTCTTATTCCGTTTGAAATTCGATTCACTTGGGTATTGATTTCAGAATACGTAAAGGTGCGGCCGGTATTCAATTCCGTCAGAAATATTTTGCTTCCGTAATGCTCGGCCTGACGTCGTAGTATATTCCCAATCGTGAGTTCGCGAATATCAAGGCGACTATCGGACATTGTCTGCTCTTTCATCTCGGACATTTGATAAATTTGGATTGCAAGCATCCAGGCTAGCTGCCGTGCAGCGTCGGTCTAGAGGACGAGCGGGGCCAATTCGGATCATTCCACCCGGATGTTACGTTCACGAATGATGGTGCTCCACCGAGCGTATTCGTCCGCAATCTCCTTGGAGAACTGGGCAGGGGTCGTGGAGGCAGCGGAGTACGTCAGGCTAACGAATTTTTGCTGAACGCCGGGCAGTGCCAACGCTTTGGCGAAAGCATCATTGAGCTTTGCAATAATTACGGCCGCGGTTCCAGCGGGAGCGACAACTCCCTGCCATACCTCCGCCGAATAGCCTGGCAGCGAAGTCGAAATTGGAGGTACACCAGGAAGCAAAGGTGAAGGCTCGCTCGATCCAACCCCTAGAATTTTCAATTTATCAGATTTCGCGAATCCGAGCATGGCATCAGATGAGCTTGTGAAGGCAATCGGAGCTTCACCGCTAACAACCGCCATCATCGTAGGATTTTGACCGCGATAGGGAAGATGCTCCAGCTTGATCCCCGACATGCTCGCGAACAGCTCGGCAGACAGGTGGCCTAGCGAGCCGACGCCGGCAGACCCATACTGCAATCCCTTTTTTTCCTGCTTTCCGTATTCAATCAGATCCGGCAGAGTTTTGATCGGCAGTTTTCCATTGGCAATAACGACCATCGGCGTTCTCGCCACCACGGTGAGGGCGGCAAAATCCTTCAGGAAGTCATAACCGGCGTCCGTTTGCAGCAATGGAACAACAGCGATCCCATTGTTGGCGACCAGCAAGGTGTAGCCGTCCGGGGCAGCATGCGCGACTTCGCGGGCTGCAATGGCCCCTGCCGCGCCCGACTTGTTTTCAACGATGATTGGCTGCCCCAGAAATTGACGAAGCGGCTCCTGCAGAACCCTCATGAGAAGATCTGTTCCTCCTCCCGCGGCGTAGGGAACAACAATTGTTATCGGGTGGGTGGGAAAGTCCTCGGCCATGACAGGAGAGCTTCCTGCCAGAAAGAGTCCACCTAGCAGGATCGCGAGAAGCGAGGAACGCAATTTCATTTGAGTCTCCCTGGTCTTGTTCGTTGATCGCGCGCATCCAGTTTCTTGGAGACGCGTTTCGTGTACGTCGAGTGTGTCAATCGCCCTGAGCGAGCGGCCGGGCGGCGAACATCGGGCCATCAGAATATTCAAGCACAACGATTTCGACCGGAATGCCTGGTTGGAAATCAACGCCGTCTCGGGGGACCAGGCGGCACGCCAGCCGAATGCGCTCTACCAGATCGACGATTCCCAGCGCGTAGGGGCTTTCCTTTGCGAACACTTCCGGTGCTGCATGAACGCGCGTCCAGGAATAGAGCGTGCCCGTTGCCTGTAAATTCTTCCATTGAATCCTGGACGACCAACAATTGGGGCACATTGGCTTCGGAGGAAAGGTCACGTGTCCGCAATCTTCACACCTGGTGCTGGTCAACACTCCTTTCGCAAGCGCGCCCCAGAATGGAGCAGTGAATTCGGTTACCCTGGCGGGATATGACCTCTTATAAGGAAGGCCGATCGTTTTTAGACTCATCTCACGCCTTCCAAAACATGAACGAGTGCGGCATTGTAGTTGCCGAGCTCACCTATCGTCAGCCCCAAGCGCGCGTTCGAAACCTGTCTCTGACCAGCTCTTCCGCGTAACTGATCTGCAAGTTCAATGTAGTTGTAGAGAGACGTTACATAGGCTGGATGACCGCGAGAGGTTAGACCTCCTGAGGTCGAGACGGGGATCCTGCCTCCGAGCGTCGTTTCCCCTGATGCCGCCGCGCGGGCTCCCTGACCTCTAGCAGCCAAGCCAATCGCTTCGGTAACGAGCACCTCGACGATCGTACACGGTGCGTAGAGCTCCGCCAGGTCGAGATCTTTCGGGGTTATTCGGGCTTCTTCATATGCTACGGCTGACGCTCGTTGCGCGGCTTCAAAGGAGATCATGTCATTCGGCACATCGCTGATCTGATGAACGCCTTGATGATAAAACCCGCGGCCTCGGACGAGCGCATATGGCCGCCCCAAGCTCTTGGCCACATCTTCCGACGCCAGGACGAGACAGGCCGCACCGTCTCCGCGGGACGGGACGTCATAGAGGCCCAGGGGTTCTACTATCGGGCGCTGCGCCAGAACATCAGCGACGGTAATTTCCTTGCGATACTGGGCCAGGGGATTCAGGGAGGCGTGATACCGGTTTTTTACAGCGACAGCAGCCAGTTGCTCGCGCGCTACGCCATACTCATACATGTAACGCATCGCATCCATGGCGTACCAGGAGATCGGCGTAAAACCGGCCGGAGTTTGAAAGTCCACATCGCCCGTCGTACGCATACTGCTCATCATGTGAGCGGACGCGCTCACAGCGCTTTCCATGTTGATGCCCAACGCCAGGGAGACGTTAGCTCGGCCTAGCAGAATTTCATTGGCCGCTTGATCAAAGGCGAGCGCCGCGGTCATGCCGTTGCCGGCAACCTCCATCACTGTCCCTGTGCACGACATCTTCAGGTAGCCGGCGAGAAGCGTATGCAAGTACTTTTGTTGCGTGTATGGGCGGGGCAGCGTGAATATCATGCTTTGAATATCGCTCTTCTCGACACCGGCATCACGAACAGCATCGACAATGAGCCGGGCCATTATCTCGTGTTCCAAATTATGCAGAACAGCGTCATCTCGCGATTGATGCCTTCCCACGGGAATCGCACTGGTTCCAATTATTGCGACGTTGCGCATGGATTTCATTTTGTTTGAGCCACTCTATCTATTTCCGTTCATTGTTCTAAGGAGCGAGGCGCGATTTTGGTTAGAATTGGATGATCGGGCGACGCGTATTCCTCTGAGCGCCAGCTGTTCTCAAACATCCTCTGTAACTGGCAGGTTTGCGTGCTCCGATTCTCCAAATTGCCGTTCCGCCAAACCTGAGCGCAGGGCGAAAAAGATCTGCGTCAGGATCAGCAAGGCACACACAGAGATAAAGGCAGCACTGATCGGCCGCTCAACGAAGATCGTCAGGTCGCCTCGTGAGACCAACATTGCGCGACGAAAATTTTCTTCGACCATCGGTCCAAGGACATAGCCAAGAAGTATCGGTGCCACCGGAAAATCCAGAGCGACGAAGACGGCTCCTATCAAGCCAAACACCAGCACCTCACTGACCTCGAATAGGCTATTGTTCGTGCTGTACACTCCGACCGCTATGAAAAATAAAGCTGAAGGATATAGGTAACGGTAGGGTACTTGCAGCAGCTTGACCCAGATTCCAATGAGAGGAATGTTCAGCACGATCAGCAGGACGTTTCCGATCCAGAAGCTCGCAATCAGTCCCCAAAACAGATCGGCATGCTCGGTGATCAGTTGCGGTCCGGGCTGTATGCCTTGAATCAGCAACCCGCCGAGTATGAGGGCCATCACCGCATCTCCGGGAATGCCGAGACTCATGGTTGGAATGAAGTCGACTTGGGTTTTTGAGTGCGAGGCAGCTTCCGGACTAGCGACACCTTCGATAGCGCCGCGCCCAAAGCGTTCCGGGGTTTTGGAAATTTTGCGTTCCAATGCATACGCAATAAATGTTGTGATAGTTGGCCCCGTACCCGGCATTGCTCCAAAAAGCGTGCCAATCAGTGTCCCGCGTAGCATGGGAAAGATGGATTGTTTCAACTCGGCGACGCTGGGGCGCATGTCTCGCAGTCGTACCGAAACGCCGCCGCCGACGGCTTCCATTCGATTTACACTACGAAGGAATTCGGTTACGCCAAATAGACCCAGTGCGAGTGCAACCAGTTCGACTTTGTCCGTCAGTTCGGCGAAACCCAGCGAAAATCGAATGGTTCCGGTGTTGACGTCGGTGCCGACAATGCCGATCAGGAGACCGACCAGGGTCATCGACGCTCCTTTAAGCGCGGGTCCCCTGGACATGGTGCCGCCGCACAGCAAGCCCAGGAGCATGATCGAGAACATTTCCGGCGCCTCGAATTTGAAGGCGACACTCACCAGCAGGGGTGAAGCGAAAATCATTACGAGTATGCCGATCGATGCAGCGAAGAACGACGCTATCATCGTTATCCCGAGCGCCGTTCCGCCTTTACCTTGCTTTGTCAAAGGATAGCCGTCGAGGCAGGTTACGGCGTGAGGCGGGTGACAGGGCAGATTTAGCAAGATCGCGCCGATCGCGCCTCCGTATTGAGAACCGTAAAAAATTCCCGCCAGCATCAAAATGGCCGGGATTGGATGCATGGTATAAGTCAACGGAAGCAGCATCGAGATGGCGGAGAGCGCTCCCATGCCCGGCAGAACACCAATAAGATTGCCAACTAAGACACCGACAAATGACCACATGAAATTGTGCGGTTGAAGCGCCACACCAAATCCGTGCCATAGGTCGATCATGGATTGCCAGATCATTGCTCAACCCCAACGAAACAAAGCAAATTGCAGTTGGAGCGCCCACCAGAAGACCGCTACGGCGACAGCGGTCATCACCAGAGACAGGCTCAGTGCTTGCCCGATCGTGTTCTGGCGATCACCCATCGCCGAAATAAACACGATTGCAAAAGTAGCTGGTAACAAACCACCGTATCGTCCCAAGACAACGAAGGCGATGATGCCAAGGGTTATGCAGAGCCAGCCGCGCCATTCCGGCGCAACCTGCGTTTTAATATCGGCAGGTACGGCAGCTTTTGCCGTGAGCGCGATCATCGCGCCTGCGAGGATTAGAAGTACACCGAGCGCAACGGGAAAAAAGCCTGAGCCCATCTTGCTCATGGTACCCACGTTGTAGGTCCTGCCCTGTATCGCCGCGGCAAGACCGATGAGCATCATCAAGCCCCCGCCGTAGTAGTCTTTGTTGTATTTGTTGAGGAAGCTGTACATTTCCATCCCCTCGGCAGAGAAATTGCCTTGATCCAACTTTTAGCGGCTCGGGTTTGACGGTGGCGATGCCATGTCCTTCGAAATGGATTGCCATTTTTTCTCTGCAGAGGGCGCAAGGACGCCTTTCAGCAGAATGTCCAGGCTGTGTTCGATATAATCGTCTAGCGTGAGGATCGTTTTGAAATACCAACTCTTCAGGGCCCATGCGTGGGCCGTCATGACGATCTGGTACGTCAACACGTTGACGTTCACGCGCCTGAAATATCCCTTGCGGACACATTCGGTGATTACACCGGCGATGATCTGGTTGGTCTCCAGCTCGCGCCGTTGGATCCTCACGCGCCGGTCTTCGGATAATGACTTGGTCGATCGATAGGCGAGGACGGTTGCTGCGCGATGCGCATCTACGACCCGGCAATAGGCCACGATAGCAGCGACACATCGATCAAGAGGATCGGTGGCAGATTCAATGGCGGCCGGAAGCTCCCTAGCATAGGCATCCACCACTTCGAGAAGGACCAGGAGAAGAACGTCTTCCTTGTCGGTCACATATTGATAGATGAGGCCGGAGCTGATGCCGGCGAGCTTGGCGATCTCCTTGATGGTGGTCCGGAAGAACCCCTGCGAAGAAAACAGTGTGGTCGCGGCATCCACGATCTGCTTCCGCCGCTTCTCGACGAGGGCAGCATCTTCAACGATGCTGGTCACTTCATAGGTCATGTTCGGGCTCTGCCTAAAATGAATGGCTGTTCAGCCAAGTGATATTTTGCCGGCCTCCGCCGGGTGAGTTCAGGCCTGGTAATGTGAATGCGTTCTTGGGGAGCCAACCCCTGTAGCGCCTCCGGCATCGCAGGGCATAGCTTGATCTCGATATCTCCGGACATGGCAGGGAATCACCTCATCAGCTGTGGATCAACGGGCAATTGCCTTCGGTGATCGGGCGGAAAGCCTCGTCAGCGGGCAGGGTCGATATGAGCTTGTAGATGTCGCCGCGCTGTTTACTTTCCTCCGGCTTTTTCACCTCGAAAAGATAGGCGGGATGAATCTTGCGGCCGTCGGCCCGGATGCTCCCTTGGCCGAAGCAATCGTCGTCTGTCGGCATCTTCTTCATGAGTTCAATAACGTCACGACCCGACGCTTTGGCACGCCCAACTCCGAGTTCCCGGACTGCCTTGAGGTAATGCAGGGTCGCGGAATAATCACCGGCCTGGCTCATATTTGGGAACACGCCATTCTCAAGCTTCGGCTTGATGCGGTTCATGAATGTGCGGGTGCGGTCGTTGAGATCCCAATAAAAGGTCTCAGTCAGCGTAAGACTCTTGGCAACTTGCAAGCCCATGCCGAGAACATCGGTGATGTAACCGACCATGGCGGCGAGCCGTGCGCCTGATGCCGTCAGGCCGAATTCCTCAGCCTGCTTCAGACAATTGATAAGATCGGCGCCGGAATTGGCAAAAGCGACGACGTTGGCGCCGCTGCTTTGTGCGCGGAGCAGGAAGGACGAAAAATCGCTTGTTGCACCATAGGGGTAGCGAACGAAGCCCAGCACCTCGCCGCCGGCGAGTTCCACGAATTTCGTCGCGTCGGCTTGCGCCGCGTGCCCGAAAGCGTAGTCCGCTGTCACAAAGAACCACTTGTCCCCGCCGGCCCTGACCAGCGACGTCGCTGTCGAATGGGCGAGGCACCAGGAATCCCAGGACCAATGCAGCATGTTTGTGCTGCAGCTCTTGCCGGTGAGATCGGAGCTGCCGGCGGACGTGATCAGCGCGACCTTGTCCTTGTTCTCGACGAGTGTCTTGGCACCGAGAGCCACGGAGGAGTTGCCGACATTGGTGATGACGTCGACGTCGTTTTCATCGAACCAGCGCCGGATGATCCCGAGCCCGACATCCGCCTTGTTCTGATGATCGGCGACGAGAAGCTCGATTTTTATCTCAGGGTTTTGTGCGACGAATTCTTCGATCGCCTGCTTCACGCAGGCGACGCTGGTAGGGCCTTCCACATCTCGATAGACGCCAGCCATATCGGTGATATGGCCGATGCGAATTGTGCTCGCGGCCTGGGCGCGCGAAACGCCGGCAGACCAAACGACGCCAGCGAAAGCAAGGCCGCCTCCCATGAGCGTGCGGCGATCGAGTTTCATGCCTCACTCCTCCTGTATCCACCCGGCAAAACACGTTCGCGAGGCCGGGCTTCGTGGCCGGCGAGAGCCGCAACAAGAATTTGCGGCAATCTCTGTTCGCGTCGGCACCTTCAATGTGTGCTTGACTTATCCTTAGAGATGATTGAACAGTCAGTCAACTCAAATTGGGACCCAATTCTCGGCTGAATCCCAAGCACAAACCCGGAGGGCCGCCATGGCGATATTGGCGCGTGAAATCTTCTCGTTTGAGCACGACATGCTTCGCGAGTCGGCGCGGAAGTTCTTCGAACGGGAGGTCGTTCCTCATCACCGCGATTGGGAGAAGGCCGGAGTCGCGCCCCGATCTGTCTGGAAGAAGGCCGGGGAGGCAGGTCTGCTTTGTGTTGCTTTGCCGGCGGAATATGGCGGCGGCGGTGCCGACCGCCTGGCTGCAGCCGTACTGATCGAAGAGCAATCATATCTCGGCCTGTCCGGTCCAGGCTTCTCGACGCATTCCGACATCGTGGCGCCGTACATCCTGAATTACGGAACGGACGAGCAGAAGCATCGCTGGCTTCCGGCCATGGCCGCCGGCGACATGATCGGCGCCATTGTTTTGACCGAGCCGAGCGCCGGCTCCGACCTGCGTTCGATTCGTACGACGGCGATCCGCGACGGCGAGGACTTGGTGTTGAATGGTCAGAAGACCTTCATAACCAATGGTCAATGCGCCGATCTGCTGCTCGTCGCAGCCAAATCGAATGAGGCGGGCGCGAAGGATATTACGCTGGTCGTGGTCGAGGCCTCTCGATCCGGCGTCACCCGAGGTAAGAATTTCGAGAAGATTGGGATGAAGGCGCAGGATACTTGCGAGCTCTTCTTCGACAACGTGCGGATTCCGGCTGCCAACATTCTCGGCGAAGAAGGAGGGGGCTTCCGGTTGCTGGCGAAAGAACTCGCCTGGGAACGGCTTCAGATCGCGGTCGGTGCCGTAGCGACTTCGGTGGCCGCGCTTGCATGGACCCGCGACTACACACGCGAGCGCAAGGCCTTCGGAACCCCGGTCGCGGATTTCCAGAACACGCGTTTCCGCCTGGCCGAGGTCAAGACCGAGATCGAGATTGCCCAGGTTTTTATCGATCGCTGCCTGCGCGAGGCGAACGAAGGGCGGCTCGATGTCGTGGTCGCTGCAATGGCGAAGTACTGGTGCACCGAATTGATGGGGCGCGTGGTCGATCAATGTCTGCAGCTTCACGGCGGCTACGGTTACATGTGGGAGTATCCGATCGCGCGCGCATTCGCGGATGCCCGCGTCCACCGCATCTACGGCGGCTCCAACGAGATCATGCGCGAGATCATCGGACGGACGCTGTGATCCAGAAGAGCAATAACGACCGTCCAGCCGGACTATGAAAGCATTTTCACCGGTTGTGCTTTGAGTCATGTGAAGGGATGAAAGATAATGCGAATCCTTCTAACCGGTGCAAGCCGTGGCATCGGACGCGCCATCGCCGAAAGGTTGGCCAAGCCCGGCGCGCATCTTGCGCTTTGCGCGTCGGTTTCATCGCGCGAACACGATGAAGCCGTCTCGGTCTGCAGGAATCGAGGCGCCGAGGTCGAAGGTCTGGTCGGCGATTTGCGCGATCCGGCGACGCCGGCCGCTCTCGTTGAGAAGGCCGCAGCATCTCTCGGAGGGCTCGACGCGATAATTTCCAACGCGGGGATTGTGGCGCCGGGGATGCTTGCCGAACTCGAGGATGAGGCCTGGGATCGAATCTTCTCGGTCAATGTGCGCGCTCCCTGGATGTTGGCGCGCGCCGCGCAGCCCCATCTTGCAGCCAGCAAGGGGTCATTTGTCGCGGTGGCGTCGATGTCCGGCGTGGAGCCTTATCCCGGGACCGGCGCCTACAGCCCGAGCAAGGCAGCGTTGATTATGCTTGTCCGTACACTGGCCCTGGAATGGGCGGCGTCAGGCGTGCGCGTTAACGCCGTTTCGCCCGGTTTGTTTCTCAGCGCGATGACCGCTCCGATTTATGCCGATCCGGAGAAGAAGGCCGCACGGGAGGCGCTGATACCGATGCACCGGATCGGCGATCCGGTTCGCGATCTGGCTGGCGTGGTCGAGTTCCTGATCTCGTCCGACGCCGGCTACCTGACAGGTCAGAACATACTCGTAGACGGTGGCCTGCTCGGCAGCATTCACAGCCATATTGCGGGCCGTCCGAAATCGGGAGGTGCCGCCTGATGTGGATGCCGAGGCCAGATCCGGGCCGCACGGCCGAATACCATGCTGCCGGTTACTGGCGCGATGACACTATTCCTGGCCTGATCGGCGCGGCGGCGTGCCGTGCGCCGGACAAGATTGCGGTGCGCGACGCCTCCGGTGAACAATTGACCTATGCCGAACTCGGCGCGCAGTCGGATCGGCTTGCAGGCTTCCTCGCGTCGCGCGGCGTCGAACGAGGCGACATCGTCACGGTCTGCCTGCCGAATTGGTGCGCGACGGTCGTCGCCTTTGTCGCGACAATGAAACGTGGTGCGATCGTCAATCCGATTCCTGTCACCTATGGCAGGGCCGATATCGCTTATGTGCTGACAAAATGCGGCAGCCGCGCACTGTTCGTTTCCGGCCGCTTTCGCAGCGTCGATTTCACAGTCGCTCTATCCGAAATCAACGCTGCGGCTCTTGCCGGTCAGACCATCGTTCGGGTCGGCGACGGCGAGGTCGACATTGGAACGCCTTGGACGGAGGCGTGTTCGTATACGGCGAACGCCGGCGTGGTTAAACTCGCGGCCGACGATCCGGCGGCGGTTCTGTTCACATCCGGCACGGAATCGCGCTCGAAAGGCGCGGTCCACACGCATAATACGATCCTGTTTGGCGAGAGGGCGCTGTCGCGGGCATTGGCGATCGGCGCGAACGATATCGCCTTCATGCCGTCGCCGGTTTCGCACACCACCGGTTTCATGCATGGCGTCGTGATGACGCTGACACTCGGCGGGACGTTATCGTTGCTCGACGTGTTCGAAGGAGGCCGCGCGGCGCGGCAACTCGCCGATCACCGCTGCACCTGGACGATGGGCGCGACCCCGTTTCTCGCCGATATCGCCGCCGCGCTCGAACAGACCGGCTCAGGTCTTCCGGACCTGCGCTATTTCATGTGCGGCGGTGCGCCGGTCCCCGAAGCCTTGGTGCGGAAAGCAGGCGCGATCGGATTGCGCGTAATGTCGATCTATGGCTCGACCGAGAGTCCGCCGCATACAGTCGTGCATCCCGACGATCCGGCGGAGAACGCCTGGACGACCGACGGGCGACCGCTCGGCGGCATCGAGGTGCGCATCGTCTCGACAGAGGGTTTGGTGCTGCCGGTCGGTGAGATCGGCGAGGAATTTTCGCGCGGACCCAACACCTTTGTCGGTTATCTCGACGAACCGGAGTTGACCGCGAAAGACCTTGCCGCCGACGGCTGGTATCGCTCCGGCGATCTCGCCCGCTTGCTTCCGGACGGCTCGCTGCGCATCGTGGGGCGGCTCAAGGACATCATCGTTCGCGGCGGTCAGAACATCTCCGTCCGGGAGGTCGAAGACTATCTCGTGAGCCACCCTGCGATCCAATCGGCAGCCGTGGTCGCGGTTCCTCATCCGCGCCTCGGTGAGACCGGCTGCGCCGTTGTCGTCGTGCGGTCCGGTTGCAGCGTGACGCTTGCCGAAGTCGTTGAATTTCTCCTCGCCAAGGGCGTGGCACGATTCAAGATGCCCGAGCGCCTCGAGATCTGGCCGGCACTGCCCATGAACCCGAGCGGCAAGATTCAAAAGTTTCTCATCCGCAAGAAGCTCGCTGAATCGGCCGATGGCAGGCAGTCATGATTCGTGTGGAGCAATCCGGCGCGATCGCGACGATGTTGATGAGCCGTCCGCCCGTCAACGCGATCGATCCCGCGTTTGTCTTGGCGCTCAACGGCGCGCTGGGCGAAGTCGAGCAAATGAAGCCGACCGTCCTGGTCGTACGCAGTGATCAGAGATGCTTCTGTGCCGGCGCCGATCTCACACTGATCCGCGGTTATTTCGTCGCACCCGATGGCGTTGAAAGGATGATCGAATACGTGGAATCGCTACACGGGCTATTCAACCGTCTCGAATCGCTTGAAACGGTGACGCTTGCCGTCATCGACGGCCCGGCGCTGGGCGGCGGCCTGGAGTTGGCGCTCGCCTGCGACCTCCGCATTGCATCGACGCGGGCCAAGCTCGGTTTGCCCGAGGCTCGCGTCGGGATGATTCCCGGTGCCGGCGGCACGCAGCGTCTAACGCGGCTCTGCGGGCCCGGCGTTTCATCACGGCTGATCCTCGGCGGCGAAATAGTCGATGGGGCGGAGGCCGCGCGGCTCGGGATTGTTCAATGGTCCGCGGACGCCGCTGAACTCGACACGCGCGTCGGCGAAATCGCAACGCACGTCGCCGGTCTTTCGCGCGGGGCGCTCGTCGCATCGAAGGATTGTATCGCTGCCTGGTTCGATCCGGCCGTCGATGGATACGCCCGCGAAATCGAAAAGCCGCGCCACATCATGCGCACGGAAGAAGCACGTCAGCGCGTGGAGGCATTCTTCGCCTCGAAAGCGAGATGAACCCCCAAAAGTATTCGACAAGGAGACAACTATGAAGTTCAAGGACGAGATCGTGGTCATCACGGGTGCCGCCTCCGGGATCGGTTTAGCGACAGCCCGTGCATTCGCCGAAGTCGGCGCCAGGGTCGTGCTGACCGACGTCAACGTGGCCGCAGGCGAAAAGGCGGCGAGCGAGTTGAAGTCTGTCGGCGATACGCGTTTCATGGCCCTCGATGTGACCGACCGAGCCTCCGCCGAAGTACTCGCTGCCAGGATCGAGTCCGAACTCGGCCGCCTCGACGTTTTGGTCAATGCTGCCGGTTGGGACATTATCGAGCCCTTCATGAACAACCCGCCGGAATATTGGGCCAAGATCGTCGCACTGAATTTCATGGGTCCGGTGCAGGTAACGCGAGCGCTGCTGCCGCTGCTTTTCGCTTCCGGGTCGGGCCGCATCGTCAACGTGTCGTCTGATGCGGGCCGTGTCGGCTCTTATGGCGAAGCCGTCTATGCCGGCGCGAAAGGCGGCATTATCGCCTTCACCAAGTCGCTGGCGCGCGAGGTCGTTCGCAAGAACGTGCGCGCGAACTGTGTCTGCCCAGGACCGACCGACACGCCGCTGTTCGCCTCGCAATCAGAAAAGATGCGTGAGGCGCTGGTCAACGCCATTCCGATGAAGCGGGTCGCGCAGCCATCCGAGATCGCCGACGCAATTCTGTTTTTTGCTTCCGATCGGTCACGCTTCGTCACCGGGCAGGTGCTGAGCGTGAGCGGCGGCCTGACAATGGTCGACTGACAACGCACGGCTCCAATCACGCCGCGCCGGGCACAACCCGGTCGGCGACGGAACAGCGGCATGACCAAATTCGGATCTCCGGCGACACGCGCCATTTTCGCCTAATTCGAACCCAACTCAGAGGAACCACCAATGAACTATACCGACGTGCTGTACGAAGTCAGCGAAGGCATCGCCACCATCACCATCAACCGTCCAGATCGCTTGAACTGCTTTCGCGGAAGAACGATTGAAGAGCTAATTCACGCCTTCAAGCAGGCCTGGGCGGACAAGAGTGCGGGCTGCGTGATCCTGACGGCGGCGGGAACGAAGGCGTTCTGCGTCGGCGGCGACCAGAAGGAGATGCAGGAAAAGGGCAGCTATGGCACATCCGAGAACGGCCTTTGGGAGATCGACGATCTGCACATGGTCATTCGTAACATTCCCAAACCTGTGATCTGCGCCGTCAATGGCTACGCGATCGGCGGCGGCCATGTGATTCACGTTATCTGCGACGTGACGGTCGCCGCGGACCACGCGAAATTCGGACAGGCGGGACCGCGCGTCGGTTCGTTTGACGCGGGTTGGGGTTCGGCCTATCTCGCGCGCATTGTCGGAGAAAAGCGTGCCCGCGAAATCTGGTTCTTCTGCCAACAGTATGACGCGCAAACGGCACTGCAATGGGGCCTCGTCAACCGCGTCGTGCCGGCGGACAAACTAATGGAGGAGGCGCGTGCTCTTGCCGGGCAGGCAGTGGCGTTGAGCCCGACGGCGCTGAAATTCCTGAAGCACGCATTCAATGCGGACAGCGCACACATCTTCGGCCAGGTGAAAATGGCGGCCGATGGTCTTGCCTCCTTTGTAAATTCCGAAGAGGCGAACGAAGGCCGCACCGCCTTCCTTGAAAAGCGAAAGCCCGACTTCTCGCGGTTTCGCTGAGCCGTGATGAATGGAGAGTGTCCATGAGCCATCCTCCTTCGACCGCACGGACCGCTCTCATTACCGGTGCGGCCAACGGCATCGGGTTCGCGATTGCGCGCGTGTTGGCCGAACAGGGCGTCCGCGTAGCGCTGAATGATGTGGACCTCGAGGCTGCGCGACAGGCCGCAGCGTCGATCGGGCCGGGCCACATTGCGGTACTGGCCGACGTCTCGAAAGAAGAGGATGTGGGCGCAATGGTGGATGAGACGGTGAAGGCGTTCGGGCGAATCGACATTCTCGTTAACAACGCCGGGATCGGTGACGGCGGTGTTGCAACGCTTTCACAGAGCCTGGAAAGATTCGAGAAGACCCTCGCTATACATGTCAACGGCGCCTTTCTCGTGTCGAAGGCGGTAGCACCAGGCATGGCCGAGCTCGGCCGTGGTTCGATCGTCAATCTTGGGTCTGTCGCCGGGCAGATCGGTATACCCGCTCGGACCGCCTATTCCGTCGCCAAGGCCGGCATAGCCATGATGACCCGCGTCCTTGCCTGTGAGTGGGCGCGCTATGGTATTCGGGTCAACGCGGTGGCTCCGGGTTATGTCCATACCCGGCTCGTTGCGGGGCTGATCGCCACAGGCCGGCTCGAGGAAGGCCGGATCCGGGCGCGAACGCCACTCGGCCGGATGGCCGAGCCCGAAGAGATTGCACGTGTGGTCGCGTTTCTGGCGTCCGACGAGGCTTCCTATGTCACCGGAGCCGTGGTTCCGGTCGATGGCGGATATACGGCGTTTGGTGGGGCGTTCGACGCATCCGGAGAAAATTCCGACTACGATCGACTGTAGCTTTCGTCCTGCAACGCCGCACTAGGCCCGATCAAGATCGTCGATACGGATGTTGCCGAGCATAAATGTTTTGGAGAGGTGCAATCCGAATTATGCTTTTTCAGAATCGTGACATCGCCATAGTAGGCTGCGCCCGCACCAAACACATCCGAAACAGCGGGCGGACAGCATCGGATTTGGCGGCTGCAGCAGTCGAGCGACTGCTGATCCAGACGGGCGTTACGCGCGAACGCATCGACGGCTTTGCATCGACACTTGCGATGTCCGATTGCAGCAATCCGTTTTGGACAAATCTTCTTCTTGAGAATTCAGGGCTGTGTGTGGCCTGGTGTCAGGTGACAGACATGGGTGGTGCCTCCGCACTGGGTAATATTGCGCGAGCGTCGGCAGCGATCCGAGCGGGGCTTTGCAACATTGCGATATGCGTTGCCTCCGATGCTGTATCCACCGTCGACCGATCAAATCAGGTTGGTCACCGGACCGAGTTCGGTGATCCCTTGGGCTATTCGGGGCCGCTTACCGCATTTGGTCTGCTCAGCACGGCCTACGCGGGCATACACGGCGGGCTGCCTGAGCGGGCGCTCGGGCAACTTGCCGTGGCCCAACGAACCGGCGCTTTGCTCAACGACGATGCGTGTACGCAACTTCGAATACCGCTGACGGTGGAAGAATATTTGGCGTCGCCATTCGTATCGACGCCGTTGCGACTGCTCGATTGTGTGATGCGCTGCGACGGAGCCAGCGCTTTCCTTGTTATGGAAACCTCCACGGCGCGCGAAATAGGAATGCAAAATATCGTGCATCCGGTTGGTTATCGGGAGATTTCGAACTTCGATCCGCAGCAGTCGATCGACGACATCACTCGAACCGGATTTTCGATCGTTGGCCCGCAAGTCTTGGGCGACACAGGCTGGCGATCCTCGGACATCCAATCCTTCCATCCTTACGACGATTTTCTGATCGCGATCATCCTTCAACTTGAACAAATCGGGTTTTGTGCTGAGGGAAGAGGAGGGGCGTTTCTGCTCGATCGGGACGTTACGTTTGCTGGCGATTTCCCAATTAATCCCGGTGGCGGGCAGATTTCGAGCGGGCAACCCGGGCTCGCGGGCGGCGGTGTCAATCTTAGCGAGGCTCTGATCCAGATGTATAGAGAGGCCGGAGATCGTCAGATCAAACAGACTGAGAATGCGATGGTCACTGGCATTGGCGTTATCCAATACGGCCGAAACTGGGGTGTCAGCAACGTGATGCTTCTGGAGCGAGGACGTTGACAGAGAAATCGACGAACAGCGAGTTTTGGAATGGCTTGTCGAAGCAAATGTTTTTGTTGCAATACGATCAAACCTCGTCGCGTTATCAATTTTATCCGAGATCAATAAGTCTTTTCAATCTAGGCCAAACTCTGGATTGGCGGCCGGCAGCCGGAGCCGGTAGAATTATCGCCTTCACCGAAGACCGAACGCGGAGATCAAGTGGAAGAGTCCCAATTCTTTTGGTTCTGGTCCAGCTCGACGAAGGCCCGCGCGTCTTCGCTCCCGCAATTGGTTGCCAACTTGCCGATTTGAAGATCGGTGCAAGGGTCAAATTTCTATGGTCTGAAACTCAGGCCTATCCCTATCAATTCGAACTCGCAGGTGAAGACGATAAAACATCGCCGTTCCCTATTTAAGCGACTGATAGCGAGCATTTGCCAATCGCAAAAAGCAAAAGCATCTGGCTTATCAACGCCGACTTATTGGGTGAGTAAACGATTGGGTCAAGGGCCGCATCGCCATGTCGGGCGATACCGCTCGGCTCCTGAGACTTTGACGTTTCGATCCATATGGATGCGGCAGTGAGGACAGTACGAGCGAGAGAAGAAAATCGCCGTTCGCCGGAATTTAGCTAAATCCACTTCAATTCCGGTTGAAACCGCGCGTCCCGTTGCAGGACGTCGAATCATAACCATACCCATCGTGGCCTCCGTTTGAGGCCCTGTTAAACGCATCGTGCGAAGGAATTATAATGGCGGAACGGCTGTGTGTACCGAAAACCTTATCCGAGTTGATGACGTGATGGAATCGCCTAAGCTGGCGGAATGATCGGGCTGTTCTGTTTCGTTCTGGCTGTCCTGGCCTCGCCATTCAAGTCGAAGTTACGGCTTGAATCTGAGAACGCGGTGCTTCGACATCAGTTGATTATCTTGCGGCGCAGGCTGCATGGTCGCGTCCGGCTCACCAACCGTGATCGCTGGTTCTTTATCCAGCCGTATCGCTGCTTTCCGTCAATCCTGCAGGTTCTCACCATCATCCGGCCCGAGACCCTCGTGCGTTGGCACAGGGTCGGCTTTCGCTGCTACTGGCGTTGGAAGTCGCGCCCACGGGGAGGGCGACTGCAGATCGACACCGAGCTGCGCGCGTTGATCCGGCGGTTGAGCATGGAGAATCCGCTTTGGGGTGCGCCGCGCATTCACGGCGAACTGCTCAAGCTAGGGTTTGAGCTCGCGCAGTCGAGCGTCGCCAAGTACATGGTCAAACGGCGGGGGCCGCCCAGCCAGGGATGGCGGACCTTCCTGCGTAACCACGCGCCGGACATCGCCGCCATGGACCTGTTCGTTGTTCCAACTATCGGTTTCGACCGGCTCTATGCCTTCGTCATCGTCCGGCTCGACCGCAGAGACCTCGTCTGGATCAACGTCACAGCCAATCCTACGGCAGAATGGGCTGCACGTCAGATAACGGAGGCATTCCCCTGGGATGAGGCTCCGCACTACATGATCCGCGATCGCGACCGGATCTATGGCAGCGTCGTCAGGCGCCGATTGCGCGCCATGGGCATCCGGGACAAGCCTACCGCACCAGCCTCGCCTTGGCAGAATGGCTTTGCCGAACGGCTGATCGGATCGATCCGGCGTGAATGTGTGGACCACATCATTGTCCTGGGCGAGATGCATTTGCGTCGGGTCCTGAAATCCTACGCCGACTATTACAATAGGGTCAGAACGCATCGATCTTTGAACAAGGATGCGCCGGTTTCTCGCCCGGTTCAGCGACTCGGAAGCATCAAATCACACGCCATCCTGGGCGGACTTCACCACCACTACGCCCGTGTTTGAGTTTTCGGTACACACAGGGGGCAGATTATCGACTATTCATATCCGCCCTGGCACAAACCGGAACGCTCCCGGAATCGTTATGTCCGTTGATTGAATACTCTTCGTCGATCTCGATAACCGGGTTGATATCCGAGCCACTGGGTGCATGCTCGCTTGAATGCTATCCCAGAATTGAATGGCGACGTCGCGTTTCGGTGGAGCGCCAGCACGCGTCTATGGTTCTGAACGATCCTTCTTTGTCTCGGCTACGGCCCGAGTTAACTGAGCCAAGAGATCGTCCGCAGCGGGAAGGCTAAGTTGCACATAAACCTGTTCTAGGTCCGCATGCCCCGGCAGCGCCACGTACATTGTCAAATCTACGTTTTCACCGTGGACTATCGCTGAGACGTGATCCACATGCGGGAGCAAATATGGCGAGTCGCCTTCAATCGTGATTACAGTCGGCACCCGCACCTCCCTGCTACCCATAATTGACGAATATGGTACCAAGCGCGATACTTGTCATCAAGCATGTAAATCCGTATGGGGCTCTAATGTTCTGTCACAACGAGTTTACGTTCTATTGCCGTCGGTCGATGCAGCAACGCGGCATCACGGCATGCATTTTGTTTTGGAAATGACGTTTGAGCCAAATGCCTTTCGAGGCGCGTTCGGCCTGTCAGAAAACTCGGATTACCCGCAATACGAAAACACTCGCGACATGTCCGGGATGGCGACGAAATGAATGCAGAAGAAGACCACCCTCACATCAGCGGACGCGCATGAAGGCAAATCCAGGCCTATTAGATGCATGTGGCGAGCAACAGCGATGGACCGAAGGTAACGACGGTCGCGATGAGCGAGGTGATAAGTGTCCCGAGGACAGCCCAATGTAGAAACGCTCCGGTCGGACCGAAACCGGAATCAGGGTCGGCGTGCGCAATTTTCCGCCACATCAAGCCCAGTACAATCAAATGCGCGAGAAGAGCCGCGGCAAGCCATAGCCGCAACGAGCCCGTCGACCAGGCAAACGCGCAGCCGATACCGTGTATCGCGTAGAGAACAACCAGCGCGCTACACCAAACGGTGAAACCCGCCGCGAGCCACCATAAGCGCCTTGGTGGTACCGGACGTTCGCTCACGGTCGAACCCCCAGCACCGTCACGAGCGCGGGCAGTGCGAGAACGAGGCCCATTGCAATGACCCCCGTGACCAACGTGTAGTCAAGCCATAATCGCGTAAGCCGCAGATCCAGCACCCGCCGAGGTGAAATGAAGCCGGCGCCGAGACGCAGGGCGTTGCTGATGAGGAAAAGAAGTCCGATACCGGCATGCAGAACGACATAGCAGATCAGGGCAGCCGCGGTTGCGCCGAGCGCATGCTCGCGCGGATGCGGCGTAACACCGGCGATTTGTCCGACGGCTACGGTGAGCGCTGCGAGAAGGGCCAACGCGGCAAGACCAATCCAGCCGCTCGCCTTGCGACCAGCGGCGGCCGCTCGCAGCGACCCACGCGCCGCTGCAGCGGCCACCGCGAGCGCCGCGACGGCGCCGATTGCGAGCGTGCGGCTCGGTTCGGGTGTGACCGCCGCGGTCCAATTCGGCGCAGAGATCCAAAGATAGAAAGTCCCGAACAGCAGCGATGTGAACAGCGTACCGTCGGCGACCAGAGTGCATATCAATGCCAGCCAAGCCGGCGCGTCGGCCACCTCGGTGTGGGGCGGCACGCTGACACCGCGGCCGACGGGCAATGGGCCGTAGTCTCGCGCGAGACCGGCGTCCTGCCCGGCGAAGACGAACAGGCCGGTGGTCAGCAGCGCAAAGGCGAGCGACAGCAGATAGAATTTGAACAGCATGGAAAGAACCGCAGCTGCAGTGACGAGCGCGGTATAAAGCGGGAGGTAGGTTGGGCTAGGCAACACGATCAGTTGGTCCGGCAAGCCGGACGTCTTGTGCACGCCCAGCGTCTCCTGCCAACCGTTGCGCGTGGAGCCGAGATAACCCTCGCCGCGCGCCAGCGATAGCGCGAGATCGCCGGTAGCGATCGATTCGGTCCGGGTTGTTCCGAGATCCGGTATCGAGGCGAATGCATATGGTGCGGGCGGGATCGGCATCGCCCATTCCAGTGTCGTCGAGCCCCAGGGATTGCGCCGCACGCGACGCCCGTAACGGAGTTGGACAAATAGGTCGATCACCACCAGCGCGAAGCCGATCGTCATGACGAACCCGCCGATCGAAGATAGCAGATTGAGCCAATTCCAGCCTTCATCACCAGAATAGGTATAGATCCGACGGGGCATACCGCGCAGACCGGTTAGGTGCATCATGAAGAAGGTCATGTTGAATCCGATGAAGACCAACCAGAACGCGGGTACCGACAGCCGGTGCACCGCGGTGCGTCCTGTCAACAACGGTAGCCAATAATAGAACGCCGCAAGCATCGGGAAGGCGAGGGCGCCGGCCACCACATAGTGCATGTGGGCGACGACGAAATAGGTGTCATGGGCCTGCCAGTCGAATGGTACCATGGCGAGCATGACGCCGGTCAGGCCGCCCATCACGAAGATGAAGAAGAAGCCGAAGACATAGAGCATCGGCACATCCCATCGCGGCCTGCCGTGCGCTAGTGTGGCAAGCCATGCGAAGATCTGTACCGCCGTCGGCACCGCGATGATCGCCGAGCCTGCGGAGAAAAAGGCGAGCGCGAGGTGCGGAATGCCCACGGTAAACATGTGATGCACCCAAATGCCGAAGCTCAGGAAGGCCAGCGCGATGATAGCAACGACGATCGCCCGGTAGCCGACCAGTGGCCGGTTGGCAAAGACAGGGATAATTGTCGATAGCACGCCGGCCATGGGCAGAAAGATGATGTAAACGTCGGGGTGACCGAACAGCCAGAAAAGATGTTGCCATAGCAACGCATCCCCGCCACGCTTCGGGTCGAAGAACGGCAGACCGAAGGCGCGTTCTACTTCGAGCAGGATCGAGCCGAGGATCAATGGGGGAAAAGCCACGATCATCATCATCGCGGTTACCAAAATGTACCAGGCGAAAATCGGCATCCGATCGAGCGACATGCCCGGCGCACGCATCTTCAGGATCGAGACCACGATTTCCATCGCGAGCGACAGCGCGGAGATCTCGACAAAGGTTACGCCGAGCAGCCATACGTCTGAATTTATGCCGGGCGTAAAGACGTTCGAACTCAGCGGCGTGTACATGAACCAGCCACTGTTGGGCGCCACTCCGGCGATCAACGCTACCGTCAGGATCGTGCCCCCGAACAGGTAACACCAGTAGCCATAGGCGGTCAGTCGCGGGAAGGCGAAGTCTCGGGTGCCGAGAATCTTCGGCGTCAGATAAACCGCAAAGCTCTCTACCATCGGAATAGCGAACAGGAACAACATCATCGACCCGTGCATGGTGAAGACCTGGTTGTAGGTCTCCGGGACCATGAACGTGGAGTTGGGGGTCGCGAGTTGAACGCGGGTCAGCATGCCGAGCACGCCGGCGATTGCGAAGAACGCGAACGACGTGATCATCATGCGCATGCCGATGACCGAATGGTTGACGGCAGCAAGGCGCTGAAGTCCCGGTCCGGTTGCCCAGATCGCGGAGAGCTGGCGATGCAGCCGCAATGCCGGTGTGCCCTGCGACAGCTGGTCGACGGGTTCACTCATTTTTTCTCCGGCCCTTCTGATGCGGCAGCCCGCGCAAGAGCTACGGAGAAATCCTCCGGGCGGTGGACGATGACATCGAACCGCATCCCAGCGTGACCGAGGCCGCAAAATTCGTTGCACTGGCCGGCGTAGCGGCCCGGTTGATCGGCCTGAATGCGCAGGCGGTTCACATGCCCGGGCACCGCATCGATCTTGCCGGCAAAACGGGGTATCCAGAAGGCGTGGATAACGTCCTGGCTGGAGACCAGGATATCGATCGGTGTGCCTGCCGGTATATGCAGGACGTTCCTGGTTTCGACTGCGCCATGATCGGGATAGCGGAAGGTCCAGGTCCACTGCTGTCCTACGGCTTCGATCCGTGGCGGCGCTTGTCCAGGAAGTGGTAGTAGGCTCTCCCCGGCGATCAACGCGTAAGCGATAAGCGGTAGCAGTACGACGGCCGGCAGAACGAGGCCTCCGAGCACCAACCAACCTCCGGGCGATACACCCGCGCCCCAGCCCGGACGCTGGATCACCAGCAAGAACAGCGTCATCACCAGAACGAAGAGAATGCTCGAGCCGGTCAGCATCACCCACCAGAGCGTGGCGATTGAAGCGCCAGCCGGGCCCGAGGGTTCTAGCGTCGACAGCGGCCCTGTGCAGGCGGGGAGCGTTGCGAGCATTCCAAGTTGGACAGACAGACGCAATAGACTACGATACGTGCTTGAACGATGTTGTTTCCGCCGCGAAGGAAGCGAACGATGGCTGAGCGAGACGATCTTACGACCCAGCCTCACAGTGCGGTTGTGCTGGATTTGCTTCGCCTGGATGTCGGTTCGGCGGTGGCCGTGGTAGGGCACCCGATCCACGTCATGATGGTGCATTTCCCGATCGCATTCGTGATCGCGACGCTCGGTGTCGACGTATTCTATTGGTGGTCGGGAGATGCGTTCTGGGTGCGCGTCGGACTTTGGTCGACCGGCATGGCCTTCTGGAGCGGCGTGGCCGCAAGTATCGTTGGCACCGGAGAATTGCTGTTGGTGCGCGGTATCCGGCTTCTTGAAGCAAGCTGGTCCCATGCCGTGGCGGCGATGACGCTCGTTGCGGTCGCGGGGGCCAATTGGGGGCTGCGTCTCATCGATACCGAGTCGATCTTGCCGCACGGCCTTGCCCTCTCGGCCCTTGCGTCGGTGCTGGTAGGCTTCGCCGGATGGCACGGGGGCAAGCTCGTGTTTGATCATGGCGTGGGCATTCTGATTTCGCCGAAGGATTGATGCACCCAACGCCCGAGTCCCCCGGGCTCGAACAGATGCGCGGCGATCTGGTTGGAATCAATGTGCGGCTTGGCCAATACGATCCAGAGAATTGCGGCGATCAACACAATGTAAGCGCTCATCAGCGACACGTAGGAAAGCTTGGTGAACTTTCCTTTGGGCAAGAACAACTGCATGAGGATCAGACCGGCGACGACATGCAGCATCGCCATGATTCCCACCAGCACCATCTTCAGCGAGAACCATTCCGCGAAGGTGGCCTGCAGGAAGATCAACGCCGTTCCGCTGCCGATAGCGACAAATGCGGCGGGCGAGGCAAGTTCGACGTAGACCAGCCGCGTGACGCGGTGCAACCGGTCGAGATCCAATCCTGCCTCAAGGGTCCGCCGTTGCCAAAACAGAAAAGGCAGCGCAATCAGACCGCCTGACCAGAGCGCTATCGCACCTAGGTGCACGAATTTTAGGAAGGTTGTCACAGGGCCGCTTCGCTCGATCTAAGGCTGGACCACGCTATCCAGATTCCTACACCCAGGTAAGGCAGCATCGCGGGCACCCACATCAGCAAGCCAGCGAGTTGCTGGTCTATAAGCGGAGCGAGTCCCCAGCTCGCTGCGCTCGCCAGATGTACGAGGTAGAGCGGCCTAGGCGCGAAAACGAGCAACGCACCGAGAAGGCCCATCTGCCCAATCGTAGCAACCAACGCAATTATCGCAGGGCCGGACTGCGACGGCGCCAGGATCGATCGCCATAACAGCCAGGCGCTTCCGAGGAGCGAAATCTGCATGAGCCAATAAGCCGGCACGCTGGCGAGGCCCCAAGTATAGAGTCCTGGCGTGTGCCAGAGCCAAAGGACGACCGCGTGTGCCACGACGAGTACGACGATTGGCAGTGACCCTGCTCGCCGTTGCGGAAAAGCCAGTGCCAGAAGCGGCGCTACAGCGGCGATCAACAAGACATGGTGCAGTACCCGGACAGAAAACAACGCCGACGACATCGCGCAAAACGGCGACACGAAGATGATCAGAATCAGCCCGATCGCCCCGAAACCCGCTCGGGCATCGGCGGATCGACCGCGACCAACCACGATCGCCAGGGCAACGAGTATGGCAATTAGCAACGGATCCAAATTCCAACGCGTCCAGAGGTCGTCTGGAAGAGCGGCGGGGCCACAATAGGCGATCATGGAATCCGGCATGACACCCCGGGGAATGAGCATTCGCTACAGCGAATGACGCACATTCAAGACGAAAGCTTAACAGATCGGAACGAGAGAGAAAAGCAAAGTAGCAGTCAGTGAATCAGATATCCGCGATGCGAGAAAACGGACAGATGGTTCAGGTGGTTCAAGGCGCTCAAACTAGTATTTTAACGGCGAATACTCGATCCGAAAATCAGTAGTTATCCTTGAAAAATCGGCTGTTGTCCTGGGGGTATTCGTCGGCCGTGGTGGTAGACTCGGAGCGCGATTGCGGTCGCGTTGAAGGGGATGGATTCATGCACCTTCTCTATAGTCTGCGCGGGGCCGTCTGGCTCCTTGTCTACCTGCTGTTCATTCTCGCTCCCTTGTTCGCGCTTCTAGCGGGCTCGCATCCGCCGTCGCGCGATTTTTGGACAGAGCTCTCCGTCGCTTTCGGCTATTCCGGCCTTGCGATGATGGGTCTGCAGTTCGGTCTCACCGCGCGGTTCCGCTATGTCACCGCGCCGTGGGGCGAAGACGTCATTTACCATTTTCACCGTCAGATATCCCTCATAGCAGTCGGCCTTGTCGTCGCGCATCCGATCATTCTGGTCGCGGTTCAGCCGCAATTGCTGGCGCCGTCGAATATGCTTGAAGCGCCGTTGACGGCTCACTTCGCTCTTGTATCGATTGCCGCGGTGATCGTGCTGGTGGTGACGGCCCTTTGGCGCGTGACGTTGAAGATCAAGTACGAGACCTGGCATCTTATCCATGTCGTGCTCGCGGTCGTCGCCATCACAGCCGGCGTCGTGCACATGGTGGGGTCGAGCTTCTATCTGGTTGATCCCTGGAAACGGTCATTGTGGATCGGCTTGACGGCTTTTTGGATCGGGTTGCTTTTCTACGTGCGTATCGTCAAGCCGCTATTTATGCTGCGCCAGCCGTACCGTGTTGCGGAAGTACGCAAGGAACGCGGTGACACTTTTACATTGGTGATGCAGCCGGACAAGCACCGTGGCTTTAGGTTCAGTCCGGGCCAATTCGGGTGGCTGACGCTGTGGGAGAGCCCGTTCGCGATTACTGCGCATCCGTTTTCGTTCTCTTCTAGCGCGGCGGCGACGGATAGGCGCGTCGAAATGACGATCAGAAACCTGGGAGATTTTACGAGTAACGTACACAAGGTCCCGGCCGGTCAGCGCGTGTATCTCGACGGACCCTACGGCGCATTCACAATCGGCAACCCGACGGACATGCACGTGCTGATTGCTGGCGGCATCGGCGTAACACCAATGATGAGTATGATACGCACGCTTGCCGACCAAGAGGACAAGCGTCCCATCGTTCTACTTTACGGTGTTCAGGACTGGGAATCGATTACTTTTCGGGAAGAGCTCGAAGAGCTGAAAGCGCGGCTTAACTTGACAGTCGTCTATGTGCTCTCAAAGCCGCCAACCGGTTGGACCGGCGAGACTGGCTTTATCAATGCGGAAATACTCAAGCGTTATCTGATGCCGCCGTATGCCGATCATGAATATTTTATCTGTGGGCCAAACGTCATGATGGATGCGATCGAAAAGGCGCTCGGCGAGATGAACGTGCCGATGTCGAAGTATCATTCTGAACGCTACAGCTTTGTGTAGGGAGGTTCCCGATGCGCCGATTGTTTGCAGACCGGTTGGTCTTGGCCACGGGGGTGATCGTGATCTTGATGTCGGTTCTGTTCGCACTCTGGCGCGTGTCTGGGTAAGGTGAAAGCGCAACGCTGAATGGCCGAACGCTAATCACGATCTGTCGTTCTACCTGGCCACGCCTGCAGACGCGATTTGCAGCGCGTTGCCGTGGCCGGTGGATTTTCTTCCCTCCTGAAAGTAGGATCATGGGCGCTCACGCGATCGAACTTCTGGGCACCTCGGCCGCTCTCGGCTTACTCATCATCCTCGCCTTCTCTCGTTGGTGTGCGAGCCTTTGGCTCCGGCGCCGCGCCCACGCCTCCCATCTCGCTGTAATAAGCGCTATAGACCTCGCGAACGGCCACGGCCGTGGACTCGGCCTCGCTCATCGTCTCGAGTCGGGTTCGATAGTTAGTCAGAACGCTCTGTGCGTTTGACGGAAGGTCATCGAAACCACCAAGCTTGGCCATCATGAGCCAAGTGGCAAAATCCGCCTCGGCTTTCGTGCGAGCTTTCTTGGCGATACTGGTGTTGGAGTCGCCGCCCAAACTCGCCGGCCTGTAGGGCTGGGTCTTCCTGATCAGTGGTACTTTCGCCTCAGCGATTAACGCGATTGGCATCGAAGCGTTTAAACGCACCTCGATCTTCAGCTCAAATGATCCGGCCTTTCAGGCCGCAAAATCAGCCGAGGGTATGAAAGAGGCAGCTTAAAGCGCCCTTCTCGTCAAAGCTGAAAACCCGCCCTTTCAGGCGGGCTTTTTGTTGCCTGTTCGGTGTGCGGAGTCGACGCAGCGTGTCAATGTGGTGCGCCTGTAGTCCTGAAGGCGGATCGGGCAACGGCTCACTTTAAGGCGCACCCAAACGACAAAAGATCAAACTACGAGATCGCGGACGAGGTCGGGGTCAGTGAACCGACAGTGCGCAGGGCCAGGAATTCAACTGTCCCACGTGGGACAGTTTATGAAGACGATCGCCCCACCATAGATCATCCGCCGAAAGGTGATCTGTGGGACGACCCACGATAGGCGTCTTAGAAAACCCAGCGAGGGAGAGCATCAGGTCAATCTGGTGTGCCGCTCGGGTAAATTACCGATGGGGAAATGAGAACATTCATGCGATAGGATCATCGAATTCGCGCGCCCATCCCCGGTGGTGCTCAATGGCCAAGAATCATGTCGCCTAGGGCAAAGGATAACGCCACAAAATAGGGAGAGAGACATGTTGCGAACAGCACTTGCGATGTCGGTTGCAGGCTTGGTTCTCGCGGCCGTGCATGGATCTGCCCAAGCTGCACCGGTCCCCCCGCTGGCGGCGGGTATCACTGCCAATGTTAGCGATGTGACGGATGTTTCGTGGCGTCGGTGTTGGCGAGACCGCTGGGGGCGCCGACATTGCCGCAGGTGTTGGAGAGATCGCTGGGGACGCGTGCGCTGTAGGTGATTTTCAACGCTGTCGCGGCGGCGAGATCCGCAAACCACGGGTATCAGTTGGCCGCAAAGCTATTCGAAGAGGAGGCTAATAAATGCGACGTTTTGTTCAAGTCTTCATGATCCTGGCTTCGTTCGTAGCCCTGGTATCCACCGTTCAGCCGGCGGCTGCGGGAAAGTACTGTCTGCAGGGAAGCCAATGGGGTTTTCCCGGCAACTGCCAGTTCCACTCGCGGCGGCAGTGTATGGCGACTGCGTCAGGGACTAATTCCACCTGCGGCATCAACCCGAGATATGCCCACGCTCGGAAGTGACGCAGGAAAAATCCCCCATCATTTGGGCTTCGCGGGCCTCACGGAAACGCCGAGCCTCGTTGCCACTCTGCGGATGTACCCCGGAGAGCGCTTGCTGGGGAATCTTCCGAGTTCGTTTCCCTCCAGCCGCTCGCCAGAATCGATGATGCCGCGGAACGCGGCTGGGCGGCCGACTGGATCGGCTCGATTTTGACCCGCGAGAGAATCGAGGTGACACCGGAGGCCAAGGAGCACGTCTGGTCCGCTCTCGGCTCGCTCGCGTCCGCTCCGGTTCAGGAACGCACTCTCCACCGGCCTTTCCGTTCTGCTTCAGTCCAATGTGCTAAAGCGGGGCTGCAGCCCTATTGCCGCGGCGGTCCCTATGATCGGCTGCTCGACGCCGAAAGCGAACGCTTGGGCGAGTCGCCGGCTCAGGTTTTTGAGACCGATGGCTTGAATGGGACCACCGTCGCGCCGGCTGCGCTGGCCTATCTGTTTCATCGGATCGAGGCGCGCTTTGACGGGCGGCCGACCCTGCTCGTTATCGACGAGGGGTGGCTTGCGCTCGAAGACGCCGATTTTGCCGGACGGTTGCGCGAGTGGCTGAAAACACCGCGCAAGAAGAACGCGTCCATTATTTTCGCCACGCAATCGCTCGCGGATATCGACGGCTCCGCGATTGCGCCGGCCATCATCGAGAGCTGTCCGCCCTGGATCCTGTTGCCCAACGACCGCGCCATCGAACCACAGATCATGAAGATCTACCGACGCTTTGGGCTCAATGACCGACAGATCGAGATTCTCGCCCGCGCACCCCGAAGCGGGACTACGACTGCCAGTCGCGTCGCGGCAATCGCCTGTCCGGCTGCAATCCAAACGATGTCACCCAATCGCTCATCGCGCTCGCCGCCGCCGATCGTGTCAGTGCGGGCGAGAAGCTCCTTGTCGTCTTTGATGCCGGCGGAACTCAGTTCAGGCCCGGCCGCATAGGTACCAATGCGTTGCCATGCCTCCATTTGCCGCTGGCCGCCCTTCTTTGGGATCTGAAGATCAAAATTGACTAAGGCCAACGAATGGATCATCCACGCGCATGGATCGATGTGTCGACGTTGACGTGGCGCTGGTGAAGAGCCTCCCAGGTCGCCTCAAGGCCTTCACCCAACGACGAGACAATTCCGATGCCTGTGACCCATGTCTCGCGTGTTTCCATCACAGTTCACCAATTGCGCGATCCGCAAGCGAGGTCGCGGCTACGCAATCTTCCTCGCCGGATTGACCATCGCTCATGATTGCTACACATGACATCGTTGAGCGCCGACCGCGCGTTCAGCTGCTTTTCCGGCAAGCAGGCAATGACTGCATTCCGGTCTTCGATACCCTGCTCATCGACGATCCACACCCGCAGGCTATCGCCGGCAAGTCGCGCCGCGATGCGATCGGGTGTGGGATCGATATCGTTCGTTACTGGGATATTCATCACGATGCGGCCCGCGGGTACTAGGCGGGCGCGGATGGCGTCGCAGGTCTCGATATCGAACTCATCGTTGAACTGGAAACCCGGACCGCCGACGTCGATTGCGATGCCGTCGTAAAGAGTATCATCCTGATAAACGAACGTTCGGAAATCCGAGACGATGCATGGCAGCTCGTCCGGCAGCCCAAAAAACTTGCGGGCGATTACGAAGCTGATCGGATTGCTGTCGACGATCGTGAGTCGTTTTCCGAGACGGGCCAGCCTGGTGGCGAGGTTTCCACCGCCGCATCCCAAAACAAGCGTGTTTGTCGACCGGTACAAAAGCTCATCCATGAGCTTGAGGTAGGTGAATACGCTCTCACCATCCGACGTCGCCTGGCTCTGCCTAATGCCCTCTTCGAAATAGATGCGGGTCCCATCCCAGGAACATTCGACGATCTCGATCTCGCCATTCCTACCTTGGTAACGCTCCAAAAGCTTCAAGGTCAAATACTCCAACAACCGGATCGGACGTTTCGAAAATATGCTTCACGCATGGCTCGCCATGGAGTGAATTGTCATGACCGTAGCCGCGCCAATGGTCGATCACTAGAGTCTATCACCGCAGTCGATCTCCGCGGACGCCTCGAACATTATCTTTCACGAGTGCGCAAATAGTTATTGCAATTCCGCCGCCGACAAGCGCGCCGATGATCTCGCCCAGGATGGCGCCCAAGGAGCCGTTGCTGACCGAACTCGCAATCTCCGGAAAGGTGGTGTGCAGCAGATAGCCAATTGTGACTCCGCCCACGAGGCCGACAATGGCATTCACGGCTTTACCAAAACTGGAGTCCTGCAGCATTCCTCCGACGGCTACTCCGCCGAGGGCGCCGGCGAGCGCTTCCCCAGTTGAGAGAACAATTAACGCGTCCATGGTGCATCTCCTCACGGGCCGCGGTGGAAACACGACGGTAAGGCGCAGACCTTGCGCGTCGCAGGCTAAGTGCAAGACATCTTCCTTCGCATAGTGCTTTCTTCGGCGTGTGGTTCGTTGCGAGATTAATCCAAAAAATCAAAACAGAAAACGATAAATGCTGGTTGGATTATCGTTTGACAGGTTCTAAAGTGGTAGAAGGATGTTTTATGTATATATTATCATATTTGGTGTCGATCTATGTCAGAGATGTGGCGCGAGGGCGCCGTGATATTTTGGGCATGTAAAATGATGCTTGAAACTACATTCTGCTTCAGATAAGCATGCTTGGGGACCTCGCTGGCATGGAGGCGATGACGTTTAATGATTACCTCTAATCAACTCCGGGCTGCTCGCGCGCTTTTGAATATCGATCAGCGTGAGACTGCTGATTTGGCAGATCTTTCGGTGCCGACCATACAGCGTATGGAAGCCAGCGACGGAGTTATCCGGGCCAATGTTGATTCCCTCATGAAGCTGGTTTCCGCCCTCGAGGATGCGGGAATCGAGCTGATCAACCCGGGCGCTCAGAGTTCATCTGGAGGCCGGGGCGTGCGGCTCAGGGAGCATGTCACCAAACCGAAAATGAAGATGAAGACTGTCCGACAACCAAAGATGTCTTCCTCCCGAGCCTTGGAGCGGGCTCGGTGAATGCAGGATCGGGCGGCGTCAGTTGAGCGGAGCGGACAGTTCGACGCTTTTTTGCCGGACTGTCGCGGGCAACTTGGGTAAAAGTTCAACCGAGGCAACAGCCAGGTTGACGCGACGCTCGTCAAAGTATCCAGCCCACGCGCCCAATGACATGCGCGAGCATTTGCTCACGGCAAGCCTTGAGGTGAGACGATATTTTCCGCGCTGGGTCGAAATCGCTTCAAAGGCCACGTCATGACTGCTGACGACAAGCACGCCGCTGAAACTTCGCCGTCACCCTACGTGTCGGGTCTCTTGTGTCGTTGCCCGCGCTGCGGCAAGGGAAAGTTGTTCACCGGGTTCTTGACGCTGAGACCAAGTTGCGAGGTGTGTGGCCAGGATTTCACTTTTGCGGATGCTGGCGACGGGCCCGCCATATTTGTCATTATGATTGCCGGAGCGATCGTAGTCGGCGCGGCGTTGGTGACCGAAGCCAAATACCAGCCGCCGTTCTGGGTCCATGCGGCGCTGTGGGTGCCATTGATATTGGCAGTGACACTTTGGCCGCTCAGAGGACTCAAGAGCCTTCTCATCGCTCTGCAATACCATCACAAGGCATCCGAAGGCCGGCTTCGGCCGCGAGCCGACGAGTAGGTATCTCTGCGCTCTCGCGGAACCGAGATCGTTAATCCAAGGCGCCGTTCGACCGCTACAATCGGTCATACGCCAGCCGGCGGCTGCGTTGCCGCAAGCCAAACATGTTCGGCTGCGTCCGCGTTCATATAAAGGATGCCGAGACCGGCCACGACGTCCGGCCACATCGTCCCGGACCCCCACGTCAATAACGCAGCGCCGATGATCGCCGCATTGGTGACCGCGTGATTGCGGATAGCGAAATGTGGCTCCGTCGGCGTCCGGCTGTTCAAGACTGCAAGGTAAACAATGTTGACTGGGAGCAGCACGACTCCAATGGCGGCCAGCGGGGCCGCGGACGGAATCTCGGCGTTGTCGAAATTCGCCGCGATCATCCAAAAGATGAAACATGTCGGAACGAGAATCATTGTCACTGCGAAACGTCCAAATGCTTCGCGCCTCGGGAGACCCCAATTTAAGCGGGGCGCAGTCAAAACGCTCACAGCGGCACCCTCGAGGAAGACGATGCTGTCTGCGAACAGGGATACGGATCGAATTTCGACGGCCAATGCAAATTCAAGACAAAAGAAAAGTAGATTGGCGCCTGCGATGAGCGAATTCGACCCGGGGGAAGCTTGACAGTCCGGGCTCTTGCTCTCGGCCATGTCCGATGCACCTCGTGCCGCGTTTTTCAACCGCCAAACGCTCTGGATAGACATCTCCGAACTGCTTGCTTCGGCGAGCCGTTGCTCAGCATTCTTCCCCAAGCTTACGCAGACAACGCGACGGCCCGGACGTCCGGATCAACGATCCCCTCGAATTTGGCAAAATTGTCCTGAAACATCCGTACGAGTTTGTTTGCGGTGACGTCGAACGCCCGCTTGTCGCTCCAGGTCTCCCGCGGTTTCAATATATGGCTGTCGATACCTCTTACCGCCGCCGGCACGCGAAATCCAAAATAAGGATCGACATAGAACTCCGTGTCGTTAAGCGTGCCGTCAAGGGCAGCTGTCAAAAGGGTGCGGGTCACGTTGATCGGCATCCTCTGCCCGACGCCATATTTCCCGCCGGTCCAGCCGGTGTTCACCAACCAGCAGTTCACATTGTGCTTTGCAATAAGAGAGCGCAGCAAGTTGCCATAGACCGAAGGATGGCGAGGCATAAACGGCGCGCCGAAGCACGTCGAAAACGTTGCCTCTGGATCCGTCACGCCCTTTTCGGTTCCGGCCACCTTGGCGGTATATCCGGACAGAAAATGGAACATCGCCTGCGCCGCGTTCAATTTGGCGATCGGTGGCATCACGCCAAATGCGTCGGCAGTGAGCATGATGAGATTGTGAGGGTGCCCCGCGCGTCCAGTCTTCGATGCGTTGGGAATGAAATGCAGCGGATACGCGGCGCGTGTATTTTCCGTCTTTGAGCCATCGTTGAAATCGCACACCCTTGTAAGGGGATCAAATACCACGTTTTCCAGCACCGTTCCGAAGCGTTGCGTCGTTGCATAGATCGCTGGCTCCGCTTCGGCATTCAGCTTGATTGCCTTCGCATAACATCCGCCCTCAAAGTTGAAGATGCCCTGCGGTCCCCAACCGTGCTCGTCGTCTCCGACCAGCGTGCGCTTCGGATCGGCGGAAAGGGTAGTTTTTCCCGTACCCGACAGTCCAAAAAATACTGCCGCGTCGTCATGCGATCCGACATTCGCGGAACAATGCATGGGCATGACGCCGCGAGCAGGAAGAAAATAGTTCAACGTGGTGAAAACCGCCTTTTTGATTTCACCGGCATACGAACTGCCTCCGATCAAAACGATCTTGCGCGAAAAATCGATGGCGATCACGGTCTCGCTGCGCACCCCGTGACGCCTGGGATCCGCCTTGAAGGTCGGAGCGCAGAAAATGGTGAGTTCCGGAGCGAAGGTCGCAAGATCGCTGCGGTCGGGCCGCAGTAGCAGAGTTCGGATGAACAGTGAGTGCCAGGCGAGCTCCGTGAAGACGCGGGTCGTTATTCCATATTCCGGATCGGCGCCCGCACGAAGATCTTGGGCAAACAAGGTCTTCCCTGCGGAATGCGCCATGAAGTCGTCATGCAGAAGCTGGAATTGCTCTGGGGTCATTTTCCCGTTGTTGTCCCACCAAACGGTGGTATCAGTCAGATCGTCGCAAACAATGTATTTATCCTTGGGGCTGCGGCCGGTGTGGGCGCCGGTTTCGGCGCAAAGCGCACCACCGGATGTGAGCTCGGCTTCACCGCGGGTGAGCGCGAATTCATAGAGTTCGGGCTCGAGCAAATTCCAGTAAATCGCATCTAGCTTCTTGAAGCCGAACTTGTCTGCTCCACACTCCGGATTCCTGAAGCCGTGCTCGAACATCTCAGTTCTCCCTGTGGCGTGGCCGGTTAGTAGCGCCGTGGATGTTGATGGTGATCGGTCGATCAGCATGGGAAGGGTGGCGAGGACGCCGTAACGTCCAACGCTCGCCGTCCGTGCGGCGAAGCGACGAAATTTGCTGTTTGTTTGCGGTTCGTCGCGTTTTAGACAACCCCGCAATCAATACATTACGATTGGAAAGGCTTGGCTGGTCGAAGATCCATACACTCAGGCGATCGGCGGACAAATCACGACCGATTTTATCGGGCGCTGCATCGCAATCGCTGCCAGCGAGCATATTCAAGATCACGCGTCCGTCTGAATTCAGCCTGTTCACAATTGAACGACAGGTAGCTGGACTGAACTGCTCCTCATAACAGAACCCCGGTCCTCCGACGTCGACCGCAATGCCGTCGAAGTGGCGCCTTTCGGCTGTCAGATAGCGCTGGAAATCATCGATGACGCACGGAATGCCCTTTGGCATTCCGAAAAATTCCCGTGCGAGGTCGAAACTGATCGGATTGCAATCGACCACAATCACATCTTTGCCGGAACGCGTCAGCATCGTTGCGAGATTTCCTCCTCCGCAGCCCAGAACCAAGACGCTCTTTGCATCGTTTAAAAACCCCTCCATCATTTTCACGTAGGGAAGCCGGCTCTCTCCGGTCGCCGAGCTCTGGCTCTGGAAAATCTCTCCTTCGCGGTAAAGACGATCGCCGGTTCTTTCGCATTCCCAGATCGCAATCTCGTCTAGCGCTCCCTTATAGCGACCAATGATTTTCACTGGTTTTAGTCCGTTAATTTCGATGTATAAAACATCATTAGAGATGGTCAGTAAATATATAACTAATGATTGCAATTGAGTCTAGCCGCGTGTGAGAGGGCCTGCGGCGTATTTATCCTCGCCACTCGATCAACACTCGGAGTTCGACTGAGGTATGCCAAGGTGAGTTGAATTGCGGCCTGGCGCGATGATTGTCTATTGTTCGTGAGCCGCTGCTTGAGCATTCGCACCGAATCTCGCCACTCCAACGCTCATCATTGCCAACGATATGATCGGTGGGCGTCGTGAACCGCAACGAAATCATCAGGATATCCGCGGCACGATCAGGGTCCGAAGGGTTCATCCGCCGGGATACGCGCAGCGGTCAAATCAATGAACCGGTGCCTTGTCGTCGCCATTCCAACAGCCGTAAGAAGATAAAGCAGTTGTAGCAGTGGAATTAGGGGCCAGATTGCCGGATCATCTCCAGCCATCTCTAAGTTTTCAAATCTATGCTGTGCGTAAGAGGACCTAGCAGTGTTGCCAACAATACTGCGATGCCCTGCATCAACGCTGCGATCCCGCTCGGCTGGAATAACCGCAACATCGAAGCTGTTTCAAGACGTAACGGCGCTTGAGTCCGCCCGTTCTAGCAGCGCAAGAAGACCCTGCAGCATTGCTGTTGGTGTCGGGGGGCAGCCGGAGATGTGGAGGTCGACAGGGACCACTTCGGAGACGCCTCCAACCACTGCGTAGCTACCGGCGAAACACCCGCCATCTCGAGCGCAATCTCCGATCGCGACGACCCATTTGGGATCGGGGACCGCATGATAGGTGCGCTCTAACGCATCGCGCATGTTCTTCGTGACCGGCCCGGTTACCATCAGCACATCGGCATGGCGCGGTGAGGCAACGAACCGGATACCGAAGCGTTCAACGTCGTAATAAGCATTGCTAAGCGCGTGGATCTCGAGCTCGCATCCATTGCACGAACCGGCATCGACCTCGCGTATGGAAAGGCTTCTGCCGAGACGCCGCCGCGCGACCCGACCGACGGCTGTTGCGAGCTCGGTGATTGCGGCATCGTCCAAAGATGGCGCCCGCTCGGTGAATGGCCGGCGAAACAGGCTGTCGAAAAGTAGCTTGCGCATCTGGTGCGGTCCCTAGAGATCGTGGCCCGAGTAGGAGCAGTTGAACGACTTGTTGCAGAGCGGGAAGTCCGCGACGATGTTGCCCGCGATTGCGGCCTCAAGCAGCGGCCATTGAAACCATGATGGGTCGCGTATGTGGCATCGTTCGACCCGACCATCCCTCAAGCGGAGCCAAGCCAGAACGTCGCCGCGAAATCCCTCGACGATTGCCATACCTTCGCGCGGCTCCCGCCGATGCGCCGCATGCGTTCCCATCGAGCCCTCTGGAAGCCGGTCCAATATCTGGTCGATCAGAGAGAGGCTTTGCTCAACCTCGCGCACGCGGATCCAGACGCGCGCGTTGACATCGCCTTCGTTCAGGACCGGTACCT
This sequence comes from Bradyrhizobium canariense, assembly GCF_900105125.1. NCBI lineage: Bacteria > Pseudomonadati > Pseudomonadota > Alphaproteobacteria > Hyphomicrobiales > Nitrobacteraceae > Bradyrhizobium > Bradyrhizobium canariense. The sequence continues at coordinate 2,100,693 of NZ_LT629750.1, read as the reverse complement.
CGAAGCGCAAGCTTTCATAAGGCGGATAAGCAAGGGTCAGGCGCGCGTCAAAGGATCGGCCTGAGGCGCGGCCTATGAATCCCCCGGCGGCATATTGTTTGGCTAATGCAGGTTTGAGCACGCCGGTATCGACGGTACGATCCTGTAGCGACGCAGTATTGTCGTACAGCTCGACCAGAGCAGGAAAGCGCAGGCGGATATTAGCCAGCGTCGCCTGGATGATTTTCGCCCCGTCATCGTTCAGGTCGTGGGTCACGCCTCCAGGTACGATGATATCCCGCATTAATCGATGACCGAATGCCGTGTCGGATGCACGCAGGACGCTCTCCCGCAACACGCTGCAATGAGCATGCATCAGTGCGAAGGAAGCATCATTGCAGATTGCGCCAATGTCGCCGAGATGGTTGGCGAGCCGCTCGAGTTCGGCGAGCAGAGCGCGCAGCCAGACCGCACGGTTAGGTACGACAAGCTGCAGGGCCGCTTCGGCGGCCCGCGAAAATGCCAAAGCATAGGCGACAGTGCTGTCGCCCGACGCGCGTCCGGCAAGTTTGGCCGCCCGCTCCAGACTGGCTCCGATCATGAGCCCCTCGATGCCCTTGTGGGTATAGCCTAGCTGCTCTTCCAACCGGACCACGGTCTCTCCGCTTGCGGTAAACCGGAAATGCCCAGGCTCAATAGTGCCGGCATGCACCGGGCCGACCGCAACCTGGTGCAGACCATCGCCTTTCGCCGGCAGGAAGCGATAGGGCGACGGCTGCGACAACGCGTCAGTGCGATCTCCCAACGGGAAACGCGTGCCCCAACGGTTGTGATCAAGCCAGGGGCGTGGATCAGGCGAGCCTTCCGCCGCCAGTCCATACAGATCGTGGATGGTGCGCTCCAATCGAAGCGCCGGCGGATGATGCTTACCGACCGATGGATAACTGCGATCGGGACAATCGAGACTGATGACAACTATTTCCGCCGTACGTGAATCCATGATCGCCATGTGTACCGTCAAGGATTCTCCCCAAAGGCCAAGCAGGCTCCAGCGTCCCTGGGTCAACTCGCTTGCTGCAAAAAGCCATACCGACGGATCGACTACCGCCCGCGGCGACGGGCTGTGTTGCTGGACCCGACGGCCCTCCAGCATGAGATCGATCAGCGATGGCATTTCCTCTTAATCCCTTAACTATCCAAGAAGGTGAGCCACATGCTGGAACCAGGTGACGAGTGGCGTGGGAAGATAGATTCCTGCGATCAAAACCAGTGAGAGATGGGCAAACATCGGCACATAGGATGCCTCGGCCGGCGCCGTGCTGCCGCGTGGGTCGCCGAACGCGACGCTTGTCAGGCGCAACATCAACGCGCCAAAGGCCAGCAAAAGCCCGAAGACCAGCACGATTGCGAGCAGGGGTTGCCGCGCGAAGGTCGAACTCACGACGAGAAACTCGCTCATGAAGATGCCGAGGGGCGGCAATCCCGCGATCGCAACGACGCCAACCACCAGACCCCAGCCGAGCGCCGGATGAGTGACCGTTAAGCCGCGGATGCTGGCGATCTTCTGCGTGCCCTTGATCTGCGAGATATGGCCCACGGAATAGAAGATCGCCGACTTGGTCAGGCTGTGCATCACCATGTGCAACAGCCCGGCAAAATTGGCGAGCGGTCCGCCCATTCCGAACGCAAACACGATGATACCCATGTGCTCGATCGAAGAGTAGGCAAACAGACGCTTGATGTCGCGCCGACGGTAGAGCATGAACGCCGCGAATACGAGCGAAACCAGGCCCATCGTCACCATCAGCGGGCCGGGAGCGATCGCCGCGGGATTGGCGGCGAGCAATATCTTGAAACGCAACAGCGCATAGAGCGCGACGTTCAGCAGCAGGCCCGACAACACCGCTGATATCGGCGTGGGGCCTTCGGCGTGTGCGTCGGGCAGCCAGGCATGCAGCGGGGCGAGGCCGACCTTTGTCCCGTATCCGAGAAACAGGAATACGAAAGCGACATTGAGAAGGGCAGGGTCGAAATTCCCAGCATGTTCGACCAGGACCGTCCAAATCATGCCATCCTGGCCTTCGCCCACGACCGGGCGCGCCGCCATGTAGACCAGGATCGTGCCGAACAGGGCGAACGCTATTCCGACGCTACCGAGGATGAAATATTTCCACGCCGCTTCGAGCGCGGCGTGGGTGCGATAGATGCCGACCATCAGCACAGTGGACAGCGTCGCGATTTCCACCGCAACCCACATCAAACCGATGTTGTTCGACACAAAGGCGAGGTTCATGCCGAACATCATGGTCTGATACATGGCGTGGTAGAAACGCAGGTATACCGGCGTCAACCGGCCGGTTTTGAGTTCGTGAGCGATATAGCTCGCGCTGAAGATGCTGGCTGTGAAGCCGACGAAGGTATTGAGTACGATGAAGACGATGTTCAGATCATCGACAAGCACGTACGGCCCAGGCTGTGGACGTTCGATCACGAACAACGAAAGCGCCGAGAGGAATGTCAGCAAACTCGCGACAACGTTCAGTCGGGCGGTCAGCCAATAGCCCGGCAGCGCCGCCAGCAAAGCTGCCGCACCGATCGGAATCAGCAGGATGGCCGCCACGGGATCGAAGGAAGGTACACTCATCGCCGCTCGCCCCGGAAGTCGTCGAGTGCGGAGATATCAACGGAATCGAAGCGTTCGCGGATTCGGAACAGAAAGATGCCGATCACGATGAACGCGATCAGGATCGAGAAGGCCACGCTGATCTCGACGACGAGCGGCATGCCCTTGGCGCCGGTAGCCGCCAACACCAGGCCGTTCTCAAGAGACATGAATCCCACGACCTGGCTGACGGCGTTGCGGCGGGTTACCATGACCAGCAGTCCGAGCAGAACGACCGACAAGGCAAAGGCCAGATCCTCGCGCGCCAAGGGGTCGGCCTCCGGGGTCACCCGCAGCATCAGGACCATCGAGAGGGCGACCAGCCCCATCCCAGCCAGCATGGTGGGGCCGATACCTACGACTGACTCGATGTCCCGGTGGATCCCAAGCTGCTTGACGATGCGGTGCAGCGCCACCGGGATCACGACCGCTTTGAAGACAAGTGCAATTGCCGCGGTCACGTAAAGATGAGGCGCGTCCTGGACGAAGGCCTGCCAGGCGACGGAAAGAGCGAGCACCAGGGCATGCAGTGCGAACACGTTGAGCAGCGAATAAAGCCGGTCCTGGTACAGCATCATGAAGCTGATCAGGACGAGCCCACCTGCGAGCGTATGCGAGACGTCGAAGGAGAGGCTGTGCATCTGCATCAGAAACTCCTCGACACGAACAAGAGGAGCGTCCCGAGCAGGCCGAGCATCAACGCGGCGCCGAGAAATTGCGGGATACGGAACACCCTCATTTTCGCCGTAGCGGTCTCGAACAGCGCCAAGAAAAAGCCGGCAACCGCAAGCTTGACAATGTAGGCGCCGGCGCCGATGGCGTATGACAAAGGTCCGGTACCGAAGACCGCTATCTTCCAAGGCAAGAACACGCAGGCGATCAGCGAGATATAGAGCAGCAGCTTGAGAAACGCGCCAAATTCAATCATCGCAAGATGACGGCCCGAATATTCGAGAACCATCGCCTCATGCACCATCGTGAGTTCCAGGTGCGTGGCCGGGTTGTCGACCGGGATTCGTGCGTTCTCGGCGAGCGCCACCATGATGAGCGCGATTACCGCCATTCCCAGCGACACCCGCAGCCCGACCCAGGACGAGGCCATGAAGTTTGCCACGGTCGAAAGCTGCGTTGAACCGGCGACCAGCGCCATGCAAAACACGATCAGGAGCATCGCCGGCTCCGCGAGCGCCGCGATCATGACCTCGCGGCTCGAGCCGATGCCGCCGAAGCTGGTTCCGACATCCATCCCCGCGAGCGCCAGGAAGAAGCGAGCGCTTCCCAGCAGCGCGACGATGGCAATCAGATCGGCGGTCCAGTTGAATAGCAGGCCGGTAGCAAAAGTCGGCACCAAAGCGGCGGCGACCCAGATCGCGGCAAAGGTCACATAGGGCGTCACCCGGAACAGCCAGGAGGCGTTGTCGGCCAGCACCACCTCCTTGCGGAGCAACCGCAACAGATCGCGATACGGTTGAAAAACTGAAGCTCCCCTGCGACGCAGGAGCCGAGCCTTGATCTTGCGCACGAAGCCGGTCAGCAGTGGGGCGAGCAGGAGCACCAGCGCCATCTGAATGCCCTGCACGAGGATGTCTGAGATCACGACCATATCGCGAGTACCAGGAGCAGTGTGACAAGGGTGGCAAAGACCAGACTGAGATAGCGCCGGATGGTCAGAAACTGCAGACGATTGAGTCGATCGGCAGAGAAGCCAACTGCTCCTGCAAGCGGCTCATACAACCCCTCCCAGACCAGATCGTGCAGCTCGATCCTGAGCCGCGCCGGCCGGATATCCCCGGGAGGCGGCATCTCGACGTGATCGCGGGCGTGGAATACGAGCGTGCCGAAAACGCGACGGATAGGTTGAGCAAAGCTTACGCCCGAATACTGAGCCGCAGGCGTCGGATCGGAAAAACCACAGCCCCAGGCGGGCGCCCGTCGTAGCGCATGAGACGCGAAGCGATGAATGAAATAGACGGCGAGCGATGCGGATATCGTGATGAATACCATCACAAGCAACCCGTTGTATGAGCTACGGCTCTCCGCAATTGGCACGATCGAAAGCCAGGGTTCATTGGCCTGGATCGGCATGCGGCCACCCAGGATCTCAGCCGTGATCGGCGACAGCGTATCGATCACCGGTCCCGGCAGGATTCCGGCGAGCAGGCAAAGGGCGGCGAGGATGAACATTGCCGAGAGTGAGTATCGGTCGACTTCTGTTGCGGTTTCGGCCGCGATGCTCCGCGGTCGCCCAAGAAAAGTCACGCCAAATGCCTTGACGAAACATGCTGCGGCCAACGCGGCAGCCAGCGCCAATAGCGCCCCGACCGCGGGCACCATGATCTTCAGGGCCCACTGCGGTAATTCCGGACTCTGTAGCACGGCCTGGAAGATGAGCCATTCTGAGACAAAGCCGTTGAATGGCGGGAGCGCCGATATCGCGACGCAGCCGACGAGAAAGACGAAGCTGGTGAATGGCATCCGATGGATGAGGCCGCCCAATCTGTCCATGTCCCGCTCGCCTGTCGACGTCAGAACGGCACCCGCCCCGAAAAACAGCAAGCTCTTGAAGAAGGAGTGATTGAGCACGTGAAACAGAGCTGCCGTAAAAGCGAGCGCCGCCGCCAGCTTCAGCCCGTTGGCCTGAAAAGCCAATGCAAGGCCGAGGCTAACGAAGATGATGCCGACATTTTCTATCGTGCTGTAGGCAAGGAGACGCTTAAGGTCCTTTTCCATCATGGCGTACAGAATCCCCATGACAGCGGTAACGCCGCCAAAGAAAAGCACGACCGCACTTGCCGACCAGGTCGGTTGCCCCAGTAGATCGAACACGACGCGAATGAAACCGTAGATCGCGACCTTGGTCATGACGCCACTCATCAGCGCTGAGACATGGCTGGGAGCCGCTGGATGCGCGAGCGGTAGCCAGACGTGCAACGGCACAAGGCCGGCCTTTGAACCGGCTCCGAGCAACATCAGGATCAATACCAGGGCGGCCACATATGGCGTATGTTGAGCGGCGCGAATGGCCGCAAATCCGTAGTCTCCCGCCGGTCCCGCCAGCAGACCGAAGGCCAGCAGCAAAGCAAGGGTGCCGAAGCTCGCCATGACGAGATAGATGTAACCGGCCTTGGCGTTACCGGGTTCGCGGTGGTGCGCCATGACGAGCGCCCAGGAAGCAAGCGACATGAATTCCCAGCAGAGCAGATAGGAAAACGCATCGTCCGCCAGCACCACCAGATTCATGCCGGCCAGAAACGCCGGGAAGAAGGGCAAGACGCGATGCGGCGCTGGCTCGTGGCGGCCGTAGCCAAACCCATAAAGACTTGCTGCTGCGCCTCCCAGATTGACCACAACAAGGAAAAATGAGGCCAGTGCATCGATGCGAAAATGGGCTCCGAGCCACGGCAGTCCAATCGGCAGGATCAGATCCGTCGCATTTGCCGTGTCGCCAACCAGTGAACGGATGGCCCCGATCAACCCGATCGCCGAGACCGCCAACGTCGCGCTATAGATGACGGCCGTGGAAATCTTTAAGCGGCTCAGAACTATCGCCAGAACTGCCAGTCCCAGCAGTCCAGCAACACAAACCATTTGCAAAACGACGGCCGACATCAGGTGCGTGCCCTCGTTCTGCTTGATGCCTTGATCTCTATCTGACCATCGAGATAGGTCTTTGCTGATCCGGAATTGATTTTCAGCCGAACCCCGCGTCCCGCGGCGCTGCTGACCGCCCCTTCGTCGATCAATTCAATGCCGGCGGCGTCAAGAGCTGCGATCAACTTCACAAGCGAATCGACGTTGCCTCGAACCATTGTCTCACTTGCTTCCATGCGCTGGATGGTTGGCACCGAAAGGCCGGACAGTTCTGCGAGCCGGCGCTGATCGATACCGAGAAGCACCCTGGCCGCCCGCAATTGAGCTGCCGTGATCATCGGTCTGCCCCACTATGGGGCCCCAAGCCAATAGCAAACATCATTCGTAACTACTAACTTACGATGTTGAAATGTCAATAAGTGATATTTCATATATCTATTCTAAAGGATGTCACCATGCGTCGTCCTACATGCTCCGAAGCTCTCGCAAGAAACAACGGGCGCTGCCGTTTCTCATGCTGTGTTGCAGGCCGAGTGAAAGATCGGCCACGGGCGAACATGACAAGGACGATCGTCATTGCGCGGAGTAGTGCGGTCTGTTCGATCTGCGGAGACAATCCAGCCAGCAGCTATTGGCTGGCTAAGGATATGCGCGTGCCGGGCGCCGCCGCCGATACGAGGGCGGCGTCAGGGGCGATGTTTTGGTTCACCAGCGAGATTGAGGATCCGACCTGACAAGGAGCAGAGGCGGGATCTAACCGCTCCACTAGTGCGCACTTCATGAGTTCGTTCGGCAGGAAATGATCATGTTCACTCTTGATGAGGTTTGCTCGCCCTTTTTGTCAGATCACTTTCGGCCAGAGGTGGAACGCCGCGATTTCCCGTGGGGGTCATCAATACATCCAAGGAGTTGCAGTTGGCGACTTCGATAATACTGCGCGCTGGCTTCAGGGCCCCGGCCCGTCGCTGCCCAGCATAATGTATCGAGCTTTGTCGAGCCGCACGCCAGAGACCGTCGCCTTTTTGGTAAGACGAAACTCGATGGCACAATTGTTACGATGCCAGCGCACCAGGTCATTTAGTGATGAAGAAATTTAAACGTCCAGTTTACGCCCGCGGGAGAAAAATCCAGTTTACCGCTTCCGTTTAGGGCCCGAGGCACGATTTGCTCAATCACAACGTGGCCGAAGCCTCGCCGTTGCGGCGGCGCAACGGGGGGACCACCCTGTTCACGCCAATGGATTCTAACCCTGTTGTCCGTCTCGCCGACCTGCCAGCGGATCAACACCTCGCCCTGCGGCCCCGATAACGCCCCATGCTTCGAAGCATTGGTCGCCAGTTCGTGCAAAGCCAGGCCCAAATGTTGCACGGCGTCGGGTTTCAGGATCACTGGAGGGCCGGCGGCGTCGATCCTGCCTGCGTTGGTTTCGCCGAAGGGCCGCATCTGCGCTGATACGAGATCGCGGAGCGAAGCGCCGTGCCAGTTGTCCTTAACCAGCAGATCATGACAATGCGCAAGCGCCTGCAGTCGCTCCGAAAAGCGCATTTGATACTGCCCGACATCGCCCGCGTGTTGCGCAGTCTGGTTGGCGACCGCCATCACGACGGCAAGGAGATTTTTGGTGCGATGTGAAAGCTCGTCGATGATAAACCGGATGTGTTCTTCACGGCGCCTCTGTTCGCTGATGTCGATGTGAGTTCCAATCCATCGATAGACGGTCGACGTCGTGTCGCGCAATGGAATCGCCCGGGTCAGAAATGGGCGGTACTTTCCGTCCTTTCCGAGCAATGATAGCTCCATCTCAAACGCTGTTCCGTCCTGAAGGGATTGCGTCCAGCAGCGGCGAGCGTCCAACAGCAAAGCTGGGTCGAGAAGAGTCTGCCAGTCATGCGCGCGGGTATCTCCGGCGGGCACGCCTGTGTAGTCGTACCAATGGCCGTTGAACCAGAAGATCGCGCCGTCGGCCTCAGCCATCCAAACCAGTTGCGGGATGGAATCGGCCAATGTATGAAATTGCCGCTCACTTGCGAGCAGTGCTGCTTCGACGCGTTTGCGTTCGGTGATCTCCTCAGCTGCGACGTTGATACCCACGATCTCGCGATCCGGCCCCCGGACCGGATGCCAATAGGTGATCCATGCGCGGTCTTCGATCTGATCGGGGCGTTGCCCGGCAACCTCGATTCCGGCCACCGGCTCGCCGGTTGCCATGATGGAGGCCATGATCGCTTCCACGGTTTCGGCCAACGCCGGTACGCATTCTCGTACCGTTCGTCCCAGATGCCCTTCGACAGAAATGCCGCATATTTCGGTGAGGCGCTGGTTTATCTGCAGATAGCGGCAGTCAGGAGACAAGAACGCCAGCCCGATTGGCGCAGTATCGTAAATCAGCTGCAACGCGGGCTGCTGGGCGAACGGCAGGCCGGTCAGGGATGTTGGCTGATCTGCCTTCGCGTTACGGTCTGCCTCGTCCGCCAACAGATCCCTCCTAGCGATTCAGGGTAGGCGCCCTGCACCCGGTCCCTCGAGACACCGATCGAGCTTACACCTTTTTTCCAATCTCATACCAAGGGCCTTCGGAATTGATCCCTGCCGAATTGTGCGACGGCCTCGAATTGAGGTCGTGCTGACAGCGAGGAAAGAGCCCGCGGCACCGGTTTCGTCGACAGTGTCGCCTATGAATCTGCGGAGACGGCAATCAAGTCTGTGAGCGTCCTGGCGCGAAACCGCCAAAAGTATGTAGAAAATTTCGCGCCTTGACGTTCGGAGCGTCGATATGGGTAACTGCGCATAATGGTAGGTCGGTCAAAATTGATTTGAGACAGAACAGACGTGGAGGCAGTCGCTCTGGCGGTCGCCCGGCCTTTTCTTGGGCACAGGAACAACCGAAGTGGGGCGGCGTAAACGTTCGCATAGCCGGAGTATGCGGTCTGGAACTGGATGTACCAGCCTCAAAGGGAAAACCATTTCCGTGCCGGCGCGCGGTCGAAGCCTACGGACGCGCACACCCCGGACGACTGCGCGCACCCCACCGCGAAGCGCGCACACGCACCGTCACGGTGACGGTGCCCGATCTCGGCGACGACAAGAAAAACCGTGCGCTTGAACAGCTCGTTGTTGATTTTGCCGCGCGGCTCGCGCGCTATGCCGAGAGCGTCGGCTGAAAGGTTGATCCGGACCACAAGATTAACAATCGGGAGGACGATCATGAAAAAGCTGATCAACAGGGTCGATACGGTGCTCGAAGAGAGCCTTGACGGCCTGGCCGTAGCGCATGCGGATATCTTGCTTCTTGGCGTCGAGCGCAAATTCATGCGCCGCCGCACCCTGAAGCCGGGCAAGGTCGTAATGGATCAGCTAAGCCTCTTGAGTGAGGTCGGGATCGCGGCGGTGGGGTGAGGGTAGGCTATTGCGGAACGATTTTCGTCAACCATCCCGAATCGAGATGCTCCTATTGTGCCCCAACTTTTCTGGGGCACCGCCTTAGGGAATCAATTCGTTAAGCTATTGACCATGAAGGCTTTTATGGTGGGCGCACAAGGGATCGAACCTTAGACCTCTCCCGTGTGAAGAAATCTAGAGCGCAATTATGGCTGCTAGGTAGCCGTGGCGTACAAATAGGACGATAGCCAATCGAAGCTGCAAGCGCGGGCTGACGTGCAGGCGTGCTTCAAATTTTCGATCCAGCCGCAGGTAGCGCCAGCGCCAGGCAAGCATCCTGAATATTTTTGTCGTTGCTTGCGAGCATCATTTCGAAATGGCCTCTCTGGGCGCAGACGGGATCAGAAAACAGAACAAGAGGCTGGTCGTTGATCAGGCTGCATCCGAGATGCGCATTTCAACATGCAAGCCGGCAGCCCCGATCATATTGACCAAGGTATCGAGACCAAACAGTTCGATCTTGCCTCGCATGAGATCAGAGATACGCGGCTGGGTAACACCAAGCAGCTTAGCCGCCTCCGACTGGCTTAGCCCTGTTCGGGCGATATGATCCTTCAATGCCATGATCAACGTCGAACGGAGCTTCATGTTCTCAGCCTGCGCAGGTGTATCCTCAATTGCATCCCACACATTGTCGAAGCGTTTCTTGCTCATTGACCTAACTCCTTCAATAAATCGCGGTAACGCTGCGCAGCCAAGTTCAGATCCGCTTTGCTCGTTTTCTGCGTCTTTTTCTGGAAGCAGTGCAGCACGTAAACGGCATCATCAAACTTCGCTACATACAGCACTCTGAATGCTCCCGCGGCATCGCGAACCCGAATTTCCCGCACCCCTCGGCCAACCGTATTCATGGGCTTCCAGTCGTCGGGCTCGCGCCCATGCTGGACTTGGTCGAGTTGATGCCCCGCCTCACGCCGAGCCGCTTGTGGAAACGCACGCAAATCGTCGAGTGCGCTGCCTCGGAATTCGACCGGCTTGAGATCAATCATTAAAACTGACTATACAAAATTTTGTATGAGTCGGCAACTCCTTTCGACTGCTGGTGCCGAGACCGGCGATTAGCGATCTTTGAGTTAAATTGCTGCTTCAGGATTGGTATTATTCGGGACAATAAACATCGGCGCACTACAGTCTTCGCGATGAAGCAAACAGACGCCAGAATTACTGAACTCATGGCCCGGCTTACCGCGCTGGAGCGCGAGCGTGCGGATGTCGTAGCTGAGATCAACACTTTACGATCGATGCGGAGTGAGGAGACCGACCCTATCAAGGTGGTCCTTTCGGGACACGCTGGCGATCCCACGGACCGGAATTCGCCAATCGAGAAGAAGCTTGCCCTGTTTCGCCGGCTCTTCCGCGGCCGCTCAGATGTCTACCCTATCCGTTGGGAGAACCGTACGACGGGGCGGAGCGGCTACGCACCCGCCTGCGCGAATGAATGGCGCCGTGGGATTTGCGAAAAACCGAGAGTCAAATGTTCAGCATGTCCAAATCAGGCATTCCTGCCCGTAGACGACGTGGCAATCGAACGCCATCTCCGCGGAACCGACCCGAACGGCGCCCCGTTTGTGATGGGCGTCTATCCGATGCTTGCGGACAATGCCTGTTCGTTCCTGGCCGCGGATTTCGACGAAGGGGATTGGCGAAGGGATGCCTTTGCGTTTAGGGACGCCTGCGAGCGTCATGGAATACCTGTTGCCATTGAGCGGTCCCGATCCGGAAACGGTGCTCACGCCTGGATCTTTTTCGACGAGCCGATCTCAGCGGCATTGGCGCGCCGTCTTGGGGCCTTCCTGATTACCGACACGATGGAACGAGTTCCAGATATCGGATTCGGATCCTACGATCGGTTTTTTCCGAGTCAGGATCTCATGCCAGTTGGTGGCTTCGGCAACCTGATTGCCTTGCCTCTTCAGGGGCTCGCGCGAAGTTCTGGCAACAGCGAGTTCATCGACGATTCTTGTTTGCCGTATCCGGATCAGTGGGCCTTCCTGTCCGCGATTGCATCTATGCCGCGAGCAAAGGTGGAACATCTGGTCGAGGAAGCAAGTGCATCTGGAAAAATTCTGGGTGTGCGTATTCCTCTCGCAGACGAAGACGAAGAACCGTGGCTAGCCCCGCCGTCGCGGCGACAGGCGCCGCCAGCAATCCGCGAGCCATTGCCGGGTGCGATCACTGTCGTACAGGCGGACCAGATCTACCTCCCGCGTCACGCGCTGCCACCGTCGCTGATCGCGCGCCTGATTCGCCTGGCGGCATTCCAGAATCCCGAATTTTATGCCGCACAAGCAATGCGCCGATCGACCCATGACAAGCCCCGGATCATCTCTTGCGCAGAGTTGACCAGCCATCACGTTGCGCTGCCTCGCGGGTGCTTCGACGCTGTACTAGATCTGCTTGCGTCATTTGGAGTCACAGTAACAATCGAAGATCGCCGTTTTTCCGGTGCGGCGGTCCCATTTGCTTTCACTGGTGCATTGCGCTCCGATCAGGAAACCGCGATCACAGCCCTGTTGCCGCATGATACCGGCGTGCTCGCGGCAACGACGGCGTTCGGAAAGACGATCTTAGCCATCCGGATGATGGCCGAGAGCGGGCGGAATACATTGGTCCTTGTTCATCGCCGTCAGCTCATGGATCAATGGATCGAGAGGCTCACCGCGTTCTCAAATATGCCGCGTGACGCGATCGGCATAATCGGCGGCGGCCGCCGCAAACCGAAAGGTCAGGTCGACGTAGCCTTGATCCAGAGCCTGGTTCGCAAGGGCGAAGTCGATGATATCGTCGGCAATTATGGGCATCTCGTCGTCGACGAATGCCACCATCTGTCGGCTGTAAGCTTCGAACTGGTCGCGCGCCGCAGCAAGGCCCGCTATGTCCTCGGCCTGTCAGCGACGGTTACGCGAAAAGACGGACATCACCCGATCATCGTTATGCAATGTGTGGTCCCGTCCGCCATCGCGTAGATGCGCGATCCGAGGCAGCCAAGCGCCCATTCGATCACGTGGTGCGGATCAGGGACACCAGCTTCCAACTTCAAACGGCATTGGACACTTCTGTCCCTTCTATCCAGGATGTTTTCAAGGAAATGATTGCCGATGAAGCACGCAATGATCTCATATTTGATGACGTCTTGACTGCGCTGGAAGCGGGCCGTTCACCCGTCGTGATAACCGAGCGTACCGCCCATTTGGAGATCATCGCAAAGCGTCTTGAGCGTTTCGCAAAACATGTCGTCGTATTGCGCGGTGGGCAAAGCGAAAAGCAGCGCCGCGACATCGCTACGCGGCTCGCAGCAATTCCCCAAACCGAGGAACGTGTCATTGTCGCGACCGGACGTTATCTCGGCGAAGGTTTCGATGATTCCCGCCTCGACACCCTTTTTCTTACCATGCCAATTGCGTGGAAAGGTACCCTCGCTCAGTATGCCGGCCGGTTGCATCGTCTCAACGACGTCAAGCGCGAGGTGATCATTTATGATTATGCCGACATGAGAGTGCCGGTCCTGGCCCGCATGGCTGCGAAACGCCGTGTTGGCTATCAGACGATAGGTTACAAGGTGTTGGGTACGCGTGATCTGTTTTCTGATCGGGCGGTTACGCCGAACGAACCCACATAGGTCTCGCGCGGATCGCCGACCGGTCAGGCGTCTGCGTCACGGCAGTGCCATTCCCATTTCAAATTCGACGAGCTGGCGTAGTTGGGCGTGGCCAAAACACTTTGTCGAGGAGCGGTACTGCACGGGCATTTTTGGTACTGCCGCGCAGTACCGGGCCAGGTAGAAATAAGCGAAAATAATCGAGTGATCGGATCAAGCCGTTGAAAAGAAAGAAAAATGCTTTAGCACTGGCGCTTCAGATTGTCGGTCGGACCAAAATCGATTGGACCGACATAAATGAAAACAACATGTTAACTCACCGCTTTTCCGTGGCGCCGATGATGGATTGGACCGGGACATCTCGAAAAGCGAAGTACAATCAGCGCTTAGGCGCGGTCGTTGGGCGCCGTGCAGTACCAAATGCAGTACCGAGCCGGTGTGAGGCGTACGCAGGCGATTGATGTCGCAATTTGGTGTGCATTGGGTCACTCGCGCGTAGCGCAGCGTACTACGCCAATCTGCGCGATTGTGCTCCTTCGAACGAAGGCGGCGTTCTGTCTTTTTTATCGAGGTGATGGAGGCTGCGTATGTCACGCCCGGCTTTGTCACTATTCGCTCCTTGGGCTCGGCCGAGTTTGAAAAGCTCGGCGGCGGTTCTCTACGGCTTTCGTCTCAACGAAAATGTTCGAGGCCAATCGTCGTCAGAGCTCAATTCGCAGAATGGGCGGTTATGGAACGCCATTGGCGCAATGGTGGACGTTACGCATCATTCAGGCAAGGTACTTAAACTGCTTATCTGACATGATCACCGCCGGCTGCGCAGACGCGAGTCCCGGCTAGCCGCATGCGGCGGCTCAAGAATGAACTGTTTGAGATCGTTGCCGGCAACCACCACAATTACGAAATTCAGCTTTCCATCTTCATTCATTAGACCGCCGCTTATCGCCCTTCCTTGCGCGTTTCTCTCGGCAACAACGATCCCGTCGGCAATCTCGTGCCTAACATCGTTCAGAGCGATGAGGTTAGTTTGATCCTCCCGTGTCAGATCGGTTACCAAGGATATAATCGTCCCACCGACGATCGCCCCGCTATTGGCATCGATTGCATCGTCCCAGACCTGATTTCCGCGATATGTTTTCACCCGATAGACGGGAGTGCCTAATGTGCCATCAAAGCTGACATCTACGACCCTTGAGCCTGCGTGAAGGCTCTGCGCTGCTGCGAGAGCTGCCCGTATTGATACTTTGATGGTACGGAAGAGTTCGAGCTCGCGACCAACGATATCCTTCTTTTTTACATTGCTGTCTTCCTGACCCTCGGTTGAGGTCGCGATCAGCTCCCGCCGAGCGTGGGCGTACGAGGGAACGCATGTCAGCAGCAGAGGACGCATTATCAAGATGTCAGGTATCAACGGCCGGTGTTCCATATCGTTAACTGCCTGGAGCGAACGTATTGTATGGGGTCGAAGTGTGGATGATCTTGTATATTCTTGCGACATCGCCGATCGAGTAGGGGAATGGCTGGAAGAAGATGCTGTGGAGGATAGAAAGCAACGATAGCCGTACCATCTCGGCGCAAGGGGCCGGGCTGGCGTGCTGCCGTCCCGGCGTAGTAGGTCATCAGTCAGGTTTCAGTGGCGGCAGTCTGTCTGAAGTCGTCGAGAAGCTGCTCGTTTGTGCCACGCGGAATTAACGAGGTAGCCACACCGGTCGATTGGAGCCAATCGGACTGATAATCGGATCTGCCCAGAACTCGGGAGTCTTCGACATTTCGACTTGCGAGCCCAATCGCGTGAACTCGCCGAAGGATGTTTGCCCCGTCTGGAGATTTGGTTTGATAGGTTTGTGATCGGGCCCAAGACTGTCCAGCTTCAGCAGAGTAGCATTGTCGACAAGCCCAATGGCCTGCTCGAGCATGACGGTCTGTGAAAGATTAACAGAAACACGGTAGCTGCCTCCCTCGGTGGCGCGACGAAGCAGCGCGGCCTGCACGCCAATCGCACCCAGATAGCCGGTTAGAAAGTCGCAGATGACATTGACCCCATGCGGCAACTGGGGCTGATCGGCCGAACCAATGTCGCAGAACATGCCGGTCAGCCCCGCTGCCGTGAAGTCATAGCCCGCCCAATCAGCCCAGGGGCCCTTTCGTGAATTGAGCTTCATCTCGACGTAGATGATTCCTGGGCGATGCTGCGCAAGTGTTTCGGCCGAAAATCCCTGCCGGCCAGCTAGATGCGGGCGTAGATTCTCGACAAAAACGTCGGCTTCCTTTGCGAGTTCGTAAATCGGCTTTTTGTTGCGATCGATACGCGCGTCCAGATAAGTCTGACGAAGACCAGCATCGCACTGCAGATATATGGTAGGCTCTTCAATCCAGTCCAGCGTATTCAGGTTAAGGCAATCAGCCCCCTGGGCGGCCAATTGGCGCATCGTCGCCGGTCCGGCTACAACATGAACCATGCCGAGTACCCGTAGTCCAGAAAGCGGCCGAGGTCCGTTGGGCAAAGCTTCAGGCGCGCTATCGCCGATCTTTTCGATATGGATGAGGGGAGTAGCCACGTTCTGCTGGTACTGTTCTGTGCGATGATATTCCGCGCGTGTGCGACAAATCGCCAAAGGTACACCGGCGTCCTGTGCCGCCCTTTCCAGATCTTCCGAGTCCCACTTTCTGGTGGCGCGTTCGAGTTGCAGGGGAAGTATCCCGCAGTCGAGCAAAGCGCAGATCCGTTCAGTATTGGAGGCATAGAGTGAGGTAAGCACGACCCAACGCCCGTCGCGCGTCGGCAGGATATTGGTGCCCAACTGCCCAACATTTCCGCCGAACATCTGCGGTACGCCGTTGATCAATGTGCAATCCGCCAGGGTATCCTGCCATGCGCTCTGTGTAACATAGGCCTTTCGCAGGTCGACATGGATGTCCTGACCCTGCCCGGTGCGTTTGCTCCAAAGGATTGCGCTGGCGATTGCATTCGCCGCCGTCACGGCAGCGGAAACGCAGCCGACCTTGATGTGCGTCGGGCGAATGGGGTCCATTCCTGCGAATGTCAGCGTTCCTCCCTGGTCTTTGCGATCCAACCCCGCCTCACTGAGGATAAGGTCCACGACCTTGGTCAAGTCATCATGATTGTTGACGATTGGATAATTGAGCATAGCACTTCTCCGAAAATGTAGACGCTGCCCGGCCATAACCGTCGACATGTGAGTCGTCGGGCCGGCAATCCTCTGAATTCTTTAGGTCGCTCAACGTCGGATGCGCCAGCAAAGCCTTCCAAAAATCTGCTAATTGCTTCGGCGAGAAAAGGAACGACCTCTGTTCGAAACCAGGATCTCCGAAACTGTGACGTTCAGGGTGTCACAGCGGCTGCAAATTTGACGGCAAGTGCCGATCGATATTGCGGCCTCGGTGCATCAATCAAGAGCGAGACATTACTAACTATTTGCACGGCTTAACTGGCCAGCGGATGTCGCCCCGAGCAAAAGTCCGCTCCAGCATGAGCGACACACGAAAAATCACGGCGATACTGGCGGCCGATATTGTCGGATATAGCCGGCTCACGGGTGCGGACGAAGATCGCACGCTGGCTCGGCTGCGGACGCTCCAGAGCGATTTGGTCGATCCGACGATCGCCGTTCACAATGGACGTGTTGTTAAACGGACTGGCGATGGGGTTCTGGTCGAATTTCGGAGCGTCGTCAACGCGGTGCTCTGCGCGATCGAAATACAAAATGGCATGGTCGAGCGTAACGCGGGTCTACCGCCCGAGCGGCGCATCGATTTTCGGATCGGTATACATCTCGGCGACGTCGTCGAGGAGCGCGATGGCGACCTGATGGGTGACGGCGTCAATATCGCCGCGCGCCTTGAAGGAATAGCGCTGCCCGGTGGTATTTGCCTTTCCGAAGATGCTTATCGACAAGTCAAGGCGCGCCTAGATCTGGCGGTCAGCGATCTCGGCGCTACCCGACTGAAGAACATCACCGATCCGATCCGGGTATATTCGCTTCAAGTCGGAATCGCGGTTGAGCTAAAGCTGCAGCCGCAGAATGAGCCCGGGGCAGGCCAAGGTGCTTCAGTATCCCTGGCGCTTCCAGAAAGACCGTCGATCGCAGTCCTTGCTTTCCAGAATATGAGCGGCGACGTCGATCAAGAGTTCTTCGCCGATGGAATCGCAGAAGACATCATCACGGCGCTATCCAAAGCGAAGTGGCTCTTCGTTATCGCCCGAAATTCCTCGTTTACCTATAAGGGAAAATCCACCGATATCCGCCAGGTTGGGCGCGAGCTAGGCGTACGCTACGTGCTCGAAGGTAGCGTGCGGAAAGCTGGCAATCGTGTTCGCATAACCGCCCAGCTGATCGACGCGAACAGTGGTCATCACCTCTGGGCGGAACGCTTTGATCGAGCACTCGAAGATATTTTCGCGGTTCAGGACGAGATTACCCACAGCATCATCGGTGCCATTGCGCCGGGCATTGTAGCCGCGGAGATTCAGCGCTCCCATGGGAAGGAAGCTGCGGAACTCGGCCAGTGGGAGCGCGTGATGCGCGCTCATTGGCACGTTCAACGGTTTACCCCCGAGGATTGCAACGAGGCAATCCGCCTGATCAATGAAGTTCTGCAGTCTGATCCAACCAATGCCATGGCACTCGCCGATCTTGCCTACAACTGGCATATGGGAGGTCTCTTTGGTTGGACAGAAGAGCCGCTCTCGGTCGCAATGGAACGCATGGGCGAAGCAGCTCGCCGTGCGGTCGCCGCCGACGATCGGGACGCCGCCGCGCAGACAACGCTCGCTGTTCATGAGCTCTTCTCAAATCTGCATGACGATGCAATCAGGCGTCTGCATCGCGCGATCGAGCTCGATCCGAATTCAAGTTTCGCGCGCGGTTACCTCGGAGCAGCTTACAGCTTCAACGGCACGCCGGACCTCTCGCTCGTCGCTTTGCAGGACTCCATGCGGTTGAGCCCACGCGATTACCTGACGGTAATTTGGCATACTTGTTGTGCGTGGGCGCATCTGCATGCGGAGCGCTTTGCCGAGGCGGTGGATTGCGCCAAACAGGCGATCGACTTCAATCCGTCCTTCCCCGACTCGCATGGCACGTTGACGGCAGCAGCCGCACATCTCGGTCGTATGACGGAGGCTCGCGCCGGGCTCGACGGCTTAATGCGACTGTTGCCTGGCTTGACTCTGACTGACCCGCGACTGACGCGGCCGTTCCGCCGTCAGGCCGATCGCGAGCGATTTCTCGCCGGCCTAAGCAAGGCCGGACTGCCAGGTTGATCCTTGTTGCCGAAGACCGAACTTGGAAAGTGCGAAATATAAGGATGGCATTTTGCGGATTGGGACCCCGGTGTGCCCTTTTGAGGAAAAGCAATGAGCAAGACGGTTAGGTGGTTAGTTGGGTTCGTAGTCATTGCGGCATTCGGCGCGATGCTCTGGCTTGCGACCAGACCACCGCCGCTAACCGTTCAGGGCGAGGTTTCGGCGGATCGCGTCGATATCAGCCCGCGAATCTCAGCACGCATTGCCACATTGAAATCCGACGTAGGCGACACAGTGGAACGCGGTGCCGTCATGGCCGAACTGGAAAGCCCGCAACTGGTCGCGGCGCGGCTCGCGGCCCGTGCCGCCCTGGCGGTCGCCAAGGCCGATCTGGACCGTATCAACAGTATCCGTCCTGAAACGGTCGCCCAGCGTCAGGCCGATCTCGATGCGGCCAAAGCCGATGAGACACTCGCCCAGGAGACCTACAACCGTCAGATCGAGCTGGCCAAAACGGGAAACGTGCCGCTGGCCCGTGTCGATGAAGCGACCCGAAATCTGTCGATGTCCACCCAAAAGCGCCAAGCGGCGGAGGCGGCACAGCAACTTGCGGCGCAGGGCGCGAGCAAGGAAGAGCGCGCCCTGGCGGCAGCCCAGGTCGAGCAGGCAGGCGCCACGCTGAATCAACGCGATGTCGATGTGGCCGAATTTGTCATCCGCGCGCCGATCTCCGGTCAGGTGACGACACGCATCGCAGCCCTCGGCGAGAATTTCAGCCCTGGCGCACCGCTGTTCTCGCTGATCGACATGAATAATCTGTGGTTCACCTTCAACCTGCGCGAGGATTTGCTTGGCGGATTGAAAATCGGCGACAAATTCGACGTCGTCGTGCCGGCGCTGAAGTCCCAGGTCATTCCGGTGCACGTGACCATGATCAACGTGCAGGGCCAATACGCCGCGTGGCGGGCGACGCGGGCCACGGGCGATTTCGATCTTCGTACCTTTGAGGTGCGGGCGAGGCCGGAAAATCCCGTCGATGGCCTGCGTCCCGGGATGAGCGCGGTCGTTGCATGGGCCAATCGAGGGCGGTGATATGCTGACCCGTCGCACTGTTCGGCCCGGATTCTGGCTGGTTTTCTGGAGAGAAATCGGCTGGCTGCGGCGGCGGCCATTTCTGTTGGGTTTGACGACGATCGTCCCGCTCGCCCAGATGGCCTTTCTGGTGGCGATTTTCAGTGCCGGTTTGGCGACCCGGTTGCCGATCGCCGTTCTCGATCTCGACGGTTCGGATCTGTCGCGCACGATCATTCGTATGGTCGACGCCACGCCGGATACCGCGGTGGCTGTGCGCGTGAGCGATCTTGCCGAAGGGCGCGGCATGATCCTGTCAGGTAAGGTCCACGGCCTGTTGATGCTGCCTCAAAACCTTCAGCGCGACGTATTCGCCGGCCGTCGCCCCGAAGTGGTGTTTTTCTACAATACGCAAACCCTGACCATCGGCAATCTCACGGTCCGCGGCATCAACGCGGCCATTCCTTCGGCGGCCGCGGGAATCCGGTTGTCGTTGCGGTCGGATCATGGCGAGCCAGTGGAGTTGGCGCAGGCCGACCTGCAGCCGATCCCTGTGCAGACCCATGCGCTGTTCAATCCAACGCTGAACTACGTCTACTTCCTGCTGACAGCGCTGCTGCCGAGCGTATTGCAGGTCGTCATGGTGATGACCGGGGCCTATTCCGTTGGCCTCGATGTCGAGACGCCGCATCGGCTTCGGATACTTCGCGCGCTGGGTGGCGGTCTCTGGCCGGCCATGGCCGGCAAGATCCTGCCCTATGCGATCCTGTTCATGCTGCTGCTCGGGCTCGCCGACACGGTGCTGATCAGCTTGTTCGAGCTGCCGCTGCACGGACATAGCGGACTGCTGATTATTGCCGGTCTGCTGTTTGTTCTATCAAGCCTGCTCTTCGGCGCATTGCTGGCGGTTTTCCTGAAATCGACGGCGAGTGCCGTCAGCATCGGGACGCTGCTAACGGCGCCTGCATTCGGGTTCATGGGAATTGGTTTTCCACGTCTCGGCATGAGCGCCTTTGCCTATGACTGGGGCTCGCTGTTGCCGGGGACGTGGTATCTGATCGCGCGCGTCGACCAGACCGTACGAGGGACGCCGGTCGAACTGTCGTGGAAGCCGCTGCTGGTGTTACTCGCTTTCACCATCGGGCTCGCCGGGCTCATCGCATGGAGGCTGGAGGCGGACCGCGCGGGCGCGCAGCGAAAGCGAGCGCCCGTCGCGTCGCAAGCCCCCGGCGAGGCGTATTCATGACCGGTATCCTCCAAGCATTCCGGAACGAGTTCCACCGCATCTTCACGGTCAAGCCGGTTTTTGCGGTGTTGATCATGGGGGTTGCGATCTATGCAGTCTATTATCCGCAGCCCTACCTGAACGAGGCCCTGCGGAACGTTCCGGTCGTGATCGTCGACCGCGATGGCACCCAGGCCAGCCGCGACTTTGCCCGCCGTGTCGATGCCACGTCAGACGTCGCCGTTGTGGAGATGATGCCGGATCTCGCGAGCGCGGAGTGGGTGGTCTACGCGCGTCGCGCCAACGGGATCCTGGTGATCCCGCAATATTTCGAGCGCGAGCTTCTGCATGGCCGTCCATCGCCGGTCGCGCTGTACGCAGACGCAAGCTACTTCCTGATTTACCAGCGCGTGGCCGGTGCGGTATCCGCGGTTGCGCAAACCATGGGTGCCGAAGTTGAGACCGCCCGCCTGGTCGCCATCGGCGTTGACCCAGCGATTGCGGTCGCCGCATCCAGTCCCATGCCCTTGACCGCGGTGCCGTTGTTCAATCCGGAAGGCGGCTATGCGACCTATGTCCTTCCGGGGGCCTTCGTGTTGCTCCTGCAGCAGATACTTCTGATGGGGGTCGGGCTGCTGAGTACCTTGCCTGACCTGAATTCGACCGGCGCAGGCCGCGAAAGACAGACTCCGCTCGCGACCATCCTGGGCAAACTGCTGGCCTACCTCGCGATCCAGGCTGTGGCGCTGCCGCTGTATCTCATCGTGCTGCCCTATATGTATGGGCTGCCGCGACTTGGCGGCATCGGACCCATTCTCATTTTCGCGATTCCGTTCGTGCTTTCGGTCGCCGGTCTCGGTTTCGTCGTCGCCGGGATTTTTCGAAAGTCGGTTCGGGTGCAGCTCATTCTGGGCGCAGCCGGTCTTCCCCTGTTCATGGTGGCCGGCTTCTCCTGGCCAAGGGAAGCAATACCGCCCGTTATCAAGCTGGTATCCCATGTCGTGCCGAGCACGTCCGCCATCGACGGCTTTGTGAAATTGTCCCAGCTCGGCGCGCCATTTTCGGCGGTCACTTCCGAATTCCTCACCCTTTGGGTGCTTGCTATCTTCTATAACCTGGTTGCGCTTCTGTTGGTCCCGCGTGACCCGGCGTTGGTCGTAAAGACCACGACGACGATACAGGCAGTCTGACGGTCAGCGTTTCCTTGGTCGTCGCTACAGCGCAAGTGTAGCTCGTTTACCCCTGCATAGCAGAGCCGCGGACGCCGGCACGAATGCTGGTGTCAAGATGATGCGCAACAAGCGAAGAGGGTCTGTTTCGCAAGGATTTGGGACGCTTTGGCCAGATTTATTCGACCTTCGGGCGTGCGTCGAGCATCAATACCCGCAGCGATCGCCGATTGATGGCAGTGCCATTGGGATAGTCGCAACCCGGTATTCTCGAACGCATCAAACAGGAGATCTCCATGCAGGGAGCAGTTGTCAGGCCAGCGTCGAATGTAACTTCGGGTCGTTTGTTCGTTTTGGATCTAAGCGGTGGCCGGGTGCTCTCGCTGAATCCAGACGGCTCTGATCTGAAAACCATCGTAAGCGAAGGTCGACGACATCCGGATGGTGTCGTCGTCGACGTCGCGGCCGGCCACGTCTATTGGACCAATATGGGCAATCCCAACGCGAACGACGGCAATATCGAACGAGCCGATCTCGACGGCGGCAATCTCACAACTATCGTCCCTTTGGGCGGCACTTTCACACCAAAGCAACTACAGCTCGATAAGGCAAACGGAAGGCTCTACTGGTCAGATCGCGAAGGCATGCGGATCATGCGTTCCAATCTGGATGGGTCCAATATCGAGACACTGGTCCAAACCGGCTACGGCGATCTCGATCGCCGTGATGCCAAGAAATGGTGTGTGGGAATCGCTCTCGATGTCGAAGGCAAGAAGATCTATTGGACCCAGAAAGGCGATGATAATGCTGGTGAGGGCCGCATCTTTCGGGCGGATCTGGAAATCCCGCAAGGCCAGGATCCGGCAAACCGCACGGACATTGAGCTCCTGTTTCAGGACCTGCCTGAACCCATCGACCTCGATCTCGATCTGACCAACCGAATGATCTATTGGACGGACCGGGGCGATCCTCCGCGCGGTAACACCGTGAACCGCGCGCCCATGGATGCGGAGCCGGGGGACCGCAAGGATCCGGAGATCGTCTTTACCCATCTGATGGAAGCGATTGGTCTTTCGCTGGATATCAGGGGTGGTCGAATGTTCCTGACCGATCTTGGCGGTTCCGTGTACAGCGCGAACCTGGATGGATCGAACAGGAAGATGTTGCTGGCTGCTGAGGGCAACCTCACTGGCATCGCGTATGCGGACCTTCCCACGAGCCTTTAGGCCGTCCATGCCGCTCGACGAGGCTCGACCGGCAGCCGGTGACTGATTGCTGGCTATCATCCTCGCGAACGATAGCAAGCGGAACGCAGTTCTTGAGGCGTTTCGCGTCGACATGCGGGTGGTTGTCGATGCGGGAAAAGCCACTTCGAATACAAGGGGTAGCCACCGATGCGGAAGGCTTCGACAGGCTGAACGTTCGCAAATAGGGCCCAATCAGCTTCAAGTCGAAACGCTGCGCGGTTTCCTGGTGAGCCCATTCCTTATGGTCCCTTTCGTTCTGCCGCCGCAGCGCTCGCCGAGCGCATTGCGGTCTTGGATCGTTGAAAAGCCTCGATCGATTCCGTCGGTCAGTCGCCGATGCGCAAGGCGGCGTCTCCATTCGCAAGAATTTGCCGGGATTTGGTCCGCTTCACTCGATCCGTTCGAAGCTGCGTCGTAACAACGGTCAATTCAACATCGGAAACACAGGACGTTGCAATGACACGAATCATCAATCGCGTGGCGATCATCGGCACCGGCGTTATCGGTGCGAGCTGGGCAGCCCTTTTCCTGGCAAAGGGTCTGGAGGTAGTTGCGACGGATGTCGCGCCGAACGCGGAAGCGTCATTGAGAAGGTTTATTCAAGAAGCGTGGCCAGCTTTAACGAGATTGGGACTCGCGCCCGGCGCATCGCAAACAAATCTCAAGTTTGTGGCTGATCTGCCGACAGCCATAAGAGACGCGGACTTTGTCCAGGAGAATGGACCCGAGCGGATCGAGTTCAAGCGGAAGCTGTATGGCGAACTCGACTATTTGCTGCCGGCTGACGTGATCGTGGCATCCAGCTCATCTGGACTCACCATGAGCGAGATCCAGTTGGGCGCTGTGACCCATCCCGAGCGATGCGTTATCGGCCATCCATTCAATCCGCCTCACCTGATCCCGTTGGTCGAGATTGTCGGCGGAGCAAAGACGTCGGAAGACACGATTCAGCGCGCTGCCGAATTCTATACCTCATTGGGCAAGCGGACGATTCGCCTTCACAAGGAGCTGCCCGGACATGTCGCCAATCGCCTGCAGGCGGCCTTGGGAAGGGAAGTCTATTACCTTGTTGCCGAAGGGGTCGTCAGCGTTGCCGACATCGATACGGCGGTGTGTTGGGGACCCGGCCTGCGCTGGGGCGTCATGGGGCAAGTCTTGCTCAACCATCTTGGCGGCGGGCAGGGCGGCATCGAGCATTTTTTCGATCAGTTCACGGGTCCGCTGACAGCCTGGTGGAAGGTTCTGGGGTCGGTGGAATTGACGCCGGAGACCCGTCAGAAACTCATCGACGGGCTTCACGCGGAAGTCGGATCGCGTTCCATCGATGAAATGAACGCGCAACGTGACGAGATCTTGCTCGGACTTCTCGAGCTCCGTGCCAAATTCGAGACACCGTCGATTATGCCGGAAAAAGTGGCCCGCATTGGCTGACCTGGCGCCGGGGTTGTGACCCCGCTGCGCAGGCGGCTCGTCATTCCGCTACGTTTTCAAAAGGTGAAACATGAGCGAAACAATGGAACTGGCGCGCGAACGAGAACTGATTCCTGTACCCGTCGTGCCCCAAGGCACGAAGAAGCGGATTGTGATTGTCGGAGCCGGCTTTGCGGGCCTTGCCGCGGCACAAGCGCTTCGGAAATGCGATGCAGAGATCGTCCTGATCGATCGACGAAACCACCATATCTTTCAGCCGCTCTTGTACCAGGTTGCGACGGCAGTACTCGCTTCTTCCGAAATCGCCGCGCCGATACGGCAGTTGACGAGGAAGCAGAAAAACCTCTCGGTGAGGTGGGCGGAGGTCAAGGCTGTCGATGTCGTGACCCGCACCATAGAAGTCGATTACCATAATGCGAGCCTGAAAAAGATATCCTTCGATTATCTGGTGGTCGCAACCGGAGTGCAGCCGAGCTATTTCGGCCATGACGAATTCGCCCGGTACGCGCCCACGCTCAAGACCATCGCCGATGCCGAACTCATTCGTACAAGACTGCTCAGGGCCTACGAAATGGCGGAAACGACCGACGACGCTGACGAGCGCGCGCGGCAAATGACGTTCGTTCTGGTCGGCGCCGGGCCATCGGGCGTGGAATTGGCGGCGTCCATGGCGCAACTGGCTACCGTGACCCTCCGATCCAACTTCCGGAAGATTGATCCGGCGCAGACCTCAATTCTGTTGATCGAGGGAGGCAAGCGCGTACTGCCGAGCTACGCTGAATCACTATCGAAGAAAGCGGCCACGAGGCTCGGTCGGCTTGGCGTGAAGGTAATGACAAACGCAATCGTGGAAAAGGTGAATGAGCAGGGCGTGACGGTTGCCGGGCGGTTGATCAAGAGCGCAACGGTGTTTTGGACGGCAGGCATTGCGCCTTCTCCTATCGTCAAGTTGCTTGGCGGTGAGACCGACCGCGCCGGAAGGGCATGCGTCGGAGGGTTCATGAACCTCGCGGGTGCTGACGGGGTTTTCGTTATCGGGGATTCCTCTTCGGTGATCCAGGACGGCCGTCCGGTGCCGGGAGTCGCTCAGGCCGCGATCCAGCAAGGCCGGTACGTCGCACGATATATCGCTGCCGAAATCAAGGGACGGTCGGCGCCTGCTCCGTTTCGTTATTCCGATAAGGGAAGCATGGCAGTGATCGGCAAGAATTTCGCAATCCTGGAGACCGGCCACATTCGCATGAGCGGGTTCTTGGCCTGGCTCGCTTGGGCATTCGTTCACATGGTTGCTCTCCCTCAGCGGCAAAACCGCATGAGGGTTCGCATTCAATGGCTATGGTCCTACTTTACCGGGCAGCGCAGCTCACGGCTGATGTCTGAAGCCCAGCATCCAGCAAATTAGTATACGGAGCAGGGGTAGCGCGATGTTTGACGGTTTGGACGCCATAGTCTTGGCTCGGATGCAGTTTGCCTTCACGATGTCGTTCCACATCATATTTCCTTCTTTCTCCATCGGCCTCGCCAGCTATCTTGCAGTCCTTGAGGCGCTCTGGCTCTGGACCAAGCGCGAAGTGTTCATCAACCTGTTCAATTACTGGCTCAAGATCTTCGCGGTCGCCTTTGGCATGGGCGTGGTGTCCGGCATCGTGATGTCCTACCAGTTCGGCACCAACTGGTCGGCGTTTGCCGATAAGACCGGACCCATCATCGGCCCGATGATGGCCTACGAAGTGCTCACCGCCTTTTTTCTGGAAGCCGGGTTCCTCGGGGTGATGCTATTCGGCCTGAAACGCGTGGGTCATCGACTGCATTTCTTGGCGACCTTGATGGTCGCGACCGGCACCTTGATTTCAACGTTCTGGATTCTGTCGGCCAATTCCTGGATGCAGACGCCAGCCGGCTACGCGATCAATCCCGAGGGTCAATTCGTCGCCGCCAACTGGTGGGAAGTGATCTTCAACCCGTCATTCCCTTACCGTCTCGTCCACATGGTATTGGCGGCCTATCTGACCACGGCTTTGGTGGTCGGCGCGGTAGGTGCCTATCACCTGCTGCGCGACCGGCATCTTGCCGGTCCGCGCATGATGTTCTCGATGGCAATGTGGATGGTGAGCCTGGTCGCACCGATTCAGATGCTCGCCGGCGACCAGCACGGGCTCAATACTCTGAAGTATCAACCAGCCAAGGTGATGGCGATGGAAGGCCATTACCAGAGCCACCCGAACGGCGCGCCGCTGATCCTGTTCGGTCTGCCCGATCAGGCCGAGGCCAAAGTGAAGTACGCGATCGAAGTCCCAAAGATGTCCTCGCTGATCTTGAAGCATTCGCCGAACGCGCCGCTTGCTGGCCTCGACACCGTGCCAAGAAAGGACTGGCCGCCGGTCCCCATTACATTCTGGTCGTTCCGGATCATGGTCGGTATGGGATGTCTGATCGCGGGCCTGGGCCTGCTCAGTCTGTTCGTCCGTTGGCGCGGAGACCTCTACCAGTCGCGTCTGTTCCACCTGATCGCGATAGCGATGGGCCCGGCGGGCTTCATCGCCGTGCTGGCTGGCTGGATCACGACCGAGACCGGGCGTCAGCCCTTCACCGTCTTTGGATTGCTGCGGACGGTAGAATCCGTCTCGCCGCTGGCGACTCCTGCCGTCGCCTCATCTCTGATCGCCTTTGTTGTCGCGTACTTCGCGCTCTTCATTGCAGGCGCAATCTACATATTGCGCCTGATGGCTTTGCCCCCGCATCCGAGCGAACAAGGGCCGCGCAGCGATATCCCCATCCGGGCCGCCGGCATTACGCCCGCCGCCGGGGTTGCAGCCGAAGGGGCAGCGATATGAGCGTTTCGGTCGACCTCGCGACAGTTTGGGCGTTCATCATCGCTTTCGCCGTTTTCGTTTATATCGTGATGGATGGCTTCGATCTTGGCCTTGGCATACTGTTTCCGCTGTTCCCCGCGAAGGCCGATCGCGACGTCATAATGAATAGCGTGGCGCCGGTGTGGGATGGCAATGAAACCTGGCTGGTGCTCGGTGGCGGCGGCATGATGGCCGCGTTTCCTCTCGCCTATGCGGTGCTGATGCCGGCGCTGTACACGCCTGTCATCGCGATGCTGCTTGGATTGGTATTCCGTGGCGTTGCCTTTGAATTCCGCTGGCGCACGCGACGCGAGCGTAATCTCTGGGACATCGCCTTCGCCGGCGGATCGCTCGTGGCGGCGCTGGCGCAAGGCGTGGCGCTCGGCGCGATCTTGCAGGGCGTGCATGTCGAAGGACGCCACTATGCCGGCGGCTGGTGGGACTGGCTGACGCCATTTAGCATTTTGACCGGCGTCGCGCTTGTGATCGGCTATGCGCTGTTAGGTGCGACCTGGCTTGTGATGAAGACCGAAGGCGAATTGCGCGAGCGCGCCTATCATTTGAGCTGGATATTTCTGATCGCGATGCTAGGGGCGATGGGCGCGGTCAGCATCGTGACACCCTTTCTTCACGTGCAGTACACCCAGCGCTGGTTCGCCTGGCCGAACATCATCCTGACTGCGCCGGTACCGATTGCTGTTGCGGGCGTCAGCGCTCTGCTGCTACGAAGTCTCGCCAAAAAATACGATTATCAGCCTTTCTCACTGTCGCTAATGCTGTTCGCGCTATCATATGCCGGCCTCGGCATCAGTTTGTATCCCTACATCGTGCCGCAGAGCATTACGATCTGGCAGGCAGCCTCTCCGGAGAAGAGCCAGCTATTCATGCTGTTCGGAGTGGCCGTGCTGATCCCGCTCATTCTCGGCTATACGGCATGGGCCTATTGGGTTTTCCGCGGAAAAGTGAACACCGCGAGTGGGTTTCATTGATGGCTTCCCGGCAAAGTCAGCATTCCCTGAAGCAGCGCCTCTCATGGTTCGGAGTGCTTTGGCTCGGCGGCGTTGGCGCAGTCGCGATGACATCGCTTGTTTTGCGCCTCTGGATCGTGCCGAACTGAGGCTTAAGCGTTTGTTGACATTGGAGGAAATTGGAGCGCACATTGAAGCGTCTCCTGGTCGTAAGGTCTCCCCGCGCTCTGACGTCATGGAGCGGTCGAGGGGAGCTACTCGGTGAGTACCATTATGGTCGAACCAAAGCGCATCCAGCGCGCTTCCCTAAGCGGCAATGAATTCCTGACCGATCCTAGATCTGACGAACTCACGTTGCTCAAGATGGGGGCGGCATCCGATCCCCATAGCATGATGGTGCTTTACAGGAGCGACGGCCGAGGCGAGGGCGTCAGGAGTCCGAACCCGCAATTGGACGGGTTCCTGGCAGTGATTGTTTTTCAGGAAATGAAAGAATTCACTTTGCACAGGAACAGGAAAGGCATCCAGATTCCCCGATCCGTCAGAGGATCGACGGGGCTACACGACCTTCGCAACGCGTGGTCATCGGCAAAGCATCCTACTTACTCGTTAAACCTGGTTTTCTCCTCAGCTTTTTTGGGAGAGTTGCAACCAGGCGGCGGATATCGTGGAATGGATATGTTGCGCGATGCGCTCGACTATGGGAGTCGCGATGAAACCCTGTTACATCTTGGCTTGGCGTTGGTGCCGGCCTTCAAAGAGCCAGAAAAGGCCAACCGCCTTTTCGTAGATCAAGTATTTTTAGCTGCGAGCACCCACTTAATCTCAAAACACAGCGCTCAACAGCCGTTGGCTTCGTTGCGTGGAGGCTTGACCCCATGGCAAGAAAAAACGGCGAAGGAATATCTTGCCGCCAACATACAGTCCAATGTCTCGTTAGCGGACCTTGCCAATCTTTGTAATCTCTCCCCGCCGCATTTTGCGCGTTTGTTCAAAAGGAGTACCGGTACCTCTCCCTACAGGTGGTTTATAGAGCGGAGACTGGTGCTTTCGAAGTTGATGCTGGAATCGACGAACGACGACTTGGCAGAGATCGCTTTGGCGTGCGGTTTCGCGGACCAGAGCCATTTCACCAGGACCTTCTCCCGGATTGTCGGGCTTAGCCCGGCAGCATGGCGGCGCTTGCAAAGAAACTAGTTGCTGTGACTGGTCGGCGACTGAATGCCCCGACGCAGCGGCTGTTATCGGTGTCCCCAGCTCGATCGGCAGCTTTTCCGGGTGCGTCAAAAATGCTCGAATTTGCGAATATCGAACAAAATCAGTTCGGATCGTGAAAGACGCGGAGGTAACCTTTTCACTACGCTCCAAGCGGGGCAAGGCGCCATGGTTCTGGCGCGATGGTTCTGATGGACTACCTAAACCAAGGGTAGAAATCGCTGAAATTGATCGGACCCGGCCCCGACGCAACGTCAGCGAGAGCCTTTTGCGTTGAATAGACGGCGGAGCGGTCATAACGTGCCCTCAGCGTCGTGATGTTCACGGACAACATGCAGATTAGACGGGCGAAAAGATCAGTTGGTGGCGCAGTCTTTCAGCGGCATACTTCCTGCACGGAGGTGAAAGCTCATCGGTTCTTGAGGGAGGATCATTTGTTAAGCCCCACCTCTTCAGAACCCGTGATCTACTTTGATTCATTCCGGCTATTTCCGACGCGACGAATGCTGACGGAAGACGGCAGGCCATTGCGTGTTGGCGGTCGAGCACTTGACATCCTGATTGCGCTTGTCCAACGCCACGGCGAGGTCGTCGAAAAAAGCGAACTTCTGAATCTCGTCTGGCCCAACACGTTTGTTGAGGAAGATAACCTCAAAGTTCATGTGTCGGCGTTGCGCCGGGCGATGGGAGATGGCAGCGCCGGAAAACGCTATATTGTCTCGGCTCCGGGGCGCGGCTATGCTTTTGTGTCACCGATCACTTTTGAGTCTATCGATGAGAAGATAGAACCGGCGGTTCACAGGAAGCGCACGCACAATCTGCCGACGCTGCTGACGCGATTGATCGGACGCACTGCCGCCGTCGCCCGGCTGGCACAGCAGATCGAGCATCATCGCATTGTCACGATTGTTGGGGCGGGCGGAATCGGGAAGACCTCAGTCGCTCTCTCCGTTGCCGAGCAATCGATCCCTGTCTTCGAGGACGGGGTCTGGCTCGTCGATCTTGCTTCGGTTGCGGAAACCCGCCTTGTGCCGCATGCTCTGGCGAGAGTCTTGGGCCTGGAGACCCGCGACGACGATTTGCTACCCAGTCTCATCAATGCCCTTCGCGACAAGCATTTGCTGCTCGTGCTCGATAACTGCGAGCACGTCACTCGGGAGGCAGCTCGCGTAACGGCCGAGTTGATGCGGAACGCGCCTCGCGTGCGAATCCTGGCGACCAGCCGTGAACCTTTGCGCATCGAAAGCGAACATCTGTATCACCTGCCATCCCTGGATTGCCCGGCTTCGCCGGGAACCTTGACGGCGGCCGAGATACAAGGTTACCCGGCGATCCAATTATTTGTCGAGCGCGCCGCGGACAACCTCACTGAATTCGAGATCAGCGATGCTGACGCACCGATTGTTGCCGAGATTTGCGCCAAGCTCGACGGTATACCGCTGGCGATCGAGTTCGCGGCGGCTTACGTCGGAACGTTGGGATTGCGCGGAGTGGTGTTGCGCCTCGAAGACCGCTTGCGACTGCTCTCGCCGCGACGCAATGCGGTCATCGAGCGTCACCAGACCATGCTCGCTACTCACGATTGGAGCTATGCTCTTCTCGATAAATCGGAGCGAGCGATCCTGCAACGACTCGCCTGTTTCACGGGAAACTTCACCATGGACGCGGCGAGTGTGGTTGCCGCGGGAGATGGCATGACGTCATCGGAGGTCGTCGATCATGTCGCAAGCCTTGTTACGAAATCCCTGGTCTCGGCTGATGTTGGAGGCGTGGTCGCGCATTACCGGCTGCTCGAAACCACGCGCGCATACGCGTTGGAGAAGCTGCATGAAGCGGGCGAATTGGACGCCGTGGCTCGGCGTCATGCCACTTATTTCACCGATTTTCTGGATCGTGCCTGGTCCGATAAAGTGCAGCTGTTCGAGCAAGGCGGATATGCCAGTATCGGCGATCAGCTAGGCAATGTACGCGCCGCGTTACAATGGACGTTTTCAACGACCGGAGATGTTGCTTTGGCAGCAAAGCTCGTCGCTGGAGCTGGCCTGTATTTTGTCGAACTCGGTTTGATTACGGAGGCCCGGGATTGGGTCGGGCGCACACTCGAGATACTTGACGACGCTCATCGAAACACGCGCCAAGAAATGATGCTCCAATACGCCTACGCGTATTCGATGGTGATCACGCGCGGTAACACTGACGATTCGAACCGCGCCATCCTCAGGTCCATCGAGCTCGCAACCCTCCTTGAAGATCACGACCTGCAAATTCGTGTACTCGGGGGCTATCACATGTTTCTGAGCAGAAGTGGAGATAACAGAGCCGCGATGCGGATTGCCCTTCGCGCCGGTGATGTGGCGAAGAAGGCCAACGATCCCGAAGCCATCGCCGTGGCCGATGCGATGCTGAGCCGCTCCTATTACTACGCGGGAGACCAGGAGAAAGCGGAAGCGTGCACCCGCGCCGTCTTTCAAAGGGTGCCGCTTGACCGCAAGATAAATACGATCAGGTTCGGCAACGACCAAAGAGTTCGGGCCCTGGCCGGCGAAGCAAGCATCCTCTGGCTTGTCGGCCGTCCAAAGCAGGCCCAAGCCTCTGTCCACCAATTGTTGAAGCTTTCAGGGCGCCTCGGCGATCCGATCGCGGGAGTTCAGGCGGGATACGCCGGTTCAATTGTGGCCTTGCAATGTGGCAATTGGGGTTGGGCAGGCGAGCTCATCAAGCAGTTGGGAGCGGTCGCGCGTGAGCATGCAGTAGCGCCATTTCCTGCCCTGGCTGCCTCATTGGAGGCTGAGTTATTGTTCCGAACGGGCACGAGCGATGCGGCGGCTCGCCTTTCCGTCCTGCTGGATAGTTTCGAAACGGTCCGATTATCGCGATATAATCCGGCCTATCATGGCATCGCGGTGATCGAGGCCCTAACGGATGTCGGTCGTGACACGGAGGCCAAAGCCCTGCTCGACGAACTGGTCGCTGACATGAAGCGTAAGGGGCAACTATTGTTTATCCCTGAGTTTCGTCGTCTGGAGGGCGATATCTTGGCTGCCAGGGGCGAGGCGGTCGCAGGAGAGGCGCTGTCCGCCTACCAACATGCAATTCAGCTAGCTCACGAGCAATCAGCGCTCGCCTGGGAGTTACGAGCCGCAACCAGCCTGGCGCTATTTTATCGTAGCCGTGACCCTGAAAAGGCCAAGTCGGTTCTACTTCCAGTCTATCAGCGCTACACCGAAGGACACGAAACCACCGATCTAGTGGCGGCCAGACGCCTCCTTGATGATTTGGCTTCCGAGCAAGTTGGCCGGAATGCAGGGTAACCCCGATTGAACTGCCAGCATCGGCCTCGCGTCCGTTCCAAAATCTGGCCTCTTCACACGAGATCGACCGATTGGAGCCCGCGGAGCGCGGCTCAAGTTGTTGTTCTCGGGAGCGCTCGGCGCCAACCAATCGGCCGCCTCGGTACGGCTGTGAACGGATCTACAATCGCCTCAAGGAGGTGAAACCCGCCTCGCTTTACGATTCTTTACCGGACTTCACTGGCTGCAGGTTCAGACTGATCTAGGCTTAGCCGTCTGCTTGTAGCTTTTTGAACCGGGAGAGCAGGATGCTTTCGTCCAAGCGAGCCACTTTACTGAAAGACCTGTCGCCCCATCTCAGCGGGTCGCTGGGTGAGGGAGCTCCGTCACACCGCAAGGTCCCTTCGAACTCTTGCTCGCCGATTCAGTCATCCAATCCGGGGCCGCTCGAGACTGGCGCAGCGCCGGTCTTTATCGGGTCCAAGCCGCGTCGTTCCCCCCTATCCGTGGAGGAGTTTCCCGTTCGGCTGGTCCCCAGTTCGTCTCGCTTTACCGGTGCACGCGCAGCAGCAAGCGAACCGGAATCGCCGAAATCAGCTGTCGGTAATGCTAACGAGATTTCGTTCGGCCCATTCAGGCTATTTCCGGAAGAGCGGCTGCTGCTTGACGCGGACCGGACCGTTCGTATCGGCAGCCGCGCCCTCGATATCCTCATCGCGATGGTCGAGCGTCCGGGCGAGTTGGTCAGCAAAGAAGAGCTCATGGCCAGAGTCTGGCCAAACCTGCACGTCGAGCCTGCCAATTTGACCGTCCATGTTGCCGCATTGCGGCGACTATTGGGCGATGGAAAAAACGGAAATCGCTACCTGATCAACATTCCAGGGCGCGGCTATCGGTTCGTAGCGGGCGTCATTCGCGCGAAGAAGCAGAGCATACCAGCGGAACTGTTCATCAGATCCTGCGCGAACAATCTGCCTGCCCAAGTTATGAGACTGGTTGGCCGCGACGAAATGGTGGCTATGTTAGCCGTACAGTTGGGCAAGGAGCGCTTCCTGACCATCGTGGGTCCTGGCGGCATTGGTAAGAGCTCCGTTGCTCTCGCCGTCGCAGAACAGGTTGTTGAACGTTTTGATGACGGCGTATGGCAGATTGATCTGGCTCGCCTAAACGACGCCAGCCAGATCTCCGGCGCGATTGCTTCAGCGTTACATTTTGGTGAAGCCTGCGGAACGACCGTAAGTTCTCTCGTCGAGTCCCTTCGCAATAAGCGGATATTGTTGTTCCTCGACAACTGCGAACATTTGGTGGAGGCCGCGGCATCAATCGTAACGACGATCTTGCGCGGCATTCCCGGCGCGCGAGTCCTTGCAACCAGCCGGGAGGCCTTGCGCGCTGAGGGCGAGCACAGATACCGGTTGCCGTCACTAGGCATTCCTTCAGGACCTAGATCGCTTAATTCTGCCGAGGTGCTTCGATTTTCGGCCGTCGAGCTGTTCGTGCGCTGTGTGACGGCAAAACTGGAAAGCTTCGAACTGAAAGATGACGATGTGCCGCTCGTCATCGACCTATGTCGCAGGTTAGATGGCATGCCTTTGGCGATCGAATTCGCAGCAAGCCTGATCGACACATTCGGTATTCGTGGAATAATGCAACACCTTGAGGACGGGCTGCATGTCCTAACCGGTGGCTACCGAACGGCGCCACCCCGGCATCAGACGCTGCGGTCGACACTCGATTGGAGTTATGAGCGGCTTTCCGAGCAGGAGCGCATTATCCTGCGCCGGCTCTCAATCCTAAAAGGCGACTTCACGCTCGACCAAGCGACAGCCGCGGCCTTGAGCGATGATGTCGAGCCATCCGGTATTACAGACAGTGTCGCCAGTCTTGTTGCCAAATCGCTGATTTCAG
The DNA here is from genome assembly GCF_900105125.1 of Bradyrhizobium canariense. Lineage (NCBI taxonomy): Bacteria > Pseudomonadati > Pseudomonadota > Alphaproteobacteria > Hyphomicrobiales > Nitrobacteraceae > Bradyrhizobium > Bradyrhizobium canariense. Next base: position 2,065,783 of record NZ_LT629750.1, on the reverse strand, counting down.
CAGATATCTCCGGCACAAAGACCTCGTACCGGCTCCTGGAGACGACAAGAGCTTACGCCTTGGACAAGTTGCGGCAAAGACCCGATCGAAGCCGTAACGGAACGGCGATTGCGACACGCTGATGGCGAATATCGCTGGCTATTGATTCATCGCAAACCGCTTCGCAACGCGGACGGAATAATAGTGAATTGGTACGGCGTTGCGGAAGATACCGAGGACCGTAAGTTCGCCGAAGAGAAGTCGCCGGCAACCGAACAAGATTTGTGAGCGACGGTGAACACGATCCCGTCGCTTGTCTGGCAGGCTGGTCCGGACCGTACGCTCATGACGCAACCTTTAGATGGATCATGCGGCGGATTGTTGTGCACTAGGATTATCGTGCTGTTTTTCTTCAGAACGCACCGACTCTACGACGTTGTCGTCCGTACGATCGCAAGTCCCGCCGCGTGCAACTTTCCGTGCGACATGGCGACCGAAACTACGATCGCAGTATTGCGGGCCTAGGCACCGGCAAAGCGTAGCGTTACTTTCCTTCTGACTTTGATCGGCTTTCTAGCCGCTTGTCCCGACGCTAACGGGATCGCTGCGGCGAGGTAGAAGGTGGCGTCTAGCACCGCGGTACTGCACGCGTTCAGCAAGTACTGCAATGCAGTACTGGATCGGGAAAAAATTGACGAAGGCGAATTACATGAAAGTTGCCAGATTCATTCAACCAGTTGAAAAGAAAGGAAAATGCGCTAGTTCTATCGCAGGGATCATTTGGCGGCCCAAAAATCAATGGGACCGACTTGGACCATAAAGATGATTGAAAACAAGATGTTAGCCAGACGCTTGCCGTGGCGCCCTTGATGGATTGGACCGGGACATCTCAAAAAGCGAAGCGCTAACAACACTTAAGTGTTGTCGCCAGAATCCATGCAGTACCAAATGCCGTACCGCCCGGCTGATGAGTTCTCGCTGGCGAACAAACTTCGGCTCACGACGGTGTTTGGCTGATCGTGAGATTGTGCGTTTCGCGAGCGACACCGATCGAAGGAATCCTCCTCGATTTTTGCGCGGCGTTGCTCCAATAACTACGATGCTGTCCAGTCGTATCGACACCAACAAGAAGGTGCAGAGCAACCGTGGCTCCACGGTCCTGAAGATCAGAAAGCTGTGGGCCCAGCAACTTCATGCGTCAGCTATCGGTCAACACTGGGCCTGGAGCGCGCTCGCCGAATTCCAGGTGTGGGAGCGGCGGCCATCGGGAAATGATGACATGGCGGCGTCCAGTATGTGCCTCGCCTCCTGCCGGCGCTGGTCTTCCAGCAACGTTTCAGCGAGGTCGACTGCGATCTTCAACTCCCACGCGTGAGCACCTTGCCGACGCGCAAGCGAAAGTGCCGCTGTCAGCTCCTTCTCGGTGGATGACTTTGTCCCGGACAGAAGATGCGTCTGGACTCGAATGAACTCCGGGGCAGACCAGTGGCCCTCATGACTCGTTTGCATCAAAAAACTGACGTCGATTGCATCCGTATCGATGCGGTTGCGGGTGGCATTCGAGGTCAGGAGCATATCGGCCAGAAGAGTCGAATATCCGGGGTCGAAGTCTATCCGACCAAGCGAAGCCATAACAACGGCGATGTGGTCGCATGAACTCTCTGATGCACTCCGCTTTGCCGCCGACCAGGCCTCGAATATCTCGCCATAAGTTCTCCAGAAGCCGAGGCCGTGCTTCGACGCTGCGCTTATCAGCGATATTGCTCCTTGAGCAACGGGTTCGCTTTCGCCGTTCAGCGCATGGACCATGCACCAGCCTTCCGCGAAGGCGCAGCAAAGTGTGCAGGCATGGTCCAGCGCGCGTGCTTCATCGAGCGCAACGGAGGCGGTTTCCATCGCATCGCTGGAGTAACCCTGGACCCATAAAATTCGCGAGAGGAACGCCAGACCGGCTACGTGTTGATCGAGCCCAAAACGAAAGGCTTGAGCAGGGTGCCCGGCCTCGTACCATTTTAATGACGCTTCGATCAGCGACCGCGCCTCTGCGTGTTCTCCGAGGAAGTGTCGAGAAACACCGGCGATCCGCTGGCCGGCGGCAAGTCCCTCGAAATCACCCGCTGAACTGGACAGATTCATCATCTCCGTCGCGTGTGTCAGCGAATCCGAATATTGGCCGCAACGAAGATGATAGAGCCACAGCCCGTAGTGGGCCTGAAGCTGAACTTCCTTGTCCAACAGCACGTCAGCGAGTTCGCAGGCACGGGTCCAGGCTGCTCGTGTCTGGGGCACTGGTCCTTTTGCCCAGCTCAGTGCGGTGCCGAGCGCTGATTGGAGAGCCATCTCCTCGACAGGAGGAATAGTGGCGTGGGAAGCCTGAACGTCGAGAGCGAAAGTGAGTCGTCGTTGGCATTCGTCGTGCAGCGAAAGTTGAATCCAGTAGGGCGCGGAGTTCGCCAGGATTGCGATGCCAGCCCTCTTGTCTCCTTCAGATGAGAAGGCCCAATCTAACGCGGCCCGGATATCATCGATGTCGTGCGCATAGGTTTGCCGCCAGTGTTCGCTGGGGAACGTCTTCCAGTCCCTTGCCGCCTGCCGAGCAAACCCCGCGAAGAAGGCGGCGTGGCGCTCTGCCGTCGATGCGACCTCGCCGCTGTCCGCCAGCTTTTCGAGAGCGTAGAAGCGAATTGTTTCGAGAAACCGATACAACGGAGCGGACCCAGCGACATCCGAGAGAAGCAGTGATTTCGCGACGAGGTCGGCGAGCAGGTCGGTGACGCGCCACGCTTCTTCATGCTCGGGGGCTGCGATATGTTGCGCTGCGTCCGCGGAGAAATATAGCGGGAAGACGGCCAATCGGCGGAACAGGCGGCGCTCATCGTCGTCGAGCAGACTGTGGCTCCAATCCACGGTGGCCCTGAGGGTACGATGGCGAGGCAATGCAGTGCGGCGCCCCGCTGTCAGCAGCTTGAAGCGGTCGTCGAGTCCAGCCAGCACGCCTCTTAGACCGAGGGCGGAAACCCGCGCGGCTGCCAGTTCCAAGGCAAGCGGCATTCCGTCGAGCCGTCGACAGATTGCGCCCACATCGGCAGCGTTTGCGTCTCCGAATTCGAAATCATAGGAGTTGGCGGTGGCGCGTTCGACGAAGAGTTGCACGGCGGAGTGAGAAAGCGCCGCTTCGGCCGTCTCCTTATCTATCGAAGGAACCGAGAGCGGTGCGAGTCGATAGACATGTTCACCCGTGGCGCCTAGCGGTTCTTGGGCGGTCACCAAAATGTGCAAATTTGCGGCGTTCGCCAGCAGAGTTTCCACAGTCTCCGCGATAGGATCTGCGAGCTGCTCACAATTATCGATAATTAACAGGACATGCTTGTCCTGGACGTAGGATTGAGTCTGTTCGACGACGTCGGCGGCGGACGAGGGGGCACGTAAAGCCGTCGCGATTGTTGGCCATACCAGGCTATGTTCCACCACCCGGGCCATTTCGGCCAGGTACACGCCGTTGCGAAAGTCTTCGCGCAGGCGCCGGCCTACTTCGATGGCCAGGCGCGTCTTGCCGATCCCGCCGGGCCCGACCAGGGTGACGTAACGGTGATCTCCGATCAGGGACTTGATTTCGGATAACTCGCGCACGCGCCCCAAAAGAGACGTGACCGGATGTGGCAATTCCGGCGAGGACGATTTTGTCTCCCGTTCCGGGGGTGGCAGAAATCCTGCGTCATCGCGCCCGGCAACTGCCAAGCGATATCCTCGTCCGAACTCGGTCGAGATCATGTCTCGATCGGGACCCAGCGCCTTTCTGATGACTGATATCTGGGCCTGCAGATTGTTCTCCTCGACGACGACGCCCGCCCATACCCTCTCGATCAGATCATCCTTGGTGACGACTTCGCCATTGGCCTCCAGGAGCGTACACAAAACATCGAACGCTCGAGGTCCCAGCTCGATTTTATTGCCGTCTCGCAATAACAACCGGAGCTTGGGGAAGATCCTGTAACGACCGAAATGGATGGCTCGATCCGGGGAAGGTGGAGCGGGATCGGCCTCATCTGGTCTCGGCTTGATCAATTCCATGATAAGGGCGTTGCTCCTCCGGGCGACGGGGCTCTGGACCTGAGCTCCGATTGCCGACAAGAGCTTACGAGCATTTTCTTCGCCATCAACTTTCTTTTAGCAAGACTTTGATCCCGCGAAGATATTTTCGTTAACCCGCCGGTTCCATGGAGCTGCGGGGAGATAGTGGCCGAATCCGCTTCGCCGGAAGATTGGCAAAGACATGCCCATTTCCAGAAAATGCGTTCGGCCAACGTGCAGCCATATGGGCGCGAGCGGCGTTCGTTCAAACCCAGATTGCGGACGCTGCCGATGACGCTTTTTCAGACGTCTGAAAGGCAACCACATGGAATCTGGAGGCCGGGCGGCCGAGTGTAGCCCGACGGTAACCAAGAGCCGTCCGGGAGAGTTGGCATGACCAACCCTCAGCTATAACTCGGGAGGGCCAGAGGCGTGGCAGAAATCGTCGCAGTTTATGCGGTGCCCCACACGCCGAGCTTCGTCGTTGAGGCGCAGCTCGAGGGGGAGCGTTCGGAAACCGCTCAATTTTTCTCGAAGATTCGGTCACATCTCGAAGCCTCCAAGCCGGATCTGATCCTCACGGTCAACAATGACCACTTCAACACCTTCTTTTTCGACAATTGGCCAACCTACGCGATCGGCACGGCGGAACGTACGGCAGGCCCGAACGATCAGACGCCAGGCATGCCTTGGTACGAGTTGACGGTAGATGGCGCGGCCGCGCGTCACATCCTGCGTTTCCTGATTGAGGACGGATTCGATTTCACCTCCTCCTTGGAGTTCGAGATCGACCATGGAGCCCTGGTGCCGCTTCATTTCATGACTCCAGCAATGGAGCTCCCGATCGTTCCGATCTTCATCAACTGCGTTGTGCCGCCATTGCCGTCTGCGGCACGCTGCTACGCCCTTGGCCGCTCGATCGCCAAGGCTATTCGGTCGTTGAAAACAGCGAGCCGCGTGGCGATCGTTGCCAGTGGTTCACTCAGTCTGGAAATCGGAGGACCGCGGGCTGACTTGGGCAAGACCTTTGGAGTGCCTGATCCAGCCTGGGCCAGCTGGATACTTGAACGCATCCAATCTTGCGAACACGGCGAGCTGATCGAGGCAGCGAGCGAAGCCCGCATGCTGGAGGCCGGAAACGTTGGTGGAGAGCTGCTCAACTGGATCGTGGCTCTGGGCATTATCGGTCCGTCAGCGCCCGCCCTGCTGATCAATCAGCCTGAACTTGGCAACGCCTTCGCGGCCTGGAGCGCAGGGGGCACAGGCTCATGAACGTTTATCTCGTCCACAAGCTCTGCCGCCGCGTGCTGCACGACAGACAGTTCAGGACGCTCATTCTAGAGAAGCCGGAGGCGGCAGTCTCCTCGATGCCTTTCAGTGACGATGAACGCGCAGTCTTGTTAGCCGGCGACGTGGCGCGGCTGCATCGGGAAGGCTCATCGGCCTTTTTGCTGCTCATCCTTTGCCGGTTCGAAGTCTTCGGGTTGAAGCTTCCGATCTTCAACCGCCGCATGCGCACGGGTTCTTCCGAATGAGGCCGATACGCACGGAGGCTCCGAAACAGGGTTGCGATGACGGCGCTTTAGCGACCTTCGCGCAGAAGGAAGGTGTGTGGCGCGGACGTCATTGAGGCCGCGTGAAAATATCGAAATCATAAACAGCAAAAACGATGGGGAGGAGAATAACGTGCAGAAAAAGGAAATGGAGTCGGGCGAGATAGGGATCGTTCAGAAGCGAGCGCTGCTTAGCAGTTTTATCGGCTGGATGTTCGATGGGTTCGAGACCAGCACACTTATCCTCGTCGGCAGTGCTGCAATGGTTTCCCTCCTTCCGGACTCGGACCCGGACCAAATTCGCTTCGCGGTCGGGACAGCGCTCGGAGGTACGCTGATGGGCTGGGCGGTAGGCGGGACGATTGGCAGCATCATGGCCGACTATGTTGGTCGCAAAAAAATGCTGATGATCTCGATCGTCGGCTATTGCGTCTTCACTGCGTTCACGGCGCTTAGCCAGTCGGTCATGATGCTTATCGCGCTGCGGTTCCTTACCGGTATGTTCCTCGGAACCGAATGGAGCACGGGCACGGCCCTCGTTGCGGAGACATGGCCGGCTTCTGCGCGGGCCAAGGCGCTTGGTTTCATGCAATCCGGATACGGCTTCGGGTTTTTTCTGGCTGCCGGTCTTTGGCTGCTCATCCAACCCTACGCGGGGCCTGAAGGATGGCGCCTGATGTTCGTCATCGGCGTGCTTCCGGCGATCCTGGTGATCTATATTCGAAGGCAAGTGCCGGAATCGAAGCTGTGGCTGGAAGCGGTGGCGAAGCACGCCGGCGTCAATGATGAAGGCCCGGCGCGGAAGCTCACACTTGTCGCGATGTTCGAAGACAAGGGCGCCTTCGCCACCGTGCTCGCGGTTCTCATAATCGCTTCCGTGACGGTTTCCGTCTTTTACGGCATCACCGCATTGACTGGACCATATATCGGCGCCATCGCGGCAAAGCAGGGCCTGGTGGCTTCCGCATGGGCAAGCATCAGCGCGCTTGTCTACAATGGCGGCTCCATTCTCGGCTACATGACCGCGGGATTTATTGCGGATGCGATTGGGCGGAAGCCCTACATGTATCTGTCGTTCCTTGGGGCGATCTTGTCGGGCTTGCTGATCTATGTCGCGCCGCAAACCCTGACGGTCGCTTTGATCTGCGTCTTCATCCTCGGCATATTTACGCTTGGCGTATTCTCGTGGATGCCGATCTATCTGCCCGAGCTGTTCCACACCCGTGTTCGCTCGACGGCCGCCGGCGTCATCTTCAACCTCGCGCGTTTGGTCGCATTTCCGCTACCGATCCTCACAGCGTTCTTGTTCTCGAGCCTCGGAGGCTACCAGTCCACGGTGCTCGGCCTCACCCTGCTGTATGTGATCGCAATAATCGCGCTCATGACGCTTCCGGAGACCAAGGGCAAGGCCCTTCCGGCGTGACGACTAAACCTTTGTGACACAACATCTACTTGGAGAGAAAGATGGATCTTGAAATCTCGGGACGCGTCGCCGTAGTGACTGGTGCGAGTGCGGGGATCGGCCTCGCGGTCGCTCAGGAATTCCTTGCCAACAATGTCGCCGTTGTCATCGCGGCGCGGGACGTTTCCCGGCTGAGAGCCGCTGAAACGGCGCTCTTGGAGCAGCGGGGTGCGAAGGTCGCATCAATCGCGGTCGATGTTTCCGCGCCGGACGCCGCCGAACTCATCGTCGATAAGGCGATTGCGACGTTCGGTTCGCTCGACATCCTCGTCAACAACGCGGGCAGGGCTCACGCGGGCGGCCTGATGAGTTCGACCGAGGAAGATTGGACCGAAATGACGGCCGTCAAGCTGACCTCGATGCGCAGACTGTGTAAAGCGGCAATCCCTCACATGCAGAAAAATCGGTGGGGTCGGATCGTCAACATGTCGTCGATCGGCGGCATCTACCCCAATCCGAAGCTGTTTGTATCCCATGTGCTGAGCGCAGCCATCAATAACCTGACCAAATCCCTCGCGTTGGAGGTTGCGAAGGACGGCATCCTGGTCAACGCGATCGGAATCGGAGCCGTCGCAACAGACAACTGGGCAAACAATATGATTCCGACCGTACGGAGGTCTCGGCCGGAATTGGCTGGGTTGTCGGATGACGAAGTGCTGTCACATATCTCGGCGGAACTCACGCCGGTTGGCCGCGCAGGCAGCGCCAGAGAAATCGCCGCGATCGCGGCCTTCCTCGGTTCTGGCCGAAACGGCTTTGTTACCGGTGATACCATAGAAGCATCGGGAGGCGCCGACCGATTTATGTAGGGTCGGCTTTGCACGTGCCGGAGCGTGCATTGAGGCGTCGCCTGCGATTCGAACCGACCGGTTTGTGGCTGGGCTGTCAACAAGCCCGTTATTCGATTTTGGGGCCGCGCAGGGATTAGCTGGTAGGCGCCGTCCGTTCGGACATTTTAGCTGCCTGGGCTTCGTCACCTGCTGTCGCCTTGAGTTTCTTATCATCCCTCGGCAGCAGCATCTCGAATTGCATTCGACCGGGAGGATAAGTGTAGATCATCATCTCGATCGGGTGGTTCTGCATCGAATAGGTGATTCTCTCCATGCACAGGCAGACATCGTTCGGCGACATGCGCAATGCCGAGGCGTCGAGGTCATCGAGCGCCGTCGTCTTGATAATGTGCCGCGCTTCCTTGATGACGACGCCCATCCGCTGTTCCAGGATCGAATAGATCGTCTCGTGCGAATTGGTGTCGTCGGCGAGCATATGTGCGACGCCGCTCATGGAGAGGGGAACGTAGAGCGAAACCAGTGCGATGGGTATTCCTTCGTGCGAATATCGCCGCGACCATCTCCGCGCCTTGGCCCAGCGCATCGAAGTGGACGCGAAAGAGATTCGCATCATGGGGTCGAAAAGCGCACTGTTGCGCACGCCCGTCGCCGCCTCCAGCGCAAAAACGGCAGGTTTTGGAGTGCCCAGTTTTGTACCGAAGTGGCGCACCTGACACGATTCGAACGTGTGACCTTTGCCTTCGGAGGGCAACGCTCATTCTTCGAGCCTAATATGGGCCGAAGCTTTCGCAAGCCTGCGGTTCTGATAGCGCAAACGCTAACCTCGGGTCGCCGCCCGCAGGTTTCCTTGCTCCCGCCAAAACTACGATGGCGCTTGTTCTATCCTAGGCGTGGCCAGAGCTGCACGTTACTTTGCACGGGATTGGTACGGAGAGTCGGAACTAGCGCGGTACTGCATGAACTCATTCGGCACTGCAATGCTGTACCGGAGAAGGTGCGGCGTCATCGGGGACGAACAGGCGATCGACTTAAGAACTTGAAATGAAAGGAAAATGCCCCAATAGTCAGCTTTGAATTTGTGCCAACCTAAAATCAGCTAATCCAGACGAGAACGTAAAGCGAAATAACATCAACATGTTAGCGTATCGATTTTGCATTGCGCCAATGATGGACTGGACCGACCGGCATTGCCGCGTTTTCCATCGCCTGATGACGCGCCGGGCGCGGCTTTACACGGAGATGCTGACGACTGGCGCCATCATCCATGGCGATCGGCAGCGCCTGCTGGGTTTCGATGCCAGCGAACATCCGGTCGCACTTCAGCTCGGCGGCTCGGATCCCCGTGATCTCGCCACCGCGGCTGAGATCGGCGAGGATTTCGGCTATGACGAAATCAACCTCAATGTCGGCTGTCCGTCGGACCGGGTGAAGGACGGCCGTTTCGGCGCCTGCCTGATGGCGGAGCCGCTGCTCGTTGCCGAGGGCGTTCACGCCATGAAGCGTGCCGTCAACATCCCGGTCACAGTCAAATGCCGGATCGGCATCGACGATCAGGACCCGGAAATCGCATTGGACGTACTGGCGCGCAACGTTGTTGCCGCAGGTAGCGATGCGCTGATCGTGCACGCCCGCAAGGCCTGGCTCAACGGACTATCACCGAAGGAAAATCGCGATATCCCGCCGCTGGACTATGACAGGGTCTATCGGCTGAAGGCGTCGTCGCCCAATGTGCCCATCATCATCAATGGTGGCATTGCGAGCATTGACGAGGCCAAACAGCATCTCGATCATGTCGATGGCGTCATGCTGGGCCGCGCCGCCTATCAGGATCCTTGGCGATTGCTGACGGTCGATTCCGAGTTGTTTGGCGAGAGGTCGCCGCGTGCCGCGATGAAAGACGTGTTCGAGGCCATGCTGCCCTATATCGAACGAGAACTGGCGCACGGCGTCCGGCTACATTCAATCACGCGCCATTTCGTCGGCGCGTTTCATGGGGTGCCGGGTGCGCGGGCATTCCGCCGTCACCTCGCCGAAAACGGCGTCAAACCGACTGCCGGCATTGAGGTCTTGCGGCAGGCGATTGCGCTGGTCGAACGCCGCGCGGCGACCCCGATAGCGGCGTAATCCCAATATCCTGGTCCGGGATATCAAACTGAGATCTCAGTCCGGAATTTCAGGGATAGCCGTGCAGCATCAATCTGTCGGCGCGCACTTCCCAGCTTTCCAACCGATCCAGAAAGCTCATGCCGAGCAGATTGGTTTTCATCTGTCCATGCGGCACCACCAGCGCCGGCACCGAGCGCTCGACGAGCTTGCCGATGGCGAGACGGTCGAGCGTCAGCCGCGCCGCCTTGGTATGTCCGCCGGCGGTTTCGACGTCGACGTCGTAATCGAGCAACTCCAGCGGCAGTCCCGCAGCCTTGGCCGTCTCATAGGTGAGCACGACGGAGGTCGCACCGGTATCGATCACCATCGGTGCTGTCACGCCGTTGATCTTGGCTTGCAGGGAAAACTCGCCGCTCTGTCCGCGCGAAATCTGCACGGCGCGCCGCGGCGGCTTCAACCCTCGATGCAGCAAATCCGAGACGGTGTTGCTGGCGCGCGTGAGCTGGTTTGGATCGCCATAGGCGACCACGGCGCCGGCGGTCGCCGCAAGCATGACAAGCACGAGCAGGACGCGGATCACGGCACACCTCTCACGCCAGCGGTTGCGTTCGTCAGCCCGCCTTTGGAGCGGCCGTCGCCTCGGGCTGAACCATTCCGGCGTCGGCCATGCGCGCGGCGAGCTGCGCCATCACCGCATGCCGCTCCGCGCTGTCCATCCGGTGCCAGCGCGCGATCTCCGGAAGCGTGCGTCCGCAACCGAAGCAGAGGCTGGTTCTGGGATCGATCATGCAGACTGCGATACACGGCGTTTCTTTGCTCATCGAGGGATAGTGAAATAGTTTTGGTCGCTTGCGCAAGCACCCCGGCTACAATCCGGTCCCGGCGCTCATGATCGGTTTGTTGCGGGGCCTTCGTTTCTCGTCGGTGGCAATGCTGGCGGTTTCCGGTTGCAGCGGCGGCGCTTCCTCGCTCATCGGAGCCAGCGCGGACATCACGCGCTCCGGCGGGAAGGTCACGATGACCTCGGTGCCGATACGAAGCTTGGACTTCAGCGTGAACGTGCCGCCATGCATGTCGATCAGGCTTTTTGCGATCGGCAGTCCGAGGCCGGCGCCTTGCTCGGCGGATTTGATCGAATTGGAACCCTGGCCGAACGAGGCGAGCACGATCGGGATTTCATTCTCGGCGATGCCGGAGCCGGTATCCTTGACGCTCAGATATTGTCCGCCTGACGCAGTCCATCCGACTTTCAGCCAGATCTCTCCGCCCTGCGGCGTGAACTTGATGGAGTTGGACAACAGGTTTAGGACGATCTGGCGCGTCGCGCGCTCATCGCCCCAAATCCGCGGCATACCCTGCTCGAACACTTCGTGAATGGTGATGCCGCGGCTCGACGCCCGCAGCTTCAGCAGATGATGGCAGTCGGCGACGACATGCATCAGCGACACGGCTTCCTCGTTGAGCTCGTACCTTCCGGCCTCGATCCGCGACAGGTCGAGAATTTCATTGATGAGGTTGAGCAGATGAACGCCGGAATTGTGAATATCGGCCGAATATTCCTTGTAAACCGGCACGGCGTGGCCGCCGAATATTTCGCTCTTCATCACCTCGGAAAATCCGAGGATCGCATTGAGCGGCGTGCGCAACTCGTGGCTCATTTGCGCCAGAAACCGCGACTTCGCGACATTGGCGGATTCGGCGCGATGCCGCGCTTCGTCGGATATCGCCTTTGCCTGCTCGAGTTCGCCGATCAGCGCATCTTTTTCGGCGCGCGCCTCCAGCGTCGCCAGTGTGGTCGAATGCAGCCGACGGGCAAGCAGCGCGAAATAGCCTTCGGCGGCGATCGCCAGCACCGCGAGGACGTAATTGTCGAATGTGCCGCTGAGTACAAAATTCAATGCAATCGCTGCCGTGACCGGGGCGGTCGCCGCCAGCGCTGCGATGGGCAAATTGGCCGCGAGCATGCTCGATACCGCGATCACCAGCAGCATCAGGAACATCATCAGCGTGTTCGAGCTGATGTCGGGGCTGGCCGGATGAATCAGGATCACCGTCCAGCACAGGCCGTAAAGCAGATCGAACAGGACGAACCGCGTTCGCCATTTGCGGGTTGCGGCGAGGGAGGGGGACTCCGCGAGGAACCTGCCGCAGCTGCGAATGATGACGGCATGGATGCAGAGCATGCCGCAGGTCCAGGCCGCAGCCGAGAACGGTTTCATCCAGAGCCCGAACAACAGGCCGGTTGCGACCACAAGCAGCATGACGACATAGGACGCCGACATGCGTGTCTGGGCGTATTGGCGAAGCAGTTCGCGATCGAAAGCTGGACGGGTTCCGCTGGTCGACGTTAACCGGTCGCGGGCTTCGCGCACCCGCTGGGCCGCTACCCGGCGATTACTGGCCGGTGCCGCCGTCGGCGTCTCTGCCGGAAGCTGCACGACTTCTGGCTTTTCAGCGGGGTTACTCATCAAACAACACAAATCCTGCCCGCGAACCGCGCGGGCTTTTGCATCGTCTATCTGTCGCTCTAAATCATTAAGAGCTGCCTTAAAGAGCGAGAGATTCCCGTTAACAGAAGGTTAAATTAACCTTTTGCTTCCGCTCCCGCTCGTGCCCGTTCGAGGGCCGTCAGAGCTTCCGGTCTAATCGCCCTGCCGAAGGACCGGATGCTCGTTCAGCAAATCTTCCCGGATCGATGGTTCCTGCACGGCTCGGAATAATATCCCCGCCGTTTTCAAATCTTTTGCCTTCATGCACAGCACCACGATCTGACAAACGGCGGCATCCCGCACCAGGTTGTCGGTCATTTTGATGGCAATTTCCATCGCGACTCTGGCGGCGCGTTTATAGCGTTGGGCTTCGCGACTGGCGGCCTTGGTTTCTTCCCTGCCGAACTGACCGGCGGTTATTTCGGCGCTGCTGACAGCCGCGTTGCAGATCTCGCGTATTTTGCGAGCTGCCTCCAAATCGTCAGGGATGGGCAGCGTGATGTTGTCCCAAATTTCCCCGCGCTTGCCTTTGTTGAACCAGCGCACGATGCGGCCATTCTTCAATATCAATCATAAAACAGATGGAAGAATGACCCGTCACCAAGGGTATGTCGATATCGGAATGTGTGCAGCGGTGGTGACCCGACTTCTCCGTGAAATATCTCCGCGAAATAAATGTCGGGAACGGAAAATAGGGAGCAGGGACGCAGAAGCGTTGAAGCGCGCGGCGGTCGCGTATGAATTCTTTCATGGGCAATTCGTACGCACAACGAGGTCGCTACCCAGCGCCGATGGCAGCAAGGTCGGGCACGGGCAGGGCGGTCCCAGCGGCCAGCTCACGTGTGTTGGCAGGCCGCCGGGAGGATCTAAAATATGCGAACAGATACAGTATCTTGGGCTGATATAACGAGAAGCTGAATTAATCCGTTCCCGCGCCTTTGGAGGTCAGCGCTCCAGCCGCGCGAGCAGGCTGGACGTGTCCCAGCGCTTGCCGCCCATTTTCTCCACTTCGGAGTAGAACTGATCGACCAGCGCGGTCACCGGCAGGTTTGCGCCGTTGCGGCGGGATTCCGCGATGCAGATCGACAAATCCTTGCGCATCCATTCGACCGCGAAGCCGAAATCGAATTTGCCGTCGTTCATGGTCTTGTAGCGGTTTTCCATCTGCCAGGACTGGGCAGCGCCCTTGGAGATGGTGTCGATCACCGCCTGGATGTCGAGACCGGCTTTCTTCGCGAAATGGATGCCCTCGGAAAGACCCTCGACCAGCCCGGCAATGCAGATCTGGTTGACCATCTTGGTCAGCTGTCCCGAACCCGCGGGTCCAAGGAGCTTGCACATCCGCGCATAGGCGGCGATCACGGGCTCTACACCCGCATAGGCGTCCGCGCTGCCGCCGCACATCACCGTCAACACGCCGTTTTCCGCGCCGGCCTGTCCGCCGGACACCGGAGCATCGACGAATTTGAAGCCGCGTTTGGTCGCTTCGGCGTCAAGCTCGCGGGCAATTTCGGCGGACGCAGTGGTATGATCGACGAACGTCGCGCCTTTCCTGACGCCAGCGAACGCGCCATCGGCGCCGAGAGTGACGGCACGCAAATCATTGTCGTTACCGACGCAGCACATCACGAAATCCTGGCCCTCGGCGGCAGCTTTTGGCGTCGGCGCGGTGCGTCCGCCGAACTTGTCGGCCCATTCTTTCGCCTTGGACGGGGTCCGGTTGTATACCGTCACCTCGTGGCCACCTTTTTTCACCAAATGTCCTGCCATGGGGAAACCCATGACGCCGAGACCGAGAAAAGCGACTTTAGCCATGTTTACAACCTTGGGTTTTTGTCGGCAACGTTGGTTCGGCCGACGATATGCTGGAGCAGGGGGCGATGGGCCGGTTCGATCCTCGAAACTGGCCCCGCTTGAAGATGTGAACGGCGGCACAATAACCCCCCTGGCATGAAGGGCAACCATCTCCATTTGAGAGGGGCAGGTTTCGCGTGCGGCAGGGCGTTACCCTCCCGCGCGGACCCGATGCCGCACAGAGGCAGGTATCCTTTTCCGCCGGATCGCTCTATGTGTCGCATCGAGAGGTAGGCCCCAGGAGAGACGCATTGAGCGTAACGCAGCAGCAGGTTCTTGATGGTCTGGCCAAGGTGATGTCGCCGCGTGGCGTCGCCCTTGGCAAGGCCGGCGTGTTGTCGACCATTTCAGTTGGCGACGGTAAGGTGTTTTTTTCGATCAATGTCGATGCTGCGGAAGCTCGCGCATGGGAAAGCACCCGGGCCGAAGCGGAAGCGGCCGTGCGCGCTATTCCCGGCGTCACCGCCGCCATGGTGGCGCTGACAGCCGAACGCAAGGCCGGCGCCACGCCGCCTCCACCGCCGCCGCATCGTCACGCCCAGGGTGTGCCGCACGTCTCGTCGCACCGGCCGCCGCAACAACCGGCCTCGGGCTCGCCGATGTCGAAGCAGGCCGAAATTCCCGGGATTTCCGCCGTGATTGCGGTGGCTTCCGGCAAGGGCGGCGTCGGAAAATCGACCACCGCGCTCAATCTGGCGCTCGGCCTTCGCGATCTCGGTTTACGTGTGGGGTTGCTCGACGCCGATATTTACGGGCCTTCGGTGCCGCGGCTGACCGGCATTCGCGAGAAGCCGCAGTTGAACGACGAGAAGAAAATGATTCCGATCGCGCGGTTCGGTCTTGCGATCATGTCGATCGGTTTTCTGGTCGAGGAAGATACCGCGATGATCTGGCGCGGGCCGATGGTGATGTCGGCCATCACCCAGATGCTGCGGGATGTGGCGTGGGGCACCCTCGATGTTCTCGTGGTCGATATGCCACCCGGCACCGGCGACGCGCAACTGACGCTGGCGCAGAACGTGCCGCTCAAGGGCGCGGTCATCATTTCGACGCCGCAGGACCTCTCCTTGATCGACGCGCGGCGGGGGCTGGCGATGTTCAAGAAGGTCAACGTGCCGGTGCTCGGCATCGTCGAGAATATGAGCTATTTCCAGTGCCCGCAGTGCGGCACGCGATCGGACATTTTCGGTCATGGCGGCGCGCGGCACGAGGCCGAACGGCTTGGCGTGCCGTTCCTTGGCGAAGTTCCCTTGCACATGTCGATTCGCATCACGTCGGATTCGGGGACGCCGGTTGTGGAAAGCGAACCCGATGGGCCGCATGCGGCGATCTATCGCGCGATCGGCGCCAAGGTTCGCGAGCAGCTCCAAGGGGTAATTGCGGCGGCTTGAGCTCTTTTCAGAGGCGCTGACCGCGGATATATGCAACTTTCGTTTAATCCTCGCTGTCATGCCTTTGTTGCGTTTTCGCAGGCCGACTTCCGTGTTAAAGCCCCCGCCAGAACGCCTTCGGTCGATGCGGAAGCCGTCGCCGAACAAATACTCCAGTAAATCCGGGAAACGTCCCACCAAGGAGATGCCTGAATGAAGCGTCGCGATTTTTTAAAAGTTTCCGCAGCCGGTGCCGCCGCCACTGCCGTTGCCTCTCCGGCGATCGCGCAGTCCTCGCCGGAGATCAAATGGCGCATGACCTCGAGCTTCCCGAAGTCGCTCGACACCATTTACAACGGCGCCACCGAGTTTGCGAAATACGTCGCTGAAATGACCGACAATAAATTTCAGATTCAGGTGTTTTCCGCCGGCGAAATCGTTCCCGGTCTGCAGGCGCTCGATGCGACCTCTAACGGCACGATCGAGATGAGCCACACCGTCTCGTATTATTACGTCGGCAAGGATCCGACATTCGCGATCTATGCGTCGGTGCCGTTCGGGCTCAACGCGCGCATGCAGAACTCCTGG
This sequence comes from Bradyrhizobium canariense, assembly GCF_900105125.1. Taxonomy (NCBI): domain Bacteria; kingdom Pseudomonadati; phylum Pseudomonadota; class Alphaproteobacteria; order Hyphomicrobiales; family Nitrobacteraceae; genus Bradyrhizobium; species Bradyrhizobium canariense. Next base: position 2,049,520 of record NZ_LT629750.1, on the reverse strand, counting down.
TGGTATCAGGGCGGCGGCATGGAGCTCGGCAACGAGTTCTTCAAGAAATACGGCGTGATCGGTTTCCCCTGCGGCAACACCGGCACCCAGATGGGCGGCTGGTTCCGCAAGGAGATCAAGACGGTTGCCGATCTCTCCGGGCTGAAGTTTCGCATCGGTGGAATCGCCGGTCAGGTGTTGCAGAAGGTCGGCGTCGTGCCGCAGCAATTGGCCGGCGGCGACATCTATCCCGCGCTCGAGAAGGGCACGATCGATGCGGCCGAATGGGTCGGTCCGTATGACGACGAGAAGCTCGGCTTCCAGAAGGTCGCCAAATATTATTATTATCCCGGTTTCTGGGAAGGTGGTCCGACGGTGCACGCCTTCTGCAATCTCGAGAAGTGGAATTCGCTGCCGAAGAACTATCAGGCGATCATCAGCAACGCGACCGCCAACGCCAACACCTGGATGGCGGCGCGTTACGACATGCAGAACCCGTCGGCATTGAAGCGCCTGGTCGCGGGCGGCACGCAGCTTCGTCCCTTCACCAACGAAGTTCTGGAAGCCTGCCTGAAGGCGACCAATGAGTTGTGGGGAGAGATTTCGGCGACCAACGCCGACTTCAAGAAGTCGATCGATGCCATGCAGGCCTATCGCTCCGACCAATATCTATGGTGGCAGGTCGCGGAATATACCTTCGACAGCTTCATGATCCGCTCGCGCACGCGCGGCTGAGCCTTTCCAAAGACGACGTTAGGCAAGCCCGGTCTCCGAGAGGAGGCCGGGCTTTTTCGTCGCGGATGCCAGATCGGCATGGAAATCCGGAACCGGATGTTCCATGCTGGCTGCAAGCCTCGACAGAAGGCTACGAGCACATATCACCCAGGGAGGAATATCATGAAGCGACGGGACTTCATCAAGGTCACGGGAATTGGCGCCGCGGGCGCTGCGACCATGGCCGCGCCGGCGATCGCGCAATCGATGCCGGAGATCAAATGGCGCATGACCACGAGCTGGCCGAAATCGCTCGACACCCTGCACGGCGGGGCCGAGCAGATGGCGAAAGCGGTTGGCGAAGCGACCGACAATAAATTCCAGATCCAGACGTTCGCCGCCGGGGAAATCGTCCCGGGCTTGCAGGTTCTCGACGCCGTTCAGAACGGCACCGTCGAACTCGGTCACACCGCGTCCTATTACTACTTCGGCAAGGATCCGACCTTCACCTTCGGCTCATGCATTCCGTTCGGACCCGATGCGCGCCTGAACCAGGCCTGGTACATGCTGGGCGGCGGCAGGGAAATCCTGAACGAGTTTTACAAGAGCTATAACGTGACCTCGCTGCTTGCCGGCAACACCACCTGCCAGATGGGCGGCTGGTTCCGCAAGGAGATCAACACCGTCGACGACCTGCAGGGACTGAAATTCCGCATCGGCGGTTTCGCCGGCCGCGTCATGCAGAAACTGGGTTGCGTGCCGCAGCAGTTGGCCGGCGGCGACATTTACCCGGCGCTCGAAAAAGGCACGATCGATGCGGCGGAGTGGGTTGGTCCCTATGACGACGAGAAGCTCGGCCTCTACAAGGTCGCGCCGCACTATTATTACCCCGGCTGGTGGGAAGGCGGCCCGATGCTGCTCACGATGGTCAATCTCGACAAATGGAACACCTTGCCGAAATATTATCAGAGCGTTCTCGAACAGGCCGGGCATTTCGCCAACAACTGGATGATGGCCAAATACGATGCGGTAAATCCGCTGGCCCTGAAGAAGTTGCTGGCCGGTGGCACCAAGCTGCATGGCTTCTCGCCGGCCATCATGGAAGCGAGCTTCAAGGCGACCAAAGAATTGAACAACGAAGTTGCCGCGACCAATCCGAATTTCAAGAAGGTCTATGAATCGCTGATGGCCTTCTCGAGCACCGGTTATCAGTGGTTCCAGGTCGCCGAAGTCGGCTACGACAACTTCATGGCGCGTCACGCCCAAAGCTGATGACGCCGTCGGCGTCTCAGAAGCAGGATGGCTTTTGGTTGAAGCGGTTTTTCCGCAGACTCGGTTCACCTCTCCCCGGTCGGGGAGAGGTCGGTTTTGCCAACGGCGGTGCCAACGGGTCGCACCAACGCACGCCGGATGACAGGCTCCGCATCTTCAGGTGCAAATCGGGTGAGGGGGCGCTGCTGGCGAGTTCGGCCGGTAGCTCAGGTGTGGCAAGTCATTTTGGACTAGCCGTGAGATGGTCGAGCGCGCTCGCAGACGGTGATGCAGTTCAGCGGTTCAACAGCTTGTGATGCTTTTGGATCGGGCGGTTGTCGGCACATTTCTGAAATAGGGTATAGGCTCTCGCCGAGCACCGGTGACCCCTGACGACGTCGCAGTCTCACCGCGCCGAGTTGGGCCGTAAGCCCATCTCGAAGTGAAATAGTTTCGTCGAAGTTGTTCGACGGCACCCACTTTGGGAGACCGTGATGGAACGGGATCGACAGCCGTTGACGCGACGGCGCGTGCTGCAAGGAATGGGAGCCGGCGTTGTCGGGATGATGTCGGTGCCAGCATGGGCGCAAGACACATTCGACTTCAAAGTCCCGGGTGGGCCGAGTGTTCGGCCAATCACCACGAGCTTCCCCGAGAAGGGAAGGATGATCCTGCAGCGTACATCGCCGCCCTGGCTCGAGACGCCGTTTGATATTTACGACAAAAGCGTAATCACACCAAATAACCAACATTACGTAAGCTGGCATTGGGCGACATATCCCGAGGATGTCAACGTCGACACTTTCCGTCTGGCCGTGCGCGGCGAGGTTGATAACGTCTTGTCGCTGTCGCTCAAAGACATTCAAAGTCTGCCACAATTTGAAATCGTTGCAGTCAACCAGTGCGCTGGAAACTCGCGTATGTTGATGGTGCCGCGCGTGGCCGGCGCCCAATGGTGGTTGGGCTCGCTGAGCAATGCAAAGTGGACCGGAGTGCGTCTCAAGGATGTGCTGGACCGCGCAGGTGTGAAAGCCAGTGCGATCCAGGTTCGCTTCGGCGGACTCGACGAACCGGTGATGACGGACGGGCCAAAATTCCTGAAGTCGGTTACCATCGATCACGCCCGTGACGGCGAAGTGATGATTGCTTACGGCATGAACGAAGAGCAGCTTCCGATGCTGAACGGCTTTCCACTGCGATTGGTTGTTCCCGGGTGGAGCGGTGTCTACTGGGTCAAGATGCTGAACGATATTGAGGTATTGTCGAAGCCGGATACCAACTACTGGACCTCGACAGCGTACCGTGTACCCGATGTTCCGAACCACACGGTCAAGCCGGGCGACAAGGATTTCCGGCTCATCCCGGTAACCGGTAATGCACCGCGATCCTTCATTACGAACATTCATAATGACGACAAGCTCAAGGCAGGAGCAGAGACGCTTGTCCGCGGCATCGCCTTTGGCGGTGATTGCGGCGTCGCGCGTGTTGATGCATCGATCGATGACGGCAAGAGTTGGCAACCGACCCAGCTTGGTCCGGACGAAGGAAAATACAGCCTTCGGCAATGGCAGACGCAGTTAACGCTGCCTGTAGCTGGCGCGCAGACTCTGATGGTTCGGTGCACCAACACTGCCGGTTTGGCGCAGCCGAGTTTCCCGGTCTGGAATCCATCCGGCTACCTTTACAACACGATTGAATCAACTCATGTCACCGCGACCTGAAGGAGGCATCGGAAATGTGGCGCATCCTTCCGTCGACAGCGGTATTTCTGAGTTTCGTGATTGCATACCCCGTCGGTGCCGCTTCTATCCAATTGAAGTCAACCAAGGTCGAATATCCAGCCTCTGACGCAGTGTTCACTGGTAACGGCGCGGATGCGATCAACAACAACTGTTTGGCCTGCCATTCCGCCGACCATGTGTTGTACCAGCCTCTTCTTTCGAAGGAAGCCTGGGCAGAAGTTGTTCATAAAATGGTGACCGCTTACAAGGCGCCTATTTTGCCTGACGACGAAAAGCAGATTGTGGAATATCTGGTCAAAACGAAATCGATTCCATAGGTTCGACAGCTTGGCTTCATTGCGCTGATGGCGCTTCGCTTCCTCGAGGAACCGCGACTGCGATTGTTAATGGGTGAAAAGAGGCCGCCACCGGCATTTCCGGGATTGCCCCTAACGGGACATGCCAAAACCGACGCGGATGACCCTGAGCGGCCCCTTGCGCAACTGACCAGCACAAGCGCATCTCTTCCGGAGAGGCGTACGTAAAGAACATACGCCATTCTTGGATGGAAGCCGCCGGCCTCGAACAGGGTTGGCATTTTGTGTCCTGCGCGAGCCCTATCGCGCCGGCAGGTTCGAGAAGAGCGCGCCGAGGGCCTCCGCCATTGTCGGGTGCGCGATAATCGCATCGCGCAGGCCTGTGTAAGGCATGCCCGCCAACATGGCGGCCTGGACCACGGTCATGACTTCGCCGGCCTCGGCGCCGATCATGGTGAAACCGAGAATGCGCTCGCCGCCGGCCTCGACCAGCGCCTTCATGAAGCCGCGCGTCTCCGATATCGTCTGCGCTCGCAACACAGCGGCGACGGGCAGCTTGGCGACGCGAACGGCAATGCCCTGGCGCTGGGCCTCGGCCTCGCTCAAGCCGACGCGCGCGAGCGGCGGGTCGGTGAACATGCAGTACGGGACCAGCCGATCACGCTTGGTACGATTCCCGCCGGTCAGATTGGCCGAGATGATGCGGAAATCGTCGAACGAGACATGGGTGAACTGTGGGCTGCCTGCGGCCTCGCCAATCGCCCAGACACCGGGTGCGCTGGTCTCGAGCCGATCATTGACTGCGATATATCCGCGCTCGTCGAGTGTGACACCGGCGATGTCGAGCCCAATCCCGCTCGTATTGGGAGTGCGTCCCGCCGCGACCAGGATATCGCTGCCTTCGATGGTCTGATCGCCTGCCGATGTGCGCATTTGCAGGCTGACGGCCTGTCCGGACCGGCCCTCCACACGCAGAACCTTGACTCCGAGATGCACCACGACGCCTTCGTCGCGCAGCATCTCGAGGAGCGCGGCCGTGACATCGGAATCTTCCCGGCCGGCGAGCTGCGGTCCTGTTTCCACGATGCTGACGCGGCTGCCGAAGCGGCGATAGGCTTGCGCCAGCTCGAGGCCGACATACCCGCCGCCCAGTACGATCAAGTGCTCGGGCAGTCGATCGAGCTCGAGCAACTCGACATTGGTGAGTGGCGCTGCGGCCGCGAGGCCCGGAATATCCGGGATCGTCGCATGCGTCCCCAGATTAATAGCCACGCGCTCGCCGGTCAGCACGCGGGTGCCGCCGTCGTTCAATTCAACCTCGATGGTTTTCGGCGCAATGAAGCGGGCCGTACCCATGATCAGCTCGGCGCCGCTGGCCTTGTAGAGCTCGAGATGTTTGGCGATCATGTCCTCGACCATGCCGCGCTTTCGCGCCTGCACTTGTTTCATGTCCGTGGCGGTGGGGCCGGTCACGGTGCCAAAGCGGCCGGCGTGGTGAACGAAATCGGCAACTTTTGCGCTCCAAATTTCGTTCTTGCTGGGCAGGCAGTTGGTGTTGGGACAGGAACCGCCGATCAACTTGCGTTCAACGACGGCCGTGCGGCGCCCGGATTTGGCCATGTGCCAGGCCAGATATTTGCCGCCTTCGCCACTACCGATGATGAGCATTTCAAAGTGTTCCGGTTGGGACATTTTCAACTCCTCGTCGTTCGAGATTGGCGCCATGCTGACGAACGCCTTGATCCGCAGCAATTGGTTCGGCGGAACGTGGTGTTCAAGGCAAAATTCTCAGAATATTGGAGCTTGGTCGGCGGTCTACCTTTCCATCATGACACCCATCGTGGTGCCACCTGACGCACGCATAACGTCATCGTCTTAACGACGAAATTGTGGGAGCGCCCATCTTTTTTAAGACGTGAATCACGGTCTGGGGGCCAATCTCAATGAAGCGGATTTGTTGTCCTGAAGCTGAGACTTACCGAGTTTCACCCAAGACAGACGTTTTGGAACCGTCGGTCGAGTGCTGACAGTTCAGCGGTGCACGGAGGTTTCCATGGAAGATGCTGCAAACCGGATTGTAGACCATTATGAGCGCCATGCGTTGTCATGGGATGCCGACCGCCGTGCTGCTGATTGGATCGATAAACCCTTTATCGAGCGCTTCCTTGGTTTCCTGCCACGGGGCGCGCCTGTTCTGGATCTTGGCTGTGGGGGCGGATCGCCCGTTGCGTTTCACATGGTTGCGCAGGGCTTTCACGTCACTGGCGTGGACAGCTCCCCGACGCTTATTTCGCTATGCCGAACCAGGATGCCCGATCAGGAGTGGATCGTCGGCGATATGCGGTCTTTGGCTCTTGGCCAGCGATTTGGCGGGGTATTGGCTTGGGATAGCTTCTTTCATCTCCGGCACGAAGACCAGCGGACGATGTTTGGCATATTTGCCGCGCACGCGGCGCCATCCGCTATTCTGATGTTCAATGCCGGCTTTGGTCATGGCGAGGCATTGGGCTCGTACCGAGGCGATCCTCTGTACCACGCAAGCCTCGATGCGTCCGAATATAAGGCCTTATTGGCGGACGTCGGTTTCGAACTCATCGAGCATTCGATCAATGACCCGGCAAAGGGTGGTCGGATTTTCTGGCTGGCTCGCGCGGTTCATAACCAACAAAATTCATAGACCACGAATGCACCGGCCTCGACTTTCAAGATTGCGCTGATGGGCCCAACCCGGACTTCCTGCGTGTCCGCCTTCGCTGCGGCTATCGGAGAGCTCAAAGCGCGGATTTACGAGTACACATCCTCGCTGGCGGGCGGGTTAGATTATGCAAATTGGAGTTTAAATTCTCCACGGATGTCTCTTCTCCACCGATAAGCAGGGGCCACGCCGGATTGATCGCTCCTGTTGCAAAGGCGTTCTCCGTTGGTCTGCGGGGAGTGAGCAAAACAGCTCACATTCAGATCGACTCTTATTCCGTGCTCGCCGCCGGCGCTGTGCTACAAGGAGGCGGACAATCAGTATTCATAAGCCTGATTGCATGTCCGAAGCCATGAGCGAGCAGCTGGCGCGGACTGATCAATTTTGGCTCATAAAGAAATCGCCAGGCCATTATGCTTCTTCACCAAACCCCGGCGCCCCCCAAAGTTCTCGTCGTCGAGGACGAAATGCTGCTGCGCATGCGTGCGGTAGACATCGTCGAGGATGCGGGGTTCACTCCCGTCGAAGCGCTGAACGCCGACGAGGCGCTCGCCATTCTTGAATCACGCTCCGATATCGAACTCCTGTTTACCGACATTCAGATGCCCGGCAGCATGGATGGCCTCAAGCTGGCCCACGCCGTCCATGAGCGATGGCCATCCATCAAGATCATCCTTGTTTCCGGCAAACTGACGCCGACCGACGCCGAAAAGCCCGTCCACAGTCGCTTTTTTGGAAAGCCGCTGGAGGTGAAGCAGATGATCGCGGAAATGCAGGAAATGCTTGGGCAGGGTTCCCTAAGTATCGTACAGGCTGATATTTCCCCGGTTCTCGCCAAGGCTGCGCAGGCCGAAACGCGCAAAAGTTCTGAGACGCCACGATCAAATGGTTCTGCTTCCAACGAAGTTTTGACGGCAGAAAACGACAGCCTGCGCCTGTTGCTCGAGCAAGCGAGCATCGACGCAGAGGTTCTGTTGGCGCAGGCGGGCATCGACGCGAAGCAGCGCGAAGCCGCTGATAAGCTGCAAAAATTAATTCTGGAGGAGTTGCACCACCGCATCAAGAACACCCTGGCGACCGTGAGTGCCATTGCCTCACAAAGCCTGCGGACAGCAACAAGTATCGAACACGGGCAACACGCGATCGAAGGGCGACTGGTCGCGCTCGGTCGAGCGCACGATCTGCTTTTGCAAGCGAGATGGGCAAATGCCGACTTTGCAAGCACGATCCGCGGCGCGACCGCGCCGTATGACAGCGAGGGCGCCGGCAGATTTTCGATCGCCGGTCCCGACGTCAAAATCACGTCGGGAGCGGTGATCGCCCTGGCGATGACACTCAACGAACTTTGCACCAACACCACGAAATTCGGAGCGCTGTCGGTGCCGGCGGGAAGCATCGACATTGCATGGAAGATTGACGAAGCAACGCAGCGGCTGCAGCTAACATGGTCCGAAAAAGACGGTCCTTCGGTGCGCGCACCGTCCCGACAGAGCTTTGGGACGCGCCTGATCGAGTCTCTTGGCCAACAATTGAAAGGCCAAGTCCAACTTGCGTATGAACCGACCGGCTTTGTGTATACGCTGCGCGTTCCAATGGCGTCGCTTGTCGCGCCGGCATAAAGATAGCGATTGTCTCCACCGCTCTGCGCTAGTGGGTCCGGTCACTTCTGCTTTTGACACCTTTGAGACCTCGCGCGACGTCCACTCGATAGTCGCTAACGGCGCAAAAGCGAACTTAACCCGGACGTCGTCAAGCCCGTCGAAAATGACCCAAGGGTGGCATTCGGTTAGGCCACTTGTCCAAATCGAGGCGAGAAGTTCTTCGCGCCACTAACCGACGAAATCCGCATATTGTCGCGGGCTCCCCACAGGCATATTCTTAAACCGCAATCGCCCGCATCGTGAGGGCGACACGCGACTGGCGCGATCGGCAACAGCGCCCCACGTTTCAGAATAACGTACAGCACAATGAATTCGGTGGTCCCGAAACGATAGCCGGAAGCGCAGTTGGGAGATTGAGATGGATGATCGAACCGTGCGGGCGGCGCTGCAGCGCCATTGGGATGCTTCGGACGCGAGCGATTTCAACGTCGAACATGAAATCTACCGCGAAGATGCTGTGCTTGATTATCCGCAATCGGGCGAGCGGATCCGCGGCCGGCACAACATTCAAGAGAGCCGATTCGTCCAGCCAAACAAGAAGCGTTTTACGGTCCGGCGCATTATCGGCAGCGGCGATCTCTGGGTCACTGAGTTCGTACTTACCTATGACGGCATACCGTCTTACACGGTAAGCATCATGGAATTTCGCGAAGGACTGGTGGCCCATGAAACGCAATATTTCGCCGATCGGTTTGACCCTGCACCCTCGCGTGCGCACCTTGTTGAGCGAGTAGGCTAAATCACGTCATTCTAAATACACCGCCGAGCAGAACCCGGATCGGCGTTGATGTAGATGAGATTTCGTTGGGGCTTGTAATCCCGTCTTCGACGACGGCTTATGGCACGTTTCGGACCTTGCGCGAGGCCTGACTCGAGTCCGTCATGCGTATCAAAGCGGATATCCGCGGCCGTTACTAAAATTATGGATTCACGCCCCGGAAAAACCCCGCAACGATGTTCCGGGGTTTTTTATTCATGGCGTTTGCAAGCGACTGGATCGTTATTGCTTCGCCGGCGGACCGAAATCCAGTGGTGGCAGATCGATCTGCGGAACGTCGATCTTGACCTTGTTCAGGTCGACATTCACGGGCTTGTCGAGCAGGCCGGTGACGAAGACCGGGAAGGCGATGACGAGGATCACCATGATCGCCTGCAACCCCACCCAAGGCAGCGCGCCCCAGTAAATGTCGGAGCTCTTCACCTCTTTCGGTGCGACGCCGCGCAGATAGAACAGCGCGAATCCGAACGGCGGATGCATGAATGAGGTCTGCATGTTGACGCAGAGCATGACGCCGAACCAGATCAGTGCGGCATCCGGGCCGACGACCGGCGCCAGGATTTTTTGCGCAATCGGCGCGATCATCGGCAGGATGATGAAGGCGATCTCGAAGAAATCCAGGAAGAACGCCAGGAAGAAGATGAAGAGATTGATGAAGATCAGGAATCCCCAGACGCCGCCGGGCAGGGACGTCAGCAGGTTTTCCAGCCAGACGCCGCCTGAGACGCCCATAAACACCACCGAGAAGCAGGTCGAACCGATCAGGATGAACGTGACCATGGTGGTGATGCGCATGGTGGTCTCGTAGCCCTGCTTGATCAGATTGCGCAGTACGGGAATCCGAACGGCCTCGAGGCAAATCCACACCACGGCGAAATAGGTGACCGCAAAGGCGGTCTTGAAGAAAATTCCCTCGGTCATGAAAATGCCGATGATCGTGCCGATGCCGCCGGCGATCACGCCGATGATCAGAATTTTACGGCCCGTCGTGCTGAAATCCTTGCTGTGGATCGCCGCCAGCACGATCGCGCCGACGGCGCCCATCGCGCCGGCCTCGGTCGGCGTGGCGAGACCCATCATCATGGTGCCGAGCACGACGAAGATCAGCACCGCCGAGGGGATGATGCCGAGCAGACATTTACGCCACAGCGGCCAGCCGGTCAGTGTCAGCGCGGTCTTCGGCACGGCCGGCAAATGATCGGGTTTGACGAGGCCGAGCACGAATGTGTAGCCGGCGAACAGCACGATCTGGAAGATCGAAGGACCCCATGCGCCGAGATACATGTCGCCCACGGACTTGCCGAGCTGATCGGCGAGCACGATCAATACGAGCGACGGCGGCACCAGCTGGGTGATGGTGCCCGAAGCCGCCAGCACGCCGGTGATGTAGCGGATGTTGTAGCCATAGCGGATCATCACCGGCATCGAGATCAGCGCCATGGCGATGACTTGCGCCGCCACGGTGCCGGTGATGGCACCGAGGATGAAGCCCACCAGGATCACCGAATAGCCAAGGCCGCCGCGGATCGGCCCGAACAGCTGGCCCATCGAATCCAGCATGTCCTCGGCAAGTCCGCAGCGTTCGAGGATCGCGCCCATGAAGGTGAAAAAGGGAATCGCGAGCAGCAGCTCGTTGGAGAGAACGCTGCCGAATACGCGGCCCGGAATGGCCTGAAGGAAATTCAGGTCGAAGAATCCGAGATGGATGGCGAGGAAGCCGAATGAAAGCCCGACCGCGGCGAGCGTGAACGCCACAGGGAAGCCGATCAGCATGGCGATCACCAGGCCGCCGAACATCATCGGCGGCATCATCCCCAGCGTAATCATTGCGTCGGCCTCTCGTACTTCGCATCGATCGTCACCTGGCCCTGCAAGGCGGCGATACGCTTGATCACCTCCGAGACACCCTGCAACGCCAGCATCACGAAGCCGGAGGGGATGACGAACTTGATCGGCCAGCGGATCAGGCCGCCGGCATTGCCCGACATTTCACCGACGGCGTAAGCCTGATGGAAGAACGGCCACGACAAATAGCTGAGCAGCAGGCAGGACGGGATCAGGAAGAACAGCGTGCCGATCAGGTCGAGCCAAAGCTGGCCGCGCTCGGACAGGAACAGATAGAAGATTTCGACCCGGACGTGTTCATTGCGCTTGAAGGTGTAGGACGCGCCGAACATCACCAGGATCGCGAACATGTACCATTGCAGCTCGAGCCAGCCGTTCGAGCTGTAGCCGAAGGCGTAGCGGATCATGGCGTTGCCGGCGCTGACCAGACAGGCGGCCAGCACGAGCAAATTGCAAACATAGCCTATCTTTTCGTTGACCAGGTCGATCGCCGCGCTGAGTGCCAATAAAGGCCGCATCATTTTCTCCCCGGCGCTTGCCACTAGGGCACGCCGATCGTTTCAACAGGCGTCGCATCGCCGGCGCGTGGTGAACGCGCGGAGCCGGAACACGCAAAAGCGCGGCTCATCTTCACGAGCGATTGCAACGATGGTCCTCCCCCAATTGCACTTCTGCTGTCTTGGCTGAGCAGGAGAACTCAGCGGCTTATCCAGCCGGGCTAGCACGAAGCCGGCGCACCATTTCAGCGCGGGGTGGCGGCGTCAATCGGAAAATGGGCAAATTGAGGCGGCATCAACCAGTTGCGTGGCTTGGTGAATCCGCCGCCTGAGGGCTTAACCGCCGGTCACGCTCATATGGCGGCTGACGCTCGGCCGGTTGTGCCGGCGATCGATGATGAAGTCGTGGCCCTTGGGTTTCAGGCCGATCGCGCGATCGATCGCCGCGCTGAGGAGCTCATTGTCGGTGGAGGCGCGCAGCGGTTTGCGCAGGTCGGAGGCGTCCTCGTGGCCGAGGCAGGTGTGCAGCGTGCCGGTGCAGGTGATCCGCACCCGGTTGCATGACTCGCAGAAATTATGGGTCATCGGGGTGATGAAACCGAGCTTGCCGCCGGTCTCGCTGACGCGAACGTAACGCGCCGGTCCGCCGGTATCATCTGCGAGGTCGGTCAGGGTGTATTGCTGGGCGAGACGCGCGCGAAGCAGCGACAGCGGCACATACTGGTCGATGCGTCCTTCGCCGATGTCGCCCATCGGCATCACCTCGATCAGCGTCAACGCCATGCCCTTGCCATGCGCCCATTGCATCAGCGAGGGAATCTCGTCCTCGTTCATGTTCTTCAGCGCAACCGCGTTGATCTTCACGGCGAGCCCGGCTGATCGCGCGGCCTCGATGCCGGCCAGCACCTTGTCGAGATCGCCCCAGCGGGTGATGGCGCGGAATTTGGCGGGATCAAGCGTATCCAAGGAGACGTTGATGCGGCGCACGCCGCAGTCGCGCAACTCGGCGGCGAAGCGCGCCAGCTGTGAACCGTTGGTCGTCAGCGTCAGTTCATTGAGCGCGCCGGTGCCGAGGTGGCGCGACAGCGAACGCACCAGCGACATCACATTGCGCCGGACCAGCGGTTCGCCGCCGGTCAGCCGCAGCTTGCGCACACCCTTGGCGATGAACGCCGAGCAAAGCCGGTCAAGCTCCTCAAGCGTCAGCAGATCGGCCTTGGGCAGGAATGTCATGTCTTCCGACATGCAATAGAAGCAGCGCAGATCGCAGCGGTCCGTCACCGATACCCGCAAATAGCTGATCGTCCGGCCGAACGGATCGGTCATCGGACGGGACAGCGATGCAAGCGGACTCAATATGGGTCCATTCATTCAACCGGCCTTGTTGCTGCAACGGTCGCCGCGAGCGCAGGCGGCAACCCTACAACACCAATGTATGCATCATGCTACCCGCACACAATCAATAGCTTGCAGGAGATTGTTGTGTGTGCAGTGCAAGCAATCAGCGGCCGGGCGGGGGCGGGGTCGATTGACCCGAATCCGGGAACGCCGAATCCGCGGGCGGAGCCGCGGTGCTCTTGGGCGGCTTCGGCTGTTTCGGCCGCATCACTTTTTTCCGCGCTGCCTTGGGCGGCGGGCCTTGCGGCTGAAGTTCCGCGACCACCGGATTGGGATCGATGTTGGTTGTCGCAGGCGAGCCGAAATCAGCGGGAACATGGACAACCTGGACCGGGATGGTGGCCGGCTCGAACTTGTTCATGGTGTAGGAGACGGAGAATCCGCTGTCCGGGGCGGCCACGGAGACCGTGCACGGGGTCTTGCAACCCGGGCCAAGCGAAGTCTTGGCGTCGGCGCCTTGCGGCGTCGAATCAAGCTGGACCTGCACCATCGGCGGCGTCGGCTTGAAGGCATCCATGGAAAAGGAGGAACAGCCGGCCAGGCCGAAGCCGGCTGCGGCAATCACGATAACTCGACGCATCATAAACCCGTCACTCTCTGCGGCTAACTGCCACAACCCCCTGATGACCATAAGAGCGTCGGCACAGTCGCGCAACCGGGCGGGTCTGTATCGTTAAATAATGGTTAATTTTGCTGACTAGCTGATCTAAATACATAATAATGTCAGATATTTACGCCGGGTTCCGGTGATGCATCAGACTTTCGACGGCCCCCGGCAAATCCCGCATGTGAGCGATCAGCCGATCCGGCTTCAGATCGGCAATCGGTACCTCGGTATAGCCAAATTCGACGCCGATGACGGGAATGCCGGCGCGACGGGCGACGCCAATATCCGGACCGGCATCGCCCACCATGATCGCCGAGGAAAGCTCGCCGCCCGCGCGCGCCAGAGTTTGCCTGAGGATGACCGGATCGGGTTTTGAAACGCCGAAAGTGTCCGCGCCGCAAATCGCCGCAAATCGCGAACTCAGTCCGAGCTGGTCGAGCAGCAGCTTGGACAGCCATTCCAGCTTGTTGGTGCAAACCGCGAACTGATAGCCGCGCGACCGGAGATCATCGAGCGCGTCTTCCAGTCCGTCGAACGGGCGGGAAAGCTCGGCAATATGGGCCGCGTAATGGTCGATGAAATCCTTGGTGAGCCGGTCGATGTCGGCGAGGCCAACGGTACGTCCGTCCAGTTCCAGGCCGCGTTCGAGCATCCGCCGGGCGCCGGCGCCGATCATGGTGCGCGCCGAGGCGAGGGGAACGGGAGGCAAACCCTCGCGCGCGAGCACGAAGTTAAGCGCGTTGATCAAATCGGGCGCGGTATCCACCAGCGTGCCGTCGAGATCGAAGACAACAGTGCGAACAGAGGTCATTCGAAAATCGCTACCGGTCCCGGTACAATCATGCAAGGGGATGCAAGGGATGGTAGATTTTGGCGATCATCCAAAAGTGGCGGGAAAAACCATGCGGGAGCTTGCCGGCAAGACAGCCTTTGTCACGGGGGGAGCCGGCGGCATCGGATTGGCGCTCGGCAAAGCCTTTGCCGAGGCGGGCATGAAGGTGATGCTTGCCGACATCGAAGTCGACGCGCTGGCCGCCGCCGTCGAAGGCCTGCGCGGTCTAGGATCTGACGTCCGCGGCGTGACTTGCGACGTCGCCGACGCTGCCAGCGTCGAGCGCGCGGCGAAGGCGGCATATGAGGCGTTCGGGAACGTCCATGTGATCGGCAACAATGCCGGTGTCGCCGCCGGCGGCGGCATCGACCATATCTCGCTCGACAATTGGCGGTGGGTTCTCGACGTCAACCTGATGGGGGTGCTGCACGGCATCCGTACGTTCCTGCCGCATATCCGCGCGCATGGCGAAGGCGGCCATATCGTCAACACCGCATCGATGGCCGGTCTGCAGAGCGGGCTTGGCTTCAGCCCTTACGTGGCCAGCAAGTTCGCGGTGGTCGCCATGTCCGAGGGGCTGGCAGGGCAGCTCAAGCCGCTCGGCATCGGCGTGACCGTGATCTGTCCGGGGTATGTCCGCACCCGCATCGGCGAAAGTGGCCGCAATCGGCCGCAGCGCTATGGCGCGACGCAGCCGCCGGACCCCGCAAGCCCGGCCGGGCTGCTCGTTGCCCAGATTGCCGAGCACCTGCAGTCCGGTCTCGACCCGTCGGAGGTCGCCGCGCGAGTGCTGAGCGCGATCCGCGAGGACGAACTCTACGTGTTCACGCATCCGGAAATGCGCGGCGAGGTGGACGAGCGGTTTGCCGCCATCCAGGCGGCGATGGACCGGGCGGCGGCCCGCTAGCCGGTATTTGGGGGCCAATCCGCCTCGCTCAGCAAAAGTGATCAATTGCGGCCATGGCGGGGGTAAAGCGCTGTTCCTCGCGAGAAAACGACGCTAGATATGCCGCGGCCGGACATGGCCGATCGCCCGATCGGCAGCGGCTTTCGAGGCAAGCCTGCACGTGAATATGGACGACTTGAAACGGCAAGCAGCGGCGCGCGCGCTTGAAGCGGTGCGCGACGGCATGAGGCTTGGCCTCGGCACCGGTTCGACTGCCAAGCATTTCGTCGAATTGCTGGGCGAGCGCGTTCGCGCCGGGCTCGATGTCATCGGCGTGCCGACATCGGAGGTGACCCGCGCCGATGCGGAGCGGTGCGGCATCCGCCTGACCACGCTGGACGCGATCGACCGGCTCGATCTCACGGTCGATGGCGCCGACGAAATCGATCCGGCGCTCAATGTCATCAAGGGCGGCGGCGGCGCATTGCTGCGCGAGAAGATCGTGGCCACCGCGTCCGACCGCATGATCGTCATCGCCGACGAATCCAAATGGGTCGACGTTCTCGGCCGCTTCCCGCTACCGGTCGAGGTCGTTCCATTCGGCCTCGCCGCGACCCAGCGCGCCATGGCCAAGGCGTTTGCGGAAAGCGGCGTTTCCGGCCAAATGGTGGTCCGCAAGGGCAAAGATGGCCACGTTTTTGTCACCGATGGTGGCCACTGGATTGTCGATGCCCATCTTGGCCGAATAGCCGATGCGGCCCGCCTGGCAGGCTTGCTGAGCGTAATACCGGGCGTGGTCGAGCACGGCCTGTTCATCGGCGTCGCCAGCACCGCGGTGCTGGCGGGCGCCCAGGGAATTCGCGTTGTTGAACGGCGGTAATGCCGCAATCGAGGAGAATCGGAATGAAGAGCCTTTCGAGAATGTTGTCGGCCGCGGGCCTCGTGCTGGGGCTCGCTTTTGCCGGCGTTCCGGCCAAGGCGCAGCAGGATAAGCCGGTTTCTCCGGCAGCCATTGCCGCGGCCAAGGAAATCCTGGGGATGAAGCACGCGGACGGGATGTATGCCGCCGCCGTTCCCAACATCGTGCAACAGACCAAGGATCAGTTGCTGCAGACCAACCTCAACTATCAAAAGGACCTCAACGAGGTCGCCGTGATCGTCGCCCAGAAGCTTGCCGGCCGCGAAAAGGAAATCGGCGATGGAATGGCGAAGATCTACGCCGCCGACTTCACCGAACAGGAGCTGAAGGACCTCGTGACCTTCTACAAGTCACCGCTGGGCCAGAAGCTGCTGACGACGGAACCCCGGGCAATTCAGGGCAGCATGGCCTATATGAACCAGTGGGCGCAGCAATTTGCCGAGACCGTGAACGCCGAGTTCCGCTCCGAGATGCGCAAGCGCGGGAAGCAGATCTGATCCAGATCTGATTCCGGATCTGGTCCCTGCAATCATCGAACGCGGGCGGGAATGGATATGGCTGAGTTCGACGTCGATCTGTTCGTGATCGGAGGCGGGTCGGGCGGCGTGCGTGCCGCCCGGATCGCCGCCGGTTATGGCGCGCAGGTGATGATTGCCGAAGAGTATCGGATGGGCGGCACCTGCGTGATCCGCGGCTGCGTTCCCAAGAAGCTGTTCGTTCTCGGCTCGCACGTTCACCAGGAGATCGAAGACGCCGCGGGTTTTGGCTGGTCGATCCCTTCCGCGACCTTCGACTGGCCGACCCTGGTCGCCAACAAGGACAAGGAAATCGCCCGGCTGGAGGGCATCTACACCACCAATGTGGAGAAGTCCGGCGCGCAGGTCGTCAAAGCGCGCGCGGCGATCGAGGACGCCCACACGATCAGCCTCAGCAATGGCCGGACGGTGAGGGCGAACACCATCCTGATTGCCACCGGAAGCACGCCCAACCACGGCCCGGCGATCCCCGGCATCGAGCACGTGATTTCGTCGAATGAAGCGTTTCATCTGCCGGAATTGCCCAAGCGCATCGTGATCCAGGGCGGCGGCTATATCGCGCTGGAGTTCGCCGGCATTTTCGCAGGGCTCGGCTCCGACGTGACGGTGATCTATCGCGGCGACAATATCCTGCGCGGCTTCGACGAGGACGTCCGCGCCCATCTGCGCGCCGAGATGGAGAAGCAGGGCATCAACATTCTCACGCGCTGCACCGTGAACAAGGTCGACAAGGTCGAACGGCACGGCCGGGAATTCACGACGCATCTGTCGAACGGCTCGAGCATCGCCTCCGATCTCGTGATGTTTGCGATCGGACGGCATCCGAACGTCGCCGGTCTCGGGCTGGAGAAAGTGGGCGTCGCCCTCAACCAAAGGAATGGCGGGATTTCGGTCGATGGCTGGTCGCGGACCTCGGTGCCGAACATTTACGCCATTGGTGACGTCACCCACCGCATCAATCTGACGCCGGTCGCGATCCGCGAAGGCCATGCCTTCGCCGACACCGTGTTCGGCAAGCGCCCGGTTCAGGTCGATCACGCGACCATTCCGACCGCCGTATTTTCCCAGCCGGAGGTCGGCACGGTCGGGCTGACCGAGGCCGAAGCGCGCGCGCAGTTCAGCCACGTCGATATCTACAAAGCCGATTTCCGCCCGATCAAGTCGACGATGTCGGGCCGCAACACCCGCGTCCTGATGAAGCTCGTTGTCGACGGCACCAGCGACCGCGTGGTCGGCTGCCACGTCGTCGGCGATGCCGCCGCCGAAATCATCCAGGCCGTCGCCATCGCGGTCAAAATGAAAGCGACCAAGGCCGATTTCGATTCGACGTTTGCGCTGCATCCGACCGCGGCGGAAGAGTTGGTGACCATGCGCACGCCGACCGCGCGCTATGTCCGTGAGGCGGCCGCGGAGTAGGGGCGGGCGCTGCGGCGGACCGGAGCGTTTTCGAGCGAAGTGGACGCCGGTTCGCGTGAAGAAAACGCGTCAAATCAAAGGTTAGAGCCTCGGTTCTGATTCAATCAGAACCGAAAAGGCTCTGCGGACTCTCCGGCATCATCGCGAACTCATGTCGTGATCCCGGCCGGATCATTTCCGCACCATGCACGTTAGGCTCACGGCAACGGCCGAGCGCGGAACCCGAAAACATCGGCAGGCGTGAAATGCGCTGGCGTGCCTGCCACGTGATCAAAAGAATTGGTATGATCGAGACGCCGGGTGATTAAGTCAGCACTCCTGACAGGAGCGGAAAATGGCTCTCCTCAAGCGCGAATTATATCGTCAGGTGAAAGGCCCTGAGGTCACCCACGCCGATCGCTGCACGCTGGTTTTCGATACCGATGCCAAAAATTTGTACGTCGAGCGCGAAGTGGCGCATTGCGACGCGGGCGCCGCCGGCAGCATCGAGATGCAGACCGCCACCATGGATATTGCGGATTACCTCAAGCAAGGCGGCCAAACGGCCGGGCACCGCGAACTATGGCGGTTGCTGAGGACGCTTTTCAAAGAGACCGGCGATACCGAGGGGCTGATCGATTAGCAGGCTGTTGAAGAAGTCTCTGGCGAAGCGTTTTGGATCGTGATTCCCTAGGACAGGATTTTGCTGAGGTGACGCGATGCGGGGAAGTGACGAAGGGTCTGGCTCGCTTTTCAGTTATGTGGACCTGGAGGCTCGGGTTCGCGCCGACCACCCGCTCCGGGTGATTAGGGACTTGGCGAATGCGGCGCTGGGCGATCTTTCTGGGGAGTTCGGCAAGCTCTACACGGACTTCGGCCGCCCCTCGATTGCACCGGAGAAGTTGCTTCGGGCGATGCTCCTGCAGGCGTTCTATGGGGTTCGCTCGGAACGGCACCTGATGGAGCGGATGGAGTTCGATCTTCTGTTCCGCTGGTTCGTTGGGCTTGGGGTGGACGATGCGGTCTGGGACCATTCGACCTTCTCGAAGAACCGCGATCGGCTGCTTGAGGGCGAGATTGCGGCCAAGTTCCTGAGCGCGCTTTTGGCGCAGCCGAAGGTCAAGCGTCTGCTATCGAGCGATCACTTCTCGGTGGACGGTACTCTGATTGAAGCTTGGGCTTCGATCAAGAGCTTCCGACGGAAGGATGGCAGCGACAAAGATCAGGACGGTCCGGGACGCAATGCCGAGCGTAGCTTCCACAAGGAAAAGCGATCCAACGAGACCCATGCGAGCACGACCGATCCTGAAGCGCGGCTTTACAAGAAGGGAGACGGCCAGCCGGCCAAGCTGAGCTATATGGGCCATGCGCTGATGGAGAACCGCAATGGTTTAGCGGTTTTGGGTGAAGTGAGCCAAGCGACAGGCACCGCCGAACGGGAGATTGCGCTTGCCATGATCGACAAGCGCGGTGGCGCCAAGCGGATCACGGTGGGGGCGGATAAGGCCTATGACGTCACGCCGTTCGTGCACGACCTGAGATATAGATCGGTTACGCCGCATATCGCGATCGACGGACATCTGAGTAAGACCGGCAAGCGGCGCAAGACGGCGATCGACGCGCGTACCACACGTCACAGCGGCTATGACATCAGCCAGCGTTGCCGCAAACGCATCGAAGAAGTCTTCGGCTGGATCAAGAGTTCCGCTGGTCTGGCCAAGGTCAAGCTACGAGGCCGCGACCGGGTGGATGCCGTCTTCGTCCTGGCGCTTGCGGCCTATAATCTGATCCGGCTGCCCAAGCTTCTGGCGGCACCGGCATGAGCATCCGGGGCAGATGGCGGGTCGTCGAGACACCAGGCTACGACATGGCCGTGGCCGGCGCCTACATCCTGTTCGATGAGGACGGCGGCGAGTTCGCCTTCGATTGCCTCACGGGCTCCATTCATGGACCCTGTGACGGCGATGCCGTCCAGTTCGGCTGGCAGGGAAACGACGAAATGGAGCCTGCCAATGGTGACGGTTGGGCCGAACTGCGGGATGACGGCTCACTCGAAGGTGAAATCTGCCTCCTCAATGGCGACGACATCCCGTTCATCGCACGTCGTTCAAAGACTTCTTCAACGGCCTGTTAGAGCGTTTTCGAGCGAAGTGGACGCCGGTTAGCATGAAGAAAACGCGTCAAATCAAAAGTTAGAGCCTCGGTTCTGATTCAATCAGAACCGAAAAGGCTCCAGCCCTCAACGTTTCACCTGCCGTTTGGGCACTTTCAGCAACATCCGTTTGGCCTTTAACTCCGCACGCTTTTGGAGTTCGGCCTTGATTTTTTGGATCAGGCTTATTGCTGCTGGGGTCTGAATTTTAAGGGTGGAGTTCACGCGGCGCGGCCCTCCCAAAAATGACATTCAGCAGGCTAGTCCAATTCCGGAAGAGGGCAATTAAAAAAAGCGCTCCCTGGCCAGCCTGCCGAACCGGAACGCCATCGACGGCTGACCACGGCTCGGTGCCGTGCGGGTCCTGTACAACTTTAAATAGTTAGCAGGCCTGACTTTTATTGAAGGTCGACGGGCGCTAATCTCGGCCCTGTTACTGCCCCGGAAGTTTTGATCAAAATTTCTTTGGGAGATGTTCCGATGATTGAACGTCGAGCCCTGGAGCGCATTGAAATTAATCAGCCGGCCATGCTTCACCTGGACCGTGTTTGCGGCATCTATCCCTGCATGGTGATGGATTTCCACGATCAGGGAGCGAGGCTTCATTCATCCACGTTTCACATTGCAGCCTTCGAATTCGATCTGTCATTCGATGGTTTCAAGACGACGAAGCACTGCCATGTGGTGTGGAGGGACGGCAATATCTGCGGCGTCGAATTCGTTGATCGAAGCCACGCCCGAACGCTGCGTTGAAACTGCGCTGTTGCGTCTCGCGGTGTGGCCTCAGGCGCGGCCCGTCAGGGCACGCCGTTCAGCCTGATATCAACATCCGGGTTTGGGCAAAGCAGACGCCTGCGGATGGCTTCCTCAACGAGGGCGAGCGCTTGCTTGGCTTCGCGCGCTTCCGCTTCGACCGCTTGCGCACGGAACTCCACCGCTACGAGCTGATCTTCGGCGGCCTCGATGCGCGATTGGGCCTGCCTTAAAGCCCTGGAAGCGTCCTGCAGCTTGCAATCGGCCTCACTGATGATTTCACGCCGGGCGCGCTCTGCGGCTTCAAGTCGCTTTTCGGCGAGCTTCAGTCTTTCAGCCGCGCTTTTGCACAGCGACTGCGCGCGTGCTTCGGTCTCGCGGGCATGATCCTCCATGCTGCTGAAGACTTCGGCGGCCTGGTACACAAGATTGAGTGCGGTCTCGCCGCAGTCCGGTGCCGACGTCCGGGCAAAGCTCAGGACGTTTTCATTCCTTCCCACTGATGTTCTTAGATTGCGCTGTGCCATGTAGTTCAAGACCCTTTACGGATGACTACGTGCAGCAGCATGAACAGGTATGGTAAAGGGACGGTTAAGGCTGCGGATCGGCGCAAGGAGATGCGCCGAGCAGTGGTTGGGTTTCCGCGTCGTGGGCGATACCGCTGCCGCGATCTCGTCTTCGAGCGCAGATAACGCAGCGCCTCGGTGATGACCTGGAGGAGGTTATGTCCGAGACATTTTCGAAGGTTGGCTTCCTCAACGCGTGCGAGCGCTTGTGGCACGCTTCCGCCTCGACGGCTTGCGCACAGAACTTCATCGCAGACAATTCTTCAGCGGCCGCTATACGCGATTGAGCACAGGCCCAGCAGCAACTCCCACTGACGTTGGCCTCTGAGTGGTGTCCGACCTGCGGCAGCAGCGGAGCTACTTCTTTTCCTTGCTGCCTTTCTCCTCTCCGCCTTCGCGCCGCAACTCACGTCGCTCCTCGCGACCTTTCCTGCGAGCTGCGCGTCGCCCCGTACGTCGTCTCACGCGGCCTGTGCGCCGCTCCTGACGCCGCTCTGTGCCGGTCACCGGGGCCTCCGGGGCGGCGGGCTGCTGCGCCTGGGCCTCAGCATCTGACACCGTTAGCACGGTGCCAGGCAATGCGAGGACCAACGTGGCTAGCCCCAGCAGGGAAAGAGCCCTTCGACGTGAGATCACTGTCGAATTGAGTTTACTCATCGCAAAACTCCGTCTGTTTCGACGTCTCACATTACCAATCCGTAATGAACCCCAAATGAACAAGCACGAACCGGTGGCTAGCGCAGCGCGGGCATTGCGGTTTTGTATTTAGTGCAAGGCTGCGCTGGCACTCGCGCGTCGGACGACTACCGCTGCCAGAAAGTCGTGAGGATTAAGATGATTAAGAGACGTGGGATATCGGCTGGTCGGACCGCTCGCGCAAAATCCCTTCGTGTTCTCAGCCAGTTAAAATTGCCGGGAGAGTTACCGAGCTTCGCCCTGCGTGCCGGAGATGATACGGCTGACAGCCTCCGCCACGGCAATCCCGGATTTTTGGTAGTGTCTCAGCTTGGCTTTCGCCTTTGCGGCAATCCTCGTAAGTAGTCATTGCGAAGCCGCGCTTTGGCCAATGACTCGGGGCTCCCGCACATAGCCGAAGTCGGCCCCGCCCGACCAAGCCCGTCCGTCAGGGTAACGAAGTTCGATTCCGACGAGATCGCTTTCATCTGCCAGCGACATATTAACGCCCGTCTGGACATTACCGAATTTCGATATGGCGCTCTCCGTCAGCGTGAAATGCGTAGTCGAACCACATCGGCCGCAGAAGTGGATTTCTGCGGCCGGATCGTCTTTGTCTTCCCGGCTATATTCTCTGGTCGCGCCCTCGATGCTGACTTCGGAGGGGTGGAAATAGGACCAGCGAGCGCCAGACTTGCTGCATAGCGTGCAATTGCACTCGTTGATGAAGTCCGGTCGCTTTGCCACTTCGATGCGGACTTGACCGCAGAGACAGGTAAGTTTCAGCATTACCGTCTTATATCAGGAGGTCCGCTCGCCTGATAGCTGCCGTTGGCTCCCAGGCAGAGCTGAAATTCAAACTGAACATTTACCCCTGATGCTCGGGGGGCGTGTAATTTGACGCTTGCAAAATTTTCGATGGAGAGTTCGGGGTGGTGAAGGGTAACGGCAAGTCGGGGAGCACGGGTGCAGGCTCGCGCATTCGATTCATCATGCTTGATGCAGAGCTAGGGGCTGTGAACAGTTGCAGTGAAAGGGCGTCGCTGCCACGGACATGCGCAATCGTGTCCGCTTGCCACCATAGCTGAAGCTGGAACTCTTTGCTTAAATTTGGCGTACCCAGCCAGACGGAAGTGCGCCTCTGATCGCTTGCGCTTGAGGCTGCGAAGGGAGTGCGCTCATGAAGATGCGCCTTATCATCGACCATGTTGTTGAGCGTGCGTCTCAGATTCCCCCGCGTCGACGGCCGAACCCATTGCCTCCAGCTCGGCAGAAAACCAAGCAATCTGCATCGGCACGCGCAGCATAAGATTAAGATTGGGCCGCCTCCAGCCACTGATTTGCCCTGTCCATCCCCATTCTCAAAAATATTTCCATTCCCGCCCGACCCAAATCAACCCTAGAAGCCTCGCCGTCCTGTCCCCCACGAGGGGCGTATCGCGATCGTCACGGACGTTGGGATGGGATGCGGTGGACGCGGCAGCGTCGGGCGCGCGACTGAGATTGCAGGGCAGGCCGATCAGGCCTGTGAGCGATCAAGGGGCGCGCAGACGAACGGCGCTGCTTTCCGCCTTCGCCAAAACTTCGACGGACGGGTACCAAGTCCGGCGAAGCCTGTTGGCGAAGGCGGGTCGCGGACGGTGAAGCCGTGTGGTCCTGGCACCCGTTGCTGGTGTCAAGTTGGCGAAGGCATGCCGGCCCGACCGGGCTTTGGCGATGCCGTTCATTCGCCGACGACGGTGACAAGACGAATTCGTCGCCGGGGAGAGCGCGGAATAAGCCGTTAAAACCATTCGCGTGCGGGAATGCCGGGTGTTCCGGTGGACCTGTGGTGACGACACTCGTGTGCTACCTCCACCATTGCACACGGGGCTGCGGGTGCAGCGGGCACCCGGCATTCCCCACGCCCTCTGTCTTCGGAGGGAAGCTGGCACAAAGCTCGGGCGCATCGCGCCGCGGGAAGGTGGAGTCGTGTCTGTCATTGGAGCCGTCATTGCGAGGAGCGTAAGCGACGAAGCAATCCAAGCTCAGTCATTCCGGGATGGTGCGTTAGCACCAGACCTCAGATGTGCAACTGCACATCGGGGAATCTCGAGATTCCGGGTTCGATGCTTTGCATCGCCCCGGAATGACGGCCTCCAGCCAGACCGCTCCGGCCCAGGGATTTTCATCCTATCTTTGCAATCCTGTCCGCAATCCGAATTCAGTTGCTGCCACAAGGGCTTGGTTCGGGGTCCTGAAAATCCGATAGCGGTCCGTGTTCAGCCTGTGTATAACGCGACCCTCCGCTACCTCTGATAAGTAGCGGTTTTTGCTCAGGAGTTAACGTCATGTCCGAGCGGTGGACACCAGATAGCTGGCGCGCCAAGCCGGTGCTGCAAGTACCCGATTATCCCAACGCGAAGGCCCTGGCCGACGTCGAGGCGCAGCTTGCCACGTTTCCTCCGCTGGTTTTTGCAGGTGAGGCGCGCAACCTGAAAAAAGCGCTGGGACGCGTCGCCGCTGGCGAGGCCTTCCTGCTCCAGGGCGGCGACTGCGCCGAAAGCTTCGCCGAGCATGGCGCCAACAACATCCGGGATTTCTTCCGCGTGCTGCTGCAGATGGCGGTGGTGCTGACCTATGCCGGCGCCGTGCCGGTGGTGAAGGTCGGCCGCATCGCCGGACAATTCGCCAAGCCGCGCTCCTCTCCGATGGAAAAGATCAACGGCGTCGAACTGCCGAGCTACCGTGGCGACATCGTCAACGATATCGCGTTCACGGCGGAGTCGCGCACGCCGGATCCGCAGCGCCAGCTGATGGCATATCGCCAGTCGGCCGCGACGCTCAATTTGCTGCGCGCGTTCGCGACCGGCGGCTTCGCCAATCTCGGCAGCGTGCATCAGTGGATGCTGGGCTTCATCAAGGATTCCCAGCAGTCACGCCGTTACAAGGAACTGGCCGACCGGATATCGGACGCGCTGAATTTCATGCGTGCCTGCGGTCTCGATCTCGAAAGCCATCCCGAGCTGCGCGCCACCGATGTCTACACCAGCCACGAGGCGCTGCTGCTCGGCTACGAGCAGGCCTTCACGCGGGTGGATTCGACGACCGGCGACTGGTACGCGACCTCAGGTCATATGATCTGGATCGGCGACCGCACCCGCCAGCTCGATCATGGCCATGTCGAATATTTCCGCGGCATCAAGAACCCGATCGGGTTGAAGTGCGGCCCGTCGCTCAAGCCGGACGAATTGCTGCGGCTGATCGACGTGCTCAATCCGGACAACGAACCCGGACGGCTGACGCTGATCAACCGTTTCGGCTCGGACAAGGTCGGCGATCATCTGCCGCAATTGATCCGCGCCGTGCAGCGCGAAGGGCATGTGGTGGTGTGGTCGTGCGATCCGATGCATGGCAACACCATCAGTTCGACCAGCGGCTACAAGACCCGTCCGTTCGATCGCATCCTGTCGGAAGTGAAGTCGTTCTTCTCGATCCACGCCGCGGAAGGCACCCATGCCGGCGGCGTCCATCTGGAGATGACCGGCCAGGACGTCACCGAATGCACCGGCGGCGCCCGCGCCATCACGGATGAGGATCTCAACGATCGCTATCACACGGTCTGCGATCCCCGTCTCAATGCCGAGCAGTCGATCGACATGGCTTTCCTGATTGCGGAACTGCTCAAGCGGGACAGCGGCAGCAAGGTCAAGCCGATGCCGGTCGCGGCGGGGCTTTGAGTTGCTGAGGCTCTGGCGGGCCACGGTCAATTCGCGCAATGGCCTGGCTTTCGCGATCCGGTCCGAGCAGGCCATTCGTGAGGAGCTGATCGTGCTCGCGCTGGCGTTGCCGCTGGCGTGGCTGGTCGGAATTACCGTGATGCGGCGGGTCGAACTGGTCGCGGCGGTTGCCCTGGTTCTGGTCGTCGAGCTGCTCAACACCGCGATCGAGAAGCTCGCCGACCGGCTGACCACAGACCATGATCCGCAGATCGGGCGGGTCAAGGACATGGGCTCGGCGGCGGTGGGCGTCGCGCTGCTGATGGCGGGGTCGTTCTGGCTGTTCGCCATCGCCGAACGCATGGGCGCGATATAGAGCATGATCCGGAAAAGTGGATGCCGGTTTTCCGAAAAGATCATGCTCAAACAAAAAGATAAAGCATGCAATTGCAGTTTTCGCGCGTGCAGGGCACCATCCGGCGATGAACAAATCTGCCGCTCAGTTTTCGATCACGCTCGCCCAGTTGAACCCGACGGTGGGCGATGTCACGGGCAACGCCGCCAAGGCGCGCGCCGCGCGCGTCAAGGCGCGTGCCGACGGCGCCGATCTCGTCGTGCTGTCCGAACTCTTCATTGCCGGCTATCCGCCGGAGGATCTGGTGTTGAAGCCGGCCTTTCAGTCGGCCTGCCGCGCCGCCATCGAGGAGCTGGCGCGGGAAACCGCCGACGGCGGTCCGGCCATGCTGATCGGCACGCCCTGGGTCGAGGACGGCAAGCTCTACAATGCCTGCGCGTTGCTGGACGATGGGCGCATCGCCGCGATGCGCTTCAAGGCCAATCTGCCGAACTACGGCGTATTCGACGAAAAGCGGCTGTTTGCAAGGGGACCCGCCGCGGGCCCGGTAACGGTGCGCGGCATCCGGGTCGGCGTGCCCATTTGCGAGGATATCTGGCTCGAGGAATCGGCCGAGTACGAAAACGTCGTCGAATGCCTGGCCGAGACCGGCGCGGAAATCTTGATCGTGCCCAATGGCTCGCCCTATGCCCGCGACAAGAACGACTTGCGGCTGTCGATCGCGGTGGCGCGCGTCACCGAGAGCGGGCTTCCGCTGATTTACCTCAATGAGGTCGGCGGCCAGGACGAACTGGTGTTCGACGGTGCGTCGTTCGCCTTGAATGCCGATCTTTCGGTCGCAGCACAGCTTCCGGCGTTCGAGGAGAACATCACGACCTTGCGCTGGAGCAAGACCGACGCCGGCTGGCGCTGCACGGGTCCGGTCACGCCGCTGCTCGACGGCGACAAGGGCGATTATGCGGCCTGCGTGCTCGGACTGCGCGACTATGTCGGCAAAAACGGCTTTCCCGGCGTGCTGCTTGGGGTGTCCGGCGGCATCGATTCCGCGCTGTGCGCGGCGATCGCGGTCGATGCGCTGGGGGCAGAACGCGTCCGCGGCGTGATGCTGCCGTTCCGCTTTACCGCGCAGGTTTCGCTCGACGATGCGGCCAAGCTCGCCACAGCGCTCGGCATTCGCTACGAGGTGCTGCCGATCGCGGACGCCGTCAACGGGTTCGAGAAGATTTTATCCGAAACCTTCAAGGGCCTGCCGCGCGATATCACCGAGGAAAATTTGCAGGCCCGCGCGCGCGGCACGCTGTTGATGGCGATCTCCAACAAGACCGGCGCGATGGTGGTCACGACCGGCAACAAGTCGGAAATGTCGGTCGGCTACGCCACGCTCTATGGCGACATGAATGGCGGCTTCAACCCGATCAAGGATATCTACAAGACCGAGGTGTTCCGGCTCTCGAGCCTGCGCAATGCGTGGAAGCCGGACGGCGCGCTCGGCCCGTCGGGCGAAGTCATCCCGGTAAATATCATCACCCGGCCGCCGACCGCGGAGCTGCGCGAAAACCAGACCGATCAGGATTCGTTGCCGCCCTACGACATGCTCGATGCGATCCTGGAACGGCTGGTCGAGCGCGAGGAACCGCTGGCCTCGATCGTTGCGGCGGGATTCGATCGCGAGGTGGTGGCGCGGATCGATCGCCTGCTCAATATCGCCGAATACAAGCGCCGCCAGGCCGCCCCGGGCGTCAAGGTGACGCGGCGGAATTTCGGCCGCGACCGCCGCTATCCCATCACCAACCGTTTTCGCGATGTGGGTAAGCCGCTGCCCGAACCCGACGATGCGCTGATATCGCGCGCGAGCCGCGGTTCGGCAGAGGCCTTCGAAGGGTAGGGCGCTTTCAAGCGAAGTGGATAGGCGTCAAAACAAACAGCGATCAGCGTGCCGGGATAAAGGTCGGCCCGACCGTCCGCACCGATTTGTTGTCGGTCGCATTGCCCGAAGGCGCCGCTGCGGTGGTGCCAGCCCCAGCCGGATCGTCGGCGACCGGCGCGGCGCCTGCCGGAGCGTTGCCCTTCTTGGCAGAGGTCGGAACGGGCTTGCTCGGCGCCTGCGACATCTTCTTCGCGCTCTCCTCGGTGACAATGATGTCGCCCTGCTGTGCGGCGGCAGCCTTGTCGTCGATATTTTTCAGGGCGTCGGACCAGGTCTGTCCGGGAGCCTTGCAGGAGCAGGACGGATTGAATTCCTGACGGTAGCGGAAGGCGTTCGGAGACGACGAATAAGGTTGGCCGTTGATCGAGACCGCCGAACTCATGTCTTCACCGGGATTGCGATAGGTGAAGAGCGTGGCGTCCGCCGCCGGACACAGAGCCTTGCAGGTTTTTTCGTCGTCGGGAAAACGCCCGGGGACGGTGGCAAAGGAGATCGGAAAATAGAAACCGTCGCAGCTGCGGGCGCAGACCGTGCGGTAGGTTCCGGACTGCGGGCCGGTATCGGCGCCCGGCGCGCCGGGATTGGGATTATTGTTGTTGCCACCAAACAAATTGTTCAGGAAATTGCCCGGACCGTTGTTCAGCGCTGCGGCGTATTGCGGCCCGCAATTGTTCTGCGCCAGCGCTGTCAGCACCGAGCGGCGCTGATTGTCGCGATCGCTGCCGAAACCGCCACCGCGCAGCCGCTCGAGGCTGCTGGTGATCTGATCCAGATTCGCCCGCATCTGCTGGATCTGGTTGTTGACCGGACCGCATTGCGCCGATTGGCCGCTGAACAGCGAGAAAAACCCGGAACTGTCGCAGCCCATTCGCTTGGCCTGCGACGTCACGCGATCAAGCTCGCCTTGCTGCTTGTTGGCGGCATCCTGATAGCGGCGGATTTGATCGTCCTTCGCCGGGTCTCCGGTGCTGCCGCCGCGGTCGATCGCCGCCAGCTGCCCTTCAAGCCGTGGGCACATCGGGTTGGCTGGTGCACCTTGCGAGGGCGGCGGGGCGTTCGGGTCCATCTGCGCCAGGGCCTCAACGCCCGGCGCGAGGACGCCAAGCAACGCAACGCAAGCCAAGATCGATTTAGGGAAGCGCGTAATCAAGGTTTCAGGCATATCCGGCCATTGGGACGATTCCGCGCGGCACGGAGCCAAAGCACGGTCGCGGCATCACATAGCCGCTTCTCTGGGCAGCGTCACGTCGTTTCCGGGGCGCCGATGTGGCAGCAGCAGTACTCCACTATGCGGCAAATTGATGGGCTCAGCGCTGGCACGTAATGGCGATATATTCGCCGCAACCGGCATGACTGCAGTTGGCGCCGGCTGCCGTGGGAACGGACCCCGTTACCTCATCGGCATCAACGCGCCGATACGAGGAAGCCTGGGCGAAATCGCGCGATTTGCAATAGGACAGGGCGGCATGCGCGCCGCATTTCTCGCCCTTGGCGAGGCACTGGTCGACGCCATAACCGTCCGCCTGGTTTTCGATGATGAAAACGCGGCTGTCCGCCAACGCGACCGAGGCCGCACAGAGGAGCAGGCAGGCCAAAAACGCCGATAGAGATCGCATATTGCACCGGGGAGAAAAGGACGGAACGAGAGGATGTCGCCTACTCGATAAGTCCGAAATGTTAATAATGATTAACCAGGGCTCGGTTGCCCGGGCTTGATGGCCGAAATCGGGCTGTCAGCTGGCTCTTGACGGAATCCCCCGGCGTGCCCCATGGTGTTCCCATGTACGGTTTCCTCACCATTTGTGGCATTTGCCGTGAGATTATGAGCTAGCGATTCGCTGGCTGAGGCCGTCTTTTCTCAACAGAGATCACTGGACGCCCGGCCGCAAGGGACGGGATATCCATGGAACTGCGCCTTCACGATACGTTGACCAAGGAAAAGCGGCCCTTCGTGCCGCTCGATCGCGACAACGTGCGCATGTATGTCTGCGGACCGACGGTCTACGACTTCGCCCATATCGGCAATGCGCGCCCGGTGATCGTGTTCGATGTGCTGTTCCGCCTGCTGCGGCATCTCTACGGCGCCGACCACGTCACCTATGTCCGCAACATCACCGACGTCGACGACAAGATCAACGACCGCGCCGCGCGTGATTTTCCCGGCCTGCCGCTGAATGAAGCGATCCGCAAGGTCACCGAGAAGACCGCCGCGCAGTTCCATGCTGACGTGACGGCGCTCGGTTGCCTGCCGCCGACATTCGAACCACGCGCCACCGATTTCGTGCTGCCGCGCGCCGACGGCAAGGCCGACATGGTGACGCTGATCAAGCAATTGATCGCGCGCGGCCATGCCTATGAAGCCGGCGGCGAGGTGTTGTTCGATACCGTCTCGATGCCGGACTATGGCGCGCTGTCAGGCCGCAAGCTTGATGAGCAACTGGCGGGCGCGCGCATCGCCGTCGACGCACACAAGAAAAACCCCGCCGACTTCGTGCTGTGGAAGCAATCGTCCGACGACGAACCGGGATGGGAAAGCCCGTGGGCCAGGGGACGTCCGGGCTGGCATATCGAATGCTCGGCCATGAGCGCCGCTTATCTCGGTGACGTCTTCGACATTCATGGCGGCGGTCTCGACCTGATCTTTCCGCACCATGAAAACGAGATCGCACAGTCGCGTTGCGCCCACGGCACGCATACGATGGCGAACTACTGGCTGCACAACGGCTTCCTGCAGGTCGAAGGCGAGAAGATGTCGAAGTCGCTCGGCAACTTTGTCACGATCAGGGAGTTGCTGGCGGATTGGCCTGGAGAAGTGCTGCGCCTCAATATGCTGAAGACGCACTACCGTTCGCCGATCGATTGGACGCTGAAGGGATTGGAGGAGAGCGCGAAGACGCTCGACGATTGGTACGAGGTCGCCGCGGATGCCCGTGACGGGCGGCCTGCCGACACCGTTATCGAGGCACTTTCCGATGATCTGAACACGCCGCAGATGATGGCAGCGTTGCACGGCTTACGGAATAGCGCGGCTTCCGGCGATGAAGGCTGCCGCAACGCGTTTGCTGGTTCGTTGCGGTATGTCGGCTTCCTGTCGGAGAGTTCGGCGGATTGGAAGAGCCGGAAACAGCAGGCGAGCGGCATCGATGCGAAGCAAATCGAGAATTTGATCGCGGAGCGCGCCGCGGCGCGAGCGCGAAAGGACTTCAAGGAGTCCGATCGTATCCGCGATATGATCACGGCGATGGGCGTCGTGCTCAAGGACGGCAAGGACGCTGACGGTAAGCCGATCACGACCTGGGAGATCGCGTGATGAGCAGTCTCGACACGCCGTTTCACCGGTATTGGGACTGTTCGATCCCTGTCAAATTGGCTGCAACCGCGATTGCGCCTGTCGCAAGATCGCTCGGAGTGTTTTGACGCGATGGGACAGGCATTGCCAAAACCTGCTTTGCGGCCGTTTCTTGCGGTGGATACGGCTGTCCTGGCGGCGATCTTCGTTACCGCCATCGAGGAGTTGACCGGCGAGGATTACAGCGAGACGCAGCAGCAAGCCTGGGCCGGCGTTGCCGACGACGAAGAGCCATTCGGCAAGCGCTTGGCCTCCGAACTCACGCTGATCGCCACGCTGCAGAATTCGCCCGTCGGCTTTGCTTCGCTGAAGGGCGCTGATCATATCGACATGCTCTACGTCCACCCCAGCGCGGCCGGGCAGGGCGTCGGCTCGATGCTGTGCGAGGCGCTGGAAAAGCTCGCGGGCGCCCGTGGTGCCAAGAGCCTCAAGGTCGATGCCAGCGACAACGCGCAGGTATTTTTTGCCAAGCGCGGTTATGTCGCCAAGCAGCGCAACAGCGTCATCGTCAATGGTGAGTGGCTCGCCAACACCACCATGGAGAAGACCTTGGTCGATGCTGCAGCGCCCGGAGTTCCATCATGAGCCGCGAACGCCTCTATCTGTTCGACACCACGCTACGCGACGGCGCGCAGACCAACGGCGTCGATTTTACCCTGAAGGACAAGCAGCTGATCGCGCAGATGCTCGACGAACTCGGCATCGATTATGTCGAGGGCGGCTATCCCGGCGCCAACCCCACCGATACCGAATTCTTTGCCGAGAAACCGGAATTCGATCATGCCAGCTTCACCGCGTTCGGCATGACCCGGCGGCCCGGCCGCTCGGCCTCGAACGATCCTGGCCTCGCGGCGCTACTGGAGGCCAAGGCCGACGCGATCTGTTTTGTCGCGAAATCCTCGGCGTATCAGGTGCGGGTGGCGCTGGAGACCACCAACGAAGAGAATCTGGCCTCGATCCGCGACAGCGTGAAGGCCGCCAAGGCCGCGGGCCGCGAAGTTATGCTGGACTGTGAGCATTTTTTCGATGGCTACAAGGAGAACCCGGAGTTTGCGCTCGCTTGCGCAAAGGCGGCCTATGATTCCGGCGCGCGCTGGGTGGTGTTGTGCGACACCAATGGCGGCACCATGCCGAACGAGATCGAGACCATCGTAGGCGAGGTCGTCAAGCAGATCCCCGGCGATCACGTCGGCATTCACGCGCATAACGATACCGAGCAGGCCGTCGCCAATTCGCTGGCTGCGGTGCGCGCGGGTGTACGGCAAATCCAGGGCACGCTAAACGGCCTCGGCGAGCGTTGCGGCAACGCCAATCTATGCTCGCTGATCCCGACCTTGCGGCTCAAGCGCGAGTTCTCCGACGCTTTCGAGATCGGTGTCTCGTCTGACAAGATGGCGACCCTGATGAAGGTTTCGCGGACGCTGGACAACATGCTCAACCGTGCGTCGAACCGGCATGCGCCCTATGTCGGTGAAAGCGCGTTCGTGACCAAGACCGGCATTCATGCGTCCGCCGTTCTGAAGGATCCGCAGACCTATGAGCACGTGCTGCCCGAGTTGGTCGGAAATCACCGCAAGGTGCTGGTTTCCGATCAGGCCGGCCGTTCCAACGTCATTGCCGAACTCGATCGCGTCGGCATTCCCTACGACAAGAAAGACCCGAAGCTGGCGCGGCTTGTCGAGGAATTGAAGGAGCGCGAAGCGGCGGGCTACGCCTATGAATCCGCCGACGCGTCGTTTGAATTGCTGGCGCGGCGCACGCTTGGTCGGGTGCCGGAATATTTTCGCGTCGAGCAATTCGATGTCAACGTCGAACAGCGCTACAACTCCAACGGTCAGCGCGTGACAGTGGCGATGGCGGTGGTGAAGGTCGATGTCGCCGGCGAGAAACTGATCTCGGCGGCCGAAGGCAACGGTCCGGTCAACGCACTCGACGTGGCGCTGCGCAAGGACCTCGGCCAGTATCAGAGCTATATCGAAGGCCTCAAGCTGATCGACTACCGTGTGCGTATCCTCAATGGCGGCACCGAAGCCGTCACGCGGGTGCTGATCGAGAGCGAGGACGAGGCGGGCGAGAGGTGGACCACGGTCGGCGTATCGCCCAATATTATCGACGCCTCGTTTCAAGCGCTGATGGACTCGGTTATCTACAAACTGGTGAAATCCGGCGCGCCGGCGTAAGGGGCAGGCCATGATCGACCATGTCTCGCTGGCTGTAAGCAATCTGGAGCGTGCGGTCCCATTTTATGAACGCGCCTTTGCGCCGCTCGGGATTTCCCGGCTGGTGACGCGGCCTGCGATGGTCGGTTTTGGCAAGACCTATCCGGAAGTCTGGATCAACCTGCGAACCGGAATGCAGCGCCTAGCCCCGGATAGCGGCGCCCATATTTGCCTGCGCGCGAAATCGACAGCCGAAGTCGACGCCTTTCATGCCGCGGCCCTGGCAGCCGGCGCAACCTCGGAAAGTGCACCATCGCTGCGTCCGCATGATCGCGTGCGCTACTATGCGGCTTTCATCATCGATCCCGATGGCAATCGCATCGAGGCGGTGACGTTTCCAAACGATTGACGGCCGGACATGTCGATGCGCGGCTTTGGTCCCGATCAGGGCTTTGCGGGCTCAGCGGCGGCAGCCGTCATCTTGCGACGGATCATGGGCAGGATCTCGCTAACGTCATCGCAGATCAAA
This sequence comes from Bradyrhizobium canariense, assembly GCF_900105125.1. NCBI lineage: Bacteria > Pseudomonadati > Pseudomonadota > Alphaproteobacteria > Hyphomicrobiales > Nitrobacteraceae > Bradyrhizobium > Bradyrhizobium canariense. The sequence goes on along the minus strand of NZ_LT629750.1, from coordinate 2,015,326 downwards.
TTGTCGAGCACTTCCGAATTATAGACGAAGCCGCTGGATTTCATCCGCTCGAAGGTTTCAAGCAGCGGGGTCCAGAACGAATCGGTATTGCAGAGTATGATCGGTTTGCGGTGATGCTTGAGCTGCGCCCAGGTAAGCTGCTCGACCAGTTCCTCCAGCGTGCCGACGCCGCCCGGAAGTGCCACGAATGCATCCGAACGGTCAAACATCAGTTGCTTGCGTTCATGCATGTGGTTGGTCACCACCATTTCCTGAACCGTCTTTAGCGCGCGCTCGCGGGCGACCAGGGATTCCGGAATGATGCCCGTCACGGTACCACCGTGGTCAAGCACGGATGTCGCCACGGCCCCCATCAATCCAAATGAGCCGCCGCCATAGACGAGGTTGATTTTGTTCTCGGCAAGAATCTTGCCGAAATCCTTCGCGGCCTCGATGAACCGCGGATTGGTACCCGGGCTCGAGCCGCAGTAGACGCAGATGTTGCTGATTTTCGTCACGGCAGCGATGTGGCACCGCAACGCAGCAGCGTCAAGGCTAAGCGTCGCAGGGATAGTGATTCGCAGACGGAAAAGATTTGCCCTGGAGGGTGCGAAGATAGCCAAAAACCCTATATGAAAGCGGCATGACGAAACCAAATCACTTAATCGCTATTGCTCGGGTAAGCTGCCAGGCACGATAGATGGCTCACACAGATTCCTCCCGAGGCGCCGGCGCAGCGCAGCCTGTTTCCGACAAGTTCGTCGAACGCGCCACCTTGATCGGGACGCTCGCGCATCTTTGGCCATATATCTGGCCCAGCGATCGCGCCGATCTCAAGATGCGCGTGGTCTGGTCGATGGTGCTGCTGGTGATCGCCAAGATCGCGACACTGTCGGTACCCTTCACATTCAAATGGGCGATCGATGCGCTGACCGGCGCCGATACCGCCCCCGTACAGGCGTCGAACTGGGCGCTGTGGCTGATCGCATCGCCCTTGATCATGACCGCCAGCTACGGCGCCTTGCGCGTGCTGATGGCGGTCCTGACCCAATGGCGCGACGGCATCTTTGCAAAAGTGGCGATGCATGCGGTGCGCAAGCTCGCCTATCTCACCTTCGTCCACATGCACGAGCTGTCGCTGCGCTTTCATCTGGAGCGCAAGACCGGGGGACTGACCCGCGTGCTCGAGCGCGGCCGCACCGGCATCGAGACCATCGTGCGGATGGTGATCCTGCAACTCATCCCGACCATCGTCGAAGTTTCGCTGTTGATGGCGGTGCTGCTGTGGAAGTTCGACTGGCGTTATCTGCTGGCCACGATGATCACGGTCGTGGTGTTCATGTATTTTACCTACATCGCGACCGAATGGCGGATCGATATCCGCCGCAAGATGAACGACTCCGACACCGAGGCGAACACCAAGGCGATCGACTCGCTGCTGAATTACGAGACGGTCAAATATTTCGGCGCCGAGGAGCGCGAAGCCACGCGGTATGACCATTCGATGGAGCGCTATGAACGCGCCAGCGTGAAAACCTACACCTCGCTCGCAGTTCTCAATACCGGCCAGGCGGTTATTTTTACCGTAGGCCTGACGGCGACCATGCTGATGTGCGCGTTGGGCGTGCGTAGCGGCAGGAACACGGTGGGCGATTTTGTCATGGTCAACGCCATGATGATCCAGCTTTACCAGCCGCTGAATTTCATGGGCATGGTTTACCGCGAGATCAAGCAGGCGATCATCGACATCGAGAAGATGTTCGTCGTTCTGTCGCAAAAACCGGAAGTGAAGGATATTCCCGGCGCCCAGCCGCTGATCGTGACGTCGGGCAATATCCGCTTCGAAGATGTGCGTTTCGCCTACGATCCCGAACGGCTGATCCTCAAAGGCCTCAGCTTTGAAGTCCCGGCCGGCAAGACGGTTGCGATCGTCGGTCCATCCGGCGCCGGCAAGTCGACGATTTCACGCCTGTTGTTTCGTCTGTATGACATTTCCAGCGGCAAGATCCTGATCGACGGTCAGGATATCCGGAACGTCACGCAAGCTTCGCTGCGGGCATCGATCGGAATGGTGCCGCAGGACACTGTTCTGTTCAACGACACTATCCGTTATAACATTCGCTACGGCCGCTGGGACGCGACCGACGCCGAAGTGGAGCAGGCGGCACAACTGGCCCAAATCGACAGCTTCATCCGGATGTCACCGAAGGGGTATGAGACCCAGGTCGGCGAGCGCGGTCTGAAACTATCGGGCGGTGAGAAGCAGCGCGTGGCGATCGCGCGCACCGTCCTCAAGGCGCCGCCCATTCTGCTGCTTGACGAGGCGACGTCGGCGCTCGACAGCCACACCGAGCACGAAATCCAGGGAGCCCTGGAACGGGTGTCGCGCAACCGCACCTCGCTGGTGATCGCGCACCGGCTCTCGACTGTGGTGAGCGCTGACGAAATCATTGTGCTGGATCAGGGCCGGATCGCCGAACGTGGGACTCATTCCCAGCTTTTGGCAACGGACGGGCTTTATGCCAGTATGTGGAACAGGCAGCGCGAGGCTGAGGAAGCGCGGGAGAAGCTGGCGCGGATTGGCGACGACGGCGAAGCGCCTAACCGGTCACCCCCTCCGATCGATGACGCGCTGGCGACACCGGCCGCTGCCGAATGATTTGAAATAGCCCTCTCGCACAAGCGAAGAGGGTAAGAATAGCAAACTGCAGTGAGCTTTGATGTCCATTGGTAATTCCATTCGCGCGCAGATTCCGCCGATCCACCCGGAAGGCTATCCATTCATTGGCGGCTTTGCGCTTGGCAGTCTGATCCTGTTCTGGATCTGGACGCCGCTTGGCTGGATCGGCACGCTGCTGACGATCTGGTGCGCGCTGTTCTTTCGCGACCCGGTGCGGGTAACGCCGGTGCGGGAAGGTATTGTTGTCGCGCCGGCCGACGGACGCGTCTCGATGATCACGCAAGTATTGCCGCCGGCCGAACTCGGGCTCGGCGATCGACCATTGCCACGCGTCTCGATCTTCATGAGCGTGTTCAACTGTCATGTGAATCGCAGCCCGGTGGCGGGACGGATTGACCGGATTGCGTATCGGCCGGGAAAATTCATCAACGCTGAACTCGACAAGGCGAGCGAAGACAACGAACGCAATTCGCTCGTGATCTCGACACCGAACGGCCGGATCGGTGTCATCCAGATTGCAGGGCTGGTCGCGCGGCGGATTGTGTCGTTTGTTCGCGAAGGGCAGTCGATCGGCGCCGGCGAGCGGTTCGGTTTGATCCGCTTCGGGTCGCGTCTCGACGTCTATCTGCCTGAGGGAACCAGCGCGCTGGTCTCCGAGGGGCAGACCGCGGTGGCAGGCGAGACCATTTTGGCGGATTTCAGGCTGGGCGATCCCGGCCGCACTTATCGGGCTGATTAACCATCTGAACGACGGGATCATGCGGCTTGCCGCGATGGCGGAGCGGCTTCGTGCTTGCTATATAAGAGCGGCCATGCAGATGCCTCTTGATCCGAACTATACCGAAATGCGTCGCCGCCGGTTTCGCCCGATTCCGGTGCGGATGCTGGTGCCCAACGTCATCACGCTGCTTGCGATCTGCGCGGGGCTGACGGCGATCCGCCTGTCCACCGAAGGGCGGATGGAGTTGGCGGTAGCCGCGATCGTGTTCGCGGCCGTGCTCGATGGCCTCGACGGCCGGGTGGCGCGCATGATCAAGGGCCAGTCGAAATTCGGCGCCGAACTCGACAGCCTGGCTGACTTCGTCAATTTCGGCGTGGCGCCGGGCCTGATCCTTTACTTCTGGCAACTGCATTATCTGAACAATGGCGGCTGGATCGCGGCGATGGTTTTCGCGATCAGCGGCGGCCTGCGGCTCGCCCGTTTCAACGCGACCATGGACGATCCGAACAAACCTGCGTTTGCGGCAAATTACTTTACCGGTGTTCCGGCGCCTGCCGGCGCGATCACGGTACTGCTGCCGATCTACCTCGCGTTCCTGGGCGTGCCGAAGCCTCCGGCGGTGCTCACCGCGTTCTACACATTGTTGATTGCGTTCCTGATGGTTTCGCGCCTGCCGGTGTTTTCCGGCAAGACCGTGCGCATGCGCGTGCCGCCGGAAATGGTGCTGCCGGTTTTCGTCTCCGTCGTTTTCTTCATTGCACTTCTGATCGGTTATCCCTGGCACATCCTCTCGGTGGGATCGGTGCTCTACCTTGTGAGCCTGCCGGCGGGCTGGAAATCCTATCGCGACCACGCGCGCAAAGCCGCTGCGCAAAACGCCGTTCCGGCCAATGTGGCGCCATCAACCCCGCCGCCGCCACCGTACGCACCGCCCGTTTCCGAGCCGCAACCGGGCGACCGGCCAGTTCGGCTGAACTGAACCTGATCGACGGCCAAGCGGGCGTTATTCCGAAATATCTGGCATGAGAGATCGGCCGGTTGGGTTCGTTCCCAATGTCGGGTATAGCCTGATCATATCCGGCCCGGAGCAATCGGTCGGCTTTAACGATCAGGAGAGAACGCCGTGACGAAATCCGTATCCGCGCCGCTGCCCGCTTCCGTCCTCGAAGCCTTGGCGCGCTATGACACGCCGACGATCTGCAACGCGATGGAGATCGTTGCGCCGGAGCGTCGGCTGATCGGCTACACGACGAAGCCGCTGGTTTGCCCATTTCCTGATTTGCCGCCGATCGTCGGCTACGCGCGGACCGTGACGATCCGCTCGGTCCTTCAGTCCGGCCTGCCGGCCGCCGAACAGGCCAAGCGGCGGATCGAGTACTACGAATATATGGGGACCGGACACGGCCCGCGTATCACCGTGATCCAGGACATCGACGGCGCCGATGTCGGTTACGGTGCGTTCTGGGGTGAGGTTCAGAGCAACGTCCACAAGGCGCTCGGCTGCATCGGCGTCGTCACCGACGGATCGATCCGCGACATTCCGCAATGGGCGCCGGGCTTCCAGGCGCTGGCGGGCTCGATCGGCCCGTCGCATGCCTGGGTCCATGCCGAAAGTTTTGGCGGCGAGGTTCGCGTTGCCGGAATGACGGTGCGTTCCGACGATCTGATTCACGCGGATAGCCACGGCGCCATCGTGATCCCGCACGATATCGCGGCGAAATTGCCCGATGCGGCCGAACTCTGCGGACGCCGTGAGACGCCAATTCTGGAGATTGCGCGCAGCCCCGACTTCACGCTCGAAAAACTCAAAGAGGCGCTGAAGCGTTCGGCTGAAATCCACTAACGGAGACCATATGGCGAGGATGGACGGCAAGACGGTCCTGATCACCGGCTCGACCGATGGTGTCGGCCGCTATGTTGCGGCCAGACTGGCCGCCGCCGGCGCCAAGGTCCTGATCCACGGCCGCGACAGGGAGCGGGCGAAAACGCTTGCCGACGAGATACGCCGTCAAGGACACGGTGAGCCAACCTTCTATCACGCCGATCTGTCGTCGCTTGCCGGCGCTCGACAGCTTGCCGAAGCGGTACTCGCCAGTGAGAAGCGGCTCGACGTGTTCATCAGCAATGCCGGCATTGGCTCGCGCACGCTCGGGTCCGAGCGCCGGACCAGCGCGGACGGATATGAATTGCGCTTTGCCGTGAACTATCTCGCGGGGTTTCTGCTCGCGCATCTGCTGCTGCCGCTGATCAAGGCAAGCGCGCCGTCGCGTATCGTGAATGTCGCCTCACTCGGCCAGTACCCGATCGATTTCGATGACGTGATGATTACGAAAGGCTACGACGGCACGCGCGCCTATTCGCAAAGCAAGCTCGCGCAAATCATGTTCACCATCGATCTCGCCAACGAGCTCAAGGGATCTGATGTCACGGTCAACTCGCTGCATCCCGCCACCTACATGAACACCACGATGGTGCGCGAGGGCGGCATCACGCCGATCAGCACGGTCGAGCAGGGCGGCAAGGCCATCCTGCATCTGGCTGAAGGCGACGATGTCGCCGGCAAGACCGGACTATTCTACAACGGCATGCAGCCGTCGAAAGCCAACGCGCAGGCCTATGATGAGGCCGCCCGCAAACGGTTGCGGGCGCTCAGCCTGGAGCTCACGGGCCTCGGTTGAATCACGGCCAGCGTTTTGTTGTCATTGCGAGCGAAGCGGAGCAATCCATCGGGCGTCTTACTAGGCCCCCTGGATTGCTTCGTGTCATCGGGCGGCGCTTCGCGCCGACCCGTTGGCTCCTCGCAATGACGAGAACGCCGACCCGGATCATTTGACCATGTGGAACGCGCCGTCCTTGACTTCAATCAGGAAGGCCGAACGTTCGTCATAGCCATTGTGGTTGTCCGGCGTCATGTTGGAGAGGCCGTTGTTGAGCGCGAGATCCTTGGTCTTCTCGATCTCATTGCGCAGCGCGGCGCGGAATTCCTCGGTCCCCGGTTTGGCTACCTTCAGCGCTCCCGGTATCGCATGCTCCACCAGGGTCATGGAGTCCCAGAGATGCGCGCCGAAGATCGAGGGAATGTTTCCGTTCGCGGCCTTGTAGGCGTCGACGAAGGCCGCGGTTGTCTTCCGGAACGGGCTGTCCGCCGGCAGGTCGTTGACGACGGTGAAGGCTTCGCCGGTGAAGATCGCGCCGTCCACATCCTTGCCGCCGAGCTTGATGAACTCTTCTGTCGCGACGCCATGGGTCTGGAAAATTGGTCCCTTGTAGCCGCGCTCGCGCAAGGCTTTTTGCGGCAACACGGCCGGCGTGCCCGCTGAAGCCACGAATATCGCGTCGGGCTTGGTGGCGAGAATCTTCAAAGCCTGCCCGGTGACGCTGGCATCGCTGCGCGCGTAGACTTCGTGGCCTGTCAGCGTGATGCCGAGCTTGGGCGCGGCCTCGCTCAGTACTTTGTAATAGCCTTCGCCATACGCGTCGGAGACGCCGATATAGCCCAGCGTCTTGACGCCGGTCTTGGCGATGTATTTGAGGATCGCGTTGGCCATGATGTCGTCATTCGGTACGACCTTGAACACCCATTTGCGCTTGTCATCCATCGGCGCGACCAGAATGGCAGCAGCCGCAAGCGAGAGCAGGGGTGTTTTGGCTTCGGCCGCGATATCGATCAGCGGCAGGCTGACCGGCGTGAGCGATGAGCCGATCAATACGTCGACCTTTTCTTCGGTGATGAGCTTGCGTGCGTTCTGCGCGCCCTTGGTCGGATCGGATTCATCGTCCAGCGCGAAGTAAGTGATTTTCTGACCGGCGATCTCTTTCGGCAGCGCCGCGACCGTCTTGCTTTGCGGCTGGCCGAGCGCAGCACCCGGTCCGGACGCGCTCATGGTGATGCCAACCTTGATCTGCGCATGCGCGCTGCCGGCGGACAGCACCACGGCCGTCAGCGCGATCATCCATCCCTTATTTCCTAACATGACGTTTCCCTCCGGTTTGTTATTGGTTTGATTGTCTCTATTCTAATACTCGTTGCCGCCCAGGCCGAGATAACTTTCGACCAGTCTCGGGTCCCGGGCGATTTCCGCCGGCGGTCCCTGCGTGGTGATGGCGCCGAGCTCCATCACGTAAGCATAGTCCGCCACTTCGAGCGCGGCCCGCGCATTCTGCTCGACCAGCAGAATGGAAACGCCGGTCTTGCGCAAGTCGGTCAGGATATGAAAGACGTCGCGAACGATGCGCGGCGCGAGCCCCAGGCTTGGCTCATCGAGCATCAGCAGCACCGGCCGCGCCATCAGCGCGCGGCCCATCGCCAGCATCTGCCGTTCGCCACCGGACAGCGTCCCGGCCAGCTGCTGCCGCCGCTCTTGCAGCCGCGGCAAACGCGTATAAATCTCGCTCAAGGTCTGCTTGCGTTCGGCCCGAGACCGCCGAAACCCTCCGAGCAGCAAATTGTCCTCGACTGGCATGTCGGCGAACAATTCGCGCCGTTCCGGTACCAGCGAAAGACCGGCCTGCACGCGGTTCTCCAGCGACACTGAACTCATCTCGGCATCGTGGAATCCGATGCGGCCCTTGGCCTTCAGCAGCCCCATGATGGCGTTGAGCAGCGTTGTCTTGCCCGCGCCATTGGAGCCGATCACGGTGACAAGGGCGCCCGTGTTCACCGCGATCGAGACGTTGTGCACGACCTGTGCGCGCCCGTAGGAAACGCAGAGATCGCGAACATCCAGCAGCGGCGCGGTCACGATACGCCTCCGAGATAGGCTTCGAGCACGGCGGGATTCTGCCGGATATCAGCGGGCACGCCTTCGGCGATCTTGGTGCCGAAGTCCAGCACCACCAGGCGATCCGCAAGGCTCATGACGAAATCCATGTCGTGCTCGACCAGCAGCACGCTGATTCCCTCGCCGCGGACCTCGCGAAGCAAACGCGCCAGTGCTTTCTTCTCGCCGACGCGTAAGCCAGCGGCGGGCTCGTCGAGCAACAGCAGCACCGGATTGAGACATAGTGCACGCGCGACCTCGACCAGCCGCAACTGGCCGAGCGCCAGCGTGCCGGCCGGCTTGAACGCGACATCGGTGAGACCGACGCGATCGAGCTGACGTTGCGCATTGGCAAACAGCAGCGCTTCTTCGGCGCGATCGAGATCGAGGATCGAACGCAGCATACCGGCAGATCCGCGCAAATGCGCGCCGAGCGCGACGTTCTCGATCACGCTCATATCGGCCACGATTTCAACGTGCTGAAAGGTGCGCCCGAGACCAAGCGTTGCGGCCCGTTGTGGCGTCTGGGCCCGCAACTCATGGCCTTCGAACTGAATGTGGCCGGAGGTCAGCGGAAGCACGCCGGTGATCAGATTGAAGGTGGTGCTCTTGCCGGCGCCATTGGGACCGATCAGGCCGATAATCTCGGCGCTTGCGACCTCGAAGCTGACGTCATTCACGGCAACCAGCCCGCCGAATGCCTTGCGTGCGGATTGCGCCTGCAACAGCGGTGTCCCGGCTGCGGGCAGCACGCGATCGGGCAAATGTTGATCCTTGGGCGGAATCGGCAGCCTGGGTGGCGGCGGAAGCCCAAACAGGATCGGCCATAATCCGCCGGATGCCGATTGCAGGATCAGCACCAGGATCGCGCCGAACGCGATCGCTTCGAAATTACCGGTATTGCCGACGAGCCACGGCAGAAAATTCTGCAATTGATCGCGCAGCACCGTAATTCCCGCGGCGCCGAGAATGGCGCCGTAGACGCGCCCGGCGCCGCCCAGAACCGCCATCAAAAGATATTCGGTGCCGGCTCCGATTCCGAACGGACCGGGCGAAACAGAACGCTGGAAGTGCGCGTAGAGCCAGCCCGCAAGGCCCGCCAGCATCGCGGCATAGACGAACACCATCAGCTTGGCGGCAGAAGTATTCACGCCGAAAGCCTCAGCGGCGCGGGTGCTGCGCCGAAGCGCGCGGATCGCGCGACCGACGCGGCCGCCGAGCAGATTTTGCGTCGCGACCACCGCGAGCATGACGGCGATCCAGACCACCACGAAATACTCGCGTGGCTTGATCAGCGCGTGCGAGCCGATCCGCAGGGCAGGGATGCCGTCGAGGCCATCGTGCGCGCCGAGCCAGCCGACATTGCCAAACAGATAGAAAAACGCGATGCCCCAGGCGATGGTGCCAAGCGGCAGATAGTGGCCGGACAGGCGGACCGTGATCGCGCCGATCAGGCCGGCAACAAGCATCGTCACAACCAGCGAAGCGGGTAGCGTCAGCCACGGCGAGATGCCGAAACGCAAAGTCAGGACGGCGGTGGTGTAGGCGCCAAAGCCGACAAAGGCGGCCTGTCCGAACGACGTCATGCCGCCGACACCGGTCAACAGCACGAGACCGATCGCGACAAGGCTCGAAATGCCGATGTAGTTGAAGAGCGTGATCCAATAGTCCGGCAGCAGCCCCGTGAACGGCGCGATCAGGATCGCCAACGCGCAAACGCCGGGAATAACGGGTCCGCGAGGCAGCTTCATTCGGTTTCCTCGGCGTGCGGCGCATACACCGAGCGCCAGGCAAGAACCGGAATGATCAGTGTGAAAACCAGCACTTCCTTGAAGTTGCTCGCCCAGAATGAGAACAACGCTTCGGCAAATCCGACGCCAAGCGCCGCGAGCACTGTCATGGGATAGCTCACGAGCCCGCCGAGGATCGCCGCAACGAAGGCTTTCAATCCGATCAGGAAGCCGCTGTCGTAAAACACCGTCATCAATGGGCCAACCAGCACGCCGGAAACCGCGCCGAGAAGAGCGGCCAATGCGAACGCGATTTGTCCGGCCGCCGAGGTCGGAATCCCCACCAATCGCGCGCCGATACGGTTCGACGAGCAGGCGCGGAGCGCCTTGCCGAGCAGGGTTCGCCCGAAAAACACCGCGAACAATGCCAGCAGCAGCGCCGTGACCACCACCACTGCGACGCTTTGGCCGGTCACGACGAGGTCGCCGAGCGAAAACGAGGCCGACGACAGCGGCGCCGTACCGGTGCCTTCGGGTCCGAAAAACAACAGGCCCAACCCGGTCAGCGAAAAATGCACGCCGAACGCGGCCATCAGCAGCACAAGGACGCTGGAATGAGCGATCGGCTCGAACGCGATACGATAGATCATCGGGCCCATCGGCGTGATCAGCGCGATCGCGAGCAGGATGTCCACTGCCTGGCCAAGCTTCAGCGGCGCCAGCGTTCGCGTCAGCAGCAGGAGAGCGATCGGCAACGCCAGATCGAACAGCACGATCCTGGCTACGCGCCGCACGGTCAGCTCGCGAAAATGCCGCACCAGCTCGGAGGTTGCCGCCAGGCATCCAAGCGCCAGCAACAACCATGGCGTCGACGGAACTTTGCCATTCTCGAGCGCAGCAATGGTCAGCGCGGTAAACGCCACAAACTCGCCCTGCGGGACCAGGATGACCCGCGTGACCGCAAACACCAATACGGTCGCGATCGCAACGAGCGCATAGACCGCACCGTTGATGATGCCGTCCTGCAGCAGGAACAGGAAAATGGTTGCGTCCACGCGCGTTCGATCCCCCGGGAGGCGCTGTATCCGGGGATTGTGCTGCCCGGTGCGCTGGCTTTTTTCGTTGCAGCCAAATTCACCAACCGTCTGCCTAATTCAAGCGGATAGTTCGGCCCAGTCCGGTGACGACGGGATTTCGCAACCTTAGGATTGCTGAAACGGCTTCAGCATCCTGGTTAGGGTCGGGCCGATGGCCCGAAGCTCCCTCAAATGGATTTTGGACAGCTTCTGGAGCCGTTTTTCGCCTTCCCTTGTCAGCTTCACCAGAACGCGCCGGCCATCGGCGTCGTCGACGACCCGGCTCAAAAGTTCGAGTTTTGTCATTCGATCCACCAGTTCGACAGCGGTGTGGTGCCGAATGAGCAGAAACTTCGCAAGATCACCGATGGAAACAGGGTCGCGGTTGGAAAATCCCCTGATGATAAGAAGCGTCTGATGCTGTTGAGGCGTCAGCCCGGCCTTCTCGGCCGCGGCGGTGCTGAATGCCTGAAATTTCCGCAATTCATATCGCAGCCGCGCGAGCGCTTCATAATCCACGACATCGGGCGTATTGCGACCATCTGACGCCTCGCGGGCGCGAGCCTTTGCCGGGCGTCGTGGTCCTCTTGTTGAGACGGCCATTCCCATCCCTATGCTGCACGCGTGCGCGGATTGCCGGTGTCGGCGACACCAATACGTCGCGCATCCCGGTCGATGGTACAATATGCCGGGCCGGTGGCGATGATTCCAGCCTTTTCGGCGGGAGGCTCAAGCCTCAGGATTTTCCGTTGGCCGTATTGAGAAGATGCAACAGAATCTTCTGAACGGCGATCGGGATCGTCGTGCTTTTGCGGCGCACGGATTTTTCGAGGGCTGCCGCGATTTCGGCATGGGTGAGTTCGCCAGCGGTAAATTTCGCGCTCAAGTCTCTCCATGTTTCCGAGAGCGATTTGCCCGCGTAGAGTAGCGGCTGAATCGTCACCCCCTGCGATTGCGCCCACTGGACGATCTCGGCCGTGGTTCGAGGGCCGCAGTTTCGCGCGGTCAGCAGATGCTTGAACGTCATTTCCCGTAGCAAGGCGGTAGACGGAATCCATTGCTCTCGGGTCGCACATTCGCCGGTGATTTCAGCCGCCAACATTTTCAAAACGTTCAGGGCGCGGTTGCTGAGCCCACGGGAATGAGCGCGCCCGAACGTGGCAATGCCGCCCCGGGCCGGGGAGGCCGCGTCTTCCGCCAATTTGAAGCGGGCGCCGGTCGAAAATGCACGCTCGACTTTTTCGTCTGACGCTGCGACTGCGTGCCGGTCTCGCGCGATAGCGCCGTCTTTCGCAGGCATTTCCTCTCCTGTCCTGCCAGGCTGCTTCCGTGCACCGCACTGCACAATCCGGGCGGAGCTATCCGTATATCGTGAGACGATATATATTCCGATGCAAGTGTGCCCTTCTGCGACGAAAGTGACATTGACAGCGGCGCATATCGTGAAGCGATATGGCCGCACCACATCAGCACACAGCGCGCATCCACGCAGGAGCGCCAGCTCGTGCGATATCGTCTGAATGTCCGACTAAAGTCGGATACGTCACAATAAATAGTTGGGAGGACCGGTAGTGAAAAACGCAATTGTCGGACAAGATTCGGGCCTCGTAGTCTCCCGTCGCAGGCTGTTGCAGACCGCTGCAGGGCTGGCAGGTGGAGCGATGCTTCCAGCGGGGATGATGCTCCCGGCATTTGCCGAGGATCATCCGGAAATCGGGACATATCCGGCCGGCTCATCGGGTTCTTCGGTTTTCATCGGCATTTCCGTGCCGCGCACCGGGACCTATGCGGTGCAGGGCGAAGACGAGCTCAAGGGCTACGAGCTTGCGATCGAGCACATCAACAGCGGTCACGAGCTGATCAAGAAGATCTCGCCCAAGACCACCAAGGGCCTGCTTGGCAAGGAATTGAAATACGGCGTCGCGGATTCCGCCGCCAAGCCGAACGAAGCCGTGCAGGCGCAGCAGCGCTTCATCAGCGAGAACAAGGCGATCATGATCACCGGCGGCACTTCGAGCGCCGTGGCGGTCGCGCTGAACAAGCTCGCGCAACGCGAAAAGGTTCTGTTCGTGTGCGGTATCTCCGGTTCGAACGACACCACCGGCAAGGACTGCGTCCGCTATGGTGTCCGTCAGAACTTCTACGGCCAGACGGCTGCAGCCGCGATCAGCCCGGTGCTGATCAAGACCTTCGGCAAGAACAAGAAGGCCGCTTACCTGACGCCGGACTACACCTATGGCCACACCGTTACGAAGTCGATGCAGGATCAACTCGCGGCTGCGGGATGGACGACGACCACCAACCAGGTCTCGCCGCTCGGCGCGCCCGACTATTCATCCTATCTGCTCAATGTCGCCAATTCCGGCGCCGACGTCCTCATCAACGTCAACTGGGGACACGATGCCGTGCTGTCGATCCAGCAGGCCAAGCAGTTCGGCGTGCTCGACAAGATGAAGCTCATCGTTCCCTACCAGGTGCCGTTCCTCGCCCGCGAGACCGGTGGCCTGATGCAGGGCGTCTATGCTTCCACCGACTACTGGTGGACCATCGAGGACAAGTATCCGCTGGCCAAGATGTTCAACGAGGCGTTCGAGAAGAAGAACGGCTACAAGCCTGAGTGGGGCGCGGCAAACTCCTACATCAGCTTCGCGCACTGGGCGCGCATGATCGAAGAGGCCGGCACCTTCTATCCGCCAGATGTCATCAAGACCTATGAGAAGGAAGAAACGATCCCGTCCCTGGTTGGCGACGTGCACTACCGCAAGGAAGACCACCAGTGCGTTCGTCCCGTCATTATCGTCAAGGGCAAGATGGAAAAGGACATGAAGGGCAAGGAAGACTACTATGACGTGGTCGAAATCGTGCCCGGCGAGGGATTGATGCAGAAGCCGGACGCGTTTGGCTGCAATCTCGGCGATTATACCTGAGCGACGCTTGAACCCTGGCGCCGCAGGCTATATTCCCTGCGGCGCCTTTTTAGTTGCTGCGTTTGACGATCGGGCCAGCCGACCAACCGGGTTTTGCGAATTCTTTTCATGATTAGTTGGCCGAATTTCATTTCACAGCTCTTCAATGGGTTGGCGCTCGGAGCTTTGCTCGCGCTGATCAGCTCCGGCCTGACCATTATCTACGGCACGCTCGGGGTGCTCAACCTCGCGCATGGTGCGATGTTCATGCTCGGCGGTTACGCCGGCTACGTCGCCTACGAATATACAGGTTCGTTTATCGTCGCTGTGATCGCCGGCTCATTGTTTGTCATGCTGGTGGGCGTGGTGATGGAGCGACTGATCATCCGTCACTTCTATCATCGTCCGCACGAGGATCAGCTGCTTGTGACGTTCGGGCTGAGCATCTGCTTCGTCGAACTGGTCCGCCTTTTCTTCTCGAGCGAGTCGAAATTGGTGCCGCCGCCGCCATTATTCCAGGGCATCACGTCGCTTGGCTTCATGTATTACCCGACCTACCGCCTGGCGGTTGTCGGCATCGTGGCGGTCGCGCTCGGCGCCCTGTTCGTCGTTCTCTACCGTACGCGGCTCGGCATGATCGTGCGGGCCGGCATCGAAGATTCTGTCATGGTCGACTCGCTCGGCATCAATGTCTATCGCGTGTTCATGATCGTGTTCGGCATCGGCGCGATGGCGGCCGGTTTTGCCGGCATCGTCAATGCGCCAGTTGTCTCGCTGACGCCGGGTGTCGGCGATGACATCCTGGTTGAAACTTTTGTGGTGGTGGTGATTGGCGGCGTCGGATCGTTTCCGGGCGCCATTCTCGGCGGCCTGATCGCCGGTGAAATCATCAGCATCACCTCGATGTTTAACCCCGGCTATGCCTACGTCATGCTGTTTGCGGCGATGACGCTTGTGCTTGTGGTGCGGCCGCACGGCCTGCTCGGCACGCAGGGCCGGGAATGAGCGTGGTCAGCTGATGCTCAAGCAACGTCGCTTTTTGGTTGAGACGCTGACGGCGATCGGCTTGATCGTCGCACCGTTCTTGCTGCCTCATCTCGGTTTTGCACCCAACACGGTAAACCGGATCCTGGTCTGGGGCCTGTTCGGTCTCGGCTTCGACATCCTGTTTGGCTTTACCGGGCTGCTTTCGTTCGGCCAGTCGGCCTTTTATGGCACCGGCGGCTTTGTCGCGGCCTATCTTCTCACCCGCGCCGGTTTTCCCAATGTCGTCCTGGCGCTGGTCATCGGCATGATTGCCGCCGCCGCGGTCGGTTATCTCGTGGGGCTGATCGCGCTGCGGCGTACCGGCATCTACTTCGCCATGATCACGGTGGCGATCGCGGAAGTGTTCTTTTTCGTTGAGTTCAATCCGCTGGCGGACTGGACCGGTGGCGAGAACGGTTTGCCGGGCGTGCCGACGCCGAGCTTCAATCTGGGCTTTACGACCGTTCATTTTACGACCGGCTGGTCGCTCTATCAGTTTCTTGCGCTGTGTTACTTCATCGGCGTCGTGATCGCGCTGCGCATCGTGCGCTCGCCGGTCGGCGCGATACTGAGCGCGATCCGGGACAATCCGCTGCGCGCCACCGCTGTCGGCCACAACATCCACGGTTACAAGCTCACGGCATTCGTGATCGCGGCTGCCTATGCCGGGTTTGCCGGCGGGCTGCTCGGCGTGCTGCAGGCGTTCATGCCTCCCGATGCCTTTACCTTCGACACATCAGGTCAGCTGGTGATGCAGACCGCGATCGGCGGCCGCGGGACATTGTTCGGCCCGCTGGTCGGTGCGGCCGTCTGGCTGTTCCTGCAGGATTTCCTGCAGGCCGCGCTGGGGCTGGGTGCGGCCTGGAAGCTCGTGCTTGGCGTCATCTTCGTGCTGCTGGTCTGCTTCCTGCGCCGCGGCATTATCGGCGGTCTTGAGGATCTGTACGGCCTGATTTCCGGCAAGCGTGCAAAGCATATCGAGCCGGACGAGGCGGCGCCCGTGCCCGATTTCGCCGCCGCCGATGAACAGAAGGCAGTAGCTGAAAGCGCCAGTGAGCCGTCGGCTCGGCATAGCGAAGCCGCTGATGGTCCCATCCTGCAGGCAACTGGCCTGACCAAACGCTACGGCGGCCTGGTTGCCAACAGCGACATCGATTTCACGGTCAACCGGGGCGAGCTGCGTGGTATCATCGGGCCTAACGGTGCCGGGAAATCGACCTTCTTCAAGATGCTGACCTGCGAGGTCTCGCCGACCTCGGGCAAGATCGTATTCGAAGGGCGGGACATCACGGCTACCGGCGTCACCGACGTATGCCAGCTCGGCTTGACCAAGAGCTATCAGGTCAATCAGCTGTTCACCGGGCTCACGGTTCGGGAAAATATCGTCATCGCGGCGCTGGCCAAACTGCGCGGAAAGTTTCGTCTCGATCTGTTCCGGAGTTTGGATAAGATCCCCGGGTTGAACGAGCAGGTGGAACGTACGCTCCAGCTCGTCAATCTTGCGTCGCGGCCCGACACGCCGGTGTCCGAGCTTGCCTATGGCGAGAAGCGCCGTCTGGAAATCGGGCTGGCGCTGGCGACGTCGCCGAGCCTGCTGCTGTTGGATGAGCCGCTTGCCGGCATGAGCCCGCGCGAACGTGTGGAGACGGTGAGGCTGCTCAAATCGATCAGCCGGGATCGCACCATGATCATCATCGACCATGACATGGATGCGTTGTTCGAACTGGCCGAGCGCGTGACTGTATTGCAGGAAGGCCGCGTATTGGTTGAAGGCACGCCGCAGGAAATCAAGGGCAGTGCGGCGGTGCAAGAGTCCTATCTGGGCGGCGTGCATGGAGTGCTCGACGCATGAGCCTGCTCGAGGTCAATGGCCTGAACAGCTATTATGGGGATTCCCATATCCTCTTCGACGTCTCGATGCGGGTCGAGCGTAACGAGGTGGTGGCGCTGCTCGGCCGCAATGGCGCCGGCAAGAGCACGACGTTGAAAAGCCTGATGGGCGTGGTGACGCCGCGCGCGGGCTCGGTGATGTTCGACGGCGTCGATATTGCGGGGCGAAAGAGTCACGCCATCGCGCAGGCGGGCATGCAGCTCGTGCACGAGGATCGCAGGATCTTCGGCAGCCTCAATGTCGAGGAAAATCTTGTTCTGGCGGGGCTGACCGCCTCGAAGCGCTGGCCGCTCGACCGTATCTACGAGATGTTCCCGCGGCTTAAGGAGCGGCGCGGCAACCGCGGCACCGACCTGTCCGGCGGCGAGCAGCAGATGCTGGCGATCGCGCGCGCGCTGGTGCGGGATCCGAAGATCATTCTGCTCGACGAGCCGTTCGAAGGACTGGCCCCGATCATCGTGCGCGACCTCATGAAGGCGTGCAGCGATCTCGCCGCGGCCGGTCAGACCATCGTGCTGGTCGAACAGAATTTGGCGGCGACGCTGACGCTCGCGCAGCGCATCTACATCGTCAACAACGGACATATTGTTCACGAGGGCCCGGCCCAGGAGATCAAGGCTCAGCCTGAGATTTTACAGCGTTACCTCGGCGTCTAACGGAGTGAAGTGCAGTCGCGACTTAGGGAGCAACTCGCATGAACGAGAGCATCTCGGCGCCATTCATTCGCTACCCGATCGGAACGTCATTGCTGATGGCGGGCATTTTGTTCGTCGGCGTCGTTTCCTATCCGCTGCTGCCGGTAGCGCCTCTGCCTCAGGTCGACTTCCCGACAATTCAAGTCTCTGCATCCTTGCCGGGTGGAAGCCCCGAAACGATGGCTTCCTCGGTGGCGCAGCCGCTGGAGCGGCAGCTCGCGCAAATCCCCGGCATTGCGCAAATGACCTCGACGAGTTCGCTCGGCTCGACCGCGGTCACGATCCAGTTCGACCTTAACCGCAACATCGACGGCGCCGCCAACGACGTGCAGGGCGCCATCAACGCTGCCAGCGGGCAGTTGCCGAAAAACCTGCCTACGCCACCGACTTACCGGAAGGTCAATCCGGCGGACTCGCCGGTACTGCTGTTGTCGGCGACGTCGGATACGCTGCCCCTGATCAAGGTGAGCGATGCGGTCGATACCCAGCTTGGACAACAGATCAGCCAGATCTCGGGTGTCGCGCAGGTGTTCATCGGAGGCCAGCAAAAGCCGGCAATCCGCGTCCAGATTGACCCAGCCAAGCTGGTGGCCAAAGGTTTGTCCCTGGAAGATATCCGCAGCCAGATCGCGGCAACGACGGTCGACAGTCCGAAGGGCAACATCGACGGCGTAAAGCGCGCTTATACGATCTATGCCAACGACCAGTTGCTGGATCCGGACGCCTGGAACGACGTCATCATCGCCTATCGCAATGGGGGTCCTCTGCGGATCCGGGACATCGGCAAGGCTATTGCCGGGCCCGAGGACATGAAGCAGGCCGCCTGGGCCGACGGCAAGCGCGGCGTCTTCCTGGTGATCTTCAAGCAGCCCGGTGCCAACGTCATAAACACCGTCGACAAGATCAAGGCGCAATTGCCAAGGCTCATTGCCGCCATTCCTCCCGCCATCAAGATCAAGATCATCAGCGACCAGACCCTGACCATCCGTGCTGCCGTCAAGGATGTGCAATTCACACTATTGATCACCATCATGCTGGTAATCATGGTGATCTTTATCTTTTTGCGAAGTGCGTGGGCGACCATCATTCCGAGCGTCACGGTGCCTCTGGCATTGCTCGGCGCCTGCTCGTTGATGTGGGCATTCGGCTATACGCTCGACAACCTGTCGCTGATGGCCTTGACGATCGCTGTCGGATTCGTGGTCGACGACGCCATCGTGATGCTGGAAAACATCACACGTTACATCGAGCGGGGCGAGAAGCCGCTGGCTGCCGCCTTCAGGGGCGCCAGCGAGATCGGATTCACCATCGTATCGATCAGTATTTCGCTGGTCGCCGTGTTGATTCCGCTTCTGCTGATGGGCGGAATCATCGGGCGATTGTTCCGCGAATTCGCGGTGACGCTCTCGATGGCCATTTTCGTCTCGCTGGTCGTTTCGCTGACGCTGACCCCGATGATGGCTTCGCGCTTCCTGCGGGCGCACAGTGAGCTGAAGCACGGCAAGTTCTATCAATGGAGCGAACGCGCCTTCGACGGGATGCTTCACCGCTATGAACGTGGACTGGACCTGGCGCTGCGCTGGAGCAAGACGACGCTTGTCATCTTCTTCGCAACCGTAGGGCTGTCGGTCTATCTCTTCATCATCATTCCCAAGGGCTTTTTCCCGCAACAGGACAACGGCTTTCTTACCGCGACATCGGAGGCGGCGCAGGACATTTCCTTTGCCGACATGGAACGACATCAGGAGGAACTCAGCAACATCGTGCAGGCCGATCCCGCAGTCGACAGCATTGCCATGTTCATCGGCGGCGGCGGCACCGCGCTTAACTCCGGCCGCATGTACATTACCCTGAAACCCCACGAAGAGCGCAATGCCAACGCAGGGCAGATCATTACGCGACTGCGGCCAAAACTGGAAAAGGTCGAAGGCGCGAGGCTGTATATGCAGGCCTCGCAGGATGTGCGGCTCGGCGGTCGCGCCACGCGCACGCAGTTCGAATACACGCTGCAGGACGCCAATCTGGACGAGTTGAATGGGTGGGCGCCCAAAATTCTGGCCAGGATGCAAACGCTTCCCGAATTGCGCGACGTCGCGACCGACCAGCAGACCCAGGGGACAACGCTGACGCTGGCGATCAATCGCGATACCGCGTCGCGTTACGGCATTACGCCGCAATTGATCGACGACACGCTGTACGATGCGTTCGGCCAGCGTCAGGTGACGCAGTATTTTACCCAGCTCAACAGCTACCACGTGGTGCTGGAGATCCTCCCCGAACTGCAAGGCAGGCTCGATACGCTCGACAAGATCTACGTCAAGTCGCCGACCACGGGCGGTCAGGTGCCGCTATCTGTATTCTGCAAATGGACGACGGTGCCCGTGAGGCCGCTCTCGATCGCCCACCAGGGCCAGTTTCCGGCCATCACCATCAGCTTCAATCTCGGCCAGGGCGTGGCGCTCGGCCAGGCCACCGCGGCTATTCAGAAAGCGGTGCTTGATCTGGGCGCGCCCGGGACGCTGACTTCGAGCTTCCAGGGCACGGCACAGGCGTTCCAGCAATCGCTCGGCACTGTTCCGTTGCTGATCATGGCGGCCCTCGTCGTGGTCTACCTGATCCTGGGCATTCTCTATGAAAGCTACATCCATCCGCTTACGATCCTGTCGACGCTTCCATCGGCGGGCGTTGGCGCGCTTGCGATCCTGATGGCGTTCGGTTTCGATTTCAGCCTGATCGCCCTGATCGGCATCATCCTGTTGATCGGAATCGTGAAGAAGAACGGCATCATGATGGTCGACTTCGCGATCTCGGCCGAGCGCGACGAGCATCTGTCGCCGCGGGAATCGATCCGCAAAGCTGCTATCTTGCGCTTTCGCCCGATCATGATGACGACGATGGCGGCGATGCTTGGCGGCGTGCCGCTGATGCTCGGCACCGGCACCGGCTCCGAGATTCGCCAGCCGCTGGGGTACGCCATGGTGGGCGGGCTGATCGTGAGCCAGGCGCTGACACTGTTCACGACGCCCGTGGTCTATCTCTATCTCGATAACTTCTCGAATGCGCTTTCGCGCTGGAGCCGGACACGTAAATCCGACACGTCCCCGGAAGGGGCCGAACATGACCAGCAGAAATACGCGGCCGAATAGTCGTTGAGGCCATGGAACATCGGTAGATTTGCCGAATTCAAGCTTTACTGGCTCCAACGGTCGGGGTGAAATCCGGGAACCAATGCGCCCGCGGATCATCTAACGGTTTGAACAGTTTTCGTTCGATCGTGGTGCAACGAAGCAGGGAGTGGACATGGCTGAGGAACAGACGCCCGCCGGGCCGGATCTCTCCCACGGCGTTGCGGCAGGTGATTTCACGGGCGAGACCTTGCTTGGCCACGTCGGAGACCAGGAAGTCCTGCTGGTGCGTTCGGAAGGCGAGATTTTCGCGATCGACGCCCAGTGCAGTCATTATCACGGGCCGCTCGCGGAGGGGCTCGTGGTCGGACATACCGTCCGCTGTCCCTGGCATCATGCCTGCTTCGATCTGCGAACCGGGGAGGCGACACGTGCGCCCGCGTTGACGCCCCTCGCGGTCTGGCAGGTTGAGCACGAAGGCGGGCGCATCCATGTCAGGCGGAAACGCGAGCAGCCGGAGCCAAGCGGGAAGGGGCCGACTGCAGCACCCGACAGGATTGTGATCATCGGTGGCGGTGCGGCGGGGTTCGCCGCGGCGGAAATGCTGAGACGCGAGAGGTTCGGCGGCGATATCGTCATGCTGAGCAACGACGGCGCGGCGCCGGTCGATCGGCCGAATCTGTCGAAGGACTATCTCGCCGGCAGCGCGCCGGAGGATTGGCTGCCGCTGCGTCCGGACAGCTTCTATACGGAGGCCGGCATCGATCTTCGGCTCAACAGCAATGTCACCGCGATCGACGTCAAGGCGCGGAAGGTCACGATCGCCGGCGGCGACGTTTCCTATGATCGCCTGCTGCTGGCGACCGGCGCCGAACCGGTGCGGCTACCGATCCCAGGTGCCGATCAACCGCACGTCCATACGCTGCGTTCCCTGGCGGATTGCAACGGCATCATCGACTCTGCGAATGGCGCCCGGCGCGCGATCGTGATCGGCGCGAGTTTCATCGGCCTGGAAGCCGCGGCTGCGTTGCGTGCACGTGATATCGAGGTTCACGTCGTTGCGCCCGAGCAGCGGCCGATGGAGCGGGTGCTGGGGCCCCAAATGGGCGATTTCCTGCGCGGACTGCATCAGGAGCACGGCGTCGTCTTCCACCTCGGGGATACCGTGGCCGCGATCGACGGCAAGCGCGCCACGCTCAAGAGCGGCGGCACGCTGGAGGCAGACCTGGTCGTTGTCGGCGTGGGTGTACGCCCGCGCCTCGCCTTGGCCGAGCAGGCGGGTCTTAAGCTCGATCGCGGTGTTGCGGTGGACGAATTCCTCGAAACCAGCGTTCCGGGAATCTTCGCCGCGGGCGATATCGCGCGCTGGCCCGATCCGCATTCCCGCGAGAACATCCGGGTCGAGCATTGGGTGGTGGCGGAGCGCCAGGGCCAGACTGCCGCGCGCAACATGCTGGGGCAGCGAGAGCCGTTCGATGCGGTGCCGTTTTTCTGGAGCCAGCACTACGACGTGCCGATCAACTATGTCGGTCACGCCGAACAATGGGACGATATCGTGATCGACGGCGATATCGCGGCAAAGGACTGCCTGCTGCGCTACAAGAGCAGAGGCCGCGTGCTCGCCGTTGCCTCGATCTATCGCGACCTCGCAAGCCTTCAGGCTGAGCTTGCGATGGAGCAGGGGACGATGCGCTGACCGGCATCATCGCCGGAATTCTTCAGATCATCGGTCGAAACAGCTATTTCCGCGCTCACTCTCTCACTGGCCAAGGATATCATGATCGTTCCTGACGGGCTCATTGACGCGATCCTGACGACGGCATCGGATGCCGTCATCGCCACCGATCACGCCGGTATCATTGATTTCTGGAATCCCGGCGCGGTACGGATTTTCGGCTTCGCGGCTGACGAAGCCATCGGACGCTCGCTCGATCTCATCATTCCCGAGAATCTTCGCGCCCGGCACTGGAGCGGATACAATCGCGTCATGCAGACCGGAGAAAGCCGTTATGGCCACGGCGATCTTTTGTCGGTGCCGGCGCTGACCAAGAGCGGCCAGCGCGTCTCGGTCGAGTTCACGATCGCGATGCTGAAAGACAAACAGGGCCGCCCGACCGGAACGGTCGCAATCCTTCGTGACGTCACCAAGCGCTTCGAGGAAGTGCGAGCGTTGAAGCGTCAGCTCTCGGAGGTAAGTCGAGGCAAATAGGCCTGGCCGGAGCTACGAAAGCGCATTGCCGTGGGTGATACCCAGCAGGTCGGAAAGCCGGCTCCGCGGCTCGACCAGATCGCCCAATGTGTAATCGTCAAGCACTTCGACAAAAGCGTCGCTTGCTTTCTTCAATGCGCGCTTCAGCACGCAGCATGGTTGAATGGCACACGATGCATTGACAGGCTCGAAGCAGGAGACGATCGCCATATCCGGCTCGGTGTGGCGCACCACTTCGCCAAGCCCGATGGCCTTGATCGGTTTTGCAAGGCGCAGCCCGCCGCCTCTGCCGCGAACGGTTTCGACATAGCCTGCAACACCCAATTGATGGGCTACCTTCATCAGATGGTTCTTGGAAATGTCGTAGCTTTCGGCGATCTCCGCGATCGTCGCCAGCTGGTCTTTCTTCAAGGCGAGGTACATCAGCACGCGCAACGCATAATCGGTGTAGACGGTCAGGCGCACGTGTATCTCCCTGGGCAGCGTTTGGTGTAAAAGATGTATAATGGATATTGCTTTACGGCAAGCGTCGACCTATAAGATGTATGGTGTATATATCTTATAGGAGAGATCGATGAGGAGGACTGCTTCGATCGGCGATGCCGTCGCGTGGCCATTCTTGCTGCCCGGGACTCTCGCGTGCCGAATCTTCGGCCTTTCCAGACACCAGGATCTGGTCCGCATGCTGATCAACTCGTTGTTCTGGACGATACTTGGCGTTTTCGTGGTGGTGCTCGCGATATGATCTCCTCGACCGCAAAGCTTGATCATGTTTCCGAGGAAAGCATTCGCCTGCTCGTCGATTCCTTTTACGAAAGGGTTCGCCGCGACCCTATACTGGCGCCGATCTTTTTGCGGGCCATTCCCGGTGACTGGCAGCCGCATTTGACCAAGATGTACGCCTTCTGGTCGTCGGTGATGCTCACGACCGGTCGCTACAAGGGCAATCCGGTGGTCAAGCATCTGGCAATCCCGGATATGCAGCCATCCTTGTTTGAACGCTGGCTCGCACTTTTCAACGAAACCTGCGACGAACTGTTCGATGCCGGCAGCAGCGAGGCGTTTCGTGGCAAGGCCGTCCGGATCGCCGAGAGTTTGAAGCTCGCATTATTCTATCGGCCGGATCGTTCGTGGCCGCCGGAGCAGGCGCGATGACTTTCGTCGTCACCGACAATTGCATCAAATGCAAATATATGGACTGCGTGGAAGTGTGTCCGGTCGATTGCTTCTACGAAGGCGACAACATGCTCGTCATCAACCCGGACGAATGCATCGATTGCGGCGTATGCGAGCCGGAATGCCCTGCCGAGGCCATTCTTCCTGATACGCAGCCGGGCCTTGAAAGCTGGATCAAGCTGAATGCGCAATACGCCGAGGTTTGGCCGAATATCACCAGCAAGCGCGAGGCGCCTGCGGATGCCAAGGCTTTCGATGGGGTTGCCAACAAGCTCGAGCAGTATTTCTCGGCCGAGCCGGGACAAGGCGACTAATTCAGTCTGCCGCGCGTGATCGCGCGGCGAAGCGGAGAGTTCTCGGGAACCACTTCATGAAGCGCAGGTTAGCTCTGCCGAGGAGCAGGGAGCTTGCGTGTCTTAATGTCTGCCGCCGAAATATCTTCGCCGAGCAATGCGGCGGTGAAAACAGATGTTCCCGCGCGGCTGGACCGGCTGCCCTGGAGCCGCTTTCATCTTCTCATTGTCGTCGGCCTCGGCGTGACCTGGATCTTGGACGGGCTCGAGGTGACCATTGTCGGTGCGCTCGGGCCGGCGCTGCAAAATCCCCTGACGCTTCATCTGTCGAGCGCAAATCTGGGGGCGATCGCTTCGTTCTACGTCATCGGGGCTGTTACCGGCGCGCTGGTTTCGGGTTGGGTGACTGACCGTTTTGGACGACGGTTGGTGTTTTATGCGACCCTGATCGTTTATCTCGCGGGCGTCCTTTTGAGTGCCTGCGCCTGGAGTTTTGGAGCTTTGCGTTTTTCCGGATGCTCACCGGCATGGGAATTGGCGGTGAATATGCCGCCGTCAATTCCGCCATCGACGAACTCATTCCGGCAAAATATCGCGGCCGTATCGACCTGATCGTCAATGGCAGTTTCTGGGTCGGCGCCCCGCAGGGTGGATGCGGTTA
Source organism: Bradyrhizobium canariense (assembly GCF_900105125.1). NCBI lineage: Bacteria > Pseudomonadati > Pseudomonadota > Alphaproteobacteria > Hyphomicrobiales > Nitrobacteraceae > Bradyrhizobium > Bradyrhizobium canariense. Next base: position 1,990,398 of record NZ_LT629750.1, on the reverse strand, counting down.
AAGGCGACCGGGTTTCTAGCTTTTTATTAACCAACTGTTATGCCTACCAAATTCGGTAACGCGTCTTTAATTGCGTCCACCTAGGGTTCGCTCGGGCGGTTCAGGGTGGACCGCACCTCCGTCCAGGATGGCCGGGCGTTCGCGTACGCGTTGGAGTTTCCCATGGATATCATGACGAGCGTTGGGCTCGTGTCCGGCATCCTTGTCGTGACCACGATGGTGCTCATGGGCGGCGATCTGCACATGTTCGTTTCCGAACATGCCGTGATCATCATCTTCGGTGGCTCGATTGCCGCTACCATGATCCGGTTTCCGCTCAGCGCCCTGATGCATGGCTTGCCACTCGGCGCAAAATTCGCCTTCACGATGAGCCGGCTGGCTGCGCATGATCTGGTCGACGAATTGGCCCGCATCGCCGAGATCGCGCGCAAACAGGGACCGGTCGGCCTGGAAAAGGTCGAAACCAATGAACCCTTCCTTGCCAAGGGGATCCGGTATGTCGCCGACGGTTACGATCTCGAATTCATCCGCGACAATCTCGAGCGCGACCGCGACAACTTTCTGATGCACCTCGATGAAGGCAGCAAGATCTACCGCGCCGTGGGTGACTGCGCGCCGGCGTTCGGTATGATCGGCACGCTGATCGGCATGGTGCAGATGTTCGCCAACATGACCGACCCCTCGAAGCTCGGCCCGTTCATGGCGACCGCATTGCTCGCAACGCTGTACGGCGCGCTGGTCGCCAACCTGTTCTGTCTGCCGATTGCCGACAAGCTGCATGGCAAGCTGCTCGACGAGGAGACCAACCGGACGCTGATCATCGACGGCATTCTGATGATCCGGGATTCCAAAAGCCCGGCGCTGGTCAGGGAAATGTTGCTGGCCTACCTGCCGGAAAAACACCGCCATGAAGAGGGTGAACCGGTTCCGGCGTAGTCAGCCGATCCAGATCCGGAAAAACCGCAATGGCCAAGAAGAAACGTGGCGACGCGCATGGAGGAGGGCACGGCTGGTTCGTGACCTTCGCCGACCTCATGGGTCTGATGATGAGCTTCTTCGTGATGCTCGTCGCGTTTTCCACCATGGACAACAACAAGCTCAAGATCGTCGCCGGTTCGATGCGGGATGCTTTCGGCGTGCAAACCGACAAACGCTATTCCGGCATCATCGAATCCGACGGACTGCCGACGAAACCGAAGCTCAAGAACGCCGCACATATCCAGCCGGAGGACGCGTCCAACACGCCGACCCCGGATGACCATGAGGACCAGCACGCCAATGGCGCCCGTCTCAAGATGGACCGCGAGTTCGCGCTGGCCTCGGCATCGCTGCGACAGGCATTGCAGGATATGCCGGAACTGACCGAGATATCAAAACACATCATGTTTGAGGAGACCAAGGAAGGCCTCAATCTGGAGATCGTCGATCAGGATGGCCGTTCGATGTTCGCCGACGGATCCAAGGTGCCCTACGACCGCACGCGCCGGCTGATCGAAAAACTCGCCGCTCCGCTCAAGGCGACGCCGCTGCGCATCTCGATCGTCGGCCACACCGCAGCCGGTTTCGTGCCGACGCAAAGCGACTACGGCGCGTTCGATCTGTCGGCCGATCGCGCCAACGCGGTCCGCCAGATTCTCGAACGCGAAGGACTGCCGCCGGCCCATATCTATGCGGTGTCGGGAAAAGCAGACACCCAGCCGCTGTTCCCCGACGACCCGTCGCTATCTGCGAACCGCCGCGTCACCATTACGCTGATGCGCGAGGACCCGGCGCTGCCGCCTGACCTGAAGCCATAATTCGGCGCTACGATATTACCATCTCGGTTGCGAGGGTAACTGACGGACCGGCAGGTCCGGCATGGTCAGCCATGCGACGGTTGATCGGTTGACAGGCTTTCCGGAAGCGTCGATAGCCGAGCGGGATCAAACCCACCGATAGAGCGTTTTTCCAGCGCAATGGTTCTCAGCGTCACATCCACCGAAGCCCGGGAGGGGCCGGTCACGGCGGGCTTTTGGGCTTTGACGCTCGGAAGCATCGGCGTGGTCTTTGGCGACATCGGAACCTCGCCACTTTATGCGTTTCGCGAGGCCGTCGCCGGTGCCGCGCAAGGCCAGCCGATCACCCGGGTCATCGTGCTCGGGGTTCTGTCGCTGATCCTGTGGGCGCTCTTTATCGTCGTCACCGCCAAATACGTCCTGCTGCTGTTGCGCGCCGATAATAACGGCGAGGGCGGCACGTTGTCGCTGATGGCGCTCGGTCAGCGCGCGATCGGACGGCGAAGCTGGCCCTTGCTGGTGCTGGGGGTCATCGGCGCCTCGATGTTTATCGGCGATTCCATGATCACGCCGGCCATTTCGGTGCTTTCCGCCGTCGAAGGTCTCAAGCTCGCGACGCCGGCGCTGGAACATTACGTGGTGCCGCTGACGGTCTTCATCCTGGTCGTGCTGTTCTCGGTTCAGAGCAGCGGGACGGCTCGCGTCGCATCGGCATTTGGGCCGGTCATGATTGTCTGGTTCAGTACTCTCGCGGCGATGGGCCTCGTTCATATCAGCGACGATCCCTCCGTGCTGGCCGCGATCAATCCCTGGTACGGAATCCAGTTCCTGCTGTCGCACGGCACGGTTGGAATGGTGACGCTGGGAGCGGTATTTCTCGCGGTGACGGGCGGCGAGGCGCTCTACGCGGATCTGGGTCATTTCGGACGCAAGCCAATCCAGGCCGGCTGGCTCTATTTCGTGCTGCCGTCGCTCCTGATCAACTATTTCGGTCAGGGGGCGCTGGTGCTTTCGCATCCCGCGGCGATCGAGAACTCGTTCTATCGGATGGTGCCGGAAATATTGCTGTTGCCGCTGGTGGTGCTGGCGACTCTCGCAACCGTCATTGCGAGCCAGGCGGTGATTACGGGGGCGTATTCGCTGACCCGCCAGGCCGTGCAGCTCGGTCTGCTACCGCGCTTTGAGGTCCGCTACACCTCCGAGACGCATGCCGGGCAGATCTATCTGCCGCGCGTCAACACGCTGTTGCTGACCGGTGTGCTGCTGCTGGTGCTGTTATTCCGCACGTCGAGCGGACTGGCTTCCGCCTATGGCATCGCCGTTTCCACAACCATGGTCGCCGACGGCATCATGGGTTTCGTCGTGATATGGAAGCTGTGGAATTGGCGCGCGGCTACCGCCGCGGCGTTGATTATTCCATTTGTCGTTGTTGACACCACGTTTTTCAGCGCAAATCTCCTGAAGCTGTTCGAAGGCGCCTGGGTGCCGCTGTTGTTCGGTCTCACCATGGCGATCACGATCTGGACCTGGCGCCGGGGCACCGCGATCCTGATCGCCAAGACCCGGCGCACGGAAGTTCCGCTCCGGGAGTTGATCACCAGCCTCGAAAAGCGGCCGCCTCACATCGTAAAAGGCACCGCGGTTTTTCTGACCAGCGATCCCAATTTCGTTCCCACCGCCTTGCTGCACAATCTCAAGCACAACAAGGTGCTTCACGAACACAATGTGATCCTGACGATCGAAACCGCGCAAACCCCGCGCGTCGATCCGGTCGATCGCGTCCGCATGGAAACGATCAGCGATAAATTTGCGACCGTCCGGCTGCGCTTCGGTTTCATGGAGTCGCCGAACGTGCCGAAGGCGCTGGTGATTGCCCGAAAACTCGGCTGGCAATTCGACATCATGGCGACATCGTTCTTCGTATCGCGGCGCTCGCTGAAGCCGTCGGCGCAATCCGGGATGCCGCAATGGCAGGATCACCTGTTCATTGCATTGAGCCGCTCGGCGAACGATGCTACGGACTACTTCCAGATTCCGACCGGCCGGGTGGTTGAAGTCGGAACGCAGGTCACTATCTAACAACCTATGCATTTTTGCATGACATGAACCCGGAATCAGGGTAGGCCATGCTCTAAGCGCAGGGCTATAAGCCGCGTCGCTTTGCTATTGTGCAGTGAAGCATTTTTGAGGCCCCCATTCTCATGACGACTGATGTTGTAGCCCCCGCCGCGGAAACGTCGGCGGCAAATGGTCGTGGCGACACGCATTCCACCGCCGGATTCAAAGCGCTGATGCTTGGCAGCATCGGCGTGGTCTATGGCGACATCGGCACCAGCCCGCTGTATGCGCTGCGTGAGGCCGTCATCGCCGCCAGCGGCGGCGCCAACGCCGTCAACCCGCAGGCCGTGCTCGGCGTGCTGTCGTTGATCCTGTGGGCGTTGATCGTCGTGGTGACGCTAAAATATGTGCTGATCCTGTTGCGCGCGGACAATCATGGCGAGGGCGGAACGCTGGCACTGATGGCGTTGGCGCAACGTGCGGTCAGTCACGGCGCCAGCACGATCGTGCTGCTGGGCATCATCAGCGGCGCTCTGTTCTACGGCGACGCGGTGATCACGCCGGCGCTCTCGGTGCTTTCCGCGATCGAAGGCATCAAGCTCGTCACCGCGGCGTTCGATCCCTATGTCGTGCCGCTCACCGTGGTTATCCTGTTCGCACTGTTTGCGGTTCAGTCGCGCGGCACGGCGCGCGTTGCCGCATTCTTCGGGCCGATCATGACGGTCTGGTTCGCCGTCATTGCGATCGCGGCGATTACTCCGATCATGCGGCATCCCGAGGTGCTCTTTGCGCTCAATCCGCTGCACGCCGTCTCATTCATGCTCCATCACGGCATCATCGGGTTCGTGACGCTGGGCGCGGTGTTTCTCGCGGTCACCGGCGCCGAGGCGCTTTATGCCGACCTCGGGCATTTCGGTAAACGTCCGATCCAGACCGCCTGGCTGTTCATTGTATTGCCGTCGCTGGCGCTGAATTATCTCGGGCAGGGCGCATTGTTGATTGCCAATCCGCATGCCGTCGAAAACCCGTTCTTCCTGATGTTTCCGGATTGGGCGTTGTTGCCGATGGTCTCCCTCGCCACCGTGGCGACGGTGATCGCAAGCCAGGCAGTGATTACCGGCGCCTATTCGCTGACCCGTCAGGCCATTCAGCTCGGGCTGTTGCCGCGGTTTGAAATCCGCCACACCTCGGAATCCCATTCCGGCCAGATCTATATTCCGCGCGTCAACATGCTGCTGCTCGTCGCCGTGACGCTGCTGGTCCTGATGTTCCGCTCGTCAAGCGCGTTGGCGTCGGCCTACGGCATTTCCGTGACCGGCACGATGGTGGTGACGGCGATGATGGGTTTTGTCGTGATATGGCGAGTCTGGAGATGGTCGCCCTTCGCGGCCGCGGCGCTGATTGCGCCATTCCTGTTCCTCGATCTCACTTTTCTGGCGGCGAATCTTTTGAAAGTGTTCGAAGGCGGTTGGGTGCCGCTGGCTCTGGGCTCCGTCGTGATCTTGCTGATGTACACCTGGCGGCGAGGCAGCCGGTTGCTGTTCGAGAAATCGCGCAAGCTGGAATTTCCGCTGGCTGATCTGGTGGCCATGCTGGAGAAGCGGCCGCCGCAGCGGGTTTCCGGCACCGCGGTATTCCTGACCAGCGATCCCGTCAGCGCACCGACCGCCTTGATGCATAGTCTGAAGCACTACAAGGTGCTGCATGAGAAGAACGTCATTCTCACCATCGAGACTGCGCCGACGCCGCGGATCGATCCTTCCGAGCGGGTGCGGCTGGAGGAGATCAGCGCGACCTTCTCCCGGGTGACATTGCGATTTGGATTTATGGAATCGCCCAACGTCCCGAAAACACTGGCGATCGCCCGTAAACTCGGCTGGCATTTCGACATCATGTCGACCTCGTTCTTCCTGTCGCGGCGCGCGCTGAAGCCCGCGGCGCATTCGGGAATGCCGCGCTGGCAGGATCATCTTTTCATTGCGCTGAGCCGCACCGCCAATGACGCGACCGATTATTTCCAGATTCCGACCGGCCGGGTGGTCGAGGTGGGAACACAGGTCACCGTATAGATTTAAGTCGCGTCTTAAACCTTTCACGGCGCTTGATTTTCGCTGCGCGAGAGGCGACTTTGGCTACCGAAATACGGGCCGTCGGCACTGCCAATTCGCCCGTCAGAAATGGATCGTTGGGAGGATTACGTGGCGGATCATCAGGTGCACGATTTAACGCCGGACGACGTATCGAAGGGCATGGCGGAAGGACGCTATCTGCTGGTCGACGTTCGCGAGCCGAATGAAGTTGCTGCGGAAGCCTATCCGGGCGGCGTGGTTGTTCCGCTTTCGAGCTTCGAGCCGAAAAATATTCCTGATCCGCAAGGCAAGCAGGTGGTTTTCGCCTGCCGCTCCGGCAAACGCTCGGTGACGGCGTCGCTGGCGGCGCAGGCCGCGGGCCTGCCTTACGACAAGCATCTTGCGGGGGGCATATTGGGCTGGAAGGCGGCTGGGTTGCCGACCAACACCGGCGGCTGATCGTTCCATGACGTCCATGAACAAGGTCTTTGCCGACCTTCCCGTCACGATCTTCGAGGCCATGTCGCAGCTCGCGCGCGACAACAACGCCATCAATCTCGGTCAGGGTTTCCCGGATGATCCCGGTCCGGAGGACATTCGCCGCGCTGCGTCGGATGCGGTGATGGACGGCTACAACCAGTATCCATCGATGATGGGCATTCCCGAACTGCGGCAGGCGATCGCCGCGCATTACGGGCGCTGGCACCAGCTCACCCTCGATCCGATGACCGAGGTGATGGTGACGTCGGGCGGCACCGAAGCGCTGACGTCGGCGATCCTTGCCGTCGTCGAACCCGGTGACGAGGTGATCGTCTTCCAGCCGGTATATGATTCCTATCTCCCGATCATCCGTCAGGCCGGCGGTATCCCGCGGCTGCTGCGCCTCGAACCGCCGCATTGGCGGCTCTCCGAGGAGATGCTGCGAAGTGCTTTCAACCACAAGACCAAGGCAGTTCTCTTCAACAATCCGCTCAATCCCGCCGCGGTGGTTTATCCGCGCGAGGACCTCGAACTGCTGGCCCGGTTTTGCCAGGAGTTCGATGCGATCGCGATCTGCGACGAGGTCTGGGAGCACGTGATCTTTGACGGCCGCGAGCACATTCCGCTGATTACGATTCCGGGCATGCGCGATCGCACCATCAAGGTAGGCTCCGCGGGCAAGATTTTCTCGCTGACGGGATGGAAAATCGGTTTTGTCTGTGCCGCCCCGCCGCTGTTGCGCGTGGCCGCGAAGGTGCACCAGTTTCTCACCTTCACGACCGCGCCAAACCTGCAGGCCGCGGTCGCCTACGGGCTCGGCAAGCCGGCGGAATATTTCCACGACATGCGCAAGGATCTGGCGCGCAGCCGCGACCGTCTCACCAAGGGGCTGGAGAGCCTCGGCTTTCCGGTGCTGCGGTCGCAGGGCACTTACTTCCTCACCGTCGATTTGTCGCCGCTTGGTCTCAACGAGACCGATGAAGCCTTCTGCAAGCGCATCGTCACCGATTACAAGGTTGCGGCGATCCCGGTATCTGCTTTTTATGAACAGGATGCCGTGACCTCGGTGGTGCGGTTTTGCTTTGCCAAGAAGGATGCCACGCTCGACACCGCGCTGGAGCGTTTGTCGGATGCCATCCACCGCCGGTAAGAGGTAGACGACGATGCGCCGCTGGAGCAACGCTCACTTTCGGCTTGTTGCCGCTGTAGCCGCGACGCTGGCGGTGCTCGCGTTGCCCGCGAGGGCGCAGGAGCGCACCGTCAACTTCTACAACTGGTCGAACTACATGGCGCCGGGGGTGCTTGAGGATTTCACCAAGGAAACCGGCATCAAGGTCGTCTACGATACGTTCGACGCCAACGAGACCCTGGAAACAAGGTTGCTGGCGGGAAAATCGGGCTATGACCTCGTCGTACCCACCGCTTATTTCCTGCAGCGCCAGATCACGGCGCATGTCTTTCAGAAGCTCGACAAATCGAAGCTGCCGAACCTGACCAATGCCTGGCCGGTGGTGACGGAACGGCTTGCCACCTATGATCCCGGCAACACCTATGCCGCCAATTATATGTGGGGCACCACAGGCATCGGCTACAACGTCAAGGCCGTGCAGAAAATTCTCGGTCCCGACGCCAGGATCGACAGCTGGGACATCATTTTCAAGCCGGAGAATCTGGCGAAGTTCAAAGACTGCGGCGTCCATATGCTGGATTCCGCCGACGATATTTTTCCGGCTGCGCTGGGCTATCTCGGGCTCGATCCCAATTCGACCAAGCAGGCAGACCTGGAGAAGGCCGCCGATCTCGTCCTCAAGATCAGGCCTTACGTCCGCAAGTTTCATTCGTCGGAATATCTGAGTGCGCTGGCCACCGGCGAGATCTGCCTGGTGGTGGGCTGGTCCGGCGATATCATGCAGGCGCGCAGCCGCGCCGCTGAAGCCAACAGCGATGTCGAGATCGGTTATGCGATCCCGAAAGAAGGCGCGCAGATGTTTTTCGACAATCTGGCGATCCCGGCCGACGCAAAGAATGTCGCGGAGGCCTATGAGCTGATCAACTATCTCTATCGGCCCGACATTGCGGCCAGGAATTCCGATTTCCTGTCCTACGCCAATGGCAATTTGGCGAGCCAGAAACTGATCGATCCCAAAATTCTGAACGACAAGAACATCTATCCGGATGAGGCGACGCTGAAGAAGCTGTTCGTCATCACCGCACGCGATCCGGCGACCCAGCGTATCATCAATCGGCTCTGGACCAGGGTGAAGACCGGGCGGTAGCTCCCTTGGCTCCTCGCAAGGACGCAACGAAAAACCGTAAGTGTAACCACTACCGCCAGCGGCGATGCAGCCACAACCACTGGTCCGGATATTCGCGGATCCAGCCTTCGACCACCGAAGTGACCGCCTGCGTCGTGCCCTGAATATCGATCTTCCCCGAAGCGTCGCGTACCGGTTGTACTTCCTCGGATAGTTCGGCACGAAAGCGGTGACCGGGCAGGCGGATAATCCGGACGCCGTGGATCGGGCACTCCACCTGCCGCAGCAGCCGGGCCAGCATCGGATTGGCTCTGGTCTTGCGCCCGAAGAAAGTCACCTCGACGCCACCGGTCAAATATTGGTCGACCAGCATGGCGACGTGCTGACCTTTTTGCAGGGCTTCCGCGAGCCTGAACGGCGCGTCACGACCGGCCGGAATCAAGGTTCCCATCTTCACCGAGCGCATCTCCTGGATGATGCGATCGGCGGAGGGGATATTGGGCCGGCGAAACAGAATCGCGGCATCGAGTCCGTGCGCCACGGCGGCCAGCGCCGGCATTTCCCAGTTGCCGAGGTGACTGGCAAAAATCAGCGCCGGCTTGCCGTCGAGCCGCAACTGATGGAACAGCTCGTGCGTGCGTGGCGGAATTTCGATGCGGCCAAGCTCGGGATGCGCCTCATCATGGTCCCAGATGTGATCGAGATGGGCGAATTCGGCGCCGACGCGGCCGAGATTATCCCAGACGCCCGCCAGGATGGCCTCGATCTCCTCGGGCGATTTTTCCGGGAAGGCGGCCGTCAGATTGGCGCGGCCGATGCGCTGCTCGCGCAGTGCAGGGCCGATCAGGCGGGTAACGCGGCCGAACAGGTTAGCCGTCTTGGTCGGATCGAAATAACGCGTGGCCCGCAGCATGCCGATGGTCAATGCACCCACCGCGGCTTCGCCGAGCGGCTTGGTGGCCTCGCGGATACGGGCCTTGGTGCGGCGGAGCAGGGGATGCATCAGAAACCAACGCTGACTTTGCCGGATAGATTCAGGCTGACCGCGCGCTTCAACACGCTGGCATGCGCATCGCCGCCTCGTGCAATGACATCAATCGCCGGCATCGGGAAGGCTGCGCCGGTCAGATCGGTTCACGCGTCAGGATCAGCGAGGCGTTCTGGCCGCCGAAGCCGAATGAATTCGACATCACGGCGGTGACGCGCGCGTCGCGCGCCTTGTTGCCGACGACATCGAACAGAATTGCCGGATCGGGCGTTTCATAGTTGATCGTCGGCGGAATCCGCTGGTGTTCAAGTGTCAGCAGCGAAAACACCGCCTCGACGGCGCCCGCCGCCGAGATGGTGTGGCCGACCATCGACTTGTTCGATGACACCGGGATTTGCTTGGCGTGCTCGCCGAACACCGCCGAAATCCCCAGATACTCCATCTTGTCGTTTTCCGGTGTCGCGGTGCCGTGCGCATTGATGTGATCGATCTGCTCCGGCACCATACCGGCGTCCGCCAATGCCTTCCGCACGCAGCCAATGATCGGCTTGCCATCGGGGCTGGATCGGGTGCGATGAAAGGAGTCAGTGAGTTCGCCGCAGCCGGCCAGCACGCCAAGGATAGGCGCGCCGCGCGCCACAGCGGCATCATAGCTCTCGAGCACCAGCGCGCCGGCGCCTTCCGCCATGACGAACCCATCGCGGTTTTTCGAGAACGGTTTTGACGCAGCCTGCGGCGGATTATTCTGGGTGGACAGCGCGGATAAAAGAGAAAACCGGACCAGCGCTTCCGGGTTGACCGAACCATCGGTTGCCACGCACAACGCGGCGTCAGTTTCGCCGCGACGGATCGCCTCGACGCCGAGCTGGATCGACGTCGCACCCGACGCACAGGCGGTCGACAGTGAAATCGGCGATCCCTTGGTGCCGAAAGTCTCGGCGAGATAAGTCGCCACCGAACCGAACATGAATCGGCGATGATAGGGGGTGTACTTTCCACCGCCGCTGACGCGGAGCAGATCGTCATAGTTTATTTCCTGCTGCCCGACGGCGCGCCCCAATTCCCGCCGTTGCGGCCACTCGACCTCAACCGGCGCAACGGCCAGAAACAGCGGTCCCGGGAAATCGCCCTTGCGGCCGATGCCCGACTGCTCAAGCGCTTCCTCAGCAGCCATTTCGGCAAGGCGCTCGGAGAGTTCGGTCGACGAGAACGGATCGACCGTGACGAAATCGACTGCTCCGGCCATCGTGGTCTTCAAACCGTCGATCGGAAAGCGCGTGATGGTCCGGATGCCGGATTCGCCCGCGGTCAGCTTCGCCCAGTTATCGGCCTTGCCGGCACCGAGCGACGTCACAATACCCATGCCGGTGACGACGACGATCGGCCTTCCGAATTTGTCGCGTGATGCTGTCATGGTTCCCCCCGCCGGTTAGGCCGCTGTGCTCACTTGATCGCCTCGATCAGGGCCATGCCTTCGCCCCGCCAGTGACCGGCCCCGATGACGACAATCTGGGCAGGCGGCTTGGACATTTCAATCTCTACGCCAACTGAATCGTTCGGCGGAAACAATGCGCCGCGCGAAATCGACAGGGCTGCCAGAGCAAGTCCCAGCGGAAACTGGGTTTCCATGGTGTGGCCGAACATGGTGCCGGTCGCGCGCACCGGAAAATCCGGATGCTCCGTCAGGAACGCCTGTTCTTCCGACGTGGCAGGCTCGGCGCCCGTCGCGCCGGTGATGATGGCTCCGCCGTCGTCCAGTTTGCCGAGCTTCGACCACAGCTTTTCAAGCGTCGTCTTGACGTCGCCGGGGTGTTTGCGATGCGACAGATCGGCCACGACGTTGGTCAGGCGCGCATAGGGCTTTGCACCGCGCGCTTCCGCATGCGCCCGGGACTCGATGACAAGGAAGGCTCCGGCCGAGCCAAGCGCGAAGCCTGGCTGCTGCTGGCGCGCCCACACCGGCTCGAATTTGTCCTTGAGGTTGTAATCGCCAAATTCGTAGAGCACCAAAAGGTCCTTGCGCTCGCCATTATGCGAGCCGCCGATCAGCGCGATGTCGCTTTGGCCGGCGGCGATGCGCGCCAGCGCGATCCGCGCCGCATCAACGCCCGCGACTTCCTCGCCCATGAAGGTGCGCGATGTTCCGGACACGCCGTGCACGATAGCGATGTTGCCGGCCAGAAGGTTCGAAAGCTGCGCCAGGAACAGGGTTGGACGCAGATCGCTCATCAGGCGTTCGTTGAGAAAGCCGGGCGCGGAATTGCCGTTCGCTTCCGCCGTAAGAACGCCCGAATCGACCGCGAGGTCACGTTCGCCGCCGCCGGCGGCGACGATCATGTCCATCCGTCCGAGGATTTCCTTGTTGCCCTTGACGCCGGCTGAATCCAGCGCGAGCCCGGCGGCATAGGTTCCGATGCGCTGCCAGGCCTCCATCTGACGCTGATCGCCTTTCTTGGGGATCTGCGTGTCGAGGCTCACCTGCGTCCAGGGATGAACGATGTAGGGCGCAAAGCCCTTCTCATCGACATTGATGCGCCGCTGATTGAGTGCGTCCCAGTTCGCGTCCAGCCCTTCGCCGAGCGAGGTGGCAAGGCCAATGCCGGTGATCCAGACTTCCGCCGGTTCCGACGTCGTAGATGCAGTTTCAGTCATGGGGTATGGCCTGTTGCGGAAAGCCGACGCGCTTGGCCACGGCATCCATGTGTCCGCGCAAATCCGGGTTGGGGAAGGGGATGTGGCTGAAGGTGAGGGTCGAGTTGCTCCTCAACTTGCTGCCGACCCTGATCTTGGCTTCGGTGATCGAATAACCCGAGCCCTCGTGAACCACGCTGGCATTGATCGTCAGCAATTCGCCTGGGGAGACGAAGCCGCGCATCTTGGCTTCCTTGACCGCGGCCAGGAACGGCATGCGTTCGAACTTCATCAGTGCGAGCAATAGCCAACCCGAGGTTTGCGCCATCGATTCAATCAGCAATACGCCGGGCATGATGGGATAGCCCGGGAAATGCCCCTCGAAGATGGTGTTGTGCTGTGGAACCTGCGCCTCGACCGTAATGGTCCGCTCGCCGATGTTGAGGTCGACGATCCGGTCGATGAGCTGGAAATATTCAAGCTGCATGGCGCGCGATTAGGCGCCCGCAGTCTTGGCCGCAACCAATTCGTCGATGCGAGCGCAGAGGTTTTTCAGGACGAAATACTGCTCGGTGGTGGCCTTGCCGTCGTTGACCTCCTGGGTCCACTTTTCTAGCGGCAATTTGATCCCGAACGCCTTGTCGATGGCAAACGCGATGTCGAGAAAATCGAGGCTGTCGATCCCCAGATCGTCGATGGCATGGCTCTCCGGCGTGATCGTGTCGCGCGGGATGTCGCAGGTTTCAGCGATAATCGTGGCGACTTGATCGAATGTGGATGACATCACTAAGCCTTTGATATATTGGAGATAATTTTCGGCGACGGCATGCGAGCGGGCATCGCGCCCCGGAATGCCCGATCCGCCGCCCGGAGTCGACTGCCCGTATAACGGAGCGCCGCCCTGAGTTCAATGGAGGCGGACGGGCGGTCCCGGCCGGAATGGATTTAAGGGAGTGAAGCCCCGCCCAGCCTTACCGGCGTTAAATGGATGGCGCGGTAATGCGAACGCAGTCGCGCCGGCCCAAAAGCACGCAATCCTGGGTCCGCCTTAGATCGGCGATGCTCATGGCGAGCCATATTCCGATCGCCGTCAATGCCACGGTAAATGCGAAGGCTGCGATGTTGGCCAGCATGCGGTGACGAAAATCGTCCGGCGCTTCGCGGGGACGCTCATAGCGGGAAAGATCGTTCGGCTCCGGCTGGGCATCTGCCCGCTGCGCCGATCCGTTCAGATCTCTACGCCAGCCCGGTACGAGGGCCGGGTTACGCGGCCGGAATTGGAGCACGCGATGCTCTTCTTCCTCCGCCACAATGGGCCGCTGGGTCTTCACTGGTGCCAGCTCCGCGACATCCGCAGCTTATTTAGCACGACCGTCATGCGTGTCCCAGAAAATGTTGCGATGACACCGATGCCGCAACCTATACCGGCACAGTGTCGTGGAACCTGCCGTAGTCGATTCTGAGGCGGCCGTCTTCCAGGGTGCCGAGGATGTCCGCATAGCTGTGCCCGAACAGAATGTCGGGATGGTCGTACGACTTTCGTGCGTCGACCGTTTGCGCTGCAACAACATCATACCCGGACACCACCAGCATCAGCGAGACGCCGGATGCATCGAGGTCATCGGCCGTCTGTCCGTAGAGCGGGCTCTGCTCATCGATAACATGGTAGAGCGTCCAGCTCAGCGCGAGGGCGGGGTGCTCGTTGCGGACCAGCGGCAGTTCGTAAAATCTTCGAAACGACCTTCCTTCCTCGCTGACGACGTTCTTGAGCAACCACAATTTGGCAGTCGCATTGCCGATGATGTTGTGACGCTCATTGGCAAAACGCACCATCAAGGTCAGCTTGCCTTCATGGTTCGAAATCACCGGGTTGTCCGCGAACAGCAGCCGCGCACTGGGCCGCGAGAACCGGGCAAAGATCAGACCGGTCATCAGTGACATTGAGAAGATGCCCGTGAACAGCTCCACCGCCGCAATAAAGTGCCCGTAATGGGTCTGCGGATGCATGTCGCCGTAGCCGGCGGTCGAAAGCGTCTCGATGCTGAAATAGAGATAGTCGATATAGGCGCCGCCGGGCACGTTTGCGATCGGCTGATCTCCGATCCAGTACAGCACCGCGAAAGCCGCATTGAAGACGATAAACACCAGCGCGGCGCCGCCGATGAAAGAAGGCCATCTAGCGGTCATGCAGCGATGGCTGATGTCGGCCCAAAAACTCAGATTGAGACCCTCCGTAACGATCTCATGGCGGCCAAATTGAACCACCCGCGCTCTCGATTTGTGCTCGCTCTGGCTCTTGAACATGTTCAGAATCTGGATGCATCCATGGGTTAAAGGCATTTGATCGACGTTGCCATCATGGCATAATCGTACCGATTTAAGAGGATTTTTTGCCAGTCAAATACAGGGATTCAAGCCATGGCGAATACGCGTGAACCGATCCTGCAGCCGGTACCGATCCTCTCGCTGCGTCCGACCCAGATGACCGTCGGAATGAGAGAGGTCAAGGAAAAGCGCAAGCGCTGGCGCGAGCACAAATCAGAGAAAAAGCAGGGAGAGCTTCTGGGCAAACACATGATCCCGGTCGTTCTCGGACCGGACAAGAATTACTATGTGGTCGACCATCATCATCTGGCGCGTGCGCTTCATGAGGAGGGCGTGAAGGATATTCTTGTCACGGTGATCGGCGACCTTACCGTGGTCGCGCGTGATGCGTTCTGGGGCGTGATGGATAACAAAAGATGGGTCTATCCATACGACGCCAAGGGCGAGCGGCGGCATTTCCGCGACCTTCCCAAATCGGTAAAGGACCTCAAGGACGACCCCTTCCGCAGCCTTGCCGGCGAATTGCGACGTGTCGGCGGCTTTGCCAAGGACACCACCCCGTTCAGCGAATTCCTGTGGGCGGATTTCCTGCGCCGGAAAATGTCCCGCAAAGGCGTGGAAGACAATTTCGAAAAGGCGATCGAGAAGGCGATGGCTTTCGGGAAAAGCAAGGACGCGATCTATCTGCCCGGCTGGTGCGGACCAGCGTCGGACGATTAGATCCGCGGATCCGAAACGGGAGAGTTATTTCGGCAAGCGGCCCATCATGTAGAATTCGTCGTTCGGGCGCATGGCGGTGACGTTGGCCATCCGGTTCGACAATGCAAAGAATGCCGAAATCGCGGCGATGTCCCAAACATCGTCATCACTGAAGCCGTGACTGGCGACATCGGCAAAATCCTGTTCGGAGATCTTGTTCGCCTCTGCGCTGACCTTCATGGCGAAGTCGAGCATGGCGCGCTGGCGCGGCGTGATATCCGCCTTGCGGTAGTTGACGGCGATCTGATCGGCGATCTGCGGATTTTTCGCCCGGATGCGCAGGATCGCGCCATGCGCGATCACGCAATAGTGGCATTGGTTGGCGCTGCTGGTGGCCACCACGATCATCTCGCGCTCGGCCTTGGTCAAGCCGCCGTCCTTCTCCATCAGGGCATCATGATAGGCAAAGAACGCGCGGAACTCGTCGGGGCGATAGGCGAGCGTCAGAAAGACGTTGGGCACGAAGCCGGATTTTTCCTGCACGGCAAGGATGCGGGTGCGGATATCCTCCGGCAGCTTGTCGATCGCGGGTACAGGGAAACGCTTGGCGGAGTGCGTCATGAGAAGGTTCCGGCTCATACCGCATGATGCGGCTGGGCCTGGACCATAGTCGATGGCGGCGCGTCCGCAAAGCGGACCTGAGCGGTCCGCTCGCTCTGCAATCGCGGCTTTGAACTTCTCAGCGCAGCGGCTTTTTCAGCAGCGAAAAGCGGTCGGGATCGAGGCCCATCGATGGCTGCAGCATCGGCGCCTCCACCGCGCGCACGGCTGGCCGTTCGTTGAAGCCGGGGTCGTTGGGAACGTCGCGATGCGAGGTTGCTCCGCGCCAGCGCTCGAGCACGGCGCTGACGAAATGCATATCGTGGCCGGCGGCGACCGAGGGAGCCGTCGAAATGGTGGCTTCGCTGCGCGGCAATTGATGCACCGGCACTTCCTTGAAGCGCAACCGGGTCGGCAGTGCCACACCCTCGCCGAAGGCAAGCACCTCGCGGGTGCCGAGCGAAGGCACGAACGACAGCAGATTGGCCGCGGCGTCGGAGACCGCCGAGCGCAACAGCGCCTGATCGCGGTCGTTGGCAAGGCGCATGGCGAAGAGGGTGTTGCACTGGGAAATGATGGTGGCATCGAGCTCAGCCGGGCGCTGCGTGACCAGCCCGAGATAAACGCCGTATTTGCGGCCTTCCTTGGCGATCCGCGAAACGGCCTTGCGCGTCGGCCCGAAACCGATGTTGCGGTCAGCGGAAGCATAGCGATGGGCTTCTTCGCAGACGAACAGAAGCGGCGAGACGCCATCGCTCCACAGCCCGAAATCGAACGCCATGCGGCACAGCACCGACACCACGGAATCGATGACTTCGGCCGGAAAGCCTGCAAGCTGCATCACGGTCATCGGTTTGCCATTGGCCGGCAGCCGGAACAGATGGCTGATCACTTCCGCCATGGTGTCGCCGCCGACATTGGCGTTGTCGAACATGAACGCGTAGCGCGGATCGTTGCGCACGGTCTCAATGCGGGAAATCAGCTTGTGATAGATGATGCGCGACGAACGGTTCTCGAGCTTGCCCATGCGTTCGTCGATCAGCGAAATCAGATCGACCAGCCGATAAGGCACCGGCGTGTCGACGGTATAGCCGACCATCTTGGGATCGAGACGCTTCAGCCCAAGCCGGTCGGCGTTCTGGTATTGGGTATAGAGGCCCTTCGCCATCGGGATGACTTCGGCGAGAATGTCGAGTTCTTCGGGAACGCCGGGCCGGCCGCCGAATAATACGTCGACGATCTCTTCAAAGTTGAACAGCCAGAACGGCAGTTTCAGGTTGCGTGGATTGAGAACGAGCGAGCGCTCGCCGAAGCAGCGGCCATACTCGTTGTGCACGTCGAGCAGGAAAATGCGCAGGTTTGGCCGCGACTTCAGAATCTCGTTGAGCAGCAGCGATACGCCGGTCGATTTGCCGACGCCGGTTGAACCAAGCACCGCGAAGTGCTTGGAGAGCATTTCCTCGATGTCGACATAGGCGATGACGGAAGGGTCCTGCTGCAAGGTTCCGACATTGATCTGATCCGATCCACTCGGCGCATAAACCGTACGCAGTTCCTGATTGGTGATCAGTTCAACGGCGTCGCCAATCGTCGGGTAGTTGGTGACGCCGCGCTGAAATTTGGGGCGATCTGGTCCGCCGAGGATTTCGCCGAGCAAGTCAACCGAGGCGCTGGCGATATAAACATCGGAATTCTTCAAATCCTCGCACGATACTTCCGTGATCATGGCGACGATGGTCGAGTTTGCGCAGCGGATGCTGATGAAGCGGCCGACGGTCGCCCTTACTTCCGAGGTGGCCATCCGGTTTGTCGCCAGAAGACCGACCCGGGCGAGGGATCCACGCACCGAAATCACGCGTCCGAAGGATGTCACAGTAGTTAAGCCCGCCGTTTATGAATGCGCACTGATGGGCGCGCTACCCTGAACTATGCAGCCCGTGGCTGCACAAACGGTTAAACTGGCGAAGCGACCGCTTCGTAAAATCTGCGACATCTTTGCCCAGGATTCCTCCCGGTCAGACGTACCGACGGTGCATGTCGCTGAATATTGCTGAAAAACCGCAGCTTTTAACGTTTCCCGCTTAATGCAGGCGGCGTGGTTCCGCTTAACGTTTGGTTAACCAAACGTGGAGGGGCGTTATTCGCGTTTCGGCCCGTTCAGGGGCCAATCTGCGCGGGTGACCGAAGTCAGGCCGAGATCGTCAGGGCAATACCGCGCGATGCCCAACGGGCCGCCTGAAGGCCAGCCAACACAGGATTGCATTTTCGCAGGCCTTCCCTGCGGCGCGGCCGAACCATATCGCCGACAACGAGAGCTGTCGTGAAACTGCATGCATCGCGTCGACATCAGCTGAAAGAATGCGAGCGACCGCAAATCGGAGTCAGATCTGACCACGCGATCCTGACGCGCCGACAATCGAATTCTCGGGTGCGACCAAAGCGCACGCGGCTGCTACCTTGCGGCGATCGCCGTCGACACATCCAAAATAATTTAGCTAAACTCTCCGATAAAACCGCGCGTGCCGGATGGGAATGATTGATGAATCCGCCGCATCATTTCATCGACGAGGTGAGGACAACCTCTGTGTTCGCACTACCTGTTCGTTGCGCCAGCCTAAAATTCGCTTTTCGGTCAATCTTGGGTTGACGCGCTGAGTTGGCTGGACGACTTTGTTCGAAGGCAGAAATTAAACAGGGAAGAGGTGCTGACTAATCGCCGCTGGGATCAACGACGCGGCGTCTAAACAGAAAGGGCTTGGAAATGCAATCGGCAGTGGTGACTTTCGTTCGTCAAACTGGCTGCGCACCGAAGACCTTCTACGGCATAACCGGCGCGGTCATCCTGAGTTTGGCCAGCTTAACCGTGATGTTTTCGTCGGCGTCGGCGTTTGTTTCCCAAGCGAGCTCTCTTCAACAGCAACTCAAGCAAGATCGTCCGATCACCGAGGTCGTCGTGCGGCGCGGAGGTGCGGCGCGCCGAACCACCGTTGTCGGTCCGCGCGGTGGCGCGGCGAGCCGTACCGTGGTGCGCCGGGGCGCCGTTGTCCGTCCGGGTGTCGCACGCGCGGGTGTCGTGCGTCCAGGCCGCTGGGTACGTCCGGCGCGTTACACCTGGAGGCCGGGCGGTGCGATCGCCGCCGGTGCCGCGATTGGCTTCGTCACGGCCGCGACCGCGGCGGCGTGGGCGGGCGCGCCACCCGTTGCCGGTTACTGCTGGTACTACACCGACGCGAGCCGCACGCAAGGATTTTGGGACGCCTGTCCGCAGTAGTGCATGTCTGGAGTTGGCGTCATGACGGTGCTGCGGACCGATATCAAGCGGGGCGATCGGCAATCGGAAGATAGCCGGACCACTGGCATGGTCTGGATTCCCGGCGGTACGTTCCGCATGGGCTCCGACAAGCATTATCCGGAAGAGGCGCCGGTCCATCAAGTGACGGTCGATGGCTTCTGGTTGGATCGGACGCCGGTCACGAACCGTCAGTTCAAGCAGTTCGTCAAGGCGACCGGCCATGTCACGACGGCGGAAATTCCTCCCGACCCCCGCAACTATCCCGGTGCATTGCCGCACATGCTCTATGCAGGCTCTCTCGTGTTCGTGCCGCCACGAGCGACCCGCGATCTGCATGACTGGAGCCAATGGTGGCAATTCATGAAGGAGGCCGACTGGCGCCATCCTTATGGTCCCAAGAGCAGCATCAATACATCAGACAATCATCCGGTGGTGCACGTCTCCTTTTCCGATGCGCTGGCCTATGCGCGGTGGGCGGGAAAGGAGCTTCCAACCGAAGCTGAATGGGAATTTGCTGCGCGCGGCGGACTCGACGGCGCGGAATTCGCGTGGGGTGATGAATTCACACCCGGCGGCGTGCATGTGGCCAACACCTGGCAAGGCGAATTTCCGCTGCAGAATCTCAACCAGGATGGATATGAGCGCACGTCACCCGTAAGCGCCTTCCCTGCCAACGGCTACGGCCTCCACGACATGATCGGCAATGTCTGGGAGTGGACGACAGACTGGTACGCGCAGAAGCATGAGGCCGATGCGCCGAAGGCGTGCTGCATTCCCGAGAACCCGCGCGGCGGGCGCGAGGAGGGCAGTTACGATCCCTGTCAGCCGAACATCAAAATTCCACGCAAGGTGATCAAGGGCGGCTCGCATTTGTGCGCGCCGAACTACTGCCGCCGCTATCGCCCGGCGGCGCGACATGCGGAGGCCATCGATACGTCGACCAGTCACCTCGGATTCCGATGCGTGAGGAGGACACCGGCCGCGGAATAATTGTCAGTCCTCATAGTGAAGAAGGAGCGTCAAATGCCCGGCGACACTAAAGACAAAGGACAAGTCAAAGAAAGCGCAAAGCAACTCGACAATGGCATCATGAGCCGCCGCAACATTCTGCTGGCGGGAACGACTCTCGCAGCCGCGACCGCGATCAACGCCGTCGATCGCACCCAGGTCGCACAGGCCCAGCAAACGCCGCAGACAACAACCCCATCGGGACGCAAACCCAACATCCTCGTTATCTGGGGCGATGACATCGGGGTTGCGAATATCAGCGCCTACTCCAATGGCCTGATGGGTTACGAAACTCCGAATATCGACCGCATCGGCCGCGAGGGCATCAAGTTTCTTCATTATTACGGCGAGCAGTCGTGCACCGCCGGCCGCGCGGCATTCCTCACTGGCCAGCATGGCATTCGTTCCGGCCTCACTAAGGTCGGCTTCCCCGGCGCGCCGATGGGCATGAGCCAGTTGGATCCCTCGATCGGTGGTCTGCTCAAGAACCTCGGCTACGCCACAGGACAGTTCGGCAAGAACCACGTCGGTGATCGCAATGAATCGCTGCCGACCGTGAATGGCTTCGACGAATTCTTTGGCAACCTCTACCATCTCAACGCCGAGGAGGAGCCGGAACTGCCGGACTATCCAAAGGATCCCGCCTATCTCGCCAAGTTTGGCCCGCGCGGTGTCCTGAAGTGCAAGGCGACCGACCGCGATGACCCCACCGTCGATCCGCGCTTCGGCAAGATCGGCAAGCAGACCATCGAGGACACCGGCGCGCTCACCAAGAAGCGCATGGAGACGGTCGACGACGAAACTTCGGCCGCCGCCGTCGATTTCATGCAGCGGCAAAGAGCCGCCAACAAACCGTTCTTCGTCTGGTTCAACTCGACCCGCATGCACCTGCGCACTCATGTCCGCGCTGAGCATCGTGGTCGCTACACGCATGGCGACAGCGAATATGTCGACGGCATGATGGAGCATGACGATACCGTGGGCCTCTTGCTTAAAGCCCTGGATGATATGGGCGTCACGAACGACACCATCGTCGTCTACTCCAGCGACAATGGCCCTCACATGAACTCGTGGCCTGACGGCGCCATGACCTGGTTCCGCAGCGAGAAGAACACCAACTGGGAAGGCGCCTTCCGCGTGCCGTGCCTGGTCCGTTGGCCTGGCGTCATCAAGCCCGGCACGGTCACCAACGAAATCATGAGCCACAACGACTGGATTCCAACGCTTTGCGCGGCCGCCGGCGAACCCGATATCATCAACAAGCTCAAGGCCGGCTACACGGCCAACGGCATCAACTACAAGGTACATCTGGACGGGTTCGACCAGACCGGATTTTTGCGTAACGTGAGCGGCACCGCAGGGAATAACAACGGGACGAAGAGCGCCCGCGACAAGTTCTTCTATTCCGATGATGACGGCTTGCTGGTGGGCCTGCGCAAGGGTGACTGCAAGTACGTCTACGCGGAGCAGCGGCTGCCCGGCACGTTGGGAGTGTGGGCCGAGCCCTTCACCAAGCTTCGCCTCCAGAAGATCTTCAATCTGCTGCAGGACCCGTTCGAACGGGCTGATATCACGTCCAACACCTTCTGGGACTGGCAGCTTAACCATGTCGGGCAGGTCTACGGCGCGATGGACGATGTCGGCGCGTTCGTGCTGACATTCAGGGACTTCCCGCCGCGTTCATTCCCGCCAAGCTTCGTGCCGGCCACCATCCTTGAAGAGACGTTGGACGACATCAAGGACAACAGGCAGAAGGCAGGCGAAAGGGCCAAGAGCGTCGATCGAATCCGCTCCGGCATAAATCAGATGATCGACCAGCAACTCCAGCAGCGCGGCGTCAAATAGCTGATGTCGCGCACATACCGGTCCGCCTGTGGCGGCCGGGTAGGACTCCGCTTTCGACCTCAAATCTACGAGGGTTGATATGTTCGCGTTGGTTGCGTTCGCCTTGCGGTTCACTTCCGTCGTTATTTTTCTTGCCTTCAGCCTGGTCGCCCTTCCGCACGCCAACGCTCAGACCGATCCCTTGCCGTCCTGGAACGAGGGCGCGGCAAAGAAATCCATCACCGATTTCGTCGCGCGGGTGACGACGCAAGGCGGCACGGACTTCGTGCCGGTGCCCGAACGTATCGCCACATTCGATAATGATGGCACGCTCTGGACCGAACAACCGTTCTATTTCCAGCTCGCGTTTGCATTCGACCGGGTCAAGGCGACGGCGCCGCGGCACCCCGAATGGAAAACGACACAGCCGTTCAAGGCGCTGCTCGACAACGACATGAAGGGGCTTGCGGCGGCCGGCGAGAAGGGGCTGCTGCAGATCGTGGCGGTGACGCATGCCGGGATGACTACGGAGGAGTTCGCCAGGACAGTCCTCGACTGGACGTCGACCGCGCGCCATCCGCGCTTCCACCGTCCTTATACCGAGCTCGTCTACCAGCCGATGCTGGAACTGCTGACTTACCTGCGGGCAAACGGCTTCAAGACCTTTGTCGTATCCGGCGGCGGCGTCGAATTCATGCGGCCCTGGATGGAGAAGGTCTACGGCATTCCGCCCGAACAGGTGGTCGGTTCGTCCGGCGTTGTGAAATTTCAGATCGGCGCCAGCGGCAAGCCCGAGCTGATGAAGCTTCCCAAGATCGAGTTCGTCGATGACGGTTCGGGCAAGCCGGTCGGCATCAACCGCTTCATCGGGCGACGTCCCATTTTCGCATTCGGAAATTCCGACGGCGACCTGCAGATGCTGCAATGGACTGCGGCGGGCGAGGGCGCACGCTTCGCCGGCCTTGTCCACCATACCGATGCGGAGCGCGAATACGCCTACGACCGGTCATCCAAGTTCGGCAAGCTCGACAAGGCCTGGGATGAAGCCGTCAAGCGCGGCTGGCTGGTCGTCGACATGAAGCAGGACTGGAAGACGGTTTTTCCGTTCGAGAAGTAAGGGAGAGACAAGCATGAAGATGCTGCTGATCCTCGCCATCCCGCTCGTCGCCGCAATCTCGCAAGGCTCCTTCGCGCAGACGCCGACACCAGACCAACTCGCGCAGCGCACCCTCGAGCGCCGCGCGGTCGAGGCCGTGAACTGGGGCATGTCGGCAGTCAACTATGACCTGATGCTGCAGGAGATGCTCAAGAAGACGAGCGGCAAGGTCAATCAGGTGATCTATTGGTCGCGTCCGCTCGACTGGCATAACCAGACGCTCACGCCCAATCCGGATGCGATCTACTTCATGGCGTTCTTCAACACCAGGGAAGGGCCGATTGTGGTGGAGGTGCCGCCTGCCGAGGGCGGCTCGCTCAACGCCAATTTTGTCGATGTCTGGCAAATTCCGCTCGAAGACGCGGGCCTTTATGGGATCGACAAGGGCGCGGGCATCAAATTCCTGATCCTGCCCCCGGGTTACAGCGATGCCGTTCCCGCGGGCTATACCGCGCTTCGGCCCGCGACGTTCGGCAGCTATGCGCTGCTGCGCTCGAACCTCGCGAGCCATGGTAGCGCCGATGTCACCAGATCGGTCGCCTATGGCAAGCGGGTCAAGGTCTATCCTCTGTCGCAGGCGGCCAACCGGCCAGCGACAACGTTTACCGATGCCGCGGACGTGGTGTTTGACTCCACGATCCGCTACGATGCGAGCTTCTTTACCTCGCTCGACCGCATCGTTCAGAGCGAGCCGTGGTTGCCGCGCGACCGGGCGATGATCGATCCGCTGCGGTCGATCGGGATCGAGAAGGGCAAGCCTTTCAATCCGGACGCCAAGACCAAGGCCGCGCTCGAAGCCGGGGCGCGCGAGGCGCAAGCCTGGCTCGAAGCCAAATACGACGCCGGACTGCCACCTTTCTATGAGAACAGCAAATGGACGGTGCCGGCTCTGCCTGAACTCCTTGCCGCCGTGCAGAAGGACTTCAACGATCCCGACAAATATCCAGTGGACGCGCGCGGGCTCACCTACTCCTTCGCCTATATCGGCATCAAGCGCCTCGGCGCAGGCCAGTTTTATCTGATCAGCATCAAGGACAAGGACGGCAACGCATTTGACGGCGGCAAGAGCTATCGCCTGACCGTGCCGGCGAACGCGCCGGTCGAGCAGTACTGGTCGGCGACGGTCTATGATCGCGCGACCCACGCTTTGGTCCGCGACCTGCCGCGCGCCAGCCGCTCTTCGCAAATTCCAGAGATGCAGAAGAACGCCGACGATTCGGTGGATGTCTACTTCGGCCCGCAGGCTCCGGCGGGCAAGGATTCGAACTGGGTGCCGACTGATCCGAAGCGCGGCTTCGAGGTCATGTTCCGCGCCTACGCGCCGACCAAGGCGTTCTTCGACAAGTCGTGGAAGCTGTCGGATATCGAGAAGATGAACTAGAGGGAGTAAGACATGAAGGCGAAGCTCGTGATTGGTGTGGCCGTCGCGACGCTTGCGGCAATCAACCCCATTCGGGCGCAGTCTTCCGGCCACTCAGAGGCCGGGGGTGCCGTGCCCGTTACCGTCGACAATTTTGCCCGCGCCGAGTCCGACTTGTATTTTGGGGGGATACTGAAGGACAGCGGCGGGATCGGAAAATTTCTGCATCGGCGCGAGCCGGCGCGGATCGACAATCAAACCGTGATCCGTCTCAACCGCGACACGCTTTACTCTTCAGCGGTGTTCGATCTCGATGCCGGACCGGTCACGATCGCGCTGCCTGACGCGGGCAAGCGCTTCATGTCGATGCAGGTCATCAACGAGGACCACTACGTACCGGAAGTCGTCTACGGCAAGGGCGATTACACCCTGACCAAGGATAACGCCGGCACCCGCTATGTCGCCGTCGCGATCCGGACGTTGGTCGACCCGGCTGATCCGAGGGATATCGAACAGGCCCATGCGCTGCAGGATGCGATCAAAGCCACGCAGAGCAGCGCCGGCAGCTTTGAAGCGCCCAAATGGGATCAGGCAAGCCAGAAGAAGGTCCGCGACGCGCT
Source organism: Bradyrhizobium canariense (assembly GCF_900105125.1). Classification (NCBI taxonomy): domain Bacteria; kingdom Pseudomonadati; phylum Pseudomonadota; class Alphaproteobacteria; order Hyphomicrobiales; family Nitrobacteraceae; genus Bradyrhizobium; species Bradyrhizobium canariense. Next base: position 1,965,258 of record NZ_LT629750.1, on the reverse strand, counting down.
TATCGTACTGGCGTCAACGATCGCTGACTTCAAGAAAGCGTTCGGCACCAGGGAGCAGGTCGATCCGATCAGGCACCTGATCGGTACCGCGGCGGCCTGGGGTGGCAACCCCGACAAGGACGCGACCTATCTCAACGTCACACCAGCCAACAACGACAGCGGCACGATCTACAAGCTCAGCGTCAGGGATGTGCCGGTCGATGCGTTCTGGTCGGTCAGCGTCTACAACGCCGACGGCTATTACGAGAAGAATGCGTACGACGCCTACACGCTCAACGACCTCACCGCGAAGAAGAACAGCGACGGCTCGATTGCGATCCAGTTCGGTGGCTGCGACGGCAAGATACCCAACTGTCTTCCGATCACCAAGGGCTGGAATTACACCGTGCGGCTCTATCGTCCGCGCCCCGAAATCCTGAACGGCAGCTGGAAATTTCCGGAGCCACAGCCGGCCGGTTAAGGGATCGATCATGTCTGGTCTCGATATCTTCGCCTGGATCGTCCTGCTCATTCTGGCCGCAAGCGCGCTGGCGATGTTCTTCATCGCCGGCTGGCTGCCCGGCCATATCGCCAGGACCCGCGGGCATCCCTATGCGGAAGCGGTGACGGTGGCCGGCTGGGTGACACTGATCTTCGGATTTGCGCTGTGGCCGGTCGCGCTGATCTGGGCCTATGTCGACGTACCAGCGCGCCGCAACGCGGAGAGTGGCCGATGATCGCAGCCATTTTCAACGTCTATCTGGTGCTGCTGTTCGCGATCGTGCGGCTGGGAATCGTGCGCTTCAACCTGTTCTGGAAGGTGTCGCCGCTGATCGTGCTGCTGCTGCTGATGTTCGGGCTATTCATCCCGATGAACTGGGGTGCGCCGCAGGGAACGGCTCTGGTCGTGCGCAATTCGGTCGCCATCGTGCCTAACGTCGCAGGAGAAGTGATCGACGTTCCCGTTGAGGCGAACAAGCAGCTTAAGGCGGGTGACATCTTGTTCCGCATTGACCCCGTGCCTTACCAGGCGCAGGTCGCGGCGATCGAGGCGCAGCTAAAACTATCGGCCACGCGCCTCGCCCAGATGACCCAATTGTACGAGCGCGATTCGGGCCGCGCCTTCGACGTGGAGCAGCGCCAGTCGGAGGTCGATCAGCTCAAAGGCCAGCTCGAAAGCGCGCAATGGAATCTCGACAAGACGACCGTTCGGGCGCCGGCCGATGGTTACGTGACCAACCTTGGGCTGCGCAAGGGTGCGCGAACGGCAAATCTCCCGCTTTCGCCCGTGATGGCCTTCATCGACACGTCAGATACCATCATCGGCGTCGAAATCCCGCAGAACGATGCCCGCTATATCGAGCCCGGCCAACCCGTCGAGGTGACGTTCAAGTTCCGGCCTGGAAAGATCTACAGCGGGAAGGTCGAGAGCATCCTGCAGGCGATCGCAACCGGCCAGGTGCAGACATCGGGAGTGGCCGTGGCGCCCAAGGCCGATATTACGCCGCCGTTCGTGGTTCGCTTCCACCTGGACGACGCCGAGATCGCGAAGGCATTGCCGGCCGGCAGTACCGGCGATGCCGCGATCTACACCGATCACGTCAAGGTGGCGCATGTCATCCGCAAGGTGCTGCTGCGCCAGATTGCGATCTTGAACTACGTCAATCCATTTTGATTGTGGCTGAGATCAAAGAGAGTCGGGGAACAAAGAGCAAATAGACGGAGCATCAAGTATCGCTGCTTATGATCGACATCAATCGCGGGGGTGCAACCGGGTGAACCGAAAATGAAGAACGCAAGCGTTCAGTTCGGATTCAAGACATCCATCATCGCGCTCTTTGTCGCGATCGTTCTCGTGATCGGCCTGACGCTCGTCTATCTGAGTTTTTCGCGGATCACCGAAATCACCAATTCGGCGGCCAGCAAGTTTATCAACAAGGTGGCCGAGGAATCGGCGGACCGGATCGGATCGCAATTGAAGCAGGTCCGTGACAGCGTCGAAGTCTTAAAGGAACTGCCGTCGATTCAGTCGGCTGACATCGAGGACGATCGGCAGCTCAACGAATTGCTTGCCGCCATGCTGAGGGATAACAGGCAGTTGTTCAATCTGTATGTCGGTTACAACGATGGCTCGTTCATCGAAATGGACGCCATCGATAATGCAGGGAACGACGCGCGGGCGAGGCTTGAGGCGCCCGAGCGGGCCTCATTTCGCCTGGTGGTGATCTCGCGGTCCGACCCCGGCCACATAAAATCAAGAAGGCTCTTTCTGTCGGATCAGCTTGAGACGATCAGGGAATTGGCCGGTCCGCTTGATTACGATCCGCGCGAAAGACCCTGGTACAAGGATGCCGACCGCCACGACGGCAGCTGGCTGACCGGGCCTTACGTGTTCTTCGCGACGGGAAAGCTTGGCTACACCGTTCAGTCGACACTGGAGCATGGCAGGAGCGGCGTGGTGGCGGGCGACCTGCTGCTGAACGTGACGGAAGAACTTCTGAAAAGGGAACGGCTGACACCCTCAGGCGTGGCGTTTCTGTTTGACGACGACGACCGCATCCTGGCCCATCCGAACATGTCCGAGTTGCTCGGGCGAGAAGTGTCGGGCCAGGGCATTGACAGTATTCCTCACCTTCGCAAAACAGATATGGCAGGTGTGCTCAAGGCGATCCGAGCCTGGCGCACCAGCGGAATCTCCGAACAGTTCTTCCGCGATCCGGCACGGCGACTGTATGCCGCTGCGTTCCAGACGATACCTCATTCGGGCCCGGCTAATCTGCGTATGGCGATTGTGGCGCCGGTCGATGAGTTTTTCGCCAACATTCTTTCCGAACGCGGGCGGCTATTTGCGCTCACGCTCGGCTTCGTTGCACTGATGGTTCCGATCGTCTTTCTGATCGGCTCGCTGTTGTCTCGATCGTTGCGACGGCTGGCTGAGGAGACCGACAGGATTCAGAGGTTCGAGCCCTCGGCCGCTCCGCCGGTGCGCTCAATCATTCGCGAAATCGATGACCTCGGTCGCTCGGTCTCCACGATGCGCACCGTCACGCAGACGTTCTCGCGTTTCGTGCCGAAGCGGCTGGTCGAACGGCTGATCGAAACCGGGACGCCGCTTCAGCTCGGCGGCACGCGACGGGAAGTCACGCTGCTGTTTTCCGACGTCGTGAACTTCACGGAGATTACCGAAAAGGCCGACCCCACCAAGGTCATGCAGTATACTTCCCGTTACTTCGCGGCCATGTCGCATGAGATCATGAGTCATTCCGGCACCGTCGATAAATTCATCGGCGACGCCATCATGGCGATCTGGAACGCGCCGGCCGATGATCCCGATCATGCCGTCAACGCCTGCGCCGCCGCGCTTGCGTTTCAGCGCGCCAATAATCGCCTCAATGCCGAATTCGAGCGCGAGGGCTGGCCGATCTACCGCACGCGGTGCGGTCTGCATACCGGAGATGCCGTTGTCGGCAATATCGGGTCGGAGGATCGCATGAATTATACCGCGCTCGGCGCGACGGTGAATCTGGCCGCGCGGCTTGAAGGCCTCAACAAGAACTACGGGACGTCGATCCTCGTCAGCTCCGCTCTCAAGAAGCGCGCGGAATCCCGTTTTCACTTCCGCAGTGTCGACCGCATCAGCCCCAAGGGCTTTGCCGAAGCCTTCGAGATCTACGAACTACTTTCGGAATCAGGTGATGGCAGTGCAGATGACACGGAGCTCTGCCGCGAATGGGAGATCGTGTACGCGGCGCTTCGCAACGGGCCGTTGGTCACAGCGGAAGCCGAGCTGGCGGTGTTTCTGTCGAAATATCCGCAGGACAAAGTAGCTCGCTACCATCTGCAGTGTTGTGAGCCCGCGCCCCTCTCTACTCCCAGTTAAGCGCCCCGCTATCGCAAGACGCTGCTTTTTCGGCTATTTTTTGCGGCCGGTCTTTACGGATATTGCGAAGCCGGCGCGGAACGACGAACCGCCTTGCCGAGAAAAAGCCCGCATTCATCCCGCTGGAGGAGCGTGGTAAGGTCGCGATATCGACCCGCGCCGCCTGAGGGAATTCGCGATGAGCTATCTTGTCGGTGCCACCCTGGCCGATCACCCGGCCGGTGTCTGTTTCCGCGATCTTTTGAGTAAACCCGGCATCCTGCAGATGCCGGGAACGCATAACGGCATGGCCGCGCTTCAGGCGCGGGACGCGGGATTTTCCGCGCTGTACCTGTCGGGCGCTGCCATGACGGCGTCAATGGGCCTGCCGGATCTCGGCATTATTACGATGGAGGAAGTCGCTTTCTTCACTCGCCAGGTATCGCGGGCCAGCGGACTGCCGGTGCTGGTCGACGGCGACACCGGCTACGGCGAAGCCCTCAACGTCATGAACATGGTCCGGACGTTCGAAGACGCCGGCGCTGCGGCGGTTCACATCGAGGACCAGCTGCTTCCGAAGAAATGCGGCCATCTCAACGACAAGAAGCTCGCCGACGCGCATGATATGGCGGCCAAGGTCGCCGCCGCCGCGAAAGCGCGCCGGCATCTCTATCTCATCGCAAGGACCGATGCCGCGGCCAGCGAAGGCATGGATGGCGCGGTCGCGCGGGCCCAACTTTATCTTGAGGCCGGCGCCGACGCGATATTCCCGGAAGCGATGATCTCACGTGAGATGTTTGAGGAGTTCGCAAGACGCGTGCCTGATGTGCCGCTGCTCGCCAACATGACCGAATTCGGCAAGACGCCGTTCTTCACGGCATCCGAATTCGAGGCGATGGGGTACCGGATGGTGATCTGGCCGGTGTCATCGCTTCGCGTTGCCAACAAGGCGCAGCAGCAATTGTTCGACGCCATCAAGCGTGACGGCGGCACTCAGAGAATGATCGACCGGATGCAGACCCGCGCTGAACTGTACGCAACAATCGGGCTTCACGATTACGAAGCACTGGACACCTCCATCGTTCAGACCATTATCCCGCAGGGGATGCCGCAGAAATAAGATCAGGAGTCGAAAGGTCATGCGGTCGGGGCGAGCGCCGCGATCGTCGTATCCGCATTAACGGTATTCGCGTGATTGACACACGCGGTTATCGACGCTGTAATCCACTTTGAAAAAAGCGGCTCCAGAGCGGAGAAGTCCGTCTCATGGAATAAAAAATCGGGCAGGGTGGAACGCGATGAACCGCGGCATCGAGTTGTGAGCGGTCGCGCGCGGCCTTCCGCGCTCGCCCCCTTCCGCATCCGGAATTATCGCTTCCAGTGGCCATCCGACCTGCTCACGTCGTGGGCGTTCGAGATGGAGACAATCGTTCTTGGCTGGTACGTGCTGGCCGAGACCGGATCGGTTCTGCTCCTGACATTATTTGCCTCGCTCAACTATACGGGCACGCTGATTGCTCCGCTGTTCGGCGTGATCGGCGACCGCCTCGGCCATCGCGATCTGCTCGGCATAATGCGGGCATCCTATGCCGTGCTTGCCGGCACACTGATGACATTGGCGCTGACCGGCCATTTAACGCCCTCTTATGTTCTGATCATCTCGGCAATCATGGGTCTGGTTCGTCCGTCCGATCTCGGCGTGCGCGGGGCACTTGTCGCCAACATCATGCCACCGGATCAGTTGATCAGCTCGATCAGCGTTTCGCGAACGACCATGGATATCGCGCGCATCGCCGGCGCCTTGAGCGGAGCGGGATTACTCGCCGCTGCCGGCGTGGGGCCGGCCTATATCGTGATCGTCAGCCTTTACGTGGTCAGCACGTGGCTCACCTTTTGTATCGTGATGTCGGCGAAACGCCATCTCGTCGATGAGGCGGCTGGTGGTATGCCGCGGCGCTCGCCGCTTCGCGACCTCAGCGAAGGCGTCGAACACGTCTGGACTTCGCCACGCATGCGCGCGGCGGTCTGGATCGCGTTCCTCACCAACCTGACGGCCTATCCATTTTCCAACGGATTGCTGCCCTATATCGCGCGGGAGATTTACGGCGCCAGCCAGGCAGCGCTCGGATATCTCTCGGCCAGTTTTGCCATCGGCTCGCTGATCGGCTCGGTGATCCTGAGCCTGATCGGCGGGGTGAGGGTGGGACGGCTGATGATCGGCGCGACGGTCATGTGGTACGTCGCATTGCTGATGTTTGCGCAGATTCAGAGCGTTCCGGCTGCCGTCGCTTGCCTGATGCTGGCGGGAGTCTCGCAAAGCATGTCGATGATCACGATCGCGGTCGTCCTGATGCGCACCGCGGGCGAACACTTCCGCGGCCGGGTGATGGGCGTGCGGATGCTGGCCATCTACAGCCTGCCGCTCGGCCTCATGGCGGCCGGCAGCCTGATCGACGAGGTCGGATTTATCGCAACCGCGACGCTCTACGTGGCCGCCGGTCTTGCGCTGTTGATGGCCATTACGCTGCACTGGCGTGCGGATCTATGGCATGTCCATGCGCCGGCGAATGCCAAATAAGGCAAACTTTGCGTTCGAGGCTGCCGTATCACGTCAACATATCGCTCGCCGGGGGCTTGCCGGAAGGGGACTTCTCGATCTCCAGCAGCCGTTCGTTCTGCGATTGCAGCTGTGTTGCGCCAAGCTTCAAAAGGCGAACGAAATCAGCAGCCGCTGGAGACAGCGAACGATCATCGCGATGGGCCACGTCGATCTCGCGCGTGACGGGCGGGTCAACGAGCGGCCGGGCAACGAGCGATTGTTTCGGAATCACGGTCAGTGCGTAGAGAGGAAGCACGGTGACGCCAAAGCCAGCCTCAACCATGGATATGATCGTCGTCATCTGGTCGAGTTCGAATGCCGGCTCCGAGTCCAGCCCCGCTGCCGTATAGCCACGCTCGACCTGCTCGCGGATGCCGTTTCCGCGGCGGAGCGCAATCAACGGCACGCCCGCGAGATCGCTCCAGCGCGGACGCGTGTTTGCGGCGAGCGGGTGGTCTGCCCTGCACACCAATGCGAGCAGATAAGAGACCAGCGGGATTCGCGCGATGCCGTCTTCACTTCGCCGGAAAGTGCCGACGGCGAGATTGATCTCACCCTGTCTCAGTAAATCATAAATGGCTGAAACGGCGCGATCGACAAGCGTCACGGAAACGCCGGGGGATGATTGCGCAAAGGCGCTGATCACCTGCGGCAGCAGCGCTGCGGCGAGAAGCGGCGGAGCGCCGACCCTGATGTGGCCGCGCCGGCGGGCGCCGACATCGCGGGCCCGGCGAACCGCGCCCTCGATATCGCCGGCGAGACGCTGCGCATCCTGCAGAAACTCTGTTGCCGCCTCGGTGAGTTCCACGCGACGCGTCGTGCGATCGAACAGGCGAAATCCAAGCTCGGTCTCCAGATCCTGAATCAGGCCCGATACCATCGGCTGCGCCATCCGCAGCTTCTCTGAGGCGCGGGTAAAGTTGCGGCTCTCCGCCACCGCGATCAGCGCCTCGAGCTGCCGGAACGTAACGCTCACGCGGAATTTTCCCTTCGAAGCCAATTTATAAGAATTCCATATTACTTGATCGATGAAAGCCAAGTTGTCAAATAAATCGGTAAATCCTATGCTTTGGGCAATGTTGTCGCCCCGGTGAGATTTCCCAACAAGCGGCGCACTGGGGGGATTAATGAGCGATTCAGCCGTAAGAGAGCGTGTCGCAGCGCCTGTTTACCTCGAGCAGGTCAATTCCGGCTGGCTTGTCGTTCTGGGCTCCACGCTCGCCCTCATCGTGGGCAACGGTCCCATCATCCTCTTTACCTTCGGCGTTTTGCTGCAGCCGATCAGCGCCGAATTCGGCTGGCAGCGAAGCGTCCTCGCTTCCGCGCTGGTGGCATCGCACACCGCCGGAGCGGTCATGATGCCATTTGTCGGCATCCTGGTGGATCGCTTCGGCGTGGAACGGATCGCGCTTCCGGCCATCGTCATGTTCGCGCTGGCGACCGCTTCCGGCGGATTGCTCGGCGCCAGTCCGGCCGCGTTCGTTCTGCTTTACGCGTTTCTCGGTGTCGTCGGTGCCGGGCATTCGACGCTGACCTATGGGCGCGCGGTCTCGACCTGGTTCGACGCACGGCGCGGTCTAGCGCTTGGCGTGACGCTCGCCGGCATCGGCATCGGCGCGGCGCTGATCCCGAAATACACGCATTATTTCGTCGCCAATTACGGCTGGCGCGAAGCCTATTTTGCTTTGGGCGCGCTGCTCTTCCTGGTCGGTTTCCCTTCCGTGGCGCTGTTCGTCAGGGATCGTCCGCCGCAAAGCGGCAGGGAGCCCGGGCACTTCGAAGGCCTGACGTTGAGAGAGGCCATTCGAGGCTATCGTTTCTGGTTCACCGCTGTCGCGATGATGCTGGTTGCCGCCGCCGTGAACGGCACGATCGCGCATATCGTGCCGATACTTTCGGACCGCGGTATCTCAGCCGATACCGCAACCACCGCTGTTGGAGCGGCGGGGCTGTCTCTCATCGTCGGGCGCATGCTTTCCGGTTTGGCGCTCGACCGCTTCTACGGGCCCGCCGTCGCGGCATTCTTTTTCATCATCCCTCTGATCGGGATGGCGATGCTCGGCTTCGGCGCCGTGGGACCGTTTGCTGTCGTCGCGGCGATCCTGCTTGGCCTCGGCATCGGAGCGGAAGGCGACATCATGGCGTATCTGACCAGCCGCTACTTCGGCATGGCGCATTATGGTGTCATCTACGGCTGCGTTCTCGGCTTCTTCACGCTCGGTTCCGGTCTCGGTCCCTGGGTCATGGCCCATGCGTTCGATGCATTTCGTATTTATTCGGCGGGACTGATTGGACTTGGGATTGCTCTCCTGGTCGCGATCATCCTCGTCCTCACGTTGGGGCCATACCGATATCCGCCAGGCAGTCGCTGACGCGGAGAGGGATCTTTTTTGCACGCAACACCCCGCCGACCGGAGTGAATGAGAGAACGAGATGAACGAGAGAACCATATCGACCAGACCCCTTCGCGCCGCGATCGTGGGAGGCGGCATTGGCGGTCTTTCCGCCGCAAACGCCCTGCATCGAAGGGGGATCGAGGTCACTGTTTTCGAGCAGGCTAACGCGTTGGGCGAGGTTGGCGCCGGCGTTTTCATCTATCCGAACAGTTTGCGGCAATTGGAGCGGATGGGCCTCGGCGAAGCGCTGGCCGCGGTCGGGGCGAAGGTTGGCCGTGGTTCGGAATATTACCGGATGGATGGAACGGTGGTCGGGCCGATCCTCACCGCGGACTCCAGCGGCTGGAACGGCTTGTATGGCATGCATCGGGCCGACTTGTTGAATGCGCTCGCGGCAGCTCTGCCGCAGAGCGCGATACGGACCGGCTACCGCTGTATCGGAATCGAACAAAGTGCCGCGACAGTGCAGTTGAAATTCGCCAATGGCGAGAGCGCGGAGACGGATTTGGTGATCGCGGCCGATGGGATCCACTCGGGCCTGCAGAAATATATCGTCGAACCAAAGCCCCCCGAATATTCGGGCTCGCGTGCCTATCGCGGTCTGATCGCGCGCGATAAACTTCCCAACTGGCGGAATGAGGCGCATCAGGTCTGGATGGGCGACGGCAAGCATTTCATGGTGTTTCCGGTTCGGAGCGGCCAGCTTCTGAATTATGTCGGCTTCGTTCCGACCAAAAACGAGACGATTGAGTCATGGTCGGCGGTCGGAGATCGCGACGAACTGGCGGCATCCTTCGAGGGATGGGACCTGCGCGTCACCGAACTGCTTGGAAAAATCGAGAGTTGCTTTTGGTGGGGGCTATACGATCGCAGGCCGTTGACCACCTGGACCAAAGGACGGCTGACCCTGCTGGGTGACGCGGCCCACGCGATGCTTCCGCATCTCGGCCAGGGCGCCAACCAGGCCATCGAGGACGGCGTCGCTCTGGCGGTCCTGCTCGAGGGGCGCTCTGCGTCCGATGTTCCCGACATCCTGAAGCAATATGAACAATTCCGCCGCGCGCGCACCGATATGATTCAGGCTGAGGCGCGGCAAAACGGGCTCCGTTACGATTCCAAATATGCCAGTCTCGAGCAGCGCGATCGGGAAATAGCGAGCTCGGCCGCATTCCGCAAATCGCTTTACGATTACGATGTCGAAAAGGCAGCCATGACGTACCTAAGCGACAGCCGACACCTGCAAACACCCGCCGCTGCAGCTAGCGCTCCGACCAGCCAGTCGCTCAGATAGCGCGAGACATATCGATCGGGAATGCGGTGATTGCTCGGGTTCGACAGTTGATACAGAGAGGAAAGATCTGATGTCCAATCCCAAAACGGGTCTGGTGGTTTCGGCACACCCCGGGGATTTTGTGTGGCGGGCTGGCGGCGCGATCGCGCTTCACGCCAAGAAAGGCTATCGCGTCAAAATCGTCTGCCTGGCGCTCGGCGAGCGAGGGGAATCCCAGTTTGCCTGGAAACAACCGGGCATGACGCTTGAGAAGGTCAAGGCCGGCCGCAAGGACGAGGCAGAACGAGCCGCCGCGGCGCTCGGTGCCGAAATCGAATTCTTCGATGCTGGCGATTACCCGCTGCGCCTCACCGAGGCGCATATGGATCGGCTGATCGATATCTATCGCGAGCTCAACCCAAGCTTTGTGCTCACGCACTCGCTGGAAGACCCTTATAACGTCGACCATCCGGCGGCGGCAGCCTATGCGCAGGAAGCGCGCATCGTGGCGCAGGCGATGGGCCACAAGCCGCAGGCCGAATACAGCTACAACGCCCCGCCGGTTTTCCTGTTCGAGCCGCATCAGCCGGAGATGTGCAACTTCAAGCCGCAGGTCATCCTCAATATCGACGAGGTCTGGGATATCAAGCGCAAGACGTTCGAGATTCTTGCGGCGCAAAAGCACCTGTGGGCCTATTACGAGCGGGTCGCGCTTCAGCGGGGTATGCAGGGCGGCCGCAATTCCGGCAAGGCCATGACCTACGGCGAGGCCTATCAGCGGCTATTTCCGATGGCGCTGGAGGAATTGGCGTGAACACGGTGGTTGTCCGCAACATCGTCAGGACCGACGCGGGGCGAGTGAGATGACGATGCGACTGCGCACCTTGCTTGGCACCCATCCTTGCACCGCGGCGCTCAAGGATGGGTCGATCAAGTCCGATTCAGTGGCGCTTGATTTTGCGGAGTATTCGCCGGCCCATAAGGGCTTCAAGCCCATGGTGCGCGATGCGGCCTTCGATGTCTCGGAGATGGCGATCGTCACCTATCTGATGGCGAAGAGTTTTGGCAAGCCGATGGTGCTGCTGCCGAGTGTGGTCGTGGCGCGGTTTCAGCATGCCTATGCGCTTTACCGGGCTGAACTCGGTGAGTTGAAGCCACGCGATCTCGAAGGCAAGCGCGTCGGCATCCGCTCCTTCACGACCACGACCGGCGCGTGGCTGCGTGGTATTCTCGCCAACGATTACGGCGTCAATCTCGGTTCGATCGATTGGGTCACGTTCGAAGACGCGCATGTCGCCGAATTCAGGGATACGACCAAGCGCGCGCCGCAGGGCAAAGAGATCATCCAGATGCTGCTCGACGGCGAACTCGACGCGGTGCTCGGCGAGAAAGTCGAGCGCCCGGGCCTGAAGCCGCTGTTTCCGGACGTGGGCTTGGAAGAAAAAGCCTGGTTCGCAAAACACAAGGTACGACCGATCAACCATATGGTTGTGGTCAGCGAAGCGCTATCCGATAAACATCCCGAAGCGGTACGGGAAGTTTTCAGGATGCTGCAGGAGCGCGCGGCCCGTGCGCCGGCCGCGTCGCCGCGGTTCAGCACCGAAGAAATGAGCCGCTCGCTGGCGATGATCAGCCTCTATACCGCGCAGCAGGGGCTCATTCCCCGGGCCTTTTCCGTCGATGAATTGTTTGACGACCTGACGCGGTCGCTGCGCTAGGTCATACGGGAGCTTCGCATGCAGCCAGAACCGATTTTCGATCTCGCCCATCTCGGCCACATGGAATTGCTGACGCCGAAGCCGGACGAGAGCCTGAAATTCTTCGTCGACGTCATGGGCATGACCATCAGCGGCCGCAAGGGCGAGTCGGTGTATTTGCGCGGCTGGGACGATTATGAGCGCTATTCGCTCAAGCTCACCGCCTCGAAAACCTCTGGCATGGAGCACATGGCGCTGCGCGCCCGCAGCCCGCAGGCGCTGGAGCGGCGCGTCGCCGCGCTCAAGGGCTCGGGTTTCGACATCGGCTGGGTCGATGGCGACATGGGGCAGGGGCCGGCGTTTCGCTGCAGGGATCCCGACGGCCATATCGTCGAGCTCTATTACGAGACCGAATGGTACGAGGCGCCGGCCGAACTCAAGCCTGCATTGAAGAACCAGGCGCAGCGCTTTCCCGCCCGCGGCATCAATGTCCGCCGCCTCGATCACCTCAATTGCCTGGCGGTCGACATCAAGGCCAACCGCATCTTCTTTGAGACGTATCTGGGCTGCCGGTTGACCGAGCAGATCGTCCTCAACGACGGCACCGAAGCCGCGATGTGGATGACGATGTCGAACAAGAGCTACGACTTCGCCTATTCACACGATCACTCCAATACGCCCGGCCGATTCCACCACGTGACCTATGCGCTCGATAGCCGCGAAGAGATTTTGCGCGCTGCCGATATCTTCCTGGAGAACGGCATCTACATCGAGACCGGCCCGCACAAGCACGCCATCCAGCAAACGTTCTTCCTCTATGTCTACGAGCCCGGCGGCAACCGCGTCGAAATCGCCAATGCCGGTGCGCGGCTCATTCTGGCGCCGGACTGGAAGCCGATCGTATGGACCGAAGAAGAGCGCAAGAAGGGCCAGGCGTGGGGCCTGAAGACGATCGAGTCGTTTCATACCCACGGGACGCCGCCGGTCACGCGGTGAGGCGCGATGTCGGCTGTTTCTTGATCAGTTAGGACCTCGACAGCCCAATTTTGATGCAGCACGGGGAGACAGGTTTCCCCCCGTGGCCTTCCGTGCCCGCGAAGGCCGGCTTGGTTTGCATCATCGCGCGGTCTATGCGTCACAGCGAGGTGAACGGCTCGGCAGCCAAGATCCTGTGTATCGGCATGTTTGTTGCATTTTGCGGAGCAACAAAGGAGTTGTGTCGATGACATCTGGAATACGCCGTCGTGAATTCATTGCCGGCCTCGGGGTGGGGCTGTTTGCGGCGCCCGCGATCGTGCGGGCCGAGGGCGAGCCGATTGTCATTCGCGCCGGCGCACTGAAGCTGATCCATTCCATCGCTCCCTATTTCTACGATCAGTTCGTGCCGGCGGGTTACAAGATCGAAGTGCTGCCGTTCGAAACGCCGACCGAATGCAAGAATGCCGTCGTGACCAAGTCGGTCGATTTCGGCGCGTTCGGTATCGCGGCCGCGATCCTCGGCGCCGCCGCCGGTGAGCCGGTCGTGGTGATTGCCTCGACCTGCAATCGCGGCATGGCGATCATCGCCAAGAAAGGCGAGGGCATCACCTCGATCAAGGATCTCAGAGGTAAGCGCGTTGCGGTGTTTCCGGGAACCACGCAGGAGGTCTTCTTCCTGGAGCGGTTGCGCATGGAAGGCATGAGCATCAAGGACGTCGAGCCGGTCCGCGTCTCCTTCAGCGAAATGCATATCGCGTTGTCGCGTGGCGACGTCGACGCCTATGTCGGCGCCGAGCCCGGTCCCGGCGTGTCGCTGTCCAGCGGCGTCGGCACGCTGGTTGAATATCCGTATTCGACGGCCATGGGCTCCCTCAACATGGTGTTCGGGACACATCGCGACCTGATCACCGAAAAGCCGGACCTCGTCCGTGTGATGATGGGTATTCACCAGCGCGCAACTGACTTCGCAGCGACCAACAAGGACGCGATGGTCGCGATGGCGTCCAGCAAGCTCGGGCAGAAGAAGGAGGCGATCGAGGCGTCGGTACCCAATGTCGAATTGACGTGGCGGCTTGGGCCGAAGGAGATCGAGGAGTCAAAAGTCTATGCCGACCACATGCTGGCGCTGAAACAGATCAAGCGCGTGCCTGACTTCGCCACCTTCATCGACACCAGTTTCGTCGATGCGATGAAGCCGACCTGATCGTGACCACGCTCGCGTCCCATACCGAGGACGACGCTGCTGCCGCACGCGAACCTTCGGCGGCGGCGGTGTGGTGGCCGCGCCTGCGGCCGGTGTTGCTGGCGATTACATTTCCCGCGGTGCTGCTCGCCTTCTGGCATTTTTCCACCGCGGGGCGGCCGGGAAGTCTCATCCCGCCGCCCTATGATGTCTGGCTGGAGCTGCGGGATCTCGCCTTTGGCGGCATCAATGACGATGCCTATAGCCGGACCCTGCACGTCCATTTGCTGGCTTCGGTCAGCCGCGTCTATGGCGGCTTTGCGCTGGCCTTGATCGTCGCGCTGCCGCTGGGAATGCTGATCGGCCGCGTGCCGCTGGTCCGGCAACTCGTCGATCCCACCATTCAGATTCTTCGCCCTGTCCCGGTTACGGCGTGGCTGCCGCTGGCGATGATCATCTTCGGGCTCGGGCCGCGCTCTGCCGTCTTTCTGGTCTTTCTCGGCGCGTTCTATCCGATCCTGGTGAACACGATATTCGGGGTGCGTTCGGTCGAGCCGCGATTGTTCGAAGCGGCTTCAATGCTTGGCTGCAGCGGCCCGGCACAGTTTTTCCGCGTCGTGCTGCCCGCCGCGTTGCCGTCCATCTTCACCGGCATGCGGCTCGGACTGGGCTTTGCGTGGGTTGTGATCGTTGTCGGGGAAATGACCGGCGTGCAAACCGGCCTCGGCGCCATCATCATGGAAGCACGGCAGCTCTCGCGCACCGAAATCGTGATTTCCGGCATGATCGTCATCGGTATTTTCGGCTTCCTGTCCGACCAACTTGTCATGCTGATCGGGCGCCGGCTTTTGGCCTGGAGCCCGTCGCATGGCTGAAGCCACGATTCCGATTCTGGAAATGAAGAACGTCGGCAAGACCTATTCGCAGAACGGGCGGCCGATCGAGGCGCTGCGCGGCGCCAATCTGCGTGTGAAAAAGGGCGAATTCATCTGCCTGATCGGCGCCTCCGGCTGCGGCAAGTCCACGCTGTTGCGCATGGCTGCCGGTTTTGAGACCGCAACACATGGCGACAATCTGATGTGGGGCGTGCCGATATCAGGACCAGGTCCCAGCCGCGGCATGGTGTTTCAGGACTACGGGCTGTTTCCCTGGCTCAACGTTCGCGACAATATCGGCTTCGGGCCGAAATCGAGGGGGCGCACCAAGGCCGAAATCCGCGAAACATCCGATCATTTCATCAATCTCGTGGGTTTGCAGAACTTCGCCGATGTCTACCCGCACCAGCTTTCCGGGGGGATGAAGCAGCGCGTCGCCATCGCTCGCGTCCTCGCCAACGATGCCGAGATCGTGCTGATGGACGAGCCGTTTGGCGCGCTCGACGCCATGACGCGGGAGCGGTTGCAGGATGAACTGGTCGAGATCTGGTCACGAACCGGCCTCACGGTTCTTTTCGTCACGCACGCGATCGAGGAAGCGATCTTTCTAGCCGACCGGGTTGTGGTCATGTCGCCCGGACCCGGCCGGATCGACACCGAGTACAGTATCGATCTGCCAAGGCCGCGCGATATTGCAAGCGCAGAGTTCAACGAGTGGCGGCGCCTGCTGTCATCGCAATTGCATAGCCATCACGGGCGCAAGGCGGGTTAATCCCGTTATTTGCTGACTTATTCCCTGGCGCTTTTTCCTTCGCTTTCTCGTCGGATTTTCCGGACGTCGCTTCGAACCGAATACCTGCACGCTTCGACCAATGCGCGGCTACCAGGCGCGCCGGGATTCGAATAGGCGTGTCGGGGTCGACGATGGCATTCAAGTTTCGAACCGGGACATTTGCCGCATGTGCTGGGTGATTTCCGGCTCGCGGTGCCGGCCTCCGTCTTCACGAGATATCTTGCCCCGCAGTGGAAAGACCTGTTCATCCCAGGCTGACGCGCGAGCCTATTGATCGACCATCGTCCGAAACGTGATCGAATAGCGCGGAGCCTCGACGGAAGGAATGCTGTGTTCCCATTCTTTTCGGGATGGGCCCGACATCATGTAGATCGAGCGCGGCTCGGCGTTGAGCGTGAAGCGCTGCCACTTTTCGCCAGCCGGCCGCCGAAAGCGAAATTTGCAGGCGGATCCCAGCGACAGGCCGAAGACCCTGTCGTATTGCGGTTTGTCCCGGTGCCAGCCGATGCCGACGCCGGTGTCGTATTCGGTGCAGAGAATTTGCCGGATGCGGGTTGCCGGACCGCCGAACGCCTCGACCTCTGTGATAGTTGGGTTGAGCCATTCCGGGATCGGGTTAGCTTCCTGCATACGGCGCAGCGAATAATCGTAGCGAAATCCGAACGAGGCTACCCGGCGTTTGCCTTCGTATTGGCCGAACTGGAACGGCTGTAGCGGCAGCGCCGCGATGCGCGCGATCAGCTCCCGTTCAACCTCGGGAGAAACGAAGTCGGCAGCGTAGCGCAGGCCCTCCGGAGAAGCGGGCTTGTTGGCAAAAAGGGCAAGCTGCTCAGACAAGCCGGCCTTCCTTTGGCGAATGGTTGATCACCAAAAGATAGGATGCTGCGGCGGCAAATGAAGAGCCGCTTCCGGGGAACCCGGGAGCAGGGGGCTGGCCCAAAGCGGAAAACTGAATCGAACGAGCTCAGTTTATCTTTGGCTGGCCGCGGCGGCGAATAACGTTCCGTGCCGATCTCAATTCCTCGGCCCATATCGCCGCAGCGCCTCGAGGGTAAGACCCTTGCCGACCGCACCAAAAGTGTCACCTTCGACGATCCGCGCCGATGGCACAGCCTTCGTAATCGCCTTGCGGACATGGGCGAGCCTCACCGAACCGCCGGTCAGGAACACGGCGTCGATGTCTTCAGCGGACAATCGCGCCTGCGCCAGGCAGATCTTGATGCGGGCGGCGATGCGATCGGCCAGTTGCCTCGTGTGGCTCACAAGATCGGGGCGACCGATGGCGGCGCTGAGGCCCGGCGCGACCCATTCCAGCGGAATATCCGCCCGACGCTGGTCGGACAGCGCGATCTTGGCTTCCTCGACCTCCATCGCCAGCGTATGGCCGCGCTGTTCGTCGACCACACGCACCAGCCGGTCGAGCAGGGCGGGCTCAGCGGCCTCGTGCCGAACCCGGCGGATATCCGCGATGACGCCCGGCTCATACATGCGGTTGATGTTCGACCAGGTCGCCAGGTCGTGGAAATAGCTCGATGGCACATCGAGGCCAGGGCGCTTCATGGCGCTGCCAAAACCAAACAGTGGCATGACGACACCGAGACTGAGTTGCCGATCAAAATCGGTGCCGCCGATGCGCACGCCGTCATTGGCGAGAATATCCGCAGAGCGATCACCCTTGCCGTGATGCTGGGGGCCAAGACGCACGATCGAAAAATCCGACGTGCCACCACCGATATCGGCGATCAATGCGACTTCCTCGCTTGAGATCTCGCGCTCATAGTCCAGCGCGGCGGCAATCGGCTCGAACTGAAATGTGACGTCATCGAAGCCGATCTCGCGCGCAATCTCCCGCAGGGTTTGCTCCGCCTTGCGGTCGGCGTCGGGCGCGTTGTCGACGAAGTGCACCGGCCGGCCGTGGACCACGTCACGCAGCTCGCGACCGCTGGCCTGTTCGGCACGCCGTTTGACCGCGCCCAGGTAATAGGCGATCACATCGCGAAAGCTGGTCCGTTCGCGTCCGAGCCGGGTGGTCTCGTCGATGAGCGACGTACCGAGCACTGATTTGAGGCTGCGCATGAGGCGGCCGGGTGCGCCGTCGACATAGGCTTCGATCGCTTTGCGGCCGATCAGGACGGCGCCGTCCACCTCGTAGAAGATCGCGCTCGGGATCGTCGTCTGGCCGGTCTCCAGCGCCGTCAAGACCGGCGCATGGCCTTCGATGGTGCCGAGCGTCGTGTTGGATGTTCCGAAATCTAGTCCGCAGATTGACATGAGCGCTCCAGAAGGAACGCCCGTCTACACATTAAAGCGCCATCGATCCACCTTTATCTTGTCGTGCAAATGCATGCGAGCCATCCCGCCCAAACCGGATCAGGCAGCAACTGAATGACCTCCATCCACAGAACAATTTGTTTGATGTGGTGGGTTGAGAGTTCGATCGCTGATGGTTCATAAGCGGTCTCCCCGCGGCCGACGATTCACGCGCCGCCACTGCTTCAGAAAGATTTCGCTTGGCTAACATTCATCGACAGATTGCCCAAGAACTTGGTATCCGCGAGCAGCAGGTCGAGGCGACGGTCGCGTTGCTCGACGGCGGCGCTACGGTCCCCTTCGTTGCGCGCTACCGCAAGGAAATGACCGGCGCGCTCGACGACGCGCAATTGCGCACGCTGGAAGAGCGCCTGAACTATCTGCGCGAACTTGAAGAGCGTCGCGTCGCGATCCTCAATTCGGTCCGCGACCAGGGCAAGCTCGATGCCGCGCTGGAAGCGGCCATTTTGGCGGCCGACAGCAAGGGCCGTCTCGAAGACATTTATCTTCCGTTCAAGCCGAAGCGCCGCACCAAGGCCGAGATCGCCAAGGAGGCGGGACTGGAGCCGCTGGCCGAGTTGCTGTTGACGCAGCCGCAGAACGATCCGCAGGCCGCCGCCGCGCCGTTCATCAATGCCGACAAGCAGGTGGCCGATGCCGCGGCCGCGCTCGACGGCGCCCGCGCCATTCTGGTCGAGCGCTTCGCCGAAGACGCCGACCTGATCGGCGCGCTGCGCGAGCAGATGTGGTCAAGCGGTCTGATGGCATCGAGCGTGCGCGACGGCAAGAAAACCGAGGGTGAGAAGTTCAAGGATTATTTCGATTTCAGCGAGCCGCTCACCAAACTACCGTCGCACCGGATCCTCGCGATGTTCCGCGGCGAAAAGGAAGAGATTCTCGACCTGCAGATGCAGCCAGAGCCGCCAAGCTCGACGCCGGCCGCGGTCAGTCCCTATGAACTGAAGATCATGCATCGCTTTGGTATTTCCGATCAAAGCCGTCCCGGCGACCGCTGGCTGGCGGAGACCGCGCGGTGGGCGTGGCGGACAAAAATTCAGCTCCATCTCAACATCGATCTGCGCATGCGGCTATGGACGTTGGCGGAAACCGAAGCCGTGCGTGTGTTCGCATCGAACCTGCGCGACCTATTGCTGGCAGCGCCCGCCGGCGCCCGCGTCACCATGGGTCTCGATCCGGGTTTCCGTTCCGGCGTCAAGGTTGCCGTCGTCGATGCAACCGGCAAGGTGGTTGCGACCGCCACGATCTATCCGCACGAGCCAGCGCGGCGCTGGGATGAAGCGTTGGCGGTGCTGGGCAAGCTCGCGCAACAGCATCGCGTCGACCTGATCGCGATCGGCAACGGCACCGCGTCGCGGGAGACCGACAAGCTCGCGACCGATCTGGTAAAACTGCTGCCGGAACTCAAGATGTCGAAGATCGTGGTGTCGGAGGCCGGTGCTTCGGTCTATTCGGCGTCGGCCTTTGCTTCCGAGGAACTGCCGGATCTCGACGTCACCCTGCGCGGCGCGGTATCGATCGCGCGGCGGCTGCAGGATCCATTGGCCGAGCTGGTCAAGATCGACCCGAAGGCGATCGGGGTCGGGCAGTATCAACATGACCTCGGCGAGAGCAAACTTGCGCGCTCGCTCGACGCCGTTGTTGAAGACTGCGTGAATGCCGTTGGTGTCGACGCCAACACCGCCTCTGCGCCGCTGCTGGCACGCGTGTCGGGGATCGGTTCCGGGCTGGCGCAGAGCATCGTCCAGCACCGCGACGCCAACGGCCCGTTCACATCACGCAAGGCGCTGAAACAGGTCCCGCGGCTGGGGCCGAAGGCGTTCGAACAATGCGCCGGATTCCTGCGCATCACCAATGGCGACGACCCGCTCGATGCTTCCGGCGTTCATCCGGAATCCTATCCGGTGGTGCGGCGGATTCTGGCGGCGACCAAGAGCGACATCAAGGCGCTGATCGGCAACGCGGAGATCCTGCGCCAGGTCAAGCCGCAAAGCTTTGTCGACGACACCTTTGGTTTGCCGACCGTGACCGACATCCTGCGCGAGCTGGAAAAGCCCGGCCGCGACCCGCGTCCGGCCTTCAAGGCCGCGGTGTTCAAGGAAGGTGTCGAGACGCTCAAGGACCTCAAGCCCGGCATGGTCCTCGAAGGCGCCGTCACCAACGTCGCGGCGTTCGGTGCCTTTGTCGATATCGGCGTGCATCAGGATGGCCTGGTGCACATCTCGGCGATGTCGAGGTCCTTTATCAAGGATCCGCGCGAGGTGGTGAAGTCGGGCGACATCGTCAAGGTGAAGGTGCTGGAGGTCGATGTCGCCCGCAAACGTATCGCGCTGACGCTGCGTCTCGACGATGAACTCGGTGGAAAGACCGAGCGCCCGCAAGGCATGCCGCGCGACAATTCCCGCGCGTCGATGTCGTCATCGGCGCGCAAGCCGCAACAGCCCTCCGGCGGCGGGGCGCTCGCGGAAGCCTTGCGCCGCGCCAGCGAGAAGGCGGGGAACGGCAAACCGAGGACCTAGTGGGAGTGAAGCCGGTAGATCGAGTGCGTATAGATTCGGCTAAAGCCTAGCTTGCTGCCTCGCGGACCGCCCCGGAACTGACGAGTTGATCTACGGTTCGCTCGTCGTATCCGTTTTCGAGCAGCACGGCCCGGCTGTGCTGTCCGACATCCGGCGCCGCCGTCAATCCATCCTCGTGTTCTCCCGTCAGCCCCGGCGTGCGCGCCACGTGAACGATACCCATACCCGGCGTGTCGGTGGCGATCGCAGCACCAATCGCCTTGACGTGGGTATCCTGAAGCCAATCGCCGTTGCTCAGGATCCGGTCTGCGATGATATCGGCTGCCTGCAGGCGGCGGAGCCAGGCCTCCGTTGTGTCCTGCAGAAAGGCTTGGGCAACTTCGGCGATCAGTTGATCCGCGGCGTCCGATCGCTTGGCAAAATCATTGTAGCGCGGGTCTTGCGCAAGATCTTCGCGCCCAAGCACCCGGCACAGGCGCTGGTATTGCGGCTCGCTCACGAGCGTCACCATCAGCCAGCCGTTGCTGGTGCGGTACGAACCCGCGGGCACATTGAGCGCGCGCGGGGTACCTCCCTCAAGCATGTATTCGGCCAGTTTGTGTCCGACTAGCGCGGCCGTCGATTGCGTCAGGCTGACGTCGATCCATCGGCCGGTGCCGACGGTCGCGCGCGCAAACAGTGCCGCCTGCACGGCCTGAAACGCGTAGACACCGGTGGAGATATCGGAGACCGTCGTGCCCACGCGATGCGGCACCTTGTCGTTTCCGAGATTGACCGAAACCAGGCCGGAAAATGCTTGCGCCACCGAGTCCGTGCACGGGCGCTGGTTATAGGGTCCGGTTTGGCCAAAGCCGCTGATCGAAAGATAAATCAGCCCCGGATTTTCGCGCGATAAGGTTTCGTATCCCAGACCCAATCTGGCCGCGACACCCGGCCGAAACCCTTCGATAAAGACGTCGGATTTGCCGGCGAGCCGCTTCGCTATCTCGAGGCCCTTGGCGTTCTTGAGATCGAGACAAAGGCCGCGCTTGCCGCGATTATAGACGGCCGAGAGCGCCGAATGCCTTCCATAGGTCGTCCCTAGCCGGCGCGCCCAATCGCCTTCAGGCGGCTCGACCTTGATGACATCCGCGCCGTAGCTCGCGAGCAATTCACCGCAATAGGGCGACGCAACGCCCTGGCCGAGATCAAGAACCCTAAGTCCGGCGTAGGGCGCGTTGTGAGACGGCGTGTTTGATTTAATCATTTTATTCTCCCGGTCTCAGGACGACCTTGCCGATCGACGCGCGCTGTTCGACGCGCCGCAGGCCTTCGGCGAAATCCGCAAGCGGCAGCGCCACATCGACGAGCGGGTGCAGCAGGCCCTTATCGAACAGCGAGAACAGCTCCTCGAAAAGACCGCGCACCTTTGCCCGCAAGGCATTATCAGGCCGCTGTTTTGCCCAGCCCATGTAGTAACCCCAGTACAATCCGATCACGGTGAGGTTCTTTACGAGAACCAGATTGGCGGGAATTGACGGGATCTGGCCCGACGCGAAACCCATCGGAATCAATCGCGCGAGCGGCGCGACGCACCGCAGTGACTTGTCGAATACCTCGCCGCCCACGGGATCGAATACGACATCGGCGCCGCGGCTACCGGTCAGGTCAAGCACCGCTTGCCGGAAATCATCGCGCCGATAGTCGATGGCGTCGTGCGCGCCATGCTCTCTCGCGATTGCAATCTTGGCATCGCCGCCCGCGGTTGCGATGACGCGGGCGCCCAAGGCGCGGCCGATCTCGACGGCCGCAAGTCCGCTTGCGCCGGACGCGCCATGAACCAGCAACGTCTCGCCGGGCTCAAGCGCGGCGCGCCACTTCAGCGATGAATAGGCTGTCGCATAAATCGTCGGGAAGTGTGTCGCTGCATCGAAGTCCAGGCTATCGGGGATCTTGAAGACATTGTCTGCTTCGATGACAGCTTGTTCGGCGAAGCTGCCGGACGGTTGTCCGGCGCAGACACGGTCTCCGACCCGAAGCCCGGTGGACACGTCAGCAGCGATCTCGGTGACCACGCCGGCAATCTCGGTGCCCGGGATGAACGGCAGCGCCGGCTTGTTTTGATGTTTGCCCTCGATGAACAGCAGGTTCGCAAAACTGATGCCGGCGGCGCGGACGTCGATCCGCACACCGCCGGGTACCATGGCCGGCGGGGGAACCGTCTCGAGCCTCAGATTGTCGATGCCGCCGAACGTGCGGCCCACGACAGCGCGCATGGGCTAGGCCTCCCGTTTCGTGCCGTGCCGTCCGGCGCCGGCTGCGAACGAGGCTGCGCCAGCGCGCGCTTCGAGGCGGCGCGCTTCGGCGGCAAGCAGCATCTCCTGCGCGATGGCTTCCGCCTCGGACAGGTCCCACTGGCGGATGGCGGAGAGCCGGTCCGAGCGCATGGCGATCTGCGGAAAGGCTGATATCTCGTGGGCGAGCTCGATCGCCATCTTCAGCGCCTCGCCATCCGGCGCCAGCCGGTCGGCAAGGCCGATGGCCACAGCCTCTTCGCCGCCGATCTTGCGCGCGGTCAGCAGCATATCCAGTGCGCGTCCGGTGCCCACCAACCGCGGCAGGCGAACCGTGGTCCCGTCGCTCATCGGGACGCCCCATCGTCGCGACAGCACGGCGAACGTTGCGGAGCGTTCCGCAACGCGCAAATCGCAACGCAGCGCGATGCCGAGCCCTCCGGCGCAGGCGAAGCCGGCGACGGCTGCGATCACCGGCTTGCCGAGGATATCATGACAGGGACCATCGACGTCGCCGGCCCAGGGCTTGTAGTCCTGTCCCGCCGCAAGCACTTTCAAATCGGCGCCGGCACAGAAATGGCCGCCGGCGCCGGTCAGGACCGCGACTTTGGCGTCCGGGGATGCATCGAAGGCGCGCAGCGCCTGTGTCAGCGACGCGGCGGTCTCATTGTCCAGTGCGTTGCGGACCGCGGGCCGGTTGATGGTGATCACCGTCACCGGCCCGTCGGTTTCGACCAGCAATTTCGGGTCTGTGCCTGTCATTTCGACGTCAGCAGCGGGCATTCGCTCTCCTGTGCCGGCCGCCAGGCCTTGTCGCCCGGGATGGTCGCGATGATCTTCCAATAGTCCCACGGTCCCTTGGACTCCGCCGGCGTCTTCACTTGCGTCACGTAGAGATCGCGCAGCAAACGGCCGTCGGCCCGGATGGTCGCGTTGTGCGTAAACGCATCGTTGACCGGCATCTCGTGCATTTTCGCCGCGACCTTGGTGCCGTCATCGGTACCGGCCGCGGCCACCGCCTTGAGATAGTGCACAACGGAGCTGTAGACGCCAGCCTGCACGATGGAGGGCGGCCGGCCCATCTTGTCCCAGAAGCGTTTGGCGAAGGCGCGGCTGCCGTCGTCGAGATCATGATAATATGTTGTCGACGAAACCAGGCCCTGGCCGTTTTGAAGGCCCATGGCGTCGACGTCGTTGATGAACATCAGGAACGTCACGACCTGGGTCTTGCCGCCGATAATGTTGAACTCATGCGCCTGCTTGATGGCGTTGCTGGTATCGCTTCCGGCTGTTGCCAGCGCCAGCACTTTGGCGCCGGACCCCTGCGCCTGCAGCAGGAACGAGGAGAAGTCCGGGGTGTCGAGCGGGGAGCGCACGCCGCCGACGACCTTGCCGCCAGCGGCGACGATCCGCTTGGTCGCTTCGCTCTCCATCGATTTACCGAAGGCATAATCGGCGGTGATGAAGAACCAGGTATCGCCGCCGTTCTTCAGCACGCCCTCGGGCGGTGCGGCGGCGAGCGCATAGGTGTCGTACATCCAGTGGAAGCTGTAAGGCGAACATGATTTTCCGGTGACTTCCGCGGTCGCGGGTCCGGACAACAGGATGACCTTCTTGCGCTCGCGCGAGACGTTCTGCATCGCGAGCGCCGCGGCCGAGGACCCGCCATCTGCGATGACGTCGACGCCTTGTGAATCATATTCCTGACGCGCCAGATTTGCCGCGATGTCCGGCTTGTTCTGGTGATCGGCGGAGACGATCTCGATCGGACTGTTCAATACCTTGCCGCCGAAGTCTTCGGCCGCGAGCTCTGCCGCGATGATCGAACCTTTTCCGCCGGCGTCGGCATAGATCCCGCCCATGTCGTTGACGATGCCGATCCGAACCACGTTGTCGGATACCTGCGCGGCCGCCGGCGATGCCAGCATGCCCGCAAGGATCAAGGCACTCGAAAATACTGTTCTCATGATTTCCCCTTTTCTTCTTTTGTTACGTTGATGACTGCACGGGAACCAACAAGACTTTCGATCTCGGAGGCCCCGTAACCGTATTCGGAGAGGATTTCCCGCGTGTGCGCGCCGAGCGCGGGAGCTTGAGGCAGCTTGGTTCCCGCTTCCCCTGTGCCGGGCAACAGCATCAGCGGCATCCCTTCGAAGCCGCCGCCGGTCAGCGTCGCGACATGCGCGGACTGGCGCGTGTGAACATCGTCGAGGAAGGCGTCGTAGTCCTGGACCGGGCCGCAGAGCACGTCGTGCGCTTCGAAGGCGTCTATCCAATGCTGGCCGGGTTGCGTCGCCAGGATCGCCGTGACCGCAGATGTGATCTCGCTGGCGTGCGCAAGCCGGCTGCTTTCCGACGCGAAGCGGGGATCATCGATCCAGTCTGTTCGGCCGATGGCACGGCACAGGCCATGAAACATCGCCGTCGACACGCAGGACAGATTGATGTGACCGTCCGAGGTCGCAAATGTCCCGATCGGTACGCTCAGCGGCGGACCCGGCTGCCCTCGATGCATCGCGTGATCGATGATCGGCATCGACTGGAATGCGGCTGCCACTTCGACCAGGGATATCCTGATGTGACGGCCGCCGCGCCCTGCGAGACGGGAGTACAGCGCCGCGCCGACTTGTTGCGCGGCATAGACACCGGCCGCGGTATCGACCGCCAACATGCCGATCCGGCGCGGTGTACCGCGTGCGTCGCGGTTCATCACCATCATGCCGGTAAAGCCCTGGATCACCGTGTCCGTCGCGGGCCGCTTCGCGTAGGGGCCGGGGCCGAAACCAAGGATCGACAGGTAAATCAGGTCAGGCTTATCCAGGCGAAGCTGCGCATCGCCGATCCCAAGCCGCTCAACGGCGCCCGGGCGGAAATTCTGGATCACGACATCGACTTGCTGTGCCAGGCGCAGCAGAACGGCGCGCCCGTCGGGCTTCGTCCCGTCGATGCAGATCGCGCGCTTGCCGATATTCGGGACCAGACTGAACGCCGTATGTCCGTCGATCGCGCCGCCGATGGTGCGCGCCCAGTCGCCGGCCGGCGGCTCGACCTTGATGACGGTGGCGCCGCCACGCGCAAGGATGGCCCCACAATACGGTCCCGCGAAGCCTTGGCTAACGTCCAGCACCCGTAGCCCCGCATAGTCCGCAGTAGTCACGCTTCGCTCTCCCGTTCCCACCCGTTTTTAGATACCGGGTAGTATGTTGAGGATCAAGCTACTGCGTAGTATGTTGATCGTCAACCAGGCCGGAGGGAGATGATCGTGCGTCACAAGGAACAGGTCGATGTGCCGGATCAGCCGCCGGCGGGTGACCGAAGGATCGAAATTCTCGATGCCGCGGCACGCGCGTTCATGCGCCAGGGCTTCGCCGCGACCTCGCTTGATCGCGTCAGCGACGAGATCGGATCGACCAAGGGCGCGATCTACTACTATTACCGCAGCAAATCGGATCTGTTCTTCGGCGTGCACCGGCGTGGCATGGAACTGACGGAGGCAGCGATCCGGCCGCCGTTCGAAAAGCATGCCGGCGCGCGCGATCGGCTGCATGCGATGGCGTTTGCCCACACGCTATTGGTGATGGACCAGCTTCCCTATCTGCGCGTGATCGCGCAGGGACTGGAACTGCATTTGCTCGAACGCACCAATGAAAGCGAAAGAGCCAACCTTGCCGAGGTCGCAGCCCTGCGTGAGGCCAACGAAAATCTTTACATCCGCGCCATCAAGGAAGGCGTGTCGTCGGGAGAATTGCGGCCGGTCGACGCAAAACTCATCGCAAAGCCGGTTTTGGGCGCATTAAACTGGACATCGCGCTGGTATCAGCCGCGGCCGGGCGAGACCGCGGCCGCACGCAAGCGGCTGGCGACCTCGATCGCGGATTTCGTCGTGGCAGGACTGGTGAAATCATGATGGCAAAGGCAGAGGTAGGGGCCCGCGAGAAAACGGTGGATGGCGCCGCCTACGCGGCGATCGAACTCATCTATCATTCCTATCTGACGGGTTTGATTTTGATGCTGGCATCGCGTGCCGGCGCCTCGCGCACGTCGGAGGTGGTGTTTCGCACCTTCCGCCGCCAGCAGCTCTCCCGCTTTTTGCCGGGCCTGAAGAAGCTCGGCCTCGACAAGCTTCCGCATGCGGTTGCCTGCGCGCAATATCACTACCTCTCGAACCAGGTCGGCGGCGTGAAAGTCGAATACGTCTTGGAAAGCGACCGGAAAGCCTGGGTCCGCTACCCACCGCCGCGATGGATCTGGTCGGGCACTGCCATTTGCGGCATCCCGTCGGAAGTTTCGCGTGCAATGCTGCGCGGATGGCACGCCAACAACGGCGTTGTCCTTGGCAACCCGCGGCTCGGTTTTGTCTGCACCGGGCAGACCGTAGACGGCCAGCCGGGTCTTGAGGGTTATTACAAGGAATGGGATCACGATCTTGCGCCGGAGGAGCGGCTTCAGTTCTCTCCCGGAGAAACCTGTCCGCCGTTCGACGTGGATGCTGCGCCGAAATTACCTGAGAACAGCTGGCCCAACGAACGGTTGCAGAAAGTGCTGCGCAACTACGCGATGGAATATATCACCTCGATCCTGCCGGAGACGATCGCTGTTCTTGGCCCGGAGGAGGGCGGACACCTCGCGGGCGCCGCGGCTCGCCTCGTCGGCATGCATACTTTCGACGAGGTTTCCAAGCTGCTGGGAGGGGTAGGTGAGGGCGTCGCGGGGTTTGCCGAGATGCTCACGCGGTTGTCGGCCGGTCAGGGCGACGATGCCGCCGGTGCTATCGATGGTGGAATAGCCACGGTGCGACAAACGACATGGCGGCTGATGCAGGATCGGCCGCAGCTTTCGCCGCGGGTCTTCGACGCCTGGAACGAATTGTGGATTGGCGCGGCGCTTGCGCACGACCGCTTCCTCGAGATCGAGATGACCAAAAGACGGGATCGCGACGATCCATGTTGGGAATGGCGGATAGCCCGCGGCCCGACGAATTAAGGAGCGCGCTGGTGTCCGAGACCAACCCCGTCAACGAGAGCGTGCGGTACGAATTATCCGGCAACATCGCCCGGATCACGCTCGAGCGTCCGCCGGTGAATGCGCTGAGTCTGGAAATGATCCGCGCGGTTGTCGCTGCGTTCAGGCGCGCTGCGTCGGATCGCCAGGCACGCGCTGTCGTGCTGTCGAGCGCGCTGGCGAAGCGTTTTTCGGCCGGTCTCGATCTCGACATCCTGCTCGGAAAATCCGGAGAGCATATCCGGGAGTTTCTTCAGGAGCTGTATGTCGGATTGTACGATGCGCAGTATGATCTGGGAAAACCTTCGATCGCGGCGGTGGGTGGTGCGGCGCGCGGCGGCGGCATGACCATGGCGGTCTCGTGCGACGTGGTGCTGGCCGGTGAAAGCGCGACCTTCGGCTATCCGGAAATCGACGTCGGTGTATTGCCGGCGATTCATTTCGCGCATCTGCCGCGGCTGATCGGACGGCATCGCGCCTTCGAGCTTCTGTTCAGCGGCCGCGCCTTTGATGCGCGCGAGGCCTTCGAACTGGGAATTGTAAACAAGGTTGTCCGGGATGCCGAACTCGATGACGCCGCGATGGGCCTTGCCGGGACGTTTGCTGCAAAATCAGAGACGGTCGTGCGCATGGGCCGCGCTGCCTTCATGCGCCAGATCGATCTGGACTACCGCCGCAGCATCGCGAACGCGGTGGAGGATTTCTGCAATGTTGCCGTGACCGATGCGGCGCAGGAAGGATTGAGGGCATTCGTGGAGCGGCGAAAACCCAATTGGTGAACGACAGTCGCGGAAGGAGCCGCGCTAGTCCCACGAGCGCGGACCCGCTGGAAAGGCTGGGGTTTGTGCGTCATGCGACGGTCAAATTTCTCTGAGCCATCAACAGTTATCAAAGCCTCGACGCCACCAGCACGGCGATGACGATCACCAGTGCTGCCACTATCGTAACGATTCCTTCAGCGGTGAGATGCAGTCCCCAGAAGCTGACGTGCAGTCGATTGCGCATGGCGCGGCTCTCCATTTGTAGGAAGATGAGAGCCATCGGGGACGGGGACAGTTCATGTGCCCATGATCGGATAGGTCGGTCAATGGTTTGATTCGAGGCACTTTTCCTTGGTAGGGAACATGGCGCCACCGGCAAGATCTTGATGTTGCGCGTCAATGAGCGCCCGATCGAATCCGCTGTGTCAGTTTTGTGCCAATCCGCCTTTTGCTTTTAGCGAACTGTCCACAGTTGATTGCGCCGCTGGCTTTTCTAACCCCAAAGTCTGCTCTCAGCCTCGGCAAGCTTGGCCGAGTCATCACCCGAGGAAAGAGGTGCCCGTAGGTATCGAGGGTGACCGTGATCGAGGAGTGGCCAAGCCGTTCCTGCACGACCTTTGCAGGCAGTTCTAACCCGCCATCGGCCTCGCGGTTGATGCACCGAACACCAACCAAGGGTAATGCGTCAGATTATCCATGACCTCGGTCGACAGTCGGATCCGTGCGCACGCTTTGAGTTCCTGAGTGACGAATAGTGTAGAGGAAGCGGGCGTTGAACCATCACAGTGAACACGTGTCGGAATAGGTGGAAACTTGGCCACTGCCGAAGGGGAGTTCGGTCCTCCTTTCCGCGGCCCGGCCGAGAAGCTGCGACGGCGGCATCAGAGGCAGCGCCGGTCAATCGCACTTATCACAGCTTCGGTCCGTTTCTACATAGTCGCGGCCTGATAGCGGGGGTACTGTAGTAGGACCGCCTCGGATTTGGGTTCGAACTGCTGACCTTTTTAGTATCGCGTGAGGCCGCCCTTGATCGCTTTCCTGAGCGATACGAATCCGATGAACCTTGCCAGCAAGGCGTCGGTGAAGCTCGCGGGTGGCCTCGCACGCTTGCTCGTTGCCGCTATGGCGCTTTGTTTCATGACGGCGCCGCTGCGGGCGGTCAAACCGGAAACTCGGGTCCTGTTCCTCAACGCCACAGACCCTTATTTACCTGCGTATTTGGCAATCGACGCAGCCATGCGCGAGATCCTGGCAAAAAATGCAACGCCACGATTTCAGTACTTCACCGAGACACTCGATGCTCAACGGTTCGCCCTCAGAGATTTCGAGCCGGAACTCATGGCTCTGCTCGTCAAGAAATACAAGGCACTGCAGATCGACATCATCGTCGCTGTCACACATCCTGCACTCGATTTCGTAGTTCAGCACAGGAAAGAGCTTTGGCCGGATGCCAAGATACTCTTTCATAGCATTCCGGCGAAATCGCTCGAACGTATGACGCTTCCGGAGGGCACGGAGGGCGTCGTGGAGAGTCAGAAAATCACGGAGACCGTCGATCTCGCCCAGCGAATGCAGCCCGACGCGCGGCGCCTCCTCGTTGTCGCTGGGGTATCCGACTATGACAAGAATATTACGAACGATACCCGCAGAGTGTTGGCCGAGCGGCGCAACACAATAGAAACGGAATTTCTACTAGGGCTCCCGCAGACGGAACTCATAGAGCGGATAGGACGCGAGCCGGCAAGCACAATAGTATTGTATCTCGCGCAGTTCCGCGATCGCGACGGCCGTCCGTATACGCCGGGTGAGGTGGTCCGCGCTATCAGTACAGTGTCGTCTGCGCCGATATATGGCCTATTTGAAACCTATCTTGGCGGCGGCATTGCGGGAGGAGTCCTGGAGTCCTACAAAGACCAAGGGCGTATGGTAGCTGAGCGACTGATCCGGTTGGGATCGGGTGGCACAATTCCAGCTGTGTCCGAAGTTCCTGCTCGATGCGTAGCGGACGCTCTCGCTCTGCGCAAATGGTCGTTGGACGAGCACAGCTTGCCCCCCGGGTGCGAAATCCGCTTCGCCGAGCGGCCTTTATGGCGCGAATATCCGCTGCAGGTCTTCGCTGCGCTGGCCGTTGTAGTGTTTCAGGGCGCGCTGATCGCGTGGATGCTGTTCGAGCGTCGACGTCGCAAGCTGGCCGCCGAGCAGATGGGAAGGGCTAAGGTTGAAACAGAACAGTATCGCGAAAATCTTGCGCACCTGGTGCGTGTCCATGCCGTCAATGACATGTCTGCGGCGATTACGCATGAGATTAATCAGCCGCTCGTCGCAATAAAGAATTACGCGCTCGCGGCGCGCCGGCGACTAGCCGGCACCGTGGATGCAGCCAAGGTTGAAGACCTGCTGGACAAAATCGGAGAGCAAGCCTCGCGCGCAGGCGATGTGCTGCAGTCGCTTCGTACCATGGTGAAGAAGCATGAACCGAAGAACACCAGAATTGAAGTTGGGCAACTGGTCGCCGATACCTTGAAGCTGGTGGAAATGGAAAGTCGCAGCGCGAATATCAGGTTCGAGTCCGTGATCTCGAGGGATCTTCCACCGATCTTCGTCGATGGGGTTCAGATTCAACAGGTGGTCCTGAACCTGATCCGCAATGCCATTGAGGCGATAGAGGAAGCTGGAATCACCACCAATGTCATCAAAGTTGGAGTTTCGGGCACGGCGGAAAATGAAATCGCCGTGAGCGTCACCGATTACGGTCCGGGAATTAGCCCCGACGCTGCCACGCATATTTTTGAGCCGTTCTATTCGACGAAAGGAGCAGGATTGGGAGTCGGGCTTTCGATCTCCCGCGCTATCATTGAAGCGCATGGCGGCCGGATATCGCTGGCCCCGAACCTGGATGGTGGATGCGTTTTTCAATTCACGCTGCCTATCCCTCATAAAGGGAAACTGACGGCATGAGTGAGCCCACAGTGTTCATCGTTGACGACGATGCCGCAGTATTGGATTCGATTGCAGAACTGGTGATGTCGGTCGGACTGCGAGCGGCTACGTTTCGTTCCGCGCGGGAGTTTCTTGACGGGTTCGATCCCGAGCAGCCGGGTTGTCTCGTGCTTGACGTCCGCATGTCACATATCAGCGGGCCTGCGCTCCAGGACAAGTTAAACACGATTGGTGCGCGCGTTCCGATCGTGTTCATCAGCGGCCATGGAGACATCGCGGTTGCCATCAAGACCATCAAAGCCGGCGCCGTCGATTTCGTTCAAAAACCATATCGTGAGCAGCAATTGCTGGATAGCATCAACGAGGCGCTCCGCCTCGATGCCGAGTCTCGACTAGTGACCGGCACTGGCGAGGGCTTCGCCGAACGCCTGGCAACACTGACCGAACGTGAGCGCGATGTGCTGGAGCAGGTCGCTAAGGGTTTATCCAGTAAATCGATCGCCAGGGTGCTCGACATCAGCTACCGGACCGTAGAACTGCACCGCGGTCACATCATGGAAAAGCTGCGGGTCCGTTCGGCCGCCGAACTGATCCGGCTCGTGATCGAGCGACGCAATAGTTGAGCGGTCGGCGGCCGATGCGCGGCTACTATAAGGGTCCTACGTATTTCCTCATATTGTTCGTTGGCCCGACACCGATCATCCTCACCGCATGTCCTTTGACGCTCCGGCCAGTTCTGACGTGGCGGTCACCGCGTCGCCCGACCATCGTTAGCATGCCCGGATGATGAGGGCTCATGGCCGAAACCGTCTATATCGTCGATCCGCTTCCGGATGAGCGCCGTCGCATCGTAGACGCACTCGCGGGCGAGCCTGTCGTAGTAAAGAGTTACGAGGGAGCCGTACAATTCCTCAACGAAGTTGCCGCAACCGCCTCGGGATGCGTTCTCGTGCCCCTCGATCTTCCGGGTATTGGACTGCGAGCGCTGATCCACGAGATTAATCGCAGGCAACTTCCGCTCGCGGTCGTCGTGATCGGACGCGATTCGGAGTTCGCGATTGCGATCGAGTTAGTGCGCTCCGGCGCTTTCGACTTCCTTGAGCACCCGTTCTCGGATCGCCGGCTGCGATCGGTCGTGCGCTGCGCAATCAGCGGCTGCGCCTGACTGAACTCACTACAGTGCGATTCAAGTATGGCGCGTATCTTCCGAGCGCCAGCACGTGAAGTCGGTAGCTCTCATGCAAATCGGCAACAGGTATTTCCACCTATTCCAGCACGTATTCCCTGTGATGGTCCAATTCCATTCTCTACTTTAGCGTCATGTTGCGATCCCAACCCTGCCTCGGCGTGTTGCTTTTTTGTATCTTCATTTAATAGCGGCCGCCCAACGAGCGTTTGGCTCATGAGTATTTCGACCGATACTCTCGTCAAGGCCGAAAACCGGCAGCGTTCATCGGCGCCGATGGTCTTCATTCCGGGCGGCATTTTTCGGATGGGATCAGACAAGCATTATCCGGAAGAAGCGCCCGTGCATCGCGTTAGGGTTGCTGGTTTTTGGATAGATCCAACCCCTGTGACGAACCGCCAATTTCGGCACTTCGTCGAGGCGACTGGGCACATTACCTTCGCTGAGATTGCCCCCGACCCGAAGGATTATCCGGGGGCTCTGCCGCACATGCTGAAGGCTGGCTCTCTGGTCTTCAGTCCACCGGATCATCCCGTCGATCTGCGCAATTTCGCGAATTGGTGGAGCTTCACGTTCGGTGCCAATTGGCGTCGCCCATACGGCAAGGGCAGTTCGATCCGCGGCCTCGACGATCATCCGGTCGTACACATCGCGTACTCCGACGCGATGGCCTATGCGGCGTGGGCCGGCAAGGAATTGCCGACCGAGGCGGAATGGGAATTCGCCGCGCGCGGCGGGCTCGACGGCGCTGAATATGCCTGGGGTGACGAGTTCAAGCCCGGCGGCAAGCACATGGCCAACACCTGGCACGGGGAATTTCCGCATCGGAAGATCAATACGGATGGCTTCGAACGGACCTCACCGGTCGGAGCGTTTCCGCCGAATGGCCACGGCTTGCACGACATGATCGGCAATGTCTGGGAATGGACTACCGATTGGTACTCGCCCAGGCACGAAGCGGACGCACCGAAAGCTTGCTGCATTCCCGAAAATCCGCGAGGTGCTCGTGAAGATGCGAGCTACGACCCGCGCCTGTCCAACATCAGGATTCCCCGCAAAGTCATCAAGGGCGGTTCGCATTTGTGCGCACCAAACTATTGCCGCCGCTACCGCCCGGCCGCACGTCACGCAGAGCCAATCGACACCTCCACAAGTCATGTGGGGTTCCGATGCATCGTCAGGCAGGCGGGAGCAGCGCCATGACCGATGCCAATCCGCAGGAACTGGGCCTTCTGGCCAAGTTGGTCGTGGTGTTCGGCATCGTGCTGTTCGTCGCCGGCGTGCTGTGGCACGGCGTTACGGTCGCAACCTTCCAACGATTCTGGCACGACCTGGTCGAGCGGCCGGACGAGCCGATGAGGTTCCGCTTCGTCCTGCAGCCGTTGATGGCCGTGATCGCAGCTATCCACGATGGCCGCGCCGACGCGCGGGCCGGCCGCTCTCCGTATTTCATGACGGTGCTGCGCAATTCGCAGGAACGCGTTGGACGGCTGCGCGAGGGGTTGAATGCGACCGCCAGAATCATCCTTCTGGGGCTGGTGATCGACCTAATCTATCAGCTGCTCGTGCTCAAGACGTTCTATCCGAATGAGGCGCTCGTCGTCGCGTTGTTGCTTGCATTTGTACCGTACTTGCTAGTCCGAGGCCTTGTCGCGCGCATCGCGCGCAGGTGACGCGATGGCACATCCGCGCACAAATCTGGTGAGGACACCGAAATGAACGCCAGCAATGAAGCACCCGGCACGGCAGACCAACACTCCGCCCCAAGCGCGGGCAGGTTCGAGGTAAGAGTAACCTCAGACAGCCACTTTAGCTGGATCCGTACTCGCCTGAGCATCGAGCGCACGATGATGTCGTGGATACGGACTGCAACCGCGCTGATCGGCTTCGGCTTCGCGATCGTCCAGTTCTTCGAACGCCTGGAACAGATGCCCGGAGCCCGACCTGCTGCTTATCCAAGCGCACCGCGCGACCTCGGGCTGGCCCTGATCTCATGCGGTGTCCTGGCGCTACTCATCGCGGTTTGGCAGTACTTGTGGATCATTCGTTACCTTTGGGGTGGATCGTTCGCTCCAATTGCCGGACCGACAAGGGAAGGAGTGGAGACGCCGGTTCTCGCGATCGCCGTCCTCCTCATCTGCATCGGCCTGTTTGCCTTCTTTGCCGTGCTGCTGCGCCTTGTGTAGCCGCCGGGGGAAATTGCGAGTGAAAGGGGTTCCGCAGTGACTGACTCAAGCCCGACCATCGTAAACAGGTTCATCAGCATGAGCGTAAAAGCGAAGCTCTTGCCTTCGAAGGGCGGTTGCCCCTCGACAGTGGAAAACCCGCTTGTAACCAAACAAGGGAGGCGGAGATGAATCGCAGACTCGAACTCTTCAGCATCGTGTTCCTTGCGCTAAACGCGGTCGTGGTGGGCGGAGGAGTCACCTCCGCGCTTGCGGACGAGGCCGGAGTCGAGGCGCGCGTCGGCGAGTTGCGCGGCGAAATTCTGTCGCTCCTTGCGCCTGCGGGTGCCGTAGCCACGGAAACGAACCCAAATTACAAGGGCGCTGCGGCGCCCGCGCCTGCGGCTCCTGCCTCGCCTGCCGCCGCGGACTGGCCGAGCTACAACAAAACGCTGACTTCCGAGCGCTTCTCAGACCTCAGCCAGATCAACACGAAGAACGTCGCCAAGCTCAAGGTCTCATGTACCTACGACACCTGGCGATTGACCAGCTTCGAGACCGGCCTGATCATGGTGGAGGGCGCGCTCATCGGGACGACCGAATTCGATATTTTCTCGATCGACCCCTCGACCTGCGCCGAGAACTGGCGCAGGCACGAGGAATATCCGGCTTACATTATCCCGACCAATCGGGGCGCGGCTTACCTCGACGGGAGTTTGTTCCGTGGGACAGACGACGGGCGCGTGCTGGCCTACGACTTCAAAACCGGCAAGCGTCTCTGGGAGACGACGATCGCGGACGTGAAAAAGGGCGAAGACGTGCCAGCGGCACCGATCGCCTGGCAGGGCCTCGTCTTCGTCGGCAACGCCGGCGGAGACTTCAAGGGCGCCAAAGGGCACATGTACGCGCTCGACGCCAGGACCGGCAAGATTGTGTGGCAATTCTTCCTCGTGCCCAAGACCGAGGGCGATACGGTTCGCGGGCCTGAGGGCACTTCGCCGCTCGACACTTCGACTTGGAAAAACGTGCCTGGCGCTCCGATCAGCGGCGGGGGAGCCTGGACTTCTACGACCTTGGACCCGGCTTCCGGGCTCTTGTATGTGCCGGTTGGCAATCCCGCGCCTGACTACGACAACAGCGTCCGCCAGGGGGACAATCTCTTCACCGGCTCCGTCGTTGTCCTCGACGCCAAGACCGGCGCGTACAAGAACCATTTCCAGCTTGTGCCCAGGGATTGGCACGACTGGGACGTCTCCAACCCGCCGGCTTTGATCAAGACGAGGGGGGGCAAAAGGCTCATGGCGGTGGCGCCAAAGGACGGGCACCTTTACGGCTTTGATCTTGCTGACAACAAGCTCTTGTACCGGACGCCGGTGACGAGAATCGAGAATGTGGAAGAGCCCTTCGCTGTCGACAAAGACGTCCATTTTTGTCCGGGCGCGGCGGGCGGGGGGGAATGGAACAGCCCGGCCTACGACCCTGTGACCAATTTCATCTTCACCGGCCAGGTCGACTGGTGCGTGACGGTGAAGCTGCAGACCAGGGAAGAAATGGCGGCTGTCCCGCTCGGGCAGGTGTGGACGGGAGATAGAAATCTCAATCCGTTCAACGTGTTCGGAAAGTTCTCGCGTGCCGACGGCTTCTGGGCGGGATGGCTTCACGCGGTCGACGCCGACACAGGGGTGTGGAAGTGGAGGCTGAAGTCCAATTATCCGATCATGGGTGCTGTGACGCCGACCGCTGGGGGCCTTGTGTTCTTCGGTGACCTGGGCGGCAATTTCTATGCGCTTGACGCGGCGACCGGCCAGAAGCTGTGGGGCAAGAAGATCGGCGGCGCGATCGGTGGCGGGGTGATCACTTATACGGTGAACGGCACTCAAAAAGTTGCGGTGACGACCGGCTACGTAGCTCCCGCCTTTCCTGCCGAAATCAGGAGGGCAAAGATCGCGATCCTCGGTCTCGAGGGCTACTGAAGCAGCCGACGGCGCCGCCGCCGCCGCGCGAGCCAATGAGGAGTCTGGTCATGGAGCTTGATCCCGTTCTGCTGTCGCGGGTGCAGTTCGCCTTCGTCATCAGCTTCCATATCATCTTCCCGGCCTTCACGATTGGGCTCGCCGCATGGCTTGCGACTCTCGAAGGCGTGCGGTTGTGGACCGGCAACCAGCTCTATCGGCGGATCTTCGACTTCTGGCTCAAGATATTTGCTCTGTCGTTCGGCATGGGCGTGGTCAGCGGCATCGTGATGGCCTTCCAGTTCGGCACCAACTGGAGCGTACTGGCCGAGCGCACCGGATCGATCCAGGGGCCGTTGCTGGGCTATGAGACCTTCACGGCCTTCATGTTGGAAGCAACATTCTTTGGCGTCGTGCTCCTCGGTCGCGACCGCGTGCCGCCCTGGTTCTACTTTCTCTCCTGTTGCATGGTCTCGCTCGGCACCATGTTCTCGTCGTTCTGGATCCTCGCCAACAACAGTTGGATGCAGGTGCCGCTCGGCCATGTCATGGTCAACGGCAGGATCGAGCCGGGCGACTGGTGGGCCATCACCACCGGGCCCATCATGCGGATTCGATGGCCACACATGCTGCTGGCCGCCTTCTTGACCACCGGCATGGGCATCACGGCCACCGGCGCCTGGTACCTGCTGCGTGGCAAGGACGTGCCGGAGTCGCGCGCCATGCTGCGCTGGGGGCTCGGGCTCGTCGCCGTTATGATTCCGGTGCAAATGGTGTTCGGTCATTTGACCGGCATTTACGTGCTCAACTACCAGCCGGCTAAATTCGCTGCGATCGAGGCGCGCTGGAAGACCCAGCAGCCGGCAAGCGAGGTGCTGATCGCTCTGCCTGATCCATTCGAGGAGCGGAATCTCTTTGCGATCGAAATCCCAGGGCTCGGCAGCTTCATCGCCTCCGGCAATTGGACCGCGCGCGAGATTGGGCTGGAGACCTTCCCGCCCGAAGACCGCCCACCGGTGATCATTCCCTTTTTCGCGTTCCGCGTCATGGTGGGAATGGGCCTGATAATGCTCGCGGTATCTTGGTTTGGAAGCTTTCTGCGCTGGCGCGGCCGGCTGGAGAGCACTCGCTGGTTTCTGTGGGTGGCGTTCCTATCCTTCCCGAGCGGCTTCATCGCCGTGCTGGCAGGATGGTTTACCGCCGAAGTCGGCCGCCAGCCCTGGGTAGTCTACGGCCTTCTGCGTACGAAGGATGCTGTAACGCCGTCGTTGACGACGGGGGACGTGCTGTTTTCGCTGGCGTGCTACGTCATCGCCTACGCGACTATATTCGGCTTTGGTCTATTTTTCATTCACCGACTTTTGCGGGATGGCCCCGGGCGCGATGCGTCGGACCGGGCGAAAATGACTCCGGCTCGGCCGCTCGCTGTTGCAATGCAATCCTCCACGGAGGAACCGCGATGAGTGCGACGGACCCCTCAGCGCTCGCCCTGTTCTGGGTCGCCGTGATCGGCGTGGCGATTCTCGCCTATGTCGTCCTAGACGGCTTTGACCTGGGCGTCGGGATCCTTTTTGGCGCCACCAAGGACGCGGCGCTGCGCGACGAAATGATCGCCTCGATCTCTCCATTTTGGGACGGCAACGAGACTTGGCTGATCGTGGTGGGCGCCACGTTGTTCGCAGCCTTCCCCGCCGTCTACGCAGTGTTCCTGGGGGCCTTTTACATCCCGGTGCTGCTGCTCCTCTTGGGACTGATATTCCGCGGCGTCGCATTCGAATTCCGCGCTCGGGGCGCTGCACAAGGATTCTGGGATCGCAGCTTCGCTGTCGGCTCGCTCGTTGCGGCCTTTGTCCAAGGCGCAGCGGTCGGAGCCATGATCCGCGGAATACCGGTCGCGAATGGCCAGTTTTCCGGAGGCTCGTTCGACTGGGTCGCAGGGCTTCCGTTCCTGTGCGGGATCGGCCTCGTGCTTGCTTATGCGCTGCTGGGCGCGGGCTGGTTGGTCCTTAAGTCCGAAGATCCGCTACGCAGCTGGGCGCGCAGTCGCATACCGGTGCTTGCCGGTGCGGTTGTTGCGGTCCTGTGCGTTGCCGTCGTGATGGCGTTCATCGATCGGGCCCGCATGACTGGAAGCCTCTTCCTCGACCGTTCCTGGGGCTTTGTCTTTCCGCTGATCGGCATCATCGCGATCGTTGGCATTTTTTCGGGTGCGCGTCAGCTTCGCGACTCATGGCCGTTCGCCATGACGGTCGCGCTCTTCGTCGCCGCCTTTCTCTCGCTCGCGGTGATGTTCTGGCCGTACATGATCCCCTACAGCGTCACGGTGGCCGCGGCGGCAGCGCCTGAGGCTTCCTTATCTTTCCTGTTTTGGGGCGCCGGACTGTTCGTGCTGCCGGTGATCAGCGCCTACACCGCGGTCGTCTACTGGATGTTTCGCGGTAAGCAGCGCAAAGGCTACACCCCGACAAGCGCGCCGCGCTCTACCGTAAAGCGATCGTAATGCACGGAGTCATACCTCACTACTACGCCTGCAACTGCAATGCCAACAGGAGGAGATTGAAATGGCCAAGACGAAAAAGCCGAACATCCTCGTCATTTGGGGCGACGACATCGGCATCTCTAATCTGAGCTGCTATTCGCACGGCCTCATGGGTTACAAGACGCCCAACATCGACCGCATCGCCAAGGAAGGCATGATGTTCACCGATTGCTACGGCGAGCAGTCGTGCACGGCGGGACGCTCCTCCTTCATCACCGGGCAGAGCGTCTATCGCACCGGCCTCTCCAAGGTCGGCATCCCCGGCGCGCCGATCGGCATGTCGGAGAAGCTCGCGACCATCGCCGCCTGCCTCAAGAACCAGGGCTACGCGACCGCGCAGTTCGGCAAGAACCATCTCGGCGATCTCAACCGCATGCTGCCGACCAACCACGGGTTCGACGAGTTCTTCGGCAACCTCTATCACCTCAACGCCGAAGAAGAGCCGGAAATGGAGGACTACCCGAACGAGAAAGATTTCCCGAACTTCCGTAATAGGTTTGGACCGCGCGGCGTGATCCATTCCTGGGCGACCGACAAGGACGACCCGACCGACGAACCGCGTTGGGGCAAAGTGGGAAAACAGAGAGTGACCGACACCGGCCCGCTCACCAAAAAGCGCATGGAAACCTGCGACGACGAATTTATTGCGGCAGCCAAAGATTTCATGAAGCGCCAGAACGGCGAGGGGAAGCCCTTCTTCGTCTGGCTGAACACGACCCACATGCATCTCTACACCCATCCAAAGCCCGAGAACAAAGGACAGGCGGGACGCTGGCAGTCCCCCTATCACGACACGATGGTTGACCACGACAAGAACATCGGCCAGGTGCTCGATTATCTCGACCAGCTCGGCATCGCCGACAACACTTTCGTCATGTATTCGACTGACAACGGCCCCCACATGAACTCGTGGCCGGATGGCGGCATGACGCCGTTCCGCAGCGAGAAGAACACCAACTGGGAGGGCGCCTTCCGGGTCCCGATGGTGGTGCGCTGGCCGGGCAAGATCAAGCCGGGCCAAGTCTCGAACGGGATCGTCCAGCATCACGACTGGTTCCCGACCTTCCTCGCCATGGCCGGCGATCCGGATGTCGTCGAGAAGCTGAAGAGCGGTTATCAGGCGATCGGCCGCACCTACAAGAACCACATCGACGGCTACAATCTTGTGCCCTACCTCACCGGCGAGGCAAAGGAGAGCCCGCGCGAGTTCTTCATGTATTTGAGCGATGACGGCGACGTGCTGGGCTTGCGCTACGACAATTGGAAGATGGCGTTCATGGAGCAGCGGTGCCACGGCACGCTACAGGTCTGGGCGGAGCCGTTCACCCGGCTCAGAATACCGAAGATGTTCAATCTTCGCACCGACCCTTACGAGCGGGCGGATCAGACGTCCAACACCTACTGGGAGTGGTACATTCATCACATTTACCTGTTGTACGGAGCGCAGGCGGCCGCCGCCCAATGGGCGGCGACCTTCAAGGACTTCCCGCCGGTTCAGAAGCCCAACACCTTCACCCTCGACGACGCGTTGAGGATGATGCACGAAACCGCCTCCGGAATGCATTGAGCCCACATTCGGCTTCGGGCGGCAGGCTTTTGGCCTGCCGCCTGTGGCGCTCGACGTTGAGCGGCTAGGGGCGGGCGCTGAGGCCGGAAATCCGAGGAGGTCCGACGTGAACCGCAGCGAAGAAGTCCGCGACTTCTACGAAAGGATGCCCTATCCGGCCCCACGCACCAGTCTGGACGCGCACCGCGACCACTACAAGAACCCGGACCGTCGCCGGGCCGAATTCCATCTGATGTGGCCGGCCAAGCAACCGCAGGGAGGACAAGAAATCCTGATTGCCGGATGCGGTACTTCGCAGGCCGCGCGGTACGCGCTTCGCGAGCCCGATGCTCGAATCACGGCGATCGACATCAGCGACACGAGCCTGCGTCACACGCGCGATCTTCAGCGCAAGTACAATCTCGAGAACCTCGAGCTCCATCAACTGCCGATCGAGAGCGTCCAGGAGCTTGGGCGCTGCTTCGACCTCGTGGTCTGCACAGGCGTGCTGCATCACTTGCCCGACCCGGATCACGGCCTTCGCGCCCTTCGCGATGTGCTGCGTCCGGGCGGCGCGATGCGCCTGATGGTCTACGCACGCTACGGCCGGGCCGGGATCTACATGATGCAGGAGTACTGCGGCCTGCTCGGAATCAGCCCGTCGGCAGAGGATCTACGAGATCTCGGCGCCGCAATCGAAGCATTGCCGGCGGACCACCCGATTTCAGGCCTGCTGCGCCGGGCGGCGGATTTCCGGCGGCCGGAAGCGATGGCGGACGCACTCCTCCATCCCCAAGATCGCGCCTACACCGTCCCGGAACTGTATGCATGGCTCGATCGGTGCGGCATGTCCTTCGGTCGCTGGATCGAGCAGGCTCCCTACCTGGCCCAATGCGGGATGGTGGCGCGCAGCCCGCACGCCGCGCGCCTGGCTTCGTTGCCCTCGCGACTGCAGCACGCCGCCGTCGAGCTCTTCCGTGGAACGATGGTCTCGCACAACTTCATCGCGTACCGAGACGATCGTTCCGATGTGGGCCAGCCGATTAACTTTGCCGGCGATGCATGGCGCGACTACGTTCCCGTTGCGCTGCCGTGGACGGTGTGCGTTCGGGAACGTCTGCCTCCTGGTAGCGCCGCGGTGTTGATAAACCGGAGGCACAAGTTCACCGATCTTGTTTGTACGGTCGACTCTTTCGAGGAACGGCTGCTCGGCACCATCGACGGGAACCGAACCCTGGCCGAAATTCTGCAATTTGCAGAGCAGGACGGCGACGGCGAGCGCCGAGTCCTGAGGTTCTTCGAGCGCCTTTGGCAATACGACCAAGTGGTCTTTGACGCATCGCGCGCCGCCGCAAAGCTTCGGGACCGTGAGAAGGAGACACAATGAATACGCCAGACTGCGCGACCGCCTCATATCCAGTTTTAAGGTTGTCAACGGAAGGATTGTTGGTAGCCATTTCCGAGTTCTAGTTCCCCCCAATTCGGAACGCGAATGACCCCAGAGCAGAGACGAGAGAGCGACCGAGATAGCGGCCATGGCAGCCTCCTGGTGCTTGCTGTTTTGGCGCTCATCGTTGGCGCAGTTTCAGGTTTGGTGGGAGCGCTCTTCCTGCTCTTGCTTGAACGGGCGGACAGGTTTCGCGATGCCGTCATTGTCTGGGCGCATTCGGAAGGTTTCGCCGGCTTTTTGGTCGTTAGCGTTGCTTGTGCGGCCGGGGCGGGGGTAGCGGCCTGGCTGGTTCGCCGCTACTCGCCTCACGCGTCAGGCAGCGGCATCCCACACGTCGAGGCGGTGCTGAACGAGGAGCTGCCGCAGGCGCCGTTTCGCATCATACCGGTGAAGTTCGTTGCCGGGGTGCTGGCGATCGGTTCGGGGCTCGCACTCGGCCGTGAAGGCCCGAGCGTCCAGATGGCGGCGACCATCGGGCATCTTGTCGGCAAGGAGTTTCGACGCAGCTGGCCTGACTGCAGAGTGTTGCTTGCCGCCGGCGCGGGAGCAGGGCTAGCCACTGCGTTCAACGCGCCGATTGCCGGCGCCATTTTCGTCCTGGAGGAGTTGGTGCGGCGATTCGAACTACGGGTTGCGATAGCGGCGCTCGGCGCATCGGCGACCGCCATCTCCGTGTCCCGTGTGCTCCTCGGCGACACGGCAGACTTCCATGTTGAAGCGTTGGCCTATGCTGGTGCCGCAACGAGGCCGCTCTACTTTATCCTTGGGGCGGTCGCCGGACTTGTGGCGATCGTCTATAATCGCTTGCTGCTTGGAACCATTGCGACGATCGATCGGTTCGACCGATGGCCTGTCGAGCTGCGTGCGGGTCTTATCGGCGCAGCAGTTGGAATGCTGGCTTGGTTCGCGCCCAACCTTGTAGGGGGCGGCGATGCGATTACGCAGCGCGCTCTCGCCGGGGCCGATACGCTCGCCGTGCTACCCCTCGTTTTCCTGCTCAGGCTCGGGCTCGGCGCCATATCGTATGCGGCGGGGACGCCGGGGGGCCTGTTTGCTCCCATGCTTGTACTGGGAGCGCAACTCGGATTGTTGTTCGGACAGCTCTGCCAGCTGGTATTTCCAGATCTGAACATTCAACCTGAGGGATTCGCGGTGGTCGGGATGGCCGCCTTTTTCACCGGTGTTGTCCGCGCCCCGCTGACTGGCATCGTCCTTGTCGTCGAGATGACGGCAAACGTCACAATGCTGTTGCCGATGTTGGGCGCCTGTTTCATGGCTATGCTGGCACCAACTTTGATGCGCGATCCGCCAATCTACGAATCGTTGCGGGAGCGCACTCTCGAGCGCGAAAGAACACGCCTTAAGTAGCGGAACGCGCAGCTCCGAGATTGACTACGGTTTGCCTTGTCGTCTTCAGAGTCGTGGTTGCAATCTGCCAGAGTGCCGGTCGCTACCGCATATCCGCGGGGCGTCGAATCTCGGCCGTCGATCATCATCGCCGGGGCTAATCCTTTTGCTATGCAAAAATCTTGATCGCAATCATGAGAGGATCTTGCGGAATGCCGCGCCGGTTGTCCCTGGGCCTCGGTCGTGCGTCCCTGTTCGTCGGTTTCTTTGTTGCTATGGGAAGCGGTGCTACTCTTCCATCTTGATATTGACTGCCTTGGCAACCTCAGTCCATCGCGGCGATGCCGGCTGAC
Organism: Bradyrhizobium canariense; assembly: GCF_900105125.1. Taxonomy (NCBI): domain Bacteria; kingdom Pseudomonadati; phylum Pseudomonadota; class Alphaproteobacteria; order Hyphomicrobiales; family Nitrobacteraceae; genus Bradyrhizobium; species Bradyrhizobium canariense. The sequence goes on along the minus strand of NZ_LT629750.1, from coordinate 1,921,269 downwards.
TGAATGCGTAATCTCCTCCGAAGAGTTGACGAAGTATTTGACGCCGAGCGGTTTCAGACGGTTGATCACATCCATTGAAATATAGCGTGTCTTGACGTCTTAGCGCGGAAGTCAGCAGCCCTTGCACGTCGGCAACAGGTGTTCCTACGTACTCCAACACGTGTTCCCTGCAATGGTTCAACGCAATTCCGTTCCTTAGTGTCAGGCTGCGATCTAAACGCCGCCTTGGCGGGTTGCACGTCAGTCGCGACCGCACAACAGGGGTTCTGCTGGATGAGTATTAAGTCCGGCGAGCGCCGATATTGCGGCCAGGAGATCAGATATGAGCGACCCGGCTCTGCCATCGTTCCGCTACCGCTTGGAACAGCAACCGCCGCGCACTAGCTGTGGCGGTCTCGTACGGGGCGCATCTGTCCGGCAGTTCCCTGTTAGCCAGGGCATCGGCGGCGCCTCTATGCGCTTGCAACCCGGTTGCCTGCGCGAACTGCATTGGCACACGACTGCTGCGGAGTTGGGTTACGTCGTATCTGGCAGTTGCCGCACCACTGTATTGAGCCCCGACGGAGCGGCGACCGATACGTTCGGACCGGGCGATGTTTGGTATTTCCCTAGCGGCTGGGGTCATTCCATCCTGGGGACCGGGCCAGGCGAGTGCCATTTCATTCTGATGTTCGACAACGGCGCCTTCTCTGAGGATCATACACTTAGCATCACTGATTGGTTGGCCCATACGTCGCCTGCCATCGTCTCACAGAACCTCGGCCTCGGCATGGAGTGGACGGCCAAGATTCCGAAGGGAGAGACTTACTTTGCAGAGCGGCCCATTCTCGATGACTCCTTCGCACGTGCTACGCCCGGGCGAAGCCGACCCTTTCAACGACGCACCGCTATCCATTGGGCGCTCAGCAGCCGCAGCGCGTGCCGGGCGGCGGTGCACAGTGGAAGGTTACCGCGGACGAGTTTCCGATCTCGACCACATTGTCCGTCTCGGTGCTGGAGATCGAGCCGGGCGCCATGCGTGAACTTCACTGGCATCCCCATGCCGACGAGTGGCAATACTATCTTGAGGGTGCGGCTGAGATGGGTGTTTATTTGGGGATGGGTCACGCAGTGACCGAACAATTCGAGACAGGTGACATCGGTTACGTGCCGATGGGCGCCGGACACTACATCCGCAACACCGGTAGCGGCATCTTGCGCTTGCTGGCCGGATTCAACAACGGGCACTATCGTTCCCACGACCTCAGCGCATGGGTAGCCTCGAATCCGCCCGATGTGTTGGCTGCCAATTTAGGCCTGCCACGAAACGTCGCGGAAGCGCTTCCTAAGGAGAGGCTCTTTATCGCACGCCCCCCAGATGCGCGATGACAAGTCGCTCCTCCACGAGTCATGTGGGCTTTCGATGCATCAGGCGAGGAGCCTCGATGCGTCATAAACAGGAGAGTACCGCCATGTTTGACTGCATATTCGAGCAAAGACCGTCTGGTACCCGAAACGCGCCGCGCAAGACGGCAGCCGGGAATCGCATCGGCTGGATGATCATCGCCATTGGGCTATGCGGCGGCGGCTTTGGTCTGCCGCGACGAGCAATTTCCCGTGCATCCACCGGGCGCTGACCGAAGGCGCCATCTGCAGGAGGGCTCCAGAATGAAGAAGACATTTGCTGCCTTCGTCGCGGTCGCAACGATCGCTGGTTCGCTCGCCGCGACGCCAGCTAGCGCGCAGCGTGGCGTCGCTGCAGGCGTCGCGGTTCCGGGCTACAATTCTGGGCCCGGCTATTCGTATGCACCAGGTCGCGGGCACATTTACGATGATTTTGGCAGTTGCGAATGGGTGACACAGCGTTTCTGGGACGGCCATGGCTGGCGGGTCCGCCGGGTGCGAGTCTGCGGCTGATCCGCGATTACGGCGAGATTGAACGGCTCATAGCATTCATCGACGTCGAGCGGAGGCATAAGCGATCCGGGACGGCTTCGAGCGAGAGCGCGCCGCGGTTGCGGCGTGGATGGCCGAGGCAGATTGGCTTCAGAAAGTCGATTGGGGCTTGACCGCAGAAATGCAGGTGAGCTGGATTTCGCGATCATCGTCAGTAATCAGCGATTCAGGCTTCGGATGATGCGAGCATCGGGGTTCCGAGAGCCCCGATACTGTCGATGGCATTGCTGAACTCTGTCTGGGCGCTACATGCCTTTGGTGGTCCATTTGCTGCGCGTCTTTAGAGCGTCGAGGCGCGGCGTGGCGCCATCGGTGTGGTGTACAAATGCGCGGTGTTCATCGGGGACCAAATCCTTCGATGAGTCCGAGCAGCCTATCCGCGATATCTGCGGCGTGTTCGAGGTTCTTTCTGATCTCGCTCGGGGGTGATACTGGAGCTTCGGCAAATCGGCGGTAGAGGTCGGGCTTGTTCTCGATTGGCAGACGCGCGGCATCCGGCAATTTCAGCCGCGCAGGAAATGCCCTGTTTTGCGTGCTTGCCAAGGCCGGGACTGAGCTAGTAGAACCGCACCGACATGCGGCGATTTCGCGCAAATCCCGCTTAAGCTTGATTATCCAGCTCGCCTATCAAGATATTGATTTTACTGGATAATTATTGGGGAATGGTGTAACGGTAGCACAACAGACTCTGACTCTGTTTGTCTAGGTTCGAATCCTAGTTCCCCAGCCAGCGCTAACCGACTGAGATCCTTGATGCCTTCCGGAAAGGCCTGTCCCCGACGGGCCTTTCTATGTTGCGCTTATGTCACGTAGCCTTTGTTGATTTTTAAGGCTTTTTATTATCTAAGGGTGTCTCGACGCGACACGCTCGCGACATGTCCGAGGCTGGCTGCCGATGACGGACGAGCAGTGTTCTACCCTCACCGTTCGGTGCGCGGGCGAAGCAATGGCCGTCTTTGTGAGACCTGTGTGACGGCCGGGTTTCTGACGAGCGGTGATGTCCGTACCGGACGCCGCCACGATCGCGATCGGGAAGCCTGTAACCTTGCCAAGGGCGTCGCGCCGGCATCCATCTCCTTACGACAATAGTCGAAGGACGCGTTGGCCGGCTCGTTCTTGATCGCAAGGTGTGTGTGCTTGAACGCCCCGGCGTTGCTTATCCGCAAGGCAACTGCACCGTCCAGCCAATCACCGACGCAACTCGCAAGCGACACTTGCGCGCGCAAACCGCCGGCAACTTGCCGATGCCAGGCGGGCATGCGATGCTGAAGCACCAAAAATATGGGGAGCGAAGGCAATGACCTTCGCGCGTCTCGGGCCGTAAGAAGTCCGACGTTGGATGGGAATGTTTTGGAGAGTATCAGCATGAGATTCAAGCACGTCCTCGGGCTGCTTTGTGCGGCTTCGATTTCTGTCGCGCTGGCCGGCGCGGCTTCTGCGCAGGACAAAACCGTCAAGATCGGTGCGGTTTTTCCGCTGAGCGGCAACGCCGCCAGCGCCGGCATTCATGCCAAGTTCGCGATCGAGACCGCGATGGACATCATCAACAACGCGCATCCCGAGCTCGGCAATTTCCCGCTCGCCAAGAATGCCGGATTGGCCGGCCTTGGCGGCGCCAAGGTCGAAGTGGTGTTCGCAGACAATCAGGGCAGCCCCGCCACGGGTCAGAACCAGACGCTTCGTCTGATCACCGAGGAGAAGGTGGTCGCGCTGACCGGCGCCTATCAATCGGGCATTACACTCACGGCGAGTGCGATTGCGGAAAAGTACGGAATTCCTTTCGTCAATGGTGAATCGGTTGCCGCCAATCTCACCGAACGCGGTTTCAAATGGTTCTTCCGCACCACGCCGGTGGCGTCCGACTTCGCCAAGATCTACTACGACTTTCTAAAGGACATGAAAGCCGCCGGCGTAAAGACCGACAATGTGGCGCTGGTGCATGACAACACCGAATACGGCACCTCGGTCGCAAGCGTCGTCACCAATGTGTTCAAGGAAAACGGCCAGAGCATCGCTCTCGATATCGCCTACGCGGTCAATGCGACCGACGTGCAGAGCCAGGTGCTGCAGCTCAAGGAGAAGAAGCCCGACGTCGTGATCATGATCGCCTATGCCTCGGATGCGATCCTTTATCAGAAGACGATGCAGGCGCTGGACTACAAGCCGCCGATGATCATCGCCGACGATTCCGGCTATTCCGATCCGTCCTTCATCAAGGCGGTCGGCAAGATTTCGCAGGGCGTATTCAATCGCTCGTCGTGGAGCGTCGGACCTCCGGGTTCACCGACGGCCATTATTGCCGACATGTACAAGAAAAAGAGCGGCGACGAGATGGACGACACCGCCGGGCGTCAGATGCAGGCCTTCTTCGTGCTGGTCGATGCGATCGACCGCGCCGGCTCGACCGATCCCGCCAAGATCCAGGCGGCGCTGAAGGCGACCGACCTCAAGCCCGACCAGCTCATGATGGGCTACAAGGGCGTGAAGTTCGACGACAAGGGACAGAACATCCTCGCATCAGGTCTGATCATTCAGTTGCAGGATGGCGAGAACTATGTCGCCGTCTGGCCGAAACCCAATGCCGAGAAGGCGCCAGTGACGCCCTACAAGGGCTGGTGAGAAAAAGGGGCGGGGAGAGTTCATCCCCGCCCAGTTTTTGTTCTTGCCGAGGCTTTCGTTCGCGTGGACGATCGGCTGACTCTGGCGATCGATTGCTCGAAGTAATCCCGTTGGCAACCGTCCAATCGTAAAGACGCGCGGCTTCATGTCCTCCATTCTTGTTCAGGTAATTGTCGGCGGCCTTTTACTGGGCGCGGTGTATGCGCTGTTTTCCTCCGGCCTCACGCTGATCTGGGGCATGATGAACATCGTCAATTTCGCGCATGGCGATTTCGTCATGCTCGGAATGTATGTTGCGTTCGTGGTCTGGACGCTGTTCGGCGCGGGGCCGATCGTTGGTGCGCCTGTTGCCGTGCTTGTGTTGGCGACGCTCGGCGTGATCGTCTATTTCGCGCTTATCCGCAGCATCATGAAAGGGCCGATGCTGGCCCAGATCCTCGGCACGTTCGGACTCGCGCTGCTGTTGCGCTACGCCGCATTCTGGTGGTTCGGAGCCAATTTCCTGTCGTTGCCGGAGAATATCGTCGGCGGCACCTTCGATGTATTCGGGATCCGTATCCAGGCCTCGCGGCTGCTGGCAGGCGTCGTTGCCTTGGTCGTGACCGGTGGGCTTCATGTGCTGCTCACGCGCACCACGCTGGGCTCGAAGATGCTGGCAGTCTCCGAGGATTCCGCCGCCGCGCAGCTGATGGGTATCCGTCCCGACACCATGCAGGCGATCGCCTGGGCCATTGCGGCCGGCGTGACCGGTATCGCGGGCGCACTGATCGCGACGTTCTTCTACATCGTGCCGACGGTCGGCGAGACCTTAGGCATTGTCGCCTTCGTCACGGTATCGCTCGGCGGCTTCGGCAGCGTGCCGGGCGCGCTGGTGGCAGGCCTGCTGATCGGTGTGATTGAATCCTTGTCGGCCTACTGGATCGGCGCGGTCTACAAGGACATCGTGGTCTATTCGCTGTTCCTCTGCTTCCTCTGGTTCAGGCCGCAAGGCCTGATGGGGAAGACATGATGGGGAAGATGTGATGCGGCGTTTGCTTTGGCCATCGGTGGCGCTCGCGCTGGTGATCGCCTATCCCCTGTTGTTTTCGACGCCATTCCAGCAACGGCTCGGCGCACTCGTGCTGCTGTATGCGATCGCCGCGTCGGCCTGGAACATCGTCGGCGGCTATGCCGGGCAGGTCTCGGTGGGGCACGTCGTGTTCTTCGGTTGCGGCGCCTATGCGGCGATGGGCGCCTACGCGCATTTCGCGTTGTCGCCGCTGGTCGGCATTCCCGTCGGCATCGTCGTCAGCGTCGCGATTGCCGCGGTGATCGGCGTGCCGACGCTGCGCCTGTCCGGCCATTATTTCAGCATGGCCACGATTGCGGTGGCCGAACTCGTAAGATTGATTGTCACCAACACCGACTATCTCGGCGCGGGCGTCGGGCTCAGCGGACCGACGGTGCCGCGCAACGTGTTCGATCTCTCGTTCATTTCGGCGCTGCCATATTACTATCTGTTCCTGACGGTTCTGGTTGTGACGCTCGGCATCACCTGGTGGATGACCGAAAGCCGGATGGGCTTCTATCTGCGGGCGATCCGGGATTCCGAGCGGGCCGCGCGCTCGCTCGGAGCGCCTGCCAGCCGCATCAAGCTGTACGCCTTCATGTTGAGCGCCGGCCTGACCAGCGTCGCCGGTGCGCTGTATGCGACCATTTTCGGCTTCGTCGATCCGGAATCCGGACTCGGCATTCTGATCTCGGTGAAGATGCTGATCATGGCAGCACTTGGCGGCGCCGGTCTGTTGTTCGGGCCGCTGGTGGGCGCAGCGATCCTGGTGCCGCTGGAAGAAATCTCCAACAATCTGCTCGGCGGCCAGGGGGCGGGCCTGACCTTCGTCGTGTACGGCGCCATCATCGTGTTGATCGCGCGGTTTCAGCCGGGCGGTATCCTGACGTTGATCAAGCGGCTCTGGGCCAAACGCGGCAAGACGCCGGATACCTCGACTGAGGCGGGAGCAGCCCATGCTCCTTGAAGCGCGCAGCGTCACCAAGGCCTTTGGCAGCTTCAAGGCGGTCGACGCGGCTTCGGTCACGCTCGAGCAGGGCGACGTGCTCGGGCTGATCGGACCGAATGGAGCCGGCAAATCCACATTTTTCAACTGCCTGACCGGCGACCTGCAGACGACGTCCGGCAAGGTGCTGTTCCAGGGCCAGGACATCACCGACGCGACACCGGAAGCCCGGGCAGATCTCGGCCTCGTCCGTTCATTCCAGGTGCCTCAGACCTTCGAAGGCATGACGGTGCTGGAGAACGTGATGATCGGCGCGTTTCTTCGTACCTCCCATCGCTCGGAAGCAGAGACCAAAGCCCGCGCGGTGCTGCAGCGCGTCGGCTTGAGCAAGCTGGCGGATGCACCGGCGCGGTCGCTCGGGACGCCCGGCCGCAAGCGGCTTGAAATCGCCCGCGCGCTCGCGACCGAGCCAAAAGTTCTCCTGCTCGATGAAGCCATGGCCGGCCTTACGCAGCGCGAGGTGCAACTGGCCATCGATCTGGTGCGCGATATCCATCGCTCCGGCGTGACGCTGGTGATTGTCGAGCACATCATGGAAGTCATCATGTCGCTGGCGACGCGCGTCGTGGTGTTTCATCAGGGCAAGGAGATCGCGCGCGGCAGCCCGCGCGAGGTCACGACCAATCCGGCGGTTATTGAAGCCTATCTCGGCAAACGCGCGGCCAAGGCAGCTGCGGGGCATACGCCGATCGAGCTGATGGGCGGACCCGCGACATGAGCGCGCCCTTGCTCAAGATCGAGCATCTGGAGGTTCATTACGGCGACCTGATCGGCGTGTCCGACGTTTCGCTGGAAGTGCCCGAAGGCAGCGTCGTGGCGCTGCTCGGTTCCAACGGCGGCGGCAAAACCACCACGCTCAACGCCATTGCCGGACTGATTCCGGTGCATTCCGGGTCGATCGCGTTTCAGGGACAGGAGATCGGCGGACAGCCCGCGTTTGCGATCGTGCGCAAGGGCCTCGCATTGTCGCCGGAAGGCTGGCGGCTGTTCGTGCAGCAAAGCGTCGAGAACAATCTTCTGCTTGGCGCGACGCCGCTGCGCGACAAGTCGCGCACGGCAAGCCTGCTCGAGCGCGTTTACGAAATCTTTCCGAGGCTCGCCGAGCGGCGCAGCCAGCGCGCTGGCACGATGTCCGGCGGCGAGCGGCAGATGCTGGCGGTGGGACGGGCGCTGATGAGCGATCCCAAACTATTGATGCTGGACGAGCCGTCGCTCGGCCTTGCGCCGGCGGTGGTGGAGTCGATGTATGAGACGTTCGGCCGGCTGCACAAGGAAGGGCTGACGATCCTGCTCGCCGAGCAGTCGATCGAACTGGCGCTCGAAGTCTCGGACTTCGCAACCGTATTGCAGGTCGGTAAAAGCGTGTTGTCGGGCACCGCGACCGCACTCGCCGAGGATCCGCAGGTGCAGCGGGCCTATCTCGGCGCCGGCTGATGCGCGAAGACCGGCGATCGGCTCATTTCCTGCGGTTGCCGGAATTGCGGACGGAAGCCACTGATGGCGTTGCTTTCATCTCGGCCTCAAGCAGCAGCAACAGGCAGCCGCTCAGTCGGGACTCCATCTCGCGCTCGCGCAGGGACAGCGGTCCGGGATCGTTGAGGATGGCGTTGACCAGCGTTCCCAATACCACCTGATAACCAAAGGCGATGCTGCGTGTCTTCGCGGCCTTGCGACCTTTGCCCATGGCGCGGAGCAGGAGAGGCGTGGCGTGGGCCACGGACGCACGCGCCAATCCCTTGAAGGGGGACCACTTGTCCGGTCGCGTATCGTCATGCTGAAGCGCGGCGCGCAAGACGCCTTCATGCCTTCGAGCCCAGCCGATCATCCCCCTGACGAGCAGGTCGCATAGCTCGGCAAGATCTGCGTTCGCCAGCCGTTCGCTTTGTGCCGGCCGCGACAGCGTGCTCTGGCCGTCACGCGCGGCAAGTTCCATGAGCACGTTGAAGTAAGCCTCCTTGCTCTCGAAACGGCTGTAGAACGCGCCGACGGTTGCGCCGACCTCAGCGCACAGGGCCTCGATCGACAATTCCGTGAGGCTGCGCCTTTGCAGCATGTCCGCGCCGGCCCGTAACAGCGCCAGCGTGGTCTCGCGGCTCCGCTTCTGCCGCGACGGCGTGACGCCAGGAAGGTCAAAATCTCCTGATCGGGCCTGCATCGGATGTTGCATCTCCAGGTGAAGTAATCATAATGATAATTCGGATTATGATATTAGGCAAATTGATTGCCCCCCGCGGCTTGGCCCGCGTGGAGGCGAGCCGGGGCAGCCCCGGACGCTAATGAGGGAGCGGACCCATGAGCGCAGGCAGCGATACGTCATTTCGCGGTACGATCGGCAAAACAGTCGCCGGCTCGAAGCCCTGGTGGCCGCCCACGGCCAAGCCGCCAGCCGGCGCACCCAATATTCTCGTGGTTCTGTTCGACGATGTCGGCTTCTCCGATTTCGGTTGTTACGGCTCACCGATCAAGACACCGACCATCGACAGGCTTGCCGCCAGGGGCCTGCGCTACAGCGGCTTTCACACCACCGCGATGTGCTCGACCACGCGCGCTGCGCTGTTGACCGGGCGCAACCACCATTCCGTCGGCGTCGGCTGCCTCGCCAATTTCGACAGCGGCTATCCCGGCTATCGCGGCAAGATCGCTCGCGAAGCCGGCACGCTGGCGGAAATGTTGCGGGTCCACGCCTATCGCAACTACATGGTCGGCAAATGGCATGTCACGCCGCTGACCGAAAGCGGCGCCACCGGGCCGTTCGACGGCTGGCCGCTCGGCCGCGGGTTCGATCGCTTCTACGGCTTTCTGGACGCCGAGACCGATCAGTACGCGCCGGAGCTCGTTTCCGACAACACCCACATCGATCCGCCCGGGAGCTATGCCGACGGCTACCATCTGACTGCGGATCTGGTCGATCAATCGATCCGCTTCATCGCTGACCACATCGCCGACCGTCCTGATCTGCCCTGGCTGACCTGGCTTGCTTTCGGAGCCTGCCATGCTCCGCATCAGGCACCCGCCGATATCATTAGGGGATACGACGAGGTTTTCGCGCATGGTTGGGATATCGAGCGTGAACAACGTCTGGCGCGGCAGAAGGCGATGGGGATCGTGCCGCAAGAGACCAAGATGCCGGGGCGCAATGATGGCGTGAAAGCCTGGGACGAGCACAGCGCGGATGAGAAGCGCGTGTTCACGCGGCTGCAATCGGCCTTTGCCGGCATGCTCGATCATGCCGACCGGCATTTGGCACGGCTGATCGCCTTCCTCGAAAAGTCGGGTATTCGCGACAACACGCTGATTCTGGTGCTGTCCGATAACGGCGCGAGCCAGGAAGGCGGTCCGCTGGGCTTCGTCAACGCGATGGGGCCTTACAATTTCAGGCCGGAGCTGATGCCGGAAAAATTGCGCAGACTTGACGACATCGGCGGCCCGGATTCGCATACCAATTTTCCGCACGGCTGGGCGATGGCTTCCAACACGCCGCTGCGTCGCTACAAGCAGAACACCCATGGCGGCGGCATTCGCGATCCCTTCGTGATGTCCTGGCCGAAGCACGTCGCAGCCAAGGGCGAAATGCGCCATCAGTTCGTTCATGCCAGCGATCTGGTGCCGACCTTGCTCGACCTGGTCGGCATCAACGCGCCCAGGGAGATCGCGGGCTGCGCCCAAATGCCGATCGAAGGCGAAAGTTTCGCGCGCTCGATCGTGAACGCTGCGGCGCCCTCGAAGTCGTCGCCGCAATATTTCGAGATGTTCGGGCATCGCGGCCTTTGGCACAACGGCTGGAAGGCGGTCTCCTATCATCCGCCGGGTACGCCGTTCGAAAACGACAAATGGGAGCTCTTCCACCTCGAGAAGGATTTCTCGGAAGTGGATGACCTCGCGGCGAAAGAGCCGGAACGGCTCGCCGAATTGATCAGGCTATGGTGGAGCGAGGCCGAGAAGCACAACGTGCTGCCGCTTGATGACCGGTTCGGGCCGCGCTTTGCCGAGAATGCCGCACGATTTCAGGGCGCGCGCAACAGCTTCGTGTTCCACGCCGGCATGGGGCATGTGCCGACCGATGTCGCGCCCGATGTGCGCAGCCGCAGCTACACCATCGAAGCCCGTGTCGAGATTGATGAGGCCGGCGCGGAAGGCGTTCTGATCTCGCATGGCGACGCGACCTCGGGCTACAGCCTCTACGTCAAGGACGGTCTGCTGGTGCACGACCTCAATATCGGCGGCGGCCATGAGATCGTCAGCTCGGACCGCAAGATTCCGGCCGGCGCGCACCGGCTCGGCGTTCGCGTCGAGCGCATGGTGCGCCAGGAGCCGCCAGCCAAGGGCTCGCGCACGGGCGTCAGTGCCTACACGCTTCTGATCGATGGCGAGCCCGCGGGCTCGCTCAAGACCCAGTTGGGCTTCCACAATTTGATTTCGTGGTCCGGTCTCGACATCGGGCGCGACCGCGGCAGCCCGGTGTCGCATTATGACGCGCCGTTCGAATTCACCGGACGACTGCTTCGGGTAACGGTCGCCATGCACAGTGACCAGAATCTCGACGGCGATCATGTCGGGAATGCCGAGATGGCTCGGCAATAAGAAAACCGCCGGCGCGCGGCCGGCGTCGAGCTATTCGGCGGCTTCCTTGATCGAGCCGTGCTCGTCAGTGTGCCGATCCTCGTCGGCATTCTCGGTTCGCCCCCAGCCCGCAAACGCGTTCGAGAGCTTGTCCAGATAGAGATAAACCACCGGCGTCGTGAACAGCGTGAGCGCCTGGCTTACGATCAGGCCGCCGACCATCGCGTAACCAAGCGGCTGGCGAATTTCCGAACCGGTGCCGGTGCCCAGCATCAGCGGCACGCCGCCAAGCATCGCCGCCATTGTCGTCATCATGATCGGACGAAACCGCAGCAGCGCCGCCTTGCGGATGGATTCCTCCGGTGACAGATGCTCGTCGCGCTCGGCGGAGATCGCGAAGTCGACCATCATGATGCCGTTCTTCTTGACGATGCCGATCAGCAGAATGATGCCGATCAAGGCGATCAGGCTGAAGTCGTAGCCAAACACCATCAGGATCGCCAGCGCCCCGACGCCGGCCGAGGGCAGCGTGGACAGAATGGTGATCGGGTGAATGTAGCTTTCATAGAGAATGCCAAGGATCAGGTACACGACGACCAGGGCCGCCATGATCAGCAGCGGCACGGTGCCGAGCGATTGCTGGAATGCCTGCGCCGTGCCCTGGAAGCTTGAATTGAGCGTGGCGGGTGCGCCGAGATCCTGCATCGCTTTCTGCACGGAATCGGTCGCCTGACCGAGGGCTACGCCCTGACCGAGGTTGAAGCTGATGGTAATGGCCGGAAACTGGCCCTGGTGGCTGATCGAGAGCGGGCGGACCGGCACGCTGGTCCAGTTTGCGAATGTCGCCAGCGGAACCTGATCGCCTGTGGTCGGCGACTTGAGATAGAGCTTGTTGAGAATATCGAGGCTTTGCTGCAGCTCGGGCAGGATTTCCAGGATCACGTGGTAGCTGTTGAGCTGGGTGAAGTATTGCGTGACTTCACGCTGGCCGAACGCATCGTACAGCGTATCGTCGATCAACTGCGGCGTGATGCCGTAGCGCGAGGCGGTGTCGCGATTGATGTTCAACTGAAGGGTGGTGCCCTCGCTCTGCTGGTCGGTTGCGACGTCGCGCAACTCAGGCAGCGTCTTCATCTTGGCCAGAATCTTCGGCGCCCATTCGTTGAGCTCGTCCAGATTGGCATCCTGCAGGGTAAACTCGAACTGCGTTCGTGTCGGCCGGCCGCCAAGCCGCACGTCTTGGGCCGCCTGCATGAAGAGCCGCGCGCCCTGGACCTTTTCGAGCTTGGGGCGCAGCCGCGAGATGATCTGCATGGCATTTGCCGTGCGTTCTTCGCGCGGCTTCAGCGTAATGAACATATTGCCGTTATTGCCGGCCCGGCCGCTGCCGCCAATATTCATCGCGACCGTCGCCACATCGGGGTCGGCCATTACAATCTTGCCGAGCGCCTCCTGCCTGCTCACCATGGCGGCGAAGGAAATGTCCTGTCCGGCTTCGGATGTGGCGCTGATCAGGCCGACGTCCTGTTGGGGAAAGAAGCCCTTTGGGATGATGATGAACAGGTAGACCGACAATCCCAGCGTTGCGAAGAAGATTACAAGGGTGGTCAGGCGCCAGCGCAGCGCGATGTCGAGGACGTACTCGTAGCCACGGAGCATCGCGTCGAAGCCGCGCTCGCTCCACGCGTAGAACCGGCCATGTTTGGTTTCATGGTGCGCGCGCAGGAATCTGGACGCCATCATCGGCGTCAGCGTCAACGACACCACCATCGAAACGAAAATCGTCATCGTCAGGGTCACCGCGAACTCGCGGAACAGCCGTCCGATGATGCCGCCCATCAGCAGCAGCGGAATCAGCACCGCGACCAGCGAAACGCTGATCGACACGATGGTGAAGCCGATTTCGCTGGAACCCTTGAACGCTGCGGCGAGCGGCTTTTCGCCTTCCTCGATGTAGCGCGTGATGTTTTCCAGCATCACGATCGCGTCGTCGACCACGAACCCGACAGCGATGGTCAAGGCCATCAGCGATAGGTTGTCGAGCGTGTAGCCGAATACCCACATCAGCGCGCAGGCGCCCAGCAAAGCGAGCGGGACAGTCACGGTCGGAATGACCGTCGCCCAGAAGCTGCGCAGGAATACGAAGATGACCATGACAACGAGGGCGATGGTCAGCAGCAATGTGAACTGAACGTCCGAAACCGCGGCGCGAATGGTCTGGGTGCGGTCGCTGATGACTTCGATCTTGATCGCCGGCGGTATCGCGGCCACCAGCCGCGGCAGCAGCGACTTGATCTTGTCCACGGTGTCGATGACGTTGGCGCCGGGCTGCTTGTAGACCACCAGGAACACGCCGCGCTTGCCGTTGGCCCAGGCCGCCTGTTTGGCGTCTTCCGGTCCGGTCACGGCCTTGCCGATATCGCGAATCCGCAACGGGCCGCCGTTGCGGTAGGCGATGATGACGTCGTTCCAGTTCTTGGAGTCCAGCAGCTGATCGTTGGCGTAGATCGTGTAGGCCCGCGTCGCGCCGTCGATATTGCCCTTAGGGCTGTCGACCGTTGTGTTTGTAATGACGGTGCGGACGTCTTCGAGTGACAGACCCTTGTCAACCAGTTTCGCCGGATCGATCTGGACACGGATCGACGGCTTTTGCTGGCCGCCGATGGTGACCTGCGCGACACCTGAGATCTGACTGATCTGCTGCGCGAGCTGGGCATCGACCGCGTCGCTGACCGTGGTCAGAGGCAGCGAATCCGATGTCGCCGACAGCAACAGGATCGGGGAGTCCGCCGGGTTAACCTTGCGGTAGGTCGGGGGCGAGGGAAGACTTTTCGGCAGTTGGCCGCTGGCGGCGTTGATGGCGCCCTGCACGTCGTTGGCGGCGCCGTCGATGCTGCGGTTAAGGTCGAACTGGATCGTGACGGCCGCGGTTCCCAGGTAGCTCGTCGAGGTCATCTGGGCGATGCCGGGAATCTGAGCGAACTGCCGCTCCAGCGGCTGCGCGACCGAGGAAGCCATGGTTTCCGGGCTGCCGCCCGGCAATGTCGCGGTGATCTGGATGGTCGGGAAGTCGACCTGGGGCAGGGGCGCGACCGGCAGCAGCGGATAGGCGACAAGGCCGACGAACAAAATGCCCGCCATCATCAACGAAGTGCCGATGGGATAGCGAATAAAGGGTGCCGAAATCCCGTCGCTCATTCAGGCTGGACCTTCGATTGAGTTGGATCCGAACTCGCTACCGCCGAGGTAACGACCGTCCCGGGCGATACCTTGTACTGGCCCGATGTGATCACGCGCTGTCCCGGGGACAGCCCTTCCTCGACGACGGAACGCCCGTCGATCGACTGGCTGACCTTGACCTTGTTCAACACCGCCTTGTTGTCCTGATCGACCGAATAGGCATACAGGCCGTTCGTGCTGTGCTGGATCGCGTCGTCCGGAACCACGGTGGCATCCTTCAGCGTCTTCACCAGCAGCCGGGTCGAGACCGATTGGCCCGGCCACAAGACATGGTTCTTGTTATCGAACACCGCCTTGAGGCGGATGGTGCCGCTGGTCGTGTCGACCTGGTTGTTGATCACCGCCAGCTTTCCGTCCGCCAATGGCTTTTTGCCATCGGTCGTGATCGCGATGACCTTGAGCGGCTGGATCGCTTGCGCTTCGATTATATACGGTAACTGCTCTTCGGGCGCGGTGAAAATAACCGCAATCGGTTCGACCTGGGCAACCGTCACGATGCCGGTCTGGGTCGAGGCGTTGACGATGTTGCCGATGTCGACCTGACGCAGCCCGGCAACGCCCGGGATCGGCGACTTAATGGCGGTATAGTCGAGCTGGGTCTGCGCGTTGGCGATGGCCGCTTCGTCCGCGGCGATCTGTGCCGTCAGCTGCTGAACCGTCGAGCGCTGGGTGTCGGTCTGCTGCTTGGTCGCGAACTCGCCCAATTGGGTGTAGCGCTGCAGATCCAGATTGGCGTTGGCCAGATTAGCCTGGTCCTGAGCTTTTTTGGCCTTGGCCTGATCGAGCGTCGCCTGATATGGCCGCGGATCGATCTCGACGAGCAGATCGCCCTGGTTGACCAGTTGGCCTTCCTTGAACGCAATCTTGTCGATCTGTCCGTCAACGCGGGTTCGCACCACCACGGTGTTGAAACCCTGAACGGTTCCGAGTCCGGTCAGGTAAACCGGAAAGTCAGTTTTCTCGACCGTGCCAATCGCGACGCCAACGGCGTTGCGCGCCGATTTCTGCGCATCGGCCGCGGCTGCCGCGCGCTGGCCGTTGCTGTAGCGTTGCCAGCCGTAATAGCCCGCAGCCGAGACGGCGGCGATCAGTAAAACCCAAGTGATAGTCCGCGATTTGCTCATGATGGCTCGTAGTTACCTGGGACGGCTCGTGGGTTCAAAAAAGAAAGTACCGGGTCTTTAAAAGGGTTCCTAGGGAAACCAGATATAATACGCGTGCGTATAATGTGTAAACGCACTATGATTTGAGAATCCTAAACATTTGGACAGGTTTGGGAGACCCCGGAAATTGATGTCTCTTGACTTAAAACGTCAGCTGGTCGCGCAACTTGTCGAAAGCTCGCGGCTGTTGCGCAACTTTATCGATCACCGGGCCAAGGGCCGGGGGACGACGCGTGCGCAGTGGATTGTCCTGTTCCGGCTGCGGGAACAGGAAGGCCTGTCGCAGGTCGATCTGGCGGATGTGCTCGAATTGCAACCGATCTCGCTGGTGCGGCTGCTCGACCGCCTGGTCGAACATGGCCTGCTCGAGCGGCGGCATGATCCCAGAGACCGGCGCGCGAACCGATTATTCCTCACCTCGGCTGGCCGCCAATTGGTGGACGATCTCGACAGCCTGCGCGATTCCATTGCAACCGATGTGTTGCGGGACGTCCCTTCGGCCTCGATCCAGACCAGCCTCGAAACGCTCCGGGACATCAAGGAGCGCATCAAGGGTCTCGCCGAGCCAGGCCACATCGCCGCCAAGTGACCGCTCCACGAGCCAAGTAAACACGCCGCGAAGCCATCGCACTCATTAATCCGATTGCCTGGAATGTGCGAACCCGCGCGCTGGTTTTCGAGACGTCATCTGTAGGTTTTCTAAACTGCGCGTCCTGCGGTCCGGTTGTAACCGGAGCGTCCGTCATTCATATGGCGGCGCCCACTCCCGCTGAGCCATCAATCAATCGGAAATGCACGATGGATGAATTGAACGGACGCATGATTGCCTGTCAGCTTCTGATCACCGGCTTGATCGCACGCGTCGCCAACGATTCGCCGGATCCGTTGCGATTTCTCACCGACTTCCGCGACGAGATCAAAGCGGTGGTGAAAGGCATCAACATCGCCGGAATGGAAAACACCGAACGCGTGCGGCAGACCGCACAACAGACCGTCGATGAATTATTCTCGCTGATGAAACCGCCGAGCGTCGATTGAGGGATGCTCTCGCGGCACACGAAGAAAAGGCTCAATTTACAGGCATTTCCTCGCTTCAGTTTAGAACGCTTCAAATCTTATTTTAGAATGTTTTCAAACTGTAGTTTAGAATCGTTTTGATCTGGACATATTCAAACACTTCGTTGCCGTATTCGCATTGACCCGATTTTTTGCGCTCGCTAACCAACACACAGTTGCTCATCGCTATGGGGTGCATGGGCGAACTGAATTTTGATTAGTGGGGCATCTGCAATGAATACGGCAAAGATGCCGAGGTCGCTGCGTTTCAACGCGGCGATGAACTCGGTCGGCGAAACGTTCGATAACTACTCCGGACGAAAGGTCTCGGCGGTGGCAGGCCTTGTGGCGGTCGCTTCGATTACAGGCGCCAAGGCGCAGCAGGCGCCGCTTCCACCCGTGACCATTGATGCGCCTGTCGCACGTCCGCGTCCTGCCGCGACCAAGCCGACGCCAGATCAGATCCGCGCCCGCAATGCCCTGCGCCGCGCGGCCCGCCGGACGCAGCCGGCACAGGTTGCGCCGGTACCGTTTCCAAACGCCGGCACTTTGAGCGCAGACCGCAACCCTTACGCGGATGCGGCCGCTCCCTACAAAGTCGATCATCTGCAGGCCTCCGGCAAATTTCCCGAACCATTGCTGAACACGCCGAAGACCGTCACTGTGCTGAGCAAGGAAGTGCTGGCGGACGAGAACGCCACGTCGTTGAAGCAGGCGGTCCTGAACACCGCCGGCGTGACGCTCGGGACCGGCGAGGGCGGCAACGCCTTTGGCGACCGGTTTTTCGTCCGCGGTTTCGATACCCGCAATGACGTCTTCATCGACGGGATTCGCGATTCCGGCGTCAGCGTCCGCGAGAATTTCTTCACCGAGCAGATCGAGATCCTGCGCGGCCCCGGCTCGTCATTCGCCGGCCGCGGCACCACGGGTGGCGCGATCAATATCGTCACCAAGCAGGCGACCACCGAAAAAAGCTTCTACAACATGGACACGACGTTCGGGACGGACGCCACCAAGCGCGTCACACTCGACGTCAATCAGGTGATCAACCCGACGCTGGCGATCCGCGCCGGCGGCGTGTTCCAGGACGCGGGCGTTGAAGGCCGGAACTACACCACCGACGACCGCGGCGGCGGCTTTGTGGCGCTGAAGTGGACGCCGGTTGATGCGGTGAAGGTGAGCGCGGACTACGTTCACACCGACATCCACGGCTTGCCGGACTTCGGCGTGCCGTACTACCGGCCGGGACCCACCAACGCCGCCGGTCAATTTACGACCACGGCCGGCGGCCCGTTCCCGAGTTACGGCGTCAATCGCGACAATTTCTATGGTTTCGCCAACCGCGATTTCTACGAGGTTCACCAGGACATCGGCACTCTCAACACCGAGGTCCAGATCAACCCTGATTTGGTTGTCAGCGACAAGATAAGAGCTTCGCATTCGCTGCTGAACTATATCGGGACGATTCCTGAATCGCCCGTCAACGCGGCAGGAACATTGACCGCCAATCCGCAGAGCCGCTACCAGCCGACCGACGTGATCGATAACCAGACAGAGGCGACCTACAAGTTCGATACCTATGGCTGGCGTCACACCGCGATTGCCGGCGTCGAGGTGTCCCGCGAGACTTCCAGCATCGACTCTTATACCGGCCTGACTTCAGAAGCCGTCGGCAACACCTTCAGCGGCAGTGGATCGCCGACCAGCGTCAGTATCTACAATCCACAATATACGTTTGCGCCGTTTCCCACCACGCCAACGCTTACAGGATTGCCCACGAAGATCGCCATCGACACCACGAGTGGGTATTTGATCGATACCGCGAATTATCGTGATCTTTTGATCCTAAATGGCGGCATCCGCTACGACGATTACAATTTGAAGGTAAGTGGCTTCGGCTCGTCGGGCGGTGTTCCAAATCCCAACTCCTGGGGTGCGCCAGCCGCGGAATTTGGGATGCCAAACTTCAATTTGGGCCTCACCTTGAAGCCGCTGCCCATCACCAGCGTCTATGTCGCCTATGCCACGTCATCGGACCCAGTGGGTTCCGAATTTGACGGCACCAGCGCGAGTTACGGAGGAGTGGCGCCCGTCGTCAATGGCGGCTCGAACCAGATATTTGGGCCGATGAAGAACTCGGCGATCGAGGTTGGCAACAAATGGGAGTTATTTGATCGCCATCTGCTGGTGAGCGGCGCATTGTTCCAGACCGATGTTACCAATGCGCGTGAGTCGGTGAATACGACGGTGGCCGGTCAAACCGTTCCGATCATCTCAGCGGGCGCGGCCTATCAGATCCGCGGTGTGGATCTCGAAGTCAGCGGCAAGATTACCGACAAATGGAGCGTGTTTGGCGGCCTGGTCTTGATGAAATCGGAGGTGACGAAGTCGCTGGTTCCTCCGGCCAACACCGCATTGTTCACCACAAACGTCGGCCTGCCGCTTGCCAACATCGCAAATCAATCTTTCAGCCTGCTCAGCAAATATCAGATCGACGACAGGTGGGAGGTTGGCGGACAGGCCGTCTATCGTTCCAAGATGTATGGCGGCACCTTGCTGGCCGCAAACCAGGGCACGTCGCTGCCGAGCTTCTGGCGCTTCGATACCTTCGCGGAGGCGAAGATCGACAAGAATTGGACCGTGAAGCTGTTCGTCAACAACATCTTCAACAAGCTCTACTACCTCGGACTGTATCAGAGCGCGGCGCCGTTCGTTCTGGAAGCGCCTGGCCGCACGGCGTCCGTGATGATCTCGGCGAGATTCTGACAACCGATCATGCTGATCTGTGTTCCCAATGTGCTAAGCAAGAGCGATGTGGCGGACTTCCGCCGCATCATGGACGAGAGTGCGTGGGAGGACGGCCGCTCCACCGCCGGCGCGCAATCGGCGATGGTGAAGCGTAACGAACAATTGCCGCCGGACAGCGAGGCTGCGCGCAAGCTCGGCAAGCGCGTGGTCTCGGCCCTAACCGCCAATCCGCGGTTCATCTCGGCCGCGGTGCCGCTGCAGATCTTTCCGCCGCTGTTCAATCGCTACGCGGCCGCGGATGGTCATCATTTTGGAATCCATGTCGACAACGCGGTGCGTGGCGATCATCTGACGGGCTTGCGGATCCGGACCGATCTTTCGGTCACGTTATTTTTATCGGAGCCGGACGAGTACGATGGCGGCGAACTCGTGGTCGAGGACGTCTACGGATCCCATGAAATCAAGCTGCCGGCCGGCGATCTCGTACTTTATCCTGCGTCTAGTTTGCATATGGTCACGCCGGTCACGCGAGGCACACGGGTTGCGTCTTTTTTCTGGTTGCAGAGCATGGTACGGGAGGCCCATGCTCGTAGCCTGATTTTCGATCTCGACACGGCGATCCAGGCTCTGGTGCAGCGTCTTGGGCGAGATGACCCTGAAACGGTCAAATTGACCGGTATCTATCACAATCTGATCCGCTACTGGGCCGAAGTATGAACACGTCACCGTTTCGATTGACATGCGCCGTAATCCTTGCGCTGGCGATGCTCTCGCCCGTATCGCCGTTGCTGGCGCAGCAGAAGGCCGCCCCGGCAGCGCAACAGGCTCCGGTGTCGTCTCAGCCGCCTGTTGTTGCAGCGCAGCCGGTTGCACCTGCGCAACCCGCCGTTCCGGCGCAGGCCGCGCCGGCTCCCGCGCCATCGGCGGCTGTTCAGCCGGCTCCAGCTCCAGCACCGGCGACATCAGATGCGGCGTCGCTTTCCGCCGATGCCGGCAGCAAGTCGGCGAAGTCAACGGCTGCCGTGCTCCACGAGCTGTCGCCCTGGTCGATGTTCCTGTCGGCGGATATCATCGTCAAGGCGGTTATGGTCGGCCTGGCCTTCGCTTCGCTGGTGACCTGGACCGTCTTCATCGCAAAAATGATCGAGCTGTCGTTCGTCCAGCGCAAGCTGGGCAAGGCGCTGCTCAAGATCAAGGATTCAAGATCGCTGGCGGAAGCGCAATTCGCGCTGGGCGCAAAGGACAGCGTGTTGTCGGCGTTGCTGTCAGCCGCGATGAGCGAGGCGCGATTGTCGGCCGGAATTTCCAGCGACGAGGGCATCAAGGAGCGCGCAGCATCGAGCTTTGCCGAAATCGTTCGCGCCGAGGGGCGCCGGATCCGGATCGGCATGGGGCTGCTTGCCACCATCGGTGCGACATCGCCGTTCGTTGGCCTGTTCGGCACGGTGTGGGGCATCATGAACAGCTTTATCGGGATTTCGAAGTCGCAGACGACGAATCTCGCCGTGGTCGCGCCGGGCATTGCCGAAGCTCTGCTCGCCACCGCGATCGGTCTGGTCGCGGCGATTCCGGCGGTCATCATCTACAACCACTTCGCGCGCGTGACGAGAGGCTATCTCGAACTGGTCAGCCGGTCGTCGGGCGCTGCCGCGCGGTTGCTGTCGCGCGATCTCGATCGCACCCATATCAGCTCTCTCGGTAGCCCGCATGCGCGCGCTGCGGCGGAGTAGGCGATGGCCATCTCGATCGGAAACAATGACCTCGATGATGACGGCGACTTCGCCGAAACGCATGACATCAACGTCACGCCTTTCATCGACGTTATCCTGGTCCTTCTGATCATCTTCATGGTGGCGGCACCGCTATCGACCGTCGATCTTCCGATCGATTTGCCGACCTCGACCGCGACTCCGCAGAAGAAGCCGGACAAGCCGACCTATGTCAGCATCAAGCCCGATCTGACGCTGGCGATCGGGGAAACGCCGGTCAAGCGGGTCGATCTGGTCAGCGCGCTCGATGCGGCAGCCGAGAGCAATCCGGAACGGCTGGTGTTCCTCCGCGCCGACCGCCAGGTGCCCTATGGCGAGTTGATGGATGTGCTCGAACTTCTGCGCAAGGGAAACTACCGGATGAAGCTGGTGGCGCTTGAAGGCGTTCCGGACGATGCCGCGCAACCGGCCGCGTCCCAAAGCGCCAATCCTTAAGTCATGTCCGAGCTCGCCCTCGAACAAAAGCCGTCCCGGCGACTCTGGATTTTCGCAGCCGTAGGCGCGTTGGCGCTTCATCTCGGCGGCGCGGCACTGGCAATCTCCCATATGTCATCCGACGATGCCGGCGATTCCCTTGGTGCGAACGCGATTGAAGTCGGGGTCGAACTGGAATCGCCGCACACCGAAGATAGCGATTTGCCGCCGGGTCCGGATGCCGATGCCTCGGTCGCTTCGCCTGCGCTCGCCGAGCAGAAGGCCGAGATCAAGCCGACCGACTTGCCGAAAGACACGCCGGATGAGACCGAAGACCCCGACCGCGTCGTGACGCAGAATGAAGCCAAGAAGCCGACCGAAGATGATCCGAAAGTCGAGACCGTGCAGACCGCGGCTTCGCAGGAGTCGGTAGCGCAGGAGGCGACGGCCCGCCAGACGCTCGATGAATCGCGCGAATCTCAAGAAGTGAAGGCGCCCAACATTGGCATTGGCAAGGACAAGCAGAAGCTCACGGCGGATTGGGGCCGACAGATCAGCGCCTACTTCGAGCTTCACAAGCGCTATCCCAAGGTCCAGAAAAGCCGGAACGCGACGGTCAAAGTGAGCTTGGTGCTCAATCGTCTCGGTCATGTGGTCTCTGTCGGCGTTCTGGAATCGTCGGGCGATCCGCTTTACGACGAGGCCGCCCTTTCCATGATCCGCCGGTCCGACCCGGTGCCACGTCCGCCGGCGAAACTGACCGACGACCAGTTCAACTATAGCCTGGACGTGAAGTTCACGATGGCCAAATAGCTCGAAAAAATGCCGGCGGCCGCCGATAGCGCGCGCCGGCATTTTCGTCAGATGCGGCCTTCGATCAGCTCTTCTTGACCAGCGGGCACACGCTCTTCTCAAGCGGAAGCCAGGCTTCATCTGCCGGAATGGTGGCGATGAGCTTGTAGTAATCCCACGGATACTTCGATTCCGAAGGCTTCTTCACCTCGAACAGATAGGCCGGGTGAACCTTGCGTCCGTCGGCGCGGATGTATCCCTTGCCGAACAGCGGATCGTCGGTCGGCATTTCCTTCATCTTGGCGACGACCTTGACGCCATCATGCGGATTGCCGCCGAGTGCTTCCAGTGCCTTGAAGTAGTGGATCAGCGAGGAGTAGACGCCCGCCTGAACCATGGTCGGCGGATTTTTCTTGAACCGCTCGTTGAAGCGCTTGGTGAAGGCGCGGGTCTGGTCGTTCATGTCCCAATAGAAGGTCTCGGTGAAGTTGAGGCCTTGCGCGACATTGAGTCCGAGCGCGTTG
The DNA here is from genome assembly GCF_900105125.1 of Bradyrhizobium canariense. Classification (NCBI taxonomy): domain Bacteria; kingdom Pseudomonadati; phylum Pseudomonadota; class Alphaproteobacteria; order Hyphomicrobiales; family Nitrobacteraceae; genus Bradyrhizobium; species Bradyrhizobium canariense. The sequence goes on along the minus strand of NZ_LT629750.1, from coordinate 1,898,395 downwards.
ACGTCGGTGATGAACATCAGCATGCCCGCGAGCTTCTGCCCGCCGGCGACGATGCCGAACTCGGCTGCCTGCTTGATCGCGTTCGTGGTGTCGCCGCCGGCATTGGCAAGGCCGACGATCTTCGCCTTCGAGTTCTGCGCCTGAAGCAGGAAGGATGAGAAGTCCGCATTGTTCAGCGGGTGCTTGACGCTGCCCAGTATCTTGCCGCCATTGGCGATGACGACCGCGCTGGTGTCGCGCTCCAGCGCCTGCCCGAATGCGTAATCGGCGGTCAAAAAGAACCAGGTATCGCCGCCCGATTTGACCAGCGCCTTGCCGGTGCCGTTGGCGAGCATGTAGGTGTCGTAGACCCAGTGCACCGTGTTCGGCGAGCATTGCGAACCCGTGAGATCGGACGACGCCGAACCGGAATTCAGGTTAACGACGTTCCTTTCTTTCGCAACGTTGGCCACGGCAAGACCGACGCCGGAGCTGGCGAGATCGACAAACACATCGACTTTCTCGACGTCGATCCATTGCTTGGCGATGTTGGCGCCCAGATCAGGCTTGTTCTGATGATCGCCTGAAATCAGATCGATCTTCCAGCCCTTGGCCAGCAATCCGGAATCCTCGATCGCCATTTGCGCGGCGACGGTCGAGCCGGGGCCGCCAATATCCTGATAGAGACCCGACTGGTCGCCGAGCGCACCGACCTTGACGACTTTGTCGAGCTTGTCTTGCGCGAGCGCACTGCCGGCAAACATCACACCGGTAATCAGTACCAACGCTGCAATTGATCGTTTCATTTCCCCTCCAAAATGTTGTTTTGAGCTGACGTCAGAATTATTTTTTTTCAGCATTATGCCCTGCCTTCCGCTGCGCGCATAGCCGGTGCGAAAAAATGGTCCGCGCCCATCAGGACATTTCCTTGCGGAGAATTCATTAGGTGCACTCCCGACGCTTGATATTCTATCGGTCAAGCATGATGCGTTTCCCGGATGGATCTTCCATGAATCAGACCGGCTCATCCGATATGGTTGTGACGCCGCGGCTTCCGGTGACTGCGTCCATCAAGGCCGCATTTTCGCGTCAGCCGGTGGTCTGGCTCGTTGCTCTTCTGGTCGCCATCGTGCATGCGGCGACTGCCGGTCGCTACGATGCGCAGCGCAACGAATTGTATTTTCTGGTGTGCGGCTGGCATCCGGACTTCGGATATGTCGATCAACCGCCGCTGGTGCCGCTGATCGCAGCCGCGACGCAAATCTTCGGCATCAACATTTGGCTGCTGCGCCTGCCGGCCACCATCGTTGCGGTCGGGCTCGTGTTGCTTTGCGCGGCCTTTGCCCGGCTGCTCGGCGGCGAGAGCAGGGCGGCTTCGTTGGCGGCCATCGCGGCGGGCATTGCGCCCGGCCTTGCCGCGCTCGGCTCGCATCTCACGACGTCAACATTCGAACCCATCGCCTGGACTGCGGCGGCGTTCCTGCTGGCGCGCGCCGTCCTGCGCGACACGCGCTCCGACCTGATCTGGATCGGCGTCCTGGTGGGCGCGGCGATGGAAGCCAAATGGGGCATTGCGGTCTGGCTGGTCGCGCTCGGTATCGGCGTGGTCGCGACGCCGGCGCGCAAGATATTCTTCTGGTGGCAACTCTGGCTCGGCATTGCCGTTGCGGCGGTGCTGTTCGCGCCAAACCTGATCTGGCAGTGGCAGCACGGCTGGCCGTTCTTTGAGGTGATCCTGCCGCATCTCGACAGCCAGAAGAATTTCACGGGGCCGTTCTGGAAATTCGAACTGGATCAGGCGCTGTCGATGAACGTCGTGCTTGCGCCACTGTGGCTGGCAGGCGTGGCAGGTCCATTCATCGACCGCCGCCTTGCCGATGCACGCTGGTTGTCACTGGCCTTCGTGCTGGCGACGGCGTTCTATTTTCTTCAGCGCGGCACCAATTATTATCTGTTTCCGGCCTATCCTACCATGTTTGCGGTCGGCGCAGTCTGGTGCGAGCGGCTTGCCGCGGCCGTAACGCGCATCTGGATAACAGCCGCGCTCGGCTTTAGCGCGCTGGTCGCGCCGATCGTGCTGCCGATCCTCGAGCCGTCGCAACTGCAACGCTACATGGAGATCATGCACATCAAGCCTCGGCCGATCGAGGCTGCCGGTGTCGGCGCGCCGCTGACCCAGAGCCTGTCCGATGAGTTCGGCTGGCGCGATCTCGAGAACAAGGTGGCGGCGGTCTTTCACCGGCTCTCGCCGGAAGATCAGGCCCGCGCCGCGATCCTGACCGCGAACTACGGAGAAGCCGCCGCATTGGACGTCTTCGGCGGCAAGGACGGATTGCCGCCGGCGTTGAGTGGGCAAAATCAATATTGGCTCTGGGGTCCGCGCAGCCACGACGGTTCGCTGATCATTCATGTCGGCGGAGACGCCGAGCGGTGGCGGCGGATTTGCGGTTCCATCGAGGACGCCGGCAGCTTCGGCAATCCCTACGCCATGCCCTACGAGAACGATCGTGCGATCTTCATCTGCCGCGACACGCGAGCGCCGCTCGACCGGCTATGGAACAGGTTGAAGCGTTTCCGCTAGAGCATGATCCGGAAAAGTGGAAACCGGTTTTCCGAAAAGATCATGCTCAAACAAAAAGATAACGCAAGAGCATGATTCAACTCAGTTGAATCATGCTCTTGAGCATGGTCTCAAAAAGGAAAAATCGGTTTTTGGTAAACAGCGATTCGTCCAAAACACTTAAGGTGTCAGGTCACCGCCAAAAATACCGGAACCCGACATAGACGACGACAAGGCAAGCGAAGATCAGGGCGACCGGAAGCTGGGGTTTTGCGTTGGGGCCGTTTTTGGCCTTGGACCGTTGCGGTGCCGGCCGCTTGAAGGCCGTCACGTTATCCGTCACCGGCTCGTTCAAATGGGCCCGAATGTCGGGCGGGGTGCCGTGGCCGCCCATCTCGGCATAATAGGCCCGGTACATCAGATTGATGGTGGCCTCGGTCGCTTCAGCTTCCTTCATTTCATTGAGAAACGACCTATAGCTGGCAAGGAAGGTCTGGGCTTCGGCGGGCAGGGCAGAGGCGCCGTTCAGCTTCGCCATCATCTTCCAGGTCGCGAAGTCCGTTCGAGCCTTGGTGTCGGCCCGTCGCGCGATCAGCATGTCGGCAGCTTTGATCAAGATGGCCCCAGGTCCTTTCGACGATCCTTTCGACGAATCCTCCGATTGAGTTACGCGTTCCCGGTGATCAGGAGAAGTAGCTGGATCACATAGCCGGTCGCCGTTCGCAGTATCGCCGAAATAACATCAAGATTTAGACCGAGTTGCGCGCCGACCAACGGAAGAATGATCAGAATTCCGATCAGGATCAGCATGCCATAGGGTTCCAGCCGGGACAGCGGGATCGCCAGCACGTTCGGGAGTAAGCCAACCGCAACCCGGCCGCCGTCGAGCGGCGGTATTGGCAGCATGTTGAAAATGGCAAGCACGACGTTGATAACGAGGGCGTTTTTCAGATTGTCGGCGATCCATTGTGCCGCGTTTGCGGGGGCATAGTCCAGCAGATGAAATGCCAGCGCCGCGGACAGGGCCAGCGCGATGTTGGTGGCGGGTCCGGCCAGTGCCACCCAGACCATGTCGATCCGGGGGTTGCGCAACGCGCGGAAATTCACCGGCACCGGCTTGGCGTAGCCGAACAGAAACGGGGAGTGGGACAGCAACAGGATGGCCGGCAGCAGCAGCGTACCGAACGGATCGATGTGCTTCAGGGGATTGAAACTGACGCGGCCTCGTTCCCAGGCGGTGTTGTCGCCGAAATGGTGCGCGACAAAACCGTGGGCGGCCTCGTGAAAGGTGATGGCGATGACGAGCGGTACCACCCAAACCGATATGGCATAGAGAGTGCTGTTTAGGGGCAATCGGTCATTCCATTCGGTTCCAACAAGGGCGCGACGCTACCACGAATCGACCGAAACAAGTGCTCCTGAACACGATGCCTGCGTCAGGGAGCCGTCCCCGGATATTGCGGCAGCCCATCCTCGAGCTTCACCCAATCCATTTTTTCGCTGACCCAGATGTGCTCGGTCGGCGTGAACGCGTGGCGGTCGTCGAATACGGCCAGCGCGACGCCAGCCGCGGTCCCGTTCTTGCGCCAGGAAAATAGCCGCGTGCCGCAGGTCTTGCAAAACACCCGGTCGAGCGCTTCCGAAGACGCATAGCGGCCGGTTTCGCCCTCAACCGTGAGCGCGGTCTGCGGAAACAATGCGCGGGCATAGAACGGCGACCCCATCGCCTTCTGGCAGTTGCGGCAGTGGCAAATGCGGACATTGATCGGCTCGCCCTCGGCCCTGAACCGGACCGCGCCACACAGGCATCCGCCTTCCCTGATCATAAGGCCTCCGCCGCCAACTCTAGTAAGTCGCGCGACCGCCGGAAATGTCGAACACCGCGCCGGTGGAGAACGCGCAATCCTCCGAAGCCAGCCACGCCACCATCGCCGCAAGTTCTTCCACCAGGACAAACCGCCCCTTCGGAATCTTCGACAGCATGAAGTCGATATGCTGCTGCGTGAGCTGGTCGAAAATCGCGGTTTTGGCGGCGGCAGGCGTCACCGCGTTGACGGAGATCTCGTGGCCCGCGAGTTCCTTGCCCAGCGATTTGGTCAGCGCGATCAGGCCGGCCTTTGACGCCGAGTAGTGGGCAGCGTTGGGGTTGCCTTCCTTGCCGGCGATCGAGGCGATGTTGACGATGCGGCCGTAGTTTTGCTTGACCATGGCTGGCACGATCGCCTTGCAGCAGATGAAGGGACCGTCGAGATTGATGCGCAGGACCTTGCGCCACTCCTCGAGATCGGTTTCCCACACGGTCTTGTTGATTCCGGCGATGCCGGCATTGTTGACGAGAATATCGATCTTGCCGAACGCTCCAAGCGTGGCGTCCCTGGTTTTCTCGACCGCGGCGAGGTCGGAGACGTCGACCTTGAACGCCGTCACGGCCGGGCCGATTTCCTTGGCGGTCTTCTCGGCAAACGGCAGGTCGTGATCCCAGATCGCGACCTTTGCGCCGGAAGCGACAAAACGCTCGGTGATCGCGCGCCCAAAACCCTGAGCGCCGCCGGTGACAACGGCGCAACGTCCGTTCAGATCGATCTTGTTCATGGGGATATCCTTTTGAATTACAGCGTCCAGCCGCCGTCGATGACGTGCGCAACACCAGTCGTGAATGAACTCTCGTCGCTGGCGAGATAGACCGCCAAAGAAGCGATTTCCTCGGCCGTGCCGAGCCGTCCCATCAGTTGCCGGCTCACGAACATCTCGCGCCCGCCGGGGCCTGCGGCCGCGGCGCGCTGCAACATCGACGGCGTCTCGATCGTACCGGGGCAAATGCAGTTGCAGCGAATGCCCTTGGCGATGAAGTCGACGGCGACAGAACTGGTCAGTGCGGCGACCGCGGCCTTGGTCGCGCCATAGACGTAGCGATTGGGCGCAGCCTTGAATACGCCGGCCGCCGAGGAAATGTTCACGATCGAGCCGCGGCCAGATTCCAGCATGCCGGGCAGGAATGACCGGATGGTCCGGTGCATCGATTTGACGTTGAGGTCGAACGAAAAATCCCAGTCTTCGTCGGAGCATTCCAGCACGGTGCCGTGATGCACGAAACCGGCCGCATTGAGCAGGATGTCGACTTGGCCTGCGCGCTTGGCCATCGCAGCGACCGCGGCGCTGTCCCGTACGTCGAGTTTCGCCACTTCCGCAACGCCCTCGTTCTTCAACGCGGCGAGTTTGGTTTCGTCAATATCGGTTGCGAAAACCGTGGCGCCTTCACGCGCAAAGGCCACCGCGCAGGCGCGGCCTATGCCCACGGCCGCCGCAGTCACGAATGCACGTTTGCCCTTCAGGCGGTCTGACATTGAAATCTCCTCACAGTTCGCTTGATGGAATTGTCACCCTCATCGTCATTGCGAGGAGCGAAGCGACGAAGCAATCCAGATCTCCGCGGGGATTCTGGACTGCTTCGCGGAGCCCGTCGCCGGGCGGCGCTTGGCGCCGACCCGGTGGCCCGCAATGACGGCGCTGTCTAATGATTATCCCGCGCAACGCCGACGCGGCCGGCGATGTCGTGATAACGCGTCGCAAACTCCATGCATGCGCCGGTGGCGTGCTGGCCGACGGTTGAGCGATAGAGCTCCTGCCACGGCGTCTGGTTGGCCGGATAGGGGAAACCACCCTTGGCCTTGAGCTCGACGTGCCGCCGCTTCAGCTCTTCATCCGAGATCAGGATATTGGCGCTGCCCTTGTTGAGGTCGACGCGAACCTTGTCGCCGGTCTTGAGGATCGCCAGCCCGCCATCGGCGGCGGCTTCCGGCGTCGCGTTGAGGATCGAGGGCGAGCCCGACGTGCCGGACTGACGGCCGTCACCGATGCAGGGCAGGGACAGGATGCCGCGCTTGATGAGGGTCGCGGGCGGCTGCATGTTGACGACCTCGGCGCCGCCGGGATAGCCGATCGGACCGGTGCCGCGAACGAACAGGATGCAGTGCTCATCGATATCGAGCGAGGGATCCTCGATCCGGTGGTGATAGTCCTCCGGCCCCTCGAACACGATGGCGCGTCCTTCGAACGCATTCGGATCCTTGGGATTGATCAGATAGCGGTCGCGGAATTCCTTCGAGATCACGCTGGTCTTCATGATCGCGGAATCAAACAGATTGCCGCGCAGCACCAGGAATCCGGCATCCTTGACCAGCGGCTTGTCGTAACTCCAGATCACGTCGTTATCCGGCTTCGGCGCTTCGCGGCAATTGTCGCCCATGGTGCGGCCGTTGACCGTCATGGCGTCTTCATGGATGCGCTTGTGCTTCATCAGCTCACGCACCACGGCAGGCACGCCGCCGGCGCGATGATATTCCTCGCCGAGGTAGAAACCGGCCGGCTGCATGTTCACCAGCAGCGGGATTTCGTGGCCGAATTTCTGCCAGTCGTCGATCTTGAGCTCCACGCCGATGTGGCGCGCGAGCGCGTTGATATGGATCGGCGCGTTGGTCGAGCCGCCGATCGCCGAATTGACGACGATGCAGTTCTCGAACGCTTTGCGGGTCAGGATGTCGGACGGCTTCAGATCTTCCCAGACCATGTCGACGATCCGCGTGCCGGTCTCATAGGCGATCTGGCCGCGTTCGCGATAGGGCGCGGGGATCGCGGCGCAGCCCGGCAGCGACATGCCCAGCGCCTCGGCCAGCGAATTCATGGTGGAGGCGGTGCCCATGGTGTTGCAGTGGCCGACCGACGGCGCCGATGAGGCCACGATATTCATGAACTCCTCGTAGTCGATCTCACCAGCGGCCAGTTGTTCGCGCGCTTTCCAGACCACCGTTCCCGACCCGGAACGCTGGCCATTGTGCCAGCCATTCAGCATCGGTCCGCCCGAGAGCACGATCGCCGGCAAATTGACGGTTGCCGCGGCCATCAGGCAGGCAGGCGTCGTCTTGTCGCAGCCGGTCGTGAGCACCACGCCGTCCAGCGGATAGCCGAACAGGATTTCGACCAGTCCGAGATAGGCGAGGTTGCGATCCAGCGCGGCGGTCGGCCGTTTGCCAGTCTCCTGGATCGGATGCATCGGGAATTCCATCGCGATGCCGCCGGCGGCGCGGATTCCTTCCCGGACCCGATGTGCCAATTCGAGATGATGGCGGTTGCACGGTGACAGGTCGTTGCCGGTCTGCGCGATGCCGATGATCGGCTTGCCGGATTGCAATTCGTGCCGGGTCAGGCCGTAATTCAGGTATCGCTCAAGATAGAGCGCGGTCATTCCGGGATTGTGGGGGTTGTTAAACCACTCGCTGGAGCGGAGTTTGCGCCGGGTGGTCCCGGCTGGCGGCTTGTTCATTAGGTTCTCCCGGGTTCTCCCGCAGCGCACACGCCTTATTTTTGTGCGTCATTTGTTACTGGGGCCGATGTTCGCATGTCACCGCCCGGATCGCAATGTTTGCGCTGAGGACAAACCTCAATACGACTTTGATCCAACGACATCGCCAAAAAAGTCTGATAAAGACCCGATCAAACAAGACAATGACTGCGGCATCACCGCGGGGATCATAGGCTTTCGGGAGGGTAAGTATGTCGTCGGTACAGATTCGCGACGTGCGGAAATCGTTTGGTGGCTTTGAAGTCCTGCACGGCGTGACAATTCCGATCGAGGACGGCGCCTTTGTCGTTCTGGTCGGCCCTTCCGGCTGCGGCAAATCGACTTTGTTGCGGATGCTGGCCGGGCTCGAAAACATCACTTCGGGTACGATTTCCATCGGCGACCGCGTCGTCAACAACGTCCAGCCCAAAGAGCGCGACATCGCGATGGTGTTCCAGAATTATGCGCTCTATCCGCATATGACGGTCGCCGACAATATGGGGTTTTCGCTGAAATTGCGCGGCGCGAAGGCCGAGGAAATCACCGCCGGCGTCAAGCGTGCCGCGGAAATCCTCGATTTGACCCCGCTGCTGGATCGTTATCCCCGGCAATTGTCGGGAGGACAGCGCCAGCGCGTCGCGATGGGGCGCGCGATCGTGCGCGATCCGCAGGTGTTCCTGTTCGACGAGCCATTATCCAATCTCGACGCCAAGCTGCGCGTGGCGATGCGTACCGAAATCAAGGAATTGCATCAGCGGCTGAAGACCACCACGGTCTACGTCACCCACGACCAGATCGAAGCCATGACCATGGCCGACAAGATTGTCGTGATGCATGACGGTATTGTGGAGCAAATTGGCTCGCCGCTTGAACTGTATGACCGGCCGGACAATCAGTTTGTCGCCAGTTTCATCGGATCGCCGGCGATGAACTTCCTCAAAGGCAAGGTGAAGACCAATGGCAGCGCCAGTTTCGAAGGTCCGAACGGCCTGAAGCTGCCGCTGAAGTCCGCCCCCGCCAATTCCGACGGCCGGCCCGTCGTGTATGGCGTCCGACCCGAGCATTTCACGATCGCGGATGACGGCGCCGAAGCGGAGATCGTGGTTGTGGAACCGACGGGATCGGAGACCCAGGTGTTCGCCAAGCTCGGCGGCGAACAGATCGTCGCCGTGTTCCGCGAGCGTCATCAATTCAGCCCGGGCGACAAGGTCCGGCTTAAGCCGGATCCATCGCTGATCCATCTATTCGACGAGCCGACCGGCAAGCGACTTTAAGATTTATCAAAACACCAATTGGTCGATGAAGAGCCAATAAAACAGGGAGAGTACGAAAGATGACTAACTTTACACCGGATCGGCGGTCCTTGCTGAAAGGCGGTGCCACCATGCTGGCCGCCGCGGCAACCATGTCGGGCGAGCAATTGCTGGGCTATGCGAAGGCGTGGGCGCAGACCGCGCAGTGGAAGCCGGAAGCGGGCGCCAAGATCAATTTGTTGCGCTGGAAGCGTTTCGTCGAGGCCGAGGATGTCGCCTTCATGAAGATCGTCGATGCCTTCCAGAAGGCAACCGGCGTCACCATCAACGTCTCCAACGAATCCTATGATGACATCCAGCCCAAGGCATCGGTCGCGGCCAACACCGGGCAGGGCCTCGATATGGTCTGGGGTCTCTACTCGCTGCCGTTCCTGTTTCCGAGCAAGTGCGCCGATATGACCGACGTCGCCGAGTACCTCGGCAAGAAGTGCGGCGGTTGGGCTCCGTCGGGCGAGGCTTACGGCAAGCTGGACGGCAAATGGATCGGTGTTCCCGTTGCCGCCACCGGCGGTCTCGTGAACTACCGCATGTCCGCGGCCGAAAAAGCCGGTCACAAGGAATTTCCGAAGGATCTCGCTGGTTTCGCCGACCTGATCAAGGGCATGAACAAGAACGGCACACCGGCCGGCATGGCGCTTGGGCATGCTTCCGGCGACGCTAATGGCTGGCTGCACTGGGCATTGTGGGCCCATGGCGGCAATTTGATCGATAAGGACAACAAGGTCGTCGTCAATTCTCCGGAGACCGCCAAGGCGCTGGAGTATGTCAAGGGCCTGTACGATAACTTCGCGCCGGGCACCGCGTCGTGGAACGACAGTTCCAACAACAAGGCGTTCCTGGCGGGTCAGCTCTATCTGACCGTCAACGGCATCTCGATCTACGTCACGGCGAAGACCGATAATCCGCAAATGGCCGCCGACATCAATCACGCCCATCTGCCGGCGGGATTGGATGGCAAGACGCGAGAATTGCATCTCGGCTTCCCGATCCTGGTCTATAACTTCACCAAGTTCCCGCAGGCCTGCAAGGCGTTCACCGCCTTCATGATGGAACCGGCGCAGTTCGATCCCTGGGTTGAAGCCGCGCAAGGCTATCTCTCGCCGTTCCTGCTCGGCTACAACCAGAATCCGATCTGGACCTCCGATCCCAAGAACACGCCCTACCGCAACGTGGCCGAGACGGCGCAGACGCCGGCCGGTATCGGCAAGATGGGTGAAAATGCCGCTGCCGCGATTGCCGACTTCGTGGTGGTCGACATGTTTGCGAACTACTGCACGGGACGCGAAGATGTGAAGACGGCGATGGCTTCGGCGGAACGTTCCGCCAAGCGCATCTTCCGGTGAGGCAATTGCCGGCGCGGTCTTCCGCGCCGGCCCGTTTTTACTTAAGAATTCGACGACGCCTGGCGCAAGACAGCGAACGGGCGTCGTCTTCCCGGTTCGGAATGGAGCGGCATGAGTACCCTGCAAACTTCGGTTCCAGTACAGGCTTCCAGCGCCGACACGCCATCGCTTTGGGCACGGCTGCGGGTCAACCGTAACTGGGTGGCGTTGTGGTTCATGCTGCCGGCGGCGGCATTCCTGATCCTGTTTCTTGCCTATCCGCTCGGCCTCGGTGTCTGGATGAGCTTTACCGATGAGCGCATCGGCCGCACCGGTGTTTTCATCGGGCTGGAGAACTACCAATGGCTGTGGGATGACTCGATCTTTTGGCTCTCGGTGTTCAACACGCTGCTCTACACGATCATCGCCAGCGCCATTAAATTTGCGGTCGGTCTTTATCTTGCGCTGCTTTTGAACCGGCATATGCCGTTCAAGGCGATCATCCGATCCATCGTCCTGATTCCGTTCATCGTGCCGACCGTGCTCTCGGCGATCGCGTTCTGGTGGATTTACGATGCCCAATTCTCGATCATTTCATGGTCGCTGATCAAACTGGGTCTGATCGACCACAACATCAACTTCCTCGGCGATGCCAATCTGGCGCGCGGCAGCGTTATCTTCGCCAATGTCTGGCGCGGCGTGCCCTTTGTCGCGATCACGCTTCTGGCCGGCCTGCAGACGGTGTCGCCTTCGCTTTACGAGGCGGCGACGCTCGATGGCGCCACCAACTGGCAGCGGTTCCGCTACATCACCTATCCGCTGCTGACGCCGATCATCGCGGTCGTGATGACCTTCTCGGTGCTGTTCACGTTTACCGACTTCCAGTTGATCTGGGCCTTGACCCGCGGCGGTCCGGTGAATGCCACGCATCTGATGGCGACCTTGAGCTATCAGCGCGGCATCATCAGCGGCCGGCTCGGCGAGGGCGCCGCGATTGCGACCGCCATGATCCCGTTCCTGCTGGTAGCCATTGCGATTTCATGGTTCGGCATGCAGCGCCGGAAATGGCAGCAAGGATCGAACAATGACTGATTCAGCCTTGCAATCGAAAGTACACGCCGCCACGCGGGACGACGACAGCGATGGCATGAGCTATCTGGAGTCGTTGCCGCGCCGCCTGGTGACGCTGTATCTGCCGCTGTTCATCATTCTGGTCGTGCTGCTGTTCCCGTTCTACTGGATGGCGCTGACGTCGATAAAGCCGGACGAACAGCTGATCGACATGGACAAGTTCAACCCGTTTTGGGTGGTCCATCCGACATTCAAACATATCAGCAAGCTGTTGTTCGAAACGCAGTATCCGCGTTGGCTCTGGAACACGATGTACGTGGCGGTGGGCGCCACGACGCTCTCGATCATCGCCAGCGTGCTGGCGGCCTACGCGATCGTGCGGCTCAGGTTCAAGGGCGCGGACACCGTCGGCATCCTGATCTTCTTTGCCTATCTGGTGCCGCCGTCGATTCTGTTCATTCCGCTGGCGTCCGTGATCCAGGCCTATGGTCTGTTCGATTCACCGCTGTCGCTGATCCTGGTCTATCCCACGCTGCTGATTCCGTTCTCGACCTGGCTGTTGATGGGATACTTCAAGACCATTCCGTATGAGCTTGAGGAATGTGCGCTGATCGATGGTGCGTCGCGCTGGCAGATTCTGGTCAAGATCGTGGTGCCGCTGGCCATTCCCGGCCTGATTTCGGCTTTCATCTTCTCCTTCACGCTGTGCTGGAACGAGTTCATCTACGCGCTCACCTTCCTGCAATCGACGCCGAACAAGACGGTTCCGGTCGCGATTGTGAATGAGTTCGTCGACGGCGATATCTACAAATGGGGTTCGCTGATGGCGGGCGCGCTGGTCGGCTCGCTGCCGCTGGTGATCCTTTACGCGTTCTTCGTCGAGCATTACGTATCGGCGATGACCGGAGCCGTGAAAGAATAGACGAGGGGCTTCGCGTCCGGTCTTTGGCGTTTTTCCTGGCGCGAACGGGCTTCCGCTTCGCGCGAAACGCCAAGAATAAATATGTAACAAGAATAAAAAGGAGTTTAAGTCTTGCACATTCTGGTTCTGGGCGCAGCCGGCATGGTCGGCCGCAAATTGACCGAGCGGCTGCTGCGCGATGGTCGTCTCGGCAACAACGACATCACGCGCATGACGCTGCAGGACGTGGTGGCGCCGGCGAAGCCCGCCAACATCGGATTTCCGGTCGAGACCGTAACCTGCGATTTCGCGGTGCCGGGCGCGGCGGAAAAGCTGGTCGCCGATCGTCCCGACGTGATTTTCCATCTGGCGGCGATTGTTTCCGGCGAAGCCGAGCTCGATTTCGACAAGGGCTACCGGATCAACCTCGACGGCACCCGGATGCTGCTCGACGCCATCAGGGTGATCGGCGGCGGCTACAAGCCGCGCGTCGTCTTCACATCGTCGATCGCAGTGTTCGGTGCGCCATTTCCCGACGCCATCGGTGATGAGTTCTTTCATACCCCGCTGCTCAGCTACGGAACGCAGAAGGCGATCGGGGAACTGCTGCTGGCGGACTACTCGCGCCGCGGCTTCATGGACGGTATCGGCATCCGGCTGCCGACCATCTGCGTTCGTCCCGGCCTGCCCAACAAGGCGGCTTCCGGATTCTTTTCCAACATCCTGCGCGAACCGCTTGCCGGCAAGGAAGCGATCCTGCCGGTATCCGAGGACGTGCGGCATTGGCACGCTTCGCCGCGTTCGGCGGTCGGCTTCCTGATTCATGCCGCAACCATGGACACGGCGACGGCCGGCGCCCGTCGCAACCTCACGATGCCCGGCCTCTCGGCCACCGTCGGCGAGCAACTCGCGGCCCTGAAGCGGGTCGCGGGCGACAAGGTCGCAGCCCGCGTGAAGCGCGAGCCCGATGCCTTCATTATGGGGATCGTCGACGGCTGGCCGCGCAATTTCGACGCCAAGCGGGCGGTCAAGCTCGGCTTCACCACCGCCGAGAAGACCTTTGACGACATCATCCGGATTCACATCGAGGACGAACTGGGCGGCAAATTTGTCGCCTGAAACGGTCTTGAGCGAACCGGCCCGGACTTGGCGATGACCCGGACCTGGCCATGATCAGGGTTGCCTGCATCGGCGAGTGCATGATCGAACTCAAGCAGGCCGAGCAGGGCCTGTATTCGCGAGGCTACGGCGGCGATACCCTGAACACCGCCGTTTATCTCGCCCGGCTAGGTGCCAGCGTCGACTACGTCACGGCGCTCGGCGACGACCCCTTCAGCGACGAGATGGTCGCGGGCTGGGCGGCGGAAGGCATCGGAACGAAACAGGTGGCGCGATTGCCCGGCAAATTGCCGGGCATCTACCTGATCCAGACCGACGACGGCGGCGAACGCCGGTTCTTCCATTGGCGCGAAAGTTCGGCGGCGCGAAGCCTGCTGGACCTGCCCGAAGCCGACCATATGCTGAGGTCGCTGGAGGGCTATAACGTCGTTTATCTCTCGGCGATCACGCTGTCGATTTATGCGGCGAGCGGTCGAGAGCGGTTGATGTCGGCGCTTCGGCGGGCCCGCGAACAGGGCGCGCGCGTTGTCTTCGACACCAATTTTCGCGCCCGCTTGTGGCCGGACCTGGACGTTGCACGCCGCGTCTATCGTGACGCCTTCGACATCGCCGACATTGTATTGGCCTCGACGGAGGATCTTGTGCCGCTTTACCCCGACCAAACCAATGAGCGCATGATCGCGCAGATCCCAAGCCCCGAGGTCGTGTTAAAATTGTCCGACCCCGAAAGCATGCTACGCTTCGCCGGTGTTTTGCAGCACGTCAAAGCCGAACCGGTGACAAAGCCCGTCATCGATACCACCGCGGCGGGCGACAGTTTTGCCGCAGCCTATATTACCGCGCGGCTTGCCGGCGCCGAGCCGTCCGAAGCGGCGCGCGCCGGACACCACCTGGCCGGGGTTGTGGTGTGTCATCCCGGCGCGATCATTCCGCGCTCGGCTATGCCGGAAATATCCGAAGCCGGGCCGGCACCCTCTCGCAAGGCACGTTCATGACCTCGCCCCCCAAACAACAAAAACTCGCTGTTCTGTTCAAGTCAGCATGCGTCATTCCCGTGCTTACGATTGATCGTCTTGACGATGCGATTCCGCTCGCGCGCGCGCTCGTCGCGGGTGGCGTCCGCACCCTCGAGGTAACGCTGCGCACGCCGGTTGCGGTTGAGGCCGCAAAGGCGATCATCGCCAACGTGTCCGATGCGGTGGTGGGGATCGGCACCATCCTGAACGCGAACGATTTATCCAGCGCCGAAGCGCTTGGCGCCCACTTCGGCATCAGTCCCGGCGCAACCCCGGAATTGCTGAAGGCTGCGGCCGCGAGCCCCTTGCCGTTCGCACCGGGCATCGCAACGGCGTCCGAATTGATGCAGGCGTTGGCGCACGGCTTTGATCTGGTCAAATTCTTCCCGGCCGAGCAGTCCGGCGGTATCAAGGCACTTCGTGCGCTGGCCGGCCCATTTCCCAACGCGCGGTTCTGTCCGACCGGCGGCATCGGCGAGGCCAACGCCGCATCGTGGCTGGCCGAGCCGAACGTCGTGGCCGTCGGCGGCTCCTGGCTGTGCTCCGCGGCGGATATCCGGTCCGGCAACTGGGCCGGCATAACCGCCATGTCCGAGCGGGCCATGAAATCGTTGAAACCCGCGTGAAGTATCGATGTCATTGAGCTAAACATATCCGAATAGACAGGGAGAGCCGCCATGACCGCCAGTATTGTAGGATGGGCGCACACGCCATTCGGCAAGTTCGATGCCGAGACCGTCGAAAGCCTCGTGGTCCGCGTTGCGAATGAGGCCATTGCCGATGCCGGCATTTCGGCTTCCGACATCGATGAGATCGTGCTTGGGCATTTCAACGCTGGTTTCTCGCCGCAGGATTTCACCGCTTCCCTGGTGCTGCAGGCCGATCCGAAGTTGCGGTTCAAGCCAGCGACGCGGGTCGAGAACGCCTGCGCCACGGGATCGGCGGCGGTGCATCAGGGCGTCAGAGCGATCGCGGCGGGCGCTGCGAAAATCGTGCTGGTGGTCGGCGTCGAGCAGATGACGCGCACGCCGGGACCCGAGATCGGCCGCAACCTGCTGAAAGCGTCCTATCTGCCGGAGGACGGCGACACCCCCGGCGGTTTTGCCGGCGTGTTCGGCAAGATCGCGCAGACCTATTTCCAGAAATACGGCGACCAGTCCGATGCACTGGCGATGATCGCCGCCAAGAACCACAAGAACGGCGTCGCCAATCCCTATGCGCAGATGCGCAAGGATTTCGGCTATGAATTCTGCCGTTCCGAGAGCGAGAAGAATCCCTATGTTGCGGGGCCGCTGAAGCGCACCGATTGCTCGCTGGTGTCGGACGGCGCGGCGGCGCTGGTGCTCACGGATTCCGAGACCGCGAAAACCATGGGCAAGGCCGTCAACATCCGTGCCACCGCCCATGCCCAGGATTTCCTGCCGATGTCCAAACGCGACATCCTGCAGTTCGAAGGCTGCACCGTGGCCTGGCAGCAGGCGCTGCAGAAGGCCGGCGTGCAGCTTTCGGATCTGTCCTTTGTCGAGACCCATGATTGCTTCACCGTGGCCGAGCTGATCGAATATGAGGCGATGGGACTGACCCCGAGGGGGCAGGGTGCGCGCGCCATCAAGGAAGGCTGGACCCAGAAGGACGGCAAGCTGCCGATCAATCCGTCCGGCGGATTGAAGGCCAAGGGCCATCCGATCGGCGCCACCGGCGTCTCCATGCACGTGCTGAGCGCGATGCAGCTCGTGGGTCAGGCGCCCGAGGGCATGCAGATCAAGAACGCAAAGCTCGCGGGCATCTTCAACATGGGCGGCGCGGCGGTCGCGAACTACGTCTCGGTGCTGGAACCCGCCAAATAGCCGGGACGACACCGAAGCGCATACGCCCATACGCTGGGAACCCTTGATCTTGGCTGCGACCCGCCGTTACTAGACCCGAGAAGCTGCGGCGCATGAACGTGCCGCCAATATCGGGGAGTGAGCGACAGCATGGGACCGTTGCAAGGCATCAAGGTCATCGACATGACGACCGTGCTGATGGGGCCCTATGCCACCCAGATGCTGGGCGACTATGGCGCTGACGTCATCAAGATCGAGACGCTCGAAGGCGATGTGACGCGGCTGATCGGCCCGACGCGCCATCCCGGCATGGGGCCGGTGTTCCTCAACACCAATCGCAACAAGCGCAGCATCAGCCTCGATCTGAAGAAGCCTGCCGGGCGTGACGCGGTGCTGCGGCTGATCGCATCGGCCGATGTGCTGATTTACAACGTGCGGCCGCAGGCGATGGCGCGGCTGCAGCTCGGCTACGACGTGGTCTCGAAACTCAACCCGCGTCTGATCTATGCCGGCGTATTCGGCTTCGGCCAGAACGGGCCGTATGCGGCGAAGCCCGCTTATGACGATCTGATCCAGGGCGCGACCGGACTGCCGGCGCTGATGGCGCAAACCAACGACGGCATTCCGCGCTACGTTCCGAACGCCCTTGTCGATCGCATCGTCGGGATCACGGCGGTAGGCGCGATCTGTGCCAGCCTCGTGCATCGCGATCGCACCGGGCGCGGCCAGCGTCTCGATGTCCCGATGTTCGAAACCATGGCGGGTTTCGTGATGGGGGATCACATGGGCGGTCTTACCTACGAGCCGCCGCTCGACAAGGGTGGCTATGCGCGGCATCTGTCACGCGATCGGCGGCCGTACAAAACCTCGGACGGTTATGTCTGCGTGATCGTCTATAACGACAAGCAATGGGAAAGTTTCTTCCAGGCCACCGGCCGCGACGATCTGCGCAGCAATCCCAAATTCGCAACCTTCGCCGGGCGCGCTGTCAACATTGACACGGTCTATGGCGAACTCGCCCGCATCTTCGAGACACGCACGACGGCCGAGTGGATTGAGCTGTTGAACAAGGCCGATGTGCCGGTCATGCCGATGCATGACCTCGAAAGCATCTTGCAGGATCCGCATTTCACGGCGACCGGTTTCTTTCCGGTGGTCGATCATCCGACGGAGGGGCCGATCCGCAGCATGAAAGTTTCCGCGACCTGGTCGGAAACGCCGGCAGAGACAAAACGCCTTGCACCGCGGTTAAGCGAGCACAGCGAGGAAGTTCTGCGCGAAGCTGGATTTTCCGCCGATGAAATCGCAGGCCTGATCCGCGACGGCGTGACGAAGCTCGCGCCCATTACGCAAGACAACAGGACATAAAGCACATGGATTTCGCGCTCTCGGCCAATCAGGAGTCGATCCGCGACGCGGTCGGAAAGATCTGCACCCGTTTCGACGACGCCTATTGGCTGAAAAAGGACAAGGAGGGTGGTTTTCCCTCCGACTTCCACAAGGCATTGGCCGAGGCCGGCTGGCTCGGCATCTGCATTCCCGAGGAGTATGGCGGCTCCGGTCTTGGCATTACCGATGCCGCGATCATGATGCGGACCATTTCGGAGTCCGGCGCGGGCATGTCCGGCGCTTCCGCCGTGCACATGAACGTGTTCGGGCTGAATCCCGTGGTGGTGTTCGGCACCAAGGAGCAGTGCCAGCGCATGCTGCCGCCGATCGTCGAAGGCAAAGAGAAGTCTTGTTTCGCGGTCACCGAGCCGAATACCGGGCTCAACACCACGCAGTTAAAAACGCGCGCGGTACGCACCGGCGACAAATATATCGTCAACGGCCAGAAGGTCTGGATCTCAACGGCGCAGGTGGCCGAAAAGATCCTGCTGCTGGCGCGTACCACGCCGCTGGAAGAGGTGAAGAATCCGACCCATGGTCTGAGCCTGTTCTATACCGATTTCGACCGCAAGCGCGTGGCGGTGCATGAGATCGAGAAGATGGGACGCAAGCCCGTCGACTCCAACGAGTTGTTCTTCGAGAATTTTGAAATCCCGGTTGAGGATCGGCTTGGCGAAGAGGGCCGTGGCTTCGAATATATCCTGCACGGCATGAATCCCGAACGTATCCTGATCGCGGCCGAAGCGGTCGGGCTCGGCAAGGTGGCGCTGTCGCGCGCCAGTGCCTATGCGAAAACCCGCAACGTGTTCAATCGCCCGATCGGCATGAACCAGGGCATCCAGCATCCGCTCGCGAAGAACTGGATGGAGCTCGAGGCGGCGTGGCTGATGGTGCTCTCGGCGGGCTGGCAATACGATCAGGGCATGCCCTGCGGGCCGGCAGCCAATGCCGCAAAATATCTCGCGGCGGAAGCAGGATTTCAGGCCTGCGAGCAGGCCGTCATGACCCATGGCGGCTTCGGTTATGCCAAGGAGTTTCACGTCGAACGTTATCTGCGCGAATCCCTGATCCCGCGCATCGCCCCGATCAGCCCGCAACTCATTCTCAGCTTCATTGCCGAGAAGGTGCTGGGCCTGCCGAAGTCGTACTGACATGAGCTTCATCACCGGCGTCGGACTGACGGCCTAT
Source organism: Bradyrhizobium canariense (assembly GCF_900105125.1). Lineage (NCBI taxonomy): Bacteria > Pseudomonadati > Pseudomonadota > Alphaproteobacteria > Hyphomicrobiales > Nitrobacteraceae > Bradyrhizobium > Bradyrhizobium canariense. The sequence goes on along the minus strand of NZ_LT629750.1, from coordinate 1,879,373 downwards.
GGCAAGCATGAAGGTTCGTCCTCGCTCGATCTCATGAGCAAGGCGGCCGAGCTTGCGGTTGCCGATGCCGGGCTGAAGCGCAGCGAGATCGACGGCATTCTTTGCGGCTACAGCACGGTCTCGCCGCATATCATGCTTGCGACGGTGTTCGCCGAGCATTTTGGAATTCGCCCGTCTTACGCGCATGCCGTTCAGGTCGGCGGCGCGACCGGTCTGGCGATGACGATGCTGGCGCATCATCTGGTCGACGCGGGCGTCGCCAAGCATGTGCTGGTGGTCGGTGGCGAAAATCGCCTGACCGGACAGAGCCGCGATGCGTCGATCCTGGCGCTGGCGCAGGTGGGGCATCCCGATAACGAGGTGCCACTGGGGCCGACGATCCCGGCCTATTATGGGCTGGTGGCGTCGCGCTACATGCATGAATACGGCGTGACGCAGGAAGACCTGGCCGAATTTGCGGTGCTGCCCGGCGCGCAATTTCACGAGGCCATTACCGTCGCCGACGTCATGAATTCGAAGCCGGTGGCGTTGCCCTTGAAATTGCTGGATTGCTGCCCGGTCTCGGATGGCGGCGCGGCGTTTGTCGTCAGCCGCGAGCCGACCAGCGAGATCGGCGTGCGCGTGCTCGGCTGCGCGCAGGCGCACACGCACCAGCACGTTACGGCAGCCCCCGCGTTGAGCGAACTCGGCGCCGAGATCTCGGTTGCAAAGGCCAAGGCCGCTTCGGGCGTTGCGATCTCCGATGTGCGCTATGCGGCGGTCTATGACAGCTTTACCATCACGCTGGCGATGTTGCTGGAAGACCTCGGCCTCGCCGGGCGCGGTGAAGCCGCGGCTCGCGTGCGATCAGGATATTTCAACCGCGATGGCGCGATGCCGCTCAACACCCATGGTGGGCTGATGAGTTACGGCCATTGCGGCGTCGGTGGCGCGATGGCGCATCTGGTGGAGACCCATCTGCAGATGACGGGGCGCGCCGGCCATCGTCAGGTGCGCGATGCCTCGATGGCTCTGTTGCACGGCGATGGCGGCGTGTTGTCCTCGCATGTCAGCATGTTCCTGGAGCGGGTGCGATGAGCGGCAGCGAACGAGCACTGGCGGACTGGACCACAGGCGAACAGGCGATCGTCTATCAATCCTGCGCAGCCTGCGGTTCGCCGCAATATTTTCGCCGCAGCTTCTGCGCCGTTTGCGGTGCGGCGGATCCGGTCGAGAAGCGCGCCAGCGGCGAGGGCGTCGTTTACGCCACCTCGCTGGTGTGCCGCGCGGCCACGCCGGAGACGCGCGCGCATATTCCCTACAATATCGTTCTGGTCGATACCGCCGAGGGTTTTCGCATGATGGCCCATGGCGACAACGACCTCGCCATCGGCGACAGGGTCACCGCGCGGTTCAGCCAATTTGCCGGCCGCGTCGTTCCTTACTTCGAAAAGACAAAAGAAGTTTGAGGACCACTGAGGGCCGTCATTGCGAGGGAAAGAGTTGGTGCCAACGGGTCGCGCGAACGTCCCGATGACGGGCCCCACAAAGCAATCCGGAAACGCGCAACAAATACAGAATTGCTATGTCCCATTTGCGCCTCGCAATGACGGTTTCACCTCCAGTAGAAGATAATGCCGGCGATGACGAGCATTGCTGTCACCGCCAGCATTTGCGCAAGCGCTTCCGAGGCCGCCCTCTTGGTGGCTTCCTTCACGTCTAACTCCCTAGACTCGGGCATAAGCCATCAAGGCCCGTGAAGGCCTGATGGCTCAGTTGTGCTTTACTCGGAACACCCCACCGACGAGTATTCGCTTAGACTGAGTCCCCACTCTGCGAATATCGACTGTGCCAAGGTCGAACAGCAATGCGGCGGCAATTTGACTCGCTCGTGTTGCTCTTGCGTCAGTCGATCGATAGAGTTTGACATCGAGCCACGCTCGACAAGACCAACAATAAATATCGGAAAACCAAGGTGAATTATGGCCCGTATTGAATACAGCGATCCCGCCAAGGCAAACGACCGTACGCGCGAAATCCTCGGCAAGAACCGCAATGCGAACATTTTTCGCATGATGTCGCATTCGCCAAGTTATTTTGAACAGTACTGCCGGCTGGGCGGCGCCATTCGTAACAAGGGCGAACTTGATCCGGTGGTGCGCGAGCTTGCGATCACGCGGACCGGGATTTTATGTGAAGCGCCGTATGAAATTGTTGCGCACAAGCGCATCGGCAAGAATGTCGGCGTCACCGACGAGCAGAACGCGGCGTTGGAAGACTGGAAATCCGCGACGTGCTTTAACGAGTTGCAGCGCGCGGCACTGGCTTTCACGGACGAGATCGTCAAGTTACGCCGTCCGACCGACGCGACGTTCAATGCCATTGCGGCGAAGCTGACGCCGGGGGCGCTGGTCGAGTTGCAGCTTTCTGTCGGTTTTTATATCATGACATCTAAATTCCTGGAGACCTTCGACATCGATCTGCAGCCGGTGACGGAAGTGGTTTGAGCGACCCGGCCGCTCGCGTTATTTTTAGTTTTGATTTCATACTGTCGTTCATTGGACAGGCGCGTCATCATGAATAATGGCTGGGACCACTCAGCACAGGCATGGCTTGATTCCATGGGTGAGCGGGGCGATTGGGCACGAGAACATGTGCTCGATCCCGTCATGCTCAGCCGCGTCGCGGCCGGCCGGTTTCGAACCGCACTGGATGTCGGTTGCGGCGAGGGCCGCTTTTGCAGAATGCTCAAGGGCGCCGGCGTAACCGCAACCGGGATCGATCCGACCCGTCCGCTGCTCGAGACTGCAAAGCGGCGTGATCCAACCAGCGACTACCGGCCGGGCGGCGCCGAGCGGCTTGAATTCGAAACCGCAAGTTTCGACCTGGTCGTCAGCTATCTCACACTTGTCGATATCGCCGATTTCAGAACCGCGATCGGCGAGATGACGCGGGTGCTGAAACCTGGCGGCTCGCTGCTGATCGCAAACCTGACCGGCTTCACCTCAGCGTGTGCCGCGCAGGGATGGGTGAAGGACGAAGACGGGCGACACCTGTACTTCCCGGTCGACTGCTATCTCGATGAGTTTCCGTTCTGGCTGGAGTGGGCGGGAATACGCATCGAGAACTGGCACCGGCCGCTCGCAGCCTACATGACGGCCCTCCTGGAAAGCGGTCTGAATCTGACGTTCTTCTCGGAGCCTGAACCGGTCTCCGGCGAGGGGACTCGCCGTGATGATTTTCGACGCGTGCCATGGTTCGTCGTGATGGAATGGCAGCGCTCTGCTATTTCCTAGTTCGCCGTCAGCAAATTCACCTTGGCGTTGGCAACAATCAGGCGGTCGGCAAGAAGCTGTGCGAGATTGCGCATGACCCGCTCTCCGGCTTTTGGGTGCTGTTTGCGGAAGCGCTCAAAATCACGGATCGGGACTTCGTAAGCCGTCGCCGCCATGTCGGCGAGCACGTCGGCGGAACGGTGCGTCTCCAACAGCGCCATTTCCCCAAACGCCATTCCTGCCGTCAGTGTCGCCAGCCTGATCCCATCGGGCAACGTCACGTGAACCACGCCGCTGCGCAGGAAAAACAGGGAGGTTGCGGCATCTCCGGCCGCAACGATTTTCTCGCCTGCCTGGTAAGTCCTGAGCGTACCGATCGAGGCCAGATCGGTCAGCTCTTCCTCGGTTAGCCCCGCCAGCAGCGGCTGTTCGGATAGCTCGGTGGTCTCGAGAAAATCGATCGCGCCGCCGTAGCGATACACCACCTGGTCTTCGGCCCATTCGATCGCGGTATCGAGCAAATAGAAGTTGCGCAGATTGGAGAGACCTTCGGTCCATTCGCCAATAGCTTTCCAATCCACCGACGAGCGCTTGATGCCCGACAGAATGACGGTGACGTGAAAGTGCGCCAGTTCGTGGAATTCCTCGGCCAGCAGCCGGGCGCCGGCGCGGGTGATCGATGCGACGCGGCGCAGGTCGAAGATAACGAGTTGCGGGCGCGGCTTCGCCGCCAGTTGACGGGAAACATAGTCGACATTGGCCAGCGACAACGTGCCGACCAGTTCGAAGACGCGCACATCCTGATGATGCGCGGCCAGGATTTTTCGCTCATGCGCTCGGCGGCTGCGTCGCGACGGGCTCTTTCCGATGTTGTAGTCGGCAATGATGCTGTTGCGCGCATTGTCGCTGCGGTTGAGCATGTGCAGATCGTAATGCGATGACAGCGCCTCGCAGACTTTGACACCGCGTACGCTGTTGCCGTGTTTGTCGAGCCAGGGCGAGTAGCTGCCGAGCCCGAGCCGCGCCGGCAGCGCCGCCAGAATCCCGCCGCCGACGCCGCTTTTGGCAGGGATGCCGACGCGATAGATCCATTCGCCGGCAAAGTCGTACATGCCGGAGCTGGTCATCACCGAAAGCGTTCGCGAGATCGCATAGGGGGTCATGACGTGCTCGCCGGTGACGGGATTGATGCCGCGATTGGCGAGCGTGGCCGCCATCACGGCGGTATCGCGCGCGGTCACCTGGATCGAGCATTGGCGGAAATAGACATCCAGCACCTCGCTCACATTGTCCTTGATGACGTCGGAATTGCGCAGGAGATAGCCGATCGCGCGGTTGCGGTCGCCGGTCGCGCTTTCGGAAGCATAGACCGCCTCGTCGACGTCAAGCTCGCGTCCGGCAAACCGCCCCAGCGCCTGGCGGATATATTCGAACGCACCGCCGCCCTTGGCTTCGTGGATCAGGCCGGAGCAGGCGATCGCGCCGGCGTTGACCATCGGATTGAAGGGATGGTTCTCGGAATTGAGCCGGATCGAATTGAAGGGATCACCTGACGGTTCGACACCGATCGCGGATTCCACGCGTGCCGCGCCAAGCGTGTCCAGCGCCAGCGCGAACACGAACGGTTTCGACATCGACTGGATCGTAAAGGGGATGCGGGTATCGCCGACCTCGTAGACATGCCCATCGATGGTGGCGAGGCTGATGCCGAAATGATCGGGATCGGCCTTGCCCAGTTCGGGGATGTAGTCGGCCACGGCGCCGCCGCTCTCCGCGGCAAAGTCGGCGTGACAGCGGTCGAGGAACCGCAGCAAAGGTGGTTTGGCGCCAGCCCAATTGTTCGGGTGTGGAATCGTGGCCGATCGCAAGATGTTCATGGCTTGTCCTGCCGCGCGACTGTTTCGCGCCACCGGATTTTACGTCGCATCGGCAAACGCTGAAACCTGTTCGGCCGCCTTTATTCGCGGCAGCGCGCTCTGATCATGTGCTGAAACGAGAGGTTCAGGTCTCGATGATCGCGACGACCTGTCCTTCAGCGACGACATCGTCGATTTTGACGAGAATGGACTTGATCTTGCCGGAAGCAGGCGAAGCGACCGGGATTTCCATCTTCATGGCTTCGACGAAGGCGATGTCGTCGCCGTCTCCGACGCTGCCCCCGATCTCGACCGGCAATGCGCAGACACGGCCCGCTACCTCGGTCACAATCTTGATGTCTGGCATACCAATCTCCGGGACAGCCGCCGCGCGCACGCACCGTCCAGATGCGCGCATCGCGAAGGGCGGGCGCCCTCGGCTTACTGTTGTGGCCTCAGATTGCCTGAGGTAGCTTGTTCTGCAAGCGGAATTTTATTCCGTAGGGCGGAACGGAGTGCGGCATGGGACGACGCTCGGAGCGGCTCAGTAAACAGGGAATGCTGGCCAGCGATCTGGCGGGCGAGGGCGACGTGATCCAGGTGGTGTCGCGTGCTTTCGACGTGTTGCGCTGCTTCGAGGGCCATGAGGCCCGGCTCGGCAATCTCGAAATCTCCAATCGCTGCGGGCTGCCGCGATCGACGGTGTCGCGGCTGACGCACACGCTGACGCGGATGGGCCAACTGGTCTATCTGCCGCGCGACCAGAAATACCGCATCGGTCCCAGCGCGGTCGCCATGAGCACCTCGATGATGCGCGGCTTGCAACTGCGCAACCTGATCCGGCAACGGCTGCAGGATGTGGCCGAGCAATTGCCGGGCACCGTCGGCTTCGTCATCCCCGATCGTTTTCATCTGGTCTATCTCGAGCATGGCCGTGCCGCGAATGCGCTCGGTCTGCACGAGGGGACCGGCAGCCGCATCGCCATGGCCAGCACCGCCGCCGGCCACGCCTATACGGCCGCGCTCGACGCCGATGTCGGCGACGCCTTGCTGGCGGAGATGGAACGCGAAATTCCCGAAGGCGCCAAATTGCTCCGGCCTCGGATCGAGGACAACCGGCGGAGCCTGCGCGAGCATGGCTATGTCGTTGTCTGCGGGTTATGGAGCCCGCATATCAATGGCCTCGCCGTGCCGGTGTGGTCGCCGCAATATCAGACCTTCGTGGTGGTCACGATCGGTCTGCTGTCGGCGATGTATGACGAGGCGCGATTGCACAAGGAGGTCGCGCCGCGGCTGTTGGAGCTGAGCGTCGCGGTCGGCGCCCTGCTGGAGGGCACCGACGGAGATATTTTCAGTAATCGGATGGAGAGCAAGCCGCTTCCGGTCCCGACCCACAATAATAAAATCGTCAAGACGGAGGATACGAATGAACTGGAAGCCGGAGCTCGACGACCTCGCGCGGCGCGAAGCCTTCGCACGCGAGATGGGAGGCGTTGACAAGGTCAAGCGGCAGCGCGACCAGGGCCGGCTTACCGTTCGTGAGCGTATCGACAAACTGATCGACCAGAAAAGTTTTCATGAGATCGGCGCGATCTCCGGTATCGCCGAATATGATGAGCACGGCGAACTCAAACAGCTGACGCCGGCCAATTGCGTGTTCGGTCGCGGCAAGATCGACGGCCGGCCGGTGGTCGTGGTCGGCGACGATTTCACCGTGCGCGGCGGCTCCGCCGATGCCTCGATCTCGGCGAAACCGCTGATGGCCGAGGAGATGGCGCATGATTTCCGCCTGCCGATCATTCGCGTGATCGAAGGCTCCGGCGGCGGCGGTTCGGTGAAAACCATCGAGACCAAGGGCGCCGCCAATCTGCCCGGCGGCATCGGCGGCACGCGCTGGTACTGGTACACGACGGCCAACATGGCCCGCGTGCCGGTGGTGGGCCTCGGCCTCGGTTCTGTCGCCGGTCTTGGCGCCGCGCGGCTGGCGGCCAGTCATTATTCGGTCATGACCAAGAGCTCGGCGATGTTTGTCGCCGGCCCGCCGGTCGTGAAACGCCTTGGCCAGGATCTCACCAAGCAGGAGCTTGGCGGCGCTGATATCCAGACCCGCGCTGGCGGCATCGATCATGCCGTCGATACCGAGGAAGAGGCGTTCGCCTGCGCGCGGCGTTTCCTGTCTTATTTGCCGTCGTCGGTCTACGAACTGCCGCCGACAATTCCATGCGACGACGATCCGGAACGATCAGAGGAATCGCTGATGAAGGCGGTGCCGCGCAGCCGCCGGCAGGTCTACAAGATGCGTCCCATCATCGAGGCCGTCGTCGACAAGGGCTCTTTCTTCGAGGTGAACGCCAATTTCGGCCGCCCGATGATCGTCGGTCTGGCGCGGCTCGAAGGCCGCGCGGTGCTGTTGCTCGCCAGCGATCCCTTTCACTATGGCGGATCGTGGACCGCGGAAGCCTGTCAGAAGGTGGTGCGCTGGGTCGATTTCGCCGAGACCTTCCATCTGCCCGTTGTTTATCTGATGGATTGCCCGGGCTTCATGATCGGGCTTGAGGCCGAGAAAGCCGCCACCATCCGCCACGGCGTGCGCGCGATGGCCGCGGTCAACCAGACCACCGTGCCCTGGTGCACGATTATCGTGCGCAATTCCTTCGGCGTTGCCGGCGTCGTGCATCAGCCGGCCGACCGGTTCTCGATCCGCTACGCCTGGCCATCGGCGTATTGGGGCTCATTGCCGCTGGAAGGCGGCATCGAGGCGGCCTATCGCGCCGACATCGACGCCGCCGAAGATCCGGCCGCTAAGCTGAAAGAGATCGAAGACCGCCTCAACAAGCTGCGCTCGCCGTTCCGCTCGGCCGAAAAATTCTGGGTCGAGGAGATCATCGACCCGCGCAAGACCCGCTCGCTGCTGTGCGAATTCGCCCGCCTCGCCGAGCCGATCCGCACGCCCGGTCCCGCGACCAACATGACGATCAGGCCGTAGTTCTTGCTCGCAAAGAAATAACATACCTCTGTTGGTTTATCGTCATGGCCGGGCTTGTCCCGGCCATCCACGTCTTCAGCAAGCAGCATTTAAGAAAGACGTAGATGCCCGGGACAAGCCCGGGCATGACGTGGAGAAAGTGCCGTGATTAGTCGTCTGGTCTGGCGCCGCTAGGTCACGCCGTCACCGGCTTCGGCTGCCGTGCCATGCCGAGCACCATCAACGACGCGATGATGCACAGCGCGCCGGCGACGAAGAACGCCGGCAGATAGGTCGCGAGCAGGGTTCGCGACAGGCCGGCGCCGAATGCCGCGGTGGCCGCGCCCAATTGATGGCCCGCGAAAATCCAGCCAAACACCAGATTGGCGCGCTCCGGCCCGAACCGTTGCGCGGTCAGCCGCACCGTCGGCGGCACGGTCGCGATCCAGTCCAGCCCATAGAACATCGCAAACAGCGACAGGCCGTAGAACGAGAAGTCGGTGAACGGCAGCGACACCAGCGACAGGCCGCGCAACCCGTAATACCAGAACAGCAGATACCGGTTGTCGTAGCGGTCCGACAGCCAGCCCGAGGCAATGGTGCCGAAGAAATCGAAGATGCCCATGGCAGCGAGCAGGCTCGCCGCCTGCACCTGCGGAATGCCGAAATCGAGGCACATCGGAATCAGATGGACCTGGACCAGGCCATTGGTGCTGGCGCCGCAGATGAAGAAGGTCGCAAACAGAATCCAGAACGCGCGGGTTTTGGCCGCATCGCGCAGCGTGCCGAGCGCCGCGGCCATAATGGGCGCATTGTTTGGCGCCGGCGCCGGCAGCGGTTGGGTGCCCTCGTCGCCGAACGGCCGCAAGCCCACATCACCAGGGCGATCGCGCATCACCATCAGCACCGCGAACGCCGCGACGCCCAGCATCACGCACATCAGCCCGAGGCCGGTTCGCCAGCCCATCCGCTCGGTCAGGCTCGCCAGCAGCGGCAGGAACACCAACTGTCCGGTCGCCGCACTCGCGGTCAGAATACCCACCACCAGTCCGCGCCGGTCCGTGAACCAGCGCGCGGCAACGGTCGCGCCCAGCACCAGCGCGGTCATGCCGGTGCCGATGCCGACCACGACGCCCCATAGCAGCATCAATTGCCAGACCTCGGTCATTCCGAGCGACAGCACCAGCGCCGTCACCACGATCAGCAGCGCCGACAGCGTCACGTTGCGCAGGCCGTAGCGGTTCATCAGCGCGGCTGCGAACGGCGCCATCAGCCCGAACAGCATGAAGCGGATCGACAGCGCCGAGGAAATCTGTGCGGTGGTCCAGCCGAATTCCTTTTGCAGGGGCACGATGAACACGCCGGGCGCGCCGACCGCGCCGGCGCTGACCAGCGCGGTCAGAAATGTCACACCGACCATCACCCAGCCGTAGTGAATGTTTCGGCGGGCGAGGGCGGCCGACAGCCAATTCGAGATCATTGAGCCTCAGAAGTTTTTGCTTGGAGAGTTTTGTTGCTTGATCTGCGCATCCTAATGCAAGGGCTGCTTGGCTAAAATGCCATAGTTCCCTCATTTTCGGACATGCGCCACGAAGGCTAGTGCATGCTCCGCTCGATCGCGATCGCTGTGGCTTCGCCGCCGCCGATGCAGAGCGCGGCGACGCCGCGCTTCAGGCCATGCGCTTCGAGCGCATGCAGCAGCGTTACGATCAGGCGCGCCCCGGTGGCGCCGATGGGATGGCCGAGCGCGCAGGCGCCGCCATTGATGTTCAGCTTCTCGCGCGGAATGCCGAGATCGCGCTGCGCCGCCATCGGCACCACCGCGAAGGCTTCATTGATCTCGAACAGGTCGACATCGCTGACGCTCCAGCCGACCTTGTCGAGCAGCTTGCGGATCGCGGGGATCGGCGCGGTCGTGAACCATTGCGGTTCCTGGCTGTGGGTGGCGTGGCCCTTGATCTCAGCCAAAACGGGCAGGCCATCGCGGTCAGCGAGTGAGCGCCGCGCCAGCACCAGCGCTGCCGCGCCATCGGCATTCGCCGAGGACGCCGCCGGCGTGATCGTGCCGTTGGCGCGGAACGCCGGCTTTAGTCCCGGAATCTTGGCGGGATCGACCTTGAGCGGAATCTCGTCATTGCCGATGCTGCGCGGACCGGCCTTTTCCGTGACCGTGAGCGGCACGATCTCGGCCTTGAACGCGCCGCCTTCGACCGCCTTGCGCGCCCGGGTCAGCGTCTCCATGGCGTAGACGTCCTGGTCCTTGCGGGTGAACTGGTAGGCTTCGGCGGTTGATTCACCGAAATCCCCCATCGAGCGGCCGACTTCGTAGGCGTCTTCGAGGCCGTCCATCAGCATGTGGTCGATGATGCGATCATGGCCAACGCGGTAGCCGCCGCGTGCTTTCGCCAGCAGATAGGGGGCATTGCTCATGCTCTCCATGCCGCCGGACACCACGATCTCGGCCGAGCCGGCGTTGATGATGTCATGCGCCAGCATGGTGGCTTTCATGCCGGAGCCGCACACCTTGTTGATCGTGGTGGCGCCGGTTGCGTCCGGCAGTTTGGCGCCGCGGGCGGCCTGTCGTGCCGGGGCCTGGCCCTGTCCGGCCGGAAGCACGCAGCCCATGAACACCTCGTCGATCCGGTCGGGCGACAATTTCGCCCGTTCCACCGCAGCGCCGATCACATGGGAACCGAGTTTGTGCGCGCTGAACGGCGTGAGGTCACCCATGAACTTGCCAAGCGGGGTGCGCGCGGCGGAAACGATGACGACCGGATCGGAAGCTTTGGCCATGGCAGGCGCTCCTCATGCAGTTAGATGATATCCATCATATGATGCGCTGCAAAAATTGCAACGGCGGCAGCGGCCTAAATTTGTCGTGAAGTGGAGGCTAGCGCTTGCGGTCGATAAAGCCCTGCATCAGCCGCTGCGGCTCGCCGCTCAGGAACGATTGCCCGAACACGCCGATGCTGAGGTCGACGGATTCCTTCAGCGGCAGTTCCTCCCATTGCCGGAGCAGCGCTTTTTGCGCGCGCAACGCTTCCGGGCCGCATTCGAGCAAGGCCTTGACCGTATGTTCCACAGCGGCATCGAGACCGCCTTGCGGCGCCACCGCGTCGACAAGGCCCCAGGCCAGTGCGGTAGGGGCGTCGATGGTCTCGGCCGTCATCACCAGCCAGCGGGCGCGGCCCCAGCCGATCAGCCGCGGCAACAGCGCCGCGTGGATAACCGAGGGAATACCGACCCTGACTTCCGGCATGCCGAATTTGGCGTCGTGCGCCGCGATCCGGAAATCGCAGGCGGCGGCAAATTCCAGGCCTCCGCCGAGACACCAGCCCGGCATCCGCGCGATCACGGGCCCCGGAAAGGCACGCGCGGCTTCACAGAGATCTCGCAGGCCCGTGATGAATGTCTCGGCGGACTTCTGATCGAGCCTGGCCATTTCCTTGATGTCGGCGCCGCCGATCATGCTCTTTTCGCTCTGGCCGGCGATCACAAGCACGCGGATCTGCCGGTCCTTCGCCAGTGTTTGCAGCCCTTCGCGAACGCCATTGATGGCGGCCGTTCCCAAAATGTTGAGTGAGCCCGCGTTGCAGATCGTCAGCCGGACGACGCCGCGCGGGTCACGGTCGACGCCGCAATAGGGATTGAGCATGTCCATCGAACGTCTCTTCATTGGGTGGGCGCATCGGCGCGGATCACGCCACTTCCCGGGCAATGCGGGGCGCTGTCAAGGGCCGCCGCAGTCGCGTTCTTGTTCCCAAAGTGCTGCGCAGCAACAAGCTTATTCCTGCCCGCGAAATAAACTGGAGCTTTCTACGGCGGTAGCTGTTATTATATGACTGTAAACATCTTATGGGACCATCCATGCGCTATTCCAGGGAACACAAGCAGGAAACCCACGAGCGGATCGTAAAGCGCGCTTCGGTGCGGCTTCGCGAGAAGGGGGCTCATGGCATCGGTGTCGCCGACCTGATGAAGGAAGCCGGCCTTACCCATGGCGGGTTTTACGCGCATTTCGATTCGCGCGAAGCACTGGTTATCGAGGCCTTTGCCCATGCGATGGATCGAGGCACTGAGCGCTGGCGCAAGCTTGGCGAGCAAACGCCGCCGGAAAAGCGTCTCGCTGCCATTGTGGATTCCTATCTGACGCCGTTGCATCGCGACGACCCCGGTCACGGCTGTGCGGTGCCGACGCTCGGGGCCGAAATCGCCCGCGAGAGCCCGAAGACCCGCAAGGCGTTCGCTGCCAAGCTGGAACAGATGGTCGATATGCTCGCCGGGCAGATTTCGGATGCTCCGCCCAAGGCCGCGCGTAAGCGGGCGATGGCCGTGCTCGCGACCATGATGGGGACGCTGGTGATGGCGCGTGTTGCCGGCAACGGGGAATTTTCGGACGAAATTCTTGCCGCCGGACGCGACGCGGTGCTTGGTCGCACGCCGGCGCCCAAGCCGGTTGCAAAGAAATCGGCGTCCAGAAAAGCCGCAACCGCGGCCCGGCACTGAGCGGGCCATACGGTATCGGCCTACGCCATTGGTCGAATGCCGCCGCAATGCGGCGCATGGGCGGCATTTTCGCAAAACCGCCGCGCGTAGAGACCCTTCCCAAACGCCCTAAAGACTGCAAGATGCCCGCCAAATTGGCTCTTCAAGTCTTGGAGGAACACATGCGCGCAATTGGACATTTTATCGGTGGCCGCGAGGTCAAGGGCACGTCGGGGCGAACCGCTGACGTTTTCGAGCCGATGACCGGGGACGTGCAGGCCAAGGTGGCGCTGGCCTCAAAGGCCGAGGTGCGCGCCGCGGTCGAGAACGCCAAAGCCGCACAACCGGAGTGGGCCGCGACCAATCCGCAGCGTCGCGCCCGCGTGATGATGAAGTTCCTCGAACTCGCCCAGCGCGACTACGACAAGCTCGCCGACGTGCTGGCCCGTGAGCACGGCAAGACCGTTCCCGACGCCAAGGGCGACATTCAGCGCGGGCTTGAGGTGGTCGAATTCGCCTGCGGCATTCCGCATTTGATGAAGGGCGAATATACCGAAGGCGCCGGTCCTGGCATCGATATCTATTCGCTGCGCCAGCCGCTCGGTGTCGTCGCCGGCATCACGCCGTTCAATTTCCCGGCGATGATCCCGATGTGGAAATTCGCTCCCGCCATCGCCTGCGGCAATGCCTTTATCCTGAAGCCGTCCGAGCGCGATCCCGGCGTGCCGATGATGCTCGCGGCATTGATGATCGAGGCGGGGTTGCCGGCCGGCATCCTCAATGTCGTCAATGGTGACAAGGAAGCGGTCGATGCGATCCTCGACGATCCCGATATCAAGGCAGTCGGCTTCGTCGGCTCATCGCCGATCGCGCAATATATCTATGAGCGCGCCGCGGCGAGCGGCAAACGCTGCCAGTGTTTTGGCGGCGCCAAGAACCACGCCATCATCATGCCGGACGCCGACATGGATCAGGCCGTCGATGCCCTGATCGGCGCGGGCTATGGATCGGCCGGCGAACGCTGCATGGCGGTCTCGGTCGCGGTGCCCGTCGGCAAGACCACCGCCGACCGGCTGATGGAAAAGCTGGTCCCGCGGGTGGAAAGCCTCAAAATCGGCACCTCGATCGATCCGTCCGCCGATTACGGCCCGCTCGTCACCAAAGAGGCGTTGGAGCGTGTCAAGAACTATGTCGAGATCGGCATCAAGGAGGGCGCCAAGCTCGCCGTCGACGGCCGCGGCTTCAAGATGCAGGGCTACGAGAACGGCTTCTACATGGGCGGCTGTCTGTTCGACAACGTCACCAAGGACATGCGCATCTACAAGGAAGAAATCTTCGGCCCCGTGCTCTCGGTGGTGCGCGCCAAGGATTATTCCGAAGCGCTCGCGCTGCCGTCGGATCACGACTATGGCAACGGCGTTGCGATCTTCACCCGTGACGGTGATGCGGCGCGGGATTTCGCGGCCAAGGTCAATGTCGGCATGGTCGGCATCAACGTGCCGATCCCGGTTCCGATCGCCTACTACACTTTTGGCGGCTGGAAGAAATCCGGCTTCGGCGATCTCAACCAGCACGGACCGGATTCGATCCGCTTCTATACCAAGACCAAGACGGTGACCTCGCGCTGGCCATCCGGCGTGAAGGAAGGCGCGGAGTTCTCGATTCCGACGATGAACTGATAGTCGCATGATCGGGAAAAGTGAAAACCGGTTTTCCGTTAAGATCATGCGCGAATCGTAAAGGCATCGGCTAGATGCAGTTCGCTCTCAGCGAGGACCAGATTGCGGTTCGCGATATGGCGCGGGATTTTGCCGCCGAAAAAATCGCGCCGCATGCGGTCCGCTGGGATGAGGAGAAGCATTTTCCGGTCGATGTCATGCGCGAGGCCGCCAAGCTCGGCATCGGCGGCGTGTATATCCGCGACGACGTCGGCGGCTCGGCGCTGACGCGGTTCGATGCGGCGCTGATCTTCGAGGCGCTGGCGGAGGGCTGCCCGACGGTGTCGGCCTTCATCTCGATCCACAACATGGCGTCGTGGATGATCGATGCCTTTGGCAACGACACCCAGCGCCAGCAATGGCTGCCGAAGCTGTGCACCATGGAACTGCTGGCCAGCTATTGCCTGACCGAGCCCGGCTCGGGATCGGACGCGGCGGCGCTGCGCACCCGCGCGGTGCGCGATGGCGATCACTATGTGCTGAACGGCCAGAAGCAGTTCATCTCCGGCGCCGGCCGTGGCGACATCTATGTGGTGATGGTGCGGACCGGCGGCGAGGGGCCGGGCGGCATCTCGACGCTGGTGGTCGAGAGCGAGACGCCGGGCGTTTCGTTCGGCGCCAACGAGCGCAAGATGGGCTGGAACGCGCAGCCGACCCGTGCGGTGATTTTCGAGAACGCGCGGGTGCCGGCCGCCAACAGACTCGGCGATGAGGGCATCGGCTTCAAGATCGCGATGGCGGGGCTTGACGGTGGCCGCATCAATATCGCGGCTTGCTCACTCGGTGGCGCGCAATGCGCGCTCGACAAGTCGCTCGCCTATATGAAGGAGCGCAAGGCTTTCGGAAAACGTCTCGACGAATTCCAAGCGCTGCAATTTCGCCTGGCCGACATGGCGACCGAGCTGGAGGCGGCGCGGACGTTTGTGTGGCGTGCAGCGGCGGCGCTCGACCGCAAGGATCCCGACGCGACGCAGCTCTGCGCGATGGCCAAGTGTTTTGGCACCGATGTCGGCTTCGAGGTTGCCAATCAGGCGCTGCAACTGCACGGCGGCTACGGCTACCTGAGTGAATATGGCATCGAGAAGATCGTGCGCGATCTGCGCGTGCACCAGATCCTCGAAGGCACCAATGAAATCATGCGACTGATCGTGGCGCGCAAACTGATCGAGGGCGCACGATGACGGCAATGGCTGCGGTCGCAAATCCGGAAGGCGACCTGATCGTTCGGCGCGAAGGCTCCGCCGGCATCATCCGCCTGAACCGGCCGAAGGCGATCAACGCCATGACGCTGGAAATGTCGCTTGGGATCGACGCGGCATTGGATCGGTTCGAAGCGGATCCAGCGGTGGCCCTGGTATTGCTGGAAGGCGCGGGCGAGCGCGGGCTCTGCGCGGGTGGCGACATCCGCGGACTCTATGAGAGTTCTCGGGCCGGAGGCGACCTCGGCAAGGTATTCTGGCGCCAGGAATACATCATGAATGCGCGCATCGCGCAGTTTCCGAAGCCATATGTCGCGTTCATGGACGGGCTGGTGATGGGCGGCGGCGTCGGCCTCTCCGCGCATGGCCGTCATCGCGTCGTGACCGAGAAAACAAAGCTCGCGATGCCCGAAGTGGGGCTGGGGTTCTTCCCGGACGTCGGAGGCACCTGGCTGCTGTCGCACTCGCCGGGTGAGCTCGGCACTTACTTTGGATTGACCGGTCAGACCATGAATGGCCCGGACGCGATCCATGCCCGTTTCGCGGATGCGGTGGTGCCGTCGGGCAAACTGGCTGCCTTGCGTGAGGTACTCTCCAAGGTTCGTCCCGGGGCTCTTTCCAGCGAAATCAAGACCCTGATCGATGGGTTTGCCACGAACGAGACCTCTGGCCCCGTTGCTGCGATGCAACCGACGATCGACGGCTGGTTCGCTCACGACGACATGGAAGATATCGTCGCGGCTCTCAAGCGCGACGGCTCGGAGCTGGCGCTGTCGACGCTGAAGACATTGAACGAGAAGTCGCCGCGCGGCATGGTCGTGACGCTCAAACTGCTGCGGCTGGCGCGGACATCATCGTCGCTGGAACAATGTTTGGTACGGGAATATCGTGCCGCACTCCAAGTTTTCGCCAGCGACGATTTTCGCGAAGGCGTCCGCGCCGCCGTGATCGACAAGGATCGCAATCCCAAGTGGTCGCCCGCTAGAATCGAGGATGTGACGCCGGAGATGATCGCGCCTTATTTCGCGGAAATCGGCGCCAATGAGCTCGTGTTTAATCAATCAAAATAGAAACGCGCTTCAGGCGGAGGAAATCTAAGATGACAAATATCGCCTTCATCGGCCTCGGCAATATGGGCGGACCGATGGCCGCCAATCTAATCAAATCGGGTCATAAGGTCATCGCGTTCGATCTGGTGGCAGCCTCGCGCAATCAGGCCGAGAGCGATGGCGCTGCGATCGCCGAAAGTGCGGTTGGCTCGGTCAAGGGCGCTGATGTCGTCATCACCATGCTTCCTGCCGGCAAGCATGTGCTCTCGGTGTGGGACGAAGTGATCTCGTCGATGAGCAAAGGCGCGCTGATCATCGATTGTTCGACCATCGACGTCGAAAGCGCCAAGAAGGCGCATGCGCTGGCCGCCAAGCACGGCATCGCTTCGGTCGACGCACCGGTATCCGGCGGCACCGGCGGCGCCAAGGGCGCGACGCTGACCTTCATGTGCGGTGGCGAGGACAAGGCTTTTGCAGCGGCCAAGCCAATACTGGAAAAGATGGGCAAGAAGATCGTGCATTGCGGCGGCGCCGGAGCGGGGCAGGCCGCGAAGATTTGCAACAATATGATCCTAGGGATTTCCATGATCGCGGTCAGCGAGGCGTTTGCGCTCGCCGAAAAGCTCGGGCTGTCGCATCAGGCGCTGTTCGACGTGGCCTCGACCTCCTCGGGGCAGTGCTGGTCGCTGACATCGTATTGCCCGGTGCCGGGCCCGGTTCCGACCTCGCCCGCGAACAACGACTACAAGCCCGGCTTTGCGTCGGCCCTGATGGTGAAGGATTTGACGCTGGCGCAGGATGCCGCGAAGGCCGCTGGCGCCGCGACACCGCTCGGCAAACACGCCCAGGAGATCTACAAGGCATTCGATGCCGAAGGAAATGGCGGGGTCGATTTCTCCGGGATCATTCGGCACGTTCGCGGTCTAAGATAGCAGGCAGCCCATGACCACGTTCCAGGACGCGCGCTCTTTCCTGCTCAAGCATCGCACCGACTATGATGCGGCGGTGAAGGGATTTCGCTGGCCCGATCCGGTGCCGTTCAACTGGGCGCTGGACTGGTTCGATGCCGAGCTGGCGCGCAACGCCGACAGCAAGGATCGCGTAGCGCTATGGATCGTCGATGCCGGCGGCAATCGTGAGACCAAACTCTCGTTCGAGGCATTGTCGCGCCGCTCCAATCAGGTCGCGAACTTCCTGCGCGCGCAGGGGCTGCAGCGCGGCGACCATCTGCTGCTGTTGCTCGGCAACGTCGTTCCGTTGTGGGAAACCATGCTGGCGGCGATGAAGCTCGGCGTGGTGGTGATCCCCGCGACGACGCTGTTGACGCCGGACGAACTACGCGACCGGCTCGATCGCGGCCGCGCCAAGATCGTGGTGGCCTCGCAGGATCAGGTCGCGAAATTCGCGGGCCTCGGCAGCAACCATCTGGTTCGGATCGTCGTCGGCGCGTCGTCAAGCCATCAGGGCTGGCTGCCGTTCGAGCAGGCCGCGACTTTTCCGGAAGCCTTCAAACCGGATGGGCCGACCAACGCTGAAGATCCCATGCTGCTGTATTTCACGTCAGGCACCACGGCAAAACCAAAACTGGTGCGGCACAGCCAGCGCAGCTATCCCGTAGGCGGGCTGTCGACGATGTATTGGCTGGGCTTGCAGCCCGGCGACGTCCATCTGAACATTTCTTCGCCCGGATGGGCCAAGCACGCCTGGAGCTGCCTCTTTGCGCCCTGGAACGCGGGCGCCACGGTATTCGTGGTCAATCAGCCGCGCTTTGACGCTAAGGGTTTGCTCGCGACCATCGGCCGATGCGGCGTCACCACGCTGTGCGCGCCGCCGACGGTATGGCGCCTGTTCATTCAGGAGAAGCTCGCAACCTTCAAGGTATCGCTGCGCGAGGTCTGCGGCGCCGGCGAACCGCTCAATCCCGAAGTGATCGATCAGGTTCGCACCGCCTGGGGTTTGACGATCCGCGATGGCTACGGCCAGACCGAGACCACGGCGTTGGCGGGCAATTCACCGGGCCAGAAGGTGAAGGTCGGATCGATGGGCCGTCCGCTGCCCGGTTATCGCGTGCAGATCACCGGTAGCGACGGACATCTGACCAAGGAGGGCGAGGTGACGCTGGTGCTCGGCCCTGACAGGCCTGCGGGCCTGATGCAGGGCTATCAGGGCGACGATGGCAAGCTGAGCGGCGCGGACGGCGATCTCTATCGCAGCGGCGATGTCGTCTTCGTCGACGACGAGGGCTATCTGACCTTTGTCGGCCGGTCCGACGACGTCTTCAAATCATCGGACTACCGGATCAGTCCGTTCGAACTCGAAAGCGTGCTGCTGGAGCATGAATCGGTGGCGGAGGCTGCCGTCGTGCCCAGCCCCGATCCGATCCGTCTTGCGATCCCCAAGGCCTATGTGCTGCTGGTGGCGGGCGTGGAGCGTTCGCCGGAAACCGCGTTGTCGGTGTTCCGCCACCTGCATGCGCGGCTGGCGCCGTTCAAGCGCATCCGCAAGATCGAACTCGTGACGGAATTGCCGAAGACGATCTCCGGAAAAATCAGGCGTGTACAGTTGCGACGTCTGGAGCATGATAATAATCGCGACGACGCGCTACGAGGCCAGGAATTTCGCGAAGAGGATTTTCCGGAGCTGCAGAAAGTACGAACAGCCGGATCGGCGGAGAATAGCTGAATGAATGAAGTCTGGAAGAAGCCACCGATTTCGCTGGATGCCTATCAGAAGATGGTCGGCCATGAAGTTGGCGTGTCGGCGTGGCATCTCGTCGATCAGAATCGGATCGACGTCTACGCCGATGTGATCGAGGATCATCAGTTCATCCACGTCGATCCCGAGCGGGCCAAAAAGGAAACGTCATTCGGCACGACGATCGCGCATGGCTTTCTGACGATGTCGCTGATGAGCATCATGTCCTATGAAGTGATGCCCGTGATCGAGGGCACCACCATGGGCGTGAACTACGGCTTCGACAAATTGCGCTTCATCTCGCCGGTTCGCTCGGGCTCGCGGGTGCGCGGCCGCTTTACGCTCGCGGAAGCCAAGCTGCGCAAGCCCAAGGAATTGCAATCGCGCACCAATGTCACCGTCGAGATCGAGGGCGAGGAAAAGCCCGCTCTGGTCGCCGACTGGATCGGTCTCATTTACTTCGCTTAATGTCCCAACCCCGTCATTGCCGGGCTTGACCCGGCAATCCATCACTGATCAAAAACCAGTCGATTTTTTGATGGAGGCCCGGATCATCTGCGCGAAGACGCGCTTCGCGCTTTTGCCCGGGCATGACAAAACAGAACCCTTGGAATTGCAATCATGACAATCAGGTTTGACGGACGCGTGGCCATCGTCACCGGCGCGGGCAATGGCCTTGGACGCGCACATGCATTGGGACTGGCGAGCCGGGGCGCGAAAGTCGTGGTCAACGATTTTGGCGGTGCTCGCGACGGCACCGGCGGATCGCTGACACCGGCAGAGGCCGTGGTCGAGGAAATCCGCAAAGCCGGTGGCGTCGCCATGGCCGACGGCGCCGATGTCTCGAACTTCGCGCAGGTCACGGCGATGGTGGACCGCGTGACCAGGGAGTGGGGCAGCGTCGATCTGCTTTGCGCCAATGCCGGAATCCTGCGCGATAAATCGTTCGGCAAAATGGAGGTCGCAGATTTCGCCAAGGTGCTGGACGTGCATCTGGTCGGAACGTTCTACTGCTGCAAGGCGGTGTGGGACGGCATGCGCGAGCGCAATTATGGCCGCATCGTCGTCACCACGTCATCGTCGGGTCTTTACGGCAATTTCGGCCAGGCCAATTATGGCGCGGCGAAAACCGGCATGGTCGGCCTGATGAACGTGCTGGCCGAGGAAGGCCGCAAGAACAACATTCGCGTCAACACGATCTCGCCGACGGCTGCGACGCGGATGACGGAAGAATTGCTGCCGCCGCAGGCGCTGGCGCTGATGAAGCCGGAAGCCATCACGCCGGCAGTCGAATTTCTGCTCAGCGAGGACGCGCCGACCCGCACCATCATGGGTGCGGGTGCAGGCTCGTTTGCCGTGATCAAGATCCTGGAAAGTGAAGGCATCAACTTAGCCCAATCCGACTGGACCCCCGACGCGATTGCGGCGCATTTTGCCGAGATCAGCGACATGTCGAAAGCGAAGGCGCTGGAAGGCGCGTTCCAGCAGACCCAGAAATATGTCGAGCAGGCCGCGGCGAGGGCGGGGATCAAGCTCTAATCGCGTTATTCCGAGTACCGAGATTCCCCGATGTGCAATTGCACATTTGGGATTCTCTCCGAGACACGTGTCCCGGGATGACGAAACATGCCACGTCATGGCCGGGCTTGACCCGGCCATCCACGTCTTTGATGCCTCACAAAAGTTAGACGTGGATGCCCGGGACAAGCCCGGGCATGACGATTTCTTTTAATTCGGCCTACACTCTCGGCATGGCTCTACCTCCCACAAAAAAAGTCGCTGTCATCGGTGCCGGACCTGCGGGGCTGATGGCGGCCGAAGTGCTGGCCAACGGCGGCGCCATCGTCACGGTCTATGATGTGATGCCGTCCGCAGGCCGCAAGTTTTTGATGGCCGGGCGCGGTGGGCTCAATTTGACGCACAGCGAACCGCTTCCGCAATTCCTTGCGCGTTACGGCAACGCGATGCCACACCTCAAGGCCGCAATAGAGACTTTCCCGCCGAGCTCTTTACGCGAATGGAGCGCGGCGTTGGGGCAGCCGACCTTCGTCGGCTCCAGCGGCCGGGTTTTTCCGGAAGCATTCAAGGCTTCGCCCTTGCTGCGGGCATGGTTGCGGCGATTGAACTCGATCGGTGCAGCCTTCGCGTTGCGCCACCGCTGGGCCGGCTGGGACGATGAGGGACGTCTTTCGTTCGAAACCTCCGCCGGAAAACAGACCGTCGATGCAGGTGCAACAGTGCTTGCGCTGGGCGGAGCAAGCTGGCCACGGCTCGGATCGGACGGATCGTGGGCAGGAATACTTGCCGCAAAGGGTGTGATCATCTCGCCGCTGCAGCCAGCCAATTGCGGATTTACCGTCGCCTGGTCCGGCATCTTTCGCGACCGCTTTGAAGGCCAGCCCTTGAAGGGCGTGGAGCTGACGTTTGGCGGGCGCAGGGTGCGCGGCGAGGCCATTATTACCCGTGCCGGCATCGAAGGCGGCGCGATCTACGCGTTATCATCCGATTTGCGCGAGGCGATTGGCCGCGCCGGGGAGGCAACCCTGCATATCGCGTTGCGCCCGGATATGGAGTCACATGACCTGATCGCGCGGTTATCCGCGCCCAGGGGCAAACAATCCCTGGCCAATTTCCTGCGCAAGGCGGCGCATCTGCCGCCAGCCGCCATCGGTCTGTTGCAGGAGGCGGCGAAAGCATCCGGGGTGTCGCTGGCGTCGTTATCGGCGCCGGCTCTGGCCCAATTGATCAATGCGGTTCCGGTCCGGCTCAATGGCACAGCGCCGATCGCGCGCGCGATCTCGACCGCCGGGGGAATATCGTTCGATGAGCTCGATACCGGCTTCATGATCCGCCGCTTGCCCGGAATGTTCGCCGCCGGCGAGATGCTCGACTGGGAAGCGCCGACCGGCGGCTATCTGCTGCAGGCGTCGTTTGCCACGGGAGCCGCGGCGGGACGCGGCGCGCTGAAGTGGTTATCTCGCTAGCGCAGCTTGCCGCGCGCGGCGACCGGCAGCGTGCCGATGATCTCGTCGCCGCGCACCATCACCACTTCGTCCATCATGTTGACGACGACACAAACGTGATTGGGCACGATACGCACGACGTCGCCGACATTGGGACGGGTATTGCTGCGCGTCAGATCAAGAAAACCGTGTTCCTCGGCGAAGCGCGCGATTTTCGCCTCGGGATGTTCGAGGATCAGCCCGTGGCCGTCGAGACCGCCGCCGGTATCTGACGTGAGCGTCTTGGAGCCGGCGTCGAGAATGCCGCGATCCGGTCCGGCGCGGCTCACGACCGTCGAATAGATATTCAGCGCGCAATCATCCCAGCCGGCGACGCCAGCCGCGACCTGCATGCGATCGTTGTAGATGTAGGTGCCGGGCCGATGCTCGGTCGCGCCCTTGAGCTTGCCGACATTCTTCAGGTTCGGTGTCCCGCCGGTCGAGACCATCGTCGGGCCGAGCCCATGGGCGCGCACGCCGGCCAACGCTTCATCGTAGAATTTCTGCGCTTCCGCCCAGCCGGTTTCGGTCGGATACAGCATGAAGCCTGTGAATTGCAGTCCCTTTGACGCCGCGATCTCGCGTGCGAGCGCGATCGCTTCCGCAGGCGTCTCGACCCCGGCACGCTTGCGGCCGGTGTCGCATTCGACCACAACCGACAACGGGCGGCCGGAAATCGCAGCCGCCTGCGGCAGGCCCGCAATGACAACCGAATTGTCGACCGCGACTGTCATATGGGCCTTGGCCTGCAATGCGCCAAGCCGTGTCATTTTCTCTTCGCCGATCAGATTGTAGCTGATCAGGATGTCGTCGATCCCGGCGTCCGCCATCACTTCGGCTTCGCCGAGTTTCTGGCAGGTGATGCCCTTCGCGCCGGCCGCGATCTGCATCTTGGCCAGCATCGGGCTCTTGTGGGTCTTGATGTGCGGCCGGTTGGCGACCCCGGCGGCGTCGCAGGCGGCCTGGATGCGCGCGATGTTTCGTTCGACGCGATCCATGTCGATGACAGCGGCGGGTGTGCCGTAGTCGCGGGCGATTTTGGCGGCGAGGGACGTGGTCATCGTAACTCCGGATCAGGCCTGTTCGATTTCTTCGCGCAGCACTTCAAGTTCCAGCCATTTGTCTTCCGCCTCCTGCAGCTCTTTTTGGGCTTTTGTCAGCGCGTCAGAGGCTTGATCGAATTTCTTGCGATCCTTCTTGTAGAGATTGGGATCGTCAAGGTGCCGCTGCTGTTTGGCGATCTCGGCCTGAAGTTTCGCGATGGTCTTCGGTAGCGTTTCGAGCGCGTGCTTCTCGTTGAAGTTCAGCCGGCGCCTGGCTGTGCCTTGGAGCGGGGTGCCCTTCGTTGCCTTGTTACCTTCGGCGGTGGAAGCTTTCGCCGCCTCGCGTTTCAAATCGGCGCCGCGCTGCGCCAGCATGTCGGTATAGCCGCCGGCATATTCGATCCAGCGGCCGTCGCCCTCAGGCGCGATGACAGAGGTTACGACGCGATCGAGGAAGTCGCGATCATGGCTGATCAGGATGACAGTACCTTCGTAGTCGCCGAGCATTTCCTCCAGCACATCGAGGGTTTCAAGATCGAGATCGTTGGTCGGCTCGTCCAGCACCAGCAGGTTGGACGGCTTTGCCAGCGCGCGGGCAAGCATCAGGCGTCCGCGTTCGCCGCCCGAGAGTACTTCGAGCGGCGTGCGCATCTGCTCCTGTCCGAACAGGAAGTCCTTCATATAGCTGACGACGTGCTTTGGCTTGCCGCCGACCATCACGTGGTCGCTGCGCCCGCCGGTCAAGGCTTCGGCCAGCGTCGATTTTGGATCGAGGCTTTCGCGGTGCTGATCGAGCGTTGCCATTTCGATATTGGCGCCGAACCGGATGGTTCCGCTATCCGGCGGATTCGCGCCAGTCAGCATCTCGATCAGTGTTGTCTTGCCGACGCCGTTCGGTCCGACGATACCGATGCGGTCACCGCGCTGCACGCGGATCGAGAAATCGTCGACGATCTTGCGATCGCCATAGGACCGGCTGATGTTCTTGGCTTCGATGATCAGCTTGCCGGATTTGTCGGCTTCGGCCGCGGCAAGGTTGGCATTCCCGGCAGCGCCGCGATAATCGCGGCGCTGCTCGCGCAGCGCGTACAGATTTCCGAGTCGCTTGACGTTGCGCTTGCGGCGTCCGGAAACGCCGTAGCGCAGCCAGTGTTCTTCGTTGACGATCTTGCGGTCGAGCTTGTGCTGGTCACGCTCTTCTTCCGCCAGCACTTCGTCGCGCCAGGCCTCGAACGCACTAAAGCCGCGGTCGATCTGCCGGATCTGGCCGCGATCGAGCCACGCGGTAGAGCGTGACAGGTTGGACAGAAACCGGCGGTCGTGGCTGATGATGACAAGGGCGCTGCGGCGGCTGCCGAGTTCGCCTTCCAGCCATTCGATGGTGGTGAGATCGAGATGGTTGGTGGGCTCGTCCAGCAGCAGGATATCGGGCGAGGGCGCCAGCACGCGCGCGAGCGCCGCGCGGCGGGCCTCGCCTCCGGATACCTGCGCGGGATCTTCATCGCCGTGCAGGCCGAGTTGCTCCAGGACATAGCGGGCCTGGTAATGGTCGTCGCCGGGCGCAAGGCCCGCTTCGACATAGGCCAGCGTGGTTGCGAAGCCGGCAAAATCCGGCTCCTGCGGCAGATAGCGGACGGTCGCACCGGGTTGCACGAAGCGGCTGCCACTGTCGGGTTCAACCAGACCGGCCGCGATCTTCAGCAGTGTCGATTTGCCGGAGCCGTTGCGGCCGATCAGGCACACGCGCTCGCTCGACGACACCGACAGTTCAACGCCTGACAGCAGCGGCGTGCCGCCGAAGGTCAGCTTGATGTCTTTCAACTGGATCAGAGGAGGCGCCATATTATCAATTCAACTTTGTTTCTGTGCGGGCTGGGTTGCCCGCTGACGCTGGATGCGGCGGATGGTCTGATCGAGCGCCGACAAGAATGACGAGCGGTCACGCGGTGCGAACGACGGGGGTCCGCCGGTGACCCCTCCCGACGACCGCAAATCGGTCATCAGGTTGCGGACCGCTAACGTCATGCCGATCGATTGTTCCGTGAATGGCTTGCCGTTTGGGGCGATCACGTCAGCGCCTGCTTTCACGCAGCGGCTCGCTAGCGGGATATCGGATGTAATGACGATATCGCCCTTTCCGGCGCGTTCCGCAATCCAGTCGTCGGCGGCATCCATCCCGGAACCCGCCGCGATGCGCTCGATCAGGGGATCTTGCGGCACCCGAATGAATTGGCCTGCAACCACGCTGACCGGCAGGCCGTGCCGGATGGCGACGCGATAGATCTCGTCTTTGACCGGGCAGGCGTCGGCATCGACATAGATGCGGGTCGGGTTCGGGCTTGGCGTCATCGGTTGGTTCTGGCCGGGGGGCTGCGAGTGTCGGCGGGTGGTACCCCATGGGCGGCAAAAATGCGAGGAAAACACGCTTCCGGAACACGCTTGCCATGACGACTGCTTTGCGTACGATCATCGCAGGACAAGACCGTCAAATGCAGGGGAATCAGGCGTGACAAGTCAGCTCGAAGCGTACCGCGTGTCGGCCTACAACACGTCAAAACAATCGGAAAACAAGATCCACGACGACGCCGTGGCGCGGCGGTTCGGATTTAGCGGCGGACTGGTGCCGGGCGTCGACGTGATGGCCTACATGATGCACCTGCCGGTCAGGAAATGGGGCCGCGCCTTCCTCGGGCGCGGCTTGATCGAGGCGCGCTTCATCAAGCCGGTCTATGACGGCGAGATCGCCGATGTCACCGGCGAGGAGAGCGATGGCGTGCTCGCGATCGAGGTGGCAAGCCGCGGTGGGCTTTGCGCGACCGGCAGCGCGTCGTTGCCTGCTTCCGCGCCGTTTTTCTCGATGGCCGATTTCACCGAGGTCGCGGCGGTGGCCGAACGCGAGCCGGTGAGTCCGGCCTCGTATGAGATCAGCAAATGGCTTGGCACCCTGCCGCGCGCCTGGGCTGGCGATGCGGCGACGGAATATCTCGCCGATATTCGCGAGACCGATGCGATCTATGCGCGGGAAGGCCTGGGACATCCCGGCCTTCTGCAGCGGGTGATGAACAAGGTGCTGGTCGATAACGCCATCCTGGGGCCGTGGATTCACGTCGGCAGCCGGATGCAGCTTCTTTCCGCCGCGCGCAGCGGCGATGAGCTGACGGCTCGCGCCAAGGTCACCGGCAATTACGAGAAAAAGGGCCACCGTTTCGTCGAGCTCGACGCCCTCGTCGTCGCCAACGGCAAGACGCCGCTGGCACATTGCCAGCACATCGCGATCTATCAGCCGCGCGAGCAGGCCGCGGCGTAGGTTAATCCTACATCGTCATTGCCGGGCTTGACCCGGCGATCCATCGCATTGAGAGTCTTGCGAAGATCGATGGATACGCGGGTCAAGCCCGGGTATGACGAGTGGAGGCCCGTGCCCCGCCTTACGCCGCCTTCGCCTTCTTGGCATCCTGGATCGCGCGCCAGACCCGCTCCGGCGTCAGCGGCATGTCGAGATGCGTGATGCCGTATTCGGACAGCGCATCGACCACTGCATTTACGATGCAGACCAGGCTGCCGGCGCAACCGGCTTCGCCGCACCCCTTAGTGCCCAGCGGATTGGACTTGGCCGGCGAGGGATGATCGCCGACCGCCATGACCGGAACATCTTCCGCGCGCGGCATCGCGTAGTCCATGAACGATCCCGTAATCGGCTGGCCGCTTGAATCGTAGCTGACCTCTTCCATCAGCGCCTGACCAATGCCCTGCGCCACGCCGCCATGGAGCTGGCCCGCGACGATCATCGGGTTGACGATGGTGCCGAAGTCATTGACGCCGGTGTAGCGCACGATGCGCACCACGCCGGTCTCCGGATCGATTTCTACTTCCGCGACATGGCAGCCATTGGGAAAGGTCGAAGGCGTGTCCGTGGTGTTGTGATCGACGTCGAGCGAGGACGGCACATCCTCGGGCAGTTTGTCTTCGCGCATTCGGCGCGACAGTTCCATGATGTCGATGCTGCGGTCGGTGCCGGCGATGGTGAAACGGCCGTTGGCGAATTCGATGTCGCCTTCGGCGGCTTCCATCATATGCGCGGCGGCCTGTTTTCCCTTGGCGATGACCAGCGCGGACGATTCAACGATCGCCTTGCCGGTCGCCGTGATCGAGCGGGAGCCGCCGGTGCCGTTGCCGAAACGCACGAGATCGCTGTCGTTCTGCTCCAGCGTGATCTTGTCAAAGGGCACGCCGAGCTGCGCCGAAAGCACCTGCGCGAACGGCGTGGCATGACCCTGGCCGTAATCGAGCGTGCCCGTCGTGAGCTTGACCGATCCATCCGGTTCGAAGGTGATCTTGCCGAGCTCGCCGCTCGGCGGCGCGGTGACTTCGAGATAGGAGCCGACCGCGATGCCCCGGAGCTTGCCGTTCTTGCGGCTTTCCTTCTTGCGCTTGGCGAAGTTGGCATGGTCGGAAATCTCCAGCGCCTTGTCGAAGACGCCCTGGAAATCGCCGCTGTCGTAGGTGACGCCGGACGCTGCCGCAAACGGCAACTGCGCCGGCTTGATGAAATTGCGCTTGCGCAAGGTGAGCCGGTTGATGCCCATCTCATCGGCGGCTCTATCGATCAGCCGCTCCATGAAATAATTGGCCTCGGGCCGACCGGCGCCGCGATAGGCGCCCATCAGCGTGGTGTTGGTCAGCACCGTCTTGATGTCGACGCTGAGCAGCGGCGTGCGATAGACGCTGGCGAGATTCTTTCCGGTGTTGAGCGACAGCGGTCCCGGTGAGACGCCGCTGATATAGGCGCCGAGATTGCCGTAGCCGTTGAGGCGGACGGCGAGGAACTTGCCTTCGCTGTCGAGCGCAAGCTCGGCATGGATGATCTGGGCGCGGCCCTGGCTGTCCGACAGAAAGCTGGTCGAGCGTTCGTCGGTCCATTTCACCGGGCGGCCCAACGCCTTCGCCGCATGCAGGATGCAGGTGTATTCGGGATAGCTGATGTTCTTCATGCCGAACGAGCCGCCGACATTGGCGGTCAGGATGCGAACCTTCTCGGCCGGGACATTCAAAATCTTGGCGAGCGTGGCCCGGTTTCCCGAGACGCCCTGGGTCGGGACCTGGATCGTGTAGCGCTCGCTGGTCTTGTCGTAGGCGCCGATCGCCACACGCGGTTCCATCGACACCACGGCGACGCGGGTGTTGACGATGTCGAGCTTGGTCACATGGGCGGCGCTGGCGAAGGCCGCATCGATCTTGGCGGCGTCGCCATAGTGATAGTCCAGCGCCACATTGTTGGGGATGTGATCGTAGAGCTGCGGCGCGCCCGGCTTGGCAGCTTCCTCGGCATTGGTCACGGCGGGCAGCGGTTCGATGTCGAGTTCGACCGCTTCCGCGGCGTCACGCGCCTGTGCAAGCGTCTCGGCAACGACGAAAGCCACGGGATCGCCGACGTAACGCACCTTGTCGGTCACAAGCGCCGGGCGGTTGGTCTGCAGCAGCGGCGAGCCGTCGCGGTTCTTCAGCGGCAGGCCGCAGGTGAATGGCCCGTAATTCGCAGCCGCGAGGTCCGTGCCAGTCCAGACGCCGAGCACGCCGGGCATGGTTTTGGCCGCCTGCGTATCGATGCCGCGAATGATCCCGTGGGCGTGGCTGGAGCGCACGATCCAGGCGTAGGTCTGCCCCGTCAGGCTGAAATCATCGGTATATTTGCCCTTGCCCCGCACCAGGGTATCGTCTTCCTTGCGGCGGACCGGTTGCCCGACACCGAATTTTTGCAGTGCGATGGCGTTTTCCAGCGAAGCTGGAGGCGTGTAATCTTGCATGTAAAGGACCTGAATGACCGGCTTTTGCGTAGTTTTTGCGGGATTCCACCCCAGATAAACCAGCCACAGCCGAACGACAACGCCTGATTGGGCATGGTCCTATGGTCACTGTTGCACCCCCGGCGGGCGCTGCTAAAGTTTCCGTGAACGGAAATCCTCGCCGGCCACAACTGGCCGCGGAAAGACAATTTGATGAACGACGACACGCGGCTTCACGACGGCCTTGGGCCGCGCGAGAGCCCGCAAGAATCTGCCGCGGCGGCGGGCCTGGGCCTGCCGGGAGCGGGTCATTCGCTGGCTGCGGGGGCTGGCGTCTATGCCGCGCTGGACCTCGGCACCAACAATTGCCGGCTGCTGATCGCCTGTCCGGTGGGTGACGGATTTCGCGTGGTCGATTCATTCTCCCGGATCATCCGGCTGGGGGAGGGAATCTCGTCGACCGGCAGCATCAGCGAAGCTGCGATCGAACGGGCCATCGCGGCGTTGAGCATTTGCCGCGACAAGATCCAGGCGAGGAAGGCCAAGCGCCTGCGGCTGATCGCAACGGAAGCCTGCCGCGCGGCCTCGAACGCCGAAGGCTTTCAGGACCGTGTCACGGCCGAGACCGGCATCCGGCTCGAGGTGATCGATCGCGAGACCGAGGCTTCGCTCGCGGTTCTCGGCTGCTCGCCGCTGATCGACCAAAGCGGGCGCGGCGCGATCCTGTTCGACATCGGCGGCGGCTCGACCGAACTGGTTCGGATCGAGCGTGACCCGAACGAGCAGGACGCCGCGCCGCGGATCAAGGCCTGGATGTCGATCCCGCTCGGCGTTGTCACCCTGGCGGAGCATTTCGGCGGCAAGGACGTCACCCCGCAATCCTATGCGCAGATGGTGCAGGAGGTTGCCAAACACGTGGCTCCCTTTGCGGCCGAGCACGGCGGCGACCTCGGGGACATGCACTTGCTCGGCACCTCCGGTACCGTGACGACGCTCGCCGGCGTGCATCTCAACCTGGCGCGATACGACCGCCGCCGGATCGACGGCGTCTGGATGAACAATGCCGATATATCGGCGACCATCGCGCGCCTGCTCGGCATGACCTATCAGGAGCGCGCCGACAATAATTGCATCAGCATCGAACGCGCCGATCTGGTGCTGGCGGGCTGCGCCATCCTCGACGCGATCCGCAATGCGTTCCCGTTGCCACGGTTGCGCGTCGCCGATCGAGGCCTGCGCGAGGGAATGCTGGTCGAGATGATGCGTGAGGACGGCGCGCTGAGCGGCTGTCGATAGCCGCATCGGCCCTTGGAGCCTTTTCGATTCTGATGGAATCAGAACCGAGGCTCTATTTCTGTTGTTTTGACGCGTTTTCTTCGCGCGAACCGGAAGCCGCTTCGCTCGAGAACGCTATAGTGTGTTAGAGCCTGACCCGAAAAGGTCGGCATCGGATAAGTAGCATCGATATGGCGAAAGATACCACCGGACGGCTGCATGTCACGGTCAAGAGCGGTGGCAAGCGCAAGCTGTCATCGAAGCTTTGGCTGGAGCGGCAGCTCAACGATCCCTATGTGGCGCAAGCCAAGCGGGACGGCTATCGCTCGCGCGCGGCCTACAAGCTGATCGAAATCGACGACAAGCACCACTTCCTGAAACACGGCATCACCGTGGTCGATCTCGGCGCAGCGCCGGGAGGCTGGAGCCAGATCGCGGCCAAACGGGTCAATGCGGTCAACGGCAACGGCAAGGTCGTCGCGATCGATCTGCTGGAGATGCCGGAGATCGCGGGTGTCACGTTTGCGCAGCTCGATTTTCTGGCGGGCGATGCTCCAGCTAAACTCCTCGAACTGATGGGCGGCCGCGCCGATGTGGTGCTATCCGACATGGCCGCCAACACCACGGGGCATCGCAAAACCGATCAGCTCCGTATCATCGGTCTGGTGGAAACCGCAGCCGCGTTTGCGGCTGATGTGCTCAACCCCGGCGGCACCTTCGTTGCCAAGGTATTTCAGAGCGGCGCCGAGGCTGAGTTGCTGGCGCAGCTGAAACGCGATTTTAGCAGCGTGCGACACGTCAAACCGGCATCGAGCCGGCAGGATTCCTCCGAGCGCTACGTGCTCGCGATGGGGTTTCGTGGTCAGAACTCCGGGTCTGGTTAAGCAGAACCGCGACTTGTTGGGATGTTTGTCGGCGCCCGGACGCCAAACATCAGGGCTTGTTAATGTTCTTGTGCTGGGAAAGTGCGGTCGTGCTTGCGTTGGGGAATGGATAGCTTGAAGCGACGTCTTCGCCATTTCGGATTCGACTTGTTGCCAAAACGGCGTGCCTCTCGGCCACGCCGCGTTTTGGTTGGGACTTTGCTTGGTGCGCTGGCCGGCGCGATCGCTCCCGCTTCGGTTTACGCCGCGAACCAAATCGCGCCGCAGCCGGAGCCGTCCGTCACCGCGGCGGCAGCTTCCGAGGCCAAGCCCGCAGAACAACCGGAGCCGTCGGAACCCGCGAACGCGCAGACCCCCAAGCCTGAGCCAGCGCCTTCGTTCAGGGCGGCCGTTCGTGCCATGGTCGAGCAGGAAGTCCGGAAAACCGGCCTGCCGGCGGATATCGCCGATGCGGTGGTGCACGTGGAGAGCAACTACGATCCTTCCGTGATCGGTGGCGTTGGCGAGATCGGCCTGATGCAGATCAGGCCAAGCACGGCGGCGATGCTCGGGTTCAAGGGCAGTCTTGACGAGCTCGCAAAACCGGAAGTCAACATTCACTACGGTGTCATCTATCTGAGCAAGGCTTGGCGCCTTGCCAACGGCGATCTTTGTCGCGCCTTGATGAAGTATCGCGCCGGTCATGGCGAGGAAATCATGACCCCGCTCTCTGTGAATTACTGCCGTCGGGCGCGAAGCCATCTTGCTGCCCTGGGCTCACCTTTCGCGACGGCAGGAGCGAGCGAGCCTGTCATTGTGCCGGCTTCGACACCGTCGCCTGCACCCAATTCTCCGAAGCTGGCGTTGAATTCACCGAAGGACGTCTACGCGCGATACAAGCAAGGCACGGCCGCGGCCAGCCGGGCTTTCTGGGTCGCTCGCGAAGCCCGCGTCCGAGCGATCAACGCACAGCTCGAAGCCAGATGGCGCCGAGTGGCGTCGCGCTGACAGAGACGAAACGGGCACGGTTTGCCGCCGATCGGTTCGGGTCTCGCCGCGTACCATCACGATCTGGGCCATCACCCCAGGCGCTGATCGCGGGCATTGGCGGTTTCGGTCGCGGCGGTTTCCTCCGGTTCGGCGTCGCGCTCGGGCGGGGACACCACGACCACGCCGCGCCCCGACACCTGATGACCGGCATCGGCTGGCATTTCGTAAAAGAAATACGCCGACAGCGTCGAGATAACAGCCACCACCATGAAGGCCGGCGCGAACAAGCTCGCATTGAGCTCGCTCACATGATGGAACCACATCGTCAATTCCACCGAGGCCGCGCCGACGGCGACGCCGGCGGAAACGGCCAGTTGCTGGTTGACGCTGACCAGCGTGGTGGCGCGGCTCATCAGGTCCGGCTCGACTTCCGCATAGGCCAGCGTGTTGATGGCGGTGAATTGCAGCGAGCGGAAAAAGCCGCCAACCACCAGCAGGATCATGATCAGAAGCAGCGGCGTCGCGACCGTGAACAGCGCGCAGGCCGCAAGGAAGATCGAACTCACGACCGCATTGATGGTCATGACGTTGCGAAAGCCGAAGGTGCGGATGATGCGCGCCGCCAGCGTCTTCATGCCCATGGCTCCAACCGCCGAGGCAAACGTGACGAGCCCCGAGCGAAGCGGCGACAGGCCGAATCCGACCTGCATCAACAGCGGCAGCAGGAATGGCAGCGAGCCGATGCCGAGGCGGAACATGAAGCCGCCGATGATGCTGGCGCGCATCGTCGGCAGCCGCAGCAGCGCAAAGTCCAGTACCGGCGAAGCGGTTCGCCGCGCGTGGATCACGTAGAGCGTCATCGAGATACAGCCGATCGCGACCAGCGCAATCACAACGGGCCAGGGCAGCAGATTGAGGCCCGCGACCGAAAGGCCGAACGCTATTCCGCCAAGCCCGATCCCGGCCAGCACCAGCCCGTAAAGATCGAAACGCTCGGGATTCTCGACGCGGATCGGATCGATGTAGCGCAGCGCCATGAAGATGCCGAGCAGGCCGATCGGAATGTTGATCAGAAAGATCCAGTGCCAGGTCAGATAGGTCGTGATGAAACCGCCAAGCGGCGGACCGATCACCGGGCCGATTAGCGCCGGCACTGTCACCCACGCCATCGCATTCACCAAGGCGCTTTTGTCGATCGAGCGCAGCAGCACCAGCCGCCCGACCGGCGTCATCATCGCGCCGCCCAGACCTTGCACGATGCGCGCGATCACGAAATCGGTGACGGAAGAGGACAGCGCGCAGCCGATCGATCCCATGATGAAGACGGCGACAGCCACACTGAAGACCGTCCGCGGCCCGAACCGATCGGCGGTCCAGCCGCTCGCCGGAATGAAAACCGCCAGCGCCAGCAGATACGAGGTGATGGCAAGTTTCAGCGTCAGCGGGCTGCTGCCGATGTCTGCTGCGATTGCCGGAAGCGAGGTCGCGATAACGGTCGAATCCATGTTCTCCATGAACAAGGCGGTGGCCACGATCAGCGGGATCAAACGTTCTTTGTTCATTGAGATTTCGGGGGAGCCGGAGAGGAGGGGGAGCATGCGCTGTACCACCCCATTGCCGCGCAAGCTATTGCAGAAGCCCGAAAATCACCTAAATCCTCGGTAACACCACCGTCAGCGACAAGTCGGCCCGGCCTACCGCCGGATGGTTAGCGCTGCGGCGGATGAATGCGGTGCGGGGCACACGAAAAGCCTGTGCATGGCTGGCAAACGCTTTGATTTAGCCGCCTGCCATGCTATCGACCACCGCCAACCCTACCGATGGGCTCGATTCGACGGTGCTGCCAATGGCGTCACCGACGGACGTGTTCATCCCGAGGTCGATCGCGGTGAATGACCGCCGAATGGAGTTGGTAATGGCGCTGATGCAGGGACTTCCGGGGATACGCGAAGCCTATACGTTTGACGACGTGCTTCTGAGACCCGGCCTTTCGGACATTCTGCCTTCTGAGGCCGATATCCGCTCCTACGTTACCCGCGCCATACCGCTCAACATTCCCATCATTGCGTCCGCGATGGATACCGTCACCGAGGCGCGCATGGCGATCGCGATGGCGCAGTCGGGCGGGATCGGCGTCATCCACCGCAATTTCGACGTCGACGGCCAGGCCGCCCAGGTGCGGCAGGTGAAGAAGTTCGAATCCGGAATGGTCGTCAATCCCCTGACCATCGGTCCCGACGCGATGCTGTCGGATGCGCTGTCGCTGATGACCGATCACGGATTTTCCGGCATTCCGGTGGTCACCGGGGCCAGCAAGGGCGTGCCCGGCAAGCTGGTCGGTATTCTCACCAATCGCGACGTTCGGTTTGCGACGGATCCACGACAGAAAATCTCGGAACTGATGACGCATGAAAACCTCGTGACGGTGCGCGAGGGCGTCAGCCAGGACGAAGCGAAGCGGATGCTGCACCAGCACCGCATCGAAAAGCTGCTGGTCGTCGACGATCAGTATCGCTGCGTCGGATTGATCACCGTAAAAGACATGGAAAAGGCGGTTGCGCATCCGCTGGCCTGCAAGGACGCGCAGGGCCGGCTGCGGGTCGCGGCCGCGACCACCGTCGGCGAAGGCGGTTATGAGCGCACCGAGCGGCTGATCGATGCCGGCGTCGATGTGATCGTCGTCGACACCGCGCATGGCCATTCCTCGCGCGTGCTCGAAGCCGTCAACCGCATCAAGCGGCTCTCCAATGCGGTGCAGGTCATCGCCGGCAACATCGCCACCCAAGAGGGCGCGCAGGCGCTGATCGATGCGGGCGCCGATGCGATCAAGGTCGGCATTGGTCCTGGTTCGATCTGCACCACCCGGATCGTGGCCGGCGTCGGCGTGCCGCAACTGACCGCGATCATGGATGCGGTCGAAGCCGCCAAGAAAGTCAATGTGCCCGTGATTGCCGATGGCGGCATCAAATATTCTGGCGATCTCGCCAAGGCGCTTGCCGCCGGCGCCGACATCGCCATGGTCGGCTCCTTGCTCGCCGGCACCGACGAGACGCCGGGCGAAGTGTTTCTGTGGCAGGGCCGCTCCTACAAGGCCTATCGTGGCATGGGCTCGGTCGGTGCAATGGCGCGCGGCTCCGCCGACCGCTACTTCCAGCAGGACATCAAGGATACGCTCAAGCTGGTGCCGGAGGGCATCGAAGGCCAGGTGCCTTACAAGGGTCCGGTCGGCAACGTCATGCATCAGCTCGCCGGCGGTTTGCGCGCGGCGATGGGCTATGTCGGCGCGAAGAACCTCGCCGAGTTTCACGAGAAGGCGCAGTTCGTGCGCATCACCGGCGCCGGCTTGCGCGAAAGCCACGTCCACGATGTCACCATCACGCGCGAAAGCCCGAATTACCCCGGCGGGGCATAGGGCCTCAGGCCTAAATTGCCCACCACAAGGCCGGTGAAACGCGGTACTGTTTGAGCCGCGTTACGGCGCTTCATGCGGCGATTTAAGTCGTTTCCGTGCCGCGGTTGTCAGAACGATTTATCTCAACATCATTCGAAAGAAGTTGGTCATCATGGTCGATTGGTCAGACGACAGGATTGCTGCGCTCTCAGATCAGGATCTGAAGAATCTGCTGGTCAATGCGGAGCGCAAATCTGCGACCGATCTGATCGCAAAATGCACCACTGAACTGGAAAAGCGGGACGCCGCCAAACCCCGCAAGACGTCGAAACCGCGCACCGAACTGAAGGAATTCGAGCACGAGATGTCCGGCCAGCTTGCCACGGTCGGCAAGCAGATGGCCGAGAAATACGATTTGTCCGAAGAAACCGCCAAAGCAAAGTCGACCGGGATCAAGGGCTTTCGATCGCACAAGCTGCTGGATGCCAAGGGATATGCCAAGCTCGGCGGACATCAAAGAGACGGCACGGTGGCGGTCGACCGCTATATTTCGTACCGGCGCGGCAACGATGTCGTGACGCTCGGTGTCTGGCTGTTGAAGGATGCGCCGATCGAGGACCATGAATTTCAGGTCAGCGCGCCCGCCGCGATGATCGAGGGCGGCAAGCCGTTTTCCGAGATCAGGCCGGGTATTCCGGAAAAGGATCTTGGCGGATCGCGGCTGGTTCGCGCGTTCAAGGATCTGCCGAGCGCGTCGGCAGCGTTCGACGCCGTGCTTGCAAAAATCACGACCTAGTATTGGCGCGCTCGCGCGCCGTGTTATCGTCGAACCAATAAAAATCGGAGGAGACCATCATGTCACAACCAGCAAAGCGCGTGGTTCTGGTTTCTCGCCCCGTGGGCGAGCCCAAGGCGTCGGATTTCCGTATCGAGGAATACGCGCCGCCAACACCCGGCGAGGGCCAGGTCCTGCTGCGCACCATCTGGTTGTCGCTCGATCCCTATATGCGCGGGCGCATGAGCGACGGCCCGTCCTATGCGACGCCGGTGCCGATCGGCGGCGTGATGGAGGGCGGCACGGTCTCCGAGGTGATCGCATCGAATAATCCGGGCTTTGACAAGGGCGATATCGTGCTGTCGCGCGCGGGCTGGCAGACGCATGCACTCTTGGATGGCAAGGCGCTGACCAAGATCGATCCGAAACTTGGACCGGTCTCGACCGCGGTCGGCGTGCTCGGCATGCCCGGCATGACCGCCTATACGGGATTGCTCGATATCGGAAAGCCGCAAGCCGGCGAAACCGTCGTGGTCGCGGCCGCCTCCGGCGCGGTCGGCTCGGCCGTGGGCCAGATCGCAAGGATCAAGGGCGCGCGGGCGGTGGGCATCGCCGGCGGCAAGGACAAGTGCGACTACGTCAAAAAAGAACTTGGCTTCGACGATTGCCTCGATCACCGCGATCCCAATCTGGCGGCGAAACTGAAAGATGCCTGTCCGAAAGGCATCGACGTCTATTTCGAGAATGTCGGCGGCGCGGTGTTCGAGGCGGTGTTTCCGCTGCTCAATCCGTTCGCGCGCGTTCCCGTCTGCGGCCTGATCGCGCATTACAACGACACCGAGGCCAAAGCGCCGAAATGGGCGTCATCCCTGATGCGCGCCGTGCTGACCAAGCGCCTGACGATCAGGGGCTTTATCGTCAGCGATTTCGCCGCGCGTCACGCGGATTTCCTGCGCGACATGTCGCAATGGGTGCGCGAAGGCAAGGTCAGGCATCGCGAGTTCGTCACCGAGGGCCTGGAGAATGCGCCCGCTGCGTTCATGGGGCTTCTCAAGGGCGCCAATTTCGGCAAGCAATTGGTGCGCATCGGGCCGGATCGAGCCTGAGCCGGTCGAAAGCGGGGGATGCTGGAATGAACGAGCCCGTCGACGTCCTGATCATTGGCGCCGGGGCATCGGGGGCTGCGGTCGCGTGGAGCCTCGCCGACACCAGGATGCACATCCTCTGCCTCGAGCAGGGCGACTGGATGAACCCCGCCAAATACCCCAGCGCGGGTCGGGACTGGGAAGCGCGCTTCTATGGCGACTATTCGCCGAGCCCCAACATCCGCGCGCGGGCCGAGGATTATCCCGTCAACGACGACAATTCGCCGATCAAGGTGTTGAACTTCAACGGCGTCGGCGGCAGCACCATCATGTACACGGCGCATTTCCCGCGCCTGCATCCGTCCGACTTTCGCGTCCGCACGCTCGATGGCGTAGCCGATGACTGGCCGATCGATTACGACATGCTGGCACCGTTCTTTGCCGAGAACGACCGGATGATGGGTGTCTCCGGTCTGGCCGGCGATCCGGCCTCGCCGCTGACCGCGCCACCGATGCCGCCGCAGCCGCTGGGCCGTTCCGGCGCCCGTCTGGCGAAGGCCATGAACAAGCTCGGCTGGCACTGGTGGCCTTCAGATACGACGGTCGCAACCACCGACTATGAGGGACGCGCGCGCTGCATCAATCTCGGCCATTGCACGCCGGCCTGCGCGCAAGGCGCCAAGGCGAGCACGGATATCACCTACTGGCCGGCCGCGTTGCGCGCCGGCGTCGAGCTGCGCACGCATTGCCGGGTCCGCGAGATCACGACCAATGAGCACGGCATGGCGTCGGGCGTGGTGTATTACGACAAGGATGGCATCGAGCAGTTCCAGCCGGCCGAAGTGGTTGTGATCGCCTGCAACGGTGTCGGTACGCCGCGGCTACTGCTGAATTCAGCCTCCAGCCGTTTTCCGGATGGGCTTGCCAATTCCAGCGGGCTGGTCGGCAAGAACCTGATGTTTCATCCTTATGCCCAGCTCTATGGCTATGTCGATGAGCCGACCGACAGCAATCGCGCGCCGCCGACCTGCCTGTGGAGCAAGGAATTTTACGAGACCGATCCTGCGCGCGGCTTCGTGCGTGGCTATGCGTTTCAGTTCGGCCGCGGCATCGGACCTGTGATGGAGGCCGTCACCAGCGAGGCCAAGGGCCTGTTGCCCTGGGGCGCGGACCATCATGCGGTATTCCGCCGGCTTAACGGCCATCGGCTCGGTCTCGCGGCGATCTGCGAGGATCTGCCGGAAGAGCACAACCGCGTCACGCTCGATCCCGTGTTGAAAGACAGCCACGGCATCCCGGCGCCACGCGTCGATTACACGATCGGCGAGAACAGTGCGAAAATGCTTGAACACGGCATTGCGCGCGGCAGGGAAATTCTCGCCGCCGCCGGCGCCACCGATATCTGCGTGAACCGTCCGATCCTGTATGGCGGCTGGCATCTGCTCGGCACGGCGCGGATGGGCACCGACCCCACGCGTTCCGTGGTCAATGAATGGGGCAGGTCGCATGATGTGAAAAACCTGTTCATCGTCGATGGCAGCGTGTTCGTCACCTCAGGCGGCGTGAATCCGACGTCCACGATTCAGGCCATCGCGCTCTACGTCGCCGACCAGATGAAGCCGCGCCTCGCCAATTTGTTTGATTGAGATAGCCATGTCAGCGGACAACGCTCTCACACCCTTGCAACGTGACAATCTGCGCACAGTCGCTGCGATGATCATTCCGGCCAGCAGCGAATACAATGTGCCCGGCGCCGACGACGCGAAGATCCAGGCCGACATGATCGCAACGCTCGGCCGCGATATCGCGATGGTCCGCGCGGCGCTCGATCATCTCGCACGCCTCGCGGGAATGCCGCTTGCGGATCTCGGCGCGGCACAGCGTGAAGCCGTGGCCAAGGAATTTCGCGCATCGGGCGGAGCGCCTGCGGCGGCGCTCGTGCGCGTGGTACTGCAAAGCTACTATCGCGATGATCGCGTGGTCCGTTCACTCGGACTGGAGCCGCGGCCACCGTTTCCGAAAGGGTATGCGCTGGAGCAGGGCGACTGGTCGCTGCTGGATCCGGTGAAGGCTCGTCCCTCGATGTGGCGTCGGACGACCTGAGATGCGCCGCACGATGGCGCTATAAATCGGCCCTGATGTTTGCAGCCTTCACGATCGGCCACCACTTCTCAATCTCTGCTTCCTGATGTTTTCCGAGCGCGGCCGGACTCTGTTTTTCGAGCGGCGGAATCTCCTGGCCTAATTCGACAAACCGCTGTCGCAGGGCCGGATCGGCCAAGGCTGTCACAACCGCCGCGTTCAACTTTGTAATGACTTCAGCCGGCGTATTCTTCGGCGCCCAAACGCCGTGCCAATAGGCGATGTACAGTCCGGGTAATCCGGCTTCATCCACGGTCGGAATATCTGGTGCCGCCGCCAACCGTGACTGTGCTGTCACCGCGTAGGCTTTGACCGTGCCTCCTCGAACCTGAGACAAGGAATTCGAGGCCTGGTCGAACATCAGGTCGATATGTCCGGCCATCAGATCGTTCAGCGCGGGACCGGCGCCGCGGTACGGCACGAACGAAAAGCTTGTGCCGGTCAAATTCTGGAAGAAAACGCCGCTGACATGCGCACCAGAACCGGGACCAGCGGTTCCCGCCGTCGCCTTGTTCGGATTGTCCTTCAGCCACGCGATCAGTTGCTTCAGGTCGGTTGGCGGCAATGTGGGTCGTGCGATGATGAGTTGAGGGCCGTTCGCGATCATCGCCACCGGTTCAAAATCCCGCAGCAGATCATACTGCAGCGGGTAGATGGCGCCGTTGAGAACGTGGGTGCCCCAATGGCCGATGCCGATGGTGTAGCCGTCGGGCGCCGCGCGGGCCACGCGCATGCCCGCAATCGTGCCGGAGGCGCCGGTCACGTTCTCGACCAGAACTGTCTGGCCGAGGACGGCTCCCATGCGTTCCGAGAGCAGGCGAGCGAGCACGTCGGTTGGGCCGCCGGCCGAAAAAGGCACGACGAGCGTGACGGGTCGCGAAGGATAAGTGTCAGCATAGGACAACATCGGCCACATCGAGGCCGAGCCGATGGCCATCTTGATAAATTTCCGCCGCTTCATCACCTGGTCGAGTCCTTATCTTCGCAACTTAGCCCCGCCGCACGCTGGCGCCGCCGTCGACCGGCAGGGTCACGCCGGTGATGAAGCTTGCTTCGTCGGACGCCAGAAACAGCGCGGCGTTGGCGACGTCCCAGCCGGTGCCTTGCTTCTTGCGCAGCGGCACCTTGGCATCGCGCTCGGCCTCGACTTCGGCGCGGCTTTTCTTGAACTCGCGGGCGCGGGTGTCGACCGCCATCGGCGTGTTCATCAGGCCGGGCAGGATGACGTTGGCACGAATGCCGTATGGCGCGTTCTGATAGGCGAGCTGCTCGGTGAACGACACCATGGCTGCCTTGGTCGCCTTGTAGGCGACGTAAGGGTAGCTGGTGATGACGGCCATCGATGAGATGTTGATGATGGCGCCGCTCTTTTGTTCGCGCATGATCGGGATCACGTGCTTGGCGGCGAGAATGCAGCTCTTGAGGTTGATCGCGATGCAACGGTCGAGCGCTTCCTCGGTGATATCGAGCAGTTCGGCGTCGCCGCCGGAGAGGCTGACGCCCACATTGTTGTGTAGGATATCGATGCGGCCCCAGCGGCCATGCGCGTCGGCGACCATGGCCTTGATTTCGGCATCCCGGGTGACGTCAGCCTTGAAGGCCACCGCGGTGCCTCCCTTGGCCGCGATCATGTCGACCGTTTCCTGGGCGGAAGCGAGGTTATGATCCACGCACAGCACCTTGGCGCCTTCGCGCGCGAAAGTGAGTGCGGTGGCGCGGCCGTTGCCGATGCCTTCGCCCGGACTCTGGCCGGCGCCGACGACGATGGCGACGCGATCTTGCAAACGCATGTCAGTTCACTCCCGGGATCGGGTACTGCTGCAGTACCTCTTTGTAATAGGGCTCGTTGTCCATCTTCATGGTGGCGAGTACGCGGACGACAGCGCAATAGAAGGCGATGGTGAGCACGAGATCGGTCATGTGCTCGTTGCTCAGTTCCTTCTTGATCTCGGCAAAGGTCGCATCCGACATCGCGAGTTCGCGCACCATCTCGCGGGCGCCTTTCAGGATCGCTTTCGCCAGCGGCTCGAGCCCGGAGGGCTTTCCCGCGGTCTCGGCCATCATGCCCTCGATGTCAGCGTCGGTGACGCCGAACTCCTTGCCGATCTTCACATGATGGGTGAATTCATATTCCGACTTCTCCATCCAGCCGACCTGGAGGATTGCAAGTTCGCGCAAGCGCGGATCGAGCTTGCTCTTGAAACGGATATAGCCGCCCATCCCGCTGAACGCCCGCGCCATGTCGGGCGAGTTGACCAGGAGCTTGTGCAGATTGGTGTTGCGCTTGAGCATGTCGTGATATTCGGGCGCGACCTGGTCGGCCTCGAGATAGGGCAGGCGGGCCATTTTGGTTGTTCTCCCTTGTGCGTGATCAGTGATCCCGTGAATCGCGTTCCGGGCCCTGCAACGTGACGCCGCCGTCGACGACCAGCACCTGACCGGTGATGTAACGGGCGTGGTTGCTGAGCAGGAATTTGACGGCGTGGCCGACGTCCCAGCCGGTACCCTCGGTCTTCAGCACCGAAGCGTTGGCGCGCTGGCTGCGTGCCGCCTCGCTCATGCCGCGCGCATAGACCATCGGCGTGTACATCGGACCGGGACAGATGCAGTTGACGCGGATGTTGTCGCGGCCGTGGTCCACCGCCATCGCCTGGGTCAGGCCGATCACCGCGGCCTTCGAGGTCGTATAGGTGGTGAGGCCGCGCGGCCGCAGCGCCGAGATCGAGGAGATGTTGACGATCGCGCCGCCCTTGGCGGTCTTGATCATCGCGGGAATAGCGTATTTCGACAGCAGGAACATGCTCTCGACATTGACCTGCATCACCCGCCGATATTCCTCGGGCTTCTCATCGACGACGCTGCCGCGGCTACCGATACCGACATTGTTGTCGAGGAAATCAAGCCGGCCCCAGCGG
This sequence comes from Bradyrhizobium canariense, assembly GCF_900105125.1. NCBI lineage: Bacteria > Pseudomonadati > Pseudomonadota > Alphaproteobacteria > Hyphomicrobiales > Nitrobacteraceae > Bradyrhizobium > Bradyrhizobium canariense. The sequence continues at coordinate 1,836,889 of NZ_LT629750.1, read as the reverse complement.
TCCACGGCAGCATCGACCAACCGCCCGCAATCGGCTTCGCTGGTGACGTCGCCGGCATGGGCTGCTGCCACGCCGCCCTCGGCGGTGATCATTGCGACGGTGCGTTCGGCCAGGCCGAGATCGCGATCGGCCACCAGCACCTTCACACCCGCGCGCGCCAGCAGGATCGCCGCGGCGCGGCCGTTGCCAATGCCATCGCCCGCAGCGCCTCCGCCGCTCACGAGCGCGACCTTGCCGGCCAGGCCGGCATCCTCCTCGGATCCCTTCATCGCTTTTTTCCTTTTTTATTTGCTCACGATAGCAACGCCGTCATGGGGTGAGAAGGCCGCTGACGCCGGGCGGTCGCTGCAACCTCTGGCGAAATTGCATGTTGCCGCTCGCGCCACGCATGGCTGGCAGCCGAGTTGTGGTCCGGCCGCGGCTTGTGCATGATCGTCTTCAAAAGAGCCGTGTGGGGGGGCGCCATGAAGATTATCGACGCGCAGGTGCACATCTGGTCGAAGACGGTGGTGCCGACCTCCGGCCTGCACCGCAAGGTCGAGAAATTCACCGCCGAGGAGCTGTTGAAGGAAATGGATGAAGCCGGCGTCGATGCCGCGCTGATCCATCCGCCCGGCGGCTGGGATCCCGATTCCAATGCGCTCGCCATTGCAGCGGCGCAGAAATATCCGGACCGCTTCGCCATCATGGGCCAGTTTTCGCTCGACGTGCCCGAGAACCGCAAGCTGGTTTATGGCTGGCGCAACCAGCCGGGCATGATGGGCCTGCGTTGGCCGTTTCTGCTGGAGGCGCAGCAGAAGCGGCTTTATGACGGCTCGCTTGATTGGCTGTGGCCGGCCGCGGAGAAGGAGGGCTTGCCGATCGCCATGATGGGCGGTCTGTTTCTGCACAAGTTCCGCGAGATCGCCGAACGCCATCCCGATCTCAGGATGCTCATCGATCATTGCGGCCTCAACCGGCATGGCCAGGACGCCGCGGCTTTCATCCATCTCGATGAGCTTGTTACGCTTGCGAAATTTCCCAACGTGGCCGTCAAGGCGACGGGCGCGCCGCACTATTCGACGCAAGCCTATCCATTCCGCAACATCCAGGATGGGCTGCATCGCATTTTCGATGCGTTCGGACCGAGGCGGATGTTCTGGGGCACCGACATCACCCGGATGCCCTGCAGCTATCGTCAATGCGTGACCTTCTTCACCGAAGAATTGCCATGGTTGAAGGGCAATGATCTCGAAGACGTGATGGGCCGCGGTCTCTGCGAATGGATCGGATGGAATTACAAGTTCTGACGTGATACGGTTGGGTAGCAGGAAATCGGGATTGGCGTGCCGATGAATATCCTCGATCCGCAAGGCCCGATCGCTGCCGCCGAGAAAACCATCCTGATCGACTCCGTCGCGATCATGCTCGCGATTGTCATTCCGACGATCATCGCCATTTTCGCCTTCGCTTACTGGTTTCGGCAATCCAATCCCCGCGCACGCTATCAGCCGGACTGGGAATACTCGGGACGCATCGAACTCGTGGTCTGGTCGATCCCGACGCTGACCATCATCCTGCTTGGCGGTGTCGCATGGATCGGCGCGCACCAACTGGATCCGGCCAAGCCGGTGGAGGGGACAGGAAGCCCAATCAGGATCCAGGCCGTCTCGCTCGACTGGAAATGGCTCTTCATCTATCCGGATCTGGGGATTGCGACCGTCAATACCCTGACCGTGCCTGCCGGCGCGCCGCTTCACTTCGAGCTGACCTCCGGCAGTGTCATGAACGCGTTCTTCATCCCGCAACTCGGAAGCATCATCTACACCATGAACGGCATGGTGACGCGGCTGGAGCTCCGCGCCGACAATGAGGGCACCTATCAGGGCTTGTCGGCACATTTCAGCGGCGACGGCTTTCCCGACATGCTGTTCGACGTGCACGTGATATCGCAGCTTGCATTTCCCGATTGGGTCGCGAGCACCGCCCGCAGCAATCAGGTCTTGAATACCGACAGCTACACGGCTCTAGCGCAGCAGTCGGTCCCGAAGGACAAGCCGACCTACCGGCTTGATGATCCCCGGTTGTTCGATGCTATCGCGACCCAGAAGATCCCGCCGGGTCCGGGACCGCAGCTGACGGACAATCTGGCGAAGCCGGCGAATGGGGCTGCCAATGTTCGGTAAGCTGAGCTGGGCGGCAGTTCCGATCGATCAGCCAATCCCGCTCATCGCGGGGGCGGTGGTGCTGGTTGCGATCCTGGCGGTTCTGGTCTGGGTCGTCGTCAAGGGCCATCTGCCCTATCTCTGGCACGAATGGATCACCAGCGTCGATCACAAGCGGATCGGCGTCATGTACACCTTGCTCGCGATGGTGATGCTGCTGCGCGGGTTCAGCGACGCCATCATGATGCGGGCGCAGCAGGCGGTGGCCTTTCATTCGCAAGGCTATCTGCCGCCGGACCACTACAACCAGATCTTCTCCGCGCACGGCACCATCATGATCTTTTTTGTCGCGATGCCGTTCGTGATCGGATTGATGAATCTGGTGGTCCCGCTGCAGCTCGGCGTCCGCGACGTCGCGTTTCCGACGCTGAACTCGGTCGGGTTCTGGCTCACGGCAACCGGCGCGCTACTGGTCAATGTGTCGCTGGTGGTCGGCGAGTTCGCGCGAACCGGCTGGCTGCCTTATCCGCCTTTGTCGGAGCTGACCTATTCGCCGGGGGTCGGCGTCGATTACTATCTGTGGTCGCTCCAAATTTCTGGCGTGGGCACGCTGGTCGCCGGCATCAATCTGGTCACCACCGTGCTGAAGATCCGCACCAGAGGCATGAATTATCTCCGCATGCCGATGTTCTGCTGGACCACGCTTGCGTCGAATCTGCTGATCGTGGCGGCGTTCCCGATCCTGACCGCGACACTGGCGATGCTGATCCTCGATCGCTATCTCGGCTTCCATTTCTTCACCAATGAAGCCGGCGGCAACATGATGATGTTCATGAACCTGATCTGGGCCTGGGGACACCCGGAGGTTTACATCCTCGTTCTGCCGGCGTTCGGGATTTTTTCGGAAGTCGTCTCGACCTTCTCCGGCAAGCCGCTATTCGGCTACCGTTCGATGGTGCTGGCCACGATGGCGATTTGCATCATCTCCTTCATGGTGTGGCTGCATCATTTCTTCACCATGGGCGCCGGACCCGACGTCAACGCCATATTCGGCATCGCCAGCATGATCATCGCGGTGCCGACCGGTGTGAAGATCTACAACTGGCTGTTCACGATGTATGGCGGACGCATTCGCTTCACCACGCCGATGATGTGGTCGATCGGATTCATGGTGACGTTCATTCTTGGCGGGCTGACGGGCGTTCTGGTCGCGGTGCCGCCGGCGGACTTCCTCCTGCACAACAGCCTTTTCCTGGTCGCTCACTTTCACAATGTGATCATCGGTGGTGTGCTGTTCGGCGCCTTTGCCGGCTACACCTACTGGTTTCCGAAGGCATTCGGCTTCCGTCTTCACGAGGGACTTGGCAAGGCGGCGTTCTGGTTCTGGCTGGTCGGCTTCTACGTCGCCTTCATGCCGCTTTACGCGGTTGGCTTCCTCGGCATGACGCGGCGGATGCAGCATTACGATGTGCCGGAATGGCGGCCATGGCTGATAGTGGCTGGCTTCGGGGCTATTTTGATTTTGATCGGAATCATCTTTCAGATCGCGCAGCTCGTCGTCAGCATCCGCGACCGCGAGCAATTGCGCGACCACACCGGCGATCCCTGGGACGGCCGGTCGCTGGAGTGGGCGACCGCTTCGCCGCCGCCGGTGTTCAATTTCGCGGTGCTGCCCTATGTGAACGGGCCGGATCCCTATTGGGAGATGAAGGTGAAAGCCAAACAGGAAGGGTTCGAAGAGCCGCATTACGAAGCGATCGAGATGCCGCGTAATTCGCCGACCGGATTCGTCTGCGCCTTCTTCGCCGCCGTGATGGGATTTGCCATGATCTGGCACATCTGGTGGATGGTGATCGCGGGCTTCATCGGCGCCTTCGCCACCTTCGTCGTGTTCGCATGGCGGGACCATGACGAGTATGAAATTCCGGCGGACGAGGTGGCGCGGGTCGATCGAGCCAACATCGCCGAACGCCGCGACCTCGTCACCGCCGCGGGGAGCGTCTGATGAGCGTTGCGACCATGACGCAAGGAGAGCGCGATCCACACCACGTTCTGGTTGGGGAGTATGAGGGACCGGCGCCGAAGCGGACCGTGACCGCTTACGGCTTCTGGATATTCCTGCTCAGCGACATGGTGATGTTCTCCTGCTTCTTCGCCGCCTTTGCGGTGCTGTCGGGGCAGACTGCAGGTGGACCGAGCGGCGCCGAGTTGTTTGACCTGAGGAATGTCGCCATCGAAACTCTCTGCCTGTTGCTGTCGAGCTTCGCCTGCGGAATGGCAAGCATCGCGGCCGATGTGCGCAACCGGTTCTGGTTCCAGGTCGCGATGGCGATTACTTGCCTGCTTGGCCTGGCGTTTCTTTTTATCGAGATAAGGGAATTCGCCGGCCTCGTTGCACGCGGCGCCGGACCGACGCGAAGCGCCTTTCTCTCGGCTTTCTTCACGCTGGTCGGATGCCACGGCCTGCACGTTTCGGCCGGCATCCTCTGGCTTCTCACCATGATGGCGCAGGTGTTCGCCAAGGGCTTTCGCGCCGATATCCAGCGCCGCATCGTGTGCTTTGCGCTGTTCTGGCACGCGCTCGACATCATCTGGGTCGCGGTGTTTTCGGTGGTCTATCTCCTCGGGAGCGCGGCATGAGTGACCAGGCTCACGAACTGCATCAAACCGACCTCGCGCCGGGTGAAGAAAGCGAAGGCGGCATCGGCCCTCGGATACTGGGTTATCTTATTGGCCTGGGATTGGCGCTGCTCCTGACCGCGACCTCATTCTTCATCGCCGGGACCGATCTGGTCTGGCAGCCGAGCATTCCCGTCGCCATCATCGTGCTCGCGATCGCGCAGATGGGCGTGCATGTGGTGTTCTTCCTTCACATCACGACCGGTCCGGACAATACCAACAACGTCATGGCGCTCGCCTTCGGCATCCTGATCGTGGTTCTGGTGATCGGCGGATCGTTGTGGATCATGTCGAACCTCAACCACAACATGATGCCGATGGACCAGATCATGCAGATGCAGCGTTAGCGTTTTCGAGCGAAAGCGAGCGCCCGTATCGCCAGCCTGTTCTATCCTGCGGAATCTAGTTTTTCGTCGTGCCCAATAGGGAGTCCAGATCGACATCGATCTGGCCTGGTGCCTTGATATGACGGACTTCAAAACCGTCGGGCTGGAAGCGATACTCGACCAGTCCGGCCTCCTTGATGCCGATCACTTCCTGTCTTGCATCTGATGAAATGATGAAGGCGGCGGAAGGCGCCCAGATGTGACGGATGTGGGCAAAGGTGAAATCCCGGCGCTGGTGAACGTGGCCGCTGGCGACCAGCCGCAGATCGACGGCACGGAACATCTCCACCAAGTGGCTCCGCGCCGGCATCGGGACGTAGCGTATCGATGTTGCCGCGAGTTCCGGGTTGTCAGGTGAATTCAGATAAAGTGGCTTGTGCAGGAACAGGGCCACCGGTTTGCCGGCCGTGCTGGCAAGCTGCGATGCAAGCCAGTCGGTCTGCTCGGCCTCACTCGCAAGCCCGGTGTTCATAATAAGCGAGTTGAGGCCGATGAAACACCAGCCGGCGGCATCAAAACGCCAGCGGTCTTCGCCGAAGATCGAGCGATAAGCCTGCAGGTTTTGTTCGGTGACCGGTTGTGACGGCGGCGGCCCGACCTGGGTGGGATTGTCGCCAATGTCATGATTGCCGGGAAGGTAACGGCAGGGTGCGGGAAGCGCGCTATGTAGTGTTTTGGCAAATTCAAGATCGTCCCGCTGGGTCGGGCCGTCGAATGCAAGATCGCCGCTGTTGACGACGAGATCGGGGCGCGTCGCGTCGATATATTCGCTCACCCGGTGAAAGTTGTCGGTCAGCTTCGACAGGCGGTGGGCCAGATGCGTGTCGGAAATCTGGGTCAGGCGAAATTCGGACATTTGATGATCCTTCCGGCCCAAATCATAGAGCCGCCGGACATCAGAATGATGAAATCTGGTTTCGCGTTGTTATTTTTTCACAGCACTGGCCCGGCAATTATAGGCCCGGCGGAATCCGGCGGCCTGGGCGTCATCTTCCGAGCAGAACCAGCGATCCGGTTTTGTCAGCGCCGGGTAACTGCGGCAGCCCTGCAGATGATAGATGCCGACGTTACCGGTGACGCGCGCGCGCACGGCGAACTTGGCCTTGATGGCGCAGCCGGACGGCATGGCGAGATCCTCGGGAAATAATGCCGCGCGTATTTCGCGATCCTTGTCGGCCCGGCACGATCCGCCGAGCAGCGCGCCATCCTTTTTACCGTGGCGGAATTCCTGCGGACTGACAAAACATCCTTTCCACATTCCCCGGCGGCCGTCCTTGGCGTCGGCCTGGTCTTTCACAAACCGGCCCTTGGCTGACGGCTCGAGGTTCAAGGCAAAGCCTTGACGGACAAGCAACTGGTTCAGGCTTGCGGTTTCACCCGTGACGGTGCAGACGCCGATATGCCTCTTCCTGAAGCCCTTCGCCGGACCTTGGTCGTCGCAGTGGACCGGATGTCCGCCGATCAGTTTTGTCAATTGATCGCGCGCATCGACGCCACACGTCCAGGGATCGGCGTGGTCGTCGATGCACATCTGATCAAGCTCCGGTGCATCGATGCCATCAAGCCGGTAGGTGAGCTCGCCAAGCTGGATGGTGTTGCCATCCTTGACGACGGGGTTCGCGGCCCGGGCTGAATTCGCCGAGAAGGCAATTCCGAGGAAGCCGAGGACCAGGATGAGAGCACGCAAGGAGGACGACCTGATCGGGAGAGGCGAATTTTGGAATCGCATGCGGTCTCGCAGCCGGTGGAAGTTGGCGATATCTGGAACTCCCTAGCATATCCAGATGTCACAGCCCTAACGTCTTGCGCTCAGGGCGAGCGCGAGCGGCCGTGTCGCGGCGTGCGAGAGGCTGGCAATCCGGGCAGGTCGCCGGAGAAGGGGACGCCTTGCAGCCTATGCCAACGTCGTATTTCTGTTCGCCTGCAGTTCGATCCGCGCGTCAACCAGAGCGGTCCCGGTCGTCTTTGGCTTGCGGACCTCAAACTCGACCTCGGGTTTGGGCGGGTTGATGCCGCGAGAGGCGAAGCCGGCGTGCCGGATGTCATAGGCCACGAAAGCAAGAAGCCCGAGCACCGTTGTGGCTGCAATGCCGTGCCTGACGATATCGCGCGCGGTCCGATATCCGCTTCGGAAATAGACCCTTAGCACAAAGGCGGCAGCGAGCGCGGCTGCGGCGCCGGCCAAGGCCGGCATCAGCAGGCTGGACCAGCCATCCGGGCTGTCATTGGTCAAAAGCCCGATGCGATCGGCGATCGCTGTGAACAACGAAGTCACGGAGCTAGCTGCGAGGTTCATCGGACATCACCCTGCGTTGGGGCCGATTCGAGACTTAAATCACGGAACCACTATGAGTTGGTCACGCCGCGACGGCTGTGGTTCAACGCGGCCGGCCGGGTTTTATTGTCACGGGGAGGTCGTGCCGCTATAGCGGGTCTAACGCTTGATCTGGGGGAGGATTCCGATGTCGGTTCAGATGGTTTTGCTGCCGGTCTTCGTTTTGGTCGGGCTCGCCTTTTTCCTGCTGTTGTGGATGGCAGGTGCCCGCCGGGGCGCGTTGGTCAGCGGAGAAACCAAGATCAAGGATATCGCCTTGCGGCAGCCGAACTGGCCGCTCCGCGCTACCCAGATTGCCAATTGCTACAGCAACCAGTTCGAGCTGCCGCTGTTGTTCTATATCCTGATCGCGCTGGCGCTCCCGTTACGCCACGCCGATCTCTTCATCGTGCTGATGTCATGGGTGTTCGTGGTGACGCGCTTCGTCCACGCCGGTATTTTCGTGACCTCCAACGATCTGGGACGGCGCTCGATGGCATGGTTTGCCGGGGTGCTGGTCTTGTTCGTGATGTGGCTGTACTTTGCGCTGAAGATCCTGCTGTTGATCTGAAGCCCCTCAAAATTGAAAGAATGAAATGACGCCCGCTGCGCGGCTCTCCGCGGCCATTGAACTGATCGATACCATCGACGCGCAACGCGTCCCCGCGGCGAAGGCGCTGAAGGAGTGGGGCACCGCGCATCGCTATGCCGGTTCGGGGGATCGCGCGGCGATCTCCGGACTGCTTTGGGACGTGCTGCGACGGCGCGCATCGAGTGCATGGATCATGGACGAGGATACGTCGCGCGCGCGCGTGCTGGGCATGCTGCGCCTTGAGCGCGGGATGAGCACGGACGCCATCGCCGCTCTCTGCGACGGCGGCCGTTTCGCGCCGGAGCCGCTGACATCAGGCGAACGCGCGGCGCTGACGTCACGAACGCTGGCGGAAGCGCCGGCGCATATCGCCGGCGACTATCCGGAATGGCTCGACGGATATCTGGCGCAGGTATTTGGCGATGACCGCGTGGCCGAAGCAACCGCGATGGCCAGCCGCGCCCCGCTCGATCTGCGCGTCAATACGCTGAAAGCCAAGCGCGAGAAGGTGCAGGGATCGATCGCCCATCTCGGCGCGCAGCCGACGCGGTGGTCGCCGATCGGTTTGCGCATCGAGCTTGGCGCCGACGCGCGCAATCCGGGCATCCACTCGGAAGAAGATTTCATCAAGGGCGCGATCGAAGTGCAGGACGAGGGTTCGCAGCTCGCGACGCTGTTGTCGGCCGCCAAACCCGGCGAGCAGGTGATCGATCTCTGTGCCGGTGCCGGTGGCAAGACGTTGGCACTGGCTGCGATGATGCAGGGCAAGGGCCGCCTGATCGCGACCGACTCCGACAAGCGCCAGCTCGCGCCGATCTTTGAACGGCTGTCGCGCGCCGGGGTCCACAACGCCGATGTGCGCGCGCCGAAGGGCGAGGGCGACACGCTCGGCGATATCAGGGCGTCCGCTGATCTGGTGCTGATCGACGCGCCGTGCACGGGCACCGGGACCTGGCGGCGTAATCCCGATGCCAAATGGCGGATGCGCCCCGGTGCGCTGGAGGTGCGGCTGAAGGATCAGGTGGAGGTGCTGGATCGCGCCGCCGCGCTGGTCAAACCGGGAGGGCGGATCGCCTATAGCACCTGCTCGGTGCTGCCGCCGGAAAACGGCGAGCAAATCCGTGCCTTTACCGCGAGGAATTCGGATTTCACCGTAGTCCCGCCGTCGCAGACCGTGACTGTCCTGTGGGACAAAGCGGAGGATTTTGCTGCGGCGACGCTGCAATCCCCGGAGGGCTTGCTGATGACGCCGCGCCGCACCGGCACGGATGGTTTTTTCGTCTCGATCCTGAAAAGGAAGCCGTTGTCGTCGCAGGCGTAACCGTACGGGTCCGAGCCACCTGTCACGACATGCGCGAGGTTTAGGTGGAAGCGGTGGAAAGGTAACCGTCTCACCGGTAAAAACGAGGTTTGATCGACTTCAAAATAAAACGGGGGAAGTAATGAAGCGACGGTGGATTGGCCTTTTAGGCGCCGCGGCCATAGTGGTCGGCTTTGTCAGTTCGGCTTTTGCCGATGAGACCGTCAGCATCGGCGGTTCACGCGCGGTGCTGATCAAACCCAACGCGCCACGCGCCAGCGTAATCCTGCTGCCGGGTGGCGATGGCCGGATCGATGCGGGCGACCACGGCGATATCCACGGGCTCGCCTTCAACCAGCTGGTCCGTACCCGGCACGCCTATGCGGCGCGAGGGCTGGCGGTGCTTGTCCTCGACGCCGGCACGTCCCTCGACGGCGCGGTCCAATACATGGCCGCGATCAAGCGGCCGGTCACGGTGATCGGCACCAGCCGCGGCACGCTGCGCGCGGCAGAGGGAATTGCGCGGGGCGCCCGGCCGGACGCGCTGGTGCTGACGTCAGGATTTCTCAGCCCCGAGTCAGGCGGCGGTCCAAACGTAATGTCGATCCTGGGATCGCCGGCCTCATTGCCGCGCACGCTCGTCATCCATCACCGCCAGGATGGCTGCAGACACACATTGCCGGCCGGTGTGGACCCCTTCATCAAATGGTCTGGTGGCCGCGCCCGGGCGACCTGGGTCAGTGGCGGCATCGACCAGGGCGACCCATGTGAGGCAGGGGCCCATCACGGGTTCAACGGCCTCGATGGTCAGGTTGTCGGGCTTGCGGCGGGCTTTCACTGACCTCTGCCGCTCCCGCGGACGATTTGCCCGGGGGCTGGCGGATGAGCCGCGCCGACCGGGAGCGGCGAGCTTTTTCGTCTCCGTCTTGAAGAAGACGTAATCCCGCCAACGCCGTCATTCCGGGGCGAGGCGAAGCCTCGAACCCGGAATCTCGAGATTCCGGGTTCGCCCTACGGGCGCCCCGGAATGACGTCTGACGTTGGCCTCAAAAGACGTGGATGGCCGGGACAAGCCCGGCCATGACGCCTCCAGGAGGGTTGCGAGCCCGCCCCCTGTCGCGTATCTGCTTGACATGACAGCCCCACAGCAAGCCCAGCAGTCGACGCCCCCGGTGGCCTCGGCGCATGACAAGATTCTGATTGTCGATTTCGGCAGTCAGGTGACGCAACTGATCGCACGACGGGTGCGCGAGGAGGGCGTCTATTCCGAGATCGTGCCGTTCCAGAAGGCGGAAGCAGCCTTCAACGAGATGAAGCCGAAGGCGGTGATCCTCTCCGGCGGTCCGGAATCGGTCCATGAGGAAGGCTCGCCGCGCGCGCCGCAGGCGATTTTCGATTCCGGCGTACCGGTGCTCGGCATCTGCTACGGTCAGATGACCATGGCGGCCCAGCTCGGCGGCAGCGTCGAAGGCGGCCATCACCGTGAGTTCGGCCGCGCCGATGTCGAGGTCAAATCCGCGAGCCTATTGTTCGATTCCACCTGGAGCATGGGCGAGCGCCATCCGGTCTGGATGAGCCATGGCGACCGAATTACAAAAATGCCGCCGGGCTTTGTCGTGGCCGGCGTGTCGCCGAACGCGCCGTTCGCGGTCATCCAGGACGAGAAGCGAAAATATTACGGGCTGATGTTCCACCCCGAAGTGGTGCACACGCCCGACGGGGCAAAGCTGATCCGCAATTTCGTTCGCAAGGTCGCAGGCCTGACCGGCGACTGGACCATGCGCGCGTTCCGCGAGGAAGCGATCGAGAAGATCCGCGCTCAGGTAGGCGCGGGCAAGGTGATCTGCGGATTGTCCGGCGGCGTCGATTCTGCCGTCGCTGCGGTGCTGATCCATGAGGCGATCGGCGACCAGTTGACGTGCGTGTTCGTCGACCACGGCATGCTGCGGCTCGACGAGGCCAAGACCGTGGTCGACCTGTTCCGGCATCACTACAATATCCCGCTGGTGCATGTGGATGCCTCGAAAGTGTTTTTGGGCGAACTCGAAGGGGTCACCGATCCCGAAGTGAAGCGCAAGACCATCGGGCGCCTGTTCATCGACGTGTTCGATGCCGAGGCCAAGAAAATCGGCGGGGCTGATTTTCTGGCGCAGGGCACGCTCTATCCTGACGTGATCGAGAGCGTGTCGTTCACTGGCGGCCCATCGGTGACGATCAAGTCGCACCACAATGTCGGCGGTTTGCCCGCGCGCATGAACATGAAGCTGGTCGAGCCCTTGCGCGAATTGTTCAAGGATGAAGTACGCGTGCTGGGGCGCGAACTTGGCCTGCCCGAAATCTTCGTCGGCCGCCATCCTTTCCCCGGACCGGGCCTCGCGATCCGCTGCCCCGGCGAGATCACAAAAGAGAAGCTCGACATCCTGCGCAACGCCGACGCGGTTTATATCGACCAGATCCGCAAGGCCGGCCTCTACGATCAGATCTGGCAGGCGTTTGCGGTGCTGCTGCCAGTCAAGACCGTCGGCGTGATGGGCGACGGCCGGACTTACGAATACGTCGTGGGCCTGCGCGCGGTGACCTCGACCGACGGCATGACCGCCGACTTCTATTCCTTTGACATGAAATTTCTGGGCGAGACCGCGACCCGCATCATCAACGAGGTCAAGGGCGTCAACCGCGTGGTCTATGACGTGACGTCAAAGCCGCCGGGCACGATCGAGTGGGAGTGAGGGGGGAGTACCGTGGAGTAGTATCGGATAGCAGAGGACACTCGAGCGAATCCTAGGGCCGATCGACATTGAGGATTCCCAAGCGGTTTGATCGCTGATTCATAGAGCTCCGTGATTCGACACGGAGCGGATGATGGCGGCGAAGCGATACGAGTTGAATGAGACGCAATGGGCGAAGATTTCACCATTACTGCCGGGCAAGGCTGGCGACCCGGGACGGTCAGCTGCGGATAACCGCCTGTTCGTGAACGGATGTTTGTGGGTGTTACGGTCGGGCGCGCACTGGTGCGACCTGCCGGAGCGGTACGGCAAGTGGAAGACCGTGCACCGGCGCTTCAGCCGCTGGTGCCATGCCGGCGTCTGGGAGCGGGTGTTCGCCGCGCTGAGCGCCGATCGCGACAACCAGTATTTGATGATCGATAGCACCATTGTTCGCGCCCACCAGCAGGCCGCAAGCGGAAAAGGGGGGCCAAAGATCAGGCGCTGGGGCGCTCCCGAGGCGGACTGACCACCAAGATCCATATGCTGGCTGATGCGCTCGGCCGTCCGCTCCGCTTCATCGTCACGGCCGGACAGGTTGGCGACATCACCCAGGCGCCGGCGCTGCTCGACGGCCAAAGCGGCGATGCGGTGCTCGCCGACAAAGCCTATGACAGCAACGCCCTGCGCGCGATCATCGCCGGGATCGGCGCAACGGCGGTGATCCCGTCAAACCGCACCCGTAGGATCGTCATTCCGCACGACGCCGACGCCTACAAACAGCGCAACCGCATCGAGCGCTGCTTCTACCGCCTCAAACACTTCCGCCGCTTCGCTACCCGTTATGACAGACGAACCGCCAACTTTACCGGCTTCATCCATCTCGCAGCCGCCATGATCTGGATGCAATGAATGTCGATCGGTCCTAGGCCATCGATAGCAGTCGATAGATTCTAAGCGACCCGCAGATCTGCCGCTCTGTCGGGCGTTTCCCCGCTCTTCGAACGGCGCCCATACGCCGTCAGGCCCACCCCAACCTTCGCGACTTTGTGGCCTTCAAATATTCGGTCGCGCGCGGCTTAAAGAAGTTAGCGCGCGCGACCGGTTCTCGGCGTCGATCACACGGTGGTAAATCGATTACGGCTCCTTCTTGAACAAATCCTGGAAGATGAGCTGGCCCCAAGTGCGGCCGCGCGCGTGCACCAGCGCGCCACCCTCGTTGAGCTTTCCCAGCTTGACGGGTGCGAACCCGAGTTGTTTGGCCAGGGCCGCCACGGGAGCGATCGCGTCCTCATCGTCACCAGACAGAAAGACGACCCGGTGACCGCCCTCGACGGTCGGATCGGCAGCCAGGGTGGCCGCACCCAGGTGATTGAAGCCTTTCACGAGCCTGGCGCCGGTGAACGACTTTGCAACGAAGGCGGAGGACGGGAGGCCGTCCAGCTCTTCAGGGACAGGAAACGCGTTCATCGCGTCGATGATCGTCTTGCCTTTCCAGCTCGGCAGGGCCTTCGCAATCTCGCGATGCTCGCCGAACGGGACCGCCAGGATGATGGTGTCGGCCTCGAGTGCATCCCGCAGCGACCTGGCGACGACCGTGGGTCCAATCGCCCGAGCCTGCGGCGCCAACGCCTCGGGCGGCCGGCGACTCGCGACGGTCACGTCGATGTTTTTACGGGCGAAGGCGTGGGCGAGGGCCTGGCCTATCTTACCGAATCCTACAATCGCGTAGCTCATAATGCTTCTCCGATCCGTGTTGGTATTGTTTCCCCGGCGCTTCAGATGGCCGAGAAGCCGCCGTCGACAGACAACTCCACGCCATTCACGAAGCTCGAATCGTCTGAAGCCAGAAACAGCGCGACCGCCGCAATTTCCTCAGGACGACCCATCGTTCCCCGCGGGATCAGGGATTCGAACATCCGCTTCGCCTCCTCGGTGAGAACCTGGTCCTGCATCGGTGTGGCGATCGGCCCCGGGCTCAGCACGTTCACCCGGATATTCCTGCCCTTCAGTTCGTTGAGCCAGGTGCGTGCGAATGAGCGCAACGCCGCCTTGCTCGCCGCATACACGCCGTAACCAGGAAAACCTTTCACCGAAGCAACTGACCCGGTCATGAAGATCGATCCGCCATCGTTGAACAGCGGCAACGCCTTCTGCACCGTAAACAGCGTGCCGCGCGTATTCAGGCCGAAGGTCGCATCGAAATGCTGCTCGGTAATCTCGCCCAAGGGTACGGCTTCGCCCGTGCCGGCGCTCGCGTACAGGACGTCGATCCTGCCCTTTTCCCGCTTGACCGTGTCGAACAGACGGTCGAGGTCGTCGAGATTGGCCGCGTCGCCGCGCACGCCGGTCACGTTCCGGCCAATCAGCTTGACGGCCTCGTCGAGCGCCGCCTGCCTCCGGCCCGTGATGAACACATAGGCGCCTTCTTCAACGAACCGCTTGGCGCTCGCCAGCGCCATGCCGCTCGATCCACCCGTGACGACGGCAACCTTACTTTCAAGCTTTCCCATAACTTCTCCAATCGTGGTGTCGGGACAGCATCTGTCCCCGAGAACCTCGAGATGGGTCTGCCGGTGTCAGGCGTTGAGTGCGGAAGCGCGCACATCGGTGGTGCGAAATCGATCCGGCTGGACGACTGGCGTCAGCCGCGACGATCGGTGTCCGCCGTTCGGAATTGGGCCGTGCTGACCGCCCGTACGGCTGTTCGATGTGTTAGATACCGGCTTTGGAAGGCGCACCGCGCGGTGCGGGATTGCACCATGATCGACTGGGATGACGTTCGCTACTTTCTTGCCGTCGCGCGCGGAGGCTCGGTGCGGACTGCCGCCGAGCGCCTCGGTGTGAACCACGCGACCGTGCTGCGACGCATCGCCCAGCTCGAGGAACGCCTCGGGGTCCAGATGTTCGAAAAGCTGCCTTCGGGCTACCGCCTGACGGCTGCGGGCGAGGAGGTCCTCGAGTTCGCGGACCAGATGGAAGCGTCGTCGCACCTGCTGGAGACGCGCGTCTTCGGGCGCGACCAGAGCGTGCGCGGGCTTCTGCGGGTGACGCTGGCGCCGCCCCTCGCGACACACCTGCTGATGCCGGACTTCGCCGATTTCGCGGGTCTGCATCCGGACATCGAGATGGAAATCTTGTCGTCCGGCGAGCTGGCAAATCTGACCAACCGGGAGGCCGACGTCGCGATCCGCGTCGTCTACGACCGCAAAACCCTGCCGCTCAATCTTCACGGCCTGAAGGGACCTGAGCTGTTCGGAGGCGTCTACATGTCCCGCGATCGACTGGCCGCGTGGCGTGCGGGCGCGCCTGATCCCATCCGGTGGATCGTCATCAGCATTCATGGAATCCCGCACTGGGCCAGCGAGGGTGAGGTTCGCCCCACGGGGGTTCCATTCAGGACCACGGACGCCGAGGCGCAGATCGTTGCTGTACGGCAAGGGCTCGGGATCACGACACTGCCGTGCTTCGTCGGCGATGCCGACCCCCTGCTGGTGAGGGTGCCGGGTACCGACCTGCACATGTACGGAACGCTCTGGCTCCTCACACAGGGCGAGACGCGCAAGACCAAGCGCGTGCGGCTCTTCACGGAGTTCGTATCCCGCAGGCTCGCCGGGTACGCTCCGCTTCTCGCGGGGCTGTCGATACCGCGCGATTGACGCGCGGCAGGTTGCCGGCAACGCTTGCCGTAATCCGGTCGGAAGCCGAGCTGCGATCGCTTGAAGCGGCGTCGTTCAATCCGCGAATGTTGCGCCGTATCGCAACCGGCGCGAGGGCCACACTACTGACGGCGACGGACTTCACCATCGCTGACGGTCTTTTTGGCAGGCTGGAGACGCCGCTTTTGCGGAGAACTCCGAGGAAAATAGACCAACCGATATCGATAGTCTTTGAAACCGAGCAAATCGCGGATCGTCGAAATTCTCCTTTGAATTCAAGAGCGAGAATTTTTGACGGATCCGGGATACGGTTCTTGGTCATCAGCGGAAAGATCTTCCTCGATGGATCAATGCGTTATGATGCTTCAGAACAATCGAGTGGGAGTGAGGGGCAAACGGCGGCAATAGCGTAGGTTCGGTCGCAATTTTCGCCATGCCGCAATTGTCGTTCTAGTTCGCATCTCACTCGCGCTTAGCTGGCGTTCTCTATCTCTGCGTCGCAAGCCGATCTGCGCCCACTTTCAGGACGATGTAAAGTCGGTTCCGAAGGCGGTCGTGCTCCAGAGTAGAATAGCGCGCAAAAAGGTGGGTCGAGTCGGACGCGCACGGCGAGTCCACCTCGGTTGGCCGTGTTGCCAATGAGGTTGATGATGGTCTCGGGCGGCGACGACCTCGTCGGGGTTCTCTTTCGCGTAGTGAAGAGCCAGGCGGCCGGCCGCGAGATCGACGACTTCATGACCGTCCCACGCTCGTGCTCGTGGTGACGAGAAGCTCGTCCAATTGCTCGAACGTCTCGCTAAACCCACCCGTACTCCCGGAGGCGATAGCACCGTCGAGAGCTTCCCTCGAGGGATAGAGATCGTGCATGACGACCAGTGTCTCGCCACCTCTTTCTTCGAAGGTCACCGTGGTAACGGCCCCACCTTCACCGCCTTCGTCATTCGTCCAGACGAGGCGGGAGTGCGGCGTCACTTCGATGTACCTACCGAGAAACTCCATAGGCTGCTCTGAGGCAGCGTGGCTGAACACGAAACGGTACGTGCCCCCTGCACGAACATCCGCCTCGCAGGAAAGGAAGGACACTCCAAATGACTTCGGTGCCCACCACCGCTTGAGCAGCTCGGGCTTGGTCCAGGCCTCGAATACGATGCGCGCCGGGGCGTTGAAGGTCCGCGTGACGACTAGCTCACGCTCGGACTTCCGTTCCACCGTCGTGCGGTTCTTCCCGGAGGTGGGATCACTCTCTCCTTTTGCGTCCATCGACTTTTTCCTTCCGCTTCAGTTCCTCGACAACCTTGTCCAACTCGTCGAAGCGTGAGGCCCAGAGCTGGCGGTACTCCTCGATCCATGCCGTCTCTTCCGCCAGTCGGCGCGGGCCGAGCTTGCAGGTCCTCACGCGCCCGACCTTCTCCGTGGTCACGAGCCCGGCCTGCTCTAAGACGCCGACGTGCTTCTTCATGCCCGTGAGGGTCATGTGGAACTTCTCGGCAAGGTCCGTGATCGAAGAGTCTGCGCGTCCGAGCAGCTCCAGAACGCCGCGTCGGGTAGCGTCCGAGAGCGCGGCGAACGAGGCATCGAGGCGGGCTGTCGTATACTGAACCATGTAGTTCAGTATATAGCGCACGGATTGGCGGCATGCAAGGGGAGGCCGAGTGCGCGCCGAGTTGCCAGCCGCCTTCACTCCCTCGCGCGGTCTTTCGCTTCAGGACGCGGAGGATTGCGAGATTCCGCAATCCGCATCTGCGCGGTGACGAGCGTCAGCGCCAACCAAGCGCGGGGGCGACATGCGTCAGGATCGCCTCGATGACGTGGGCGTTATAGTCAACGCCAAGCTGGTTGGGGACGGTCAGCAGCAGCGTGTCAGCCTCCGCGATTGCTTCGTCCTTCCTCAGTTGCTCGATGAGGACATCCGGCTCGGCGGCATAGCTGCGGCCGAAGATCGCCCGAGTTTTTTCGTCGATGAAGCCGACCTGATCCTCATCCTGGCCGCTGTGGCCGAAATAGGCGCGGTCGCGGTCGTCGACCAGCGCGAACATGCTGCGACTGACCGATGTCCGCGGCTCCCGCGCGTGACCGGCTTCCTTCCACGCCTCACGGAACGCCCGGATCTGGCTCGCTTGCTGGACGTGGAACGGCTCTCCGTTCTCGTCATCCTTCAGCGTGGAGCTCTGCAGGTTCATCCCCAGTTTGGCGGCCCAGACCGCGGTGGCGTTCGAGGCGGCGCCCCACCAAATGCGGTCACGCAGACCTTCCGAGTGCGGCTCGATGCGCAGCAGGCCGGGCGGGTTCGGGAACATCGGCCGCGGGTTGGGCTGCGCAAAACCTTGCCCGCGCAGCACATCCAGAAACACTTCGGCGTGGCGTCTCGCCATGTCGGAGCCGGTCCCGCCCTCCGGCGGCGCGTAGCCGAAATAGCGCCAGCCGTCGATCACCTGCTCGGGTGATCCGCGGCTGATACCGAGCTGCAGACGCCCGCCGGCGATGAGGTCGGCCGCGCCGGCATCCTCCGCCATGTACAGCGGGTTCTCGTACCGCATATCGATGACAGCCGTGCCGATCTCGATGCGACTGGTCTTCGCGCCGACCGCCGCCAGCAGGGGGAACGGCGCGCCGAGCTGGCGGGCAAAGTGATGCACGCGGAAATACGCCCCGTCCGCGCCTAGCTGTTCGGCGGCGACAGCCAGCTCGATGGACTGCAACAGCGCGTCGGACGCGGACCGCGCCTGCGATTGGGACGAAGGCGTCCAGTGCCCGAACGATAGAAAGCCGATCTTCTTCATGGATACGCCGCGTGAATTGTGGACCGTGCAGGTGATGCTCAAACATGGATAGCATCTCGAAGTCGTCAGTGCCTGCCATTTGTGTCTTCGGCGTGGTCTTTCACTTGACGTCAAAGTCGTCGGGGACCATCGAGTGGGAGTAGAGTCTAGATTCCGCTTCGACTCGATCGTCGTCCAATTTTCCAGGCAGGGCTCATGAAACTCGTATCGCTGGCTATCGGCCTTCTGACCGCAAATATTCTGGCCGCGACGGCCCAGGCGGCCGATGTCGTCCGCATCACCCCGCTTGGCAGTCATGACGGTGAATTTTGCGCGTTCGATCGCGCCATGGTCTTCGAAGATCCCGATGGAACGCGCATTCTCTATGATGCCGGGCGCACGGTGCGCGGGCCGGACGACCCGCGGCTGGGCAAGATCGATGTCGTGCTGCTCAGCCACGCCCATGCCGATCATCTCGGCGAAGCCATCCAGCCTGCCGCCAATGCCGGCACCTGCGCCGCTCCCGACATCTCCGTGAATGTTTCGCCGAGATCAAACACCGTGAACATCGTGGTCGCGAAAAAGGCCAAGTTTCTGGTCGGTGGCGAAATGGGCTCTTTTTTCTCGAAGAAGGTCGCTGCCGCGGGCGGCGAGGCCTCACAGGTTCTCCTGCTGCGCTTCGGCGCATCGCGCAAGGTGGGCGGGGTGACCTTCGCAACCGTACCGGCGGCGCACACCAACGGACTTGATCCGGAATTCCTCGAGGGGCCGTATGCGCAGGCGTTGAAGGAAAACGGTTTGACGGCGTATCTTGGTCCGCCCAACGGCTATGTCCTGACCTTCTCGAACGGCCTGGTCGCGTACCTGTCGGGAGACACTGGCCTCATCGCCGATCAAAAGACCATCATTCACGATTATTACAAGCCAAAGCTGGCCGTCATGAATATTGGCGATGTGTATACGGCTGGCCCGAAGGAGGCGGCCTTTGCGATCGATAGCCTGATCGAACCACGGGAAGTCATCGCCTCCCATGCCAACGAGGCCGCGACCAAGGATGGCAAGATCATTCCCGGCACCAAGACGGAAATGTTCGTGAAGGCCACCAAAGCGCCCGTGCATGTTCCCCTGAGTGGAAAAACCCTGGCATTCGACGCCAGCGGTGCCTGCGTGAGCGGCTGCGATTAGAGCGTTTTCAAGCGAGGTAAATACCGGCTCGCGCAAGAAGACGCCTCCATCAGGAATTTTGACGGCTCCAGCATCACACCTGGCGCGGCGGGGTACTTGACGAATTCCTTGCGCGCCGTTCCCGATCATGTTGATGACGCTGGGTCCGGCTCACCCACGGCCGGTCTTGAGTCGCGGGGGAAGCGCGCATGGAGTTGCGGTCAATAAAACGCATGACGTTCGCGCTGCTGGTATGCTGCGCAGGGCTCGGTGCGACAACCGGCGCCGGCGTGGGCGCCGAGCCGATCCGCATCGGTGCCGTGCTGCCGTTTTCCGGTGGCGTCGAGTTGTACGGCCAGCAGGCAAAACTCGGGCTTGATCTCGCCGTCAAGGACATCAACGCGGCGGGCGGGATTCTCGGCAGGCCTGTCGAGGTCATCTATGCAGACGACAAGACGAGGCCGGAATCCGCTGCGGCCGCCATGCACGCATTGATCGAAAACGATGGCGTTGTGGCGGTGGTCGGCCCGATCACCTCGCGAAACCTCAATGCCGTCGCGCCGGTCGCCGAGAGCCTGAAAACGCCGTTGCTCTACGCCACCAACTTCGAAGGCGGCAAATGCAGCCGATACCTTTTCTCGTTCGGCACGGTCCCCAACCAGGAACTGGGTCAGTTGCTGCCCTACATGAATCAAACCTTCGGCAAGAGTTATTTCCTGCTGGGAGCCGACCGGGTCTGGCCGCACCAGATGTTCGATATTGCGCGGCCTCTGATTGAAAAGCTCGGCGGCAAGGTCGTCGGCACGCAATTCACGCTGGGGACCGAGACGGATTTCACCCCGCTGATCGCGCAGGTCGCGGCGGCCAAGGCAAAGGTGCTGCTGTTCGCGCTGAAAGGCGACGGCATGGATTTCATCCGGCAGGCCGACGATCACGGATTGCTGAAGGATACGACGGTCGCGTTCCTGGGATTGTCGGAGGTCGATCTCGGCATTTTCCGTGGCAAAGGCCAGGACATGTTCACGGTGGTGCCTTCGGTCGCGACGAGCGACGAGCCCTCCGTCAAGGCCTTCGTCGCCAAGGTCCGCGCCGACGCCGGAGCCGACGTCGTGGTGTCGAACTATGTCATGACACACTACAACACGCTAGTCGCGCTCAAGGCGGCGATCGAGAAAGCCGGCAAAGTCGACAAGGAGGCCATCATCGACGCCATGGCGGGGCTGGTCATTCCATCGCCGACAGGGCCTGTGACCATCGGCCGTGACCACTATGCGACGATGAACATGTTTATCGCCAAGACGCGGGGGAGCGACCTCGTCACCGTCCGCGCGCTGGGAGAGATTACGCCGCAGCCGGGATGCAAATTGGCCGACCGCTGACCGCGGGGCGATGCCTGGTATCAACGCTGTGTTGTTCGGCGATCTGTGATACGATACACGTTACGGCCGGCGCGCAGTGATCTCGACCGACAGCATAGCCGCTGATTTACGTTCTTTCGACATGAAATTTTTGGGCGAGACCGCGACCCGCATCATCAACGAGGTCAAGGGCGTCAACCGCATGGTCTATGACGTGATGTCGAAGTCGCCGGGGACGATTGAGTGGCAGTGACGTCTACTCGTCCGCGTATCCAGAGCTACGATATTCTATCATTCGACCGGCTGAGCCAATTTCAAGCGGTATCACAAGTAGACGCCGGCTCTGACCGTCGAAAGAAAATGCTTTTTCAACTTCGAGGTGGCATGTGAGCATTGTCGAGCCGCCGATGGATTAACGAGACTATCGTAAGCAAATCTTCCGCATCCTCCTTCGTCATAGTCCAGCGAATCCGAGCTTCATGCGCTGTCGGATTTCGGAACATCCCAAACGTGCCGCGCACCAGATTGGCAAATCCGCTTTGCTCACTGCGCTCGCTAATGGTTGATCGCGGATTAATCGCGAGCAAGGGCGGCTCGCCGCTCAAAACCCGATCGACGAGTGTGCTGCCGTCGTCCGAAAGACCTGTTTTCAATCGCATCTTTTCGGCGACGCTCTTCACCGCCTCCTGAACGGCGTGAAAGTAGTTGTCGACCAGCAATTCGGCGCGACAGAAAATCAGCACGTCGGGATGAACGCCTCGGCCTTCAAGGTCGGCACGAAGGTCTCTCGCCCTGCGTTGGGCCTCCGGTAAAGTGGTTGCGCGATCCGCAGAAGAGACCGTACCCGCCTCGTCAACAACGAGCCCCGCGAATGCGAGGGCTTGGTTCAGAAGAGCGCGCATTGGCTCGAAACGAGTAGGATCCCGACTATACCGCGCAGGCTTCATCGAAAGGCGGATGAACTCAAGGACGTGCGTTCTATTCTGTTTGGTATTCTGGCTTTCCACGAAAGCATTATATATTCGAACCCGCTTGGTCATCGGGCCTGGGTCGACCATCCGGCTTGAGGTGATCAAGAACTCGATCTCGGGTCCGGTGAGGCCCAGGGACGTATCGCCGAGCGCGCCAGCAATAGCCTCAAGTTCATCCTGTGAAAACATGGCCATAGCTGCCCCCCGTCATCATTACCGGCCCCGAACGCGCGGCTTGTTGTTAGCTGCGACGTTTAGGTGTTGCCCTCCGACCTCTGTTTAAGCCATCTGCCTATCACAAGGTGCAGCGCAGCAGCTACCAAACCATTGGTTCTACCCACTATTCAGAGGTAGGCTCAGTAATGGCAGGGAGTAAGCAATGGGCGACGAAACCGACGCGTTTAAAGAAGGCGCGAAAGCGGTTCAAGAGGTAGCCAAGGCGACAGGGAAAGTCGTCGATGTGGGCCGCGGTGCCGGCGGTTGGCTAGATCGTATTTTCGGGAATGGCATTGAGCATGCGGTAGCGCGTCGTTGGTCAGATAAGGAGATGACGAAGCGAATTGAAGCCGCGATTTTGGATTGGGAACGTCTCGAATTGCTTGTGCAAAAAGTGGAAAAGCGACTTAGGGACAAGGGAATTACACAAACCCGATTACCGCCACCCAAGATCATGCTTCCGTTGATCGAGCATGCAACAATGGAATACGAAGACGATCTGCATACGCTTTGGGCCAATTTGCTTGGTACGGCTCTTGATACTGATGGCGATCAGGTGCATCGGAAATATGTCTCGACACTTGCGGAATTGAGCGCGGACGATGCGCGAGCGCTAGGTGGTGTGGACACTTATCGCATCCATAAGATGATGGCTGCGAGAGTGATGACGGCAAGGTAATTTCGAGCGGTCTTTTCGAAGCGGGTGGCGACGCGGCGGAATTGCTTGAGCTTGGAGAAGCAGCATTCGACAAGATGGCGCTGGGCATAGAGATGTTTGTCGAGCGGATATTTGAGCGCGCGTGACGGGTTGTTGGGGATGACGGCGAGCGCTCCCTTGGCGGCGATGGCTTCGCGCAAATGATCGGCGTCATAGGCTGTATCGGCCATAACGATCTCGGCGGGCAATCCCTCGATCAATGCGGCGGCTTGCGGTGCATCGCCCTTCTGACCTGCGGTAAGCGTGAAGCGCACCGGACATCCCAGGCCGCGAACGGCCAGATGTATCTTGGTGCTCAGGCCGCCGCGCGAGCGGCCAAGCGCCTGATCTTCAGACCCCCTTTTTTCGCCCCGGCAGCGTGCTGATGCGCCCGGACGACGGTGGAATCGACGATCAGATATTCGAAATCCGGGTCGTCGGACATCGCCTCGAAGATCCGCCACCAAACACCCTTGATGCTCCATCGACTGAAGCGCCGGAACACGCTGTTCCAATCCCCGAACGCTTCCGGAAGATCACGCCAGGGAGAGCCCGTCCGCACGATCCACAGCACACCTTCCACGAACATCCGGTTGTCGCGCCCGGTGGAGCCTTTCTGGTCAGGCCGACCTATAATCAGAGGCGCCATCCGCTCCCAAGCCGCATCGCTCAAAACCAACCGATCCATCACACCCAAGGCCGCCTCCCAAAAAGAAGCCTTGAATCTGATTTGCTCCTAAAAGGGAATCCTTAGAGTCCACACCACCTAGAGGCCATTTTTCGCGAGTGGCAAAAGTTGGATAAGGATAAATGGTATCAAGGCGGTGGAAGCGTTTCTTACGGGCCTAGTGTTGACGCGCCGAGAAATGCAGACGTATCGATGAGCATATTATTTAGCTTGGGCCTCGTATTTCCGAGTCTAGTGGGGTTCGAGACATACGAGCCAGGTGGCCACGCTCGATGGGGTGACTATGGACCTTCAAGGGAAACCTTGAGTCTACCAGGGGATTTAAGCGCTGTGGTGTTGACCGAATTTGGTCAGGCGTTCTGCGCGGCTGTGCTGCCATAGCTTCTTGTTACAAGAGCCCCTGAATGGAGTGCTCTGTCTCGTGCCACCGGCTTCCAAGCCAGCATGCAGGCCGTAGGGCGGAATAGCGGAGCGTGTTTCGCCAAATCTATCTCACCTCCGCGACACCTTCTCAAATCGCTTGATCAGCCGCTCGCGCTTGAGACGCGATAGCCTTTGAATCCAGAACAGGCCGTTGAGTTGATCGATCTCATGCTGGTGGCAGACGGCGCGCAGACCCGCCGATTCCTCGGTCTGCCGGTTGCCGTCGACGTCGTGGTAGCTGATCCGGACGCGGGCATGACGCTCTATCTCGTCGTTGACACCGGGCATCGAAACGCTGCCTTCCAGATGCAGGATGGTCTCGGGCGATGCCCAGATGATCTCCGGATTGACGTAGGTCCGCGCACCATCGATCGGGTCGAGGTCGAGCACCACGACCCGCAAGAAGATGCCGATATGCGGCGCGGTGATCCCGATCCCCGGCGCGGCGTGCATGGTCTCCAGCAGGTCGCTCGCCAGGTCGCGCAGCGCAGCGTCAAACACGGTCACGGGCTGCGCCGGGAGTGCAAGCCGAGGGTCGGGGTAACGGATAATGGTGCGGCTGGGCATGATCTCTGTCGTATTGGAGACTGAAATGACCCATTCTAGCTAACGATGGGTGATCGTCGCGTCCGGGCTTTGTTGCCGGCGTTTGAGCGCGCCTTCACGTGATCGATGAAGGCGCGCAGCTTCGGCATCAGTTGCCGGTGGCCGGGATAATAGAGAAAAACACCCGGCCCCATCGGGGCGAACGGCTCCAGTACCTGCACGAGTTTTCCAGCCTTCACCAGGCCGGTGGCGATCGGCGCAGGCACTTGCGCAAGGCCGACGCCTTCGACTGCTGCGCCGAGCATGGTGGGAAAGTCGTTGGCGATGAGCGGGCCTGATACCGCAATCTCGATGGCGCGGTTGCTGTCGTTGAGCGACCATAGCGCAATCGCGCCGTTGGATCGTCGCAATCGCAAGCATGCATGGTGGCGCAAATCGTCCGGGCGTTCGGGCCGGCCGCAGCGGGCGAGGTAGGCGGGGCTACCGACGATGATGAAGCGAAACGGCGGCGTCAGCCGCACCGCGACCATGTCGGCGGCGATGAACTGGCCCATCCGGACGCCGGCGTCAAACCCTGCGGTCGCGAGGTCGACCATCTCTTCGCTTGCGGCGATCTCCACCTCGACCTCGGGATAATCAGCGCAGAACGATGCGATCAGCGGCTCCAGCACGATCGGCACCACCGCGCGCGGCACCGCGAGGCGCAACAGCCCGGCCGGCCGCTGTCCGAGGTCACGCGCGACCTCGCTTGCGGCGACGAGCTCCTCGAAGGCGGGCTTGGCGCGCGACAGAAAGCGGTCACCGGCTTCGGTCAGGCCGACACTGCGCGTAGTGCGGATGAACAGCGCCGCGCCGACGCGCGCCTCGAGCGTGCGTATCGCCTGGCTCATGGCCGAGGGCGTCACCCCGAGTTGGGCCGCCGCTTTGCGAAAACTGCGGTGCTCGGCAACACTCAGGAACGCCTCCACGCCGTCGAGCGCGCCTTGCCTGACTGTGAAGTTCTGCTTCATGACCCATCGACATTATCGCAACTAGTCTCCAGCCGGAAGCGGCCCTACGTCTGGCCTGCACATCAGAAGGGTCGCGTTTGGCCACGGTGTTCGAGGCCGCGTCGACCAAGGCCTGACAGGAGATCACATGTCGCCGGAAACCCTGTTCCAAATCCATCTCGTTTTCGGCTATGTCGCCTGGCTGCTGTGCTTCGGCGTGTACGTCTGGCCCAGGCTCAAGTTGATGGACCGGGTCGAAGCGCAGCGCGCCATTGCCACCTTGCACAGCTTCCGCTTCTTCGGGCTTGTCTTCATCCTTCCCGGCGTGGTCGGCGCCAATCTGCCGGCGGGTTTTGCCACCTTTTCGGCTTACACCGACTTCGCCACCGGAATACTGGCCATGCTGGCGCTGCTCACCGTCAGGATGCGTCCGTTGTTTTGGCTGTTCGTTCTGGCCTTCAATCTCGTCGGCGCGGTCGACATCATCGTCGACTACTACCACGCCGTCCGGCTTGATCTTCCGGCGCAGGCCGGCGAGTTCGGTGCCGCCTACGCGATCCCGATCATCTATGTGCCGCTGCTGATGATCACGCACGCGGCCGCATTTTATTTGCTGCTGCGTTCTCACTCAAACGCGGCTCCGGCTTTCACCGCCAACGCGGCGGTGTCTTAGCCCGGCTTGGGCTTGAGACGGTCGGCAGAGGTCGAAAAAATTTGCCCGCCCGTCTATATTTATGTCGGGTTCAGCTCCTCCCATTCGTCTTCCACCCAGAGACAAGCTGCATGGGAGACCAGGAATGACCAATTCTCGCTATCGCTGGGTGATCGTCGCGGCCGGCGGCCTGTTGGGCTGTGTCGCCATTGGCGGCATGTTCTCGCTGCCGGTGTTTCTGCAACCGATCGCGCGGGCTACCGGATGGTCGGTGACCGGCGTGTCCAGTGCCATGACGATTGGCTTTCTCGCCATGGCGTTCACCAGCATGATGTGGGGCACCTTGTCCGATCGGTTCGGGCCGCTGCCGGTGGTGCTGACCGGGTCGATCGTGCTGCCGGCGAGCCTCGCGCTGGCCAGCCAGGCGTCGTCGCTGCTCTCGTTTCAGATCATGTTCGGACTGATGGTCGGCGGCTCGATCGCTGCGATCTTTGCGCCGATGATGGCTTGCGTCACCGGCTGGTTCGATACGCATCGCAGCCTGGCGGTCTCGCTGGTTTCGGCAGGCATGGGGATGGCGCCGATGACTATGTCGCCGCTGGCCGCATGGCTCATCTCAAACCATGACTGGCGGACCTCGATGCAAATCGTGGCTGTCGTGGTCGCAGCCGTCATGATCCCGGTCTCGCTACTGGTGCGCCGCGCGCCGGCGCTTGAAAGCGAACATGCCGTTGCATCCGGCGACGGACAGCCGCAATCGGCGATGTCGCTGGCGCAAGCGCTGCGCTCGCCGCAATTCATCATCCTGCTCGCGACCAATTTCTTTTGTTGCGCCACGCATTCGGGTCCGATCATCCACACCGTGAGCTATGCGGTCACCTGCGGGATCCCGATGATCGCAGCCGTCACGATCTACAGCGTCGAGGGACTGGCGGGGATGGGCGGGCGTATCGCGTTCGGCCTGCTCGGCGACCGTTTTGGCGCCAAGCGCGTGCTGGTCTCGGGGTTGCTCGCTCAGGCGTTCGGTGCGCTTGCTTACGTCTTCGTGCGCGAGTTGGCCGCGTTCTACGCCGTGGCGGCGCTGTTCGGCTTCATCTACGCCGGCACCATGCCGCTCTATTCGGTGCTGGCGCGCGAGAATTTTCCACTGCGGATGATGGGCACCGTGATCGGCGGAACGGCTATGGCCGGCAGCCTCGGCATGGCCACAGGGCCGATCGCCGGCGGTTTGATCTACGACGCCTTCGCCAGCTACGCGTGGCTTTATATCGGCTCCTGGGCGGTCGGGCTTGGCGCGTTCCTGATGGCAATGACGTTCAGGCCGTTTCCCAAGGGTGAAGCCCAGCCCGAGCCGGTGCCGGCGTGACGCTGAATGTCGACAGCCGCGCAGGTCGCTTCGGCTACTTACGCGCGGGGGCGATCGGGTGGGTCGCCGCCGGCTTCGGAGACCGCTGGGGCCGGCGGACGGCTCGCAGCTTTCCGGTCTTTCCGCCCCCGCAGAACAACTGATCGGCGCCATCGGACTCGAGCCCCGACACACCCGTTCCGGGCGGCATGTCGAGCCTTTCCAGGACCTCTCCTGTTTGGGGGTCTATTCGCCTCACGTCGCTCTCGTCAGCTTCCCAGGTGCCGTGCCAAAGCTCGCCGTCGACCCAGGTTACTCCGGTGACGAAGCGGTTAGACTCGATAGTGCGAAGCGTCGTTCCTGTCTGGGGATCGATTTGAAGGATCTTCCGGTCCCGATATTGCCCCAGCCAGAGCGTTCCTTCGGCCCATGCGAGCCCCGAGCCGCCGCCGGGCGCCGGGATCGTGGCGAGCACGCGGCCGGTCTTCGGATCGATCTTCTGGATGCGGTCCTCGGCGAGCTGAAACAGGTGCCGCCCGTCGTACGCTGTCCCCGCATGCGCGGCGACATCGATCGAGCGGACCGTCTTGCCGCTCACCGGATCCAAGGCGTTCAGTTTGTCTCCGGACGCAAACCAGACGTGCTGACCGTCATACGAGACCCCATGCACGCCGTCGACGCCGGGAAAAGGTCCATATTCACGGAGAATTTCGGCCGCTGATCGATTCATGATTCCATCCTGGTGTGTTTTCGAATGAGATGGATTCCGGTCCGCGTGAAGAAAAGCGCATCGAAAAACCAGAGCCCGGTTTTGATTCAATCGGAACCGATATGACTCTAATCCCCCGGCACGGGATCGGGGAGTAACAAGGTCGTCGTGAATCCCGGCACGGGCGGGGTCATCCAGCGACGCGCGCGCCCGCGACCAAACGACTGCACCTTAGCTGCCGCCGCAAGCTGGTCGAGTGCCCTCTGCACGGTGCGCTGGCTGGCGCCGAGCGCCAGCGCCAGGGCCGAGCTCGACCATGACTCTCCGTCAGCCAGGAAGGCGAGCACCGCCGCATGCGGCTCGTCGGTCGGCCGCGCCAGCACGACGACCTCGCGGGCGCGGCGCGGCGTCAGCGCAAAACCTTGCTTTGTTGCGCTCACCCGAGCAATGCCCCTCAGCATGGTGCGAAGCCGCCCAACCTCCACCCGCAACCGGGCGCGATGCGATTCATCGGCGCGCTTGGCTCTGAAGGCCCGCGCAACGAGCGCGTCCCTCGACACGTCTTTGGGCCACGCCTCGCCCAGCGTGCGTGCGAGTGCGAACAGCACCGGACGCCTTGCGAGCGAGATCGCCATGCGCGGGTCCCGCACGACATGACGGCAGGCGTCAACGACGAGCGCTTTCGACGCTTGCAGCGCCTCGACCTCCTTCAGCAGGAGGAGGCGCTCCTTGCCGCTCGTAATCAGGCGCGCCGCCGGCGCGTTGAGCGCGAGAGACGCGGTTTCGACCTCTGCCGTCAGCGCGGAGATACCAGCCAGACGCGCGGCGCGCCCGGCCCGGGCGAGTGCCGCGTGCGCTGCCTTTGCCCGGAGGCGTCGCATCGCGATCCCCGCAACCACCAATTCGTGGGCGGCTCTTGACGCGGGGGGGAAGGGCGAGGGGTCGAGTTCGGCGAGCTTGCGTTCGGCCTCGTCAAGGCGCCCGATCAGGAGCAGGCGGCGGACTTCGAGATACCGCGCATGCGCGGCGTTGACCCGGTCGCCATCCGCTTCAAGCGTGGCCCGCGCCGCGTCGAGCGCCTTCGCGGGCCAGCCCAGGTCGCGCGAGACCAGCGCGATCTCGGCTTCGGCGACGACGCACCGCGCGCGGGCTACAGCCTCTTTTGCACCGAAGGCGCGCGCCGCACGTCGCACGAGCGCCTTCGCTCGAACGAGATCGCCGAGTTGCGCCATCGCGAGGCCTCGAAGCGCGAGCGCAGGCGCGTCATCGCGCAAGGCGACCCGGTTCAGGGCACCGAGGGGATCACCTGCCGCGAGTGCGCGTGCCGCGGCCGTGATCAGAGAGTCCATCGAAATCCCGTCATACTTGTAACTCCCACCATCCCAAGTCCCGGTGTCAAGCTAGCTCATCACAACATGAGCGATCGGCGGCGACGGAGTCGTGCTTCAGCCCGAAAGCCGAGCAGCTCGCCCAATTCGGAGGTTGCAACGACCATGACTAAATCACCTGAGAACGACCGCAAAGACGGACAGCCCGCCATGCACAGGCCACCGATCGTTTCACCGCAAGCGTGGGAGGCTGCGCGCCAGCAGCTGCTCGTGAAGGAGAAGGCCCAGATGCGGGCCCATGACGCGCTGGCCGCCGAACGCCGGCGGATGCCGTGGATGGCCGTGGAGCAGGCGTATGCGTTCGCGGGGCCGACGGGCATGGTGAGCCTGCTCGACCTGTTCGAAGGCCGGCGTCAACTGATTATCTACCGCGCCTTCTTTGAGCCCGGGGTGTTCGGTTGGCCCGAACATGCCTGCCGCGGCTGCTCCCTTGGGGCCGATCAGGTCGCCCACCTCGCCCATCTTAATGCCCGCGACACGACACTCGCGTACGCCTCGCGTGCACCACAGGCGGACATCGCGCGCCTGAAGGCGCGGATGGGCTGGAAGATGCCATGGTACACCATCATCGACAGCTTCGATGCCGACTTCGGCGTGGCTGAATGGCACGGCCACAACGTGTTCATCCACGACGGCGATCGCATATTTCGCACCTACTTCATCAATAGCCGCGGCGACGAGGCGATGGGGACCATCTGGAGCTACCTCGATGCGACGCCGCTCGGCCGCCAGGAGACGTGGGAAGACTCGCCGGAGGGCTACCCCCAGAGTCCGCCCTACAAGTGGTGGAACTGGCACAACAATTATGCCGCCGAGGCCTCGCCCGACCAGAAGTGGGTCGAGGTGTCGGACGCCGGAGAGGCCGCCTTCCGGAATCGCGACGCCGGCGCGAAGGCATGACCGACGCCTGTCACGCCAACTCGCCCGGCGGTGCGAGCCGTAATGAAGAGGCGGCCGCGCTCGGCATAGCTAAATGGTTAGGTCTTGCGGCGGCACCAAGCTTCGCCATCATGGCGCTGCTGACGGGTGTTTTTGGTGACGGGTCGCGCGACATGCTCTGCGTGGCGGTGGATGATGCGTCACCGCTGAGCGGGATGGTCCCGATGTACCTGCTGATGAGCGCCTTCCATTTGGCGCCCTGGCTGACACTGATCTCCGGCAGGGCTTCGAGACGAAGGAGGAGAAAAACGGCGCCGGAAAGCGCTTCAATGACTTGACGTCGAAAGCGCCGGGGACGATTGAATGAGGGTGGTTCGATCTTGATCGCATCACAATGGCTTTCAGGGATTGATATCTCTCTTTCAAACGACAACAGGAACTCTCATGGCACGTGTGCGCTGTCTCACCGAAATGGGCATGGGCGTCGATGTTCATGGGAAAGATGCCACCAAGGCTGCCAGGCGCGCGGTCTCGGATGCGATTCGGCACTCCAGCGTCGGTTTCTTCCGGATGGTGGGCAAGACGGCAAAAGACATGTTCGTCGATGTCACCATTGGCGTGCCGGACCCGAGCTCGGTTGACACCGCTGCGGTCGCGACGGAACTGCCTTACGGAACGGTGACGGTCACCGCGGTCAAAGGCGGGCTGGAGATTCCTGCCGAGAGTGGCGGCGACGCCATCATCATCGCCAACGCCGCCGTGATTGTAAGCCTCGACGACGGCGCGTCCGGCTAGACATCCCGGTCCCTTCGTTTCTATCGATTTTACCGATGCCCGAAAACTGCCCGTCGGGTGAGTCGGCTGTCCAGCCCAGCCTCGCAAAATATTTCGCTTTCGTATCGGATAAAAACATCTCTACAAGCCCGCCGTCCCACCCCTCAGAGGGGCGTATCGCGATCGTCACGGACGCGGGGCGGGATGCGGTGGCCGCGACAGTGTCGGCGCGTGAGAGGTGATCGCAGGGCGGACTCATGGTTCGTGAGCGATCTGCGCGCGCAGGACGAACGGCGCTTGTTGCGGACGGCGAAGTCGTGTGGTCCTGACGCCCCGACGCTGGCGTCAAGTTTTGCGGAAGGCGCATTCGCCCAACCGGGTTTGAGATGCGCCACTCATCCGCAAGCGACGGCGGCAAAAGAGCCCGGTCGCCGGGGAGAGCACGAAGGAAGCCGTTAAAACCATTGTGCAGGGAAAGCCGGATTGATCCGGTGAGCCTGTGGTGACTAACTCGTGTGCTTTTTGTTTTGCGCACGAGGCTGCGGGTGCATCGGACACCCGGCTTTCCCTGCGCCCTCTGTCATCAGGAGGACGATGTTCATGCAGGCCTCGGGCGCATCGCGCCGCGGGAACGCGGACGTATATCCTCTGCCCCTTAAAAATTGAATCAGGGATTGCGCCGAATTCGGCGCCGCCGCTTGTCGATTGCGCAACTTAGTACACGCGCTCTTTCGGCGGTATCGAGGCCACTTCGTTCGAGAACGGCTGCAAATGGACCGGCCGGTAGTCGAGCCGAACACGATCGTCATCGGCGAGCCAGGCGAGGGTGTGCTTGAGCCAGTTTTCATCGTCTCGCTTCGGAAAGTCTTCCCGCGCATGCGCACCGCGGCTTTCCGTCCGCCCGATCGCTGAATAAAGGCTCACGCTCGCCTGAGTGAGCATGTTGTCGAGTTCGAGCGTTTCGGCGAGATCGGAGTTGAAGATCATGGAATGGTCGGTGACGGCAAGGTCGGTGCGCATCATTGCAATGACTTCACTGAGCTTCTTCGAACCTTCCGCGAGCAGCGGTCCGTCACGGAACACGGCGCAGTGACGCTGCATGGTCCGCTGCATCGCCAGCCGGATAGTGCCGGCGCCGGTGCCGCCCTTGGACCATCTAATGCGATCGAGCCGGGCGATGGCGCGGTCGGTTGCGTCTTTTGCAATCGATGAGTGTCCCTCGCCCGGCCGAACCGTCTCTGTTACCCGGCGCGCGGCTGCGCGGCCAAACACGATGATATCGAGCAGCGAGTTGGACCCGAGCCGGTTGGCCCCATGAACCGAGACGCAAGCGGCTTCGCCGATCGCGATCAGTCCGGGAACAGCGGTTTCGGGATCGCCGTCGCGTTTTGTCACGACCTCGCCATGCAGATTGGTCGGCACGCCGCCCATGTTGTAATGGACAGTCGGCAATACCGGGATCGGCTCGCGCGTCACGTCGACGCCTGCGAAAATCCTCGCCGTCTCGCTGATCCCGGGCAGGCGTTCATGCAGTAGCTCCGCGCCGAGGTGCTCGAGGTGAAGCAGGATGTGATCCTTCAGCGGGCCGCAGCCGCGGCCCTCGTTGATTTCGATCGTCATCGAACGGCAGACGACGTCCCGCCCAGCCAGGTCTTTGGCGCTCGGAGCATAGCGTTCCATGAACCGCTCGCCCGTGGAGTTGGTGAGATAGCCGCCTTCGCCGCGCGCGCCTTCGGTGATCAGGCAGCCGGAGCCGTAGATCCCGGTGGGATGAAACTGGGTGAACTCCATGTCCTCGAGCGGCAGCCCGGCGCGCAGCGCCATGGCGTTGCCATCGCCGGTGCAGGTGTGGGCGGCGGTGCAGGAGAAGTAGACGCGCCCGTAACCGCCGGTGGCCAGGACCGTGCGATGGGCACGGAAGCAGTGCAGCGTCCCGTCCTCCATGTTCCAGGCAAGCAGGCCGCGGCAGGTGCCGTCATCGTCCATCAGCAGGTCGAGCGCGATGTATTCGACAAAGAACTCGGTGTTGTGCTTCAGGCACTGCTGGTAGAGCGTATGCAGGATGGCGTGGCCGGTTCGGTCGGCCGCTGCGCAAGTGCGTTGCGCCATCGTCTTTCCGTACGCGATGGTCTGACCGCCAAAGGGACGCTGATAGATCCGGCCGTCGTCGGTGCGCGAGAACGGAACGCCGTAATGTTCCAGCTCCAGCACCGCCGGCACCGCCTCGCGGCACATGTACTCGATGGCGTCCTGGTCACCGAGCCAGTCAGAACCCTTGACCGTATCGTACATATGGAAACGCCAATCGTCGCCGTCGCCCATGTTGCCGAGCGAAGCCGCCATGCCGCCTTGCGCTGCCACAGTATGACTGCGCGTCGGGAACACCTTCGTGATGCACGCTGTGCTCAATCCCGACGACGCCATTCCCAAGGCCGCACGCAGCCCGGCGCCGCCGGCACCGACGATCACCACGTCATGGCGGTGCTCAATGATTTCGTAAGCCTGTGTCATCGCGATGTTTCCGATTAACTGTCAGAGCCATGACGAGATCGATGGCGAGCCCCAGAGTCACGGCGGCACCGCCCAGACGAAATAAGAGCAGATAGTCATGGCCGCCGCTACGCTCAAAGAGCCAGGAAAAGCCATAGGCCGCCGCGGCCTGGAACAGGGCAAAGCTGGTCGTGGCGTGTCCCCAGGCGGCGCGCTGCTGCTCGACGCTATGCGGAAGCAGCTCATGGATGCGTCCGAGGACAAGCGGCACAATGCCGGGCGTGAAACCACCGATGATCAAGCTCGACACGATCAGGAAAACCGGCGTCGTGCTGATCGCGGGAAGGAAGACGGCTATCGCCTGAACCAGAAAGGAGACGCGCAAGGCTGGCCCGAAGCCGGCCCTGTCGGCGAGATGGCCTGTCATCAGCGGTCCGACGATCGCGCCGAGGCCGTAGAAGACCCAATATTGCGATCCTGCTGATATGCCCTGGCCAAGACCGCGCGCGACGAAATCGACAATGAAGACCATATGCGGCACGAGTGCGCAGGCATTCAGGCCGTATTCGAGCAGCAACGCCCGGACGGCATAGGATTGTCGATGGTGATGCGGGTGATGCGGAGCGTAAGCGGAAGCGGCCGCTCCAGTTTCCTTCGGCCAGCTTGTCCAGCTAATCAGCGTCAGCAGGCCGGACAACACACCCAAGCCATACCAGCTCTCCTGCAACCCCTGTCGCAGAAGCAGCGGCACCAGTGTCCCTGACGCCGCGATGCCGAGGCCGACCCCAGCGAAGATCACGCCGCCGACGATGCCACGCTTTGCCGGCGAGGTGTGCGGCAGCACCGTCGAAGCGGCGAGCACCATGATCACGCCGCCGGAGAGACCGGCCAGGAAACGCCAGGCGAAGAACCAGAGGAACGACACCGGGGTGGAACACGCAAAGCACGAGAGCGTGGCGAGCACCATCATCGCACGCAGCGCCCAGGCCGCATTGATACGCGCCGCGATCGGCCGGGCCAGTAGCGCGCCGGCGAGATAGCCGGCGAGGTTCGCTGCGCCGAGATAGACGACATCGGATGGGCTGAACCACTTGGCCGCGATCAGCGCGGGAATGAGCGGAGTAT
Organism: Bradyrhizobium canariense; assembly: GCF_900105125.1. NCBI lineage: Bacteria > Pseudomonadati > Pseudomonadota > Alphaproteobacteria > Hyphomicrobiales > Nitrobacteraceae > Bradyrhizobium > Bradyrhizobium canariense. The sequence continues at coordinate 1,801,934 of NZ_LT629750.1, read as the reverse complement.
AAGCGAACCGCGCCAATCCGAGCCCGACGAGCGATGAGCATAGCCCCGCAATTGCAAACCGCCACGTCGATCCTGCCTGCTTGTGACCGTGGGGGTGAGCGAGGCGCCGATCGCGGCCGATGTTCATATTCATTACTGTGAGGCCGTTCTGTGGTCCGCCTCGCGCACAAGACACGCGTCGGTGAGTTGAAACGCGGCTTGATTCAATGGCCGGCGTTCTGTCCGCCGTCGACATGCAGGATTTCGCCTGTCACGAAGCCCGCGGATTCGAGAAACAGCACGGCATCGACGATGTCGCCGATCTCGCCCATGCGGCCAAGCGGATGAAACTTGGCGAGCGCCTCATACGTCTTCGGCGGATGCATTGGCGTCTGGATGATGCCGGGGGCAACGGCGTTCACGCGAACGCCTCGTCCGGCATATTCTATCGCCAGAGATTTCGTGACCGAGTTCAGGCCACCCTTTGTCAGCGAGGCGAGAGCGGATGGGCTCTTCGAATTCGCCTGATCAACGAGGCTTGTCGTAATATTGACGATGTGTCCGGAGCCCCGCCGCGCCATTTCCGCAATCACGCCCTGCGTAATATGGAAAAAGCCGGCCAGATTGGTCGAGAGCATGTTGATGAAGTCAGTCTCCGTGTAATCGGAGAATCGCTTGCCGATGAATATTCCGGCGTTGTTGATCAACGTATCGATGCGGCCAAACTGGCGCATCCCTTCATCGATGATCTGTTTTGCGGTATCCGGCTTCGAAATGTCCCCGGCGATAGTCAGGACGTCGGGATCGTCCGACGGCTTGATCGATCGCGAGTTTGCAACAACGCGATAATTCCGATCATGGAACCCCTTCACGAGTCCCGCGCCAATGCCCTGCGATGCACCTGTGATAACAGCGACTTTCCGCTCTGTGCTCATGATACGCCTCCTGTTAGATGACGATTTCTGGCGAAACGACTCGCGGCATCTCCTGCTATCGGTCTGCAGTTCGCGGGGGGCGAACGGTGAGGGTACTTGCCGGCGCCGGGCCTTCTCGGGATATGTCGCTCACTGCTCGTTCGGAAACGAGCACGCAAAATCCCCCACGCCGATCCTAACCCGACCAGCGCAGCGCACAGCGTTCCAGTTGCGGGCCGCCATGTGGCCTGCGCCGTCAGGGAAAATGGTTTGAACCGATCGCTGCCGATGTTCGTGTCCATGAGGCCGTAGGTATGGCCCCTGCATCGTCAGCGGTAGCAAGTAGTTCAGATGGGAGTCATCTCCGGCAGCGATGACGTATTGCGCAGCCGCGATCTCGATGCTTCCGCGGTCGCTGCAGGTGATGGCCGTGCCGTCTGCAAAAAGGCCGACATCGCGGCGGAGAAATAAGCATCTGCGCGTCGAATGAAGACCGTGTCGACCATCTCGGCGCGCTGCGGCGGGCTGAACGTCGTGACCTCACAGTCACGCACCGCACGCATCACGACGCCTTTGGGCAGCAGCGAGATGCCCATACCGGCCGCTACGCAGCCGATGATGCCTTCAATGGTGCCCATCTCCATCACCCTGAACTGGACGACGCCGGCTTCCGTCAGGATGCTCTCCAACTGGCGGCGATAGGCGCAGTCAGAGCGCAAGACGACGATCCTCAAATCGGTCTTTTCCGTCAGCTCAGCAAAACTGCGAGTTCTTGGGGAGGCGATGATCACCATCTGCTCGCGGAAAATCGTCTCCGCCAGCAACTCGGGATGGTCTACCGGACCCGCGACCAGAGCGCCGTCGAGTTCCCTGTTCAGGACGGCCTGCGTAAGCGACGGGGTTGTTCCGGTGACAAGCGAGAGGTCAACATCTGGAAAAGCGCTGGTATAGGCCGCCAGGACAGCCGGCAGCCGAAGTCCGGCCGTCGTCTCCATGCTGCCGATCGCCAGCGGACCTCTTGGCGTCCCGTTATCCTGGACGGCCTGCTTCGCCTGGCGCAGAAGATCGACGATCTTGATCGCAAAAGGGCGCAGGCGGTGGCCAGCCGCGGTCAAGGTCACGCCCCGGCTATGACGCTCAAAGAGAGGAAACCCCAGTTCCTGCTCAAGTTCGCGCAAATGCGCCGTCACATTCGACTGGACGGTATTCAGTTCAGTTGCCGCGCGTCCAATGGCGCCAGCGCGGGCGACGGCCTCGAATATCTTCAGGTCTTTGTCGTTCACAGCAACCTCCAACCGGTTCGCTATCCGAAGACCATATATTGGCTGAATGTAGGTGCACAGCATGGTGAGCGCCAGCTTCTGTTGGTCTTCCCGTCATTACACCATCACCGCCAGACGCAGCATTGACAGATCACCCAAGTCGACCGATTGAGCTCGACAATAGCTAAAGGTGACAGATCATTGGATTGACAAACTTCCTTTGAAATCAAATCGTGCCATCTTCCGCTCAAAGCCCATGTAAAGTTGCTATCGAGGTGAACCGATAATGACACCTGTTCCGTCAGATCTGTCCAGTTTTCCGATCACCGGGCGTTGGCCGGCAAAACATCCTGATCGGCTGCAATTGTATTCGTTGCCGACGCCGAACGGCGTCAAGGTTTCGATCATGCTGGAAGAGATCGGGCTGTCGTATGAGGTGCATCTCGTCGACTTCAACAAGGATGATCAGAAGACGCCGGAATTTTTGTCACTCAATCCGAACGGCAAGATCCCGGCCATCATCGATCCGAACGGACCAAGCGGCGCACCGCTCGGCCTGTTCGAGTCCGGTGCGATCCTGCAATATCTCGCCGAGAAAACCGGAAACCTTCTACCGACCGACGCTGCGCGCCGATACCAGACCATTCAGTGGGTGCATTTTCAGATGGGCGGGGTCGGGCCGATGTTCGGCCAGGTCGGTTACTTCCACAAATTTGCCGGCCGGGAGATTGCGGACAAACGTCCGCTCGAGCGCTATGTCGCGGAATCGAAGCGCCTGCTCGGCGTGCTTGAAGGTCATCTTGATGGACGGCACTGGATGATGGATGACGAATACACGATTGCCGATATCTCTCTGCTCGGCTGGGTGCGCAACCTCATTGGCTTCTACGGCGCACGTGAACTTGTCGCGTTCGACAGTTTGAAGCACGTCCCGGCCTGGCTGGAGCGCGGACTTGCACGGCCTGCGGTACAGCGCGGGTTGGAGATTCCGAAGCGACCGTGAGCGGCCGTTGCTGCCTGTTCCGCATTCGATCGCGTGCGGTGACACCGACCGATGGCATCAACGCGTCGTGCTAAACGGACTGACGATGCGTAGGCGGCCGTCGAGTACCATCCCGTGCTGCATATCCTCCGACCAGAGCGTGTCGCAGTCGGCATGAAGCGCCGAGGCGGCGATCATCGCATCGTAGATCGAGAGATTGTAGCGCTCGGCCAGCGCCAATCCCGTGTCGTGTGTTTCGACGGCGACGGGATGGACAACTAACAGGCCACGTAACAGCGACAGAAAAGCATGAGTGTCCTGCCACGACATCCGCATTTTTCGGCGAGCGACATTGGCCAACTCGTTGAGAACCTGCACGCTGATCGCACCGCCGTTACCAATAATCGCCTCCGCGTGGTCGGCCTTTATCGGGTCGCTGGATGCGATGTAGATGAGAATATTGGTATCGAAGAAACTACCGGGCATTCGCATCGTCCCGGTCGAACTTGAAATCGGAAGGAAGACGTCCCCGGAAGGCACGAAGCCGATTCAGTAATTCCGAACGGCCAGGTTTTCGCGCGACAGCGAGTTCCCGTTCGTCGGCGACATGGATTTCGATCTCATCGCCCTCCTTGAGGCCCAGCGCGGCGACCACAGCGGCGGGAAGGCGGATGGCGAGACTATTGCCCCATTTGGCGACCTGCATGTTGCTCTCCAAGAAAACGATAGATATACAGAAACAAAAATGTATATCCCGGATAGATTTAGTGATCAAGAAAAACCGGGATTTTGCATTGACGCGCTCTTGTTCATGATATGTTCTTTAGCGGTAAAGGAACACGAAAAATGCATGAACAGCTTTGGTTTTCGGGATTTGAGCCCAAACCGCCACGGCACAGTCTGTTTTTCGGCCTACTCGCGCCAACGGATTCGGCCACGATAATCACGAAGGCCGCCGACGATTTGCGACATGGATTTGGGTTAGATGGTCGCCTGATCGCTCCCGAACGGCTTCATGTCTCGCTTCACGCCATTGGTGGATTTGATTGCCTGCCCAACTTCATTATCGAAAAAGCATACGAAGCCGGATCGATGGTCTCGGCGTCGAGATTTTCGCTAATATTTGATAGCGTCGTGAGCTTCGATAACAACCGCGCGAAGCGGCCTTTTGTTTTCCTTCCGGGATACGATCTTGCGCGGCTCTTCGCGCTTCATGACGTGCTTGGCAAGGCGATGAAACGAGCCAGGATGGGACGATACCCAAGGTCACGTTTCACGCCGCACATGACGTTGCTTTACGACAGCCGAATGGTAGCGGCGCGGCCTATAAAGCCTATCGGAATGGAAGTTTACGATTTCGTTCTCGTGGATAGCCTGGTTGGTCAAAGTCGATATATCGAGTTGGCGCGGTGGCCGCTGCAGGCCTGATCCCGATCAAAAGGCGTGTCTCAGTAACTCATACACCACCGGATCCTCCGCGCAGGCGCCGAGGCCGCATTCCAGCAGCGTCGAGACGACGTTCAGCGCGGTCAGACCGATCACCAGCCACACCGCCGCCGTCGCGAACGCGCCGGGTGCAACAAATTCTGCCGTGGCATCCTGTTCGAACTGGCGGTCGAACAGCAGCACGATCGCAAGCAGGACGATGGCCGCGGCGAAGCCGATCAAGGCCAGGGTGTAATAATGGTAGCCGAGCAATGCGGTGCCGAAGCCTGCGTCTCCCGGCATGATGTGCAGCAGGATCTGGCGCGTCGAAAAAGCCATCCCGACGACGGCGGCCAACAGCGACAGCGCATAGTGGCTGGGGCGTGGCCCCCAGCGGACATTCAAGATCGGGCCGATCGCCAGCATCGCGAACTGGATGCGCTGAAGCAGGCACAGCGGGCAGGGCAGTTCATGCAGCAGCAGTTGCGCCGCAAACGCCGCGGTGAGGACCAGCGCCACAGCGTAGAGGCCGAGCGCATTGAGGGTGACGGCGAGCGCGCGGGTCATGCATGCACCTCAGAACGACAGCTTCAGCGTGTCGGTCGCATGGTGCAGATAGGTTGCGACGGAGACGAGCAGGACAGCCGCGAACAGGGTCAGTGCGAGCGATCGCGGGCCGCGCCAGGCCACCAGCATCACCACGATGATGGCTAGAAATAGTGCGGTGAATTCCATTGTCGCCCCCGATGCAAGCAAGCCTTTCGAAACCCTACAATGCGCGGCCTGACAGCGCCATTCCGGTTCGGCGCTGGTTCAACACAAATAGATTCATGTGGCACGGCTGCTGTTAATGCGTTGCAGCGAGAGTTGGAGAGTCCAAAGCGGCGGTGACTGAGCGCGCCAAATCACTCGGGCAATCCGGCAGATCTCAGCGCCTCGGCATAGGTCCTTGCCATGGTTTCCAGCGGCACTGGAATTCGCGTGAGAAACCCCGAGATCGTCAGCTCGGGCTCGATCTTCAGTAATTCCTGCACGACCTGTTCGGCTCGATCACGCTGCCCGGTTTGGACGAGAGCAACCGCCAGCGCGCGAAGCGCCACTGCGAAACGCCGATTCTGGACCAGCGCTTTTTCCGCCCAGCTGACGGCCTCGGGATAGTTCTGATCGATGATCGCGGCGATGGCCATGGCTCCCGACATGAACCAGCCGCGCGGTTCGCGGGGGCTGAGCCTTAGCGCACGCTCGATCATCCGGCGGCCTGTGGCCTGATTGCCGCGCATGGTTTCGATCCAGCCGCCCAAGGTCAGCGCCATGGCGCAGTTCGGATTGGTCATCAGGGAGCGGTTAAAGAGTTCGCGCGCCGACTCTCTCTGCTCCGACATGTTCCAGATCGCGAACGCCGCCATCCACAGAACCTGCGCGTCATTCGGTGCCAACTCGACCGCGCGCCAGGCGAGCTTCACGCCCTTGGTGCGTTGCGTATCGTCCTGCGGCCATCCCTGGAAATGGCGCAGGGCGTGGTAATAAGCCGCCGTTGCCATCGCCGGAGCGTAGGTCGGATCGATCGTCAGCGCCTGGTCCAGGTAATCCAGCGCGGTGGTCATGCTTTCGATCGTGAATTCGTATTCCAGTCGATAGGCGCGCAGCAGCAGGTCGTAGGCGTCGAGCTTGTTCGGCCGGCTGTGCTTGCGCCGCTCGACCTCGGCATACTGCAACGTCGGCTCGATCGCAGCCACGACGCTCTCCGTGATCCGATCCTGGAGTTCGAAGACATCGGTCAGATCACCGTCGAACCGGTCGGCCCAAAGGTGCACGCCGGATATCGCATCGATCAGCTGGCCGCTGATCCGCAGCCGTTCACCGCCGCGACGGACACTGCCTTCCAGTACATAGTTCACCCCAAGCTCGCGCCCGACGCGGCGGATATCGACCGCCTGGCCCTTGTAGGTGAAGGAGGAGTTTCGGGCGATGACGAACAGTCCGCTGCAGCGCGATAGCGCTGTAATGATATCTTCGGCCATCCCGTCGGCAAAATAGTCCTGCTCCGGATCTCCGCTCATGTTGGTGAAAGCAAGGACCGCGATCGACGGCCCCTCCGGGTCGGCCATGCGCGGCTTCACGCTTTCCAGCACTGCTTCCATCATCGGTCCCGACGAAGGAGGAGATTCTTCCCGGACCTCGCCGACGAAACGGAAACCTTTGCGCGGAAAGGTTCGGATCAGGAGTTGCTCTTCGCCGTTGTCGCCGATCGCGGCGCGCGCCGAGTTTACGCGGCTGCTGAGCGTCGCCTCCGAGACGATGCGTCCCTGCCAGACGGCGGCAAAAAGATCGTCCCGGCTCACCACGCGCTCGCGCGCCCGGATGAGGAATTCCAGGAGATCGAAGACCTGTGGTTCGACCGCAACAAGAACGTTACCGCGGCGTAACTCGCGGCGGTCGGTATCAAGGGCGAAATCGTTGAAATGGTAGAGCAAGATGGGCCCCGCTGGCCGTGCCAACTGAGTTCCCCAGCCTAGCACACCCTCTACCGCAAAAATCATGGCGGTCTGAAGGATAAATCCATCCCATCTTGAAGCGCGCGTCCCGGCGCTCGGGCACCATCACCCCCATCCCAGTGCCAGCACCGGCCTGCTTACGGAAGTTCGAGCACCCCGATAGACTTTGTGTCTGGTGGGGCGGACTTCCAAGCCATTTTCGAACAGAGGAGATCGAAATGTCCCAGGAAATCAACCATCACCGCCGCCGCTTTTTCGGTGTTGCGGCCGGGACCATTGCTGCCGCCCAGTTCGGCATCATCGGGTCTGCGAACGCCAAGACAAAACCGGCGCAACTGGCGGCGATCAAGCCGGGCACGAATACGTCATTCGCGTCACTGAAGCAGATCGACGCCGGCCTTCTGAATGTCGGTTACGCAGAAGCCGGTCCTGCCGACGGTCCTGCGGTCATCTTGCTGCACGGCTGGCCCTACGACATTCACAGTTTTGTCGATGTAACTCCGCTGCTGGCGCAGGTCGGCTACCGGGTCATCGTCCCGTATCTGCGCGGCTATGGTACGACGCGCTTTCTTTCGAATGAAACGGTCCGGAATGGCCAGCAGTCGGTCGTCGCAATCGATATCATCGCTTTGATGGACGCGCTCAAGATCGAGAAGGCGACCATCGCCGGGTTCGACTGGGGCGCGCGGACGGCCTGTATCATCGCGGCGCTGTGGCCGGAGCGCTGCAAGGCCCTGGTCTCCGTGAGCGGTTACCTGATCGGCAGCCAGGAAGGCGGCAAAGCGCCATTGCCGCCGAAGGCGGAACTGCAATGGTGGTACCAGTATTATTTTGCCACAGAACGCGGCCGCGTTGGTTACGACAAATACCGGCACGATTTTTCCAAGCTCATCTGGCAGATCGCGTCACCGAAGTGGGATTTTGATGAGGCGACCTTCGATCGTAGCGCGAAGGCCTTCGACAATCCGGATCAGGTCGCCATCGTGATCCACAATTACCGCTGGCGGCTCGACCTCGCTGAGGGCGAGTCGAAATATGACGACCTGGAAAAGCGGCTTGCCGAAGCGCCTGTGATCACGGTGCCAACGATTACCATGGAAGGTGATGCCAATGGCGCGCCACATCCGGAGCCCAGTTCCTACGCCAAGAAATTCTCGGGCAGATATTCGCACCGGAACATCAAGGGCGGCATTGGGCACAATCTGCCGCAGGAAGCGCCGCAGGCCTTTGCCGAAGCAGTTGTCGACGTCGCCGAAAGTTGATCGGCGTGAGTAGAGTATCTTGCGGGACTGACATGAGCAGCTCGCAAGATTCACTGATCAAGAGTCACTGCAAGAACGCCGCCGGCTGGTCGACCTGCTTTGAAGGGGCGACGGGCATTGCGGCCCGCAAAAGGAAAATCACGCTGCCGGCTGACCTCGCGATCGATGCCGAAGTCGATTTGTGCATGACGGGCGGGGCTTACTTTCTTCAAGCCCGCCTCAAGTCAGCCTGCCCGGTGTGGAGCGCGACGTCGCCAAAGCCCTGACGGACGAGGCGCACCAGACATGTCCTTATTCCAAAGCTGTCTGCGGCAACATCGACGTCACGATTAACCTGGTCTGGCGCGGCTGCGGACGAATTCACGCCTATCCACAGGATGAATGGTCACGTTCGCCTTGCGCTGGGGCTGCGCTGCAATGATACATGGCGGGACAGGTCAGGGAGGACGAACTTGCCCGCTACCATCTATGGCATCAAGAACTGCGACACCATGAAGAAGGCCCGCGCCTGGCTCGACAGCCATGGCGTGGCTTACGACTTCCATGACTACAAGACCGAAGGGATCGCGAAGGACAAGCTCAAGCAGTGGAGCGACGAACTCGGCTGGGAGACCCTTCTCAACCGTGCGGGCACCACGTTTCGCAAATTACCCGACGCCGACAAGGAAGGTCTGAACGAGCGGAAAGCGCTCGCGCTGATGTTGGCGCAGCCTTCCATGATCAAGCGGCCGGTGCTTGATCTCGGCGGCAAACGGGTCGTTGGATTCAAGCCGGAAATCTACGCCAAGGAAGTGGCGCCGTCGGCAAGATCGAGGAAAGCCTAGTTCAGCTCGATGACGTCGTCTGGTGCGCCCCGTCTACCTGGGCCGTGGACGACATCGATGTCGATGACGGCGCGCACCACGCTGACCGGCACAGCCTTTGACCTGACGCCCATCAGGTTGTTGATCTTGAAGCCACCCTCGATGCTGATCGCCTTGTAGGAGCCGACGATCTGCTCGACATGCCCAGTGCTTCCAAACGGCAACAGCAGCCGCTCATAGGAGACATCCTTGCCGTCCGCATCCTGCACGATCGAGATCGTGTAAGTCGGGCGCTTTCGCGACAGCAAGGTCCGATAACAGGGGATTACACGTGCATACCGGTCCGGTCCGATCGCATCATCGAGATAGCGATTGGTCCGCTGCTCGGGGTTGTCGTTTCCGTAGGCGGCAGCCAGTGTCTCGCCCTCCAGCGTGATCAGGAAACGGGCACTGTCTCCTTTGCCCTCGACGCGATAACCCATCATATCGGCCAACTCGCCCGCAATGTCGTCCGGCTGGAAATCGGAGATGACGGGCAGGGACCGCGGATGGCGAGATGCGCGCAGCCACGCGTTCAAGAGAACACGTTGCTTGATGGATCGGACCACCGAAGGATTGGCGCTCTCGAATTCCATTCGAGCTAGTCGAATTCGATCACGTCGGCGGCGGGAATCCGTCCGGGCGCGCGGTGGAACAGGTCGCGATCGATAACAGAGCGAAGTATGGGTGTCGGCAACGTGTCGCTCCCCCGCATCAAATTCTTGATTTCGAAACTGCCATCTTCGCTGATGGTTTTCAGTGAGGCGATGATATGGGTGACGTCGCCGCTATCGGAGAATGGCAGCAGCAGGCGTTCGTATGCTACGATTCGCCCGTAGATGTCATCGATATTGGCGATGGTATAGACGGGAAGTGCGCGCTTCACACATTCATAATAGACCGGCATCACGATGGGCATAAGTCTGGCACCCAGATACTCGTCGAGATATCGGCCCTTTCCGGTGTTGCCGTAGGCGCTCGACATGCGCGTGCCGTCGCTCTCGATCGTCAAACGCGGAAGCTCTTGGGTGGTGTCGACGGTATAATAGACCATGTCCGGAAGTTCATCGGCGAGCCGCGAGGGCTGATACTCTTCGATGCGCGGTATCTTCCGGTCGCGGGCATATAGCCGCAACCAGGTGTTGAGCAGATCTCGCTGCTTGATCGATTTGACGATCGTTGGGTTCGCGCTCTGAAAATCCAAGGCTGCAATCCGTTTTCGCCGCAAATGCCAAACCATCGGCCTTAGCGGCAAATTTTCGATAAAAAAGATCCAATTGCGTGAAAACACCGTTAATGAATGCTTTGCGCCCGGCTGGAGCGCGCTGCCAAAAGTTCCGGCAAAATCGTTGATGGTGCCCTCGGGTAATTCGACTAATGGCGAAGCCATGCCTGTGCTGGCTTGGCCGGAGGCCGAGCTTTCGACCTTGCGTAAACCAAGCCGTTGACGGCATATTCCGGGCCGGAGGCGGCAGCCCGAGGCGGATTTTAGGGCGTCTTAGGAGAACCTGCCGGTTAACAAAAAATTAGCCACGCGCGAGGGGATTCGCGGCGGCGGCTGATGGGGGAAATTTGATTGGCCGATGACTTCATTCTTGAAACCCACGGATTAACCAAGGAATTCGCGGGTTTCTTTGCCGTTCGCGACGTTGGCCTTCGGGTCCGCCGTGGCAGTATTCATGCGTTGATCGGGCCGAACGGGGCCGGAAAAACCACGTGCTTCAATCTGTTGACCAAATTCCTGAGGCCTTCGGCCGGCCAAATTCTGTATAAGGGACAGGATATTACCGCCATGGCGCCGGCTGACGTGGCGCGTCTCGGCCTGGTTCGATCGTTCCAGATTTCGGCAGTGTTTCCGCATTTGACCGCGCTCGAGAATGTACGGGTGGCGCTACAGCGCCAGCATGGACATTCGTTTGATTTCTGGCGCTCGAAAACCGTGCTCGACCGGTTCAACGGCCGTGCCCGCGAATTGCTTGACGATGTCGGCCTCAGCGAATTTGCGAGTACGCCGGCGGTCGAGATGCCCTATGGACGCAAGCGCGCGCTCGAAATCGCGACGACGCTGGCGCTCGACCCGGAAATGATGCTGCTCGATGAGCCGATGGCCGGCATGGGACATGAAGACATCGACAAGATCGCCGCGCTGATCAAGCGCATCTCGGCGAAGTACACGATCCTGATGGTCGAACATAATCTGAGCGTGGTCGCTAATCTGTCCGACATCATCACCGTGCTGACGCGCGGTCGTGTGCTTGCGGAAGGTAATTACGCCGACTTGACCAAGGATGAGCGCGTCAAGGAAGCCTATCTGGGGGCCGGTCATGGCTGATTTGAAAATGGCCGATGCCGCGACAACGTCCGCCGCAGGCAAGCCGGTGCTGACCGTTCAGGATCTGCAAGCCTGGTACGGCGAGTCCCATATCCTTCACGGCGTCAACTTCAACGTAAACGCCGGTGAAGTCGTCACGCTGCTCGGGCGCAATGGCGCCGGCAAGACGACGACGTTGAAATCGGTGATGGGAATTATCGGCAAGCGTACCGGTTCGATCCGTTTCAACGATCAGGAAATCTGCCGGACCTCGTCGGACAAGATCGCACGCCTCGGCGTCGCCTTTTGCCCGGAGGAGCGCGGAATTTTTGCGAGCCTCGACGTCCGCGAAAACCTGATGTTGCCACCGGTCGTGCGCAGCGGCGGCCTGTCGCTGGATCAGATCTTCGATCTGTTTCCCAATCTCAAGGAACGGCTCAACAGCCAGGGCACCAAATTGTCGGGCGGCGAACAGCAGATGCTGGCGATCGCCAGAATCCTGCGTACCGGCGCCCGCTTCCTGATGCTGGACGAGCCGACCGAAGGCCTTGCGCCGGTCATCATTCAGCAGATCGGCCACACCATCGCGCGGCTCAAGTCGGAAGGCTTCACGATCCTTCTGGTCGAACAGAATTTTCGTTTCGCCTCGACGGTCGCCGATCGCTACTACATCGTCGAACACGGCAAGATCATCGACGGTTTCGCCAATGCGGACCTGCAAGCCAATATGGAAAAACTTCACACCTATCTCGGCGTCTGAAAAAGCAACGAGAAGAAAATCGAAAATGGAGGCAATACTAATATGAAGAATAAAATTTCCACGTTGTTATTTGGTACGGCGCTTTTGTTCGCCGCCGGGAATCTCGCCTTTGCGCAGGATAAGACGGCGAAGATCGGCGCCCTGAGCGATCAATCAGGCCTCTATTCCGATCTGGGCGGTCCCGGTTCGACGTTAGCGGCGCAAATGGCTGTCGAGGATTCCGGCCTGACCGGCAAGGGCTGGAAGATCGACATCATCTCCGGCGATCATCTCAACAAGCCCGACGTCGGCGTGAATATCGCGCGTCAATGGTTCGATGTCGAAAAGGTCGATGTCATCGTCGACGTGCCGAACTCCGGCGTCGCGCTGGCGGTCAGCAATCTCGTGAAAGAGAAAAACGGGATCCTGCTCGACTCCGGCGCAGGAAGTTCGGATTTGACGAATGCGCAGTGCACGCCGAACACCATCCACTGGACCTACGACACCTATACGCTGGCGCATGGCACCGGCACGGCGCTGACCAAGGCCGGCGGCGATAGCTGGTTCTTCCTCACGGCCGATTATGCCTTCGGTGCCGCGCTTGAACGCGACACCACCGCGGCGGTGCAAACCTCAGGTGGCAAGGTGCTCGGCGGCGTCAAGCATCCGCTCGGCACGTCGGATTTCTCGTCGTTCCTGCTGCAGGCGCAGGCCTCGAAAGCCAAGATCATCGGCCTTGCCAATGCCGGCGCCGATACCACGACGGCGATCAAGCAGGCGGCCGAGTTCGGCTTGACCCAGGGAGGCCAGAAGCTTGCGGCGCTGCTGCTGTTCATCAGCGACGTTCACTCGCTCGGCCTCAATACGGCGCAGGGCCTCAACTTCACCGAGACCTTCTACTGGGACATGAACGACCAGACCCGGGCGTTCTCCAAGCGTTTCCAGGAGCGCATGAAGAATCACACCATGCCGACCATGGTGCATGCCGGCGTCTATTCGAGCTTGCTGCATTACTTCAAGGCGCTGGAAGCCCTCGGCGGCAATCCGCATGACGGCGCCAAGGTCGTCGCCAAGATGAAGGAAATTCCGACCGACGATCCGTTGTTCGGCAAGGGCAGCATTGAGCCGAACGGTCGCACGATTCACCCGGCCTATCTTTTCGAGGTCAAGAAGCCGTCGGAGTCGAAGGGGCCCTGGGACTATTACAAGCTCGTTGCCACCATTCCGGCCGACGAAGCCTTTACACCGCTGGACAAGAGCACCTGTCCCTTGTTGAAGAAATGATCCCCGACGTTCGGCGGCATTGTGCCGCCGAACGTTTCGTATCGAGATGCTGAGCGCGAGAAAGATTCATGCAGGCCCTCTACGCCCAACTCCTGGTCGGACTGATCAACGGCTCGTTCTACGCGCTGCTCAGCCTCGGGCTGGCCGTGATCTTCGGCATGCTCAACATCATCAATTTTGCGCATGGCGCGCTCTATATGATGGGTGCGTTCTGCGCGTATTTCCTGCTGAACCTTGCGAATATCGGTTACTGGCCGGCGCTGATCCTGGCTCCGATCATCGTCGGCATCTTCGGCATGATCCTCGAGCGGACCATGCTGCAATGGCTGTCCGGTCTCGATCATCTCTACGGATTGCTGCTGACATTCGGATTGGCGCTGATCATTCAGGGCGTTTTCCAGAATTATTTTGGTTCATCCGGGTTGCCGTATTCGATCCCCGATGAACTCAAGGGCGGCATGAATTTGGGATTCATGTACCTGCCGATCTATCGCGGCTGGGTGGTTATCTTCTCCCTCGTGGTGTGCCTGCTCACCTGGTATCTGATCGAGCGGACGCGGCTCGGCGCTTATCTGCGCGCCGCCACCGAAAATCCGACGCTGGTGCGCGCATTCGGCATCAACGTGCCGCGGATGATCACGCTGACCTACGGGCTTGGCGTCGGCCTCGCCGCGCTGGCGGGCGTGTTATCGGCTCCAATCAACCAGGTTAGGCCGCTGATGGGCGCCGACCTGATCATCGTCGTGTTCGCCGTCGTGGTGATCGGCGGCATGGGTTCGATCATGGGATCGATCATCACCGGCTTTGCGCTTGGCGTGATCGAGGGACTGACCAAATATTTTTACCCCGAAGCCTCCAACACAGTTGTATTCGTGCTGATGGTGCTGGTGTTGCTTGTGAAGCCTTCGGGATTGACGGGACGGGCGAGCTGACATGACGGTCACAACTGACGACACCATACCGATGACCGCGCATGGCATTCGCGATGAAATGATCGCGTTTGGCATCATGACCGCGCTGTTGCTGATCGTGCCGTTTACCGGCGTCTATCCTTTCTTCGTGATGCAGGCGCTGTGCTTCGCGCTGCTGGCCTGCGCCTTCAACCTGCTGATCGGCTATGGCGGACTGCTGTCCTTTGGCCACGCGATGTTTCTGGGAACAGCGGGCTACGTTTCGGCGCACGCGCTGAAGGTCTGGGGTCTTTCGCCCGAGCTTGGAATTCTGGTCGGCACGGCCGCCGCGGCCGGACTTGCCGTCATTACCGGTCTCGTCGCCATTCGCCGCCAGGGCATCTATTTTGCGATGATCACGCTCGCTTTGTCGCAGCTGTTGTATTTCATCTATCTGCAGACACCGTTCACCCACGGCGAAGACGGCATTCAGGGCATCCCTCAAGGATACATGTTCGGGGTGCTCAATCTCGGTAACCCGACCGTGCTTTATTACGTCATTCTCGGCGGATTCCTGATCGGCTTTCTGCTCATTTTCCGCACCATCAACTCGCCGTTTGGCGAGGTGCTGAAATCGATCCGGGAAAACGAGCAGCGCGCGATCTCGCTGGGCTACAAGACCGATCAATACAAGCTGCTTGCCTATATTTTGTCCGGAACGCTGGCGGGGCTTGCCGGCGCGCTGAAGGTATTTGTGGCGCAAAATGCTTCGCTGACCGATGTGCACTGGAGCATGTCGGGCGAAATCGTGCTGATGACGCTGGTCGGGGGTCTCGGCACCATTTTTGGTCCGGTCGCCGGCGCCTTCGTGATCATCGCCATGCAGCAATATCTGGCCGGCTTCGGTCAGTGGGTAACGGTGATCCAGGGCGTGATCTTCGTGATTTGCGTATTGACGTTTCGCCGGGGACTTGTCGGCGAAATCGCCCACTACTTCCGGCTGTCCCTTTAGGCGGGACCGCTTTCCGGGACATTTCCTGATCGTACAAAGCGGTGGATGAATGGGTTCCCGTGGCGGACCGCTGGGCGCTTTCCCCTTAAATCGTTCTATGACAGTTATGTGACGGGCCGCTTTGGCCGCCACTTCTTCAACGACGGACACTTCAGATGCTGCGCTGGTTTCGTGCCTTTTTGCCCAGGGAGGAGCGGTTTTTCGATCTGTTCGCCAGGCACTCCAAAACGGTCGTGCAGGGCGCATTGGCGTTGCAGGACATGCTGCGCGGCGGAGATGAGACGCTGGTGTGTTGCCAGCGCGTCAATCAGTTCGAGAATGATGCCGACAATATCACCCGCGAGGTGCTGACCGCGGTGCGGCGAACCTTCATCACGCCGTTCGATCGCGTTGATATCAAGAATCTCATCACGTCGATGGACGATGCCATCGACCAGATGCAGCAGACCGCCAAGGCGGTGGTGTTGTTCGAGGTTCGCACCTTCGAACCGCCGATGCGGGAAATCGGCACGCTGCTGGTCGAGTGCGCCAATCTGGTTGGACGCGCGCTGCCGCTGATGCAATCGATCGGCGAAAACGTCGCGATGCTCACCGCGATCACCGAGGAACTGACCAAGCTGGAAGGCCGGGTCGACGATCTCCACGATATCGGACTGAAGGAGTTGTTCCTCAAGCATCGCGACGCCAACGCGATGGATTTCATCGTCGGCGCGGAAATCTACGACCACCTTGAGAAAGTCGCCGATCGTTTCGACGACGTCGCCAACGAGATCAACAGTATCGTGATCGAACAGGTATAGGGCAGGGCCGCGCCGGTGGACACCACGCTTGGTCTTCCTATTCTGGTCGGGTTAATCGCCGTCGCGCTGCTGTTCGACTTCCTCAACGGCTTGCACGACGCCGCCAATTCGATTGCAACCATCGTCTCGACCCGGGTGCTGCGGCCGCAATACGCGGTGCTGTGGGCGGCGTTCTTCAATTTCGTCGCCTTCGGCGTATTCGGATTGAACGTGGCGCAAACGATCGGCGTCGGCATTATCGAGCCCAGCGTGATCGATGCGCAGGTGATCTTCGCCGCGCTGATGGGCGCGATCGTCTGGAACCTGATTACCTGGGGGTTGGGAATTCCCTCCAGCAGCTCGCACGCGCTGATCGGCGGCTTGGTCGGCGGCGGAATGGCCAAGGCGGGCGTTTCGGCCGCGGTCTGGAGCGGCCTGTCGAAAACATTGCTCGCGATTGTGCTGTCGCCGCTGGTGGGATTCCTGCTGGCACTGGTGCTGGTCGCGATCGTGTCCTGGGCCTCGGTACGCTCGACGCCGTTCGCGGTCGATCGTGCATTCCGAATCCTGCAATTCGCTTCGGCGTCGCTGTACTCACTCGGACATGGCGGCAATGACGCACAGAAAACCATGGGCATCATCGCCGTGCTGCTGTTCTCGCAGGGGCATCTCGGTGAGCACTTTTTTGTGCCGTTCTGGGTGGTGCTGGCCTGCCAGGCCTCGATGGCGCTGGGCACGCTGATGGGGGGATGGCGGATCGTTCGCACCATGGGCCTGAGGATCACAAAGCTGACGCCGATGCAGGGGTTTTGCGCCGAGACCGGGGGTGCTGCGACCCTGTTCATGGCGACCTTTCTGGGAGTTCCAGTTTCGACAACACACACCATCACCGGCGCCATCGTGGGCGTCGGCGCCGCGCGGCGTGCCTCCGCCGTACGCTGGAACGTGGCGAGTTCGATCGTCTATGCTTGGGTGATCACGATTCCTGCCGCAGCCACCGTCGCGGCGCTGGCGTATTGGGCGGCCTCCCTGGTGCGGTAGGCAAACCCCGGCGACTGGAGTTCGGCGGCACAATCCCCATATGGGGCTTGCTCTTTCGTTTTGACGCGTGTTCTGAACGTCAGCCGGTATCCACACCGCTCGAAAACGCCCCAAACGCCCTTGATCCAGCCCGGTTTCCCTGCCACAGGCTCGTGAATGTCTGACCTTGCGCTTTCCACTGAATCATCTCCCCGTTCGCCGCTCACCTCCGAAGTCGAGCGCCGCCGGACCTTTGCGATCATCTCGCATCCGGACGCCGGCAAGACCACGCTGACGGAAAAACTGCTGCTGTTCGGCGGCGCGATCAATCTCGCCGGCCAGGTCAAGGCCAAGGGCGAGCGGCGTAACACCCGCTCTGACTGGATGAAGATCGAGCGCGAGCGCGGCATCTCCGTCGTCACCTCGGTGATGACCTTTGAATTCGAAAACCTCGTGTTCAACCTGCTGGACACGCCGGGCCACGAGGACTTTTCCGAAGATACCTATCGCACGCTGACGGCGGTCGATTCCGCCGTCATGGTGATCGACGCGGCCAAGGGCATCGAGGCGCGAACGCGAAAGCTGTTCGAAGTGTGCCGTCTTCGCGATATCCCGATCATCACCTTCATCAACAAGATGGACCGCGAGAGCCGTGACACCTTCGATCTGCTCGATGAGATCGAAAAGACGCTGGCGCTCGACACCACGCCGATGACCTGGCCGGTCGGCCGCGGCCGTGATTTCCTCGGCACCTATGACGTCACCAATGGCGGCGTGCGCCTGCTCGAGGGCGGCGGCGCCAAGACCGGCGCGGCGCAACAGATCGACATCTCCGATCTTGCGGGCCGCAATCCCAATCTCGACGTCGGCGCCATCAAGGACGAACTTGCCTTGGTGTCGGAGGCTTGCCAGCCGTTTGAGCTCGAGGCTTTTCGCGAGGGCCATCTGACGCCGGTGTATTTCGGCAGCGCGCTGCGCAATTTCGGCGTCGGCGATTTGCTGGAAGGGCTCGGCCGCTTCGCGCCGTCGCCGCGCGCGCAGGAAAGCAATGTGCGCAAGGTCGAAGCCAACGAGCCGCGTATGAGCGCCTTCGTGTTCAAGATCCAGGCCAATATGGATCCGAACCATCGCGACCGCATTGCCTTCGCGCGGCTGTGCTCGGGCAAGCTTACGCGCGGCATGAAGGCGAAGCTGGTGCGTACCGGCAAGAACATGTCGCTCACCAGCCCGCAGTTCTTTTTTGCGCAGGACCGCGCGCTGGCCGATGAAGCCTTTGCCGGCGATGTCGTCGGCATTCCCAATCACGGGACGCTGCGGATCGGCGACACGCTGACCGAGGGCGAGGAAATCACCTTTGTCGGCGTGCCGAGCTTTGCGCCGGAAATCGTCCGTCGCGTCCGGCTGACCGACGCGATGAAGGCGAAGAAGCTCAAAGAGGCGCTACAGCAAATGTCGGAGGAGGGCGTGGTGCAGGTGTTTCGCCCGCGCGATGGCGCTCCCGCGCTGGTCGGCGTGGTCGGCCCGCTGCAGCTTGACGTGCTGAAAGCCCGTCTCGATGCCGAATACGCACTGCCGGTGGAGTTCGAGGTCAGCGAGTTTCAATTGGCGCGCTGGATTTCCTCGGATGATCGCAAGAAGCTCGAGGCCTTCATTGCCGCCAACGGCTCCGGCGTCGCTGACGACGTCGATGGCGATCCGGTGTTCCTGGCCAAGAACGAGTTCTATCTCGGCTACACCAAGGAACGCGCCGAGGGCATCGTCTTTTCCAGCATCAAGGACGTGAAGAAAAAAGACGCGAAGTGAGCGCTTCGCGATCAGCTGGTCGGCCCGTCTTGCCTTCTAATTCACTGGATGGTTAAATCCTCTCCAACGCGGCACTGATCAACGTGCGCAAATATGGGGGGAGGGGCATGAAAATTCCCGGCCGGACATTCGTCTATTCGATGCTGTTTCTGATGACGGCGATCAATTACCTCGATCGCGTCAACCTGTCGGTTGCTGCCGGCACGATCGCCAAGGAGCTTAGCCTGACGCCGATCCAGCTCGGCTGGATCTTCTCAGCTTTCCTGTGGTCCTACATCGTGATCCTGATCCCGGCCGGCTATCTGGCCGACCGTTTCGGCGTGCGGCGGCTGGCGCCCGGCGCGGTCGCGCTATGGTCGCTTGCGACAGCTTCGACCGCTGCCATCACCGGCATCGTCGGCCTGATGATTGCGCGTATCTGCCTTGGCACCGGCGAGGCAGCCGCGTGGCCGGTGGGGACAAAGACCGTCCGCGCCTGGGCTCCGCGCTCGGAATACGGCGTCGCGATATCGGCGATTTCGCTCGGGCAATCGTTCGGCGTCGGTTTTGGCGCGCTGTTCGTCGGCTGGCTGGTGCTGGTCGGGGGATGGCGGATGTCGTTCGTCGTCACCGGTGCGATCGGCATCGCCTGGGCGCTGGTGTGGGTGGCGACGATCCGGGATCCCAAGGATACCAAATGGCTGAGCGAAGAGGAGCGCGCCCATATCCTCAAAACGCGCGACGATAGTCCGCCGGAGCAGGGTTCGACCGGATTTGCGAGCCTGCTCAAAAGCCCATCATTGTGGGCGCTGACGTTGGCGCAAGGCTGCCTTGTCTATGCCTATTACATGCTGCTGAGCTGGCTGCCCAACTATCTGCAGACCCAGCGCGGCATCGCGATCTTCGGATCGGGACTGTATACCGCCATTATCTACGGCACCGCCGTGATAGGTGCGATCTTGCTTGCGCGCGTTACCGACAAGATCTTTACGGCTGAGGCGCTAAAGGCCGGTGCCCGCAAGAAGGCCGTGATCGCCTCGTTCGTCCCGGCGATGCTGATGGCGGCAACGCCGTGGCTTCAATCGACATGGGCTGTCGTGCTCGCGCTCACCATCGCGGTGACGTTTCTCGCCAATGCCATTTCGCTCAATACCGTGTTATGCAACGACCTCGTGCGAAGCTCCGGCAATGCCAGCAAGGCTGTTGCGATGTTCACCTCGGGTGCGAATGTGGTCGGTGTCACCGCGCCGATTGTCACCGGCTACATCGTCAGCTCGTCCAAGGCGTTCGACGCGGCGTTCGCCTTTACGGGAGCGATGCTCGTGCTCGGCGCGGTCATCTTGCTGGTCTTCGTCAGAGGCGGCATAGGTGAGGCCGAAAGCTCAGCCCTCACGGCAGCCCCTGCGGGCAAGCCTGCGTGATGCCAAAGCGAGTCCGCGCGATGCGAAAGAATAAGTAATGAGCCGGATTGAATCGGTCGAAGTCTTTCCCGTCGGGGTTCGCGTCAAGTCGACCTTCACCTTCGCATCGGGAAGCGCCGGGGGAGCCGGCGACGAAGTCATCCTGATCTACGTCAAAATCCGCGACGACGACGGTGTCGTGGGCTGGGGCGAGTGCCGACCGATGCGGCAATGGTCTTATGAGACGCCGGAATCGGCGGTATCTACCATCCGCCGTCACCTCGCACCTGCCATCATCGGCCATGACGTATCCGATCGCGCCGGCCTGCACGCCAGGATGAACGCGGCCATCGGACGGGGAACCAGCACCGGACAGCCGATCGCCAAATCGGCGATCGATATCGCCATCCATGATCTCGTTGCCAAGCGCGCCGGTCTGCCACTACGCGAGTTCCTCGGTGGCGCACGCGAGCGGCGCGATCTGTCGATCAGCTTCACGATCACCGGCCACGATGCCGAAGAGGCGAGGCAGCAAATGCTGGCCGGACAGGCCGACGGATACAGGCATTTCAATTTCAAGGCGGCGGTGCAGCCGGAGACCGACATTGCGGTGGCCAAGGCGCTGAAGCAGACGATCGCGAGCGGCGGTTTCCTGTGGTCGGACGCCAATCAGGGTTTCAACATCACCGGCGCCAAATATGTCGCGCGCGCATTCGAGGAGATCGGGGTCGATATCCTCGAACAGCCGCTGCCGGCGGATCAGTTCACTGCCATGCGTGAACTACGCCGCGCTACCCGCATTCCGCTGGCGGTGGACGAGGCCAGCGTCAGCCCGGGTGATTTCCTCAATCATGTCGCCGCGGGGCTGGTCGACTACCTCATCATCAAGGTCACCCGCAGCGGCGGAGTGTGGCCGTCATTGCAGCAGATTGCGGTCGCACAGGCCGCGGGGCTGCCGATGCTGGTCAGCGGGTTGACGGACGGGCTACTCACCAAAATGGCGGCGTGTCAGCTCGCCAGCGTATTTGGGCTCGATGGCCCGGTGGCGCTGAACGGAACGCAGTTTATCGATGAGGCCGGCCTTTATCCGGCCAAAAGCGGGATCGAGCGCGGCGGCATGATCAGGCTGAACGATATTCCCGGCATCGGGGTCGAGCCGGATCAAGATTACCTGAAGCAGCACGCGCGCGACATCTGAGGCGGAGCGTATTGGTCAGGGGCTGCCGGCCGTGAACGCGCGGATGTGACCAGATCCAGGCTTGATAACGCCGGCTGCGCGCATCATTTTCGGTTAAATCGTGTTGCTTTCGAGGGCTCGCTTCATGCTCCGGCGCATCGTTATTTGGCTTGTTATTGTCACCGCAGGAATGGCTGTTGCGGGCGCCGCCAAGGCCCGGCATCGGCATCAAATCGACGCCACGCCGTTTTCCCATGCCCCTTGCAGCGTGCTGAGTGGACGCCCCTGCACGCCGACGTTCTGCAGCGTCTTCAATCACGGGCCGTGCATTCCGGAGATCGATTATCCTTATGGCGAGAATTTGCAGCTAACGATCGAAAGCGTGCCGCCTGACGATGACAAGGCAAAATACGTCAAGCCCGACCACGATCTCGATACCATCGGCGATCTCTTTGCGGAATTGCGGTCCTGCTGGTCACCACCACCGGCTGATGCGGCCAAGCAGGGCATGCAGATAACGGTGCGTTTCAGCTTCAAGCGGTCCGGCGAGATCATTGCCTCGCCGCGCCTGACTTTCGCGACCGCGGGTGTCTCGGCCGACATCCGCGATACCTATCTCAAGGCGATCAACGCCTCGCTCGATGCCTGCGTGCCGCTGAAATTCAGTGGCGACTTAGCTGGCGCGCTCGCCGGCCGGCCGATCGCTATCCGCTATGTCGATAATCGCGACCTGGGGACGCAATCGGGGACGCCGTGACGCTGTTCGACCCTCCCGTTCGGGAAGACAGAAGCCCGAACGGTGCATAGTTCCGACATCGTAGTGGTCAGGTGCGCGCTCAGGAAAATTCCGGGATCGGTTTGGCGCGTAAAAGGGCTAGTAAAAAGCCGAGGCATGGGTAAGTTTACCGCCAAATTCATAAGAGGAAACGTCATGAAATCAGTTGCGGTACTGTGCTTCGCCGTACTCCTGTGCTCGTTCCATGAAGCGAAAGCACAGCACAAAGTGCTGCCACCGGTCGACTTTTCAGCGATGACTTGCGACCAGTTCTGGGAGAAAACCACGCCTGAAGATCGCGGCCCATTTCTATTCTGGCTGAGCGGCTATTTCGGTCACAAGAATAACTCCCCGGTGCTGGACCCGGTGGGTTTCACCGAAAAGACGAAAGCCTTGTCGCAGTACTGCTCCAAGCAGCCCAACGACAACGTCCTCTCGGCCGCCGAGAAGGCTTTCGCCAATTAGACGAACGGAAGTGACACGATCAATATAGCGCAGGCCGCGTGACGGTGCCTGTCTTTGCATATCCAATTAGCCGGAAACGGGATGGATACGCGGGTCAAGCCCGCGTATGACGGGCGAGGGGCGTTGAGACGCTTCGCCCCGGCAGAGCTATCCGTAGCGAGGCTCACTTGCAAAAAGGGGACGTCGTGGGACTGCTGGTAATGATCCTGGGCCTCGTGCTGTTCTTCGGGATCCACCTGGTCACGACACAGCGTGATTTGCGCGCGCGCGTCGTCGCATCGACGGGCGAGGGCGGTTACAAGGCCGGCTATGGGCTGATCTCGCTGCTTGGCCTGGTGCTGATCGTGTGGGGTTTTGCCGATTATCGCGCAACCGGATGGATCGACGTCTGGACTCCGCCGACCGCATTCAAGCACATCACCGACGCGTTGATGCTGCCAGCCGTGATCCTGGTGGCGGCCTCCTACATCCGCGGCCGCATTTACACCAAGCTGAAGCATCCGATGCTGGCGGGCGTCAAGCTATGGGCGGCCGCGCATCTGCTTGCCAACGGCGATCTCGGCTCGATCATCCTGTTCGGTTCATTTCTGGCCTGGGCCGTATTCGACCGGATTTCGCTGAAACATCGCGCCGACAGCGGCGCGCCGCCAATCCCGGTCGGCGGTGTTGGCAACGACCTGATTGCGGTCGCGGTCGGAATCGTCGCCTATCTGGCGCTGGCCTTTGTGTTTCATCCTGTCGTGATCGGCGTTCCCGTCATCGGAGTTTAAAATGTCTGTCCAATCGACCATCAAGCGCAAGACCGCGCCGGATATCCGCGCCCGCAAGAACGGCGAGCCGATCGTCATGCTGACGTCCTATCACGCGCACACCGCCGCACTGGTCGATCGCTATTGCGACGTCATTCTGGTCGGCGATTCCCTCGGCAACGTCATGCACGGTTTCGAGACCACGGTGCCGGTGACGCTCGACATGATGATCCTGCAGGGCCGCGCGGTCATGCGCGGCTCGCAGCATGCGCTGGTCGTGGTGGACATGCCGTTCGGCTCCTACGAGGCGTCAAAGGAGCAGGCGTTTCAGTCCGCCGTGCGAATTCTCA
The DNA here is from genome assembly GCF_900105125.1 of Bradyrhizobium canariense. Lineage (NCBI taxonomy): Bacteria > Pseudomonadati > Pseudomonadota > Alphaproteobacteria > Hyphomicrobiales > Nitrobacteraceae > Bradyrhizobium > Bradyrhizobium canariense. The sequence continues at coordinate 1,778,040 of NZ_LT629750.1, read as the reverse complement.
AAGAAACCCAGTGCGGCGCCGTAAAACTCGAAGGCGGCGTGCGGATGGCGGAGACCATCGCGTTTCTTGCCGAACGCGGCGTTCCCGTGATGGGGCATATCGGCCTGACACCGCAATCGATCAATACGCTCGGCTCCTTTCGCGCGCAGGGCCGCGAGGAAAGCAGCTGGGAGCCGATCGAGAACGACGCCCGCGCGGTTTCGCAAGCCGGAGCATTCTCGGTCGTGATCGAGGCGGTCGCCGAGCCATTGGCGCGGAAGATCACGGAGACCATCGCAATTCCGACCATCGGCATCGGCGCCAGCGCGGCCTGCGACGGCCAGGTTCTGGTGCTTGAAGATATGCTGGGGCTGTCTGCGCGGCCGCCGAAATTCGTCCGCCGCTATGGTGATCTCGGCCCGATGATCGAGGCCGCGATCGAAGGTTATGCGAAGGACGTGCGCGCTCGCGCCTTCCCGGGTCCGGAGCACGTCTACGGCATGAAGGCCAAAAGCTAGAAAGGCGAAGGGCTAAAGAGAGCTGAGAGAAGTGCTGAGGCGGGACGCGACGATGGATTGGTCGGGATATTCGATTTCCCCGATGGGGCTTCAGGCGCGCTTCGGCGATCGCGTGGTGCCGGCGTTTTGTGAACGGCCCAAAAGCATCTGGGCGATGGTGATGGAGGCGGCTTCGCGAAATCCGGACGGCGAAGCGCTGGTCTGCGGCGAGCGCCGGATGAACTGGCGCGAGGTCGTGCAGCAATCTGCTGGCATCGCGACCGGATTGCGGAAGACGGGTGTGCGAGCCGGCGATCGGGTCGCGCTGCTGCTCGGCAACCGCATCGAATTCGTGCTGGCGATGTTCGCTGTGGCCAATCTCGGCGCCGTGACGGTGCTGCTCAGCACCCGGCAACAAAAGCCGGAGATTGCGCACGTGCTTACCGATTGCGGCGCCATGCTTCTCATCCACGAGGCCACGCTGTCGGATCGTCTGCCCGCAGCGGCCGACATGCCCGATCTGAAGTATCGGCTTTCTGTCGATGACACCGGCGCTTCGGCATTTTCCGCGCTCACCGACAATGCGCCTTTACAGGACCATGCCGAGGTCGGCGAAGAGGACATTGCGATGATCCTCTACACTTCCGGCACCACCGGCCGGCCCAAGGGCGCGATGCTCGCGCATTGCAACGTCATCCACTCCGCGATGATTTTCGTGTCCTGCCTGCAACTGACGGCGTCGGATCGTTCGATCGCCGCAGTGCCGCTCGCACATGTCACCGGCGCCGTTGCCAATGTCATGACCATGGTCGCCTGCGCAGGCACGCTGATCATTTTGCCCGAGTTCAAGGCGGTGGAGTACCTGAAGGTCGCGGCGCGTGAGCGCGTCACCTATACGGTAATGGTACCGGCGATGTACAATCTCTGCCTGTTGCAGCCGGATTTCGAGAGCTACGACCTGTCGAGTTGGCGGATCGGCGGCTTCGGCGGGGCGCCGATGCCGGTGGCCACGATCGAGAAGCTTAAAGCCAATGTCCGTGACTTGAAGCTGATGAATTGCTACGGCGCGACCGAAACCACATCGCCTTCCACCGTCATGCCAGGCGAGCTGACGGCCGAGCACCTCGACAGCGTCGGCTTGCCCTGTCCCGGCGCGCAGATCATCGTGGTGGATGCCGCAGGCCGCGAACTGCCGCGCGGAGAGGTCGGCGAAATCTGGATTCACGGCGGCTCGGTCATCAAAGGTTACTGGAACAATCCGACGGCGACGGCGGAAAGTTTCACCGGCGGCTTTTGGCATTCGGGCGATCTCGGTTCGATCGACGAACAGAATTTTGTGCGCGTGTTTGACCGTCAGAAAGACATGATCAACCGCGGAGGGCTCAAGATCTATTCCGCCGAAGTCGAATCCGTGTTGGCCGGCCATCCCGCCGTTGTCGAGAGCGCCATCATCGCAAAACCTTGTCCGGTTCTGGGCGAGCGCGTGCATGCCGTGGTCGTGACGCGCGATAGCGATGTTGGCAGCGAAGTCTTGCGCGCGTGGTGCGCGGAGCGGCTCTCGGACTACAAGGTTCCGGAGACAATCGCGTTGACGATCCAGCCTCTGCCGCGCAATGCCAACGGCAAGGTGATGAAGAAGCAACTGCGCGACGCATTGGCGGCGCATTAAGTCGCGCGAAATCACAAATTCGCGAAGCGCGCAAAACGATTCAAGCATCGATGATGCGATCTGCGCAGCCTAGCTGATTCGCGGCACGAACATTGCTTTGAACAAACACGCTGGGAAAACTCTGGGAGTGCGAGATGAAACGCATTGTCCTCTGCCTGGTGTTTGGTTCCATGATCGGAGTCGCTGATGCGCGCGACCTCGGGCAATGGGACGCGGTCGATCCCGCAGTCAGAGAGTGGTATCAAGCTCTGATGCAACCGGATGTACCGACCGCTTCGTGTTGCGGCGAAGCCGATGCCTATTGGGCGGACGAAGTTCACGTCAAGGATGGGAAAACTTACGCGGTTATTACTGACGACAGGCCGGATGAGCCGCGCAGACGTCCGCATATCGAAATCGGAACCGAAGTCGAAATCCCGAACAACAAGCTCAAATGGGACAAATCGAATCCGACCGGACACGGCATCGTATTTTTGAGCCGTGCCGGTTACGTCTATTGCTATGTTCAGCCGGGCGGCGTTTGACCAAGGTTCCTGAGGCGATTGAACGCGACGGTTCCGATGCCTGATTCGCAAGGGGCGCCGTCGCCACGGTTTCAGCGCCCGCATCGCATTGAATTAACGAATAAAATATTGAGCGGGGAATGCGGGCGGCTTTGCCTTGCCACCGCCATATCGCTAGGGTATCGCCGCCGCCAATTGCGGGATCACGCGTGTTCCGGGTTTGACGGATGGCGCGGTCCATCGGGGATGGGATAGCTTTAAGTGTCTGAATTATTTGATGAAGTAGACGAGGATGTCCGCCGCGAACAGCTCAAAAAGCTGTGGGACCGGTATTCGGTCTTTATCGTCGCCGGCGCGCTCCTGGTTATCGCCGCGGTGGGCGGCTGGCGGGGCTATCAATATCTCGAGGCCAAGAAGGCCGCTGAGGCCGGTGGAGCCTTCGACAGGGCAGTGGAGCTCTCCGAGCAGAGCAAGCATTCCGAGGCTGAAGCAGCCTTCAACAGCCTCGCCGCGACCGCTCCATATGGTTATCGGATGCTGGCGCGGCTGCGCGCCGCGGCCGAACTCGGAAGCCGCGATCCGCAGGCCGCGGTAAAACTCTACGACGACATATCGGCCGATCACAGTGTCGGCGCGCTGGAGCAGGAACTTGCCAAGGTTCGAGCAGCCGGATTGCTGCTGGAGACGACGAGCTACCCCAACATGCTTCAGCGCCTTGAGCCCTCCACCGCGGCGGCGGCGACCTTTCGCCATACCGCACGCGAGCTGCTCGCGCTGTCGGCCTGGCGCGCCAACGATCCGACCGCGGCGCGGAAATGGCTGGATCTGATTGCCAATGACGCCGAGACGCCTCCGGGCCTCCGTTCGCGCGCCGAAGCGCTGCAGGCATTGCTTCCGCCAGTTGCTAAAAGCTGACGGCGGAACAAGAGTTGAGTGAGAAATCGAATATGCGCCGCTCGCAACGTCTGATCGCTGCCGCTGTTCTCATCGCGCTGACAGGCGCGCTGGCCGGCTGCTCCAGTGCGAGCAATTGGGATCCTACCGATCTCCTGGATTTCCTCGACACCAAGAAGAAGCTGCCGGGCGAACGCAAGCCGGTCTTTCCTGACGGCGTTCCCGGTCTCGAGCAGGGTGTACCGAAGGATCTGTACAAGGGCGCTGCCGAGCAGCAGCCGACCGATCAACAGAATGCCGCAGCCGCCGCCGCGGCACCGCCTCCCGAAGAAGACCCGAAGGCGAAGAAATCCAAGGCCAAGAGCAAGACCAAGCAGCCGGCCACGGCCAGCACCACGCCGGACGCCGCGCAGGATCCCAATGCAGCGCCTGAGGAAGATGGCAGCACGGCCGCAGCCCCGCCGGCGCCCAAGCCTAAAAAGATAGTGCGCAAGCGCACCACCGCGCCGCCACCGGATCAGCAGACCGCGCAACCGGCCCCGGATGCGCAATCGGCTCAACCCGCGCAATCGGCGCAACAATCTGCTGCGCCATTCCCGGCGCCACTGCCCAGCGGTGGTTTCTCGCGCTGATTTCGTTTTGTGCTTAAATTGACATGCGCCCGATAACGGGCGCAGGGATCACCTATGTCTTTCACGATTGCCATTATCGGCCGGCCCAACGTCGGAAAATCAACGCTGTTCAACCGTCTGGTTGGGCAAAAGCTTGCTCTGGTCGATGACGAGCCCGGCGTCACGCGTGACCGCCGCGAAGGCGAGGCGCGTCTGGGCGATCTCGAATTCACGATTATCGACACCGCAGGCCTGGACGAGGGCGCAAAGGGCTCGCTGACCGCGCGGATGCAGGAGCAGACCGAAGCCGCGATCGGCCTTGCCGACGCGCTGATGTTCGTGATCGATGCGCGTGTTGGTCTCACGCCGAACGATCGTGCTTTCGCGGATTTCGCCCGCCGCGCCAACAAGCCGGTGGTGCTGGTCGCCAACAAGGCCGAGGGCAAGCACGGAGAAATCGGTGCGATGGAGTCCTACGCGCTCGGGCTCGGTGAGCCGATCCAGATTTCAGCCGAGCATGGCGAGGGGATGAGCGATCTCTATGACGCCGTGCGCGCGCTGATGCCCGAACCGGCGAAAGAACCCGAAGAGTTCGACGATGACGACATCATCGATCCCGATGAGGATATTGCGAAGCGGCCTATTCGCGTTGCCATCGTCGGACGCCCCAACGCCGGCAAGTCGACGCTGATCAATCATCTGCTCGGGGAAGAGCGCCTTTTGACCAGTTCCGAGGCCGGCACCACCCGCGATTCCATTTCCGTCGAGATCAATTGGCAGGGGCGGGATTTTCGCGTGTTCGATACCGCGGGCTTGCGGCGGCGCTCCCGGATCGAGGAAAAGCTGGAGAAGCTTTCGGTCGCGGACGCATTGCGTGCCGTGCGCTTTGCCGAAGTCGTGGTGCTGATGATGGACGCGCAGAACAAGTTCGAGGAGCAGGACCTGCGGATCGCGGACCTGATCGAACGCGAGGGCCGGGCACTCGTGATTGCGGTCAACAAATGGGATCTGATGGGACGGCAGTCCAATCTGGTCTCGGCGCTGCGCACCGACACCGATCACTGGCTGCCGCAGGTCAAGGGCGCGCCCATCGTCGCGGTGTCGGGCTTGATGGGCGAGGGCATCGATCGCCTCATGAGCGCGATCGAACAGGCCTACGCGGTCTGGAACAGGCGCGTCCCGACGGCTGCACTTAACCGCTGGTTCGAGCAGGCTGTGGATGCCAACCCGCCGCCGGCGGTGTCGGGCCGAAGGCTGAAGCTGAACTATATCACCCAGGCCAAGGCGCGTCCGCCGAGCTTCGTGTTGTTCTGTTCGCGCGCCGATGCCGTGCCGCAGTCCTATCTTCGTTATCTCGTCAATTCCTTGCGTGAGTTTTTCGAACTGCCGGGCACACCGGTGCGGATCTCGTTGCGCGAGAAAGCCAATCCGTTCGCCCACAAACGCAAGCGGCCGTCGTGACCGAAGGCGTCGCGCCCGGAGTGTCGCCGAGGCGGCGCCGGTGCGCGGCGGAGCGGTGGCCTTCATCTTCGTCACCATCCTTCTGGACATGTTCGCGCTCGGCTTGATCGATATCGCGTTTGTTCAGGCAGGCCGCGGGTCGGTCGAGGGAGATTGGGACACGGGTCCTGCGTGAGGAGCCAGCCAGGGTAGCCGGAGGGTGGCGAGGAACAGCAGCGCGTGCAGGGCGCAGAGCAGACCGAACGCTGCGATGAAGGCGCCTGACGTCGACGCGAGATCTGCCGTCGCCGACAGGCGCCACCCAAGGAAGGCCGCGCAGAGCGTCGTCAACGTCGGGCCGCCGAGGCGCTGAACGATGTTCATGGCGGTCGTCGCCATCGGCAGGTCCTGGCGCGCCACTGACGCATAGCCCGAGGTGATCGACGGAATGCCGATGGCGCTGACTCCAACGCCTCGAATGAAGAGGCTCGCGGCCAGGACGGTGACGACGAGACCGTGCTGGGCCAGGAAGACGAGCGGCAGTGTCCCGGCCAGGGCCAGGAGCGCGCCACAGGCTGCAAGCTTGCGGATGCCGAACCGCTTCGTGAGATGGCCCATGAATGGATAGGTACACATCATGCCAAGTCCCAGAGGCGCCAGCAGCCAGCCGGTTCGGCTTGGTGACAGGCCGCAGGCGCGGACCAGATAGATCGGAATCAGCATCTGGCCGGCGAAGGAGATGCCGTTAACCATAAACATGGCGGCGATCGAAGCGGAGAACACCTTGCCCTGGAGCAGCCGAAGGTCGATCAACGCGGCGTCACCCTTGGCCCGCGCGGTGCGGTAGAACAGCGCGAACATGATGATGGAGACAGCCAGGGCCGCGAGACCGATCCGCTTATCCAGATGGTCCGAACCGTAGAGGAACAGCACCAGCCCCGGAGATAGCAGGGCCAGCCCGAGCAGGTCGAGGCCGCGCGGCCGCGTCTCCTCCCGATCGTTGGGCAGGAATGCTGCCGCCAGTGCAAGCGCCAGGACGCCGACCGGCAGGTTGATGAGGAAAAGCCAGCGCCAGGATGCGAACTGGAGGATGGCGCCAGCGATGACGGGACCGAGGAGCGGCGCCAGCAGGATCGGCAGGGCGGCGACGCTGACCACCTGCGCCATTTGTTTGCCGGCAGCGCGGGCGACCATCATTTGCGCCATGGGTGCGAGCAGTCCGCCGCTCATGCCCTGGAAGATACGGAAGGCAATCAGCGAATTCGCGGACCATGCCAGCCCGCACAGGGTCGAAGAGAGGGTAAAGACCGCGAAGCACCAGAGATAGAGGGCCTTGGCGCCGATGCGATCAACGAGCCAGCCGCTCAGCGGGAGCATCAGCGCAAGCGCCAGCAGATATCCGCTCGTCACCCACTGGATCGTCGAAAGGCTGACGTGCAGATCGACGGCAAGGCTAGCGAGCGACACATTGACGACAGTGGCGTCGAGTTGAGCCATGAAGGAGCCAATGGCCGCGACACAGACCACTTTCCAAACGCCAGGAGCGAGCCGGTCGGCTTGATCGCCGCCGCCGGACAACGCCGAGTCATTATCCTTCATTGACGGACTCGTGCGCGATCGAGGACGTCGACGATCTTCTGGGTAGAACCCGTTTCGCCCAGTCGCGGAAAATCCGTTAGTTCTGATTTCATCCAGCCACCATGGCATATATGAAGCTAATCTACAAAGGTTTCCTTCGTATATGCCGTGGTTGTGACTGTGCTACCTTTTGCCGGCTCAATCGCTGCGGCGAGGCGTGCACGAAGACCTCTAAATCCAAGCCACGGGCGGAAGAGTTTCGGCATAGCCTGGGGGCTGCGATTCAAGCGCCGATGGTCGTGCCGGACCTGCAGGGCCAGTTGCGGGGCGCGACGGGCAGCGTGCAAAGCGTGTCCCAGCTCCTCGGACCGTTTCTCTTCACGCTGACATTCGCCTATTTCATCGGCGCGCGGTCGCCGCTAAAGCTGCCGGGAGCACCATTCCTGCTGGCTGCCGCGCTGTTGACGCTCGCGCTCTTTATTGCCGCGCGTACGATGGCGGCAATGAGGAAATGAAAGCTACTCTTCTTTGGCGGCGCGTCCCATGCCTTGCCGGACGTCCGACGGCGTAGCGCCGTAACGGCGACGGAATGTGCGGTTAAAATAAGAGAGGTCGCCGAATCCCGCCTCGAAGGCCACCGCGCTGATGCTGCGGTCGGCGTAACTGGGGTCGACGAGCATGCGGTGCGCGCGCGTCAACCTCCCGGCAAGGACAAAATCGGTGAAGGTGGTTCCGTTTTCCGCGAGCAACTGACGGATATAGCTTTCCGAGATCTGTTGGCTGCGCGCGACATCGGCAAGCGTCAGATCGTGGCGGCCGATCCTTTCCCGAATATGATCCTTGATCGACCTTAAGCGCGCGGCGCGCAGCCCTTGCTCATGCAGGCCCGGTTCGCCGCCGCCGAGCAGCAGCGCCGCAAGACTGTGCATATGGGTGGCGACCATGCGGCGGAGTTCTGCGTTCGCCAGCTCGGCCTGATCGTTGAGCATCGTTGCATAGCCCACCAGATGCTGCAGGACACGGTTGTCCCTGGGAATCGGCCGCGCGACCAGATTGTCGATATCGGCAACATGCGGCTGCAGGAGACTTCGGCTCAGGCGTAAATTGATGACGCGCGTCGACGTTCGTCCAATGAATGTCGCTTCGGCGCCGTTGGCCGTGAGAACCGCTTCACCTTCGTTGACCGTCGCAACCCGGCCATACTGGCTCACCTCGCCGACGCCGCTCTGCATCATGACCAGGACGACGTCATCATTGTTGAGCAGCGCGGAGGTGTGGCGGTTACGCATCGGCGACAACGTGCCCGCCGCCATGGCAAAACCCGGGAGCGACCGCAGCGTCAAATCGATATCCAGCGGATGCCCGTCAAGCGGATCAATTTCGATCCCGAGAATCTCGCGACCAAACGTCTCGCGAAAAGCATCGAGGCCGCTAACTCCTTGAAAGGCTTCGGTCGAGACCCGGAGCGACTTCATCTCATCGTCTGTCATGCTCTCAATCCTGGCCCGCCAATTTGTCGCACGGTCGCAAGATCGGGTTCAAACGATGAAAGCAGCGAGAGCCAGCCCGGCAATCTGTTTTTCCGAAATACTCGAAATCAAAATCAATATCGTTGGCTGTCTTCCACGATTGCGGACTTGCGGGAAAGCGTTGTCGCCGACGTCGTGACGTCGGCGAGCCGTGACTCCGGGCGACACCAGATGTCAGTTTGCGGGATTGAGGCAGTCCTTCGCCCGCGCGGCGAGATACTGCCTATCCGACTCCTAATATTTCGCGACCACCGGTCCTCCGCTGAACTTGTAGTTCAGGCCGACCCGCAGCACGTTGTCGGTGACACGTGAACTATAGGAGCTGGCGAGCGTGCCGCTGGCGACGGTGCCCGAGCCGAAAGCAGGGATCGCCGTCGTAAACGACCCTGACGTCCTGCCAAGATCGACGTAGAGATATTCGAGCTTGGCGCTCCAGTTGCCACCGAGCGCACCTTCGATGCCACCGCCGACCGTGTAACCGACCCTGAGGTCGGAGGCTGAAAACGACGATGCGCCGATCGTCTCGTTGGTGCTGACATCGCCGTAAGCCAGACCGCCCGTTGCGTAGAACAACACTCTTGGGGTCGCCAGGATACCAACGCGTCCACGAACCGTGCCGAACCAATCGATTTTCTGCTCCAGGGAAACCGGAACCGCCGCACCGGGAATGACGAAAACCAAAGCAAGGAAGCCAGCAGGAAGCGTTCCCGGCGTGCAGATGCCGGTCGGGCAGGTGAAGTCACGGCTGCCACGCTCGCCCGTGCCCTGGATGTCGGCCTCCAGGCCCCACACCCAGTTCTGCATCTGCCAGTTGTAGCCGGCCTGGCCGCCGCCGACGATGCCGTCCAGATTGGAGCCGCCGGAGCTGGTAAACAGCGTCGTGCCTGCGCCGTTGGTCAACGCTGACGTGCCGCTCGACCTGCCCCAGCTGTAGCCGACATTGGCGCCGAGATAGAAGCCGGTCCAGTTGTAGCCGGGGTCAACGACGATAGGAGCCTTGGTGTAAATCGGTGCGGGAAGATCGGCAGCAAAAGCCGAAGTGGCGCCAAATAATGCAGCCGACGCCGCGACAATAAATTTCATGATACAGCCCTCTATGGAATCTGGACTGTATTTCTAGTGCTTTCGGCGAAATCAGCTTGGACTGGACGTCACTCGCCTTGGACTGGGCGATACCAACCAACGATTGAGCGGTTCTGTTGCCGATAAGAGACATGGCGGCTACGGCATGCCTGCATGCGCCGCGCGGGAAGCCTGCCCGGTGTTTGAGAAGGCAGGCTTCCGGCTAGAGATGCCAAGGCCTAGCGCAGCGCGTCCGGATTGGTCAGTTTGAATTTCTGGACACGTTTTCCCGTGTCGACCTCGGCCGTGTAGACATTGCCTTTCGCGTCGACGGCGATGGCATGAACCCAGTGGAATTGCCCGGCGTTACGGCCATTCCGGCCGAAGCTGCCGACGACAGTGCCGTCGTCGCGCCTGAGAACCCGGATCTCGTTGTTCTCGCCATCGGCGCTCAGCAGATAAGTCTGGTTCGGATCTGGCCAGATCGCGAGATCCCACACGGCGCCGTTGCCGAGCGTGTTCTTTTCATAGAACCACTCCTTTACGAAGGAGCCGTCCTTCTTGAATACCTGGATGCGATCATTGATGCGATCGCAGACGTAAACCAAACCGTCATTGGCGATCTTCACGCAATGCACGGGATTGCCGAACTGCTGGGAGACCGGCGCCTTCGGATCATAGGCCGCCTGCTTTTCGTCGTTCGGCCGATTGCCGTAAGCGCCCCAGTGCCGCTTGTAGGCGCCGGTCGTGGCATCGAACACGATGACGCGGTGGTTGCCGTAACCGTCGGCGACGTAGATCTCGTTGGCATCCTTGTCGATGGCCGTTTCAGCCGGCTTGCCGAGTTGGCTGGTGTCGTTGCTTCCGCCAGTCGGCGCGATCTTGCCGATTTGCGAGACGAACTTGCCATCGAGCGTGAATTTGAGAATGGCGTTGTCGTTCTCGGCGTTGCCGCCAATCCAGACGAAGCCCCTGTCATCGACCTCGATGCCGTGTTCGCGCCCAACCCACTCATAACCTTCGCCGGGCCCGCCCCAGGCGCGCAGCAAATTGCCGTCGGTGTCGAACTCCAGCACCGGCGGCGCCGAAATGCAGCATTTCGATCGCGGCGGCGTCAGCGCCGCGCCTTTCTCGTCGTCCGTCAGCGAGCGGGGACGATGGATGACCCAGATATGCCCTGCGGAGTCGACCGTGATGCCGCCAACCTGACCGAGAATCCAGTTGTTCGGCAGCGGCTTCGGCCAGGATGGATCGACCGCGAAGGTCGGGATCTCGCTTGCTCCGGCAGCCCGCGGCAATGTCGGCGTCCCGATCAAGGCGAATGCGACGATGGCGGCAGAAATCAACCTTGAAGAAATCAGCCTTGAAAGCCAGAGGGCTACAGGAAGACCGGCGACGATAGGTTTCGAGTGGCCGCGATCTGGCGTCCGCGTCATGGCATCCTCCCGTATTTTTGTTTCGGGTTTCCCCGCTTGGCGCGCAGTGAATAGCGGCGAGGTTCGGGAGTCAACGGGCGTGCCCGCATGTCACGCCGGCGCGCGAAAGCTCATCAAGCTGCGGGTCTTGTAATCGTAGAGCTTGCCGGTCTCGGTCCACGATGGCGCGCACATCGGCACGATGAATTCCGCAACCTGTTCGGGCGTATCAAGCGTCATCGGATCTTCGCCGGGAAACACCGTGGCGCGCATGCGCGTGCGGATCGGGCCGGGGCTGAACAGGTTGACGCGAACGGGCGTCGAGGCCGTCTCGTTGGCCCACACCCGCACCAGCGTATCCATCGCGGCCTTTGAGGCCGAGTAGGGGCCGAGATAGGCGAACGCCTCGCTGGCGGCGCCTGATGTGATGAACACGGCGCGGCCGGCATCGGATTGCCTCAGCAGCGGCTCCATGCAGCGGATCAACTGGAAATTCGCTGTGACGTTGATCGCCATCACATCGGTCCACGGCTTCAGCTCGATATGGCCGAGCGGCGAGGAAGGGCCGGCGACGCCGGCATTGCCGACGAGAATGTCGAGCTTGCCGTGACGCTCATGCAGTGCCGCGCCAAGCCGGGCGATACCTTCGAAGTCGGTGAGATTGAGCGGCACCAGCGTGGCGCTGCCGCCGTCCTTGCGGATCTCGTCGTCGAGCTCTTCAAGCCCGCCCTGCGTACGTGCAACCGCTACAACATGCGCGCCGGCCTTTGCCAGTGCGCGGGCGGCAGCATAACCGATGCCGCGCGAAGCGCCGGTCACGAGCGCGATACGGGAGGTGAGGGGAACGGCCATGATCGAGGGGATTTATGATACTCTCTCCGGAAAATCAAACGTTTAAGAGAGCACGAAATGACCGCCTATATTGCCATGTTGCGGGGTGTCAATGTCGGCGGAAACTCGCTCAAGATGAGCTGGCTGCGTGAAGCCTGCGCGGACCTTGGGCTGCAGGATATCCAGACCTACGTTCAGAGCGGCAACATCGTTTTTTCTTCACGCCTCAGCGCATCGAAACTTGAGCAGACCCTGAAGGCCACGATCGACAAACAGACACGGCTGCCGGTGACGGTCGTCGTGCGCCGCGCCGCTGAAATGGCTGAAATCATCACCGGAAATCCTTTCCTCAAACAGAAAGGCATTGATGTTGCGAAGCTGCACGTGACATTCCTGGTGGAGGCCGCGTCCAAGCTTGCGGCCAGCAAGCTCGATGTTCTCGCCGGCACGCGCGATGAATATCGATTAGCGCAGCGAGAAATCTATTTGCACTGCCCGGTCAACTACGGTGAGAGCAAGATTTCGAACAATGCGATTGAGAAGGCCTTATCGGTCGGCGCTACCACGCGAAACTGGAAAACGGTGACGACGCTGCACGAGATGGCGATAGCCTCGTAAGTGTGAGGCTGGCGTCTCTCAGATTCCTCCGCCGCCGCCGTAATTGGTGTGACCGCTTTGATCCGGACGGGGATCCGGAGTGACCTTCATGCCCTGTCGAAAAGCAAAAAAGATAAATCCAACCAGCAATAGACCGCCGACAATCGCGATGATCGGCTGGGCCATCGCGTGCCCGTCAGCTCGCTTCCGCCAGCAACGACAATTGCCGAGGCTGCGGCTCGACCTGGGTCTGGTCGGTCAGGTTGGTCGGGTAGACGCCGGTGAAACAATGATCCGAGAATTTCGGATTGGCCGGATCGCGACCTGGCTCACCCATGGCGCGGTACATGCCGTCAATCGACAGGAACGCCAGCGAGTCCGCACCGATGATGTCGCGCATCTCTTCGAGCGAATGGGTCGCCGCCAATAACCCGCCGCGATCGGGAAGGTCGATGCCGTAATAATCGGGGTACAGGATCGGCGGAGAGGCGAGGCGGAAATGGACCTCGCGCGCGCCGGCATCGCGCATCATGCGCACGATCTTTTTCGACGTGGTGCCGCGCACCAATGAATCGTCGATCAAAATGATGCGCTTGCCCTCGATCGCGGCGCGATTGGCCGAATGCTTCATGCGCACGCCGAGTTCGCGCACGCTCTGGGTCGGCTGAATGAAGGTGCGGCCGACATAGTGGTTTCGGATAATGCCGAGTTCGAAAGGCACGCCGGAATGCTGGCTGTAGCCGACGGCGGCCGGCACTCCGGAATCCGGTACCGGTACCACGACGTCGACCTCGACATGGCTTTCGCGCGCGAGCTGGGCGCCGAATGCCTTGCGGACCTCGTACACCGACCGGCCACCGACGATCGAATCCGGCCGCGCGAAGTAGATGTATTCGAAGATGCAGGGCCGCGGCGGTTTCGGCGGAAACGGATGGTGGCTGTGCGCGCCAAGCTCGTCGAACACGATGATTTCACCGGGCGCGATATCGCGGACATATTTGGCGCCGATCATGTCGAGGGCGCAGGTTTCCGATGCCAGGATCGGGCAGCCGTCAAGTTCGCCCAGCACCAGCGGGCGAATGCCGAGCGGATCGCGCGCGCCGATCAGCTTTTTGTTGGTTAGCGACACCAGCGAGTAGGCGCCTTCGATCGCGCGCAGGGATTCGATGAAACGGTCGATGAAGCGGCTGCGCTTGGACTGCGCCACCAGGTGCAGGATGACTTCGGTGTCGGTGGTGGACTGCATCATGGCGCCGTTGCGCACCAGTTCACGGCGAAGCGTCAGGCCATTGGTGAGATTGCCGTTGTGCCCGACCGCAAAGCCGCCGGCATTGAGCTCGGCGAACAGCGGCTGGACGTTGCGCAGGATGGTCGCGCCGGTTGTGGAATAGCGCACATGGCCGACAGCGGCGCTGCCGGGCAGGCGCTCGATCACCTCGCGGCGGGAGAAGGTATCGCCGACGAGGCCGAGCCGGCGTTCGGAATGAAAGCGGCTGCCATCGAAGGAGACGATGCCCGCGGCCTCCTGGCCGCGATGCTGGAGGGCGTGCAGCCCGAGTGCGGTGATGGCGGCGGCTTCCGGATGACCGAAGATGCCGAACACGCCGCATTCTTCGCGTAACGTGTCGCCTTCGAGATCGTCCTGGATCTCGATAGGGCCGGGATGCGGATCAAATTGGTCGGCGTGATCGGAAGGGCTCTGCATCGCGTCCATCGCGCCTCTCTCTGGCTTGTTATCAACGTCCCGCGGGTTTCTCGATCAGCTTTTTCAAGCTGTCGCGGGCCGGTTTACTATAGCCATCACCGGTAGCCGGCGCCGCCGGGTCGGTGTCAGTTTGGTCGTCATCTGGTTTATTCTTCTTGAATCTCTTCAAGATGGTGTTCTCGGGGTCATCAGGCAAGAGGGACATTAACCAATCCCCGGTTCCTTGCAGGACCACCCGGGATTTTGCCCCGGTTACCCAATCAGGCCGCTGCTTTTCCGGCACCAGCCAGCTGAAAAACAGGAATGCAACGACCACGATCAGCAGGCCTCGCGCCAATCCGAACAGGAACCCGAGCGTGCGATCGAGCGCACCGATTCGGGAGTCCAGGATCATGTCCGAAATCCTTACCGTGATGATGGAAACCACGATCAGGGTGCCAATGAACACGCCGGCGACGACGACGATGCTGGCGACGGTATCGTTGTTGAAATAGGTCTTCGCGGTCGGCAGCAGCTTCCCGAACGCGTAGAGCGTGACCAGAGCCGCGGTGCCCCATGCTGCGATCGACAGGACCTCGCGCATGAAGCCGCGCACCATCGCAAGCAGGCCGGAAATCAGCATCACTGCGAGCAGGACGAGATCGAGTATTGTTATTGGCATCGGCTGGTCAGGTCCGCTCGTAAGTTCAACCGCGAATCGGCTTGTCGGTGCCGCCCTAAGTGACGGGCATATGGCATGTCCCGCAAGGTCCGAAATTATCCAGTTCCGCCCCGCGCGCGGGTTGTATAGCGGCGAGGCCGGACAAGGTCACGCCTGTCTAGCGCCCCTCGCGCCGGAATCTGGCAGGTGTGGCATTTTTCTCAGGCGCATCCTCGCGAGGTTCGTCCGCGGTTCCTTGCCGGTTTCCTTTCGGCGTGCCCCGCGCGGCGATATCAGCCACCAGGCTGGTCAATCCGCCCACGCTGTTGAGGACCAACCCCGCATCGCCGCCAACCTCGCCGCGCGCCGATTCGGGCAGCACCGCGCGGCCAAATCCGAGCTTCGCGGCTTCCTTGAGCCGGGCTGAGGTCTGTGCCACTGGGCGCACCGCACCCGATAATGAAATCTCGCCGAAATACACCGCATCCGTCGGCAATGGCGCATTGACCAGCGATGACACCAGCGCTGCGGCAGCGGCCAGATCGGCCGCGGGTTCCTGGATCCGCAGGCCTCCGGCCACGTTCAGATAGACGTCGTAGCCCGACAGCTTCACGCCGCAATGGGCTTCCAGCACCGCCAGCACCATCGAGAGGCGGCTCGGATCCCAGCCCACCACGGCCCGGCGCGGCGTGCCCAGTGATGTCTGCGCCACCAGCGCCTGCAGTTCCACCAGCACCGGTCGGGTGCCTTCGATCCCCGCGAACACCGCGGTGCCCGGACTGCCGAGATCGCGTTCCGACAGGAACAGTTCCGACGGATTGGAGACTTCGCGCAAGCCCAGGCCCGTCATCTCGAATACGCCGATCTCGTCGGTGGGACCGAAGCGATTCTTGACCGCGCGCAGGATGCGGAATTGCTGCGAGCCTTCGCCTTCGAACGACAGTACCGCGTCGACCATGTGTTCGACGACGCGGGGGCCTGCGATCTGGCCGTCCTTGGTGACGTGGCCGACCAGGATGATCGCGGCACCCGATTTCTTGGCGAATCGGATCAGCGCCTGCGCCGAGGCGCGGACCTGGGTCACGGTGCCGGGGGCGGATTCAACGGTATCTGTCCACATCGTCTGGATCGAATCGATCACGATCAGGCGCGGCACCGCGCCTTCCGACAGGGTGGAGACAATGTCCTCAACCGAGGTTTCCGACGCGAGCTGCACCGGCGCGTCGGCAAGGCCCAGACGCTCGGCGCGCAGCCGCACCTGCGCCACCGCCTCTTCGCCGGATATGTAGACCGCCCGGTGGCCGGCGCGCGCCAGTAGGCTCGTGGCCTGCGTCAGCAGCGTCGATTTGCCGATGCCGGGATCGCCGCCGACCAGCAGCACCGAACCTCTGACAAAACCGCCGCCGGTGACGCGATCAAGCTCGGCCATGCCGGAGGGCAGGCGAGGGGCGTCGTTGCTCTTGCCGGTCAGGCTTTCCAGCGTGAACAGCCGGCCCTTGCGTTTGGAGCGGATCGAGACCGGCATCGTGGTGGCGCCGGTCGTGTCTTCTTCGGCCAGCGTATTCCATTCGCCGCAGGAGTCGCATTTGCCCTGCCAGCGATTATACGCCGCGCCGCAATTCTGGCAGACAAAGGAGAGCGTGTTCTTGGCCATGGAAGATGTGAGTCGCTGGTCAGGATGAATGCGCCGCGTTCCATAACATGGAAAGGCCGGCGGCGAGCATGATAGCATCCATCACAAGCCGGAATACGTCCGCTTTTAGCCTCAGCACAAAGGGCTTGGCGACGAAGGCGCCCGACATCAGCGAGGCTCCTGCGATCACGCCCTTCAGCGCGATATCCGGCGTCAGTGCGCCGAACTGCTGAAAGGTCACGGATTTGCTGAGATAGAGGCCGAGCGAACTCGCCGCTTCCGTGGCGAGGAAAGCACCCTTGTCGAGGCCGTAGAACAGGAAGAGCGGCACGCTCAGGGGGCCGGTCGAAACCACGATGCCCGTGATGTAGCCGATCACCGCACCGCCGATCGCCAGATGCCAGAGCGATATCTTGAACTCGTGCCGGGCGAGCCAGTGCCGCGTCGGCACCATTGCGATCAGAAACAGGCCGATTGAAATGTCGACGGCGCGCGACGGCAGCGCCAGCAAGGTGCGTGCGCCAAGCGCTGCAGCCGGAATGCCTGGAATCGAATAGGCGGCGCAAGCACGCCAATCGACCTCGCGCCACCAGGCTAGAATGCGCGACAGGTTGGCCATCACGGCGGCGATCGCCATGATCGGCACGGCCTGTTTCGGCCCGTACTGATAGACCAGTACCGGCATCAGCATGATCGACGAGCCGGTGCCGACGATGCCGCTGATGGTGCCGGCGACGAGCCCGACCGCGAGGATGAAAAGGAAGCCCAACGAATTTGTCCCCCGCGAATCGCAATGCCGTTCTGGTTAACTAGCAGTACCTGCCGATCGGAAAATACCAGCGATATCGCAGCCCGGACCTTAAAATTTGAAGCGTATTGAAATCGTCGCGGATTCAGAAGTTTTGGGTAGCGCGATGAAAGATGTCTTGGCGGAAACGGTCGATGGCTTTCCATGGCTCGACGGCGCCATGCTGGCGTTCGAATCCTGTGAAGTAATCCGTCTTCGGCTGGCGAAACTCGCCCGCGGTGACGATGGTGCTGAGCACGAAGCCAGTCTCATGGTGAGCGAGAAAGTCGATGCGATGCTGGAGGCCGGCGCGAGTCTGATGGCGGGCGCAAGCGCCGCGGCCATCATCGGCCGCTACCGCGAGCATGTCGCGGCAAATGCGAAGCGTCTTTCGGTTTAAAACGCTTCAGCGCAAAATGATCCACGCCGGTGCATGATCGCTGGCGCTTTCTTCGCCGCGGACTTTGCGATCGACGCCGGCCTTGAGCAGGCGCGGCGCCAGCGCCGGGCTCAGCAGCAAATGATCGAGCCTCAAGCCGGCATCACGCGGCCAGCGGTTGCGCTTGTAGTCCCAGAACGTGAACATCGGTTTCGACGGATGCGCGGTGCGGATCGCGTCGGTCCAGCCTTGCATCACAAGTGACTTGAACGCAGCGCGGCTCTGCGGCTGGATCAACGCGTCCTTGTCCCATGATCGCGTCGGATAAATATCTGATGCAGTCGGGGCGACGTTGTAGTCGCCCGCCAGCACGACCGGAATCTCCTGCTTGATAAATTTCGCCGCATGCCGCTGCAATCGCTTGAACCATTTCAGCTTGTAGTCGAATTTCGGTCCGGGTTGCGGATTGCCGTTCGGCAGATAGAGGCTGGTGACGACGATGCCGTTGACGGCGGCTTCGATATAGCGCGCTTCGTGATCGTCGCGATCACCCGGCAATTCCGTCCTGATCAGCACGGGCTCTCTGTTGCGTGCGAGAATGGCGACACCGTTCCAGGTCTTTTGTCCGTGCCAGACTGCGCCGTAACCGGCCTTTTCGATCGCATCCAACGGAAAATCTTCGTCGGTTGATTTCAGTTCTTGCAAACAGACGATGTCGGGCTTTGCGGCGCGCAGCCAGCGCATCAGGTTCGGCAGGCGCCGGTTGATATTGTTGATGTTGAATGTCGCAATCTTCATGTACAGACGTCAGTGACCGCTCATCAAAGCCCGCTCATCAAAAGCCCCTGGAGGCCTCGTGCTCAAATCAAGCTTGACCGTTCTCGTATTCGCAATTGGGTTTTCCACGGCGGCCTTTGCCCAGGCTGCGACCAGTGACCAGCGCGGTGCATGCAAGACGGACTATGAGAAGTATTGCAAGGGCACCATGCCGGGCGGCGGCCGCATCGTTGCCTGCCTGAACAAGCAGCACGACAAACTTAGCGCCGCCTGCAAGTCGGCCATCGACTCCCATAAATAACGAGACAGCTGGCGGCGCGGCTAACCGGAAACAATTTCTGGATTGGCCGAGCCTTGATCTTGCGCCGTGCCGCCCTTGTAGACTCGCGCGTAGCGCGGGCCGAGGCTGGTGAGCACTTCGTAGCCGATGGTGCCGAAATGGTGCGCGAGCTCGTCGACGGTGATGCCTTCACCGATCAGCGTCACCATATGGCCGCGCCGCGCGGCGTTGTTCGGCAGGTCGGTGACATCGACCGCCATCAGGTCCATCGAGATGCGGCCGGCAATCGGGCAGCGTTTGCCGGCGACCACGACCTCGGCGCCGCGGGTGCCGTCATTGGCGCTGGCGGCGCGGAAATATCCATCGGCATAGCCGGCGGAGACGATCGCCAATTTCGTGGGCCGGCGCGCCGTCCATGTGCCGCCATAACCGACGGTTTCGCCGCGCTCGATACTACGCATCCGCACGATGCGGGCTTTCAGTTCGACGACCGGCTGCATCGGATTATCGGCTTCCGGCGTTGGATTGACGCCATAGAGCGCGGCACCCGGCCGTACCAGGTCGAACTGGAATTGCGCGCCCAGGAAAATACCTGACGAATTCGACAGCGAAGCCGGGACACCGGAAAATAGAGCGGCGATCTCGCGGAAGGCCGTGAGCTGTCTGGCGTTGGCGGGATTATTGAGCTGCTCGGCCGAGGCGAGGTGGCTCATGACCAGCGTGATGCCGTGATCGCCGGCATTGATCCTGGGAATGATACCTTGCGCTTCCGTCAAAGTGAGACCGAGCCGGTTCATGCCGGTGTCGATGTGAATGGCGGCGCCGCCGGCCCAACCGGAACGCCGGCAAAATACGTCCCATTCGGCGAGCTCGTTGAGATCACCGATCACGGGCCGGGCGTCGATCTTGGCATAGCCGTCGCCGCAATTCTGGAAAAAGCCGTCGAGCACATAAATCGCCGCCGAAGGCACCGCTGCGCGGACAACGCCTGCCTCATCCAGCGTGGCGACGAAAAACGTCTTGCAGCCGGCTCTGGCGAGGGCACGCGCAACCGGATCGGCGCCGCAGCCATAGGCGTCGGCCTTGACCACACCGGCGCATTCGGCCGGCACCGCGGTTTTCTCAAGCTTGCGCCAGTTGGCAACGAGGGCATTGAGATCGACGGACAAGACGCCGGTCGCGGTGGCAAGCGCGGCCGCCTGGGTTGCGTCAGGCGACAGCACGGGGCTCGCCGGTATCGATTTCGGGTCGGAAACGACGTTCATGCCGCACTTTACGCGCGGGCCAGCGGCGGTTCAACCGTGCAGGCCGCCGTCAGTAGGTTTGCGCCGGCAAATGGCCATCCTGCGCCAGATCGCTGAACCGCGTGAACTGGCCCTCGAATTGTAGTGGAACAGTTCCCGTAGGTCCATGCCGCTGCTTGGCGACAATGACTTCAGCCTTGCCGAGAGCGAAATCCATTTCGGTTTGCCATTTTTCATGCTCGGGTGTGCCCACCTTAGGTTCTTTGTTCTGCAAGTAATATTCCTCGCGGTAGACGAACAGCACGACGTCGGCGTCCTGCTCAATCGAACCGGATTCGCGCAAGTCCGACAACTGCGGATGCTTGTCGTCGCGGCTCTCGACCTGGCGCGACAGCTGCGAAAGTGCGATCACTGGAATATTGAGCTCCTTCGCTAGCGCCTTCAGGCTCGTGGTAATCTCGGTGACTTCCTGAACGCGATTGTCGGAACGCTTGCCCGATCCCTGCAGCAGCTGGATGTAATCGACCACGATCAGGTCGAGGCCCTTCTGCCGTTTCAACCGGCGGGCGCGCGCGGTCAATTGCGAAATCGAAAGGCCGCCGGTCTCGTCGACGTAGAGAGGAAGGTGTTGAAGTTCGATTGTATAGTCGCGAATCGTGTCAAATTCGCCTTGGCTGATCCCACCGCGGCGGATCATGCTAGATGAGATGCCGGTCTGTTCGGCGAGAATACGCGTGGCGAGTTGCTCGGCGGACATTTCGCAGGAGAAGAAGCCGACGATGCCGCCATTGACGGACTTCATAGTGCCGTCGGCCTGAACTTCGGCGCGATGCGCCTTGGCGACGTTGTAGGCGATGTTGGTCGCTAGTGCAGTCTTGCCCATGCCGGGACGCCCGGCGAGGACAATCAGGTCGGAACGTTGCAGCCCACCCATCTTGACGTCGAGGGCGCGCAGGCCTGTTGCGGTGCCCGACAGCTTGCCATCGCGTTGATAGGCATTGGCCGCCATGTCGAGCGCGACCTTCATTGCCTGCGCAAAAGCTTGGAACCCGCCGTCGTAGCGTCCGGTCTCGGCCAACTCGTAGAGCCTGCGCTCGGCGTCTTCGATCTGGGCTTTCGGCGCAAAATCCACCGGCGCGTCGAAGGCGACATTGACCATATCTTCGCCGATCCGAATCAGATCGCGGCGCAGGGCCAGCTCATAGATCGTCCGCCCGTAATCCTGGGCATTGATGATGGTGGTCGCTTCGGCGGCGAGCCGAGCAAGGTATTGGCCAACCGTCATGCCGCCGATGTCGGTTTCGGCCGGAAGGAAGGTCTTCAAGGTGACGGGGGTCGCGACCTTGCCCATCCGGATCAGGCTGCCCGCGGTCTCGAAGATGGTCTGATGGATCGGCTCGAAGAACTGCTTCGGCTCGAGAAAATCCGATACCCGATAGAAAGCGTCGTTGTTGACCAGAATAGCGCCCAGCAAACTCTGTTCCGCTTCAATATTGTGCGGTGCGCTCCGATAGGCCGGATTTGGCACATCGGGAGCGAGCTTGAGGACATTCGAATCAGTCAGGGCCATGGACAGGATTATTCTTTGGATCTGGTCGTTATTGGGATCGCCGGATTTGGGGCGGCGATAAAGCGCCACCTGCGGGCCGGGCGAAAGTGTGAAGGTGCCTTATGCACGATTCACACAACGCGGGGTGTGAATCCCCGACCAGGCGGTGCATTCCGCTTGACGGGCTCCAGGCGGGAACCGGGCGGTGGCCGGATTGCGCGGTGAGTCCGTGAAATTGTCAGGCGCGGCCTGAACCTTGTTGCCCCCTGGGCATACCCATCCAAGGGCGAGGGCGTCTGCGAATCGACGACCTCAGCGCTGAATCAAATCAAAAGGAGATAGATCAGCGCAATCAGGGCCGCTCCGACACCGGTGGCGATCAGAATATAGTCAGTCTGGATGTCGCGGTGCGGATCGAATGACGGTTGGTGCATTTTCCCGGCCACTTCGGAGGGTCTGGGGGTGTCTTGGCCGGGGTTTAGGGCAGGCGAGCCGGATCGTTTGTGAAGCAGTTCACATCTGGCGAATTTTTTTAAAGGTACCGTTGCCGGGAACGGTGTGTGGACGAGCGGATTGTTAATCAGCACGATTTAGGGATGCGGATTGAGATATGGCCCAGCGACTTCAACCATGGCGATCGGGAGACGGCGAACGGCTGTGGCTGTCGATGCTGATCGACACCATGGAGAAGATTTCTTGCCGGGAAGTGCGCGCGACACCTTGCGATCGCGTCGTTCTGTCCGCCGTGAGGGCACAGCTTGCGCGTCCGGTGTCACCGTACCCGTATTGGCGCCAGCACCGCACGTCAGATTTCAGCTTACGGAATTAGAGCCGCACGACAGTGTTGCCGTTATCCGCCTGCGATTTGCAGCCGCGGTCGCTTGCCACGCTCGATGCCCCGGAGCTTCGTTTCCTCACGGGTAATATAATCCCGTGTCATCGGCACCACGCCCTGGCGTTTGGTGATCTGGATCTGGAAATTCATCAGGTTCTGTTTGCGGAATGCCATTTCCGAGGACGCCAGGTAGAACTCCCACATTCGCGCAAAGCGTTCGTCATAGAGCCGCACAGCCTCGTCTCGCCGCGCCATGAAGCGCTCGCGCCACGCCTTGAGGGTTTCAGCGTAATGCAGCCGCAAGATCTCGATGTCGCAGACCAGGAGGCCGACGCGTTCGATCACGGGGATCACTTCGGACAGCGCCGGTATGTAGCCACCGGGGAAGATGTATTTCGCGATCCAGGGATTGGTGACGTCGGGTCCATCCGAGCGGCCGATCGAGTGCAGTACCATGACGCCGTCATCGGAAAGCAGTTCGGCGCAACGCCTGAAATAGGTCTCATAGAAATCGACGCCGACATGTTCGAACATGCCGACCGACACGATGCGGTCGAACGGCCCCGGAATATCGCGATAATCCTCCAGCAGGAACTTGGCGGATCGGGTCAGATTCTTCTCGGCGGCGCGGTCGTTTGATACCTGCAGTTGCTCGGTCGAGAGCGTGATGCCGGTGACGTCAGCGCCGGTCATTTCGGCTAAATAGAGACCGAGGCCTCCCCAGCCCGAGCCGATGTCAAGCACGCGGTCGCCGGGCCCGACCAGCAGTTTCGCTGCAACATGCCGCTTCTTGGCGAGCTGGGCATCGTCGAGGCTGTCGTCTGGCGTTTCGAAGTAAGCACAGCTGTATTGCTTGTCGGCGTCGAGGAAGAGCGAATAAAGCCGCCCGTCGAGATCGTAATGCCGTGCGACATTGTCCTTTGACCGGGGGCGCGGATTGAACTGCTGGGCATGCCTGACAAAATATCGCAACCACCATTGCAGCTTGGCCCAGCGCGGCAAAATCTCGGGTTGAGACATTAAAATGGCCAGCGCGTCCACGATCGAGCCGCGCTCGACGACGAAGCTGCCGTCCATGTAAACCTCGCCCAGCGCGAGTTCGGGGTTGAGCAGGACCCGCCGCTCGGCATCCGTGGTCAGGAATCGGACAGCTACCGGTTCTCCGGTTCCATCCCCGCAGCTGAATGTTGCGCCGCTCGCCGTCGTGAATGTCATCAAGCCGCGGCGAATGAACTGCTTCAGGAAGTAACGCAACAAACGGTCCATCGAAACCACCCAAAAGCGATCCCGTGAGCTGCCCGGCGCCGTATCGACGCCGGGGAGAAGCGATGGTTCCTGCCAGCGCTTCGGGAACATCATAATATTCAAGTTTCGTGCCGGCTACTGCGTTGTACACAAAGCGGATATTCCAGAACGCCGCATTTGCGCCATTACGTGATATGCGCACTTCCATTCGCGGAATATTCGGCTAAAAGGTGATCGCCGCCTCCGGTGCCGCAATCAGGACGTTGGAAGCGACTTCCGCATCTGGAGAATGGGCAATGTTGAGCCGAGCGCTCATTTCAGCGACGGCGATGCTTCTGATCGGCTGTTTCGCGGCAGTTCCGGTACAGGCGCAGGCGCAAAATCTCGAAGCCGGTAAAAGCCCCTCCCAGATATTCGCGGGCACCTGCACGGCTTGCCACAAAAGCCCGCGGGGGCTTCTGAAGACGGTGCCGGCGGGATCGTTGCCGGGCTTTTTGCGGCAGCACTACACCACCAGCCCCGACATGGCCTCGCTGCTCAGCTCCTATCTGATCTCCAACGGCGCCAACGACACGCGTTACTCTGGTGGCCAGCCGAAAAACGACGGCAAGCCGGCCGAACAGGTCGACCGCTGGGGGCGCCGGGTTCGCACGGCCGCGCCTTCGCAGGAACCTGCGAAGCCTGAGGCAGAGCCGGAACAGGCCGCAAAACCGGATGCTGATGGATTAGCTGAGCCCGGGCATAAGGGCCGCAAACGACCGGCACGGCCGGCGGATCAGGCTGCGAAACCGGTCGACGGAGAGGCCGCGGCTCACGCAGTGGGCGAACGCGGCCCCGATGGCCGGAAATCAACTGCCAAGCAACGGCTGGGCAGGAGGGGCAAGCCGAGCGTCCAGGAGCTGCCCAGCGACGAGACAGCCAAGGATGCCTCCAGGCCGGGCGCCGCCAAAGAGGAGCCTTCGAAGGGCGAAGCTGCCAAGCCCGAAGCCATGAAACCGTCGGGCGAAGCCAAGCCTGAGAGCACCGAGATCGAATCACCGAAAGATACGGGAAGCAACCAGGCCCCGGCGGCGTCGCGGCCAGATCCGGTTCCATCGGTCACGCCTGCGGCGGCGGCGGCTCCTCCGGCTGCGTCCGGCGGCACGCCTGAGCCCGCGGCCGGTCCGTCGAGTTCGGCCGCGCCAGCCACAATCCCAGCCGCACCGCCGCCTGCCCAGTCCACCGCCACCACCGAATCTTCATCTCCGCCCGTGACCGCGTCGGTGCCGCCGCCGTCACCTGCCGGATCCGGATCGCCGGTGCCGCCAATATCCAAATAGGAATTTCCGCAGGCGCGGATTTGCGCCGGCTGCCTTGGCCACGCCCGGAGCTGATGCGACGGGCGTGCACGTTTGCCGTCGGTCGACGGCCGAAGAGCACACCGCAACCGCGCTGGCATCGATTGCAACGCTCGATGAAAAAGTAGTCACGAGAATCACAAGCCCGGCCTGATGGGGCCGGGCTTGAGGTCTCGGATATAGCAATCGTTACTTCTCGGACGCCTCTGCGGCCGGCGCGACGTCGTCGTGCTGGGCCTCCGGATCGAAGAATTCGCCGGCGGCGGCAAGCGCTTCGGCGGCGGCATCCTGGTCTTCCTGACGGGTGCTGATGTCTTCGCCGCGATTGATGCGTTCGGCTTCATCGGCACTGCGTGCAACCGTCACGGAGACGCCGACCTCGACTTCCGGATGCACGGCGATGGCGATCGTGTGCTTGCCAATGGTCTTGATCGGCGCGTCCAGCATGACCTGGCTGCGCGCAATGGTGACCCCATCGCTCTCAAACGACGCGATGATGTCGCGCACGGTCACCGATCCGAACAACTGACCGGTTTCGGAGGCCTGACGTAGCACCACGACGTTGCGGCCGTCGATCTTTTCCGCGACCTTCGTCGCTTCGCCCTTGGCCTGCAGGTTGCGGGCTTCGAGCTCGGCCTTCATGCCGTCGAACTTCGAGCGATTGTCGGCGGTGGCGCGCAGCGCCTTGCCGCGCTTCAATAGAAAATTACGGGCAAATCCGTCCTTGACGCGGACGACTTCGCCCATCTGGCCAAGCTTGGCGACGCGTTCCAGCAAAATGACTTCCATATTCGTTCTCCTTTAGAGGTTGATGCGGTAAGAGGCTGAAGACTTTGAGATTGCGTTGAAGTGGTTTTCAGGAGGCCGGCAACGGTGGTGGCCTCCCTTGCAAATAGCGCTGGCGAAGTCCGAAAACGGCATCGGCAAGACCGAGAGTGGCCATCGCAAGAAGGGGCCAACTGAACACGACCACGACCGCGTAGGCGCAGCTCAGCCAGAGCGAGCGGTTTTTCAACGCCAGCGTCAACGTGTGCAGGACGGCAAAGCCGATGAGCGCATAAGCCATGGTCAGGGCGGCCACGATGGTTTGCGCCAGCATCGCGGGCAAGCCCCCGGCAAAACAGAACGCGACTGCAACCGATAATGCCGCAAGCGTCATCGGTGGTAGCGCCGTGCTTTTGAGATCAGGCCAGGGACGGCGCAGTCGTCCCGACGTCGCCGTGATCTTGGTGGCAAGCCAGAGGTTGAGCGTCAGCGTCAGCATGGCGACGATGGCGGCCGCCGCCGGGGCGATCTTCACCAGCGCATCGATCCATTGTTCGCTCTCGCCGGCCGACGCGGTATCGTTCGAGCCGACGATGCGCAGCAGGCCCTGCTGCATCACGCTGGTGATGGTGGCGGCATCAGAGCCGAGCGTGAGCAGGGTCGCCATGGTGGTCAGCGCCGCAAAGCCTGCGATCCACAGCAGGATGCGGCCGACCGGATACCACTCGAGCGCCGGTGCCGCGGGAACGGCGCTGTCGCCGGACGGAACGCTGTCGGTCACGGCGGCGCCATTCGGCCGCCCCAGCAAGACAAGATGCCCGAGCCACCATGCGGGCAGCGCGACCATGACGACGAAGGCGATGCAATAGGGAAAGCCGAAGGTCACGCCGAGACCGACGGCGGCAAATATCCCACCGATCGCGGCGCAAAGCGGTCCCCATGCGAGCGACGCCACGGTCAGCGGCAGCGGTGCCAGATAGAACAGCAATAGTGAGATCAGCGCGCCCGAAATGATCGAGGCGAACATCAGCGCCGACGCGCAGCCGGCTGCGATAGCAATGAGGACGATCGCGATCATCAGCTGTCCCGCTCCTTTCGAGCGGTTAGAGGTCTCGTGGACCCCAACCATCGGCAACCGGACGACCGGGAGCCTTATGAAGATTTACTCCGCGGCGCGAACGCCGCGGAGCGAAAGATATTTTACCGGATCACATAAGGCAGCAGACCGAGGAAACGCGAGCGCTTGATAGCGCGCGCGAGTTCACGCTGCTTCTTGGCGGAAACGGCGGTGATGCGGCTCGGCACGATCTTGCCGCGCTCGGAGACGTAACGCATCAGCAGCTTGGAATCCTTGTAGTCGATCTTCGGCGCATTCGGACCCGTGAACGGGCAGGTCTTGCGGCGGCGGAAAAACGGACGGCGTGCACCAGCATCAGCCATGATTCTTACTCCTCAACCACTGCTACTTCGGCGTCATCGCGGCCGCGACGCGGACCACGATCGCCGCGGTAGCCGCCACCATCGCGATCACCCCGGAAACCGCCCTCGCGGTCGCCGCGGAAACCGCCGCCACGGTCATCGCGCTCACGGTCGCGATCGGCCTTGCGCATCATCGCCGAGGGGCCTTCCTCGTGCTCTTCGACGCGCACGCTGAGATAACGGATCACGTCTTCGCTGATCCGCTCCTGCCGCTCGATTTCGGCGATTGCAGCCGAAGGAGCGTCAATGTTCATCAGCACGAAATGCGCTTTGCGATTCTTGTTCATCCGGTAGGTGAGGGAACGTACGCCCCAGTTTTCGGTCTTCGTGATCTTGCCGCCGAGCTGCTCGACGATGCCGGTCATCTGGGTGGTCAGTTCTTCGACCTGTTGGGTGCTCGCATCCTGACGCGCGAGAAAAACATGCTCATAGAGAGGCATGGATGTCCTTTCCTGTGTTGGCGCAGTTCCCGGCGGCAAGCCCTTCGAACCCTTCGGAAAGGACTCGATATGCTCAGAAGGCGGAAGCACGGGACGACGGACCGACTGGCCCTGCCGCATCAACATCGCCAAAAAGGTGAGATTGCTGAGACCGTCCGTTCAGCTCCCGGCCGGGATCCACGGATGGCGCGGTTTATACGGATTTTGAGCGCGAAGGCAAGGGAAAGCGTCTCAATTGGCGTATCTATCCGCCGATCGGGGAGCACCGGCGGCTTGACACAACCGGCCCTCGCAGTGTCTTTCGGCCCAACTTTAGGGATTACGGGACGTTCAGGGAGTGCCGATGACGGCAGCATTTACTTTTCCGGGGCAGGGTTCCCAAGCGGTCGGCATGGGCAAGGCGCTGGCGGAGGCCTTTCCGGCAGCGCGAGCCGTATTCGACGAGGTAGATGCAGCGCTCGGCGAGAAGCTGACCAGCATCATCTGGGACGGCCCGGCCGAGACCCTGCAGCTCACCGAAAACGCCCAGCCGGCGCTGATGGCGGTCTCGATTGCGACCCTGCGGGTGCTGGAATCAGAGGCCGGTTTCTCGGTGGGACGGGACGCCGCCTTCGTTGCCGGGCATTCGCTTGGCGAATACTCCGCGCTTGCGGCCGCCGGTAGCCTTAGCATCAGTGACACTGCCCGGCTGTTGCGCACCCGCGGCCTCGCCATGCAGAAAGCGGTGCCGGTGGGGGTCGGAGCCATGGCCGCTCTGCTCGGCCTGGACTACGAGGCCGCGGTAGCGGTCGCCGGCGAGGCCGCGCAGGGACAGGTCTGCCAGGCCGCCAATGACAATGGCGGTGGCCAGGTGGTGGTGTCCGGCGACAAGGCGGCGGTCGATCGCGCGGTCGAAATCGCCAAAACCAAAGGCGCCAAGCGTGCCATGCTGCTGCCGGTGTCGGCGCCGTTCCACTGCAAGCTGATGCAGCCTGCGGCGGATGTCATGGCGAAAGCGCTGGCCGATGTCACGATCCGGCAGCCCGCATCGCCGCTGGTGTCTAACGTGCTGGCGACAGCCATCACCGATCCGGACGAAATCCGCCGCCGCCTGATCGAGCAGGTCACAGGAACCGTGCGCTGGCGTGAGTCGGTGGCCTACATGGCAAGCCAGGGTGTCACACGGTTTTTCGAGATCGGCGCCGGGAAGGTGCTTAGCGGACTGGTCAAGCGCATCGCCGAAGGCGCGGTCGGCACCCCGGTCGGTGGTCCCGGCGATATTGCCGCTGCGAAGGACGCGATGGCGGTTGCGCATTCGGCCTAGGCGGTCGGGAGGAGATATAGATGTTCGATCTGACTGGCAGGACGGCGCTCGTTACCGGTGCGACCGGCGGCATCGGCGGCGCGATCGCGCAAGCGTTGCATGCCCAAGGCGCGACGGTGGCGATTTCCGGGACGCGCCGTGAGGTGCTTGACACGCTCGCGGGTCAACTCCGCGAGCGGATTCATGTGTTGCCCTGCAACCTCTCCGACGCTGCCGAAGTTGAAGCGCTGGTGCCATCGGCCGAAAAAGCCATGGGGCAAGTCGATATCCTCATCGCCAACGCCGGCATCACCAAGGACAATTTGTTTGTCCAACTGCGTGATGAGGATTGGGACGAAGTCATCAAGGTCAATTTGACGGCAACTTTCCGCCTGGCGCGGGCCGCAACCAAGCTGATGATGCGCAAGCGTTTCGGCCGCATTATCGCGATCACCTCGATCGTCGGCGTCACCGGCAATCCGGGGCAGGGCAATTACACGGCATCGAAGGCCGGGATCATCGGCATGATCAAGACGCTGGGTGCGGAATACGCCAAGCGCGGTGTCACCGCCAATTGCATCGCACCGGGATTCATCAAGACGCCGATGACCGATGCGCTGAACGAGAAGCAACGCGAAGCCATCCTTTCGAAGGTTCCTGCAGCGCGGCTTGGAACGCCTGAGGATATCGCCGCGGCGGCGGTGTATCTCAGTTCGAACGAAGCGGCTTATGTCACGGGACAGACGATTCACGTCAATGGCGGGATGGCCATGATTTGAGCGTATTGGGAGCCCTGTGAAGCCGGCGAAAGCCGGTTTCCGAGGGCCGGTTGGGGATTATAGTCAAGGCTGGGGAAGTATGATAACCGAACCGCCACCGGATGGGCGAAGAAGGCCATTGCAGGATTTTGAAACCCTGTATATTGGCGGTGCGGAGCCTGCCGTCGTGCGCCGGGCCTTTGTCGGGGACGACGGAGCCAAATCAAGACGATGCGCGACTGCGAAGAAGACTTAGAGATCACGATGGCTCGTATCGTCTTAGGTTCGGGTCCAATGGAACAAGCACGAGGTTGAACGATGAGCGAGATTGGCGAGCGGGTTAAGAAGATCGTGGTCGAACACCTCGGTGTCGAACCCGAAAAGGTAGTCGACAATGCGAGCTTCATTGATGACCTCGGCGCCGACAGCCTTGATACCGTCGAGTTGGTAATGGCGTTTGAGGAAGAATTCGGTTGTGAGATTCCCGATGACGCCGCGGAGACGATTTTGACCGTCGGCGACGCCACGAAGTTTCTCGAGAAGAACGCGAAAAGCTGACGCCCTCGCATGGTGCTGACGAAGCCGGACGGACCGCGCTGCAGCGGTCCACCGGCTTCTTGCTGTGGATCGCAAATTCGCGGCTGGAGAGATGGATATGAGGCGGGTCGTCGTCACAGGCCTCGGCATGGTGTCGCCACTCGGCTGTGGCGTCGAAACGAGCTGGAAGCGCATCCTCAACAGCGAGAGCGGCGCCAGAAAGATCGATACGTTCGACGTTTCGGATCTGACCAGCCAGATCGCCTGCGTCGTTCCGCGGGGCGACGGTACCGACGGCACATTCAATCCCGACCAGTGGATGGAGCCAAAGGATCAGCGCAAGGTCGACGATTTCATTATCTTCGCGATGTGCGCGGCGCGCCAGGCGCTTGACGACGCCAACTGGCATCCTTCCACCGAGCAGGAGCGATGCGCCACCGGCACCATGATCGGCTCGGGAATCGGCGGCCTTTCCGGCATCGCCGATACAGCGCTGCTTCTCAAGGAGCGCGGGCCGCGCAAGGTATCGCCGTTTTTCATTCCCGGCCGCCTGATCAATCTTGCGTCCGGCTATGTGTCGATCGAGCACGGACTCAAGGGTCCCAACCACTCCGTCGTGACCGCCTGCTCGACCGGCGCGCATGCGATCGGCGATGCCAGCCGGTTGATCGCGCTCGAAGATGCCGACGTGATGGTGGCAGGCGGAACGGAGTCGCCGATCTGCCGAATCGGAATGGCCGGATTTTGTGCGGCGCGCGCGTTGTCGACGGCTTTCAATGATGCGCCGGAAAAGGCGTCGCGCCCCTATGACAAGGATCGCGACGGGTTTGTGATGGGGGAAGGCGCGGGCGTTGTGGTGCTCGAGGAATACGAGCACGCGAAAAAACGCGGCGCGAAAATCTATGCGGAAGTGACCGGTTACGGCCTATCCGGGGATGCGTATCACATTACATCTCCAACACCTGACGGCGACGGTGCATTCCGCAGCATGAGCGCGGCCATGAAACGTGCGGGCATCACAGCGGCCGATATCGACTATATCAACGCGCATGGAACGTCGACGCAGGTCGGCGATGAAATCGAACTCGGAGCGGTGGAGCGGCTGCTCGGCAACGCCGCTTCCAAGGTGTCGATGTCGTCGACAAAATCGTCGACGGGACACCTCTTGGGCGCTGCCGGGGCAATCGAGGCGATATTCAGCATTCTTGCGATTCGCGATAACATCGCTCCGCCGACCATCAATCTTGATAACCCGTCGGTGGAAACCGCGATTGATCTCGTGCCGCACACGCCGCGCAAACGCGATATCAATGTGGCATTGTCGAATTCGTTCGGTTTCGGGGGCACCAATGCTTCCGTGATCCTGCGGCGCGTGGTCAACTGACGCGGCATGTGAGATTGAGTCCACCGTTTCGCCGCATTCGGTGATAAATCCTAGTTTTGGGCGTAGACTATCGGCTGTTGCGGCAAATTCGCGAAGCCACGATTGAACCGACAGGATTCAGGTTGCATCGATGAGTGAGAGGCCGCCCATTTCGCCACGGAGCCCGCGCGCTGCGTTGGAGCCCGAACAGGTCCCGCCGCCGCCCAAGCGATCCGAGCGTGCCCGCAACCCGCTGGTGGTGATCGGCAACGCCATCATCACCATTCTGCTGGTTTTGATGATTGGCGCCGGCGCCGCATATTACTATGGCGCGCAGAAAATCGGAGCGCCGGGTCCTCTGCAGGAGGACAAGGTCGTCAACGTTCCAGCCCGCGCCGGAATGGCGGATATTGCCGATACGCTACAGCGCGAAGGTGTGATTGATAATAATCGCTGGGCGTTCATAGGTGCCGTGCTGGCGCTAAAGGCGCGCTCCGAATTGAAGCCCGGCGAATATTTGTTCCAGAAGAACGCCAGCCTGCGCGACGTCATCGGCACCATGGTCGATGGCAAGGTGGTTCAGCATTCCGTCACAATTCCCGAAGGCTTGACCTCGGAACAGATCGTGGCTCGCCTTTCGGACAATGATATCTTTTCTGGTTCCGTCAGCGAGATACCGCGCGAGGGTACGCTGCTGCCGGAGACCTACAAATTCCCCCGCGGCACCACGCGAGATCAGGTTGTTGCGCGCATGCAGCAGGCGCAGAGGCGCGTGGTTGCGGAAATCTGGGAACATCGCAACGCCGACATTCCGGTCAAGACGCCGGAGCAGCTCGTGACGCTGGCCTCGATCGTCGAAAAGGAAACCGGCAGGGCAGACGAGCGCAGCCGCGTCGCCGCGGTGTATGTCAATCGGCTGCGGCAAAAGATGAAGCTGCAATCCGATCCGACCATCATCTATGGTCTGGTCGGCGGCAAGGGAACGCTGGGGCGGCCGATCAAGCGCAGCGAAATTACCCAGCCGTCGCCCTACAATACCTATGTGATCGACGGTCTTCCGCCTGGGCCGATTGCCAATCCGGGGCGCGCCTCGCTGGAAGCCGCCGCCAATCCGGCGCGCACCCGTGACCTGTTCTTTGTCGCTGATGGCACCGGCGGCCACGCCTTTACCGAGACCTACGACCAGCATCAGAAGAACGTCGCCAAACTGCGCACGATGGAAAAGCAGATTCAGAACGACACGGTCGAACCCGCGGATGACCCCGCGCCCGCTGCGGCTGCGACGCCGGGCGAAGCGACCTCCGCGACCCCGCCGGCGAAGCCGGTCGCGCCGAAAAAGCCCGCTCGCGGCGCTCCGGCCCGTCAGGGCACCGTGCAACCGACGTCGCAGCCCCCGGCGGATCAGCAATAATGCGCCGCCGGCAATGCGCCGGAACCGATTCCACTTTGCGCGAAAACGTTTTACACTCCCGCCTACACCTGCGAATCTCACGCGGTATCATCCGGAGAAGTTCACGCGATGGCGCTTTCGAGCATGACCGGCTTTGCCCGAAGCCACGGCGCCAGCGGACCCTATGCGTTCGAGTGGGAGTTGAAGTCGGTCAACGCCAAGGGCTTTGACCTGCGGATGCGTTTGCCGCCCGGATGGGATGACCTCGAGGCATCGGCTAAAAAGCGCGCTGGCGAATTGCTGTCGCGAGGCACGGTGTATGCCAATTTGACCGTCAAGCGCGCCAACGCGGCCTCAACGATCCGTATCAATGAAGAGGTGTTGGCGTCGATTGTGCGGGTCGCGGGCGAACTCGCAGGCAGGATCGACGCGGTCGCTCCGAGCATCGACGGGCTGCTGGGCATCAAGGGCGTCATCGAGGTTGTCGAGCCCGAAAGCAGCGAGGTGGAGGACATTGCGGCGAAGGCTGCCGCCGGCATTGCATTCGAGCAGGCGCTCACTGACCTCGTGCAGATGCGCCAGCGCGAAGGCGTGGCGCTGGGGAAAATTCTGTCGCAGCGCATGGACGAGATCGAATGCCTGGCAAAGAAGGCCGAGGCCGCGCCGGGCCGCAAGCCGGACGCGATCAGGGCGCGGCTTGCCGAGCAGGTTGCGGTATTGCTGGAGTCGTCCGATCGCTTCGACGCCGACAGGCTCAATCAGGAGGCGCTTCTGATCGCGACCAAGGCCGACATCCGCGAAGAACTCGATCGTATTGCCTCGCACGTCTCGCAGGCCCGTGAGATGCTCGGCAAGGGCGGACCGGTCGGGCGGCGGCTTGATTTCCTGGCGCAGGAATTCAACCGCGAGGTCAACACCTGCTGCTCGAAGTCGAACGATCTCGAACTGACCAACACCGGCCTTGAGATGAAGAACGTGGTGGAGCAATTCCGCGAACAGGTTCAGAATCTGGAGTGAACCATGACCGTTGGTGGCCACGGCCTGGACGGAGTTGAGCGACGCGGGCTGATGTTCGTGTTGTCATCACCGTCGGGTGCGGGCAAGACCACGCTGTCGCGCCTGCTGATCGAGCGGATGCCCGGTTTGAACATGTCGGTGTCCGCGACTACGCGGCCGATGCGGCCGGGCGAAGTCGATGGCCGGGATTATCATTTCATCGACAAGGCGAAATTCGACCTGATGTCGAAACGAAACGAGTTGCTCGAATCGGCTGTCGTCTTCGACAACCGTTACGGCACGCCGCGGGCGCCGGTCGAGGCGGCGTTGTCGGCCGGACAGGATGTGCTGTTCGACATCGACTGGCAGGGCACGCAGCAATTGCGTGAAAAATCGCGCGACGACGTCGTATCCGTGTTCATCCTGCCGCCGTCTGCCGCGGATCTCGAAAAACGCCTGCATTCCCGTGCCCAGGATTCCGACGAAGTGATCCGGGGGCGAATGAGCCGCGCCAGCCATGAAATGAGCCACTGGGCAGAATACGACTATATCGTCATCAATCACGACATCGATGAAGCATTCGCCGAGGTGCAATCGATTCTGAAGGCCGAGCGGCTCAAGCGCGAACGCCGCACGGGATTGACGACTTTCGTACGCAAGTTGCAGCAGCAACTGGAGCAATAGTTCCGGCGCCCTGGAGTCGCGTTCAGCCCGGCTGAAGTGAGACTCCTCGCGTTATCTTTTGGCTTGGGCGTGGTCTTTTCCGAGCGCGGTCCGCTGGGCCGGAATCACGCTCTAGCTTTGCGCGCTAGCTTTGGGCGCTCTTGGCCAACCGCGCGAGCATTTCTGTGATCTTGTCGTCCGGATCATCCGCGGCGCGCAGCTCGCGCGGCATGCCGATGTTCGGTCTGTGTGCGGCCGAGGCCGGGAGGGGCAGCGGCCTGGCGCGTTCGGTACGCTCCAAACCCCAGACCGGACGGCGATCGCCCTGAATTTCTTCGTAGTCGTCTTCCTGGTCATTCCGGCGCTTACCGCCAAATTTGACGATAACGGCTCCCACAAGGCCGGCGACCGCCAACGCGCCGGTCATGACCATCAACAGCATTGGGACCGAGCCGGACTGTTTTTCGGCTGAGGTGTCCGCAGCAGCGAGTGTGACGGGAGCGGGGGCAGGGGCGGCGGCGGTAATCACGGGTGGTGGCGCAGCCGTCTCACTCGATTGCGCGGCCGTATCCGAATTGGTGTCGTCCGCGGCTGAATCGTCTGACGAATTTGCGCTCAACTGGTCCGGCCAACGCGAAGCAACGGCCGTTTGCGGCATGTTGGTATTCTGGGCGGTCGTCGCATGCTGGCTGTTGTCCGTGTTCGCCGCATTGGCTGCTGCGGCCGATGGGAGCTGTGCCGGGGCGGCGTTTGTGTCGGTCTCGCTGCGTGCTCGCGATGTGGTCAGTTCCGCGCGAGCGTTGGCAACGGAGCCCTGCAGGGCCGCTTCCGCTTTTGGCGGGACAGGTTTTGCGGATGCTTGCGAATTTGGCGCAGCCGTTTGCGCATGTGCATCGCCCTCGTCGCGGAGGTACCAGCAATGGCGCTTGGTCGCACGATCGATACGATAATACCAATGGCTGCCCTGGGGCGTCTGGTCCTTTGGTGCGGCCAGGCAGTCATCTGCTGCCGGTGTGGCTGCTGTTGACGTCGTGTTTGCTGGTGGCGTTGCGCTCTGAGAGAACGCGGTTAGTGGAGCACTTGCGAGGAAGCCCGCGACAGCGGCTGACGCGAATTTCGCGGTTCGATTTAGCATGTGCATCTCCGTGTACGCTACGCTTCACAGCCCAAATCTCGTTAAAAATTTGGGTCGCAATGGGCCGCAATTCCGGAAGGTATAGGGCTTAATTGAGGCTCGACCCTCGGATCGCAAATGTGGCGGGAATTTGGGAAGAGAACTTATTGTTCCCGTCACACGGGCGAGGCCAATTGATGGCCGCGACACGCCCCCCAAAGCGGCTCGGAACGATCATGACGATCCCTGACCGGCCGCGACGCCGATTCCGGGATGACGTTATTTGCTCGCGAGCACATCACTGAAAAGCACGTAGCGTTCGCCATCGAAACGAACCAGCCGCATCTGCTTGATCGGGCGCAGGTCCGTCGGGGTCGTCTGCAGGCGGATACCCGGCAGCAGCAACGGCAATTCCATGTTCAGATGCGAGGCTTGTTTCATGATATTTTCGCGCGTGAGATCGTCGCCGCACTGCTTGAGGATCTGCACCACCGCGGAGCCGATATTGTAACCGTAGGGCGCGTAATAATCGCTCTTGTCGACGTGCGGGTTGTACTTGTCCATCCATACGTTCCAGGCCTGCATCGCCGGATCGTTCTTCCACTGCGGGTCGGCCGGGTCTTTTTGATAGGCCGCGGAGATGATCCCTTTTGCGGCTTCAAATCCTGCGGGCCTGATCGCGCCTGCAATCGACGAACCGATGCTGACGACGAATTCCTGCGGATGCCAGTCAATGTCGTAAGCCTTGCGAATGGCCTGCGCTGCGAATTTAGGGACCGAGGCAATCAGGAATACGTTGGCGCCCGACGTCTTCAGCGAAACCACCTGAGAATCGACGGTCGGATCGCTTGTGTTGTAGGTCTGCGCTGACACGATCATCGTCGACGCCTTGTCCCCGAGACCGCGCTTGAAGCCCAGAAGATAATCGCGGCCGAGATCGTCATTCTGCGACAGGATGCCGATCCTGGCGTCAGG
The DNA here is from genome assembly GCF_900105125.1 of Bradyrhizobium canariense. Taxonomy (NCBI): domain Bacteria; kingdom Pseudomonadati; phylum Pseudomonadota; class Alphaproteobacteria; order Hyphomicrobiales; family Nitrobacteraceae; genus Bradyrhizobium; species Bradyrhizobium canariense. The sequence goes on along the minus strand of NZ_LT629750.1, from coordinate 1,741,262 downwards.
CTTCGCCGAAAGGATATACTTGGCGTAAATCTCGCCTTCCGACGCGTAATGCGGGGTCCAGCTCATCGTCCACGGATAATGCTCGGGATCATTGAAGACCGTTGCTCCCGAACCGATGAAGAGATGAGGGACTTTCTTCTGATTGATATATTTGAGCACGGCCATGTTGGTGGCCGTGCCGACAGGGTTCACCAGAAAAAGCACCTCGTCGCTTTCGATGAGCCGTCTAATCTGTTCCACGGTCTTGGGTGGGCTATAGGCGTCATCGAGGCTGATGAAATTGATCTTGCGGCCGTTCACGCCGCCCTGATCGTTGATCATCGCGAAATAAGCGGTCGTCGAGATCGCGCCCGCCGCGTAGGCCGATGCCGGGCCGCTAAAGGGCGTCGTGGTCCCGATCTTGATTTCCGTGTCGGTGACGCCGGGTCCGTATTGCTTCTGCGCCAAAGCCGGCGCTGCGGCAAAGGCCAGCGCGAGCGCGGCCAATGCTCCCAGTGCCGAACGTTTCCTCCGCGTCATTCCTGTCCTCCCCTTTTTTGAACGGGTGAGGCCGGCGAGACATTCTTTTGTTAGTTTTTCAGCACAATACGTCCCACGACTTTTCCGGCCCGCAAGGCGTCGATCCATTTCTGGACGTCGGCCATCGGTTCTTCTTTCATCGGCGTCGGCTTGATCTTGCCGGTGCGCGCGAGTGCCATCAACTCATGCGCTTCGGCGAGCGTTCCCACCATGAAGCCCTCGATGGTCATGCGCTTGTAGATCCATTGCACCATCGGCAGGCTGAAATTGCCGCCCATCAGTCCGGAGACGACGATCTTGCCGCCTCGCGCGACCACCGAGACGGCAAACGCCATCGATTTTTCGTTGCCGGCAAAATCGACGATCTCGTCGAAGCCGCCCTCGGTCTCCTTGATGATGCGCCTGACCACTTCGGGCTCGGAGGGATCAAAGGCAACCGCCGCGCCGTTTTGCAGCGCGCTCTCGCGTGCCGCGGCGCTCAAATCCGCGACGGCAATTTTCTGCTTGAACATCGCTTGCGCAAAAGAAAGCCCCATCATGCCGACGCCGCCAAGGCCGATCAGCAAAAGATTGCGTTGCCGGGGCCGGTCGACGAGGCGCTTCAGAGCGCCATAGGCCGTCACGCCGGAGCACATCAGGGTAGCTGCCTGATTGACCGGCAGCGGATCGTAATCGAGCAGGTATTTTGCATCGGGCACCAGCACATGGCTGGCGAAACCACCGTCGATGGCAACGCCCAGGAACCGCTGCTTGACGCAAAGGTTCTCATCGCCGTTGAGGCAGTCGCGGCACTGGCCGCAGCCGATCCAGGGGAATACCGCCTTTTTGGCGCCGATCAGATCCTTCGGGACGTCGGAACCGACTTCCTCGACGATCCCCGCGATCTCGTGCCCCAGTGTAAAGGGCAGAGTCATGCCACGCGTTGTATCAAGCTTCTTGCCGCCGCCGAGATCGGCATAGCCATCCTGGATATGCAGGTCGGAATGGCACAGCCCACAGCGCTCGATCCGCACCAGGACTTCGCGGCCCTGCGGCTTTGGCGTTTCGACGATGGTTTCGCACAGGGGCGCATCGAACTTGACGAGTGATTGGCGAAGCATTTGCGCCATGAACTTTCTCCTTAGACGGTATTGAATTTTTCTTTTCGTATATTGGTCAATTCACGGGCCATGGCAACAAAGCCGCTGACCGGAACGGTTTCGGCGCGCCGCGTCAGGTCGATATCCGCCGCGGCTCCGAGCCGGGCCGGCTCCACAGGTAACGATTTGAGGCTTTGCCGCAGCATCTTGCGGCGCTGTCCGAATGCCGCCGCCGACACCATCTCCAGGGCTTTGAGGTCGCATGGGTCGGGCTCGCGGCGGGGTACCAGACGCACCACCGACGAGGTTACCTGGGGCTGCGGAACGAATGCCGCGGGAGAAATATCGAACAGGATCTTGGTCTCGGCGCGCCAGTTCGCCAGCACGCCCAGCCGTCCATAGGCTTCGGCATTTTCGTGGGCCACGATGCGTTCGGCCACCTCGCGCTGGAACATCAGCACCAACATGTCGTACCAGGGCGGCCACGGCTCGATCGACAGCCAGTCGATCAGAAGCGCGGTCGCGATATTGTAAGGCAGGTTGGCGACGATTTTGGCCTTGGTCGTACCGAGCAGCGGCCTGGGATCGAATTGCTGGGCATCGGCGCAAATGATCTCGAGCCGTCCGGGATACCGGTTCGAAATCTCTTCGAGGGGGGCGAGGGCGCGCTGGTCGCGTTCCACGGCTATGACGCGCCGGGCGCCCAACGCCAACAGTGCGCGCGTCAGTCCGCCGGGGCCTGGGCCGATCTCGATAATGGTGGCGTCTTCGAGAGGGCCCGCCGCGCGTGCGATCCGCGCCGTGAGGTTGAGGTCCAGCAGAAAATTCTGCCCAAGCGATTTGCGCGCCGACAAAGCGTGCCGGCGGATGACCTCGCGAAGCGGCGGAAGGTCATCGATCGCGTTCATGCCGGCGTCGCTGCCGCCATGCGCGCGGCGAGCTGCAATGCTGCGATCAGGCTCGACGGATTGGCCCGACCGGTGCCGGCAATATCGAAGGCGGTGCCGTGATCCGGCGACGTGCGAACGAACGGCAAGCCCAGCGTGACGTTGACAGCGTCATCGAACGCCAGCGTCTTGATCGGGATCAGCGCCTGATCGTGGTACATACAGATGGCGCAGTCATAGGTTTTCCGTGCGGCGTCGTGAAACATGGTGTCTGCCGGCAGCGGGCCCCTGATTTCAATGCCCTCGGCGCGCAGGGTTTCGACGGCGGGCGTCACGATCCGCTGCTCCTCGGTACCGAGCGAGCCGTCCTCACCCGCATGGGGATTGAGCCCCGACAATGCGATGCGCGGATTGGCGAGCCCGAAGCGGGCCTTCATGGCGGCCGCTACGATCCGGACCGTCGTGACGATCAAATCGCTTGAGAGCTGCGTGATCGCATCACGCAGCGGAAGATGGATCGTCACCGGCACCACAGCGAGAGCAGGGGACCACAACATCATGACGGGCTGCGGCGCACGCCCGCCGGTCGCGGCGAGTTCTGCGAGGAATTCGGTATGGCCGGGATGCTGAAATCCGGCACGATAGAGAACGCTTTTGGCGATCGGATTGGTGACAACCGCGCTGGCTCGTCCGGCAATGACATCGCCGACGGCCTGACGAATGGAGACGATGGCTGCTTCCGCGCTGGTGCCGTCCGGTTGCCCGGGCTGCGCGGTCGCCGCAGAACCGGTTGCCACGACCGGCAATGCGTCCGCGAATGCACCAAATGCATCCTCGGCGCGAACCTCGGCAAGCCTGACATCCAACCCGAGCGTTTTCGCGCGGTCACGGAGCAAGCCGCAGTCGCCGAGCAGGTAGAAGGGCGGTAGCCTCAGCTCACTCCGGCGTAGCCACGCCTTGATGGTGATATCGGGTCCGATACCGGCGGGTTCGCCCAGTGTCAGCGCGAGGGGTTTTGCCATGCATCAACGATATTCGATCATCGCGGCTTTGCGGATTTGCTGCAAATAGGCTTTCGACTTCGCTTCAAATTTCTCGGCGAACATCTTGTCGCGGATTTGCTTTTTCAGCGGAGTGTCGACCGTGGTCGGCTTTCTGCCGCAGAGCGCGACCATTTCCACACCCTGTTTTGTTACCTCTGGCGCGGTCAGATGACCGATCGGGGTTTTGTCGAGCCCTTCACGAATGACAGGCGGCATGTCGGCTGAGGTTTTGGTCACGGCGTCGCGGATTGCGGCATTTGGCATGGATTTGAACAGCGTATTCGCTTCATCACAGCTCTGAATCCGCTCGCGCAAGGCGTCGGCTTCCTTGCGCCTCGCTTCGATGACGGCCGGCGGAGATCCGCGCGGGACGATCAAAACGATCGGCTGCATCTTGTATTCGAAGCTTTCGCTCTCCGCCTTCTCGTCCGGTGCGTCGCCCTGCGTCCGGGCCGCGGCGGCGACCTCTTTCTCACCGACCTGGAGGCTTTCCTTGTAGCGCCCGCGGACCAGGCTGGTCCAAACCATGTCGGCCTTGATGCGCTCCTTCAGCGTCTCGGGGCGAATGCCCTGGCCTTCGAGCGTTTTGGCGAGCTGGTCAGGTGTCAAGCGCATCCGCGAACTCATCTCGCCGAACGCAGCGTCGATATCGGAAGAGCTTGGGTCGACGCTAAATTGCTTGGCTTCCCTGATCTTCACTTTCTGATCAATCAGCTCGTCGATCACTTCCTGCCGGGTCGGCTGTTTGTGCGTCGAGATATAGTCCAGTTTCGAGCGCTGCTCGATGTCGTAATTGGTGATGGGTTCGCCGTTGACCATGACGGCGACGCTTTGGGCGTATGACGGCGTTCCGCAAGCCATCAAGACCAGGGCCATCGCACAACCCGGGATGAAACGTGGAAAGCGCTGGAGCAATGTGGTCGTCGTGATCATCGTCGCTATGTCAATCGATTCGAATGGGGTTCGGGGAACGCCGGCAATTTGCCGGCCGCCCATGTACCGAAGCCGGTTCTACTGAATCTGCCCGCCGCCCGCCGACGTGGAGGTTTGAGCGATGGTCCGTAAACCGAGTTGCAGCATGAAGGTGTGGTTGAGCGTTGGCGGGGTATTGCCGGCAGCGTAGGAGTAGGACGTGACGTAATTCACTCCCAGCACAAAGCAGTCGTCCACATAGCCCGCGCCGATCACGTATTGATTGATCTGGTTCGCGACAAGATCCCATCGGGCCGCTCCGGTCACCACCCAGTTGGCCGCCACCTTGACCGTACCACTGGCGAGAACGCCTTCGCGGCGGGTCAGATATCCGATCTCCGGCTCAGCGGCATAGTCGCCATAGAGCAGACTGACCGACCAGCGGTCGAAGTTGGCTTTGCCCTCAGCCTCGAAACGGTTGACCTCTCCGGTGGCCTCGTCGAACCGCGCACGCGTCGTAAACGTGTAAGTCCTGTTGGGTGAATAGGCGAGGCTCGCGACATAATCCGATGCCGGCTTGTCCAGACCGGAGTCTATGCCGGTATTGGTAGCATCGGCCACAGCGAACGAATTCAAGCCGAACAACTGGTAGGATTGTCCGAACACCGCAACGACGGAGCCGCCACGGTCGAATTGCGTGGTTATTTGCGCGCCGACGTTGGCGCGGCCGCCGCCTTCAACGCGGTCATAGCCGGAGAACTTGTCGACACTGAACAGGTTGCTGGTGTCAAAGGTCATGCTCTGCGCGTCTTCGTTGGGAAGCTGACCCGCGTAGGGCTCATTGGGACGAATAATGACCTGCGCAATCGGTTCGATCGTCGTGGAACCCCATGGCTGGACGTTGATGAAGGGGTAGCGATATTCGAGGCCGATCGTCGGCATCACGCGCAACGCTTGGTTCTCACCGGTCGGGAGGAAGTTCGAAACGCCCGGCTGGTTGGTCACCGAATCATCGATGGCATCGGCTCGGAGGCTCGCAAACGGCGTCCAGATCTCGCCCCAGGAATCGGTAAACGAGCGGCGCCAATCCACTTCACCCGTCAATCGCGCATAGGTACCAGGCATGCCTCGAAGCAGGCAATTTGCCCTGTTGATGGTGGCGGCCGGATCGGCTGATGTCGGTAGGCAAGACCCGTTGGCCAAAGCGGATGCATTCGTCGGATCGAATGCCGCGGTTTCACGCGTCAGGTTGGTGAAGTTCGTCTTGTAGCTGACCTCTCCGCCGAGCACCGAGTGGTTGATCACGTTCGAATAATCGATAACCGGCGCCACGACCGGCACCTGGCTCTGATTACCCGAAAAGCTGAGATAATAGATCGTGCGCGCATCGAAATAGCTGCGATTGCCGACGCCGGTCAGGTAAAGCTGCGAGACGGCATCGGTCGGCAGGTTCAGGAATGAGCCCAGCGGATCCTTGTACTGGGCCAGCCGGTAGTCGGACATGAAGTAATAGTCGGAGAGCAGGACGCCGTCCCAGCCCCAGACCCACTTGTCGTTGAGCGCAAACTGGCCCTTGGTTTCGACGCCGCCGCGGAACTGGCGGTCGCCGGGCTGGCCTACGAAGGCGTTCGGATCGGTCTGGTCGATGCCATAGGCGCGGATCTGATACGAGCCGTTCATCAGGCGCTGACGGAATTCGGCCTGCAACAACACGCCCTGGTTGGTCGTAAAGCGCGGACTGAAGGTCGCGTCATAGTCCGGAGCAATCGCCCAGTAGAACGGAACTTCGACGCCATATCCAAAGGCCGTGTACGAAGTGAAGGCCGGCATCAGGAAGCCGGTCTTGCGTTTCACGGTCGGATCGGGCGTTGAAAAATACGGCATATACGCCATCGGAACGCCGAAGAACTCCAGCTGGGCGTTCTCGAAGTAGAGCATCTTCTCATTCTGATCGTGAATGATGCGCGCGCCCTTGACCTGCCACAGAGGCGGCTTCTTCGGATCATCTTTGCAAGGTTCGCAGGCCGTATAGACGCCGTTCTGGAAGACCGTGTAGTTGCCGCTGCTGCGGTCGGCGCGCGTCGCGGCCATTCGCGTGTGGTCGGCCGTATCGGCCCGCAACGAATCGACGAAACCATCGCGGTAGTCGTCGCTCAGATCCATAATATTGGCGTAGGTGATTTTGCCGTCCGCATCGGTCATGCGGACATTGCCTTCGGCGTGAAGCCGCTTGGTCTTCTGGTCGTAGATGACCTTGTCGGCCTCGACGCTTGTCCCGTTGTAGAACATCTGCACATTGCCGACCGCCGACACGCGCGAGTTGTTGTAGTCGTAGTCCACCTCGACCGCCTGGACCAGCATCTGCCCGTCGCTCGGAGGGCGCGGCGGTTTCGGCCGTGGCGGAACTGGATTGTAGCTGTATTGCGCGGAAGCAGGCGTAATCAAGGCAACGCCGAACGCGTTGGCAATGATCAACCCGACAACGAGAGCAAGAATGTGCCTGCTGATGACGGCCAAGCGGCTGCGATGGCGGCGCACCGGGGTGCGCCGCCCGAACACAGGCGACCTTCTCTGGCGGGCGGCGACGCTGGCCACTACCCGTCCTCCTGATACAGCAAGGCCAAAAAGCCGGTGAGGCCGCCCACGCAGACGGGCAACCACGCCGCAGCGATCGGATGCATCAACTCAGCCTTGCTCAAATCCTCGGTTACTTTCGAGAGAACGTAGAGCAGAAAGCCCGCGCCCACGCCACTCAAAACCATCTTTTGCACGCCGCCGAAACGGAAGAAGCGCAAGCTCACGGAGGCGGCCAACATCACCATTGCAGCCAGCAAAAAAGGCTGTGCGATGAGCTTGTGGTACTGCAACCGGTAGCCGGCCGTCGCAAATCCGGAGCTCTCGGAAGACCGGATATAGCCCGGGAGTTGCCAAAAAGACACAGTCTCCGGCGTGGAGAAGCTGTTGCGGACCTGGGCCGGGGTCAGGCTGGTCGGCAGGACGTAGCTGTCCTGGTCGATCGGAGGGGCGTTGAGTGAATATCGCCGCACGGATTTGAACAGCCAGTGCCCTTCCTCGAGCGTCGCTTCGCGCGCTTCGATTCGCTCCTTGAACTGGTTGTTGGTGTCGAATGTGAACACGGTCAGCCCGGTCAGCCGCACACCCTGCTGCTCGCTGCGGGCGGCGTTGATAATGGCCTGGCCATCATTGTTCACCTGATTGATCCAGAAGCCGGCGGCGTCCTGGATGCCGGCTCCGGGCGTCGAGCCGAACAGCTCGGCCTCCATCTGCTTGGAGATTTCGCGCAACTCGGCAGACATCGGGTTGTAGGCCGTGGTTGCCAGGACTCCGAGTAGGATCGCGCTTGCCAGCGCCGGCGCGATGAATTGCCAGGCGGAAACGCCGGCGGCGCGCGCCACCACAAGCTCCAGGCGTCGCGAAAGCGCCAGATAGCATGTCATCGCCCCGATCAGGACGCAGAATGGCATCAGCTTTTCGAGCAATTGCGGCACGCGAAACAACGATGTTTCCGCGACTGTGACCGCGGATGCCGAAACCAGGCCTGATGTCTTCCTGACCATTTCGATGTAATCGACCAGCACCAGAAGCACGAAGATGCTGGCAAACACGCCGAGCGCCGAGATCACGAAACGGCCGGCAAAATAGCGGCCGAGGGTGTTGGTCATCATGCTCATGCGGTGGCCGGTCGTCCAAAAAGCCGAAGCAGGCGCGCGTTGGATTTGTTGATCGCCTCCAGCAGCGCGGCGGGAGGTTCGATGACAAGGCCCGCGATAATGATCCACACGCCGACACCGATTCCCGCCACCAGCATAAGGTATTGAACGAGCACGGCCAGCGGCGTTTTCACGGCCATGACGGAGCAGGCGAATCCCACCATGCGCAGACCGAACACGGCAAGGATAGAACCGCCGATGGAGAAGTTGCGGCTCTGGCGTGTGGTGCGCGGCGTACCGAGAAAAGCGAAAGTCAGGGCTGCAAACGCAAAGGGATAAATCGGTGCCATGAAGCGATCATGCAGCTCGGCGCGAAACTGTCCGGGGATCTGCGTATAGATCGGATCGTCTTCCTTCGGATCGAGCAACTCCCAGAGATAGCGTTCGCGAATGCCGAGCGTGACGTCGTGGCCTTGAGAGAATTTCGACATGTCAAAGGCGTAGCGGGCGAACGCCACCAGTGCCGGATCACGCTTGTCGACCTCGAAGCGTTCGAGATTTCCATCCTCTAGAATCAGAAACGAGCCGCCCTCGTTCTTCATGACCGTTCCATGATCGGCGACGATGGTGACTCGCTCCTTCGGATCGCGACGGTCGTCGACGAAGATGCCGGCGAGCAGACCACCTGGCTTTCGCTCCCGGATACGGATGGTCAGGTTCTGGTCGAGCTGGGCGAATCGGCCCGGCTGCAGGATGTTGGTGAGGACATCAGCGGTGATGTCGGCGTCCCATTGCTTGATTCGGCGCATGCCATCGGGGGCGAGATAGGCGGCGATAAAAGCAACCATGACCGCCACCACGCAGGTCGCGTAGACGAACGGACGGAACAGCCGGAACGGCGAAAAGCCCGCCGCATTCATCACGATGATTTCGGAGTCGGTCGCCAGCTTGTTAAGGGTGTGGGAAATCGAGATCATCAGCGCGATCGGGGCGATGATCAGGACCAGCGCCGGAATCACAAGACTCGTGATGCCGAGAAAGGTCAGAATGGTCTGGCCCTGGCTGGTCATCAGGTCGATACCGCGCAGGGCCTGGGTGATCCAGATTACCCCGGTCAGGCTGATCAGAACCACCGCAAACGACGCAAGCGTCGTGCGGAAAATATACTTGTCGATCGACCCCATCGTTACCGCACGATCCCGCCTTGCGTGCTGGAATTATAGCTGGCGACCAATCCTGAAGTCAGGATCCCCTTGGTCGCCGGCATCTTCCAGCCGGCCCACATCTCTCATTAGCATCCCTTTGATCTGTCAACAAAATGGCTGAGCCATGGCACCCCTAGGATATGGTTAATAATTCATGTTATGTGGCCCTGCGGCCACGGCGGCGCTTGGCAGTGCAGCAGCTCGCAGGCCATAGTGCCCTGGAACGTGCTCTTGACGGATGTACCGCACAGCCAAAGAGAACATCGATCGGGTCCCTGACCCGGTTACAGCCCTGATTTTTGGAGGATTCGCCCATGTCCGACGCCGTCAAGGTCGGCTTCGTTCCGTTTTCCGCTGCTTCGCGTGGCATTCTCGTCGTGTTCTGCGACGACACGTTGAAATTCGGCGCCGCAGCCCGCAAGGCGCTGGGCTCGGCCGCAGATCTGGTCGGGCGCGCCGCCGCCACCAACCAGTTCAAGGGAAAGAGTGGATCCGCGCTCGATATTCTGGCGCCCGAGGGCCTGAAAGCCGCGCGCCTGATCGTGATCGGCATCGGCAAGCTATCGGCGATCAAGGACAATGATTTTCTCAAGCTGGGCGGGGCGATCGCGGGGAAATTGCGCGCCGGCGGCGATGCCGTGACGATTGTCGCGGATCTGCCCGATGGCGCCATGAAGCCCGGGCAGGCGGCCGCGATCGCCGCAGGCCTGCGGCTGCGCGCCTACAAGTTCGACCGCTACAAGACCAAAAAGAAGGACGGCGAGGACGCTGCATTGCGCGCTGACATCTCGGTGGCCGTTGATGATGTCGCAGCCGCGCGCAAGGCCTTCGCTCCCGATGCGCACATTGTCGACGGCGTGATCATCGCGCGCGAACTCGTCAACGAACCGCCGAATGTGCTCTATCCCGTGGAGTTCGCGCGTCGCGCGGCTCAGCTGCGCAAACTCGGCGTCGATGTCGAGGTGCTTGATGTCAAGGCCATGACGAAACTCGGAATGGGCGCGTTGCTCGGCGTCGCCCAGGGCTCGACGCAACCCGGCCGGACCGTGATCATGCGCTGGAACGGCGGCAAGCGTGGCGAACAGCCGGTGGCTTTTGTCGGCAAGGGCGTCTGTTTCGATACCGGCGGCATATCGATCAAACCCGCGGGCAGCATGGAAGACATGAAGGGCGACATGGGCGGCGCCGCCTGCGTCGTGGGGCTGATGCATGCGCTCGCCGCGCGCAAGGCGAAGGTCAATGCGGTCGGCGCCATCGGCCTTGTCGAGAACATGCCTGACGGCAACGCGCAGCGTCCGGGCGACATCGTGACCTCGATGTCCGGCCAGACCATCGAGATCATCAACACCGATGCCGAGGGCCGGCTCGTATTGGCAGACCTGCTCTGGTATGTGGCAAAGAAGTTCAAGCCGAAATTCATGGTCGATCTGGCAACCCTGACCGGCGCGATCCTTGTGGCGCTCGGCACCGAATACGCCGGATTGTTCTCCAACAACGACGAATTGGCCGAACGGCTGATGCAGGTCGGAATGGCGACGGGGGAAAGGGTCTGGCGCATGCCGCTCGGTCCGGAATACGACAAGCAGATCGATTCACAATTCGCCGATGTGAAGAACACCGGCGGCAGCCGGAACGGCGGCTCGATCACCGCCGCGCAGTTTCTGCAGCGTTTCGTCGATGACACCCCCTGGGCGCATCTCGACATCGCGGGAACCGCAATGGGCGCGCCGAAAACGGAAATCAATCACAGCTGGGGTTCGGGTTACGGCGTTCGCCTGCTCGAGCGGCTGGTCGCGGAGTATTACGAAGCCAAAAAATAGCTAAAATCCGATGACGGAAGTTCTATTCTACCATCTGCAGGACATGACGCTCGAGAACGTCTTGCCGCCTCTGCTCGAAAAATCGCTGGAGCGCGGCTGGCGGGTGGTGGTGCAGTCGACATCGGAGGAGCGCGCCGACGCGCTCGACGCTCATTTGTGGACCTATCGTGACGATTCGTTTTTGCCGCACGCCACTTGGCGTGTGGGCGATGCGTCGGATCAGCCGATCGTGCTGATCGCGGAGGGAGGCAATCCGAACCGCGCCAATGTCAGGTTCCTGGTCGACAACGCGGCTTTGCCTGCCGATTCGGACGCCTACGAGCGGCTGGTGCTGGTCTTTAACGGCGACGACAGCGATGCGCTGGCGGCGGCGCGCAGCGCCTGGACCGATTGCAAAACGCGAGGCTTTGAAGTCACATACTGGCAGGCCGACGAGCGGGGCCGCTGGCAGCGGCGGCAATAGCGATCCGCGCCAGTTAATGATAATCTGTGGTTTCCGGGGGCGGCGGGTGGCCGCAGCCACGGTGGTGCCGCAAAGTGATGGTGGGACAGCCGTTTAGTGCGGGGTAGGAAGCTAGTTCATCGTGCGAGACAATTCTCATCGAAAGCAGCTGTTGGCTTTGCTTCTGTTTGCGCCCCTCATCACGGGCTGCGCAAGCGGTAGCGTGGGCGATATGTTCTCGTCCGATCTTCTGTCGAAGGATGCGGAATGGTTTTCGCGGACCGGAAGGCTCTCGATCCAGAATGTTTCGATCGAAACGCCACCGCTCACCCCTAATAAGCCGGTCACGGCAGAAGATTTGGTCAGTGCCGACGGACTTTGCCCGGGAATGACGCCGCCGGCCGGGCCTTCGGACGCCAACGCGCTGACGGAAGGCGCAGCCGGCTCACCGCCGCCTCCGGCGGTAACGGGCACCGTCGCGCTTGGGCACACTGAATGCGATGTCGTGCGCGGCATAGGTGCGCCGGGCAGCGTCAATATCTCCAACAATCCACGTGGCGATCGTCTGGCTGTTGTCACCTACACGCAGGGACCGCGCCCCGGAATCTATACGTTCACCGGCGGGCGCCTGACCTCGGTCGAACGTGGCGAAGAGCCCGCGGCTGCGCCAAAGCCGAAGACCGCAAAATCCAAGGTGAAGAAGAAACCGGCGGCGACCTGATCGCTTCGCCGCCAGGGAGTTGGAATAGGTCCGGTTGTGATTGAAAGCCGAGGCTCTGCGTCTTTCGCCTCGAACTGGATTCCCCGATCGAACCAAAATCAGCTAGCCAGCCGCTTCGCCATACTGCGAACTGGCCTCCAGCCATTCTTCCTCGGCGCGCGCCAGGGCGCTAGCGGCGCCGGCGCGCGCCTTGCTGAGCTGGGCCGCCTGTTTCGGATCGCGCGTGAACAAATCCGGTAGCGCCAGTGCGGTATCGATCTTGGCGATGATGTTGCTGATGCGCGCGATCTCGGCCTCGGCCTGTGAAATCCGCTGTTTTAGCGGCGTCCGCTTCTCGGCCTTGCCGCGCTGAGGTTTATCGCCGCCATTGTCGCGTTCGTTGCCGCCGCGATCGCGCGAACTCGTCCGCATGCCGCGTGCCGACAATATCATGCGCCGGTAATCGTCGAGGTCGCCGTCATAGGTTGTGACGGCCTGGTCGGCGACAACCCACAATCGGTCGGCGCAGGCTTCGATCAGATAGCGGTCATGGGAGACCATGATGACTGCGCCGGGAAATTCGTTGATCGCCTCGGCAAGCGCAGCACGGCTGTCGATGTCCAGATGGTTGGTCGGCTCGTCGAGAATGATCATGTTGGGGCCGAAGAATGTCGAGAGCCCCAGCAGTAGCCGCGCCTTTTCGCCGCCCGACAAGCTCCTGACGACGGTGTCGGCAGCCTTGCCGGAGAAACCGATCGCGCCGGCTCGCGCGCGCACCTTGCTTTCGGGGGCATCGGGCATCAGCCTGCGGAGGTGATCGTAGACCGATCCCTCGAGATCGAGTTCGTCGACTTGGTGCTGCGCGAAATATCCAACCGATAGTTTTTCCGCGCGCGTGACGTGTCCGGAGAACGGCGCCAGTTTGCTGGCGAGCAGCTTCACCAGCGTGGACTTGCCGTTGCCGTTGGCGCCAAGCAAGGCGATGCGATCGTCGGTGTCGATGCGCAATGTGACGCGATTGAGCACCGGCTTTTTCGGATCATAGCCGACCGAGACGTTGTCGACCGCGATGATCGGCGGCGACAGCATCTTCTCGGGAACGGGAAATGAAATCTCGCGCACGTCCTGTGTCACCAGCGCGGTAACGGGCTTCATCCGCTCCAGCATCTTGACGCGGGACTGGGCCTGGCGGGCTTTCGAGGCCTTGGCCTTGAAGCGGTCGACGAATGCTTGCAGCCGCTTGCGCTCGTCGGCCTGCCGCTTGGCGTGCTTGGCATCCAGCATTTCGCGCGTCGCGCGCTGTTCCTCGAACGATGAATAGGTGCCCTTGTAGAGCGTCAGCTTGCCGCGATCGAGGTGCAGGATCTGATTGACCGAAGTGTCCAGCAAGTCGCGGTCATGGCTGATGACGATCACCGTGCGCGGGTAATTTGCAAGATGGTCTTCCAGCCATAGCGTGCCTTCGAGGTCGAGATAGTTGGTCGGCTCGTCGAGCAGCAGGAGGTCGGGAGCGGCAAACAGCGTCGCGGCGAGCGCGACGCGCATTCGCCAGCCCCCGGAAAATTCAGAACAGGATCGCGCCTGATCGGCGGTGGAAAATCCGAGACCCGAGAGGATCGCGGCGGCACGGGCAGGGGCGGAATGGGCGTCGATATCCACGAGCCGGGTTTGGATGTCGGCGATCCGCGCCGGATCGTGCGCGGTGTCGGCTTCTTGCAGCAGGGCTTCGCGCTCAAGATCGGCCTTCAGCACGACCTCGATCAGGCTTTCCGGCCCGTCGGGGGCCTCCTGCGCGAGACTGCCGATGCGCCAGCGTGGCGGGACGGTGATGCTGCCGGTTTCGGTCGGCAGCTCGCCGCGTATCGCGCGAAACAGCGTTGATTTGCCGACGCCGTTGCGGCCGACGAACCCGACGCGTGCGCCGGGTGTGATCTGCGCGGAGCCATGATCGATCAGCAGCCGCCCGGCGATCCGGATCGATATCTCTGAAATGGAAAGCATGCGGCCTTGTCACCGGAGCCGCTGCCAAAGGCAACCCGTTTGTGAGCGAAACGTGGGCTTCCGGATCACCTATGCCGGGGACGCAATGGGCTGGTTCAGTGGCGGCTTTCGTTGTCGTGGCGCCGCAACTCGTCCATCAAACGCTCCAGATGGGATGAAAGACCCGAGGTATCGGGACGCAGGCTCTGCTGGAGCCGTTCGCCAATGGCATCTCGAATCGATCGGCAGGTCACCTGATCGATTTGTTCGAAATCGTCGACAGTTCGGCTGTTCATTTGCGAGTTCCGAGCCACTTGGTTGAGTAAGATCGTGCAATACCAAGTCACGGCGCCGAAGATTGTTTCGGCCTGTCCTGCCGGTTGTGCGGTTTCTAGTAAAAATTGAATTAATAACGGGGTGGTCGAGGGTTCCCTGATACGGAAAAGCCCCGGCGCTGCGCCGGGGCTTTTCCGGTCAAAATCAGGCAATCCGAGGTCAGTAGCAGCGGCTGATCAGGCGCCAACGGGGCCCCCAGGGCGTCGGGACCAGCCGCCGCACATAGCAGCCGCCGCCACCATAGCCATAGCCATAGCCGTAATAGGCCGGCCCGCCGACGTAGAAACGCGGGGCACCCCATCCCCAGCCGCCACCATGCCAGCCGCCGTGCCAACCGTGTCCGCCCCAGGCCGATGCCGAGGTTGGCGCCAGCGCAGCTACGCCCAGCGAAGCCGCAGCAAGTGCAACAAGCGAGAATTTGCGTAACATGGGTCGTCTCCTTAAGGTTTTGGCGCGATCGGCGCCGGTGAATTCGCGGACCCGATGTGCTCGCGAGCTGTGAGAGGCATCCGGTCGATCGCAGCCTAGGCTCCGGAAAATGAACCAGACCGGCACGCGTGTTTCAGGATGGGTTCATCTCGGTGAAATTGTTGTAATTTTGGGCACGGATGCGTGGCCCGATCGCCTCTCTTGACGCGATCCGCGGCATTTCGCCGGATCGCTTGCCGTCCTCCGGTGGCGTCGATATAAGCGCGCGCAACCTCCCACCACCGTTTCCAAGGACGAAATCATGGCGATTGAACGCACCTTCTCGATCATTAAGCCCGACGCGACCGCGCGCAATCTGACCGGGGCGATCAACGCGCTGATCGAAAAGGCCGGACTGAGGATCGTGGCCCAAAAGCGCATTCGCATGACCCGCGACCAGGCCGAAACCTTCTACGCCGTTCACAAGGCGCGGCCGTTCTTCGGCGAACTGGTGGATTTCATGATCTCCGGACCGGTGGTCGTTCAGGTTCTCGAAGGCGAGGGCGCGGTGCTCAAACACCGTGATGTGATGGGCGCAACCGATCCTTCCAAGGCCGCCGACGGCACGATCCGCAAGCTGCATGCGAAGTCGATCGGCGAGAATTCGGTGCATGGTTCGGATGCGCCCGAAACGGCCGCGGTCGAAATCGCCCAATTCTTCTCAGGCAACGAGATCGTCGGTTAATTGACGCGGACGTTGGCGGGCAATTGGGCGACGATAGCCGCGAGCGCCGCAAGGCCAACAGGGGCGGGCTGTGAGCTGGCTATCGCAGGTCTTTGATCCCGCCAGTGTCAGCGCGTTTCTGACGCAACTTCAGGCCGACCTGCAAACGCCGGTGTTCTGGCTTGCGGTCGGCAAGATCATCTGGATCAACGTGCTGCTGTCCGGCGACAATGCGCTGGTCATCGCGATGGCATGCCGCGGTCTTGCGCCGCCGCAGCGCCTGTGGGGCATGGTGATCGGCGCCGGCATCGCCGTGATCCTGCTGATCGCATTCACCGGCATCGTCGCGACGCTGATGGTGCTGCCTTATCTGAAGCTGGTCGGCGGCCTTGCGCTGCTGCTGATCGCGGCAAAGCTTCTGGTGCCCGAAGACGAGAGCGATGACGTCACCGCCGGCACCAGTCTGTGGCACGCCATCCGGATTGTCGTGATCGCCGACATCATCATGAGTCTGGACAACGTCATCGCGGTCGCCGCTGCCGCGAACGGACAGCTATCGCTATTGGTCCTTGGACTGGCGATCAGCATTCCCATGATCATTGCCGGCGCGGCGCTGATCATGATGGTGCTTGACCGGTTTCCAATTCTGATCTGGCTCGGCGCGACACTGCTCGGCTGGATCGCAGGCGATGTGATCGCGAGCGATCCGGCAGATCATCCCTTCTTGCAGCGTCTGCTCGACGGCCGGATTGAACTCAGTTTCGATGCGACCTCGACCTTGTTGCACTGGTCGCCGCATTTCAGTCTGGACGGAGATCTGCTCGAATATCTCTGTTCGGCGCTGGGCGCGATCGCCGTATTGGTCGTAGGCTCGATCTGGCGGCGACGAAAGTTGCGCCAGATCGAACGCGTTGTGTTGCCGGCAGCGGGCGAGGCAGCTCAGCCGATCGAGCGTTCTTAATCGATGATTCCAGTATTCTCGGGCGAGCGATCTAGCGTCGCACGATCGATCCGGAACGGCCGATCAGCCGCGCCAGCTGTTTGAAGCGGCTGCCGACGCGATCCGCAACGAGATCGACCATCCGGTGTTCAAACACCAGCATCAGCTTGCGGCCGTCGCTGCGAAAGTGGGTTGCCGGCAATACTCCCGGCCGCGCCGCTGATACCAGATGGGCAACCCGAAAGGCCGCACCGAGAACGCGCGCACGTTCGACCATGGCTGGCGGGACCAGTCCCCGAATGAGGGTCGGCGGTTCGTTTTCTTCGCTCAGACCGGCATAACGGTAGAATACCGATAACGCGACGAATGCCCTGCCTTGATGGCTGATCGCGCCGAAGTTTCCGTTGATGATGAGATTGAGCGTTTCCTCGCCACGGTGGTCGGGGTGCACGCGCCATCCAATGTCCGACAGCAGGCAGGCCGCATGACGCAGGCGGCGATCCTCGTCGGTTTCCCGCAGCTTAGTGACCCGGACCAGGCGGTCTGTCCAGGCGATCAATTCCTGCGCATGGCGTGCGGATCGCGAAAGCAGTTCGTTGAGGTCTTGCGCGGCGGAGATCAATCCATCCTTGGCGCGCTCGGCCTGCGGCAGCATCTCGTAGAGCAGCCCTTCGCGTACCCCGAACGTGGAAAACACGATGGTCTTCGGCTTGGCGACGCGAATGACGTATTCGAGAACGAGCGCCGCATAGGTCAGCAGAGGTCGCCGCGCGTCGGCGACGGCTTCGATATTGGCCAGCATGTTGGTCGATGCCAGGCGGCGCAGGCGTTGGGCAAAATCGAGTGCGTCCGCCGCCGGTATGGAATATCCGTGCATGACCCGGAGCGGATAGCCGCTTTGGATGATGTGGATGCGCGCCAGCGCACGCCAGGTCCCGCCGACCGCGTAAAAAGTGCGGCCTCGACCGGCCTTGAGGTGAGCGACCCCGGAAAGATCGGTCTTCACGATGCGTTCGGCGCGCTTCAGCGATTTATGCGACGAATCCTGCAGCGCCAGGCTGCCAAGCGGCAGCGTGACACCGCTGTGGACGCGATTGCCGCGCACATCGATCAGTTCGAGTGATCCGCCGCCGAGATCGCCGACAATGCCGTCAGGATTGTGAATGCCCGAAACAACGCCGAGCGCCGATAGTTTTGCCTCGCGCGGTCCCGACAGGATTTTGATCGGGACACCGCAGATGCGTTCGGCCTTGGCGATGAAGTCAGGCCCGTTGGTCGCGTCGCGGCAGGCAGCGGTGGCAATCGCGTGAACGCGACCGACCTTCTGCACTTTGCACAACGCGCGAAAACGCCGTAGCGACGTCAGGGCTTTCGCAACCGCATCCGGTGCGAGCAGGCCGGTGCTCTGAACTTCCCGGCCAAGCCCGCACAGCGCCTTCTCGTTGAAGACCGTCACGAGGCTTCGGGCCATCGCGGCGTATACGACGAGACGCACCGAGTTCGAGCCGATGTCGATGACCGCGACGCTGGTTGGGCGCTTTCGCGGCCGCTTCACCCTCGATGCTCCTCAGGAAGATTGCTGACGCTCGTTGCGGCGCGTGAGGCGGCGCGGCGAAGATTCCTTAAGCGACTTTCCACGGCCGGACAAACTCGGATTCGTCATGAAGTAATTGTGCAAATTGAAAGGCTCTTCGCCTTTCGCGGCCTTCATACGCGTTGACGATCCATCCGGCAACAATTGCCAGCTCTGTTCGGTATCCTTCAGGTTAGCGACCATGATCTGTTCAAGAACCTGCTGATGCACCGTAGGATTTTGCAGCGGGCAGAGAACTTCGACACGCCGGTCGAGGTTCCGCGGCATCATGTCGGCGGACGAGATATACACAGCCGCTTTCGTGCTGGGCAGGCCCTGTCCCATGCCGAAGCAGTAGATTCGGCCATGCTCGAGAAAACGTCCGATCACCGATTTGACGCGAATGTTCTCCGAAAGTCCGGGAAGTCCGGGGCGCAGACAGCAAATGCCGCGAACCACCAGTTCGATCTGCACGCCGGCTTGCGAGGCTTCATACAGCGCGTCGATAATATCAGGATCGACCAGCGAGTTCATCTTCATCCAGATCGTCGCCGGCTTGCCGTGACGGGCGTAACTGGACTCGCCGTGAATATGCTCGAGGATGCGCTTGCGTAAGGTGAGTGGCGATACCGCCATCTTTTCGATGTCGCTAGGCTCCGCATAGCCGGTGATGTAGTTGAATACCCGCGCCGCGTCGCGTCCGATGGTCGGATCGGACGTGAAGTATGACAGATCGGTATAGATGCGCGCCGTCACCGGATGATAATTGCCGGTACCGGTGTGGACATAGGTCGTGAGGCTGCCGCCCTCGCGGCGTACGACCATCGAGAGCTTGGCGTGAGTCTTCAACTCGATGAAGCCGTAAACGACCTGCACGCCGGCGCGTTCGAGGTCGCGCGCCCAGCGGATATTGGCTTCTTCGTCGAAACGCGCCTTGAGCTCGATCAATGCCGTGACCGATTTTCCCGCCTCCGCCGCCTCCGCCAGCGCGCGCACGATCGGTGAATTGTTCGAGGTGCGATAGAGCGTCTGTTTGATGGCGACGACATCGGGATCGCGCGCTGCCTGCTGCAGGAACTGCACGACGACGTCGAACGATTCATAGGGATGATGAACGATCAGGTCCTTTTGCCGGATCGCCGCGAAGATATCGCCGCCATGATCGCGCACGCGCTCGGGATGGCGTGGCACATAGGGCGTAAATTCGAGATCGGGGCGATCGAGCCGCGTCAGTTGCGACAGCTCGTTCATGGCCAGCACGCCATCGACCAGGAACACTTCGTCGTCCGAGGTGGAAAGCGCGTGCTGCACGAACGTGCGCAGTTCTTCCGGCATCTTGGCTTCGATTTCGAGCCGGATCACCGATCCCCGCCGCCGCCGCTTCAAGGCGGTTTCGAACAGGCGAACCAGATCTTCCGCCTCTTCCTCGATTTCAAGTTCGGAGTCGCGGATGATGCGGAACGCGCCCTGACCCTTGACGGTGTAGCCAGGGAACAGCCGGCCGATGAACAGGCCGGTGGCCTGCTCCAGCGTGATCAGGCGCACCGCGCCGTCCTTGCTTGCCGGCATCCTGATAAACCGGTCGATCTTGCCGGGCATGCGGATCAGCGCATTCATCGGCTTGCCGTCGGAGACCCGCGCCAGATGCAGCGCGACGGTAAAGCCGAGGCTTGGAATAAACGGGAAGGGATGCGCCGGGTCGATCGCAAGCGGCGTCAGCAGCGGGAAGATGTTGTGGAGGAAATGATCCTCGATCCAGGCCCGTTCCGTCTTGGTGACGTCGCGACCGTCGATCAGAACGATGCCGACCCCGGTCAGCACATTGCGCAGATCGCTCCAGATCGCCTGCTGGTCGGAGGCGAGTTGCGAGACCGTCTGGTTGATGAGGACCAGTTGCTCCGAAGGCGTCATTCCATCCGGACTGCGTTCGGTGATGCCTTCCCGCACCTGCGCCTTGATGCCGGCGACGCGGACCATGAAGAACTCATCAAGGTTATTGGCGGAAATCGACAAAAACCGGACGCGCTCGAGCGCGGGATGACCCGGATTAACCGACTCCTCGAGAACCCGACGGTTGAAATGCAGCCAGGAGAGTTCGCGATTGATAAAGCGCTCCGGGCTATCGGCCATCAATGGAACAGCTTCGATAGTCTCGTCTTTTTCTTTAATTACAATGGCTTGCGTGGATTCCATCAGAGTTTAATCCATCTCGAATCGGCTGCAGCATGGTCCCGGAAAATGCGGACAAACCATGTGTTACGCCGATGACGTTTCAATGACATTGATGTTCCTGCCGCGAACGCCGTCAAGGCGCGAACGGGGCGGAATCAGGCATTGCGGAACAATTCGGCCGCCAGCGCCCGGGTCACTGGCCGACCCAGCCGCAGCGCTTCGCTGTCGAGGAGTTCGACCGCCTGCCGCGCGGCGGCGTAAGACCGCTCGATCCGGTTCGTGAGAAAGCTCACCACGGTCTCATCGACGCTCAGTTGGCGATCGGCGCAGAACTTGACGATCAGGGCACGAAACAGCTGGTCGTCGGGCGGTAACAACGACACCGTCGGGATCGCACGAAGACGCGACCGCAGATCGCGCAGCTCGACCTGAAGCACGGACGGTTGCTCGCGCGCGGTGATCAGAATGAACGCCTGGTCCTCGCGCGCCAGATTGAGCAAATGGAATAGCGCGCGCTCATCAAAAGCCGACGACTTCAAGTCTTCGACCACCAATGCCCCGGTCGCCAGGGCTCCCGGGACGTCCGCTGCAGTCAGCGTGTGGGCTGATGTTGAGCGGGCGCCTGCTTCCTCGGCCCAGATGGCGGCGAGATGGCTCTTGCCGGATCCCTCGGGCCCTACCAGCAGCATGACGCGGTTCGGCCAGTCCGGCCATCTGTCGACCAGCGCAAGCCCTGCGGCGTTCGCCGGCCCTTCCAGGAAATCGTCACGGCCGAGGCTTTCAGCGTGCGGTAGCGCAAATGCAAGCTGACGGGGTTGAACGCGGCCTACCACACAGTACTCCATGCCGGATCGGCCGGCGCAGTTGGCGGTTAGAAGTCCAGGACATGATCCCGAAAAGTCGGAACTGATTTTCGGGACAGGTCATGCCCAAACAAAAAGATTACGCGACGAGTCTGTTGCAGCGAAGCTGAATCGGACCCTAGCTGGCCTAGATGGTGCTCATGTGCCGTGCCCACTCCACGAGATAGAAGGATACGGAAACCAGTGTAAAAACCGTTACAAAAGCCATCAGGATCAGATCGTACGGCGTCGCGTTGAAGCCGAAGCCGACGGACGCCAGAACCAAGGCGGCAAATGCCACCTGCGCGACCGTGTTGAGTTTCGATACCATCAACGGCTTCATCGGAATCGGCTTGCCGAACAACCATGACACAATCACGGCGCCGACGATCATGATGTCGCGCGAGACCACCAGGATGACGATCCAGCGCGGTATCGCACCCCAAATTCCAAGCGCCACATAGATCGAAACCAGCAGCGCCTTGTCCGCCAGTGGATCGAGCAGGGCGCCCAATTCACTGGCCATGTTGAAGCGTTTGGCGAGGAAGCCATCGACCGCATCGCTAATGCCCGCGACGAGGAAGATCGCAAAGGCGATCTCGAGCTGGTTTGACGCAATCGCCCAGACGATGAACGGCACCAGCAGGATGCGGCCCAGGGTTATAATGTTTGGAATGCTCACTGCCGCTTCCCGGCTACCGGCCTGATTTCGCGAAAGATCCGGCCCTTTGCAGGATGAGCCGGTTCCCGTCTACATAGTACACGCAGGTGCGGCTTGCGAGCCATTGCACACCGGCGGATTCCGACGTAACCAGCCGCTATTATCTGGAATCGGGCATGATCGACCGCAAAAACGGGCTTACTTACGCGGATTCGGGCGTCGACATCGACGCCGGCAATCGTCTGGTCGATCTGATCAAGCCGATGGTGCGTGCCACGGCGCGCGCCGGCGCGGACGCCGAAATCGGCGGCTTCGGCGGATTGTTCGATCTCAAGGCGGCGGGCTTCCAGGATCCGGTTCTGGTCGCGGCCACCGATGGCGTCGGCACCAAGGTCAAGATCGCGATCGAGACCGGGCTGCACGGCGGCATCGGGATCGATCTGGTGGCGATGTCGGTTAACGACCTCGTCGTGCAGGGGGCCGAGCCGCTGTTCTTTCTGGATTATTTCGCCTGTGGCAAGCTCGATCCGGAGGCTACCGCCGCCATCGTCGCGGGGATTGCCGAGGGCTGCCGTGAGTCCGGCTGCGCCCTGATCGGGGGCGAAACCGCCGAAATGCCCGGCCTCTACAAGGATGGTGACTACGACCTCGCAGGTTTTGCGGTGGGCGCGGCTGAACGGGGCACGCTGCTGCCGCGTCCGGATATTGCCGTCGGCGATGCGGTCATTGGCTTTGCCTCGTCGGGCGTTCACTCCAATGGATTTTCGCTGGTGCGCAAGATCGTCGAACGATCCGGCCTCGGCTTTGAGGCGCAGGCGCCGTTCTCGCCTGTCATGACGCTGGGCGGCGCGCTGCTGACGCCGACGCGGCTGTACGTCAAGTCATGCCTGCGCGCAATCCGGGAGACCGGTGCGGTCAAGGGTCTCGCCCATATCACCGGCGGCGGCTTCACCGACAATATCCCGCGTGTGTTGCCGAAACATCTCGGCGTCGGGATCGACCTTGCACGTCTGCCAGTGCTGCCGGTCTTCAAATGGCTGGCAGAGCAGGGCGGCATCGCCGAGCTCGAGCTGCTGCGCACCTTCAACTGCGGCATCGGCATGATTGCGATCGTGAAACCCGACGCCATCGAGCAGGTCACCGACGTTTTCACGGAAGGCGGCGAGACCGTTGCGCTCCTGGGCGAGGTGATCAAAGCCGAAGGCGAACAGCGCGTGGTCTATAACGGCCATCTCGATCTAGCGCAGTGAAGCGATGAAACGCCGTGTCGCAATTCTGATTTCGGGACGCGGATCGAACATGGCTGCGCTGATCCAGGCGGCCAAGGCCAAGGATTTCCCGGCCGAGATCGTCGTCGTGATTTCGAACCGCGCTGACGCCGGCGGACTCGCCCTCGCAGCCCAAAACGGCGTTCCCACTGCCACCATAGAAAGCAAGCCGTTCGGCAAGGATCGCGCGGCATTCGAGACAGTGTTGCAGACGGCGCTCGACCAGCACCGGGTCGAGCTGATTTGTCTGGGCGGTTTCATGCGGCTGTTCACTGCCGGATTCGTGCAGCGCTGGTACGGTCGCATGCTCAACATTCATCCATCGCTGCTGCCGTCATTCCCCGGCCTTGAGCCCCAGGCCCAGGCATTACGCTCCGGCGTCAAGATCTCCGGCGCCACCGTGCATTTCGTCATTCCGGAAACCGACGCCGGACCGATCGTGATGCAGGGCGCGGTCACGGTGCAGGACGACGACACGCCGGAGACGCTGGCGGCGCGGATCCTCGAGATCGAACACCGCATCTATCCGGATGCGCTGCGGCTGCTCGCCAGCGGTCACGTCATGCTCGACGGCGAGGTCTGCAAGATCGCGGGGAACGCCGGTTCGCGCGATACCCTGATTTCACCTGTCGCGAATTAGGTTTGCATCGGCCGCGTTGCCGTGGGCGGCATCATCAAGGCGCGTGATCGCAAGATGCTCGCATAACGAGCTGCCGAGTGAGCCGCTAAAATAAAAATCCCCCGGCGAAGGCCGGGGGCATCATGATTGCTTGCGCGGATCGTGACGGAGTTATGAGACCTTCAGGTTCTCTGCGGAGCTCTTGCCGTGATTTTCCACAAGGTCATATTCCACGACTTGGTTTTCGTTGAGGGTGGAAAGCCCAGCGCGCTCGACCGCCGAGATATGGACGAAGACGTCCTTATCGCCGACTGACGGCTTGATGAACCCATAACCCTTCGTCGGGTTGAACCACTTGACGGTGCCCTTCTGCATCGCCTGCCTCCTGGTCTAGACGTAAAAAAGACGCGGCCACGTTTTTCACGTGCCACGCCACAAACGGGCATTCCGATGTCTGCTGAAGTTCGTAGTCACGAAACGCACAGTCGAACAGCCTGAATCCGATTGTACCCAGAATTCCAACACGAAATTTGCGGGTTAGCAAGCCTTTGCTCCGGCTCGGCAATTCAAGCCGGCGCTGGGATGCCTGCGGCGAGCTGTGGCGGCCGGACAACAATGCCGGTTAAACGCCCTGCGCCGGGGGGCATCAGCGATTGACGCTCCGGGACAACTGAGGGCAAATCGGTATTGTTGATCGAGATTTGACATTTTTTATCGAGCTGGCGCTCTTTTTTTGGAAATAGCATTCATGCGCTGCTCCCGTTGGCGCTTACAGGCATTGCGGATCGGAGCCTGTCGAAGGCTCGTAAGCATCATTGCCGTCGCTTTCGCGCTCGCCTTGGCTGTGGCATCGACGCCCGCTCAAGCCCAGCGCGCAGGCCCGCCACTGCCGCCGCCGCCCACTCCCACGGCGAGTCCGATCCCTTCGCAAACCAGCATCAACGCCGACCAGTCGGCTGGTGCGGCGATCGCGAACCTCGGCAGCAATTTCCTTGAACGCCTTGGAAATCAGGCGACAAACGGCTTCGGCAGAACGCTGCGAAACAATCCAGGCGGCGGCGGCGCCTCCGGGGCGACAGACGCGCCGCTGTTCCGGACCTGGGCCGAAGCCTATGGAATCTCAACCACGACCGGCGCGCAGGGCGATTTCGTTGGCGACCACCGTCAAACCTATGGCGGCGTGGCCGGGGTGGGCGCGACTGTCATGCCCGGCGTCAATGTCGGTTTTTCGGTCGACCAAAGCCGCACCGCGATCGACGTTCCGCTGGCGCTGCAGTCGGCTTCGCTTGATCTCACCCAGCTCGGCTTCAACGCTTCGGTCGACAAGGGACCGTGGACCTGGGCGGTTGCGCTGGTCCACGGTTTTGGAAAGATCGATTCTAGTCGCGACACCGGCGATGGCTTCGCCAGCGCCGGCTATACCGGCCAGATAGACGGAGCTCTCACCGAGCTTAGCTATTACTGGACCCTGGATCAGAGCCGAATCGTGCCGAAAGCTGCCTTTGAATATGTGCGCGCCGCGACCGGATCGTTTCAGGAAACCGGCGGCCTCGATCCGGTGATGGCGAGCGCCGCAACGGTGGAGCGTTCACGGATATTGGTGGGGGCGGAGATCGGGCGGTACTGGATTATCAATCAAAAGATCCTGGATCTCTCCGCCTATGGCAAATTCGTCGACAATGTTTCGCAGAATTTCAGCTCGATCGTCGTCAGCCTCGGCCCGGAAAGCATCACCTTGCAGGGCATCGGCGAGAGCCAATATGGCGCCGACGCCGGCGCAGCCGCGTCACTGAGCCTGACCGATAATTGGCGCGTCTACGCCAACTATGACGGCAAGTCCCGCGCCGCGATGCAGTCGCATCAGGGCACGCTCGGCGTGGAGTATAAGTGGTAGTGATTACTTTCGATCGACCCTGACAACCCGGCCTTTTTCGATCGCAAGCGCCAGCTGGCCGTGCTTCAGCGATAGCGCGGCTTCGCCGAACAGCTCGCGACGCCAGCCGCGCAGGGCGCCGACGTCGGCGTCGTCGTCAGCGGCAATCTGTTCCAGGTCGTCCACGGTCGCGATGACCTTGCTGGCAACGGCGTGGCGCTCGGACGTCATCCGCAACAGCACCTTCAACAGCTCGACGGTCGCCGCGCCATTGGAATTGCCGCGCGGCTTTTCGATCTTCGGCAGTGTCGCGGGATCGCGCGCGAGGCCACGCTGCACGGCGGCCACGATATCCGTGCCCCATTTCGATCGGTCAAAGCCTTTCGGCAGCGAACGCAAATTCGCCAGCCGCTCGAGGCTGGTCGGCGCGTGGGTGGCGATGTCGCCGACCGCATCGTCCTTCAGGACGCGGCTGCGCGGAACATCGCGGCTCTGTGCCTCCTGTTCGCGCCAGGCCGCGACTTCCATCAGCACCGCAAGCTCCTTTGGCTTGCGTACCCGTGTCTTCAGCCGCTCCCACGCGCGTTCGGGGTGAAAATCGTAGGTCTTTGGCGAGGTCAGGACCTCCATTTCCTCGCTCACCCAATCGCTGCGGCCGCGCTTCTTGAGATCGGCGTCGAGTGCAGCGAACACGTCACGCAAATGGGTGACGTCGGAGACCGCATAATGCATCTGTTCTTCGGTCAGCGGCCGCCGCGACCAGTCGGTGAAACGATGGGTCTTGTCGGGCCGGTGGCCGGTGATGCGCTCGACCAGCTGGTCGTAGGCAATGGAGTCTCCGTAGCCGAGCACCATGGCCGCGACCTGGGTATCGAAGATCGGGTGCGGGACGATTCCGGCCTGATGCCAGACGATCTCGATATCCTGACGGGCGGCGTGGAAAACTTTCAGCACATTCTCGTCGGCCATCAGATCGAAGAACGGCTTGAGGTCGATGCCCTCGGCCAGCGTGTCGACCACGACCGCTTCTTCCACGCTCGCCATCTGCACGACGCAGAGCAGCGGGTAATAGGTCGTCTCCCGCAGGAATTCCGTATCGACGGTGATGACCCAGTGCTTGGCGAGACGTCCGCAAGCAGCGGCGAGTTCCGAAGTCGTCGTAATCAGATCCATGAACAGTCCATGCCGCTCCCAGCGCCGCCGACTGGAACTTCCTGCGCCGCCCCGCGGCTGGCTCGGTCAGGAATTTCGAATCGAAAGCGGCATTGGAAAACAAATATATTTGCCAGTGTCCTCGTTTCCGAAGTGCGCGCCAGCGGGCGCCGGGACGTTTCCACGAACTTCGGAAACGAGGACACTGATGACGGCGTTCTGCCGAAAGCGCTGATATGTCAAGGGTCCAACGTTGAATTCGAGCCTTGCATTTCCGCCTGACAGCGAACTTTCGCGGCAGGCGTCGGCAAGGCGCCGGGGTGGACACCTCAATCTGGACAAAGGCTCCGCTGAAAATCGAGCCCGGTCAGGAGTCGCTCAAGCGCCTCGCGGATGGCCGCCGGGATGGAACGGCAAGCACGATGATGCAAAGCCCGATCATCGCCAACCCCATGAATTCAAACACCAAGATGTCCACGGCAATTCCCCCTAAATAAACCGATAGATTTGTAGGGAAGGAATTGACCGGTTGTTAATTTCCGGCCGGGGCGGCGAACCGCCCCCCGGAATGCTGGACAGAAGGTTAACGATTACGTCCCGCAGAACGTCTGGAGCACGCGCTGGTCCGGTTGCGGCGGTTCGGCATAATCCGCGAACGGCGGCTGGTCTTCGTATGGCTTCGACAGCACCTTTAGAAGCGCCTCGAACGGCGCGAAGTCGTCACGGTTCATCGCCGCCTCAATCACGGCTTCCACCCGATGATTCCGTGGAATGAACGCCGGGTTGACCGCGCGCATCGCGATCCGCCGTTCGCTGGCGGTTTGCGGTTCGCCGCTGGTCCGTTGCCGCCAGCGCGCGGCCCAGTCGTCATAGGCCGTGGGATCGGCGAAGAGCTGCCGAACGGCGGTATCGTTTGCCGGATCGAACGCAGCCTCGCCCAGGCGCCGGAAGGTCAGGGTGAAGTCAGCCTGGTTCTTGGCCATCGCGTCCAGCAGGTCTTGGACCAGAGCTTCGTCGCCATCGAGCATCGTGAACAAGCCGATCTTCTTCCGCAGCCCGGCCTGATAGGCCGTGGTGAATTTCTCCGGGAATTCGCCAAGCAGGCTCTGCGCTTCAGCGATCGCCTTTTCCTGCTTGTTGGAAAACAGCGGCAACAGGCATTCGGCAAGGCGCGTCAGGTTCCAGAGCGCAATCCGCGGCTGGTTGGCGTAGGCGTAGCGGCCTTGCTCGTCGATCGAGCTGAACACTGTCGCTGGGTCGTAGTGATCCATGAAGGCACACGGACCGTAATCGATGGTCTCGCCTGATATCGAAGTGTTGTCGGTGTTCATGACGCCGTGGATGAACCCGACCAGCAGCCAGCGCGCGACCAGCTCGGCCTGTCGCGCGATCACGCCTTCCAGCAACGCGTGATAGGGGCGGTCGGTTTGAGCGGCCTGCGGGTAGTGGCGGGCGATGACGTGATCCGCCAGCTGCTTTACGCCGTCGGTATCGCCCCGGGCCGCGAAAAACTGGAATGTGCCGACGCGGATGTGGCTCGACGCAACGCGGGTGAGGACGGCGCCGGGCAGCACGGTCTCGCGCATCACGCTCTCGCCGGTGATGACAGCGGCCAGTGACCGCGTGGTCGGAATGCCGAGCGCGGCCATCGCTTCACTCACGACATATTCGCGCAGCACCGGACCGAGCGCCGCGCGGCCATCGCCCCGGCGCGAAAACGGTGTCGGACCCGACCCTTTGAGCTGAATGTCGCGGCGGACGCCATCGGCGTCGATAACCTCGCCGAGCAGGATGGCGCGGCCGTCGCCGAGCTGCGGCACGAAATGACCGAACTGATGGCCGGCATAGGCCATCGCGATCGGATCGGCCCCCTCGGGCAGGCGCTTCCCGGCGAGGATTTCCGCTCCCTCTGGACTGTCCAGCACATCAGGATCGAGGCCGAGATGAACCGCCAGCGGCCGGTTCAATTTGATCAGCCGCGGAGAGATGACAGGCGTGGGCGCAACGCGCGCGAAGAAGTTCGCCGGCAGCGTCGCATAGGTGTTCTGGAAGGGGAAATGGACCGTCATGCACATAAAGATAGGCACGCCCGCGAATTAGACAATCGGTTTTGACTCCAAGGCCGCAATCCGCAGCGTTGTTTTTCCGTCACTTTTCGGGTTTCACGGCCCCCGCCAAAACCCAAATCGCGTACCCATTCGGTTGCCGCGACCGGCAGGCTCGGGTAAACCCTGACGCTCTCGGCCGGGCATTTGCCCTCCGATTCCAGTCTCCGACATCTGTTTTAGGTATTCCATGCATCGTTACCGGTCCCATACCTGCGGCGCGCTTCGCGACAGCCATATCGACCAGACGGTTCGCTTGTCGGGCTGGTGCCATCGCATCCGCGACCATGGCGGCGTGCTGTTTATCGATCTGCGCGACCATTACGGCCTGACGCAGTGCGTGGCCGATCCGGATTCGCCGGCGTTCAAGGACGCCGAAAAACTGCGCTCGGAATGGGTGGTGCGGATCGACGGCAAGGTGCGCCGCCGCCCCGAGGGCACCGACAATCCGGAATTGCCGACCGGCGCGGTCGAGCTTTATGTCAGCGAAATCGAGGTGCTGGGGCCCGCCGGCGAGCTGCCACTGCCGGTGTTTGGTGAGCAGGAATACCCTGAAGACATAAGGCTTAAGTACCGTTTCCTCGACCTCCGGCGCGAGAAGCTGCACCAGAACATCATGACCCGTGGCGCAATCGTCGATTCCATGCGCAAGCGGATGAAGGAGCAGGGCTTTTTCGAATTCCAGACGCCAATTCTGACCGCGTCGTCGCCGGAAGGCGCGCGCGACTTCCTGGTACCGTCACGAATCCATCCGGGTAAATTCTATGCGCTGCCGCAGGCGCCCCAGCAGTACAAGCAATTGCTGATGATGTCCGGCTTCGACCGCTATTTTCAGATCGCGCCATGTTTCCGCGACGAAGACCCGCGCGCCGACCGGTTGCCGGGCGAGTTCTATCAGCTCGATGTCGAGATGAGCTTTGTCACGCAAGACGATGTGTTCGCGGCGATGGAGCCGGTGATCACCGGCGTGTTCGAGGATTTCGCCAAGGGCAAGCCCGTCACCAAGGGCTGGCCGCGGATTCCGTTCGCGGAGGCCTTGCGCAAATACGGCAGCGACAAGCCGGACCTGCGCAATCCCATCGTGATGCAGGAGGTCTCCGAGCATTTCCGTGGCTCCGGCTTCAAGGTGTTCGCGCGGATGCTGGAAGACCCGAAGAACCAGGTTTGGGCGATCCCCGGCACCGGCGGCGGCTCGCGTGCGTTCTGCGACCGGATGAACTCATGGGCGCAAGGCGAAGGGCAGCCGGGGCTCGGCTACATCATGTGGCGCGAGGGCGGCGAGGGGGCAGGTCCGCTTGCCAACAATATCGGTGCCGAACGGACAGCCGCGATTCGTAATGCCCTCGGCTTGAAGGAGGGCGACGCCGCCTTCTTCGTCGCCGGCGACCCTGACAAATTCTGGAAGTTTTCCGGCCTGGCGAGAACAAAACTCGGCGAGGAGCTGAACCTGATCGACAAGGATCGGTTCGAGCTCGCCTGGATCGTCGACTTTCCGATGTACGAGTACAACGAGGAAGACAAGAAGGTCGACTTCTCGCACAACCCGTTCTCGATGCCGCAAGGCGGTCTGGATGCGCTCAACGGACAGGACCCGCTGACCATCAAGGCCTTCCAATACGACATCACCTGCAACGGCTATGAGATTGCCTCCGGCGGTATCCGCAACCATCGGCCCGAGGCGATGGTGAAGGCATTCGAGATCGCAGGCTATGGCGAGCAGGATGTCATCGAGCGCTTCGGCGGCATGTATCGCGCATTCCAGTATGGCGCACCGCCGCATGGCGGCATGGCAGCAGGTGTTGACCGCATCGTCATGCTCCTCTGCGGCACGACGAATTTGCGCGAGATATCGCTGTTTCCGATGAACCAGCGCGCTGAAGATTTGTTGATGGGCGCACCTTCCGATGTCACGCCGAAGCAGTTGCGTGAGCTTCACATCCGGCTCAATCTGCCGCAAACCTAACGACCAGCCACCGAAACCTGAATTCGGGGCGCAGGAAGCCCGCGGGGAAAATTTTATGTCATCAAGTTCTGAAGATCTCCGTTCCGCGGCGCTCGCTTACCATCGGCTGCCGCGGCCGGGTAAGCTTGAGATTCAGGCGATCAAGCCGCTCGCCAATCAGCGCGATCTGGCGCTGGCCTATACGCCCGGCGTCGCGGCCGCCTGCACCGAAATCGCCAATAATCCGGCGGAAGCCGCATCGCTGACCGCCCGCGCCAATCTGGTGGCGGTGGTCTCCAACGGCACCGCGGTGCTCGGTCTGGGCAATATAGGTCCGCTGGCCTCGAAGCCGGTGATGGAGGGCAAGGCGGTCCTGTTCAAGAAGTTCGCCGGGATCGACGTGTTCGACATCGAAATCGCCGCCGACACCATCGATCGCGTGGTCGAGACCGTGGCGGCGCTGGAGCCGACCTTCGGCGGCATCAATCTCGAGGACATCAAGGGTCCGGAGTGCTTCGAGATCGAGGCGCAGCTCAAAGAGCGCATGAAGATCCCGGTATTCCATGACGACCAGCATGGCACCGCGATCATCGTTGCGGCCGCGATCACCAACGCGTTGATGCTGAACGGCAAGAAGCTTGCCGACGT
This sequence comes from Bradyrhizobium canariense, assembly GCF_900105125.1. Taxonomy (NCBI): domain Bacteria; kingdom Pseudomonadati; phylum Pseudomonadota; class Alphaproteobacteria; order Hyphomicrobiales; family Nitrobacteraceae; genus Bradyrhizobium; species Bradyrhizobium canariense. The sequence goes on along the minus strand of NZ_LT629750.1, from coordinate 1,709,741 downwards.
CAAGATCGTGACGTCAGGAGCGGGGGCTGCGGCGATCGCCTGCCTCAACCTCTTGGTTTCGATGGGGGCGCAGCGCAAGAACATCTGGGTCTGCGATATCGACGGCGTCGTGCACGAAGGCCGCAACACGCTGATGGACCGCTGGAAGGCGGTCTACGCGCAGAAGACCGACAAGCGCGTACTGGCCGAGGTGATCGGCGGCGCCGACATTTTTCTTGGCCTGTCGGCGCCCAACGTGCTGACGCCTGACATGGTCAAACAGATGGCTGACAAGCCGCTGGTGATGGCGCTGGCCAATCCGAATCCGGAAATCATGCCGGATGAAGCGCGCAAAGCGCGGCCCGATGCGATGATCTGCACCGGACGTTCGGACTTTCCCAATCAGGTCAACAACGTCCTGTGCTTTCCGTTTATCTTTCGCGGCGCGCTCGATGTCGGCGCTACCGCGATCAACGAGGAAATGAAGCGTGCCGCGGTCGAGGCGATTGCGCTGCTGGCGCGCGATCCGCCGTCGGATGCGATTGCTCCCGGCTTCGACAGCGGAGAGACGCAGGGATTTGGTCCGGGTTCGCTGATTCCGAGCCCGTTCGATCCGCGGCTGATCCTGCGCATCGCGCCCGCCGTTGCGAAGGCGGCGATGGACTCGGGTGTCGCATCGCGCCCGATTGCAAATTTCGAGGACTACATGGCCCAGCTGGAGCGTTTCGCGTTCCGCTCCGGGCTTGTCATGAAGCCAGTGTTCGCCAAGGCGAAGACCCAGCCGGTTCGCGTGATTTATGCCGAAGGCGAGGACGAGCGCGTGCTGCACGCGACGCAAGTCGTGCTGGAGGAGAAGCTGGCGCGGCCTATCCTGGTCGGGCGCCCGTCGGTGGTCGAAGCGCGAATCAAGCGATATGGCCTCGCCATCGAGGCCGGCAAGGATTTCGACCTCATCAATCCCGAGGACGATCCGCGTTATCGATCCTACGTTCAATCCTACATCGACGCCGCCGGACGGCATGGCGTGACGCCTGACGCCGCGCGTACGGTGGTGCGCACCAACGCCACCGTGATTGCGGCGCTGGCGGTGGTCCGCGGCGAGGCTGACGCCATGATCTGCGGCGTTGAAGGCCGCTACATGAGCCATCTGCGCCACGTGCGCGAGATCATCGGTTTCCTGCCGGGTGTAAGCGACTTTGCGGCACTCGCGCTGATGATCACCAGCAAGGGGGCCTATTTCATCGCTGACACGCAGGTGCGGCCCAACCCGAACGCCGAAGAGCTGGCGGAAATGGCGGCGCTGGCGGCGATCCATGTCCAGCGCTTCAATATCAAGCCAAAGATCGCCTTCGTGTCACACTCCGACTTTGGCAGCTATGATACGGAATCCTCGCGGAAGATGCGGCGCGCCACCGCGCTGTTGAAGCAGAACCATCCGGAGATCGAGGCCGATGGTGAAATGCAGGGCGATACCGCGCTTTCGGAAGCGGCGCGGGCGCTGATCTTGCCGCATTCGAAACTGGAAGGCGTTGCCAATATCCTGATCATGCCGAATCTCGACACCGCCAATGTCGCCTATCAGATGATCAAGTCGCTTGCCGATGCCCTTCCGGTGGGGCCGATCCTAATCGGTCCGGCGCGCCCGGCCCACATCCTTACCCCGTCGGTGACCGCGCGTGGCGTTCTCAACATGACCGCGGTTGCCGCAGTCGAAGCGCAGGAGCGCGCCGGCCGCCAGCAACCCGGGCTGTTCGGCTAGACGGCGAATATTTGAAAGGCGCTGCGGCTGCCGATTTGACCGTTTGAAAAGGGGAGACGGAGCGCTCATAATCGCTCCGCCGTATAGCGACATAGCATTTGCAGCACCCAATGAGGTCGACCATGCCAGCGTTCGTTACTTTCGGGAGAGTATTGTTCGCCGTGCTGTTCCTCTATTCGGGAGCGACCAAGCTGTTCGGCATTCAGGCCACGGCCGACTTCATCGCTGCCAAGGTTACGATTCCCGACTTGCTTGTCCCCTATACCACGCAGCTCGAAACGATCGTGGGGATGAAGATGCCGCAAATATTGGCGATTGCCGTCGGCGCCTTCGAGATCATCAGCGGGTTGATGATCGCACTCAATGTCGGGGCACGGTTCTTTGCCATCCTTTTGATTTTCTTTGTGGCTGCGGCCACCTTCTATTTCCACGATTTCTGGAATCAGGCGCCGCCCGAAAATGCCAAGGCGCTGATGGACGCGCTGAAAAATCTGTCGATCATCGGCGCGCTGTTTATCATCGCAGGATATGGCCGGTCGCCGCGAACGGCAGGCGAGCCTGTCTACAGCGACGTTTAACGCGCATTTCCTGGACCCGGCATGCCCCCGCCTGGCCAAGGCGTAAAATCATAAGCGCGTAGCCAGATTTCGGATCGTTATAGCGAACGCACCGGCTTGCAGGTCGCAAAAAAGCCCCGGACCATCATCCGGGGCTTCTCTTTTGCTGGAGCTCAGATCAGTACTTTGCGATGACGGGACCACCGAAGCGGTAGTTCAGCCGGACCGTTCCCATGTCCACGTCCTGACGAATATTGTCGCTGCGCGTGACAGCAATGGCCGATGTCGGGAACGTAACATTGGGATTGCCCATGAACAGATGGTCGTATTCAACGGCAACGGACCAGTTCGGCGCAAAGCTGAACTCAATTCCCGTTCCCACCGTGCCACCCCAGCGGGTGTCGCTCGCCGTATTGAACGGGACACCGGCTGCGGCAAAGACGTTGCCTACGGGGAAGGAGCTGCTGTAGCTGTTGTCGGTGACCGCAGCGCCGCCCTTCACATACCAGAGAATATTGTTCCAGGCGTAGCCGACCTGACCGGTGAAGAGACCGATGGCGTCGATCTTGGTCTGGTTGTTGTAGGGAATCCGCGCGGTCAAGCTCGCATTCGATCCCGTCAGGTCAGCCCAATCACCCTGGGCTTCGACGCCGAACACCCAATTGGCGGCCTGCCAACGATAACCGACCTGGCCGCCGACCAGGCCGCCCGTCGCGTTGTGACAGCCCTCCGAGGTCGGGAAAACCGCACTGCCGGCCTCGCTGGTGAGGGTCAAGCATTCGTGGCTCGATGCGCCGCCGCCGTTGAGACCAATATAAAAGCCGCTCCAGTCATAGACGGCCGCGACTATGGTGGGCGCTTTGGTATAGGTCCGCGCCGGAAGGTCGGCGGCAGATGCCGCACCCGCAAATCCAGTAATCGAAAGTAATCCAGCCCCGATGATCGCAAAACGTTGCATCCCGAATCCCCAGCATGATGAAGAAGCCCAAACAGCTTCTGTCACGAAATTCCGGTGTGCGACAGATTGACTCAGCTGCAGGTTGATCTTTCCTGGCGAGCTGTTGCACTGAAGCTGCAATCTCGAAGGGGATCGATCCACATCGCGTCATTTTGCGGCGCTGCGGAATTTAGTCGCTATCAGGCGTAGCGGACATCGATCAGGCAATAAGCAGGTTTGATCTATCGCACTGCCTAACGGGTCAGCGCGACCTCTTTGAATGCGGCTACGAGCGGCATTTCAAGCTTTCCCTGCATGCTCCGTATGATCTCGTACGCCTGTTCGCGGGGCATGGTTGGCTTGTAGTGCCGATGCTCGATTAACGCTGCGAAGATGTCGGAAATGGTCAAGACCCGCACGATGTCGGATATGCTTTCAGCGCAAAGCGCATCGGGATATCCGCTGCCGTCGAGATACTCATGATGATGCCGGACCGCATCGAGAATTTCCGGCGAGATGTGGGCATTTCCCTTCAGCGCGTCGTATCCCGCAGCCGGATGCGTTTCGATCAACGCGCGTTCCTCGGCATCAAGGCGTCCGGGCTTGTCCAGAACGGCGAGCGGAATTTTGGCCTTGCCGATGTCATGAAACATCGCGGCTGAATGCAGACGTTCGATATCAGCTTTTCCCAGACCGAGGCTCAATCCGAAATCAACAGCTATTCCTGTGACCAGAAGGCAATGCTGATAGGTGCCCTCATGGTGGTGACGAACCGTCGCAAGCCATTCTGAAAGCCCATCCTCCGCGATGCTGTCTGCAATCTTGCTCGCGGCGTCTTTCGCGCCCTTAACATCGATGGGGCTGCCGATGGATACAGCCGAGAACATCGACGCGATGCTGGCCGCGCCGGCCTGCGCTGCTGCCTGTCCGCCGGACAGGATTTCGCCTGGCGCGATCTCTGCGGGAGCACGGTCGAACAGCTTCGCCAGCAGTTGATCCTTGCTGACGGGATTCGTCAGCACGTGCGTTGCCCCCAGCGCATACGCCTGAACGATAGACAGCCGGTTTTTTTGATCGATAAGGAATACGCGCTTGCGTATCCGGTTCAGATTTCCAGATAATCTTTTCAGGGCGGAAATGTTTTCCACGAGGCGCGGATCCGCCGTAACAACAACAGCGTCGATCTCCTTGCTCAGGGTACCGGTGTTGCCAAGCAATTCCGATGTTACGGTGGATTGCTGCTCCAACATCGCGCGCACGGCAGACAATTCGGCACGGTTGTCACTGACGACGTGAATGCGCATCAAAAAGCAGGTCCAAATTGATCGTGGCGTCCTGTTGGCGTTGGAAGATAACCCGCTGTCATTTTGACGGCTTCTTCTTGTTCGACTTGCTCGGCGCCAGAAATTCGATGCCGATTTGCTCGCCCATTACCCGGATCAATCTGCACCGGCGATACGCAAGACCGGTCGACGACAGCAGAAGGAAAAATTCCTTCAGGTCCAGTCCTTCGATAGAGTCTTCGACGTGCAACCGCGCGCCGGTCTGTGAGACGTCGAACATCAGGCAATTGCGGCGCCATGTTCCGTCAATTCCCATGATGAAAACTTCTACGCCGCGCTCGAAATTGACGCGGCCACTCTTTCTCAGTCCGAAGGTCACTTGTTTATCCTTCGCTTTTTAAATCAATGAAGCTGTCGGGCCTTAGGCGCTCCTCCGCAGGCGCCTCTTTGAGCTAGCAAAACCAAAACGATCGATGCGCGTTACGAAATCGGTCTCGGACGTCGTTTGCCTTCAAACCGATACGAAAGCTTCGACAGGCGTTGTTCGACGGGGCGCTTTCGAGGGCGCAGCAAAATCGCGGCGTCTCCTCGGTGCGGTAACTCCGTCAATTCAGTACAAACAAAATTGGTGTCCCTCGCGGGCACGTATTGGTCCACCGAAACACCGGTGTCATAGGTATTAAACTAGATATAAATCGAAACTATTCGGTAAACGACGCCGTAAGGCGAAGTATTAAAAAATCATTAAAGCGGGTGCCGGATTACCTGCGCTCAAGAAAATTTGCCGTGAAGACGCTCCGCGGCCAGCCTGGAAAAGAATTCTTAACTGTCCTTGCGCTGCAATCGGTTTGGGAATTTCTGCTGACAGGTGCGATTCGCATGGATCTGCTTGTTTCGCGAATTTATCCGTTTATCGACTCTGAATCGCTCGTCGAATATCGAGCGTGCGATACGTTATTTCGGACGGCAGATGGAGGGTTTCTACTGCACCTTTCATCGCTCAATACAGCGAGTGATGTCGATCGGCTGGTTTGGATCGATTGTCGCGCCGCTCTTGTCTGGATCAATGAAGGGCCCGACGAGTTCGGGAAGGAATGGGAATAGTGCGGGGGCCGACTTGCGACAGGGCGCCTCGATCTTGAACTGGCAGGAAGTCCGATCATGTATCCGCGACGATTTGCACGCGTTCGACCTTCGGGCAGGGTTTCCAATGCCGCCAAAATTATTGTTGACGCGAAATCGCCTGCTATCGACTGCACGGTTGTCGACTATTCCGCAGGGGGCGCCTGCTTGCAGGTGACTGGCGTGACGTCGTTGCCGCCGCGGTTCGAACTACTTCACGGTCTCACGAGAAAGCGTTGCCGGGTCGTCTGGAGAGACCGACTAAGAGTTGGGGTAGCGTTCTGACCTGACCCTCACAACTCTTCAGCCCCCATCAGGAGTCGAATTGATAATGGCTGCGGCAGTATCGGCGGCTTTAATCGTGGAGTTGGATAACGCCGTCAACGGTCGGTCGCCGGAGCGACGGATTGAAATTCTGCGGCGGGTCACGAGCCTGTTTCTGGCTGACGCCGATCGGCTCAATGACGTGCAGGTGGACGTGTTTGACGACGTTCTCGTTCGGCTGATCGAACGGGTTGAGGCGCAAACGCTAGCCCAGCTCAGCAGCAATCTGTCCGGAGTGGGCTCGGCTCCGAAAGCCGCGGTACGCCAGCTTGCGTTCCATGAGGATGCGTCGGTCGCCGCACCGGTCTTAAAAAAATCCAATCGTCTGTCGGAACAGGATCTGGCTGAAATCGCCAACACACGTGGCCAGCGCCATTTGCTGGCGATCTCCGGCAGAGAGACCCTCAATGAGTCCCTGAGCGATTTGCTGGTAAAGCGCGGGGATTCAGCCGTTCGCAGCACGCTCGCCCAGAATTCGGGTGCTCGCTTGTCCGGTGCGGGTTACGCTGCTCTCGTTCAGGATGCAGAGCGTGACGACAGCCTGGCCGAGAAGCTTGGGCTCCGGGCGGATATTCCGGCTGAGTTGCTCCGGGAGCTCGTTGCCAAGGCCACCGACAGGGTGCGCACGCGCCTTCTCAAGTCAGCGTCCCCTGAAATGCAGGAGAGGATCCGGGCGGCGGTCGCGAAAGTGGCTGAACAGGTCCATGTCCCTCCACCACCAAAGCCGATCGACTACACCGAATCCCGAAGCAAGATGATCCAACTCAACCGTACGGGCAAGCTGAACGATACAACCGTGAATCGATTTGCCGTCCAGCGCGATTACACCGATGTGGTGGCGGCGATCTCGTTTCTTTCCGCAGCTGCGATCGGTTCCATCGAGCCCTTGATGCGAAACGCGCGGCTGGACGGATTGATCGTGGCGTGCAAGGCCGCCAGACTGAATTGGGCGACGACGACGATGATCATACGCAATCGGCCTGGTTGCGCGCCGGTCTCCAAGCAGGAACTCCAACAAGGCCAGGAAGTGTTTGAAACGCTGTCATTGTCCGCGGCACAACACACGATCCAATTCTGGTCGGCGCAAAACATGGCAAAGAAGAACGATCGTTCGAATACCGCGGTCGCGGCAATTAAAGTTTGAGCGCGGCGCATGCGGCGGATCGCAGCCCATTTCCACTGTCGCTACATCGCCCAGACGCCAGGACCTTTTGGCGGCTTGATTGAGACGATGGCTAGACTTTTCGCTGCCAGGGCGTGACGCTGACGCCATCGGCAGCGTCGAGGATTTGAGCGGGGCCGGCTTTCAGGCCATGCGCCGCCAGAACCTGCTGCGGAGATTGCGCGGGCACGCCCGGGAAACAAGGTTCGCCGTCCGGCAGATGCACAAGCGGCGCCTGCGAAAGCCAGAACGTATCGTAGCGATCCATGAACATTCCAAACACGTTCGGTCCGCCAATGATCGCGACGGTGCCGCTGCCGACGCCGGCGTGCTCACACGCCGCCTCGAACGGCGCTCCCGCGGGATTCCACAAGGTCGCCTTGGGATTGGAAGGATCAGGCGCGACCGTGCCAATCGTCCTCGTCACGACGATCCGTTTTCGTCGCAGGGAGTTGGTCTGGTCTTCGAAAGAATGGCGGCCATGGACAATGAGGTCGGCGCGGTCGAGGGCGGCCGTAAAGAACTGCTTGTCGCCCTCGAATTTCAGGGCATCCGGCATCACGCGATCCGCATTCGCCAGCATGCCGTCCGCCGACACGATGACATAGCCCTCGATGATCAGCGCTGGCATCGGCGTTATCGCGCGGGACGAATGCTATTGCGAAATCGTCTGCACGACGCTGGACACCGGGCGGTCGCTGACCGTCGGCAGTTTGGCGTCTTTCAGAAGTTCTTCGTCGTACTGCGGAAGGGTCTGCACCGGCGCCTTGGGGATCATTCTGACGACCTTGTAGCCGCCGGCCTTTAACTTGCGCAGCAAAGTGGGCAGCGCCTCCGCGGTGTGCTTGTGGAAGTCGTGCATCAGGATGATGCCCTTGCCGAGCTTGTCGAGCTTCTTCATCGTGACATCGATCACCTGCTGCGCGTCGCGCGCCTTGAAATCGAAGGAATCCAGATCACAGGAGAACATCGCGATATTTCGGGTGCCGAGATACGTCACCATTTCCGGCGGATGCTGCAGCGCCGGGAAGCGGAAGAACGGCGCGGGCGAAACGCCACCCAAGGCCCACTTCACCGCACTGAAGCCTTTTTCAATCTCTTCCTTGCGCTGATCTTCGGTCAGCTTCTTGTTGGTCAACGTCGCATGCGACCAGGTGTGGGATCCGATCGTATGGCCGGCCGCGAGAACCTGCTTCAGAATTTCCGGATAGTAGGTTGCATGCTTGCCGATCGAGAAGAAGATGCCGGTGGTGCATTCGTCCGCCAGGGCTTTCAGCACTGTCGGCGTGGTTACCCACGGGCCGTCGTCAAACGTCAGCACCACTTCGTGGTCGCGCAGGAAATCGAGCTGCTTGAAATGCTCAAAGCCGAAACCCGGGCCGCCGGTGGTGTCGATTTCAACGACGCGGCTGATGCCGAGCGCATCGGGATTGGTGCAAGCAGCTTTGGAAAGCGGGGCAGGAGGCGATGCGGGCGTCGGAGCAGGGGCGGCCGCTGGAGCCGCGCCTTTGGTGGCTGCGGTCTGCGACCATGCTGCACCCGACACACACAGCGAAACCGCGCTTGCAATGATCAAACCTGCCGCAAACCGCATCTTGTTCCCCTTACGCTAATCCCATGTTCGGCCGCGGCTTTTTAAGCCTCGTCCGAACCGTTCCCGCCCCTTGCCACAATAGCCTAGTTGGACCCCCGCCGCCACGGCAACGGCTTTTATCCCCCGCTGCTGCTTTGTTGGCAGAACCGGTTAATTCGGGCGCCTGTCGCGTTCTCAGGAAGGGGAAGTCAGCGCCCGCGCGATAGCAGTCTTGACCCGCGTATCCGACGGCTCGACCGCCTCCGGGAATACCTCGGCGATGAAGCCGTCGCGGCCGATCAAATATTTGTGGAAGTTCCAACGCGGGACGTCCTTTGGCCGCGCTTCAGCCGCCCATTTATAAAATGGATGCGCATTCGCGCCCTTCACCACGGCTTTTGCCGCGATCGGAAAGGTAACGCCGTATTGATGTTGCGCCGTCTCCGCGATTTCGGTCGCGCCACCCGGTTCCTGGCCGCCAAAATCGTTGGAGGGCACGCCGATGATCATCAGGCCGCGATCGTGAAACTCAGTCCACAATTCCTGCAATCCGGCATATTGCGGGGTGTAGCCGCACAATGACGCCGTATTGACGATCAGCAGCGGGCGTCCGGCGTAATCGCCGAGCCTGATGTCGCCTCCGGTAAGCGCAGGAAACGAAAAGGCGTAGGCTGTAACACGACTCATGGCGGCCTGCGCGCCGGCCGTCCGCGTCATTGCCGGACCAGCGATCGCAGCCAGCGCCGCCGTGATAATGGCCCTGCGGTCGATCATGGCGGCTCCTCCGTGACGTGCGGACGAGAACATAGCCGGCGACAGTGCGCGGGCCAGGAGAGTAAGCGTGGTACCCGGTAGCCTAGCGCAACGAAACGATGAAATCCGTCCCCTCACCGGTTTCGCCCGCCGCGATGCCCTGATCGGAAACGATGATCGAGCTGCCGGTCGAGAGGGACTCGGTAATACGCGCCATCGCATCCGGCGGGATGGTGAGGCGATCCAGCGCCTCGGCGGGGCTGTCCGGCTCCGGAATCGGCTTTATTTCGACCGCGCCCGCGATCTTTCGCCGCCGCGTTTCACGCTCGTCGTCGTCACGCCGCGCCACGTTGCGGGTGGGGAGCGAAACCACCGACCAATGCAGGATGTTGGCGTCGTTCTTGTCGGCTTCCGCCGTGAAAATATGGGTTCCCAATGGCCGGTCGCTCGGTGCGATCGTCACCGGCACATCGAACAGCGGCGCGAAATCCTGCCGCACATAGAGCTTTGAATCCTTGCGGCTGACGAACACCGAAATCGGGCCGGAGCGCTTGTGCTCCGCGGCCATGACCGGCGCGGGCTTTGGCGCAGCCGCTTTCTCCGCATCAAACATACCGGGCTGATCTTTTTTCGCATCGGCAGTGTTGGCAGGGATGTCGGCTGTCGCCGCAACGTTCTCGCCAGGCTTTTTGCCCGGCGTGGCCGTGTCCGTAGTCGACACGTCAATCTTCACGGCGTCGGCAGCCGCAGGGGGCACGGCGATGGCCACGTTATCACCTCGTGACGCATCGGCGCTGGCGGGCGTCGCGTCGGACATCGTGACCGCTGATTTGATGGCCGGCGAAGCACCGGCGTCGGCGGTATGCGTCTGTTCGTTTAAGGGCCCGAGTGCCGGCGGCTCATCCATCGCGGTCTGCAGGTGGCCGTCGTGGCCGACCGTCGATCTCAGTTCAAGGCTCGCCTCCGGAATCGCAGGCGTATTGGTCAAGCCAGTGCTGGCAACCTTGTCGCTCTTTGCTTCGGCCTCCGGCTTGGGTACGTCAGCGGCGACCGGCTGCGGCACAATTTTTTGCGTCGCCAGCAACGGGTGCGAGAAGCTCGCGGGCGTCATCTCGCCGGGCGTAACGACGACACGTGCGCCCATCCTGGTCCAGCCGTACATCTTCACGGCGAAAGCCATCGGCATCCGGATACAGCCATGCGACGCCGGATAGCCCGGAAGGACGCCGGCGTGCATCGCGATGCCGGACCAGGTGATCCGCTGCATGAACGGCATCGGTGCGCCGCTATAAATGTTGGACTGATGGAATTTCTGCTTCTGGATAACGCTGAAGACGCCCATTGGCGTCGAATGGCCGTGCATGCCCGTCGAAATAGGCGTTTCCGCGAAGAAACCGTTGGTGTCGTATATTTTCAAATGCTGCTTGTTGATCGAGATCGCGATGATCAGCGGTCCCTGCGGTCTGGCGGCTTCCCTTGCCGGCTTGTCGATCTTTTTCCCCGAATGCCGTTGCGCCCTTTGCGCACGGGGCGGGGCCATCGGTGCCGGTCCCGAAAATCCACCATCGTAATCCGACCAGTAAACCGTCGCCTCCGCCGGCGCGGCGACGGCGATTGTTCCGGCAAGCGCTAAAGCGGCAAGGCGCAAGATCAGGATTGAGGAAGCTGCCCGGCTTAGAAGGTAATTTTTGTACGCGGACAATTTCAGTTGTCCGTCTTCAACCGACGCCCGGTGTACGCGTATCATTCCCTGAATCCCAATTCCAACTTGCGATACTTAGTGTTGCAGACGAGGTACGGGTTCACCAGCGAAAGGCTTCCAATTCCTGCGACTTTCGCCGAAAGCGTAACAAAAAAGGCTCACATTCGGTTGAACGGCTAGGACGGCAGAACCTTATCTCCGGAACTTGGCTGCACTACATAGGCGCAAGCTCATCGACGGAGATTATCATGACATCGAAAGCCTTAACTCAACGTGACACGAGACGGCTGCGCCGCCGGATCCTGGCGGCGCTCGCGCTGGTGCTCTGGCCGGTCTCGGTCACATTTGCAGCCGATGAGCCAGATCTGATCTTCCGCCGCTCAACCGTGTTCAAATTGCTCAGCCCGAACGACAAGCTGGCGACCTATGGCGTCGACGATCCCGAGGTTGACGGCGTTGCCTGCCATTTCACGGTGCCGGAGAAGGGCGGCTTCAAAGGCTGGCTTGGGCTTGCCGAGCAAGTCTCGGATATCTCGCTGGCGTGCCGTCAGATCGGCCCGATCCATTTCAAGGACAAGATGGAGCAGGGCGGCGACATGTTCCGGCAGCGCCGCTCGCTGTTCTTCAAGAAAATGCAGATTGTCCGTGGTTGCGATGCTAAGCGGAACGTATTGGTTTATATGGTCTATTCCGACAAGCTGATCGATGGCTCGCCCAAGAATTCGACGTCCTCGGTTCCGGTGATGCCCTGGGGAGCCGGCGATACCGCCATCGAGAAGTGCGGGGACTTCGTCCAGTAACCGGAACATCCGGCCTCAGACCTGTCTCTTCGCGCGCTCTGGGCTTATCGGGAACTCAGGGCGGGCCTCAGATTCACTGCGAGTCTTGGATTCACCGTTTGACTCGCGGCAGCCCACCAAATGGACCAGTTTCTGCGGCGCCGATTGGTGCCCGCGGCCGCTGTCGCCGCGTTGCTCCGCCATCGCACCGCAAACCTTGCGATCCGCCCGTAAGGGTTGCGAGGGATTCTGCAAAGGGTTCTGCAAGGGATTTTGATTGTCGATCCGCAGTTCAGGTAAGTCGCTCCCAAGCAAACGCTTGACGAGCGGCTGACCAGATTTGCGGGTCGAGGGGGTCTTGCCAACGCCGATGTTGCCAGTGCCCACGACAGAGCCTCCTCCGCTGAAGGATGATCACAACGCACAACCGTTCAGAAAGGTTGCACGTCGTCGAGATTTTAAGTCGAGCGCGACCGTCTTTGGTTCAAAGTCGTCGATCACGGCGTCTCAAGCAGAGAAAGGTTAAAAAACGCACGGGGCTCGAACCATCGGCGCTTCCAGGGCGTCTTATTGCTGGACAGACGATGGAGACGGCGATGCGCGCCCTCAGCTACATCATTGCGCTGGTTTTACTGCTAACCGGACCTTCGCTGGCGGGCTCGGCCGATGGCGACCTGCCTGGTGCAGGTACCTTCACCTATAACGGGTCTCCGATTCTGACCCCGGCACCTACAGTTGTGGCTGCGCTAGGCCATTGAGCGATTGCGATTCGTCCAATGGAGCATCGTCAGTCACGCTATCGTGCTTCGATTTTGAGCTGATTTTGCGGCGCAAACGATTTCGAACGATCTTGATCGCATTGGTCTGAATCCATTGAGTTTTTCTGGCGATTATTTCGTCGGATGTTGGCGACGAAACAATTCTCCCGGGCCACGAAACCATTTTCCGGCCGCGCGCAGACATCCCGAAACGGCGACTGTCTATGAAACCAACAACGAAACGGCGGAAAGCCGTCGGCGAAAACCCGGAGACCGTCAATGCGAACCCTGAGCTTCATCGTTGTCTTCGCTTTCGCCCTGACCGGTCCTTCGATCGCAGGCATATCGGACGGTGGCCTGCCTGGCGTTGGCACCTTCGTCTACAATGGTTCGTCGATCGCAACTTCGGCCCCACAAGTCATCGTCGTCGCGACCCGCTGAGACACGTCTCGGCTAACAAAAGAAACTAGCGGCAAGGCTATTATGTTTTTTCATATTTTTATTGCTGCGGCGGTTGCTCCCGTCATTGTGATCAGTTCGGCGCAGGCCCAAGCACAAGTCCCAGTTCAGATCCGTTCCGTGCATTTGCAGGATCCGCGCGAGGATTTCGTGCGGCTATGCGCGCCGCAAATGGCCGGACGTTGGGCGCATCCCGAATCCGTTTGTGGCTGCCTGCACGATTATGCGGTTGCCTCCGTCGAAGACAGCGACCTTCGTCAGGCGTTGCTGCGCGGTATCAGCGAGACGGGCGTGCCGAACATCGAGACCGATTGGGTGCCGCCAGCGAAACGTTCCCAGATCGGCGCGACCTTCACGAAGATTGCGAAGCCAACCTTGCAGTGCATGTTCGAGCCGCTGGATTAGGCATCTGCCACTGAATGCGGCATGTCGGTGCGGACCGCTGCGGCAATCCGTCTATTTGGTTTTGGCACCCAATCGCGGAACGCATTTTCGCGTCCGGACAACGCCGGCTGAACTCATCTTGGCGCCGGAGACTTCCTTGACCTGGCCTGCGGGACAGGTTCCGTCATCGACGCGGATGCGCTGACCCAACCGCAAATTGACGATGTCCTGTTCTCGCCCGACCTGATCAGCCAAGGCAATACCTGCAAACGCCGGCACCGCGAGACCGCTGAGCAGCAGAATCGAAAGGAGTTTATTGCGTGAGGTCATCATGATCGGCACGTTCTCTCACTTGTTTTGTATCTTCAGTCCGTTCGGGCCGACATTGATTTGCAACCCCTCGGGCTGCTTCTTGGTCTGGTAAAGGTTGTAGCCGAGCACACCGACCCCAACGATCAACGCCCCGATAATGAGGAACAGAATATTTCGGCTGATTGGCATCCGATGTTCCGATCAATCGCTCCGGGTTGCCACACACTGTATTGGCGTCCTCCCGATTCTGAAAGCGATCCAAAACCCTGCAAAGCCTCACAAAGTATGATTTGATTGTGGCAGTGCGATCTTCGCGACACCGTCGATGACAGGGAAAATGATGCCATGAATGCCACCGATACCAGCCGTAAAATCCTCGACGCCGTCGAGGCCAATTTCGACGCGCAGCTTGCGACGACGCGGGATTTTGTCGCGATTCCCTCCATCCGCGGCGCGGAAGGCCCATGCCAGGACATGATCGGCGATCTCTTGCGCCAGCGTGATTATGAGGTCGACGACTGGCACATTGACGTCGATGATCTGAAAGACCTGCGCGGTTTTGGCCCGATCGAGCATGATTTTTCAAAAGCGCGCACGGTGGTGGGGACCTACCGGCCGTCATCGAATGGCGGAAAGTCGCTAATCCTGCAGGGCCATTGCGACGTGGTTCCAACCGGCCCGCTCGATATGTGGGAGACGCCGCCGTTTTCGCCCGTGGTGAAGGAGGGTCGGATGTACGGCCGCGGCGCCTGCGACATGAAGTCCGGCACCATCGGCGCGCTCTATGCGCTCGACGCGATCAAGGCCGCAGGCCTCAAGCCGACGGCGCGGATCCACTTTCAATCCGTGATCGAGGAAGAAAGCACGGGTGTCGGTGCGCTCTCGACCTTGCAGCGCGGCTACCGTGCCGATGCCTGCTTCATCCCTGAGCCCACCGGCGGCAAGATGGTGCGCTCCCAGGTCGGTGTGATCTGGTTTCGCCTGAGGGTGCGCGGCTTTCCGGTGCATGTGTTCGAAGCCGGCTCCGGCTCCAATGCGATCACCGCGGCCTATCATCTGATTCACGCGCTGGAAAAACTGGAAGCCGAATGGAACGAGCGCGCGAAAAGCGACGTTCATTTCAAGGCGCTGACGCACCCGATCAATTTCAATCCCGGCATCATCAAGGGCGGCGACTGGGCTTCCAGTGTACCTGCTTGGTGCGACGTCGATTGCCGCATCGCTATTTTGCCGGGCTGGTCGGTCGCCGATTGCCAAAACGAAATCCTCGCCTGCGTCTCGGCCGCGGCGCGCGACCATCGCTTTCTCTCCAACAACCCGCCCAGCGTGGAATGGTCCGGATTCCTGTCGGAAGGTTATGAGTTGAAGGATTCAGCGGCGCCGGAAGCCGCGTTCGGCAAGGCCTTTACTGCGGTTTATGGCGGCGCGGTGCAGGATCTGGTGTTCACGGCGCTCACCGACACCCGGTTTTACGGCTTGAACTACAACATTCCCAGCCTGTGCTTCGGCGCCAGCGGTGCGGCGATGCACGGCTTCAACGAATATGTCGATCTCGACTCGCTGCGAAAATCAACCAAGGCCACCGCGCTGTTCATCGCAGAATGGTGCGGGGTGGAGAAGGCTTGAGGTACGCTTTACGAGGCTGTGGCGTCTGGATTGCTTCGTCGCCGCGCTCCTCGCAATTGCACAGCAATGACGGCTGAAATTCAGTCGTAGGGTGGGCAAAGCGGAGCGTGCCCACCATTTCTCAAGCCCGCCGTTTTCAATAGGTGGGCACGGCGCGAACGGCGCCTTTGCCCACCCTACGTCTTCACGGATCCGGGCCACAGCGCCGCGACGATCGCATCCAATCCATCGGTCAGCGCGGCGGGACCGGGCTGCAGGATCAGCGCCGACTTGATCTCGACGATGCGATCGTCGCGAACGGCTGGAATCTCGTTCCATCCTGGTCGGTTCTTGATCCTGTCTGGCACAACCTTCTTGCCGCACCATGATGCCAGGATGACGTCCGGCGCGGCGTCGCGCACGACATCCGGTGAAATGATCCGGTCTTTCGCAGCCTGCTGAAATCGCAATTTCGACAGGATGTCTTTACCCCCGGCGATCTCGATCAGTTCGGATACCCAGCCGATCCCGCTGATCAAGGGCTCATCCCATTCCTCGAAATAGACGTTTGGCTTCGGCGACGGCCGGGCGACCGCCGCGACGTTTGCGAGACGATTCTCATAGGTGGTTGCGAGCTGATCGGCACGTTCGGCCGCGCCAACGAGCGCGCCGAGGGTGCGGATCATCGCCAGGATGCCGGCGATGTCGCGCTGGTTGAAGACATGGATCGCGATGCCGGCGCGGACGAGATCGGCGACGATATCGGCCTGAAGGTCCGAGAAGGCGAGAACCAGGTCCGGTTGCAGCGCCAGGATTTTCGGGATGTCCGCCGAGATAAACGCCGATACCCGCGGCTTCTCGCGCCTGACCTGCGGCGGCCGTACCGCATAACCGGAGACACCGACGATACGGTCCTGCTCGCCAAGCAGATACAGCGTTTCCACGGTTTCTTCCGTGAGACAGACAATCCGGCGGGGAGGGAATTGGTGCATGGCCGACGATATGCCGAATAACAAATCGCGTGTCACTGTATCGATCGAAGCTCCAGGCCTTAGCCGGTGGGAAGTTGATTGCGTGCGCGGTGAATTTCGCATTGCACTTGCTGCATCGCATGGAGGATTTAATGTGACGCCTTCGGAACAAGGCGCAATCGGCGTGACTTGGTTGCGGGCAGTCCTACCGGGAGTGCCAACAATGAGACCTAGAATTTACAAGGGTGGACACGATCCCGAGCGCATGAACATGTTGTTGATGATCGTCATGCTCGCCTTGCTGGGATCGGCGATATTTTACCTGGGCGAGGCACTGAGCGTACCGCCTCATCGGTTGGCGGCGGTCGCGCCGATCTCACCGCTTTAGGCCCAACAAGCGGCAAACCCGGCAAGCGATTGGAAACCATAAATATCCCGATACCAAGGGCGGTTCACCGCGCGGAAATCAATTTATGTCCAGTTGGCTCGAAAGGATGAGCCAATGTTGGGTTTCCTGTTCGGTTTTAATGCTCGGATCGGCCGGCTGTACTTTTTCCTGATTACGATCGGCCTGGCCCTGGTCATGACCGCCATCGCGTTTGCGGTTGCCGGTTATATGTTCGAGCACACCCCGAAGGGCATTCATTTGTCCGCAGATGATTTGATGACGTGGCCGGTGATCGTTACGGGCGTCATTTTTTTCTTTGCCACTTTTTCCCTGCAGGCGATTCGCATCCGCGATATCGGATGGGATCCCGTGTGCGTTATTCCGGCATGGATCGCGATCGCCATCGTTGACCGCCTTGTTGCGATCAAGATTCCTTCATGGTCGATCGGACACTCTCATCAGGGAACGATTGTTGGTTTGCTGATCAACGTTGTGCTCGGTTTTGTTCTGTTGTTTTGGCCGAGCGGCGATCTGGAGGGCTGGACGCCGTCGCCGCTTGGCGAGAGCCACCGCAAGCCGAATGAGCCCGCGCCGAGGCAGAGTGGAGCGTCTGCCCCCGCAGGACGTATTGCCCAAGCAACCAGAGCCGGGTTCGGTCAACGTGGTTGGTAGCCGGCTTCCCTGGCGCGGAAAATTCGCAAAATCGTCAAATTTTTAGCCGATAATTCTCAACGGGCGAAGAACGGGATCCCGTGGAAAAAGAAGGAAAGACCGACGTCGAGCTCGAAGAAATGATCCTTCAGAGACTCGTGATCGGCGGTGTATTCGTATCAGTGCGCAGAGATCCAATTCTCGGCTGGCGCCCGACTGTGGTTACTGCGCCAAAGCATTCGAGAAACGTGCAGGAACTCGCTGACAAGATCGCGGCCGAGTTGCGCAAGAAATTTACGTTGAAGGATTGAGTTCACGTCTTATCCCTCGCGGCACCGATACATTCCCCAAAAGTCGTTGAAGCCTGGCAGATGGGTATCCTCCCAAACCCCTCTCGCACCACCGCATCGCAAGCGGCTATGGTGATTTTCATATCCGGCGTATCACCTACGAGGCTGGAAAAAGAAAAACGCGAGGAAATCAGGGATCATGACGCTGCTTGAAAAAATCCAGTCGATGAAAATGCCGTTTGCCGAATTGAAGGGGGTAACCTTCGTCGAGGCGGAAAAAGACCGCGTGGTGGCACGGATGCTGGTGCGGCCCGACCTGTGCACCCTCAACCATACGATCCATGGCGGAGCGGTCATGGCATTCGCGGATTCGGTTGGCGCCGCGGCGACCGTGATCAATTTGCCCGAGGATGCCAAGGGAACGGCGACGATCGAGAGCAAGACCAACTTTATCGGCGGCGCCAAGGAAGGCATGACGATCATCGCGACCGCAACGCCGGTGCATCGGGGACGGCGTACCCAGGTCTGGCAAACCCGGCTAGAGACCGGGGAGGGCAAGCTTGTCGCGATAGTGACGCAGACGCAAATGGTGCTCTGACAGCCGGTGCGCACGGCCTTAACCAACATCCCGTGATAGCTGCCGTAACCTCAGATCGCGATCTTGAAATTCGTGCTGCGATGCACAATATCAGAGGTCTAGGGATTCGACGCCTCCTCGAGGGCTATCCACGGGGAGTTATGACTTGCACCACGAAGACACGACTGGTTCGACGCGCGCTAAAGGCAGCGTCCGGACGCTGCGCCGGCAAGAACTACCGCTGCTGCGCGATCATCTTTTGCGGCTCGACCGGGCAAGCCGTCATGACCGCTTTCACGGCTTCATGGACGACCGTTTCATCGAACGTTACGCCCGGAAATGCGCCGATGATGGCACTGTTATCATCGCCTATCTGGAGGACGGTGTGGTGCGTGGCGCTGCAGAATTGCATCCGCCCGAGCAATCGCCGGATTCGCAGCCGGAAATCGCGTTCAGCGTGGAAGCCTCGGTACGGCGGTGTGGCGTCGGCAGCATCCTGTTCCGAAAACTGATCGCCGACGCGCGCGCGAAGGGCTACCGGAGCCTGCGGATCACCACGGGCGCGCAGAATGACGCGATGCGGGCATTGGCGCACAAGTTCGGTGCGCATCTGGCCTTCCGCCACGGCGAATCCACCGGGACGATCGATCTCACCAGGCAAGGTCAGCCAGCATCTGCATTACCCGCGATCGCAAGCGCGATCGATGCGGCAAACGCCATCGCCGGTTTCAACCGGGCGTATTGGGGGATGCTGTTGCGAATGTATGGCTGGGGCCGGGCGGCCTGACCGAAGCCAGTCGCCCGGGGGGCCTATTGACCGATCTCGGATCAACCAGCAGCTCAAACGGATCGACCCGCGTCAGGTCCCGGTGCGCTTGTCGTTGCCGAATTTCCTGACGACGCGACGCTCGACCACGATCGAGCGCTGAGCGCCTTGTTCGCCCGCGATCACCCGTGTCGCCGAGCGCGCGGCCGTGCGTGCGACCTTCTTCACTTCGGGCAGCACGGTTTCGAGCGGCAGCCCCATCAGGGATGCCGCGATCTCGGCCTGTGCTTCCTGATCGTCGGTGATGCCGATGGCCGCGAAAATAGCCTCATCCAGCGTCGGCGGGTCGCGCCGCACGCGCCGGGTTCCGTACTTCGTATTCCAGTCTTCGCTCATCGGGGCCTCACTGTGATGCGGCACTACCTAAAAGCACACATGTTGCATTGCAATATGAAATTGGCATGGCAATACAGCTATGCATTACAATTTTTCCAACCTGGTCGCATCGTAGAGTTCGAGGGTCGTAGCCGCCGCGGCGAGCGGTTGCAGCGCGCGCACGAATTCGCGGGAAGCCGGCACCGCGAAATGGGCCTGCAGCGCGGCACGGTCGGCCCATTGTTCAATGAACACCAGCCGCAGCGGGTTTTCGCAGTCGATCTGCACGGCGTGAAATATGCATCCAGGCTCTTTTCGCGAGCGATGCACATGCTCAAGGCTCAGTTTTCTGATCTCGTCGAACGAATCATGGCGCGCGGTAATGCTGCCGGTCACGACGATCATGTTGCACTCCCGCCTTTCCGGTCTCGCCTCATCGTCACGGCGCTGAGTCCCCAGTGCCCGAGAGATCCACCGGCTGCTGCGGCCAGCGTTTCAACGCGGCATGTCCGGCATCGGTCAGGACATAAATGCCACGCTCGGCACGGTCGAACCAGCCATAGACATTATGCAGCAGAATTTTCGGCGCGTCCGGAATATCGGGCCGCAGGTCCCGCACCCGCCGCGGCCCCTGCGACAGCGCCGACGCGCAGGCCAGCGCCTGCTGGCGATAGGCTGTCATAATCGGCGCGCGCGTGCTGCCGCCGAGCGCTGGATCGCCCTTGCGGCGCTGGTGCTCCCTGACCAGGCGCGAGCGCTTCTTCGGATTGCGGCGCGGGCTCGTCGTCGGCGGTTTGACGATCACCTCGACATCGCCGGTATTGGTCACTGCGAGCATGCCGAAACCGAGCCGGCGGCAGAGATTGCGATAGCGCGCGTCGCTCTCGCGCCCCTTGCCGCGCGCGGACATTTTGGCGGCCAGCCAAACTTCGTCGCACGCTCCGGCGCGGTCGACGGCTTGCAGCACCAGTTCGAGATTAAAGCTCTGCTTCAACTCGCCGATCACCACGACGGGCGGCTCGTCGCTGCTCAGCGCCACCAGATCGCAGCCGCCGACTTCGCCCTTGACCGTAAAGCCGAGCTTTTCCAGAAAGCGTTTGACGGGCAGGTAAAGCGCGGTTTCCAACGATCAGGCTCCGGCGGCGAGAGAGGCCGCGACTCAATGGCCGGAGTTTAGCCGAATTTGCGCAAAGTGCTTGAGCGGGCGGTATTTGGAACCGCTAGACCCGTCCGCTCACCGGCAGCAGGGCACCGGTAACGGCGCTGGCGGCATCGCTGGCGAGAAACAGGATGACGTCGGCGAGTTCTTGTGGCGTCACCCATTTTGCGAAATCCGCTTTCGGCATGCTGGCGCGATTGGCTGCGGTGTCGATGGTCGACGGCAGCACGGCGTTGACCGTGATCTTGCCTTTCCATTCTGCAGCCAGCGCCTCAGTGAGGCGATGCACACCGGCCTTGGAAGCGGCATACGGGCCCATGCCGGCGCCGGCCTGCAGCGCGCCCATCGCGCCGACATTGATGATCCGCGCTGCGCTGGACGCCGCAAGATGCGGGATCGCCGCTCGCGATGCATTGAGCGCGGTCATGACGTTGAGCGCATACATGCGCTGCCAGGTTTTTGGGTCGCCCTCGACAACCGTCTCGTATGCAAATCCGCCGGCAATGTTGACCAGTGCATCGAGCCTGCCGAAATGCGACGCCACCGTGTCGATTGCCTTCTTGGCCTGAGCGGCGTCGGTCAAATCGACGCCGCCAAGCTCGATCCGGTTCGGCGTTGCCGCAACCTGCGACGCTGCGTGGTCCACGCCGCCGACGCGCGCGCCGCGCGCCAGCGCCACCTCTGCGACCACCTTGCCGAGCGCGCCCGAGGCGCCAGTCACGACGATGACTTTTCCGTCCATGATGGATCTCCAGGTGAGCGCGCGTCAGGATTTACTGTACCGCCAAGCGAAATTCATTTGCAATGCTGCGATATCTCACGTTCAGATACGGCATCACCGGGCATCTCCCGCAACGGATATTGAGGAGACTCAGATGTCTGACGCGCCACCGGCCGCCAATCCCATCGCCTTCGAATACCCTCTATCGAATTTGAGGAACAGTCTCAAATTGGCCGGCCACACGAAGATCGTGGCCATCGGGTCGTCGTCGACTGTGGGCGAGGGCAATATCGAGCCTTTTCCATCCCGGCTCGAACTGGCGTTGCGAAAGCGGTATCCAAATCAGATGATTGACGTGCTGAATCGGGGCGTCGGTGGACAGGAAGCCACCAACGAAGTCTTACGATTCAAAGCTGATGTTCTGGACGAAAACCCGGCGCTGGTGATCTGGCAGGTCGGCACCAACGCCGTCTATCGCGACAAGGATTTCAAGCTCAGCGATGTCGTACAGGCGATGGCAACCGGGCTCGATGAGTTGGTGGGTTTGCCGATGGATGTGATCCTGATGGATCTGCAATACACGACGGCGGTCGTGAATCCCGACAAGATCAAATTAGCCGAGCAGATGGTGTCCCTGATAGCGACCGCTGTCGCCGACCACGCGCGCACCGGTGTGAATTTGTTTCGTCGTTTCGCGCTCATGCAGTCCTGGTGCAATGGCGGGGTCCCGATCGCCGGACTGATTGATCCAAACGACCCTTCCCAGCTTCATATGAGCGATTGGGCCACCGAGGGTGTCACTCTGGCGCTTGATGGCGCGATCAAGCAAGCCGTGGAGACGCAAGCGTCCACGTAGGAATACGGATCGGGCCCAATCGTTAAAATTTGTTGGAGTTTTGTAATTGGATCGCAGAATCGGTCGGCTATAGCTCGATGCGGTCCAGTCCAAAAGGGGGGAATATCATCATGAGACATCTGCCTGATCATGGTTTACCGCTCGTTCAACTGAAGGAACAGCGGCGGGATTTGATTGTCGCCCTGCAAAATCGCAATGGTCCGGTCAGCGGCTGGGAGTTGATTCAGATTGCGGCCGTTCAGCAGGCGATCTCGGCATTCGAGGACGTGATTGCCGATCTCGACGCGGAGCTGGAAGCGGCGGCCTAAGCCGCCCTGACGGCCGGGCGATCAGCGCGGGCAGGGGGAGTCAGGATTCCAGATAGCGCGCCTGGAGCCTTGCGCGCTCGTCAGCGCCAAGCCCCAAACCATCGCTCAGATATCCCCCGAGGTCGCCATAATCGGCGCAGATGGTATCGAACGCGGCGCCAAGAAAAGATGTTTCGACCGACCCGAGCACCTGCCTGACATCATCGGGCAGATCGTTGCTGGCGGAGGGGTCGCGCCGGTAGAACCGGTTGGTGAGCAGATAATCTTCAGCAATGACATCCTCCGCCACGCCAAGCGCGTGCAGGATCAGCGCGCAGGCGAACCCTGTGCGATCCTTCCCGGCCGTGCAGTGAATCACCAGCGGCGCGTGATCTCCCAGAAGGTGCGCGAACAAAACGCGGAAGCGTGGCGTATTTTTACGCACATAGTTGCGATAGGAATCGCGCATGACCTCGAGGCCGTCTGCCGGCGACAGCGGCGTGCCGTTGGCGCGCCGCGCGCGCAGCGACGCGACGACCGTCGGCTCGATCGGCAGCGAATGAACCGTGATTTCCTCGAGCGCACAGATCGCCGCGGCCCGTTCCTCCGTGCCGCGAAAATCGAACGCGCTTTTCAAACTCAGGCCGCGCAGCACTTCGATATCGGCCTTGGTCAGATGGCCGAGATGGTTCGAGCGGAAGATCTGCCCCCAGCGGACCATGCGGCCGTCTCTCCCGGGATATCCGCCAAGATCGCGAAAATTGCTGGCGCCGGCGAGGTCGAAGTGACGGACGGGAAAATCTGGCATCTGCTCATCCTATCGCGTTTTCAGGCGAAGTGGGTACCAGGGCGGGTGAAGAAAATGCGTCTAAACGATAGATCAGGGCGTCTGCGGCGAACAAATGACCGCGAGCCGTAATCGTATGCGGCGGCGCGATCTATACTCGCCTCCCGTAATTGGTTAGGAGCTTTTTATTGTAACTGACTTTGGGGAACCAGCATGAATCGGCGAGGAGCCGGCTTTCTGTTCGGCGCGGCATGTCTGGTTGCGGAAGTTGCCATAGGCCCGGCTCCGGCATCCGCGCAGACGTTTGAAAATTATCACTGCGCCGACGGCACGCGCTTCATTGCCGCGTTCTATCCGTATGATTCCCGGGCCCATCTGCAGATTGACGGCAGGGCGGCGACGCTGGCCCGGCGCTTTACGTTTTCCTCCGGCCAGCGCTATTCGGGCGAGGGTGTCACACTGACCGTGACGAAGACGGGCGTTATGGTCAGGCGCCCGTTTCGGCCGACAACGACCTGTGAGCCGACATAAAAGCCTGCGCAAAATAAAAAGGGCCGAAACGCTTTTGTTTCGACCCTTTTTCAGTTCTCGTTATCCACCAACTCCGGCGACAGCGCGCCGACGTCGAACTTGCGTCTGGCATTAACGCTCCCACGCCGGTTTGGACTCCTGGATGGCTGCTTGGTGATACCAGCTATCGCTGCAGTCAGCTTCATTGAGACGCGACGAGGCCAGTTCGTCCGTGGCTTTAGCTCCTTCGTAGCGCCGTCCGCCGAGAGCTGAGCGGCCCCCGGCCGGGAATTGGTAGATCTTGGCGGGCCCGTGATTCACACTCGTATTCATGGTCTTCGTCTCCTTATGTCGAAGCGCCTAGGCTTCATGGTGCGCCCGACTCGTTCGCGAGCGGTTACCAACTTCGATATCGTCCGTGCTTCCCGTGGATGCAATATGATCAAAACGAAATCATTTGATGTCTAATTCGTAGGCATTTCTGGCTTTGCTTCCTGCGAGGCACGGATTCCCTGACTAACGCTTGAGCGGAGACGAAGTTGCCGATCGGAGCTGAACTTCGTGGCAGATGTTGCGGACAACTGACGCCGCTTTAATCGCCCGGACCGGGCAGGGCCGGACTGCCGCAGAATCGGGCGCGAATCCGCTGTCATTCACGGGATTTTATCGCTCGGCCGAGGCAAGAGCCGCGCGGCTTTGCCGCACCTTCAATTGCCGGAGGCAGCCTCGATACCAGCACGGGTCCCTGGCCGTCCGGCCGGTTTTCGCAGTGCGGCGGATTGGCACATTAAATGCTAGGTAAGGTTTGGCCGAGGATGGCCGGGTACGCGTGGGGCAACCGATCAGCTTCGTTTCCCCACCTTTCGCATCGTCAATATGAGAGGCTCAATGACCAAGTATAAGCTCGAGTATATCTGGCTCGACGGATATACGCCGGTACCGAATCTGCGCGGCAAAACACAGATCAAGGAATTCGCTTCGTTTCCGACACTGGAACAGCTTCCGCTGTGGGGCTTCGACGGCAGCTCGACCATGCAGGCCGAAGGCCATAGCTCCGATTGCGTGCTGAAGCCGGTCGCGGTCTATCCGGACGGCGCGCGCACCAATGGCGCGCTGGTGATGTGCGAAGTCATGATGCCCGACGGCAAGACGCCGCACGCCTCGAACAAGCGCGCGACGATCCTGGATGACGAAGGCGCTTGGTTCGGCTTCGAGCAGGAATATTTCTTTTATAAGGACGGTCGTCCGCTCGGCTTCCCGACAAGTGGCTATCCCGCGCCGCAGGGGCCGTATTACACCGGTGTCGGCTACAAGAATGTCGGCGATGTCGCGCGCAAGATGGTCGAAGAGCACCTCGATCTCTGCCTCGCCGCCGGCATCAATCACGAAGGCATCAACGCGGAAGTCGCCAAGGGCCAGTGGGAATTCCAGATTTTCGGCAAAGGCTCCAAGCGTGCCGCCGACGAAATGTGGATGGCCCGCTATCTGATGCTGCGCCTCACCGAGAAGTACGGCGTCGATATCGAATTCCACTGCAAGCCGCTCGGCGACACCGACTGGAACGGCTCCGGCATGCACGCCAACTTCTCGACCAAGTTCATGCGCGAAGTCGGCGGCAAGGAGTATTTCGAGAAGCTGATGGAAGCCTTCAAGAGCAACCGTGCCGATCACATCGCGGTTTACGGACCGGACAATCATATGCGTCTGACCGGCAAGCACGAGACGGCGTCGATCGATACGTTCAGCTACGGCATTGCCGACCGCGGCGCCTCGATCCGCGTTCCCCATAGCTTCGCCAACAGTGGCTACAAGGGCTATCTCGAAGACCGTCGCCCGAATTCGCAAGGCGACCCCTACCAGATCGCGTCACAGATCCTGAAGACGATTGCATCGGTTCCGACCGGCGCGAAAGCTGCAGCCTAAGACGTTCGGCAATCACGGTCTGGATATTGGCGCGTCCAGGCCGTGATACCCGCTTCCAAGCGGGTGTGTCTGCGCCTCTCCTCCTAGCGAAACCTCGACCAGCCGGCGGTGGCTTTGCCCCGTTAGGGCTGGTCTTTTTTCGCCATATATTGTTCGCGGAACACGAGCGCTGGATGCTTCAAAAAGTCCGGCCTCAGCATCATTTTCCGGGCTGCGATCCGCGCCAGTCTTTGTTTGATGCGTTTTATTCACGCGAACCAGCGTCCACTCCGCTCAAAAACGCGATAGAGTGGATTTTGAATTGCTGAGGGACACGGTTTTTGCTGGAGGGATTTTACAAAGTCCGTTTTCAGGTCAACGACGCAGTCGGCCGGAGTGTGATGTACGTCCATGGCGGCAGCATGCTCGGCGGCAACTCGGCGTTCGCGCATTACGGCAGCTGTCAGGAGGTCGATGGCGTCGTGACTTCCGAGATCACCAGCCATCGCCATAACGAAGATCCCAGCTACAAGTCGCTGCTCGGTGCCGACATTGCCACGATCAATGTGCGGGGCGCCGCAGATGGTGACATCTATCGCTTCGAGGGCGCTTCGCCGCAGATGCCGGGAGCGGTGTTTCGCTCGGTCATGACCCCGATCGAGGATGAGATCATGCCTGCCGTTGGCGCGGTGGGCGAGGGTGGCATCGTCAATGGGCTCTATTCCGTCCACATCCGGCTGCTCGACGGTCTCGATGGTGGTCTGACCGGTGTCATGCTGCTCAATGACGGCCGCATTCTCGGCGGCGATGCATTCTTCTATTATCTGGGGACCTACACCTCGGAGAACGGCCGCTGGAAGGGCCAGATCCTCAATCAGGAACATACGCCGGCCAAAGGCGAGCACCTGATTTTTGGGGGCTATGAGGTCGGCATCGGTTTTTCCGGCACCTGCGACGATCAAGGTGCGCTATTGGAGGCGACCGCCCTGGCCGGCAAGCGCAGCCTTCGGCTGACCGCCGTGCTAAAGCTGATGCGTCGGGCCTAGCGCGAAGCTTGGGCTCGGAGCCATTGACTGAATGCTGCCGATTGAAAAAGGTTACCGATGGAAAATGTTGTTCGCCTGCTTTCGACGCTCGCCCTGATGGGCGCGGTCCGCAATCTCGCGGATCGATTTGAAACCGACACGGGAATGCGCATCGATGCCGATTTCGCCCCGACGCTCGGGTTGCTGGAGCGTCTGCGCAACGGCGAGAACGCGGATGTCGTCATCCTGACCAAGGAAGCGCTCGACGATCTCGCCGTGAAAGGAACCGTCGTGCCGAGCACCTGCGCCGATTTGGCGCGTTCCTTTGTCGGCCTCGCCGTAAAGGCCGGCGCCGAGCAGCCGGATATTACAACCGAGGCCGGCTTGCGCAAAACGCTGCTCGGGGCCCGGTCGGTGGCTTATTCGCGCTTGGGGGCCAGCGGCATTTTCTTCGCGCAATTGATCGAGCGGATGGGGATTGCGTCCGAGATCAATGCCCGCGCGGTGGTCATTCCATCTGGCTTCACCGCCGAACGGCTGGTCAGCGGCGAAGCTGATATCGCGGTCCAGCAGCTCAGCGAATTGAAGCTGGTCTCGGGCATCGAGCTTGTCGGACCGATCCCGCTGCACCTGCAAACTCCCGCCTGGTTTTCCGGCGGGCGGCTGGCGGCATCGAGCCGGGCAGAACAATCTGACGCGTTGTTGAAATATCTCGCGTCACCCGAGGTGGCGCCAGTGCTCCGCGAGTCCGGGCTGGAGCCTTGAATCCGCCCCGACTTCAAAGCAAATTCTGTCCGTCAAAATGTGCGTCCTGATGAAAAGATCTTATACGCGTTCACTCGCTGCAATCTGCGTCACCGTTTCGGTTCTCGCCGTCATGGTGCTTCCGTCGCTGGTTCATGCGCAATCCGCCGATCTCGTATTGTGCGACCGGGTCGCGGCCGACCCCGCCGATCCGGACAAGCCGGCCGACGTCAAGGGCGTGCCTGACGTCGCGCCGTCTGACATCGCGACTGCGATCCGATATTGCAAGGTCGCGGGCGCCTCATCGCGGCGCGCGCTGTTCCAGCTCGGACGCGCCTATGCCGCCAACAAGCAGTTGCCGGAAGCGACGGCCACCTGGCGCAAGGCAGCTGACAAGGGTTCGACCTCTGCGATGGTTGAGCTCGGCGTGCTCTACGCCACCGGCGCCGGCGTCGCCAAGGACGACGAGCAGGCGCGCAAATTGTTCGAGCGCGCGGCGCAAGGCGGCAATCCGCGTGGCGTCAGCAATCTTGCGGCGCTCTCGGGCGCCGGCGGCGCACCGTCGGACCCGGCAAAGGCGCGGGAAATGCTGGCGAAGGCGGCCGAGACCAATGCTGAGGCGCAGTATCAGCTCGGGTTGATGCTGGCGGACGGCAGCGGCGGCGCCAAGGACGATGCCGGCGCGCGCAGCTTGTTCGAAAAGGCGGCCGCGCAAAATCATCCCGGCGCGCTGGAGCGAATGGGTGCGTTTACCCAAGAGGGGCGCGGCGGGCCGAAGGATTCGGCCGCCGCCAAGGCCTATTACGAACGCGCCGCCGCACTCGGCGACGAGGATGCCAAAAAGGCGCTGAAGCGAATGGAATGCCCCTACGTGATCAAGGACAAGCGCGGGAATTTCGTCACCAATCTTTGTTTTTAGGCGACGGGCTTTCGCTCAGCCGCCTGCGTTGAAGCCGCCGCCAAACCCCGCGAAGCGCAGTATCCGGCAGTGACCGCCGCGCATAAGCGCGAGAATTCTCAGATGTTGGATCATCCGTTTCCGGAGATGATCTGTGTCGCAATTTATTTCATGTAATAGCTCACGTAGAATTTAGCCAACTGGTAGGTGCTTTCGAGAAAGCCGGGATTGTCCTTCGCGGCCAGCGTCACGGCACGCTCGATTCTTTCTCCGAAGTCCGTGCGCTCTTTTGAAAAATATTTGAAGCAGTCGTCGTCGAATTTCACCGCAGCGATGATCGCTTGCTTCGCGTCTGCGTCAGTGGCTTCAGGATGGGCGCGTTTCAGCCGGTCGAAGGTCCGTCCGTCCTCGGCGCGCTCGTGCTCATATTTGATCCAGGCCATGATTTTTGCCATCGGCGTGGCAGTGGCTTTAGCCCGCTCTTCAGCCGTCATCGGCTTA
Organism: Bradyrhizobium canariense; assembly: GCF_900105125.1. Lineage (NCBI taxonomy): Bacteria > Pseudomonadati > Pseudomonadota > Alphaproteobacteria > Hyphomicrobiales > Nitrobacteraceae > Bradyrhizobium > Bradyrhizobium canariense. The sequence continues at coordinate 1,680,885 of NZ_LT629750.1, read as the reverse complement.
TTCTCAAGGGTGCCCAGCCTCGGGCTCCGCCGCTACAGCGCGTAAGCTGCGTCTTTCAATGGCAAGCGTGCGGCATCGGTCATGATTCTCTCGATCTCGGTCATCGGTCCCGGGAAATGCAGGTACGGGCCCCGTTAGTCGGCCCTCGAAGCGCGCGGGTTCGACCGATACCCGCGCTCCTCGCTCCAAATTTATGATTTCAACGGGAACACTCGCCCGCATTCTCGATTGATCCGGAGTGGCAGCTTTGGTGAGGCAAGTCCCATGATCCGTAAATTGCAATCGGGCGAATACCGGCTTTATTCACGGAAGGTAAATCCCAAAACCGGCAAACGCCGCAATCTCGGCACCTTCAAATCGCGGGCGGCGGCGGAGAAGCACGAACGCGACGTGCAGTATTTCAAGCGGCATTGATGCCGATGGTGAAAGTCAGTCTGGCCTATGCGCCATTTGGAATTCTTGCGCTCGCGGGCGTGCTCGCCGCAACACCCGCGGTGGCGCAAAATGCCGGTCAGGAAAATCCCGGTAAGGTTGGTCCGCCGCTGGAAACCGTGAAGGCGTTTGAAGACGATTTTCGCCTGGTCGGCATCGGGGTCTCGGCCAAGGGCAGGGTGTTCGCGACCGCACCATCCTCCCAAGTTCGTTCCCGCTATAGCATGGTCGAGGTCAATCCCAGGACCGGTGCAGTGACGCCATATCCTGACGCGGCCTGGAACAATTTCAACGAGCAGGGAGATGCCAAGTCGGAATGGATTTCCGTTCAGGCGCTGTGGGTCGACAAGGCGGATCACCTTTGGGCGCTCGACTCGTCACTGTCGAAACTCGATCAGGATCGCCTGCCGCCCAAGCTGGTCGAGTTCGACCTCTCCACCAACAGAGTGATCCGGCAGTATGATTTCAAGGGCGTGGTCTCGGCGAAGGACTCGCTGAACGATCTGCGCATCGACACAGCGCATCATTATGCCTACCTCACCAATATTGGAAGCAAGGGCAGCCTGGTGGTGCTCGATCTGAAGACCGGAAAGTCCCGGCAGGTGCTGGTCGGCGACCGCTCTACCTTCGCCGATCCCAAGCAGCATCTGATGTTCGGCAAGGAAATCGCGCTGCGCCCGGATGGCTCGGTGGTGGCGATCCATGCCGACGGCATCGCGCTGTCGCCGGATACGCAATGGCTCTACTACCGGCCGCTGACCGATCATAATTATTGGCGCGTGCCGGCGTCGGCCCTGCGCGATGCCAGACTGTCCGAGACGGAGCTTGCCAAAAAAGTCGAGTATCTCGGCAGTTCAGTGCTGAGCGGCGGGCTCATCATGGATCAGCACGGTACGCTCTATGGCGGCGATCTGGAAAATCGCACCGTGGTTGCCATAACGAGGACGCCGAGCCACACGCTGAACACCAAGGTCTTCGTCAGCGATCCATCCAAACTGTCCTGGGCCGACGGTTTTGCGATCAGCGGCGGCTACCTCTACATCGCCGATTCCCACCTGTGGGAAATCGCGTTCAAGAACAACCTGCCGCGCTCCGGTCCGTTTACGATCTTCAAGGTGAAACTGCCGCGTTAGCATGAGATGATCAGCGACCGCGCTTTGCGCGGCCGCAGGTCCATCCGCCCTGCGGGCTGACGCGCCGACTTAAAAGCCAGTCGGGCCCACTGCTCCGTACCAGTGCTTGACCTTGGTCGGATCGGCTTTGTCCATGTAGAAGAAATGCGTCATCGTGGGCTTGACCATCGGCAATTTCGGATCGTCGAACTTCATGGTGACGGTGCCGCGAAAGATCTTCAGCGACGGGCTGTCCCAATATTCGACGACATCGTGAAGGGCGGTAAACCCCTTGTCGATGAACGCGCGCAGATTGTTGCGAATGGTTTCGCGACCGTGCCAGTCGGCGACGCCGAGATTGCAGATGGCGTCCTCGGCGAAGCAGTCAAAGCCTTTGCCAAAAGTCTTGTCGTCGATTTCCTTCCACATATCGAGCAGCCATTGCGGCGGTGCGGTTTTGGTAAATGTCATCGTGGTCATGTCATTCTCCTTGAGTTTTCGGGATGGGAGACGGGTTTATTCCGCAGCCACGGCGGGGAGCGCGATGCCGAGGCGGGCAGCGATGCGCCGGGCGGTCGCCTCGCGTTGCGCCGTGATGCCGGCGACCGATTGCCGCGCCTGTGCCAGGATGGCGGCGGGCGCAGTCTCGGGCGTGCCGCTGTCGAACGGCGGCTCCGGCGCATAGACCATGTAGAGCTGGATCGCCCGGGCTGCGTCGTCGCCGCGCAATTCGGCCGCCAGACGCAAGGCGCCGTCGATCCCGGCGGTGACACCGGCGGCAAAGACCCAATTACCGTCCACGACGACGCGTTCGTTGATGGGGATGGCGCCGAACAGATGCAGCAAATGAAACGAAGCCCAGTGTGTCGTCGCCCGGCGTCCTCTCAAGAGACCGGCTGCGCCGCACAGAAGCGCGCCCGTGCACACCGAGAAAACGCTACGCGCACCTGCGGCCTGTCGCGCGATCCAGTCCAGCACCTCGGCATCTTCCATCAGCGCTTCCTGGCCGAAGCCACCGGGCACATGAAGCACGTCGAGCTGCGGAGCATCCGACAGCGCTGCATCCGGCGTCAGCCGCAACCCCTTCAGGTCGCGAACCGGTGCGGCGGTCTTGCCATAGACGCGATAGGTCGAGTTCGGGATGCGCGACAGCACCTCGAAGGGGCCGGTCAGATCGATCTGGTCAAGCCCCTCGAACAATAGGGAACCGATCTGCAAATGCGTGTCATGCGGGATCACGGGCTGCTCCGGAGGTTTGGGGTGGACAAGGCGAACTTACGCGGGCAGGCTCTGGCGGAAATGCCAAAGTCCCCTCGTTTTCCGCCAAGTTCTCAAACAAGTGCCGCGCGCGTCATCGAAGTGCTGGCCTATCCGTCCGTGCAACTGCTCGACGTCACGGGGCCGCTACAGGTGTTTGCGTCCACCAACGATCTCGTCAGGGAGGCCGGAGGGAAGCCGCCTTACGTTCTCGATGTGGTGGCGAAGGGCGGGCAGGGCGTCACGGCTTCTGCTGGGCTTGGAATTGCGACCCGTCCGTTGCCGCGGATCGGCGCGGCGCTGGATACGCTGATCGTTGCCGGCGGCCCCGGTGTCGAAGCGGCGACCGCCGATCCGGTGCTGGTTGACTGGGTGCGGCGGCGGGCAGGGCAAGCGCGTCGTGTCGCTTCGGTCTGCACCGGTGCGTTCCTGTTGGGCGCGTCAGGCGTGCTCGATGGACGCCGGGCGGCCACCCACTGGTCGGTTTGCGCCGAGCTTGCCCGGCGTTTCCCCGCCGTGCGTGTCGAATCCGATCCGATCTTCGTGAGGGATGGTTCGGTCTGGACCTCGGCCGGCGTGACGGCCGGCATCGATCTGGCGCTGGCGCTGGTGGAGCAAGACCTCGGCCGAACGGCGGCGCTGGCGGTGGCGCGCTATCTTGTTGTGTTCCTCAAGCGCCCGGGCGGGCAGGCGCAGTTCAGCGCCGCGCTGTCGCTGCAATCGGCGGAGGATGAATTCGGCGCGCTGCATGACTGGATCAACAAGCATCTCTCCGACGATATTTCGCTTCCGAGGCTGGCCGGTCAGGCCGGGATGAGCGAGCGCAGTTTCAGCCGGCACTATGCGGAGGCGACCGGGCTGACGCCGGCCCGCGCGGTCGAACGGCTGAGGGTGGAGGCGGCACGGCGGCTACTGTCGGAATCACGCCTGCCGGTAAAGCGGATCTCGCAGCGTTGCGGCTTCGGTTCCGAGGAAACCATGCGCCGCAGCTTCCTGCGGGTGCTATCAGCCACGCCGCAGGACTACCGCGCCCGGTTCAGTTCCTGAATGTCGCCAATTTGTCATCGGACGCGCCCACGCGCTGCATTGGCTGACCCGCGCCCGGCGGGCTTCCGCAACCGCGCCGCATGGCTTAGAGACGGCGCAACTCTTCCAACTCCCCTCCTGCTCAGGTCTCCATGATTCGTCTCGACAACATCAGCAAGCAACAAGGTCACCAGATTCTCTTCATTGAGGCCTCCGCGGCGCTCCAGAGGGGCGAGCAGGTCGGTCTGGTCGGTCCAAACGGCGCCGGCAAGACCACGCTGTTCCGGATGATCACCGGCCAGGAGCTGCCGGATGAGGGACAGGTGGCGGTCGATCGCGGCGTCACCATCGGCTATTTCAGCCAGGATGTCGGTGAGATGTCGGGCCGCAGCGCGGTGTCCGAGGTGATGGACGGCGCCGGCCCCGTGAGCGAAGTCGCGACCGAGCTGAGAGAGCTCGAGACCGCGATGGCCGATCCGGATCGCGTGGATGATATGGACGATATCATCGCGCGCTACGGCGAGGTGCAGGCGCGCTTCGAGGAACTCGACGGCTATGCGCTGGAGACGCGGGCGCGCGAGGTGCTCGCGGGCTTAAGTTTTAGTCAGGAGATGATGGAAGGCGACGTCGGCGCGCTGTCGGGCGGTTGGAAGATGCGCGTGGCGCTTGCCCGCATCCTGCTGATGCGTCCCGATGCCATGCTGCTGGACGAACCGAGCAACCATCTCGATCTGGAAAGCCTGATCTGGCTGGAGCAGTTCTTGAGGGGTTACGAAGGCGCGCTGCTGATGACCTCGCACGATCGCGAGTTCATGAACCGCATCGTTACAAAAGTGATCGAGATCGACGGCGGTCAGCTCACGACCTATTCGGGCAATTATGAATTCTACGAGCAGCAGCGCGCGCTGAACGAAAAGCAGCAGCAGGCCCAGTTCGAGCGCCAGCAGGCGATGCTGGCCAAGGAAATAAAATTCATCGAACGCTTCAAGGCGCGGGCTTCGCACGCAGCGCAAGTGCAGAGCCGGGTGAAGAAGCTGGAGAAGATCGAACGCGTCGAACCGCCAAAGCGCCGCCAGACCGTGGCGTTCGAATTTCTGCCGGCGCCGCGCTCCGGCGAGGACGTGGTCAGCTTGAAGCGGGTCCAGAAGGGCTATGGCGTCAGACGCATCTATGACGGGCTGGATTTCCAGGTGCGCCGCCGGGAGCGCTGGTGTGTCATGGGCGTCAACGGCGCGGGCAAGTCGACGCTGCTCAAACTGGTGGCGGGCTCCACGGAGCCCGACGATGGCACGGTGGCGATCGGCGGCAGCGTGAAGATGGGTTATTTCGCGCAGCACGCGATGGATCTGCTGGACGGCGAGCGCACGGTGTTCCAGTCGCTGGAGGATGCATTTCCACAGGCCGGCCAAGGCTCGCTGCGCGCGCTGGCCGGCTGCTTCGGATTCTCCGGCGACGATGTCGAGAAGCGATGCCGGGTGCTGTCGGGCGGCGAGAAGGCGCGGCTGGTGATGGCGAAGATGCTCTACGATCCCCCGAACTTCCTGGTGCTGGACGAACCCACCAACCATCTGGACATGGCAACCAAGGAAATGCTGATCGGCGCGCTATCGGAATACGAAGGCACCATGCTGTTCGTTTCCCATGACCGGCACTTTCTGGCAGCCCTCTCCAATCGTGTGCTGGAGCTGACGCCGGAAGGCATCCACCAATATGGCGGCGGCTACACCGAATACGTTGCGCGCACCGGGCAGGAGGCGCCGGGGCTGCGGAGTTGAGGTGAGGGGAGTTCGCAGGACGCGCGGCGCGATTGAACGTCGTGCTTCCGCGGCTAAAACGCTGGCTGTCTCACAGCCACCATTTGAGTCCGGATGTCCTGTGCGGTCCGCTTGAGAGGAACCAGAAATTTCTTCTTTGCCTGCGTTTCGCTCGCCATGCCTGAAATCGTATTGATGCTGATGGCGGCAACGACCCGTCCTGCGTGATCCCGCAGCGGCACGGCGATGCCGCAAATAGCCGGATCGAGCTCGCCATCGATCCACGCGTAACCCTGTGCTTCCACAAGATCGAGCTGCTTGTCGAGCACGTCGGGGTCCGTGACGGTGCGCGCGGTCACCGGCATCAACTCGACCGACTGCAGATAGGCGGCCCGCTTGTCTTTGGACAACGATGCCAGCATGACGCGGCCGAGCGACGCCAGATGTGCGGGAAGGCGGCTGCCAATGCCGAGATTGGCCGACAAAATGCGTCGCGCCGGCAACCGCAACGCATAGACGATTTCGGTCTCGTCGAGCACGGCGAGTGCGCAGGATTCGCCGATCTCGTTGCGCAGATCCTCCGGTTCAATGGCATTAGGTAGGGCGTAACAGCTAATGCGCGCGCGATGGTAGCTATTGCGCCTGACGCAGCTGCGTCCGCCGATCCCGCCCCGCGTTCGTGACGATCGCGATACGCCCCTCGCGCAGCATGGGACGGCGCGGCTTATAGCGACGCTTCTACCGAAGGGGAAAGCGAACAATTTTGCGAGCGGGGGCGGACAGCCAAATCACCTGACAGCCCGCCGGGCAAATCGCACTTTGTTTTGAGGCGTTTTCTTCACGCCAACCGCTACCCGCCCCAGATCAAGTCCGGGGCAGGCTCTCGCTCGCAAACACCAAGCACTCAACGAACGGCGCGGCGCCCGCGCGGGTCTTCGTCCGGGCTTTTCGCCGCGGATTTGTGCTGCGTTTGGCTTCCGGCACCGACCTCCTGGCACGGCAGTTCCGTGAATGATCCATTGGCTTGCGGTTCGTAGGCGTGGCAGGACGACGAAGCCGATGGGCTGTCGCCCGTCTTGGTATTGGTATTCTTCGCCAGCGCGGGCGATGTCAGAATGACCAGGACGGCAACAGAGCCAAGGATGACCGTTTTTCCAATCTTCATAGAAGGCGCTCCTTATCTTGAAACCAATTCGTTTCAAAAAAGGATTGTGGCGATTTTTTTGCGATGATGATCCGCGGCGGGCTGTTTAATGTTCGGGATTTCGCTTGGCTCAAGGCCGTGGACGTAAAAAGTTGCCGCGCTTCGCGGGCGCGGCAGCGTTCCAGGCGCACCAGCTTTGGTTCACGGCTGGCCTGACGCCTTGCACATCAGCGGCATCAGCAACCGGGAAGTGAGGCCGGCGCCACATCGCCTTCGGTCGCCAGCGCTGATCATAGTGGCACCGCCCTTGCTGAAGTTCCGCATAGCCCGGAAATCAACAAGGAAAATGTGCCACAATGAACCTCACCATGTCTCAAAGCGACACGACATGTCGCTTAATCGACAGAAGGGCCCATCGCCGCGTGTGGTTGCCTCGGCCGTCGCAGCGTTCAAAAGTGTCACGCCTCAGGCGGAGGGGGCCACGATGGATGTTGGCGGCGCTCCTCTTGTTGCTCGTCGGCGATGTTGGGCTCGCGATAGTCGCCTGGCTGATCATCGAGCACGTCGTCCGCTAGATAGTCTGCCATATCGGCCCGGGACACCAGAAATGAACCGACCAGGTAGGCGCACTGGCTGACGACAAGACAAGCGACGGTCACGAGCACACCGCTCGAAAATCCGAAGCCGCGAGTCGCGAGAGCAATGGCTGAGATGAATGCGATGAGCGGCGCGATTATCAAAATCGCCCACACCCGAAACACCAAGCCCGTAGCCAATCCAACTAAAGCGCTCATGGTCAAGGCCACTAAAACGACGATCATGAGAAATTCCAACCAGACCGCTGACTCGGTCGTTTCTTTTTTGTCGCAAGAACTCATGATGGTCGGTAAGTGGCATCCGGAATAGCCAGTTGATCGGGAAATCCCTCGTGAACTCCGAATAGCGTTAATCTTAACAAGGCGATTAAAAATTTAGAGGATGAAATAGGCCGCTTTGGTTGGCAGCCGCTTTCGTATCCGACTCTGCCAGTTGCAACCGCGCAGGTGTTTCCTCGCAAACCAGCATCCCGCTGTTGTGCTTGCGCGGGGGCGTCGTGAGCGCGGCTGCCAGTATTACTATCGCCTTCTCGCGAGTGGCCTTCTTGTGGAGTAAAGGCTGTTTGGTCAATGACCGCCTAAACAGGGTGAGGTGCCTCGCGCTAGCAAAAATCTAGTCGGCGACCACCCCTGCCGAGCGACGAAAAGTGTGCCGCGCGAACTTCTTCCGCTCCATCGGTTTCCCGAAATAGTAGCCTTGGGCGACGTCGAAACCCATTTCCCGCACAGCGAGGAAATCGTCGCGGGTCTCGGCTCCCTCAGCAACCGTCCGTGTTCCCAATTCATCGGACAACTCCAAAATCCTGCGGCAGACCGTCTGTTTCAATCGATCATGTGCGCACCCTTCGATAAATTTCCGATCAACCTTTAGCTCCAGGAATGGCAGTTCGTCCTGATCCAAAAGCAAGGGCCACTCTGTCCCCAAATCGTCAACGGAAATACCGATGTTGTAAAACCTGAGTTGGTCCGCGATGTCCTTTGCCGCCTTCAAGTCACGAACAATTTCCGTGCCGTTGATCTCCACAATCATTCCCGAGAACGCCGGATGCCTGGGAAGCAGGCCCTCAAGGGTCTTCAACGAGCCGGTGCTTGTGAGGAATGAAAGCGGAAGATTTATCGCAAGTTCAATGGCGTTCGATTCGGAAACGAAGCTATGCCAATCGGCCATTGCTTGGGTGATAACGAACTCGGACAGCGCAGCAAAATGGGGATCCCCGTCATCGGGTATGAAATAGGCCGGGGATACGATCCCCCAATGGGGATGTCGAATGCGAACCAAACCCTCGGCGCCGCACACGGATAGAGTTTGCATGTTTATTTTGGGTTGATACCAGAGTTCGAGCCAGCCCTTATGAAGGGCCTCGGCGGCATCGACCGGCGGACGCGGTGCCGGTTGTATGGGTACAAAATCAGCTAAACTCGCTCGCAATTCCTTTTCGCCATAGGGCGTCGCCAGCATCGGGAGCATCGATAGGCCAAGCTTCGCTCCGAGTTGCCCAAGCGCTGACAATGCAAGTGAATTGCGGGGACCGACGAGAAGCACCTGGCCCTGGAATCCTTCGTCGGCCAGGCTTTGCAGAACCTTGGCTGCTTCCACTCCCTCACCTGGAAAACCAAGCAAGAAAAGGTCAGGCAGTTCCGCGTTGGATACCACGGCTACCTCGTGTGAATGAGAGCACTCACAGGTGGTAAATCCGAGTTCTTCAAGCATCTCACAAAGAAATGCTCGAACGTGCCTCTTTGGATCGGCGACACAAGCGCGCGGCACGACTTTGCGTTGGCCAAACCGGGTCGGTTTGGCAGCAATTGTTTTTTCCACGGATTTTCCCGCCCAGATGTCCCAATCGAGTCCTGAACAACGATACCTTAAGAGGGAAGTCGTTGTTGTCGTATTTTTCAGATTGACCTGTTAGGCTTAATCCGAACAACAAGCCTAGAATGAAATATATTTTGTCGTGAAATCCGATCGTAATGAGCCTGTTCGACGAGCACGATTGCGTGCCTTGCTTGGTCTGATCGATCGCGTGCTGGAACTGACGTCCGAGAGCAATTACGGCGTCGTGAAGCGATTTTTCAACGAGGAATATGACGATTTTTTGCTGCGATGAGTGGTTCGCCGCGAATTGCTTAATGTTCCGGAAATTCGGTCGGCGCCGGCGGTGACGACGCAGGCCGCCCGGTAATTTCGTAGGGCGCCACAGCGAGCTGTGTTGCGCAACGTCACGATCGCTGACGGATTATGCTGCGCAAACCCGGCAACGAACTGCGACAGGCAATCATGGAACTTTCGACCGAGGCGGCCCGTTAAAGTGTTTCGCGTCCAGGCGCGATCACGCCTGTTGACGGATTCAATCAAATAACAGGAGTGTCTCATGAGCAAGCTTGCGCTGTACGTGCCTCTTGAAGCCAAGCCTGGCAAGGAAATGGAGGTTGCGGAATTTCTCCGTTCGGCTCTGCCGCTGGTGCAAGCGGAAGCTGGAACCGTCAGCTGGTACGCGATCCAGGAAGGTCCATCGTCATTCGCGATTTTTGACACGTTTAATGATGAAGCCGGGCGCGCGGCTCATCTGAACGGAAAGGTCGCCGCGGCGCTGATGGCAAGAGCGGCCGACCTCTTCGCCAAGTCGCCCGCCATTCACAAGATTGATATCTTGACCGACAAATTGCCGAAGAGCGGGGGCTGATCTACCCTTCGCGCGTTGCCGAAACTAATACGCATCACTCCAGACCCTGCACCGGCGGAGCCGTGGAAGCAGCTCTGGGAGCAGCGGGCGGCACCGGCGTGGCCGTCGGCGGACTGACCTGGTTCCTCGGCGCAGGCTGACCGTCAGCCATGGATGCGCGCGCGTCCTGCTCAGCGGGTTTTCGCCCGCGGCGGGCGGTGCCTGACCGTCTGGTTCCCCACGAATGCGAAATCGACGGTCCGGCCGTGTAACCCACGACCGCGCCGGCGACGGCGCCGATCGGTCCAAGCACCACAGCGCCCGACAATGCGCCGAGCGCGGCGTCGCCTGCACGTTCCTGTGCGACGGCACCCGATGAAACCGGCCACAGAGCCAAGGCCATGACAGCGATTGTCTTTTTCATTCGCGTCCCCTCCGGTTCTATCCGGCCGCAGTATCCGGAAAATACGGCGACAAGAGAGTACAATTGGGGCGCCCAGGATGTTCGCATCGTGGCCGGGTGGTAACGTATCGCCGCCATAACCCACCGGAGCCCGACCGACATGAGCCTGCTGAACACTCCCTTCGATCCCGCGCGTGAGGCCGCTCTCGTCACCGGTGCGGGAAACGGCATCGGCCGTGCGATCGCGCAAGCCTTGGTCGGCGAAGGCCTGCGAACGGTGTTCGCTGATGTGGATCGAGAAAGAGTGGCGGCTGCGGTGGCAGCGTCGCCCCGTCCGGAACTGGCGGTGCCCTGGGTCGGCGATCTCTCAACGCGCGAAGCATGCGATGCACTCCTTGCAGATGCGCAAGCGGCGGTAGGGCAGGTGACCCACTTCGTTCACAGCGCGTCCCCTCCGCGTCGCGAGACCGATCACGCATTTGCGGTGAGCCGGGAGACCTGGCAGCAAATGCATGCGGTGAATATCGACGCCGGCTTTCACCTCGCGCGCGAACTGGCGCGAAAACTCATCGCAGCCCGGGAGCCCGGCTCGTTCCTGCTGCTCACCTCGCTCCACGCCGGCACGCCGCGCAACCTGCCGCACTATTCTACGGCGAAAGCGGCCATGGCGATGCTGGTCAGGGAATTGGCCAAGACATTTGGCCGCTTTGGAATCCGGGTCAACGCATTGGTGCCCGGCGCGATCGCCGCGGGCGGTTTCGTCGCCGATCCATCGCTGGCGAAACACATCCCGCTCGGCCGGCTCGGCCGCAGCGAAGACCTCGCACCGATGGCACTGGCGGTACTGTCGAACCGGGTGTCGGCCTACGTCACGGGTGCTGCGATCGTGGTTGACGGCGGCCTGTCGCTGACGAACTGGTTCGATCCGCCCGAGCTGGATGATCTCTGAAGCGCGGGGCAGGGCCTTAAGGACGCAGGGTGCAACAGCAAAAGCGCGCGCCGAGATCGTCAACAGCGACGTGAGCCCGCTGAACGATCCGTGCGACCTGCGCGCGAAGCAGCGTTCGCGACGGGGGTGGGAAACGGCATCGGTCGCGCCATCGCGCAAGCCCTGGTCGGCGAACTGAGATGGAATGTAGTCTCGGAAAACGAGGGGACCGGCCGTTTCCGACCGGTCCCTGATCTTTATTCCGCCGCCTGCATGATGCCGCGGGACTTCGATACGGGATCGGCGACGGTGCCGATCGCCTCCATCGATTTCTCGAATTTCACGAAGTCGTCGTCCATGATCGCACGGGGGTTGAAGTTTTCATCCGCGATGATGCCGTGCACGCGGCGGCGCTGCATGCCCATATTGCCGCCGTCATAGATCGGCAATATGGAAGCCTCGCGAAGATACTTGCCGAACTTGTACTCGGTGCTGAGGCTGTTCACGCCGACGATCTGCATGCACTTGTAAACGCAATCGATCATGGTTTCGGTCACATTGATCTTGCACATTGCACCGATAAGTTCGGCATGTTGCGAATGCTTGTCGAGGTAATCGGCAGCCCGCCAGGCAAAATAGCGAGCGGATTCGATCTTTGCAGCAACATCGCCCATGATATAGCCGGCGTTCTGGAAGCGAATGATCGGAGTGAGCGATCCAGCCGTGTTCTTTTTGAGGAACTTCAGCGCGTCTTCGTAAGCCGCTCGTGCCACGCCGACCGCGGCAATGGCAGCCACCGGACCGGACCAGGCGAAGTTGCGATTGATCACGAGGTCACCGTTTCCCACCGCGCCAGGCAGCAGATTGTCGACCGGGACCTTCGCATCTTTGAATACGACGAACGCGTTCGAGGTGGTGCGATGACCTTCCTTGTTGAGGAAGGTCCATGTGATGCCCGGCGTGCCACGTTCAATGACGATCGCTGACAACCCTTCCGTTCCACCGACGCTGCTGTCCGTTCGAATGATCGCAGTCTGGGTGTTGGTCCCCAATCCGTCCCAACCGGGAGACGACGACCATTTCTTTTTTCCATTGATGACGAAGTGGTCACCCTCCCTGACTGCCGTCATCCCAATTCCCGCTTTTGGAAGAGGGCTGTCGAAATTCGCAGTTCCACCGGTGCCGCCCGGAGGTTCGCCGGCTGTCCAGGCGCTGAGATAAGTGCCAGTTGGATCTGAAGTCGCGGCGCCCAAGAAGCGCTTTTTCTGCTCTTCGCTGCCGTACCAAAGGACAGGCATCAGTCCGAGACCGTTGCAGAGGCAGGTACAGGCAAATCCGGGGTCAATGGAGGTGATTTCCTCGCACGCGATCACATAGTCCAAGCATGACAAGCCGGCGCCTCCGTATTCCTTGGGCAGCATTGCCATGGCGATCCCGGCCTTATAGGCCTCGATATAGGCGCCCTTGGTCTTCTGATAAGCCAGCATCGGATCCGGTTCTTTGTCCGACGCGGGTATGACGGGAGCCAAGATGTTTTCCGAAAACTCCCGCGCCATCTTCTGAATTTTCCGCTGCTCCGCGGACATTGTGAAATCAATCGCCATTCGAGTCCTCCATTGATGCTCGTTACAGATCGTTGCAAGCGAGAAGCCCGGCCGACTTGCTTCAACCGGGCCATCATCAGCCCATGCGAAAAAACAACAAGAAAATACTTTAGGCAGTTTTAACTGTTTAAAGACATTAAAACGCACTTAGAGCGTGCAATCTGTCGGTGTTTTGGGCATCATGTGGCTGACATTGACGCAGCGTCAGGCGCGCATCTTCGGATACACCTGACGATGGAACCCAAGGCGGAGGCTTTTACGTGATCGTCGGAGACACCCAGCAGAAGCTGCTTTCAAAACTTCTGGAGTCGAAGGCCGGACTGACGGTTGACGAATTGGCGGGTGAGATCGACATCACGCGCAGCGCGGTGAAGCAGCACCTTTCCGGCATGGAACGGTCCGGATACGTGCAGCACACGTCGTCGAAGAGCGGCGGCCGGCCGAGGTTCCTTTACACGCTTACCGAAAGCGGAATCGATCTGTTTCCGAAACGCTACTCATGGTTCTCGCGCGTCATGTTCGAGAGCCTGCGCAAGAAGATCGGAGCGTCGAAGTTCGGCGCTTACATGTTCGAACTTGGCGTCGATATGTCGGCGACAGCCATTCCTCGGCTCGTCGGGAAGACACGTGTCGAACGCGTCGTCGAGATCGTCAAGATCATGAACGAAACGGGCTTCGCGGCACGCGCGACGCCGCCGGGCAAGGGTGAGAAGCTGCCTCGGATCGAGTGCAAGAACTGCGTCTTTCACGACCTTTCGAAAGACTACACCGAGGTCTGTCAGTTCGACCTCGGCTTTTTGTCGGGTTTGATGGGCGCGCCGATCGAACATCAGGAGTGCATGCAGCGCGGCGGTCAGGCCTGCCGCTTCAGGTTCTTGCCGATGGCCTGAATTTCAGGTGGTGGTGCCTGCTTCCCAAATGGCGTCGCGACCGAGGCTGCGATAGCGCGCGGGTCGAAAGCAGGGTCGGCCATGACCGCGCAGATCTTCCGCATTTGCATGCCGACATTACCGGCGTCATAGAGCGGGAACACGGATGCCTCCCGGAGATAGCGCTCAAGCGGATTGGATTTGTCCAGCGCGTTGACGCCAACGACCTTCATCGCCTGGAACACGGCGTTGAACAGCATTTCGCTGCAGAATACCTTTGCCATAGGGCCGATCGCGTGGCCATCGGCGCTGTGAAGATCGTGATAGTGGGCCGCCTTCCATGCAAACGCGCGTCCCGCCTCGACTTTCATCGCGACTTCCGCCAGCGTGTAGGCGACGATCTGGTGGTTGATGATCGGCTTGTCGCCGCCGGCGGTATATTTCTTGGCCCACGACAGCGCGTATTCGTAGGCCGACCGGGCGACGCCGACGGACGCGATCGCGGCGACGGGGCCCGACCAGGTGAAGGCCTTGTTGACGACGAGATCGCCGTTTCCCACAGCGAACGCATTCTCCTCCGGCACACGACAATCCGAAAACACCACGGAATTGTTCTGGCAGATGCGGTGGCCGAGTTTATTGATCGGCTGCTCGTAGGTGATGCCGGCAGTTCCACGCGGAATGATGATGGCGCTGAGGCCGCGTGACCCCTCGGCCTGGGGTGCTGTCCGGACGATGCAGACGTTGGCGTCCGCCCCCTGCAAATCCCAACCGCCGGCATTTGCCGGCCAATGCTTTCGTCCATTGAGAATATATTCGCCGTTTTTCTTGTCGTGGATAGCGGTCAGCCCGATGCCGGCCGGATAGGGCGCCGGGCCGTCGAAATTGGCCGTTCCGCCGGGCGTGCCGGCCGCTTCGCTCACGGTCCATCCGGCCAGATATTCGCCGCGCGGATCGCTGGTGGCGGGCACCAGCCATTGTTGCTTCTGCCGTTCAGAGGCGAACCAGACCAGCGGCATCAAGGCCAGTCCGTTGACCAGCAGGATGGTGGCAAAGCCCGGATCGACCGCACACAATTCTTCCACCACGATCTGGAGGTCGACGTTGGAGATTCCACCGCCGCCATATTTCTTGGGAATGAAGCCGGTGGCGAACCCGAGCTTGTAGCTTTCGACATAGGCGCCCTTGACCGACTGGAAAGCCTTTTGGGGATCGGGATCCTCGTCGGCGGCGCGTACCAGGGGGCCAAGGATTTCGTTGGCGAATTCGCGGGCGATCCGTTGCAGGCGCCGCTGATACGATGTCAGCGTAAAATCAATCGGCATCACCGCCTCCGTCCGCGTCGACCTAAAGACAGTTTTACATACCTAAAGTGTCCTCGAGTGTCCGTAATGTGTGCATCACGATGCAATTGATAGGCAGCGGGAAGGGCGGTCGAATAGGTTCACATCGCCCTGAGATGCAAGGAGCCAAGTTACAACCAAAGCTGGCATGGCGGTTGCTCTGACGAAGCTGGAAGCTTCGTATTGTACCGAAAAGGGACGCCATGCAGGACCGACGTCATACCATGAGGCGACGAACGTATCTTTGCGGCCGAATTGCCTTCAACGACCGGCGTTCAACGGCGGACTGCCTCGTGCGCAATCTGTCCCATAGCGGTGCAATGCTGGAATTTCCGGAGCCGATGATGCCGGCGGCCGAATTCGATCTCTGCATTGTCGGCAGGGGAGAAAGCCGCAGGGGACGGTTAATATGGTGTCATGGACCGTTGGTCGGCGTGGTTACCGATCAAGCCGACGTCAGCGCGGTCGTCTCCATCGAAACAGCGCGCCTGGTTCGAAAGCTGAAGGCCGATCGGACCGTGTTGGCACAGCGTCTTCTCCAAATCAGCGAGCCGAGGTGATGCTGAAATGGCTCGTTACGGCCGTGTTGAATCGGCTGGTCTTTGTAACGCTGTTGTTCCTCGCGGTGAGCACATTGACGAAAACGAGCTGCTATCCCGGGGACAATCCAATCAGCCAGATCGGCCGGGCCATCTCCAGCCTGCGGCAGTTCGCCGAGGCGTTCCAGAAGCATTAGCTCGATGCCGCCGGGCCGATCGAGGCCTCCTTAGCTGTGGCCAAGGTGGCTACGGCCGACTAAAGCCGCAATCTGATCCAAGTTTTCGACTAGATTCTGGACGCATTAAATGGGGCTGATTCGGCGGATCAATGTGATCCGCAAGGGGCATTGCTATGGGATTTTTCAAGCGTGAGCTCAGCCCAGTCGAACGCTTCGAGGGCGCTCTCAAGAACAAGCAGGCGGAGCGCTCGAAGCTGGCGGAGCGCTCGAGAATAGCCGAAGCGGCACTTGCGGAAAAACGTGCAGCTGCCGAACGGCTGGCGGTGGGCGGCGCCACCAACGCCCAGCTTGAACGGGCCGAGGCCGGCATGCGCGCCGTCGAGGATCGCGCCAAGACCTTGCGCGCCGAACTGGCGGAATTCGACGAGCAGATCGTCTCGACCGAACGCGCCCTGGCTGACGCCAAGGCGCAGCGCGACCGCGAGCTAGCGGCGGACCAGATCGAGGCGCTGGCCGCGGCCATCGAGCAGGCAGCTCCGCAATTTGGCGCCGGCGCCTCTGCGCTGGTGGACGCCGTCACAAAAAGCGCGGCGTCGGTGCCGGAAGCGACCAGGTTCTCGGCCAGCGTCGATGCGGTGCGTCGCGAGATCCTCTCGGCGGCGGATTTGATCTGCTGGGAGCTGCGATCCACCGCGGTGCGCACGCGCGCGGGCAACGCGAACACGGCGCTCAGCGCGCCGCTCGAGGCCGAGCAGCCACAGGCATCAGAGGTCGAACGGCAGCTGATCTACACGCTCAATCCGCTGCTTTGGCGGGAAGGCAGTGAGGTGCGCCGGGTTTCCGCGTTTGCGCTGGTCGGACTGCCGAAAAAATTGCTGCCGGTCGCGTTGCGGCATCAGCATGTGGACCATCTCAATGCCCGGCGTGTGCAGACCCTGATGCACGTCCATGGCAGCGGACAGTCCCATGATGATCCCCAGGTCGACGATCCGCAACTCGTCGATCTCGATGCGCTTGCTGCAGAGGAAACGGAGAGCGCCCAGGCCGATGTGGCCTGAGCGCAAGATTTTCGCAGCGCATCGCCATGATTTCAGCATTATTCTGGCAGCAACTGGCACCGCGTAACGCGCTGGAGGCAGGCTGTGCCGAAGTCCGGGCTAGCTGTGTTGCTGACGGGGTCGCTGATGCTGGGCGGCTGCATGCAAGCGACGCTTGCGCCGTCGTCGGATGCCAGCATGACGCCAAGGGATCGGCAGTTGCTGGCGCATCCGCCTTATGCGCAGGCGAATATCCCGGACCAGTACCTCAGGCACATCGTTGACTATACGCGCCGGGAGCAGCCGGGCACGATCCTGGTCGATACCGACGCGCGCTACCTCTATTACGTTCTTCCCGGAGGCAAGGCGATCCGCTACGGCGTGGCGGTGGGGGAGGAGGCACTGGCGTTTTCCGGCGTCGCCACGGTCGGCCGCGTGGCAGAATGGCCGGATTGGATCCCGACGCCCGAAATCCAGGCGCGGCTCGGCCCCTACCCGTCACGCATTCCCGGCGGCCCGGCCAATCCGTTGGGCGCGCGGGCGCTCTATCTCTACCAGGGCAACAAGGACACGCTGTTCCGCATCCACGGCACCAACCAGCCGGAATATATTGGCCAGGCCATCTCGTCCGGCTGCATCCGCATGACCAATGCCGACGTCATCGATCTCTTTGACCGGGTGAGGCCAGGAACGACTGTTGTCGTCCTCGGACCGGGTCAGCGCGCATAGCCAGGGCCGTTTACAACTAGCCGCGGCTGCTCAGCTTTTACTGTCCGAGGATCATCCGCAGTCGGCGCTGACGATGCGCTTGTCGCGGAGGGAGCGGAGAAGGCGGGCGCCCAGGCAGTCGTGACCTGAGCGCGTCCGATCATGCCACGGCGATGGCCCGCCACGATGGTGGTCGGCCGACCCAGCGGCTGCGTGACGCTCAATTGCTGTGGTTTTGGGTCAGCTCAAGCGACGCGCGGATTTCGGCGACAGCCCGGTCGCAATATTCATTCAACTGCTGAGATCTTTGCAGCAATGCTTCGAGGTTACCAGCTAACGTTGCAGGCTCTGCGCGGTCTGAGGTGATCGGCTCGTGCGCGGACAGCAATTCGGGATCATGATTTTTCATTTTACTCACTCACACTAGCTAACTGACTGTGTCCTGCGCTGGTCCTTTCATTGGCGGGGGCCTTTGCGGGCTTATTTGGGCGCTTCAAGGCCGCTTCGATGGTCGAAGAAGGCCAAATCGCAGCAGGCAGCTCCGTCGCCACCGGGGCATGATCCGGAAAATGAGTAGGGTAGCCACATGCGCGGCGCGACCTGCGGGTGCTATGCGCTCGGGTTCATCCCGGGTATCGCTTTGCTCATCCGGGCTACACTTGCTACCCCTGAACCGCGAGGCTCCGGTCAGAGAGACAATGATTTCCGATGCGCCAAATGAGAGTTATTGCCGTCGCTGCCGGTTTGATCGCTGCGATGATCTTGATGCCGGGGTTTGCAGACGCCAGCCCTGCCGACAAGGCGGAGCAGTTTGGGGTCGGCGCGCAATACGGCACCACGCATGTCTATGTCGCGGCCGAAGACATGGATCGCTTCACCGCCAGCTTTCTGGCGACCTTCGGCGGAACAAGCTCGCCGCCGTCGACCGTCACGGTCACACCGACACCGAGCACTGCGATCTGGCAGGCGGTTAAAACGCCGGTCGGCCTGGTATCGCTGTTTGGGTTCAAGACGCCGATTCCTTATCCATTCGGCCAGGAGCGCACCGGCTATCTGGTGACGGATATGGACGCCGCGGTAAGCGCTGCCAAAAAGGCAGGCGCTGCTGTGATTGTGACGCCGTTTCCCGACGCCATCGGGAAGGATGTCGTCGTGCAGTGGCCGGGCGGCGTCAACATGCAGTTCTATTGGCACACCAAGGCAACGTCCGCCCCGCCGTTGCAGAGCGTTCCGGAGAACCGGGTGTATGTGGCGCCCGAGGCGGCTGCGAATTTCATTCGAAGCTTTGCAGGCTTTGCGCGCGGCAAGATTGTCTCGGATAACGCGCAAGCGCCGGGCGCGGAAATCGGGCGGCCGGGGGACAGCTATCGCCGGGTCCGGATCGAGTCGATGTTCGGCAAGATCACCGTGCTGGTGACCGATGGCCATCTGCCGTTTCCCTACGGCCGGGAAACGATGGGCTATGAAGTGACTGATGTCAGCGACACCTTGACCAAGGCAAAGGCGTCCGGAGCGTCCGTGCTGGTCGAGCCGTTCAAGGCGGACGGGCGCGAAGCGGCCGTCGTGCAATTCCCGGGCGGCTACATCGCCGAGATCCATTCCGCGGCCAAGTAGGGCTGTCTCTCGGCGCCGCAACGATCAACCGCGATCGGCCGGCGTCGGTGCGTCGCTCTGAGGCAGCCGCCGCCCGAGTGACCCGGGCGAAACGTAGAGCGTGCCATTCGCGCTTTCCACGGTTGCCTCGCACGGCGCGCCCGGTTATCGATCCGCTGATCCGGGCCCGCCTGCGTTGCGATGATCGGCCCGATTATGGCGTTTTCGAGCGAAGTGGGTACCGGTTCGCGTCAAGAAAACGCGTCAAAACAAAACGTAGAGCCTCGGTTCTGATTCGATCAGAACCGAAAAGGCTCCAGCCAATGATCGGAAGACCGATGCCACTGTCCCTGCCGAAGCAAAAGATTCGTGTCCTGCTGCTGGAAGGCGTGAACGACTCCGCCGTTCACCTGTTCGATGCCAATGGCTATAGCGAGGTCGAGCGTCTGCCGAAGGCGCTGGGCACAGGCGAGCTCAAGCGGGCGCTGTCAGGCGTGCATATGCTCGGCATCCGGTCGCGGACCCAGCTCACGTCAGATGTGCTGGAGTCCGCCGATCGGCTGATGGCGGTCGGCTGTTTTTCCGTCGGCACCAACCAGGTCGATCTCGACGCCGCGCGGCGCCTCGGCATTCCCGTGTTCAACGCGCCGTATTCCAACACCCGCAGCGTGGCCGAACTGACCATCGCCGAAGTGGTGATGCTGTTCCGCAAAATATTCCCGCGCTCGGTTTCGGCGCATGCCGGTGGCTGGGACAAATCAGCCGACGGCAGCCGCGAGGCGCGCGGCAAGACGCTCGGCATCGTCGGTTACGGCAACATCGGTTCGCAATTGTCGAACCTTGCCGAAGCCATGGGCATGCGGGTGATCTTTTTCGACCAGACCGACAAGCTGCGCCACGGCAACACCGAGCCGGTCGAAACGCTGGACGAGCTGCTTGCCGCGAGCGACGTCGTCTCCCTGCACGTGCCGGAGACGCCGGCCACCGCCAACATGATCGGCGAGCGCGAGCTGCGGCGGATGAAGCAGGGCGCCCACCTCATTAACAATTCGCGCGGCACGGTCGTCGATCTCGATGCGCTGGCCCGCGCATTGCGCGACGGCTGGCTCGCCGGCGCGGCCGTCGATGTCTTCCCGGTCGAGCCGGCCTCGAACGCGGACCGCTTCGTGTCGCCGCTGCAGGGCCTGTCCAACGTGATCCTGACGCCGCATATCGGCGGCTCCACGGAAGAAGCCCAGGACCGCATCGGCGGCGAAGTCGCGCGCAAGCTGATCGACTATTCCGATGTCGGCTCTACCTTCGGCGCCGTCAATTTCCCGCAGGTGCAACTGCCGGCCCGGCCCACCGGCACCCGCTTCATCCACGTTCACCGCAACGTCCCCGGCGTGTTGCGCCAGGTGAACGAAGCCGTCGCGCGCCATGGCATCAATATCCTGGCGCAATACCTGCAGACCGATCCGGAAGTCGGCTATGTCGTGCTCGAGACCGACGTCGTCGGCGGGGAGGGCGAAGACCTGCTCGCCGATCTCAGGGCCGTGGACGGCACCATTCGCGTGCGGGTGCTGTACGACCAGAACCGGCCGGCGACGCGGTAAGGGGTGAACACATCGTCCGGCATCTATCTGTCGCAACGTAGACCGCATGAGCGCAGCGACATGCGCGGAAGTCACCGCGGCTGATTGCGGCGTGTGGCGTTTTCGCGCGAATCGATCTCCGCTCCGGATCAAGTCCGGACAGGCTTTCGCTCCAAAGCCATACAGTGCGACCATCTTTCACAGGAACGCTTGTTCCGCCTCCCGCGTTCTTCTTCGCAGAGGAGGAATTCGCCATGAAACTAAAAGGAATTCTTGTCGCAGCGTTGCTGTTGACACCCACTGCCTTGCTTGCGGCGCCGGGCATTGTCACCACCTCGGTCAGCATGAGGGCTGGCCCGGGAACCGGCTTTCCGATGGTCGATCGGATTCCCGGAGGCGCCCATGTCAACGTCCACGGCTGCATCAGGGGCGATGCGTGGTGCGATGTGACCTGGTCGGACAGCCGCGGCTGGGTTTCGGCGCGCTATCTCGAATATCTCTATCGCGACCGCTACGTCTATCTGCCCGACTATGTCGATGTCGTCGACGTCCCCGTCGTGCCGTTCGTGCTGGGTACGTATTGGGCAAGCTACTATTCGGGCAGGCCCTGGTATCACCGCCGCGCCTACTGGAACGGCTATTGGCAATCGCACGTCCGCTTCGCGATGCGGGGTCCGGCCGACCAGTCTCGCCGCTTCGCGAGGACCGAGACACGTACGGCAATGACTGAAGGGCGGACGCAGAACAGGATGGATCGGCGCATGACGCGCCAGCAGAACTTCGCCAATGTGCGCGGTGCAGAGGGACGCATGGCGCATATCAACCGCGCCGGCCGGCCTCTGCCCGGCATGCACCAGCCGATGACGCACGCGTATCAAGGCGCGCGCTTCTCTGCCGCGCCGATGGCTGGGCGCAGCATGCCCGCGATCGCGCGTGGCATGCCCGCGCATATCGCGCAGCCAAATGTCGGCGGCGCCAACATGGGCCGCATCGGTGGATCGCCGATGAATGCGCGCGCGCAGATCGGGCCGCCGCGCGCCATGGGCGGCATGCCGCATGGCAGCGGCGCACCGCACATCAACGCCGCACCGCGGATCGGCGGCGGGATGGCGAGAGGAGGCGGCGGAGGTCCCGGTCATCAACACCGCTGAATGAACGAGAGCCCGGCCAAGCGCCGGGCTTTTTGTTGGAGGCGGGAACAGATTTCGAGCCCATCGCAAACGCAGGGAACGAGACCCCGGTTGGACCGTTTGAAAGATTCCAGCAACCGATACCGGTCCCTGTGGTTCCGGGGGCGGCGCATCAGGAGAGCAACATGATATCCGAGATGCAAATTCACACGATTGCGCGGCAGATGCTCGAGAAGCACGGCTTCGAGGCTATCGCCGAGGCGGCGCGGAATGCCATGGCTTGCGAGAGCAAGGGCGACGCCGACGAAGCCAAAGAGTGGCGCCATATCGAGGACGCCATGAAGATGATGCGGGGACCGCATCAAAGCTGACGGGATTGGCCGGGCCAGGGCAAAGGCATCCGGAGCATCCCCGATATCGCTGCGCTCATCCGGGCTGCGCTTGTTTTGGACCTCGACGCCCGACTTCCGGAACATTGGCGTGGAGGCAGGACAATTGATCTTCATCACCGTCGTCCTTGGTGTGTTGAGGTGCGCCAAACTGCTCAAGTTTTCGGTCGTCGGTGAACAGCGCGCGCGGTCAGTTACGACCTATGCGATCGGAATTGTGGCGGCGTACTGGTTTATCGAACGATTGGCCGAATTTGCCACATGAGCGATGCGGCGATTCGGAATTATCGGAGCTGAAGCACTTCGACGTGTTCCGCCGCGCTAGCGAACTGCGGATCGCGCGATGTTACTTTGATCTTCCATGTCGCGCGCGAAACAGACTATATCGCCGCCCGGAGGGCGTTGGAATGTTCCGAAAAAAGCGGCGAGAGAAAATATCGAGTGAGCATGAGGCACGGCAGACGCAGGAGCGATTCGAGCAGAACGAACGCGCCGGCAAGGAACTTTACGCCCGCATGGCTGAGTTGAAGAATGTAGCGCGCGAGACCCTGCCGGACGCGGTTTTTATGCTCTCGATGGCGGCGAAACGCCAAAGCGAGCGGATTCGGCAGTCGATCAAGGATCGTACGCGATACGACTTTGATTTCGGCGCGTTGCCGGACGGCGATCTTGCGACCTACCTTGCGGAGGACGCGGGATACGCGCTCCGAGATCACGTTACCACTCCGCAGACATTATTGGAGGCCATGTCCGAGCAATTGCCTGACGTGCACTTCACAATCCAGCAGCACGACGCGGTTTCGATGATAGCCGCGATGATCCGGGAGCAGAGGCTGGAAGGAGTCCTGGAAGGCCTGCGGCTTGCCGGCCTATTGAACGAAGTGCCGAAGCGCCGTGATACCAGCCCGGAGACGGAAGGGTTGGGTTAGGGCCTCAGTTTGAGGTCAATGGCGCGGCGAGGCGAGAGGTCCCTTTGGCGTCGGCTTCGAAATTGGCCGGTGTGTGGATGTGGTTGCAAATCTCCTGGACTTCCGCTCACATGATCCCCAGGCGAAATAAAGTTCTTGCGGGGTAGGTCGTGAGAAATCCGTACGAGGTTCTCGGTGTGGCGCCGACGGCTTCATCCGCCGACATCCAGAAGGCGTACCGCAAACTGGCGAAAAAATCGCACCCGGATCTCAATCCCGGGGATAAGGCGGCCGAAGAGAAATTCAAGGAGATCGCGGGCGCCTATGATTTGCTGGGCGATGCCGACAAGCGCAAACGCTTCGACAATGGCGAAATCGACGCATCGGGTGCGGAGCGGCCGCCGCAACATTTCTATCGGGATTTTGCCACCTCGGATCACGGTCATCCCTACACGGACAATTCCGGCTTCGCCGATTTCGCGGATTCGGATGATGGTTTCGCCGAGCTGCTGAGACGTGCGGAAAGGGCGCGCGCGAACCGACGCGGACGGGATCTGCATTACCAACTGCCGATCGAATTTGCAGAGTCGATCACGGGTGCGAACAAGCGTCTGACACTGCCTGACGGCGGCACCCTTGACGTCACTATTCCGCCCGGACTGGTCGACGGGCAAATCCTCCGTCTGCGCGGCAGGGGAGCGCCCGGTGCCGGTGAAGGCGGGCCCGGGGATGCCCTGATCGAGGTGGAAGTGCTGCCCGACCACCGCTTCACCCGCGAGGGCGACGACATCTCTCTGGAATTGCCGGTCTCTCTTTCAGAGGCCGTGCTGGGTGGGCGGGTTCGTGTTCCGACGCCGACCGGCGACGTGACCATGGCGGTGCCGAAGGGATCGAACACCGGCACGACCCTGCGTTTGAAAGGCAAGGGCGCGCCCCGCTATGGCGGAGGCCACGGGGATCAGTTCGTCAAGCTCAAGGTGGTTTTGCCCAAACCACCGGATCCCGAACTCGAGGCATTCGTTTCCAAGTGGGACAAAGGGAAGGCATTCAATCCGCGGGAGGATCGCACATCATGATCATGAGCAAGCAGGAGTTCCTGAGCAGTGCAGGCCTGCAGGTGCAGACGCTGGATTTTTGGCTCGAGCAGCGGTGGCTTATTCCAGAGCAGACCGCCGGCGGCGCGAACTTCTCCGACATGGACGTTGCGCGGGCACATTTCATCCGGGATCTGAAAGCCGACTTCGGAGTCAACGACGAAGGCGTCGACGTCATTCTCCATCTCGTTGATCAGCTCCACGGCCTGCGCCGGGCGCTTGAGCAATTGCGCGGCGATCTTCCGGCAACTCGGCCATAGGCTTCTGACCCCGCTATCAAATGGCGCTTCGAAACGAGATGGGAGAGCAGCATGATCGAAAAGACAACGCCGTCAGGACACGGCGAAATCGACGCTCTCATTTTGCGGGCTTTGGTACGCAAGATGGTCGCAAACGGCTTGCTCTCGCCGGACGACGTGCGAGCCGTATTGTTCGATGCCGCAACACGCCTGGACCTGGTCGGCAGCGATTTGACGCCGGAAGCAGCCCGCATCGTCGTCGAGGAAGATCTGGCGCCCCTGTTTCTTGGGAGTTGATCAATAGTCGGAGAAGCATGATGACACTAACGGAACTTGCCGACGCGCTCGAAAACATCGACGAGGAGGCCTTTGCCTCGTTGCTTCTGGAGTTTGAACTCACCCACGATGATGGACCAAAGCAGGTCAAGACCATGATCATCGATGCTCTTCGTTTTTCGGACCAGCACGGCATGCATGCATCGCGTCCGCCGCTCGATGAATCCGATTAGGTCCGGCCGCCTAAGGACCCGGATATCGCTTTCGCTCATCCGGGCTACGCTTGCTAGGTATTGATCGGCAGGTTTGCCAGTCCCGTTAAGGCTGGTGACTCATCAAGGATCAGATAAGTCGGAATCCGTTCCAGCATCTCCGAGAATCGGCCCTTGCTCTCGAACCGTTGCCGGAAGGAGGAAGTGGCGAAAGCTTCCTTGAAGCGCAGCAGGATTCCTCCAGCTATGTAAATGCCACCGAATGCACCGATGGTCAGAGCGAGGTCGCCGGCGACGCTCCCCAGAAATCCGCAGAAATATTCGAAGGCCTTTATGCAGTTGTTGTCGGAACCATGAAGCGCGCGCCTGGTAACGTCGGCAGGGGTGAGCATCAGTGGTTCGACACCTTCGATCGAGCAAAGGACCTCGTAAAGATTGACCAGTCCGGCGCCGCTTAATACCCGTTCGGCGGAAACATGCGTCCAGCGCTTTCGAAGGATTTGCAGGATAGCGAATTCCTCTTCCGTTGAAGCCGCCAAGGTAGCGTGGCCGCCTTCGCCGGCCACCAGCACCCAATCGGCACCGTGCGGTATAAGGGCGCTCATTCCCAGACCAGTTCCGGGACCCACGATGCCAATGTTTCCCTTGCCGCTTGTGGGCAGCCCAACGACGAACCGTTCGCTTTCAGCAAGATGGGGGATTGCCTGAGCCGTCGCCGCGAAATCGTTCACGACCGTGAGCGACACCAGGTTCAGGCTCCGTTTCAGCTCCTCAACGGAAAACGACCAGGTCTTGTTCGTCATCGTGATCTGGTCGCCAGCGACGGGAGCGGCAATCGCGATAGCCGCCGCAAGCCCCGAACGCTCCTCCACTGGAAGCACGGTCAAGTAATCCGCCAGGGCGTCGTGGAGTGTATCGTATCGCCCATCTTCCACGCTGCTCAGGCGCGAGTAGCGTCCGTCACGGGCAAGGGCGAACCGGGCATTGGTGCCTCCGATATCGGCGATCAGGCGTAATCCGTTCACTGACGGCTCCATTCCATGGGCTCTGCCTGCCGACCTTGTGGAAGCCGTGAGAGCCGCGCTGGAATCTCAATACCAGAAAATGGCCGTTCTGCGGAACGCTGGAACGCAGTGATGTCTCGCATGAGCGAAGCGAAATAGGGGCAGGGTGACCGGTGCGGGAGAGTGCGGTAGCTTCGCAAGCAGCCAATCCACCCTCCAGTCTCCGGGCGCGCCAGTTATGCATGTTCTTCGACCTCAGTTTCGCCTGGACGAGCAGCGCGCGCTGCAGTTTGCCGGCGAGCGTGGCTTCGGCGTCATTGTCGCGGCCGACGAGCGCGGCCCGCGCGGGTCCCACGTGCCGTTTGTTCTCGTGCGGAGCGATGGTCGCGTGATCGTCCAGATCCATCTCACGGCCAAAAATCCGCTCGTCGAACTTGCCGACGGCCACAGGCGCTTCCTGCTGATGGTTGCCGGCGACGACTCCTATGTCTCGAACGATTGGTATGCTTCGCGCGATAATGTCTCCACCTGGCTCTACGAGGCGGTTCATCTCTCGGGCGTCGCGCATCTGCGCAACGGGC
Source organism: Bradyrhizobium canariense (assembly GCF_900105125.1). Lineage (NCBI taxonomy): Bacteria > Pseudomonadati > Pseudomonadota > Alphaproteobacteria > Hyphomicrobiales > Nitrobacteraceae > Bradyrhizobium > Bradyrhizobium canariense. The sequence goes on along the minus strand of NZ_LT629750.1, from coordinate 1,654,291 downwards.
ACGAGAACCGTGGCCATGGCGACGCGCTGCTCGCGGTCTCCGAGGCGCGCCTGCCGAAGCAGCCCTGGGAGCTTGCGCAGATGGAACCCACCAAGCGCGAGACGATGCTCGCCGCCATCCGCGTCATCAATCTCGTCGTCGACCAGATCGAGGGACAGTCGAAGCTCAACCAGCACAAGAGCGATGAGGACCACGTTGCGGTTGCCAACCAGCTGGCGCGCTCAGAGGACTTGAGGAGCCGTCGCTTGGCACAAAAGATGCGGGCGTTGCGGCCGGAGCTTGGGTACGGGTTTGCGGGGGAGCGGCAGTAGCCCGGATGCGCAGCGACATCCGGGAAATTGTCTGGCAAGCGGTTCCGGCGATCGCTGGCTCATCCGGGCCGGCTCGCCGCGAAGATCGGGGTTGTCGCGCTGCTCGTCTCTCCTGATGTCGAGACAAAAGCGGACCACGCATGGGAGTCCTGCGCAGCCCGCCTGCGGCTTTCGCGGAACACTACCGTTTGCTATCGTCTACGCTATTCCAGAGTTCGTCTGGGCAATGCCGAATAAAATAAAATCAAAGGGATGAGCGATGCCCAGGAGCCAGGTTTCACGCCGCGCGCTATTGGCCGGAATGGCCGCCGCGCCATTTGTCGGTAGCGCCAGCGCCCGGGCCGCGTCCGAAGCCGCGTGGCCGACCCGTCCCGTGACGGTGATGGTGCCTTATCCGCCGGCCGGTGGCGCCGACACCACGGCGCGTATCCTCTACGCCAAGGTCGGCAACATCCTGGGCCAGCAGTTCGTCATCGAAAATCGCGGCGGAGCCGGCGGCACCATCGGTGAAGCCCTGGTCGCGAAGGCGGCCCCCGACGGCTACACCATCCTGCATGACGCCACCGCCTATTCGGTCAACGGCGCGCTCTATGCGAACCTTCCGTTCGACTACAACAGGGATTTCGAACCAGTTGCTTTGGTGTCGCTGGTGCCGAATATTCTGGTGGTGACGCCATCGGTGCCGGTGAAGACGCTGGCCGACGTCATCGCTTATGCCAAAGCGGCGCCTAACGGCATCGACATGGCGTCCTCGGGCAACGGCACGCTGCAGCATCTGTCGCTCGAACTGTTCCGCTTCATGACCGGAGCCAAGGTGAACCATGTGCCCTATCGCGGCGGCGGCCTTGCGCTGAACGATGTCATCGCCGGGCAGGTGAAGTTTTTCTTCTCCAACGGGTCGTCGGTGGTCGGCATGATCCAGGGCGGCCAGCTCAAGGCCATCGCCCACACCGGCAAGGGCCGGCTGAAAAGCCTGCCGGATGTTCCGCCGGTGTCGGACACGCTGCCCGGCTTCGAGGCCTATGAATGGAACGGCGTATTCGTGCCGCATGGCACGGCGCCGGAAATCGTACGCACCCTCAACAGTGCCATCAACCAAGCGATCAGCGCGCCTGAAGTCAAAGAGCGCTTCGAGCAGCTCAATATCGAGAGCCGGCAGAGCACGCCGGAAGAATTCCGCGCCTTCGTCAATGACCAGATCGAGCGCTGGGGTAAGGTGGTGAAGGAAGCCAACATCAAGATAGGTTAGGACCAATGACAGAGGAGCCGCCACGCATCGCCGGGCCGGTCGCCAATCCCGAGGCGCCGCGCCAAAAGCCACCGCCGGGATCGTGGGATACGCACGCGCATATTTTCGGACCGCCCGACAAATTTCCCTACACCGCCGGACGCGGCTACACGCCGCCCGACGCGCCGGTTGAGAATTTTATCGCCTTGCTCGACCATCTCGGCATGGCGCGCGGCGTGGCGGTTCAGGGCAACGCGCACGGTTATGACAACCGCGTGCTGCTCGATGCGCTGGCGCGCTTTCCGGATCGGCTGCGCGGCGTCGCCATCACCGATACCCGTGTCGCGCCGTCTACATTGCGCGACTGGCACGATCTCGGCATGCGCGGCCTGCGCTTTCATTTGTTTTCCGATGCCGGAAAGCCGGGCTATGTGCGCGGGGTCGGGCTCGACGTGTTCGAAATATTTCGCAAGACCATGGCCGAGCTCGGCTGGGTCATGCAGATCTTCTGCGACTGGCGGCTGATGCAAGATCTCGCTCCGATCTTGCGCGACGTGTCGCGCCAGATGCCTGTTATCATCGACCATATGCTGCACATGCCGACCGAACGCGGTATCGGTGATCCGAATTTTCAGGAACTGCTGAGGCTGGTTGGCGACGGTGACGTGCATGTGAAAGTGTCCGCGCCGTATCGGATGTCGTCGCAATTCCCCGATTATGAAGACGCCCGGGCGTTTCACGAGGCGCTGGTTGCGGCCAATCCCGAGCGTCTGACGTGGGGCAGCGACTGGCCGCATCCGTCGATCGCCGCCGAGATGATGCCGGACGATGGGCACCTGCTCGATCTGTTCATGGCCTGGACACCGAGTGAGGCCACGCGGCGGCGCATCCTGGCGGAGACGCCGGCAAGGCTGTTCGGCAGTTAGCGCAGTGTAACGTAGCCCGCATGAGCGTCGCGACATGCGGGGTTACACGTTCAGAGGCCGGCCCCGGATATCGCTTCGCTCATCCGGGCTACGCTTGCTGCGCTCCGCTACTCGCCTGATTGTGTTGCAAAACTCGGCTGGTCTCGATTGCAGAGCTTTCGCGTTTTAGCCCGGCCACCTTGTTTGCGCTCTCCCTTGTCGGCCGCGGTGCCTATGCGAGGCAAGCAGTTCCCAGAGGTGGCGGGGCATGGCAGAGAAGCTTGGCGAGCCGCCTCAGGTTCTGCGCGGTAGCTGTAAGCAGCACTTCGTCCCTGACGCCGCTCAAGCCCCGCAGCCGAAACCGGTCGAGCCTGAGAATCCGTTTCATGTGCGCAAATCGCATCTCGACCTTCTTGCGCTCGCGGCGCGACTGCTGGAAGGCTTCCGTATTGGCCAACGCACGGACACGATCCCGCACATCCTCGTTGAGGTCGCGGGTAATTTTGCGCACGATCGCCGTCGTGCACTTCGGCTTCAATGAACAGCGCGAGCAGTCGCTCTTGCTGGCCCTGTAGTAAACGATGTGGCCTTGATCGATATTGCCTGTGCTGGTCAGTTCCGCACCGCCTGGGCAAACATAGATGTTGCGCTCCTGATCGAAGACGAAGTCAGCACGGCTGAAGGTGCCATCGGGGCGCGTCGACTTGTCCCACACCGGTACGTGCGGCGTGATGTTGCGATCCACCAGCCATTTGAGCAGCCTGACCGCACCATAGACCGTGTCGCCCGCGAGCCTTCGGGGCCGCAGATCGAAGCGGCGCTCAACGCGGTCCACCATGGTCTGGGTGACGGCAATTTCCACGGTTCGGTTCGCCCGAGTGCCCATGGCATCGACGATGATCCCGACCTTGTTGTCGATCAGGTAGTTCGCATCATAGGCAAAGAATGGGTCCAGGCCCGGCCTCGCAACCCATGTGGCTTGTGGATCGGTGAGCGAGATTTCTTTGGGAGGTTTGCGTCGATAGCCGCCTTCGCCCGAACCGCCACCGTCTCCACCACGATCCTCGTCGCCGCGAGCGGCATCGAGGGCTACGAGATACTCGCGAACCGCATGGGATGCCTCCTCTGCCTTTGGCCATGCAATTGGCTGGTCGCCAGGTGTCCGCTTCTTCTTGTCCACATCTGCCTTGATCAGGCTTGCATCGATCGAGAACGCTTCGCCTCCAACTAGCCCGGCCGCAATGCTCATCGCCACCACACCCTCGAATACCCGGCGTAGGGCGTCGCTCTCTCGAAAGCGTTCGCGCCGCGCACGGCAGAATACAGAGTGATCGGGAATCTTGTCTTCGATACCGAGCTTGCAGAACCAGCGATAGGCAAGGTTCACCTGAATCTCAGCGCAAATCCGTCGCTCGGAGCGGATCGCAAACACATAGCCGACGAGGAGCATCCGCATCATTAGCATCGGGTCGATCGAGGGTCGTCCCGTGTGCGAGTAGTAAGGTGCCAACTCCTTGTGCACCCAACTCAGATCGAGCAACCCGTCGATCTGCCGGACGAGATGATCGACTGGAACCACCTCGTTGAGATCGAACGAATAGAAAAACTGTCCTTGCCCAGCTTCCCGCCGCCCCATCATGCGCTGCTCCCGCTGATGACCTCTTCACCAACGGAATCACGGTTCGCGAGTCGTCTCAACAGGAGTTTTGCAACACAATCCGCCTACGAGCTGACAGCGATGGCGTCGAACCGGCGCTTTGGGTGGACGAGCAGCTCAGCGCTCTCGACGATGCGCATTTCCTCGGTCCCGCTGATAGCGGTGCGCTCCAGCACGGCGAAGATGGCCGATGCGGCGTGGCCCAGTGCATCTGGCGTGTCCGAGCCGCGAACGCGCGCGGACACGAAGAGCGAGGCAAACAGATCGCCGGTCCCGGACGGGCTAATGGGTAGTTTCGGCGTGCGCACGCGCCACGCCTTCAATCCGTCTTTGGTCCGTTCGACGGCAAGGGTCTCGATCTCTTGGTCTGGCGTCTTAGTGAACTCGGCGCTGGTGACGACGATCGTCGATGGACCGCGCGCCATGAGAGCTTGCGCCTGCGCGATCATTTGATCGATCGTGGTGGCCTTCGCCCCGCACAGCCATTCGAACTCGAAATGATTGGGGGTAATGATATCAGCAAGCGGGCACAGCCGATCCCGCACGAGCGGCGGGATGTCGGCCTGGACGAACAGGCCCCGGTCGCGATCTCCGAGCACGGGATCGCAACAATATATCAGCGCGGGATTGCGGGCCTTGGCTCGCTCGACGAAGTCCCCGACCACCGCGGCGATGTCGGGCGAGCCGAGATAGCCCGACAGGATCATCCTGGAAGAGTCGAGCGCACCGCGCTCCTCGATGCCGAGCAGGAGATCCGCGACCAGTTGCGCATCGAGCACCCGGCCGCGGATGGTCGGGTAACCCGGGCGGTTGCTCAGCAAGGTCGTGGGCACGGCAGTTACATCGATACCGTGCAGTTGCATGGGAAAGACGGCGGCGCTGTTGCCGACGTGGCCCCAGGCGACCTGCGACTGAATCGAAATCACGGTTATGCTGTGGGCCGAGTTCATCCAAACAGCGCGACATAGATGACGTACAGCCAGCCCAGGATGCCGTGAATGATCGCCCACAGGATCGAGTGGTTGTTGGTATAGGAGATCGCGATGGCGAGCGCTGAACCGAAGCCCACGCTGTATTTCGCGCCCTCGACCCGAACCCCGTAGTATCGATTTCCGTTCATGGTGATCCTTGCAGCGAGCGGGATGAGTTCGCACAGCGTAACCCACCGACCCGTCGTGAGTGAATGGCGGATTACGCTCCGCCCATCGCCCTGCGAGCTTGCCCGATTCGAGCAAGCCCGAGCGGCAGGAGCGCCTCGCTTCGACGCAGGTCACGCTTCCGATGAAGCCAAACTGCAGATCGATCACAAGATGGTCAATCACGCGCCTGGCATCGCCATTTGACCTTCTGGGATGACCATAAATAATTGAAATATAACAAGATAATTATCCCTCAGGCTCTCCCGTTCGCAATGCAGCAAAAGTGATACCGCAGCGCAACAAAAGAGGTATAGGCTCCAGCCTCGAATCCAATCGAGGAGAATCGTTGTGAACAAGACTCACCTTTCCATCGCAGCCGTCGCCGTGATCCTGGTTGCGGGCAGCACGGCCGGCTTCGCGGCGGAGCTGCCGACCTACGGAACAACGGGCCTGCCGATATCGCCGGTACAGGCTCAAGTGCTGGGAGCCACGAATGTCAGGGAGCAGGCGCCGGCGGCAACCTCCACGCTCACTCCGCTTCAGCTCAGCGTCCTGACACCACGGACGAAAATGACGACTGCCAGGGTCACCACCGGTCTGGCAACTCATTGACAGAAACCGGCGTCGCTGCCGAGCGAGGCTGTTCGGCAGTTAGCGCGGCGCCGATCTCAATGCCGTGAACGGTACTTTCGCGTACAGGTGCTGCACGGCTAGCCCCGGATGTCGCTTCGCTCATCCGGGCTACGCTTGCTGCCATCGGCCGCGAGGCGCCGGAACTGCCGCTTCATCGCGTTGACCTTGGAGATATAGGCCGCCCAGCGTGCGCTCTGCCGCCAGCGGCGAAGGCGAGGGAGGAAGCTCTTGCTTTTTCTTGACATGCGTCCTGTGGGGGCCGGTAGCGCACAATAACGAAACGTATTGCGCGGGCGATCTCAGGTGGCGGATCACGCAGCCCGTAGGATGGGTTGAGCCCTTCGCGATACCCATCACATCGGAAGTCGGAATTGATGGGTATCGCTTCGCTCCACCCATCCTACGAGCTGCGCTCATCCGGGCTACGCTTGCTGGTACAATTTGTCGATTGCACCAGAAAAAAGGAATCTGATCCACCGCGTCGCGGTGCGTTTATCGCTTGAAGTATTTTAGGTGCGATGAAACTCTATTTAGACTCCAGATCGGCGCAGATCGATCGATTTTTGGGAATGGAAATTATGGGAATTCGTTTACTGACTCTCGTGTCGCTCATCCTCACATCGGCTTCGGGATATGCCATCGCCAACGAAGCGGCCTGCGTGGCTTTGAAAAAGCAGGATTCAGGTCCGGATTTAACCGTCATTTCTGCCAAAATGGTTGCCGCGGACCCGAAGCAGCAGCTTCCCCCGTTCTGCGAAGTCATCGCCGAAATCAAGCCCACCGCCGGATCAAACATCGGTGTCGTTTTTAGATTGCCTGAAGAATGGAATGGGAAATTCCTCGGCATCGGTGGAGGAGGATTCTCCGGGAACGTCACCCTTTCTGGCGCGGCGCACGGATTGTCGAAGGGCTATGCCGTAGCTGGTACCGATACCGGTCATCCAAGCAGTAGCATTACCGATGGCGCGTTCATGATCGACAGACCGGGGCATGTAAATCCGATTCAACTCGATGATTTCGGGTATCGCTCGATCCATCTGATGACGACGACGGGAAAGGCGCTGGTCGCGAAATATTATGGACGGCAACAGGCAAGGGCCTATTTCGAAGGTTGCTCGACCGGTGGACGGCAGGGCTTTAGTGAAGTTCAGCGCTATCCCGAAGATTATGATGGCGTGATATCCGGCGCGCCGGTTTACGATCTCAGAGTTCAGACCAGCGGCTTGTTTCGATTGCAGGCACTCCGCAAGGATACTGATAGCCTCGTCACCTACCAACAGTTGGATCTCATACATAACGCCGTGAATGAGGCTTGTGACGCGGCAGATGGGGTTCGCGACGGGATCATTTCCGACCCATTGAGTTGCAAATGGGATCCTGCCGCACTTGCCTGTCGCCCGGGCGAAGAAGGACCAACCTGTCTGACTGCAAAGCAGGTCGCCGCGGTCCGGCAGAGTTATGACGGCACCAAATCATCGGCTGGCAAGATAGCCGCTTGGCCGCTTATGCGTGGTAGCGAACTTGCGTGGGGGCCGCGTTCGATCGGTGGAACACCCGATAATCCTCTCGGCCAAAATTACGCGCTGAGCATCCGGTATTTGATGACTTTCCTGTATGGAGACGCGGATCATCCTTGGAAGACCGCTACTGCGGATCAGATCATGAGCGACCTGAACGCAAGCCCGGTCGTAAAGGCGTTTCAATCCAACAATCCGGATGTCTCAAGCTTTATAAAACGAGGAGGCAAATGGCTCATGTGGCATGGCCTTCAGGATCCGGGACCGAGTCCGCTCGGCACGATCGAGTACTTTCAGGCCGCGAGAAAGGCTACATCCCAAGCCCTCAACATTTCCGAGTCAGATCTTGGCGACAAGATGCGATTGTTCCTGGCGCCGGGCGTATATCATTGCCGCGGCGGTCCCGGACCGGATCAATTCGATATGCTCTCGGCGATAGACACATGGGTCGATCAGGGCAAGGCCCCCGACAGCGTTCTCGCAACCAAGGCAAATTCGGATTTATCGCGACCGCTCTGCCCTTATCCGACGGCGGCCCACTACAATGGTGAAGGCGATACAAAGTCGGCCCGAAGTTTTTCATGCCACTAGGCGAAGGCAAGCGTAGCGCAGGAGGACGGATTAGCCCAACGGGTCCGCGCGAAGCGCGGCCCGATGACAGGCTCAGGCGTAATCCGCCGCCTGGCAATTCATATTGATCAGATATGTGGAAGCCGTCTTACGATCGGCAGCCGTAAATGCGCGCTTGAATATATGCGGGTCTGCACCGGATTCAGATTTCGAACAGCGAGGCGGGGCAGACGTCCGCATTCTCGCGGCGCGATGCGCCCGAGTTCTGCTTGAAGTTTTGCCCGGAAGAGAGGGCGCAGGCGCCCCTCAAGAGAGGGCGCAGGGAAAGCCGGGTGCCCGCTGCACCCGCAGCCTCGCGTGCAAAATGAAAAAAGCACACGAGCAAGTCACCACAGGTTCACCGGAACACCCGGCATTCCCTGCGCAATGGTTTTAACGGTTTCCTTCGTGCTCTCCCCGGTGACCGGGCTTTGTTGCCACCGTCGCCGGCAGATTGCTCCGCCAACTTGACGCCAGCGTCGGGGCGTCAGGACCACACGACTTCGCCGTCCGCTCCGACGTCGTTCGCCTCACGACATCAAAACGTCCATCGCATTCCCGTCCCAACGTCCGTGGCGATCGCGCGTACGCCCCTCTTGCGGGACAGGATGTGCGAAGCAGTGAAGGTGATTTGGCCGCGAGCGCAAGCCGAAGATTTTCGCACCAGGGCTAGACATGATTTCACGTGATTTGCCCGCCGGGCAGATGAGAGGTGTTTCATGCCGCGCGAGTGTGCCATCTGAGAGCCTCGACGGCCCTTCAATAATGAGGGTAAAGCGTGCTCAGATAGTCCGACAGCGTGGTCGGATCGCCGAGCGTGCTCTGTCGCAACGGCTGGCCGCTCAACAGTACGCCGGCCTGGGTCTTGTAATCAGGAGCCACGTCGTCGGCCGGCTTTAGCGGCTGACGGGCGATCTCAAGGTACCTGTCATAGGCCTGTTGGGTGCCGACGAAGATGCAGACGCAATGCTCCGGTTCGGCATAAAGATAACGCAGGGCTTCACCGGCCCCGTTTATCACGAAGCGGTGTGCCGGGAGCGCGCGTAGCGCCTTTTGCCCCGCCGGATCGTTGGCAACCTGGACACGAAAACCGGCAGACGACAGATAAAAGCTGTTTTTTTCCAGCGATGGCCGGCCTGGCGCCTCCGCGGCGGCCAAACCGGAGGCGTAAAGCAACAGCACAGCGGCTGGGAACAGCCGCAGGGTCCTGAGGCCATGAATCCGAAAGAGATGAATCCGAAAGAGATGGATCCGAAAGAGATGGATCCGAAAGAGATGGATCCGAAAGAGATGGACCCGAAAGGGATGCCCCCGAAAGAGATGCCGATGGCTCGCGGCGACCGGCCGGATGATCGATGCTGGCATTGCAAATTCCCGTGCTGGGTTCGTACTTGCCTTCGCACCGGGTACAATGCCACGCACAGTGTGCCAAGACTGTGTCGATATACCCTGAGCGTATTTGGATCGGTTTCGGGATCAACAATCCGAGTGCGCAGGGCGGATTGGCCCAACGGGTCCGCGCGAAGCGCGGCCCGATGACAGGCTCCGGCGCCTCCGTGACGAAAGCTCGATTGCAATTCGTATTGAGCAGATATCCAGAATCGTGACGTAACGGCGGATTGCGCTCCGCTCATCCGTCCTGCGTGCGAAGGCTGGTTCCGCTCGTGCGCGGAGAGTTAGCGCTTGCGGAGCGCCTGGGCTCACACAAGAGCGCGATCTGGTCGAGCAAATCGTCCAGTTGCTACCTATCTAAAGGATAGGAAAGGAGCCAACCATGATGACGATCAGACTGGCGATTGCCGCTCTCGTGGCTGTGGGCCTGGTTGGGGCGCCTTTTGCTGTGGAGGCGAAGAAATACGAGCATCATCGCAGGCATCATATCTCGATCATGCAACCCGTTGCTTATGGGACGTCGGGAGTGTCGACAGGGCGATCCGGAACGTATGGGACGTCGGGAAATCCTGTCGGAACCGTGACCGCCCCGTCGGTGGGATCCTATTATTGGCCTTCGGTCGGTGTGACAAATGCGGTCCCCACCTGGAGCAACACCAATCCGCACGTCGGCAAATAGAGCAGGCGCGTGGCAACTATTGAGCCAGCAGGGAGAGCCTTGGCCGCGACTCGAACACCGATCTCGTCAACCGTAAGGTTGTCGTATTGGTCGCCGCGAAGGCCGCCATAGTCGGCGCCTCGGCTAAAGCGCAATGGCGATCCATATTGAGCAGATATGCGGAGCCATAGTGGCAGATTACGCTCTGCTAATCCGCCATGCGAACTCCAGATCAGCGCCGGGACGGCAAGGGGCCATGCCTCACTGATGCGGCTCGCTAAGCCTTTCCCGGCGTTCCGTTCGTGCGTTTTGCCGCTATGCGACGGTCCGAACGTACACCGTCGTACAGAGCGGCTGTCTTTGCGGAGGTGGCGTCATCGAACCTCCTTTTCTGTAATCTCAGCGTGTCGTTGGACACGACAAAGGCGATGCTCCTCCGCTTGCCCCCGCACTGTCAAGCCGGAACAATAACGTAGCCCGCATGAGCGTAGCGACATCGGGGTTACACGTTCAGAGGCCAGCCCCGGATATCGCTTCGCTCATCCGGGCTACGCTTGCTAATTGCTGCCATCGGCCGCGAGGCGCAGGAACTGCCGCTTCATCGCGTTGACCTTGGAGATATAGGTCGAAACGAGGTGATCGCCGCACCGCTCGTCGGCCATCATCTGAAAGTGGCGGCGTGCGTAAGCTGTGGCGGGACCCGCGCCGCAGAGATGGATAAAGGCAGCAAGATCCTGCTTCTGCTGCGGGTTTGGCTTCACATCGCCCGCGAGGGTGAGAACATCGGCCACATGGCGGTCGAGATACACGGATGCCAGTTCGATGGCATGGCTCGGGAACGCGCGGAAATAAAGGCTGGTGAACCCGCAACCGGTATCCGTGACCGCATTGTCCCGGATACAGAACCGCGCGGCCTCGGCGTAGGCGCCATCGGTCGTCTGGAAGAGGCCGACGGCGCTGGAGGCGGGCTGGTAGATCGCGAACGGATTGAGGCTCCATCGCCAGCGCCAATAGGTGCGGTCTACCGGATTGCCCGAGCTCTCGACCTGCGCCAGCGCGGCCAATAGCTCAGGTGTGATCGAATGGGTCGAATAGGTGTGGAACAGCGCACCATATTGCCGCCACGTCTCGGCCGGCTCCTTGTCGAGCCGATGGCCGACAAAGAAGAACAGTTCGGTCGGCTTGCGGATCACGTGATAGACGAGGTTTGCCAGCGCGAAGACCGCAAGCAGGATCGCCACGGCGCCTGCGATCCGCGCCGCCCGCGGCGCTCTCGCGAGCTTCCGTCGCGCCCGGCGTGCGCTCTGCCGCCAGCGGCGGAGGCGAGGGAGGAAGCGGTTGCTTTTTCTGGACATGTATCTTGTGGGAACACGTACGGAGCAGGCGGTTTACCGAGCACGTCCGTCGCACCTCATCAAGAGCGGAGGCGGGAAGCGTAAGCCGCCGAATCTATCGCAAATGAACGGCGGATTATGCCTTCCGTCTTCGCTCCGGCGGACACGGGTCGGATAATCCGCGCCCCACGAACTAGGCCTTTTTGACGAATTCCGATTTCAGATTCATGGCGCCGATGCCATCGATCTTGCAGGCGATGTTGTGTCCGTCGGTCGCGCCCGTCAGATGGATGTTCCTGACCTTGGTGCCTCCCTTGACGACCGATGACGACCCTTTGACCTTGAGGTCCTTGATCACGATGACGCTGTCCCCATCCGCAAGCAAATTGCCATGCGCATCGTGCACGCCCGCCTCAGGCGAGGTTTCCGCGCCTGCTCCGCCGCCCTCGGCGCTCCATTCATGGGCGCATTCCGGGCAAACCCACAGGCCCCGATCCTGGTAGGTGTGCTCGGAATTACATTTCGGGCAGTTCATTGCATCGTCCATTATCGACCTCGTATTCGTCCGGGCGCGCCGGACCGTAGGTTCATGTTCAGGTAGATCAAGCCGATAGCCAGTGGGGCTGGTTAGCCCGCCGATTTGTTGCAAGTGAATGACGGATTAGGCTACGCGAATCCGCCCTTGTAATAGCGCAAACAGATATCGCTTGGGTGTTTGGAATGGCCCGCCGCAGATCGCACCTGGCTACGCGCCGTCTCGCAATCCTTCGGATGGCGCTTGCCACACTATCCGGCCCGACAACCCGCAGTTTTATCCAGCTAGGTGGCAAGCGCGCGCCACTGTAGGCCGCGCGTAGACGGATTAGCTTCGCTAATCCGCCCTGCGGGGTCTCGGAGCGATTGTGCATCTCAGTAAATTGTGCATCTCAGTAATACGGGTCGTCCCAAGGTTCGTCCATATACGGAGGCGGCCTCCAGGGCGCTGGCGGCCGCCTGGGCCGCAGAGGTGCGGCTACCGACTGCCGCTGGCGCGCAGCCGCATCGTTCTCTTTCTTCAGGCTCTGCGCCGACGATTTCGCGGATAAGGCGGCAAGCTGCGCTTGCAGCGCCTGTACCTGCCCGGCGAGGCGCGCGTTGTCCCGGGCACTTTGCTCCTGCGTCGTCTTGAGCTGTTGAATGGCGTCGGCATGCTCGCGAAGCGTTTGGTCGTAACTGCTTTTCAGTTGATCGAGCTTTTCGTTGATACTCGCAAGGTCGTGCGTGATGGTCGTGAGCGATTGCGCCAGATCGGCGGATGTGGCGGCGCCGGTTGACGGAACGTCTTTCATTTCTTTCTGGCTCGGAGCTGCCGGCGGGGAAGGCTGCTCACCCGCATCTGCTGCTTGGGCAATCAGCGATTTCGTCGGACCGCGAGGCTCGGACGCCTCCGGGTGTGCTATCGGGGCCGGCGGGGCCCATCGAGCCATGATCGCCTTGGCCTCATTGCCATATCGCGAAGCGAACGCAGCACCAAAGATGCATATCGCCAACAAAAAGCCGACGAAGGCTAGCAGCATGGGCCGGCCCCGCCACACGCCTGGATGGGGAGCCTTGTTCTCCGATGTCTTCTCCGACGCTGGTGCCTCGTTCACAGTAGCGCCGCTTGGCTCCGCGCCGGTTCCCCCCTGCCGGATCGGTGGGCCGTCGCCGCCGCGCTCCATTCCGGAGACCAATCGGTCTAACCGCGCAAGTTCTTCTTCGGCGCTCTTGATCCGTTCATAGGCATGGGCCAGCTCGGCATCGGCGCGCTTCACGCCTTGCGGTTCGTCTGGCTTCGGGTCGTCCGTCTGAGGCACCGATGCGCCCTCCATTCAGTCTTACGCCAACGGAATGAGTGCGGCAGTCCGAGATCGTTGAGAGGATAGTTCCCATCGCCGCTTTGATCAAGACGACGCGGTCGTGAGAGAAAATTCATGGTGGTATCGGCGGGCCGCTTCCACCGAGTTCATGGACCGCAAAAGGGCGGCGTGATGCAATCGAAGTCAAGTGCGTAGGGCAGGTTAGCGTAACCCGCCGACCTGCTGCGGGTCAGCGCGGGTAGAGCGACACGCGGGAAACTCGACCTTCAGATGGGCTACGTTCCGCCCAGCCTGCGAGCTGATCGCCGCAGCGGCGGAAATTGAGCTGCGCCCAGTAAAGCGATGCGACGCTTCGCGTGGTCATTTTGTACGTTTAGCATGGTCCTTAAGAGCGGCTCGAATCTGGAGAAATCCAATTTTGACCGTTCAGGCTTTACAATCTGCGTCGCGAAATCGAACTTGGAGCCCGTAGGATGGGTTGAGCCCTTTGCGATACCCATCGTACGGGCTGAACCCGATATTGCCGGCAGGAGGTCGGCTATGTCGTGCTCAAGACCGACACCGTCGGCGGGGAGGGCGAAGACCTGCTCGCGATCTCAGGGCCGTAGACGGCACCATTCGCGTGCGGGTGCTGTACGACCGGCGACGCGGTGAGAGAGCGTCGGCAGCTATCTATCGCAACGTAGCCCGCATGAGCGCAGCGACATGCGGAGGTTACAGGTTCAGAAGTAGCCCAGGATATCGCTTCGCTCATCCGGACTACGCTTGCTAATCTTCTTGTTTTTTGGTCGCGAGGGCAGCGCGAACCTTTTTGAAGTGGCTTAGGATATCTTCGCCGCCACCGAGGGCTCTTTCCGCGACCGGAATAATATCCTTCACCTGATCCAAACTCAGACGATCATACGTAAATGTCCGGTCATCGCTTATCCTGAGGCTCTTCAAGATTTTGCTCGTAGCTACTGGAGCAAATTCCAACTTGCCAGTCTTTTTGTTTCGTATCAGCGGAGTGTGGCAGACGACATTCCTAATGCGCGCGACGCGTTCAAGTCGGTCCGCGTGTGTCTTGAGCGGCTTCTGCCAATCCTTCTGTCGGACATGGCTCGCTCGGCTTTTCAGAATTTCAATTTTTTGCCGCGGGTCGAGGGTTGCTACAATGGATTCCAACATCGGCGCGTATTCGAGCTGCGTGACTTCAATGACGATGAGGTACAATTGGTGGTCTAGCGCGGAATAGAGCAGCGCCACCTCTCCGATCAACGCACACGCTTCTTTCCACTCCGGTTCGTGAACAGGCATTGCTCGCGGCTCCCGATCGGAATTCAAGGCGCAACCGGGGGTCGAAGGCAAGAGGTTCAGGTAGTGCTACGCTGCATCCAATGCGGTGAATAGCAGGGAGAGCCTTGGCCGCGACTCGAACACCGATCTCGTCAACCGTAAGGTTGTCGTATTGGTCGCCGCGAAGGCCGCCATAGTCGGCGCCTCGGCTAAAGCGCAATGGCGATCCATATTGAGCAGATATGCGAGCCATAATGACGGATTACGCTCCGCTAATCCGCCATGCGAACTCCAGATCAGCGCCGGGACGGCAAGGGACCATGCCTCACTGATGCGGCCCGCTAAGCCTTTTCCCGGCGTTCCGTTCGTGTGTTTTGCCGCCATGCGACGGTCCGAACGTACACCGTCGCACAGAGCGGCTGTCTTTGCGGAGGTGGCGTCATCGAACCTCCTTTTCTGTAATCTTAGCGTGTCGTTGGAAACGACAAAGGCGATGTTCCTCCGCTTGCCCCCGCACTGTCAAGCCGGAACAAGAACGTAGCCCGCATGAGCGGAGCGACATGCGGGTGCTATGCGTTCAGTTCGTAGCCCGTAGGATGGGTTGAGCCCTTCGAAACCCATCACCTCAGGAGTCGGAATTGATGGGTATCGCTTCGCTCCACCCATCCTACGCGCTGAACCCCAAGAGGATCGAACGCGGCCTTGGCCGCGCAAACTACCGTCAAATGGCGGTGCCCTCTCACCTAAATAACAGCCAGGAGCGAACGATGGGTTTCTACAACGATATCATCCTGCCGAGGCTTTGCGACCTTGCGATGCGCAACAAGCAACTCCTGCCTTTTCGCGAACGTGTGATTGGCGCCGCTGAAGGCAGGGTGCTCGAAATTGGCGTCGGCTCGGGAAGGAACCTGCCGTTCTATCGCGCGCCCGTGCGCGAGGTGATGGCGCTCGAACCAGCGCCACGGCTGATAATGATGGCTCGACGTGCATCACGCGCGACCAGCATGCCCATAAGCTTCATCGAGGCTTCCGCTGAGGCTATTCCACTTGACCAACATAGCGTCGATACCATCGTCACGACCTTAACCTTGTGCTCGATCCCGCACGCAGACGTGGCCCTCGCGGACATGCGGCGCGTATTGCGACCGGGTGGCAAGCTCCTGTTTGTCGAGCACGGCTTGGCACCCGACGAGGCCGTGCGTTGGTGGCAACATCGGCTGACGCCGGTTTGGCGGCGATTCAGTGGTGGCTGTCACCTCAACCGCCCGATCCGCTCCTTGATCGAAGGCGCAGGATTTAGCATCGACCGGATCGAGACCGGCTATATACCGGGACCGAAGCCGATGACGTTCATGTACGAAGGCAACGCACGGCCGAAGTAACGATGCCGATTCGAGGCGAAGCCGATCAACCTTCCTCAGGCCATTAGGTCGGTGATCCGCATGATCGCGACCGCATTGCTTACGTTAGACGCCTGCTCTTTGGTGCTCTTGTTGCAGGTCCAGACGAAATTCTTTTTGGCCGTGAACGGCTTCCCTTCCTGGTCGATCTGAAGCTCGCCTTCGGTGATATGGCAGACCATGGCATTCTCCATCGGAGGACCCATGGTCTTCGATCCCGGCTGCATGATGATGTCACGCATAGAGACGGTCTTGAAACCTGGAATGAGGGATGGTGTCTCAGCACCGTAAGCACGCACCACGACACCTGGCCATGGCGTCGCATCCTTGTAGTCCGTAGTTTGCCCAGCCGCCGGCTTCACCATGGCCGCCGAAGCGGCTGCCAGACCTAGAACCACTGCTGACCTTCGATTTACTGTTTTCATTGGGCTCCTCCTCCTCACGTTAAGGCCCCAACGCCGAAAGGTTGCTCCCTTCGTGCAATTGAGTCCATGCGGCGCGATGCCCGGATTTTAACTTACCTACCAACCAAACGGTCGAGTGGTTGAAGCTCGCGTGATACGCCTGAAATCACGCCCTCGGAGTGAGGGGGCATCCGGATGAGGACCGTTGAGGAGCCGCAATGAAGTCATCTACTCCGTCGTTTTAGCTTCTTTGCCGTAGGGCATGGACCAGGAACCCGACGGCGAACATCAGGATCGCACCGGCCACGGCGCCGGTCAGCGCATGAATCACGGCAATCTCGGTCGTGGTAGACGGATTCTGGCTGCCGCTTCCGGTGACGATGATGACGGCGGCCGTCTGCAGGAAGGCGCCGCTCAACGCTCCGCCGACGAGCCCGGCCTCTGCCCGACGAAGCCGATCCGATACTCCCGCGACGGTCTGAATCGCCAAGCCCCACAGCGTCCAGGTCATGGCCCGCCTCCCGCGATCAGCTTTTGCGCTTGGCGGTGGTCCTTCTTGGCGCTCGACGCGATTACGCGTTGATTCAGGCAAAGGACGCCGCTGCCGGGAGCCGATGTTGATGCGGCACAAAGCTTAATACAGGAGGCTCCGCCGCGTTCAGTCTTACCGGCAATGGTGTCAATGCACTTAACTAAGAAAAACCCCGCCGTTGCCGGCGGGGTTTTTCGTTTGTCAGCTAGGACCTACTTCGCCAGCGCTGTACCCTACGAAAGTCGGGGACGTACTATTAGGGGACGTACTATGCCCGGCGCTGCACCGGGCATGACGGGTCATCATCGGGTAATCACGAACACCCCGTCGTGCTGCCACACGTATCGCACTTCATGCACGTGCCGTTCCGCACCAGCGTGAAGTTGCCGCACTCGCTGCACATCTCGCCTTCGTAGCCTTTGGCCTTGGCTTCGGCGCGGCGTTCGGCCTTGCTCGGCGCGACTTGAGCCGCGCTGCCGGCTTTGCTCCATTGCAGGGCTTCCAGCTTTTCCGTCGGCGACAGATCGTGCTGGGTTTCCTGCTTCAGCGCGACCGCGCCTTCGTTGGTGTCGTTGGCGCGCGCGGTCGGGCCGTGCGAGGCCATCGAGGTGACGTTGCCGGAGGCGCGGGCGTCGGCCTGCGGCTCGCTGCCGCCGCGCATGACGACGAGATTGTCGGTGCGCGAGCGGGTCAGGCCCTTCGACAGATATTTGTTGTTGGGTTGCTCCGGCTGCTTGCCTTCCTCGACGCCCTTGCCCATCGCATCGAAGTGGGATTCAGAGGGATCGACATGGGCGAGGTCGAAGCGCGCCATGTAGCTGACCGCGAGTTCGCGGAACACATAGTCGAGGATCGAGGTCGCATACTTGATGGAATCGTTGCCCTGCACCGGGCCCGCGGGTTCGAAGCGGGTGAAGGTGAAAGCGTCGACATATTCCTCCAGCGGCACGCCGTATTGCAGACCCAGCGACACCGCGATGGCAAAGTTATTGATGAAGGAGCGAAGTGCGGCGCCTTCCTTGTGCATGTCGATGAAGATCTCGCCGAGCCGACCGTCGTCATATTCGCCGGTACGCAAGTACACCTTGTGGCCGCCGACCACCGCCTTCTGGGTATAGCCCTTGCGGCGATCCGGCATCTTCTCGCGCTCGCGCATCACGACGATGCGCTCAACCAGCTTTTCGACGATCTTTTCCGCGACGTGCGTGGTTCGCGCCGCCATCGGCTTCTCGTAGAGCGCCTCGACCGCATCGTCCTCGTCCTCATCGTCCGAGATGAGTTGCGAGTTGAGCGGCTGCGACAGCTTTGAGCCGTCGCGGTAGAGCGCGTTGGCTTTCAGCGCCAGCTTCCAGGACAGCAGGTAGGCGGATTTGCAATCCTCCACCGTGGCGTCGTTCGGCATGTTGATGGTCTTGCTGATCGCGCCCGAGATGAAGGGCTGCGACGCCGCCATCATGCGGATGTGGCTTTCCACCGAGAGGTAACGCTTGCCGACCTTGCCGCAGGGATTGGCGCAGTCGAACACCGGATAATGCTCGGCCTTTAGATGCGGCGCGCCTTCCACCGTCATCGCGCCGCAGATGTGCACGTTGGCGGCCTCGATCTCGCGCTTGGTGAAACCGACCGCGGCGAGCAGGTCGAAACCGGGCGCGGCCATGGCTTCACTGCCGATGCCGAGGGTGTCGCGGATGAAATCCTCGCCAAAGGTCCACTTGTTGAAGGCGAACTTGATGTCGAACGCGGTCGGCAGCGCCTTTTCCACCTTGGCAATGGCTTCATCGGTGAAGCCTTTTGCCTTGAGGGTAGAGACGTTGATGCCGGGCGCGTTGGAGAGCGAGCCGTGGCCGACGGCATAGGCCTCGATCTCCGCGATTTCGCTTTCGCGGTAGCCGAGCGCGCGCAGCGCTTCGGGTACGGCGCGGTTGATGATCTTCCAATAGCCGCCGCCGGCGAGCTTCTTGAATTTCACCAGCGCGAAATCAGGCTCGATGCCGGTGGTGTCGCAATCCATGACGAGGCCAATGGTGCCGGTCGGCGCCACCACGGTGGTCTGCGCGTTGCGGTAGCCATGAAGCTCGCCGAGCTCCAGCGCCTTGTCCCAGGCGGCCTTGGCGCGCTCGACGATATTGGTCTGCGGCACGCTGGCGTAATCGAGCGGCACCGGATTGACGGCCAGCGCCTCGTAGCCGCGGCTTTCACCATGCGCCGCGCGGCGATGGTTGCGGATCACCCGCAGCATGTGGGCAGCGTTCTTCTTGTAACCGGGGAAGGGGCCGAGCTCCTTGGCCATCTCGGCCGAGGTGGCGTAGCTGGTGCCGGTCATGATCGCGGTCAGCGCGCCGCACAGCGCGCGGCCTTCCTTGCTGTCGTAAGACAGACCCATGGTCATCAACAGGCCGCCGATATTGGCAAAGCCGAGACCGAGCGTGCGGAATTCGTAAGACAGTTCCGCGATCGCCTTGGATGGAAACTGCGCCATCATCACGGAGATTTCGAGCACGACGGTCCACAAACGACACAGATGCTCATAGGCATCGACGTCGAAGCTCTTGGTCGTGGTGTTGTAGAAGGTGATCAGGTTGGCCGACGCCAGGTTGCAGGCGGTGTCGTCCAGGAACATGTATTCCGAGCACGGATTGGAGGCGCGGATATCGCCTGACGCCTTGCAGGTGTGCCAGTCGTTCATGGTGGTGTTGAAGTGCAGGCCGGGATCGGCCGACGCCCAGGCGGCGTAGCCGATCTTTTCCCAGAGCTCGCGCGCCTTGAGAGTCTTGGTGACCTTCTTGTTGGTGCGGCCGATCAGGTTCCAGTCGCCATCGGTTTCCACCGCGCGCAGGAAATCGTCCTTCAGCGACACCGAATTGTTGGAGTTCTGGCCGGAGACGGTGAGGTAGGCTTCGGAATCCCAGTCGGTGTCGTAGACCGGGAAGTCGATGTCCTTGTAGCCCTGCTTGGCGAACTGGATGACGCGCTTGATGACGTTGTCGGACACCATCGCGCGGCGCGCCAGCTTGATCTCGCGGCGCAGCGCCGGGTTCTTCTCGGGATCGAAGCAGTCGTCGCCGCTGCCTTCGCAATTGACGCAGGCTTTCAGCACCGCTTTCAGATGCTTCTGGTTGATCTTGGAGCCGGTCACGAGCGCGGCGACCTTCTGCTCCTCCTTCACCTTCCAGTCGATATAGGTCTCGATGTCAGGGTGGTCGGCGTCGACCACGACCATCTTGGCCGCGCGGCGCGTGGTGCCGCCGGACTTGATCGCGCCCGCCGCACGGTCGCCGATCTTGAGGAAGCTCATCAGGCCGGACGAGCGGCCGCCGCCGGACAGCCGTTCGCCTTCGCCGCGCAGCCGCGAGAAGTTGGAGCCGGTGCCGGAGCCGTATTTGAACAGGCGCGCCTCACGCACCCACAGATCCATGATGCCGCCCTCGTTGACGAGGTCGTCATTGACGCCCTGGATGAAGCAGGCGTGCGGCTGCGGATGCTCGTAGGACGATTTGGATTTGGTCAGCTTGCCGGTGAAGGGGTCGACGTAATAATGGCCCTGGCCGGGGCCATCGACGCCGTAGGCCCAATGCAGTCCGGTGTTGAACCATTGCGGCGAGTTCGGCGCGACCATCTGCTTGGCCAGCATGAAGCGCAGCTCGTCATAGAACGCCTGCGCGTCTTCTTCTGAGGAGAAATAGCTGCCCTTCCAGCCCCAATAGGTCCAGCAGCCGGCGAGGCGGTCGAACACCTGCTTGGCGGAGAGTTCGCTGACATAGCGCTCATTCTCCGGCAGCGCGGCGAGCGCCTCGGTGTCCGGCACCGAGCGCCACAGCCAGGAGGGGACGGTCTCTTCCTCGACCTTCTTCAGGCGCGCGGCAACACCGGCTTTGCGGAAATACTTCTGCGCCAGCACGTCGGAGGCGACCTGCGACCAGAATTCCGGCACTTCGACGTTTTCCAGGCGAAATACCACCGAGCCGTCGGGATTGCGGATCTCAGATGTCGTCAATCTGAAATCTATCCCTGCGTAGGGTGACTGGCCTTCAGTGGTATTGCGCCGTTCGATTCGCATTGTCGTGCCCCGTTCTTTTTTGACCGGCACCGCTGCCCAGCGACGCCGGATGATCTTCCTTGAACGAACGTTCGGTCGCGGTTCTTCCGTGATCCTGACGTTCGCAGCTCAGCCGGTGGATCCGGCCTGTTTCTCTTCGACGGCAAAACCGATGCGCGCATCGATCCCGCCGCGACACGATCTGAACCAACCCGGTTGGGGTTTTTCAGGCCGTGCATTCAACGCCCCACACATCTTCTGGACCCATTCAGGCCCGTTTTTTGTGCCCCCGGAGTGCCCTGAATTGAGGGCAGACAAGCCCTTCACCCGCTGCCCTAACGGCTGACGGAGTGGTCAATTTGGAACCCTTTTGGGAGCGACCGGCGGGCACCCAAACACACTCGCGCCGAACAGGATGAAAGCTAGGACAAGTCCGAGACGCCCGTCAAGGACTAGTACGAGTTCCTGAATCAAATACTAAATATGGTGGAAAAAGGAGAAAAACAGGGGCGCGCCGGCGCCTGTTGTTGAGCCAAGTATCAGTGAGTCCTCAGGGATTCCCAAGCAAAAAAAATGTTGTTGGGGCTGTGGATTCCAAGCTGCACCCGCTGTTCACAGGGCAAGTATTTATTCCTGTCACAGCATTGCACTTTCGGGACTCACGTAAGGCTACTGATAGCTCCGGGCTGGCATGCCCGCCGGGCCGATGGCCAGCGGTCCCGATAGGCGTCATGGTGCCGCCGATTCTCATCGGTTGTCCTCTCCATGACAGTTCAAAACCAACCGGGCGCGCGGGCACGACTCGCGCCCGCGGGCCTGATGTTCCTCGCCATCACCTCGATCGGCTGGGGCTTCAACTGGCCGGTCACTAAATACCTGCTCGGCGAATTGCCGCCGCTGACCCTGCGCGGCGTCACCGGCGTGATCGGCGCCTGTCTGCTGGCCGTGCTCGCGGTCGCACGCGGGCAGAGCCTGAAAGTGGCGCCAGCACTTTGGCCGCGCCTGATGCTGGCGGCGCTGCTCAATGTAACGGGGTGGATGGTGCTGATCGGCTTGGCGCTGCTCTGGCTGCCCGCCAGCGAAACCGCACTGATCGCCTACACCATGCCGGTGTGGGCGGCGATGCTGGCCTGGCCGGTGCTCGGCGAGCGGCCGACCGTGTTGCGCACGATCGCGCTGGTGATGGCGTTGGCGGGACTGGCCGCCATCATGGGCGGCAACGGCATCACCGCGAGCGCGGCAAAACTGCCGGGAATGATCATGACGCTGGTGGGGTCGATCGGGTTCGCGCTCGGCACGGTGCTGGCCAAGAAGTTGCCGCTGCATTTGCCGCCGATTCCGGCCGCCGCCTGGCAGATCGGTCTTGGCTGTTTTCCGGTCGCGATCGCCGGTCTCCTGATCGAGACCACGCATCTCGCCGCGGTGACGCCGTTCGGCTGGCTGCTGCTGTTCTATTCGACGGTGATCCAGTTCTGCATTGCCTACGTCGCCTGGTTCGCAGCACTTGCGCGGTTGCCGGCCTCGATCGCGGCGATCGGCACCATGGCGGTGCCGGTCATTGGCGTGGTGGCGTCCGCACTGGCGTTGCACGAGCCGCTCGGCATCGTGCAGATTGCAGCCCTCATCTTCACGCTGGCCGGTGTCGCGCTGGCGGCACGATCGTGAGCGCCTTTAAAGAGGCGTGACGCCCTAGCTTGTTTCGCCTCGGAGCGCCCGGCGCACCATCTGGGCGAGCTGGGCTTTGCGGTACGGCTTGGTGAGCAGCAACACGCCCTCATCGAGCCGGCCGTGATGCACGATCGCGTTGTCGGTATAGCCCGAGGTGTAGAGCACTTTCATGTCCGGCCGGTGCTTTGTCACTTCGTCGGCGAGCTGACGGCCGGTCATGCCGCCGGGCATGATGACGTCGGTAAAGAGCAGGTCAAAAGGCTCGCCGTTCTCGACATGCGCGAGTGCGGCGCGGCTGTCGGCGGCGGCAAGCGTCTTGTAGCCGAGGGCATGGAGCTGCGCGATCACGAAATTCCGCACCAGTGAATCGTCTTCCACGACCAGGATCGTCTCGTTGCCGCCTGCGACCGGCGTGGCCGCAGACTTGGCGGTGTCGGCGCTGCCGCGGGCAGGGGGCAGATAAAGCCTGATCGTGGTGCCGTGGCCCTCCTCGCTGTAGATCTTGATGTGTCCGCCCGATTGCTTGACGAACCCGTACACCATGCTCAGCCCGAGGCCCGAGCCCTTGCCGACCTCCTTGGTGGTGAAGAACGGCTCGAACGCCTTGTCGCGGACATCGGCCGGCATGCCGGCGCCGGTATCGCTGACCGCCAGCATCACATAGGGGCCTGGGCGGACCTCGACATTGGTCTGGGCGTAGGCTTCGTCGAGCACGACATTGCGCGTTTCCAAGAGCAGCTTGCCGCCGCGCGGCATCGCATCGCGGGCGTTGATCGCCATGTTGAGCACGGAATTCGCCAACTGCGAGGCGTCGATATGCGACACCGTTGCTTCGGGTTCCAGGATGGTCTCGATTTCGATCTGCTCGCCGAGCGTAGGGCGAAGCAGCTTGGCGATATCGACCACGGCGCCGTTGATATCGACATTGCGCGGCTGCAGCGGCTGCCGCCGGGCGAAAGCGAGCAGATGCTGGATCAATTCGCTGCAACGTTCGGCCGCATCATCGATCAGCTTGGCGACGCTTTGCAGTTCGGGCTGACGGGCAAGCGCCGCCACCAGCGTTTCGGTGGTGCCGGTGATGACCGTCAGCATGTTGTTGAAATCGTGGGCGACGCCGCCGGTGAGCTTTCCGATCGCATCCAGCTTTTGCGCTTGCTGCAGCAGGCGCTCGGTTTCGCGCGCCGCCGAGATGTTGTGATAGACAACGGCCGCGCCGCTGATCGCCCCGGATGCGTCGCGCAGCGGCCGGGCGCTGATGACGAGGTGAAGCGGGGCCGCGCCACGAAGCGGGCGGGCGACGACTTCCTTGCTGTCGACATGTTCGCCGCGCAGCGCCCGCGCCGCCGGCAGTTCGTTGGGCAGGATAGGCGTCGTACCGTCAGCGTGATAGGCGACGCTCGTGCTCCTGACCTGTTCGATGGTCATTCCCGTCCGGTAGCGAAGCATTTGCTCGGCCGCCGCGTTCGACAGCACCACCGCTCCCGTGGTGTCGATGACGAGCACCGCCTCCGCCATGCTGTTGAAGGTGCTTTGCATCACCGACGCCGAGCGGCGCAGTTCTTCATGCGCCGCGAGCAGGTGCTCGGTGCGCTCGGCAACCGCCGCTTCAAGGGACTCGTTTTCGGCCCGTGAAGCGTCAAGCGAGGTTTCCAGCTTGCGGCTCGAACGCCTGACCTCCTGGATCAGTATCGCGGCGAGCATCAGGATCAACAGGGCTCCCGCCAGATCAATTCCAAGCAGGACGATGCGTGTTCGCCGCGAATCCGCCGTGCGAATGGCGAGCAGCTTGTCTTCCTCGGCGACAAGCTTGTCGAAGTTCACGCCGATCGTATCCATCACCGAACGGCCTTCGGCCCTGGCCGTCAGCGCCGCGATCCCGCTGCTGTCGCCCGCTGCCTGCAGACGGGCCAGTTCAGCGCTGACGGCAAGCCGGCGCGCGATGAGCTGACGGTTGCTTTCGAGCAATTGCGTCTGGACCGGATTATCCCTGGTTTCCTCGATCAGATCGGCGAGTGCCGGCTCGATCTGGTTGCTGGATTCGCGGTATTCCCTGATGAAGTTCGGATCGTTGCTGAGCGCAAAACCGCGTGCCGCGCTCTCTGCGCTCCGGATCAGCAATCGCAGGTCCGACAGCTTCTGGAGGACGCCGAGCGTGTGATCGACCCAGGCGGCATCGGATCGCGATTTGACCTCGAGACCGATCGAGGCGGCGCTGATGACCAGAAGTATCGCGAGGCCTGTTCCGAGAACGACACGCTGGGACGGCATCGACGGTGGGTTTTGTTTTTTGTTAGGAATGACGAGTGTTTGCAATCGGTTTTGCCAGACATTCGTTGACGGCCGCCAGCAGCGCGTTCGGTGTGAACGGTTTGCGAAGGCAGACGGTTGCACCAAGTTCGAGGGTCATTCGCAGAAAGTCCGGCGAGGGGCTATCGAAACTCGCGAAGGCATAACCGGACATGGCGATGAGCGGGATCGTGGGCGCGCACTCGTGGAACACGCGGATCGATTCAAAGCCGCGCATGTGCGGCATGAATATATCGACAAGCATCACGTCAAACGTCGAGGTATCGAGCGCGCGGATCCCAGCTTCACCGCCGTCAGCGACGGTTACCTCGAAACCCTGGCGTTGAAGACAGACCTCAATGGCCACACAAACCATCGGGTCGTCATCGACCACGAGAATACGCGGCACCGACCGATTTCCTGTTAGGCGAGAGCACAAAAATCATGATGCAGCCGAATCGAACGTCTTGCAGCAATTAGGGCCGAAATGGGTCAGCGCGTCTGCACGCTAGAATGCATAGCAGGCCAGAGGTATCCAGATGTTCCCATCACAATGCTTCGACCGTGAGACGAAGCTGCAGTCATAAAAAAGACGGCGCACACAATGCGCCGTCTCCAAATTCCGGGATGTCGAGGTGATTACGGGCAGGGATGCCGGACGCCATCATTGCCCAGATAGGTTCCTGACTGCGGATCGTAGGAACGAAACCTCTGCATGCAGTAGGAGACGCCATCATCACCGCCCGGCGCGGGTGCAACCGCGACCGCGCCGTCATCGTAGTCGCCGCCATCATAGTAGCCCGGACCGTAATAGGCGGGGCCGCCATAATAACCTTGCGAAGCGATGGCGCCGCCGATCACGGCACCGGCAATCGCGCCGGGAATCAGCGCTCCGCCACCACCGCCGTGGTAATAGCCGCCTCCGTGATAACCGCCGCCGCCAAAGCGCGGCCCGCCACCAGGGTGGAAGTTACCGCCTGGCCGACCACCGCCGCCTGGATGGCCGCCCGCGCCGCCGTGATGTCCCTGCGGATTTTGGGCGAAACTGGGCGCGGGTATCACGGCTGGCAAAATCAAGGCCATTACAGCAGCGGTACTCAAAACTTTAAGGCTGATCATTTTCGGCTCCATTCGTGGGATACGTCCCAACCGTCTCAACAGATGGGGGTTCCCTGGGCGTCGCGCCAATCGCACGCTGAGGTGGAGGCTGTCAGGCCGGAACTGTATGCGGAATGAATGGATTGCGCCGAATCCGCGGCAATTCGTCACCGGTGGCGTTGTGTCAGATCTTCTTCAGTCATGCCGGGCGGGGCGACCAAACTGGACATTTCGGCCTGCCGATGGCATCACGACCACAAGCGTATCTCGAACCGGCCGAGCCCCTGATGAAACAGTTTCTGCTCAAGATGTTCACATGGTGGAACGGCCAGACCTTCGGCACGCAATTGTGGACCTGGCGATTCGGCGAGCTGGTCGGTGAAGACGAGCAGGGCAACCGCTATTACCGCACCAAGGGCGGCAAGATCGATCCCACGCTCCATTTCCAACGGCGATGGGTGGTCTACAACGGCTACGCCGAAGCGACCCGCGTGCCGCCGTCATGGCATGGCTGGTTGCATCACACCGTCGACGTCGCGCCGACCGAAGAGGCCTACGTGGCGCGTGAGTGGGAAAAGCCGCACGTGCCGAACATGACGGGCACGCCCCGGGCTTACCGGCCTTCCGGTTCGACGCTGGCAAGCGGGCGCCGCCCCAAGGCCACCGGCGACTATCAGCCGTGGACGCCGGGAAGCTAAGCCGGTAGCCGCGATCAGCAGGACTGGCTTTTGGTCTGCGCCGATGGGCGCAGCGGACAGGCCTCGATATCGACGCCTTCTGGTCCCGGAATAACAGCACACGCGCGCGAAGCGTCGATTTCCCAGCCATATTCGTCGAGCAGACACTGCCGCGGCGCGCTGCCACGCAGATGCATCGCCCACACGCCGCCCGGCAACGGATGGGCAAGACCAGCGCGGATGCGATGATCCAGGGATCCTCCCGGGACAATCGGCATCAGAATGTCGGAGAGTTGATAGGCGCGCGAACCGGGTCCGAGCAGCGGCACCATGTATCCGAGCGGTTTTTCGATCATCAAATACGTCGCGGCTTCGGAAAGCGCCTTGGGAGGCTGTGGTTGATACGGATCAGACCAGGGACGTCGCGACCAATCGGCAGGTTGCGACCACAACGCGATGGCGACGGCAAGACCGGCTGTCGCGAAACTGGCCCAGGCCGGCCGGCTCGACGCAAAAGGCTTGCGTTGCAAGGCGCCTGACAGGCGCGAAAACAAAAGGACGATGAGCGGTGCGCAGAGCAATTCCAGAGCCACCGCGTAGCGGTGAATGGAAAACTCCAGGAGCCACACGACGTAGGCGACCAGGAAAAAAACCAGGAATTGCTTATCCCGCCGCGTGAATATGCGTAGCCGGGACAACAAGCCGGCACCGACGGTTGCCGCAAGCAGCACGAATGCGATGGCGAAGCGTGGATCTCGAAATGGCCATTCAGACGAGCGGTAATTGCCGACCGCCCAGTAAAATGGATAGGCGAACGCCTCCCACAAACCATGCGGCATGAAGCGCAGGTCGGCGAACGATCCGTCCATGGCTTCCGGAGAGCGAAAAATCCCGTTGTAAAAAGGAAACACAGGGTTGCCGAACTCCTGCCATAACGTCCAGGCCCACGCGCCGCCGGTGCCGAGCGCACCAACCGCGCCACCGGCCGCGAAACAGCAGAGCGCCGACAGCGGCCGCGCCGCGTATAAGAGGGATATGGCCGCCCCAACACAGAAAACCATGTTGGTCAGCTTTAACCCTGCGGCGGCGCCAATCAGCATGCCCGCGATGACGTAGCGTGCGCGATGCTGTGCGTTGGCCGACAGCATCACGCCGACGCCCGCGATGACGGGCAGCGCGGTGAGTATATCGGCAAAGCTGGTTCCGACTTCCGACAGCGTCATCGGACCGAACGCGGCGATAACAACCGAAGCGGCCAGCGCCCATACGTTGGCAGCGCCACCCAAAACGATGCGCGAGAACCAGTAGATCAGCGCCAGGTTGAGACCGTGGAGAGCGCCAAGCCACATTCCCCAAAACGGTGCGCTGACGTGATGCCGCAGAAGATAGGCGGGCAGATAGGGAAGGGGATTGAGGAAGGTTTGAAAGCCGCCGGGTGCGACGTCCTGATCGAAACGTCCATTGAGCAGCGCGAACGCGCCATACTCATGATAGTTGCGCCAATCCCAGTTGATGTCCTCGCCGGCAAACCAGGCGTAGGCGGCGCCTGCCGCCAGCGAGCCCAGGATCACCAGCCAGATCTCGAGGTTTCGGCGCGCGACCATTGGCCGGACGAAGCCGGGTTCGTTCGTTCCGGCGTATGGACGAAACAGTGCGCCGGCTTCAGCCGGCGAGTTCCGCGCTGGACGATATTGGCTGCTCATTTGGCTCCGGCGGTTGCCGGAAACCTATCGCAGGTGGGGTTAAGAAAGGGATTCTGCGCTATCCGAGCCGTGCGGCCGCGCGGCGGATGGCTCGGCATTCCGCGTTTCGCTGTCGCCGCAGTCAGATTTTCGAGCATGCGTGCCCGTGAACACGGTAACAGCGGGGACATCTGCAGGTTGTGTCCTTGTGCTTCGACCTTGACCACGGTTCTAGGAGGCGTGGACAAATTTGAGCCAGTATCTGGCAGACGCAAGATGGACCATGCCGAGGAAGCTATTGGCCAGTTGGTCGTAGCGGGTGGCGATGGCGCGGTTGATCTTGAGGTGGCCGAACATGCGCTCGATGCGGTTGCGCTGCCTGTAGAGCGTCCGATCATGTTCGATCTTCACACGGCGGTTTGAGCGGCCGGGGATGACGGCCTTGATTTTTCGCCTGGCAAGGTCGGCGCGGATCGCGTCCGCGTCATAGCCCTTGTCCGCAAGCAGGGCGTCAGGCGCGCGCTCAGGCAGGTCGATCAGGGCATCATACGCTTTGCAGTCAGCCGCTTCGCCGACCGTCAGGTGGAAGGCGAGTGGTCGTCCGAGGGCATCGGCCAGACAGTGAAGTTTACTGGTGAACCCGCCCCGCGAGCGGCCAAGAGCGCGTCGATGAGTCCCCCTTTTCCGCCCGCTGCCGAGACGTGGGCGCGAACTGTGGTGCTGTCGATGCTGTAGTGGCCGCTGTCCGCCATGATCTCGGCGAGCGTCACGGCGACGCTCTCCCATACCCCGGCTTCGCTCCATCGTCGGAACCGTCGATAGATGGTGTTCCAACTGCCATATTTGGGCGGCACATCGCGCCACGGCGCTCCGCACCGAAGCCGCCAGAGGATGCCGTTGATGATCGCGCGGTTTTGCTCGGGCGGCCTGCCTCGACCACGGTTCTCAGGCTCTATGGGCAACAAGTCCTTCAGAACGCGCCATTCCGCTTCAGTGAGATCGCCCCTGCTCAAGTCTACCTCCAAAAGGCAGCCTTGAATCAATCTTCCAGCGCTCGGTCAATCATGTCGGACCGCACCCTTTTTGCAGGCGCTGGAGATTCCACGGCTATCCGATAAAGTGCCTGACCTCAGGAGTTGGACTATGGGCTGGTGGAAGAAACTGTTTGGCCGGACGAGCGACAAGTCACTCGACGGAGCAACGTATCAAGTTGCCACAACGCTCTACAGCTGGGACGGAAAACGCTCCGCAGAAATTCGCAAATTCGACAACGGGCAAACCTATTTGCTCGAAAGCGAATGGGTGGACGGAACCGAATTCAGAGAACGACATGAGGGTAGGATGGTCGGACCCTTCCGCTCTCCAAAACATGCTGAGCAATTTATCGTAAGCACAGCGTGGTTTAGCGGAGATTGATCGGACGCTCTCCTACAGTCGGAATTTGTCCACGCCTCCTAGCACTACTTTGGCAGATTTCGACGATTGATCGGCTCAACTGGATTCCCGAATCAGATTTTCGGTGATTCATGGGTGGTCGGCATTTGGAGGGCCGACCATGGCGGGCAGGACGTCGAACTGGGAAGATGAGCTTGGACGCTGGCTCCAGCCATTTCTGGATCGGTTAGGGCACAAGGCGCGACGGCGGATGTGTCCGCTGTATGTTTCGGGGCTGATCGGACCGGGCGATCGCAAGAGCGTGCAGCCGATGGCGGCGCGGCTATCGCCGGGGGACTATGACCAGTTGCACCATTTTATCGCTGATGGCGTCTGGGATGCGGCGCCATTGGAGTCGGAGCTGCTCGTTCAGGCCGATCGGCTGGTCGGTGGCGAGGATGCGGTACTGGTCATCGACGACACCGCGTTGCCGAAGAAGGGCGATCGTTCGGTTGGTGTGGCTGCGCAATATGCTTCGTCTCTCGGCAAGACGGCCAATTGCCAAACGTTGGTGTCGCTGACGCTTGCGCGCGGTGAAGTGCCGGTGATGGTGGCATTGCGTCTCTTCCTTCCCGAGAGCTGGACGAGCGATGCGGCGCGTTTGAAGCGCACCGGTGTTCCCGTCGAGTATCGCGCAGCGCGGACCAAGCCAGAGATCGCGCTGGCTGAGATCGATCGCGTGATCGCGGCCGGAGTTCGCCTCGGCTGTGTACTGGCGGATGCCGGTTACGGCCTCAGCGCACCGTTCCGTCAGGGGCTCACGACACGCGGGCTTTTCTGGGCCGTTGGTATCCCTCGTCACCTCAAGGTGTACCCGGTCGGGGTCAAGCTGATCTGGCCAGTTGCGGCTCGGGGTCGTCCCCGCAAGCGGCACATTCCGGATATTCTGTCGAGAGCGGCCGAAGACATGTTGGCCAACGCCAAGTGGCAGAATGTAAGCTGGCGAAACGGAACCAAGGGGCGGCTGGAAGCCCGCTTCGCCGCGGTGCGCGTCCGGACCGCCGATGGACCACCGCAGCGGATCAAGGACATGGGCCAGCAGCACCTTCCCGGAGATGAGGCGTGGCTGATCGGCGAGCATCGCAGCTCGGGGGAGAAGAAGTATTACCTCGCCAATCTGCCGGCCAAAACGGATCTGCGCACGTTAGCTGCCACGATCAAAGCGCGGTGGATTTGCGAACAGGCCCATCAGCAGTTGAAGGAGGAACTCGGGCTCGATCACTTCGAAGGAAGATCCTGGCAAGGCCTCCATCGACATACGCTCATGACCATGATCGCTTACGCGTTCCTCCAGCACCGCCGTCTCGCACAAGTGGGGCGGAAAAAAAAGAATCAACGGTCCACCGCCGCAGCCGAGCCTGCCAGCCGTACGCCAAGCCATCGTCGATCTCATCGTTCAACCACGACCTCAGCGATGCCCGTACTGCCGAAGAAAAATCGGCAAAAAGCAGCGGCATGAATAATCTGCCAAAGTAGTGCTAGGCCCCTGGTGCAGAAGTTCTGAAATCGCCGGTTGATGTGGAGCTGCCGCAAGACAGGAAAGGCCGTCTGGGAAACCAGACGGCCTTTTTCTTACATAGCGATTTCAAACGAGAGCCCGCTCTGGACTTGATCCGGGGAAGATACCGGTTCTCCTGTGCGATGCCAGTGCTCTGAGCTTACTTCCGCTTTCGGAGCATAGGAGACGTGGTCAGATTTGCCACTGAGTCGCCCCGGTCGCGAATGACCCCGAAGCGGACATCGGCAGCGCATCGGCTAAGCAGGAACGTATGTCAACCTGATCGCATCCTCGCCGATCAAGTCGCTGGCCACCAGACGGAGCGGCGGCCGGGGGCCGGCGAAGAATGGCTTGCCGCGACCAAGCACGACGGGATGGAAGTAGAGTCGATACTCATCAACGAGACCGAGGTTGGTTAAGCTTCGTGCCAAGTCAGGTCCGCCAACTTCAATCTCCCCAGCGAGCCGAGCCTTCAACCCACTTATCAGCGCCTCGACGTCATCCGCGACAAGTGTGGCGTTGGGGCCGACTGACTTCAACGAGCGCGACACGACCCACTTCGGTTGGCTCCGCCATGCCATCGCGAAGTCGCGTAGCTCCGGGGTCCACTCAGAATGGTCCTCGTCCCAAACCCGCATTACCTCGTACATGCGGCGACCGTACACACTGCCGGTCAGGCCGCGCACTTGCTCGATGAAGTGACGGAAAAGCGCGGGTCCCGGTGCGAATTCCTGGTGGTCTACATAACCATCAAGAGACTGGTTCAATCCGAAGACGAGTTTCGCCATGTCATCGCTTCCAATCTTCAAAAAGTCGAAAGACTAACGCTGCTCTTGTACACCCAGTTGCCATTCAACAGGCTGAAAAGACACCGCGCGGGGAGAGCCGCCGCGAGCGTTCACAGCGTGCGAACTGGGCCGCCCAAGCTCCTTCATTGCGGTGACTTGCGCGAGGCCGTATGCGCTCATCGTGTAGCTTAGAACACCATTGGCCCGCGTTTCGAGCGCATGCACTTTCGTACGAAAGCCTTCCGGGCCCCACCATGACTCAAAACCATCTGAAGTCGTCCAAAGCGCCCACAACTCCTCCAGCGGCGCGCGGTAGGTTCGCTCGATCACCACACTCGACGTGATTGCTTCGGTCGCCGGCCGGATAATGCTGCTCACTTGCTTCTCCTGCTTTTGGTAGTTCGGATGCGCTGCCGATTGTCGAGTGCCGATCCGAACCGATCCAGCCGCTCTTCCCAAAGGCCCCGATAGCCCGCCAGCCAACCGTACAACTCGCGAAAGAGTTCTGGCCGAAGCGAGTAGAAGCGCCGCTGATGCTCCGGCCGCACCGTGACAAATCCCGCATCATGAAGGATGCGCAAATGGCGGGAGACGCCGGATTGGTGAATGCCCGCATCTTTCACGATGTCGCCAACCTGACGTTCACCCGCACGCAACGCCTCGATGACGCGGCGACGCGCTGGATCCGCGATAGCCTGAAAGGCATCTATATGCATCATTATGTATATGTATCATTATGCATATAATAAGGTCAAGGTCGGCCGGGTTCAGGGCAGCGGGAGACGCGGCGCAGTCGGCCGGAACGGCGACACCCCATGATCGATCATGTCTGCCTCTGGCACATCGCGACATCGGGCTCTGAAACGGACATTGATCGCTTTCGGGGCGTAGCGGACATCGCATCGTCCATCGTTCTCACCTGGCGTTTTGGAGCGAAAGCCTGATCAGGGGTGGATACGCGGTTCGCGTGAAGAAAAACGCTTCAAGATAAGAGCTTCGGAGTCTGACCCTGGTCCAGTCAAGAATCCAACAGGTTTTAGCTCGTGAGCCGTGCGGCCGCGCGGCGGATGGCTTCGCTGCGGCGCGGCTGGGTGACTGCTATTCTCTCTTTCATGACGGCGAGAATTTCCGGCGGCGCGGCATCGGGCGAACCGGCATTGAACGGAGGCGCCGGATTATATTCCAGCCTGAGCTGAATCGCTTCCGCGGTCTGCCGGTCGACCAGCAGCGACACCAGCGTCAGCGCAAAATCGATGCCCGCGGTCACGCCGCCGCCGGTGACGCGGTTGCGGTCGATGCATACGCGGGTTTTTGTCGGCGTCGCCCCGAACGGCTCGAGAAATTCCATCGCCGTCCAATGCGTCGCGGCGCGATAACCCCTGAGCAGTCCGGCGGCGCCAAGCACCAGAGACCCCGTGCAGACCGACGTGATGTATTTCGCGGCCTTCGCTTGCCTGCGCAGGAAGTCGAGCATCTCCTCGTCATTCACCATGTCGTCGCTGCCGGCGCCGCCGGGGACACAGATCACATCGAGCTGCGGGCAGTCCGCAAAGGTGACGGTCGGCGTGAGCGTCAGCACGGAATCGCTCGGCACCGGCTCGATCCGTTTCCAGATCAGATGGACCTTGGCGCCCGGCACGCTCGAAAACACCTGCAGCGGTCCGGTCAGGTCGAGCTGCGTCACCTTGGGAAATACCAGAAGACCGATCTGAAGTGATGCTGACATGGGAAGACCTCCGAGGTTTCGCTTGACCGGGTTATCCTGTCATGATGACCTCCTGTCTGAAATGCCATATTTCCCTCATTTAAGGACATTGCACATCTGAGGTCTGAATCATGATCGGCATCCTCGTATTTCCTGATTTCCAGTTGCTCGACGCGGCCGGCCCGATTTCGGTATTCGAAATCGCTGCGCGCTATGCCGCGGCGGATCAGGCGATCAAGGTTCTGGCAGTGACACCGGGTCCGGTTCGCAGCTCCTCCGGCGTCGAAATGCTCGCGCGCGGCCTCAGGCCCCATGGCGCGATCAGCACCCTGATCGTGGCCGGTGGCGAGGGGGTGAGGACGGCGTCGAAATGCGAGAAGACATTGGCGTTCGTGCGTACGATGGCCAGGCGCGGCGTGCGCATCGCCAGTGTCTGCTCCGGGGCCTACGTCCTCGCCGAAGCCGGCCTGCTCGACGGCCGCCGCGCCACCACGCATTGGGGACGCACCCGGCACTTCCTCAGTGCCTATCCCAAGGTGAAGCTGGAGCCTGATCAAATATTCACCCATGACGGTCCGATCTGGACCTCGGCCGGCATCAGCGCCGGCATCGATCTGGCGCTGGCGATGGTGGTAGAGGATTTCGGCGAAGAGGTTGCGCAGAAAACCGCGCGCCAGCTCGTGCTCTATCATCGCCGCAGCGGCGGCCAGTCGCAATTTTCCTCGCTGCTGGAATTGAAGGCGCCCACGGGGCGCTTCGGCGCGCTGCTGACATGGGCGCGCGAGCATCTCGATGCGCCGCTGACCGTGGAAGATCTGGCCGAGCAGGCCGGCATGAGCACGCGGCACTTTGCCCGCGCGTTCATCGCGGAGACCGGGACCACCCCGTCAAAGGCGGTGGAGCGACTGCGGATCGAAGCGGCGCGGCAGCGGGTGCAATCCTCAAGCGAAGCGATCGAGCGCGTGGCGCAGTCCACCGGCTTTCGCGATCCGGAGCGGATGCGCCGCGCTTTTATCCGCGCCTTCGGCCAGCCGCCGCAATCGCTTCGGCGCGCAGCGCGGGTGGGTTGATTTCAATCAATCGAAAATTTGAGCTGGTTGGATCAGGCTTTGGCGTTGTCCTTTTGTTTGTATGCAGGGCGTGCGCCGCTTTGGGAATGCTTCTAAAACGCTTGGAGCCACCCCTAAAGATCGTCAATGAGGCCGAAGAGATCACGTGATGGCCGGCAATTCGATGACCTTCAGAATTCTCTTTCCGTCGAGCTATTCGGTCGAGGTCTCCAAACTTCGGCAGCAACTCGACGAAGCGCATCTGGCCTGGTCGAAGGAGTGGAAAGAACGACAGGCTGATTTCAAGATCGAGAACATCCGTTTTGCCCATGATCCTCGCTGGAACAAACGATTTTTCAGCTTGCAAGCCGCGCATGATGGAGAGTCATGGTTTTGGCAGGCCACGCATATGATTGTAGTCTTTGGCGGATTGTCGATCTGAACAAATCGAAAATCAGATCCGCTAGTTTGTCTCCAAAAGCCCTAACTTGCGTCCGAGCCATTCGGTGGTCGACGCCTGGATCAGGATCGTCATGAGAATGGCGATGAAGGTGACCGACGCGATTATAGGCGCGCCCGGTGCTTTCATTCCCGACAGCAGGCCGGCGAGGGCAGCCGGGATGACGCCGGTCTCGCGGGTCCAGCACATGAACAGCATCTCGCGAAAACTCCATCGCGCGCGACGGTCCGGCAGCGCGCACAGGAAAACCGTCGCCGGCCGCGCCACCAGCATCAGCACGGCGACGACGGCCACGCCGCCGAGCCAATATTGGCGCATCAGCTCGAAATCGACCTGGGCGCCGAGCAGAATGAAAATGAACACGCGCATAATGAACGCGGTGGTCAGCACATACTCGTCGAGTTTTTGTGCTTCGCCTGGTTCCATCTTGAAGCCGAAGGCTTCCTTGTTTCCCAGCATGATGCCGAACACGAACACCGCCATGAAGCCTGAGGCCTGAAGGCCGGTGGCTGCGAAATAGGCGCCGATCATCGCGACCAGCGTGACGACGGGGGCATATTCGGCGAGGAAAGCCCATTTCTCATGGGCGATCAGCAGCGCGGCCAGATATCCGAGCGCGATGCCCGCGACAATGCCGAGGACGGATTGCTTGAGCAGGTCGAGGATGGATGTCGTCAGCGAGAACTCGCCGCTTCCTGTCGCCACCGCCAGCACGCCGAAGGTGATGATCGCAGCCATGGCGTCGTTGAACGCGGACTCGCTCATCACGGTTTGCGCCACCCGATCTCGAATCCGAACCTGGCGGAAGATCGGCACCAGCGTCGCCGGATCGGTCGAGGCCAGCGTTGCCCCCAGCAGCAGCGCCACGACAAGAGGCGTCCCGAACACATAATAGGCGGCAAGGCCGGTGATGCCGGCCGTGATCAGCACGCCGACGGTCGCGATCACGACGATGGTGATCCAGACCTGCTTCAGGACATCAAATCGCAGTGAGGCTCCGCCGTCGAAAAGAATGTAGCTGGAGCCGAACAACAGGATGATCTCGTTCAGCGGCGTATCCGCCTTGATGTCGATCAGTCCCAGCGCCTGCGGGCCGATCGCGATGCCCACGACGAGAAATACCGCGACATCGGGGATCCGGATCTTCTGTGCGAGGAAAGCGGCGATGGTGCCGATCGCCAGAATAAGCCCGCAAGACAATAGCGTGTGCCTGGCGATTTCAATGGAGACGGAGGCTTCCAACTGGTTTTCTCTTCACGCGGGCCTGAATGCGCAGATCATATTTTATGAGGACGACGCTGCCCGAGCCGCCGTGAAATGGCAAGCTCTCCGGCGTTTCCGGCCGATGCCAACGCGGGAATGCCGACTAGGTTCGATCAAGCCGTCCCGACGGCAGTTTATTTCGGCTTTGCCACCACGTCATTGGCACGCCGTCGCTGAAAGCAAACAGCAATGACAACGAGCGGAGCAGCGAGTGCGATCCACGATAACATCCACCAAATTCCACCTTGCCCAAGCAGGGCGGATAACAGCCCGAAGGCTGTCAGGATCGCAAGCGTTCCCGGCCATCGCCAGACGTGGCGCGATGTCTGACGTGTCGCACCGGCGCTCATTCGGCGGCTTCCCGCGACAGCGGCCGGCGAAGAAGCGGCGTGACTTGCGACCAGTTCAGCCTCGGCTTCCGCAAGAGGCGACGCACGGCGCGATAGCCAGAGGTAGAGTCCGCTCCCCAGCACGGCGATCGTGACAAGATCGAGCAGAATCCAGATGATCTTCAACGGCATGCCACCGTAATCGCCGAAGTGCAGAGGGCGCGATAGCTCGAGCGCCCGCAGGTACCACGGCATCTTTACGACAGAGACCAATGCGCCGCTCCGCGCATCGATCAGAACGGGGCTGAAAAGCCGGGATGTCAACGGCTCCCGGCCCTTGCCCCACACAAGGTAATGGTAGGGTGAGCCGAACGGCGAGCCTGGAAAGACAATGCTCGTCATTGTCATGTCGGGAAGTGCTGCTTTCGCCGTATCGAACGCGGCTTGCGGCGAGGTTAGCTCCGCGACGTCAGGCGTGGGCTTGCCGCGCATGGGATCGAGCATCGCCTTGACGTCGGTCTGCTGCCAAAGCGCAAATAGCGGCGTGGAGAGCTCGTTGATGAATCCCGTCGTCCCGACCACCAGGGTCCACGCCAGCATGACGACGCCAAACAGGTTGTGCAGATCGAGCCATTTGAGTCGCGGCGAGCGGTCGGCGCGCACGGTGCCGAAATCGAGTTTGCGCATGAACGGGCCGTAGACCACGACGCCGGACACGATTGCGACGACGAACAGAAGCGCCATGAGACCCATGAACAATTCACCCGGGAGGCCCGCAAACAAATCCTTATGAAGGCGAAGCATCAATTCCAGAAAGGTCTGCCCATCCTGGTCGAATGGCTTCGATTGCTTGAGCACTTTGGCCGTGTGCGCATCGAACCGGATCCAATGCATTGAATTGCGATTCGCCTTGTAGCTTTCCCAGGAGGGGGCCATGAAAACGACGATCTTTGGCTCGTCGTCATCGGAGAACATCGAGATCACGATTTGCCCCGGATACATCTGCCGACTGATCTGCGCGAGGTGATCGAGGCTTGCGTTCGGCGTTCCGTCCGGCGCGGATGCGTAAGGCAGCCCGTCATCGAGCAAATTGGAAATCTCGTCCCGGAGCACGAGGGGCATGCCGGTGATGCAAATCACCAGCAGAAAAACCGTGCACACCAGGCTCGCCCATTTATGGACCCAGAACCATCGTCGAAGCGTCGCTCGCGTCATGATTTTATTTACCCGGGCCTCCGGAAAGAACGATCACGTTTCCCTCATCGGGTGCAGGCTCCGTCACCAGCGATAGCGCAGGCCCGCGTAACTTTTCTTCCAACAACGTTCACCGAAATTATCCCCGCGCAGTGGGCCACCTTGTGTGGCTTCTGCGCCGGGTTCTTATTCGACCTGTCCTCGTTCGAATCCTAGAATGCCTCTACTTGCCTCGCGTGGATCTTAGAAATTATCAAAACAAAGCGATGCGTTGTCTTCTCAGAAATACATCGATACATTTCGATACATTCTATCGACGCATCTGCAATGCGCCTTGCGGGTTTGGCCTCACAAGTGTTGAAGGTGCAGAAGATCTGATTCGACGACACGGCCGCCGTTTCGACGCAGACACTGAGGTCTATCGTCGAAGATAATTGACTCATCATGTTCAATGATTGCGGGAGGCTCGGCAAGAATTCGCTATCGGATCAAAGTGGACCGCAACGAGCATTCCTGGACGCGTTTTATGCGTTCGCGCTAGTTCAGCGCCTTCAGCCACGCGCCGATTTCGCTGGCTGCGACATTGGCCTGCTGTAGCAGCTTGCCCATGGTAAAGAAGCCGTGGAATTGGCCGGGAAATGTCCGGTGCGTGACGGCAACGCCGGCTTGCTGCAGACGGGCGGCATATTCGTCGCCTTCGTCGCGCAAGGGATCGGCGCCGGCGGTCAGCACATAGGCCGGCGGCAACCCGACCAGCGTCGCGGCTTTTGCCGGCGAGGCGCGCCAGTCATGAACGTCGGCGGTGCCGCTGAGATAATGATCGCGAAACCACCTGATGACGGAATGCGTCAGCAGGATGCTGGTCTCCGGCTCGCTGTGCGAAGGATGCGTCATGGCGAAGTCGACGGCGGGATAGATCAGCACTTGACCCGCGATCGCCGGACCATCGCCGTCGCGCGCCGATATCGCGACGACCGCGGCGAGATTGCCGCCGGCGCTGTCGCCGCCGACCATCAGCCGCGACGAATCGATGCCGAGTTGCGTTGCATTGCCGGCGATCCACGTTGTCGCAGCGATGGCATCATCGACGGCAGCGGGAAATTTATGCTCGGGCGCCAGACGATAACCGACCGAGATCACGATAAGCTGGCTTGCATCGGCGAGCTTGCGGCACACCACATCATGGGAATCGAGATCGCCGATTACCCAGCCGCCGCCGTGAAAGAAAACCAGACATGGCGCAAGACCATTGGCCTGCCTCAGCTTCAGCGGCGTGTAGATGCGCGCCGGAATCGATCCGGCAGGCGAGGGGATCGCAAGCGGCTGCACCGATTTCAGCTCCGGCGGCCCCGGGTTGGTGACGACGCGGCCCTTCAGATAGAGCTCGCGCGCTTCAGCCGGCGAGACCGTTTCATAAGGCGGCCGGCCCGCTTCCTGGAACGCCTGGTAGACGGCGGCGGCATCGGGATCGAGAACGACGGGCATGATTGGAAAACCTTCTGATGTCAGAACTAGAGCGCTTAGGCGGCGGTGCGGCCACCATCGACGGTGTAGGCTGAGCCCGAGACATAGCTCGCCTCGTCGGAGGCAAGGAACGCCACGATGGAGGCGACTTCGGAAGCCTGGCCCAGTCGGCGGGCCGGAATCCGCTCCACGATCTTTTCGTTCGGCGTTGGCGCGTTGCCGGGATTGCGGCCGTCGATGATCGCGCTCAGCATCCGGCTGTCGATCAGGCCGGGGCAGACGCAATTGACGCGGACGCCGGTCGCGGTGCATTCCCACGCGGCGCTCTTGGTGAGCCCGATCACCGCGTGCTTGCTGGCGCTGTAGACTGCGATATGTGGCGAGCCCACCAGGCCCGCGATCGAAGCGGTGTTGATGATGCTGCCTTTGTTGTTTTTGAACATTACCGGCAACACATGCTTCATCCCCAGGAAGACGCCGACCACATTGACGTCGAGCACGCGGCGAAACGCCTCCAGCGAATATTCGGTGATCGGCCTGATGTCACCTTCAACACCGGCGTTGTTGTAGAACACGTCGATGGTGCCGAACCTGTCGACGGCGGCGCGGACATATTCGGCGACCTCTTCCTCATGGCTGACGTCGGCGGTGACGGCGAGCGCCTCCGCCGAGGCGGGCAAATCCCTGATCGCGGCTTGCAGGTCTTGTGGCTTGCGGTCGACTGCGACAATTCGCGCACCGCGCTCGGCCAGCAACCGCACGGTTGCGGTGCCGATGACGCCGGCCGCACCGGTGACGACGGCGACCCTGCCGTCCAGACGAATTCGATCGGGCATGTCGGTGTTTCCCCTGGGCTTCCCCGGTTGTCCCGGGTTTTCCTTGCCGGCGCGTGGGCCGCGCCAGCTTTGATCCGCCGACTATTCCATGGGTGGCGCGGGCTGACCAGTGCAGTGGCTTTGAAGTTCCTTCGGGGGCGGCGCGTCGGTCGAGGGGCTTCAAATCCGAGATCCGCATCGGAATCGTGGTTTGTCGTGGCCCTCAAGATTCCGAAGTTCGCATAAGGGGTTGCAGCGAGGGCAAAGGAGCTTTGGAAGCCGGATACTAGCGGTGGGAGCGTCCGCAAGCGCCCTTTCCCCGCCGTATTCGGCGTGTTAACCGGTTGCCCAGTGGGCGGCTCATAAATTGTACAATGGCGTCAGCCCGATTCGCCTCTTAAAGCCCGCGCGAGATGCTTCGAACCATTGCCCTGACTGGCTTTGCGGCCCTCATTGCCGCTGCGACGATCACACTTGCGCCGCCCGCGCAGGCGCAGATCGGCAATATCTTTTCCGATCCCACACCGCGCCCGCCGGGCAATGTCCCGCGCGGCAATCAGCCGCCGCCTGACGACGAGGAGGACGTGCCGGAACTGCCGCAGGGCCGTGTGCTGCCTGCGGCTCCCACCCGGTTGCCGCCACCAGCGCAGGGCGTGCCGCCGCCCGGCGCAGTCCAGTCGCAGCCCTTGGCGCCGCCGCCAGGCACGACCGTCATTCCGCAGAACACGCCGCCCGCGGCTGCCGGCATGCCGCCGCAGCCTGGTCAGGGCGTCGCCGTCGCGCCATCAGGGCCCAATCCGCTGCCGGGCTTGCCACCGGGACAGCGTCAGCCCAAGGGCACTCCTCAGACCGGGGTTCCGCAGACGCCGGCCACGTTGCAGCCGGGCGATGAAGTCGTCACCGAGCCGCCGGCGCAGAAGATCATCAACAAGAAAGCGAGTTTTTCCGGTCTCGACAAAATCACCGGACGCATCATCAATTTCGATGAGGATATCGGCGAAACCGTGCAGTTCGGCGCGCTGCGGGTCAAGACCGATGCCTGCTACACCCGTCCGGCCACCGAGTCAGCCAACACCGACGCCTTTGTCGAGGTCGACGAGATCACGCTGCAAGGCGAGGTGAAGCGGATTTTTTCCGGCTGGATGTTTGCGGCAAGCCCCGGCCTGCACGCGATCGAGCATCCGATCTATGATATCTGGCTGACTGACTGCAAAGTCCCTGACACCACTGTCGTCAGCACTGCGCAGCCCGATCCGCCGAAACCCACGGCACCGCCGCCTCCACCATCTGCGCAGAAGCGTCCGCCGGCGCAAAAGCAGACAGCTCCGCGTCCGCCGGCACCGATGCAACAGCAGGTGCAGCAGCCGCCTCCGCCACCGCCGCAACCTCAGCAGCAGCCTGGTGGTCTGTTCGGAATTTTCCGGCAATAGAGCGCGCCTTCGGCTAGCCGCGCTCCGCGATGATCTGGAGCGCATCCGCGCCGCTGAGGGGGCGATCAACCGGCAGCTTGCCGAAATCCGCGGCCTCTCCTGTGATCGCCTTGTCCAGCAGCGCCCGGTAACGCCGTCGCGGCACCTCGACCGCGCCGAAACTGCGCAAATGCTCGGTCACGTATTGGGTGTCGAGCAGTGCGAAACCGCCTGCAATCAGCCGCGCCACCAGATGCACCAGCGCCACCTTCGAGGCGTCGCGGGTGCGGTGAAACATGCTCTCGCCGAAGAAGGCGCGGCCGAGGTTGACGCCGTATAGTCCGCCGACAAGGTCATCGTTCTCCCAGACCTCGACGCTGTGGCAATGCCCGAGTTCGTACAACCCGATATAGAGATCGCGAATGCGCTTGTTGATCCAGGTATCGTCGCGCCCGGGCTGTGGCGCGGCGCAGCCGGCGATGACGGCCTTGAAAGCGGTATCGACGGTAACGGTGAAGGCGTCTGAGCGCACGGTGCGCGCCAGCCGCGACGAGACATGAAAGCCGTCGAGCGGGATGACGCCGCGCATTTCCGGCTCGACCCAGAACAGGGTCGGATCATCGGCGCTTTCGGCCATCGGGAAAATGCCGCAGGCATAGGCGCGCAGCAGCACTTCGGGCGTGATTTCGGAAGTGGCGGAGTCGCGCGACGTCATGTGCGCCAGGATAGCAGGGTGAGGGCCGGCATGCGACCGCGCACTATAGCGTTTTCGAGCGAAGTGGCTTCCGGTTCGCGTGAAGAAAACGCGTCAAAACAAAAGAAATAGAGCCTCGGTTCTGATTCCATCAGAACCGAAAAGGCTTTAGCCCGCGGCCGCGTTCGCAGGTTTCGTGGCGGGTGCATTGACGCGGCGAAACCGGACCACGATCCGGGTGCCGGTATGGCTCGGATCGCGCTCGACGCAGGCATCCAGCTTGGTCGCCATCGCAGTGACGATGCGCTGTCCCATGCCGGTGGAGCGCGGGTCCGCCTTGACGTTGAGGCCGACGCCGTCATCGGCGATCGACAGTACCAGATCGTCACCTTGCGCCTTGAGCTCGACGTGAATAGGACCGGCGCCGTCGGGATAGGCGTATTTGACGGCGTTCATCACCAGTTCATTGACGATGATGCCGATCGCCACCGCGCGGTCCGGATCGATCTCGATCGGTTCGGCCTTCAATGTCAGCCGCGACATCCGGTTGCCTTCGGCGGACCGCCTGAGGTCCTCGAGCAGGGCATCCAGGTACTGGTTCAGGAGCACGCTCTTCAGATCGTGCGAGGTGTAGAGGCGGCGGTGAACCTGAGCCACCGCGGCCACACGGCCCATCGCATTGGTCAACGCGGCCTTGACGTCGTCCTGCGCTGCGGAGCTGGCCTGCAGATGCAGCAGCGAGGCGATGATCTGCAAGCTGTTGCCGACGCGATGGTTGACCTCGCGCAGCAGCACCTCGCGCTCGGCGGCGAGCGCGGCGTAGCGGTCGCGCGAGGCGTGGACCTCGGCCTCGGCTTCGTCGCGGGCCTTCTGGATCTGCGCCTGACGCAACGCGCCGTTGACGGCGACCTGGAGCAGGGGGATGAAATCGCCCTGCACGTCCTTTACCAGATAATCGGCGGCGCCCGCCTTGAGCGCGGTGACGGCGATGGTTGAATCCTGCGAAGCGGTGACGAACACCACCGGCGGCGAATTCGGAATCGCCAATATCTGCTCGAGGGTTTCGAGGCCATCGAGCCCGGGCATGTATTGATCG
Organism: Bradyrhizobium canariense; assembly: GCF_900105125.1. Taxonomy (NCBI): domain Bacteria; kingdom Pseudomonadati; phylum Pseudomonadota; class Alphaproteobacteria; order Hyphomicrobiales; family Nitrobacteraceae; genus Bradyrhizobium; species Bradyrhizobium canariense. Next base: position 1,610,814 of record NZ_LT629750.1, on the reverse strand, counting down.
AGCGCGACGACGTCGATGCCGCCCTGCTGCAGCCGGTCGAGCCCGGCCGTGCCGCTTGCGGCATGGACCACGCTGAAGCCGAGCCGGGTCAGGCCGCGGTCGACCAGCCGGGCCAGCGCCTCATCGTCGTCGATATATAGCAGCGTGGGCATGGCAGCGCTCATGTGGCGGCTTGCGGAACCTGAATGACGGAAAAGAACAGGCCAAGCTGGCGAATGGCGTTGGCGAAGCTTTCGTAATTTACCGGCTTGGTGATGTAGACGTTGCAGCCGAGTTCATAGCAGCGCTTGATCTCCTGCGAGTCGTCGGTGGTCGTGAGCACGACGACCGGAGCGCATTTCAGATATTTGTTTTCCTTGACCCGGCGCAAGATATCGATGCCGGTCATATCCGGCAGGTTGAGATCGAGCAGGATCAGCAACGCCTCGCCCTTATGGTCGACGCCGGTACCATCGTTGCCGAACAAATAGTTCACTGCAGCTGTACCATTGGTGAACGGCAAGATCTCGTTGTTGACGCCGGAGCGACGGATGTTCCGCTCGATGAGGCGGGCGTGCCCTTCGTCGTCCTCGATCATGATGATGGTGACTGGCTTGCTCATGTATCTCTGTTCCGGTTACTGGCTGCCCAGGCGATGGGCAGTGTTATCGTGAATGTGCTGCCATTGTGAAGTTCCGATGAAACCGACATGGTTCCACCGAGCCGCCGCACCAGCGCCCGGACGTGGGCGAGCCCGATGCCCTGTCCGGGCTTATCCTGTGTACCGGCACGGCGGAACAGGTCAAAGATCCGCTGGTGGTCCTTGGGATCGATGCCGCGGCCGTTGTCTGCAATCTCAAAAATCGCAAAGCCGAGCTTGGTGCGGCCCCGGATCGTGATGTCGCCGGGAACCCCGGGCTTGAGGTATTTGAGTGCGTTGTCGATCAAGTTGGAAAAGATCTGCTCGATTGCAAGCCGGTCACTGATGATGTCCGGCAGCGGCTCGATGCGAATCTGCGCGTCGGCCTCGGCCGCCTGATGGGCGACGGTCGAAACGATACTCTCGATCAACTCGCGGGTGTCGATTTGCACCGGCTGGAATTCGCGCCGCCCCTCGCGGGTCAGATTGAGGATGGCGGTGATCAGGCGGTCCATCTTGGCGATCGACGATTTGATGAAGCCGAGCGCTTCGGCGAAATCCTGCGAGAGCTGCTTGTCCGGTCCGTCGAGCATGGTTTCGACGTCGCCGCCATCGGCCGGAACGAGTGGCGCGGAATCCGTCATATGGCCGAGCGTCGCGATTCGCCTGAAGATGTCGCCACGCAATTCCTCGAGCTCGCTGGTGAAACCCATGATGTTGACCAGCGGCGAGCGCAGATCGTGACTGACGATATAGGCAAAGCGCTGGATTTCGTTGTTGGCTTCGCGCAGATCGGCCGTGCGCTCGTCGACCGTCGCCTCAAGATTGAGATTGCTGTCGCGCAACCGCGCTTCGGCAAAATCGCGCGCGCGCGACGAACGCCGCACCAAAAACACCGAAATCGCGGCAAGCGCGATCACGAGGCCGGAGCCGACGACGGTCACGATCGATGCCAATTGCTGGGTGCGGTCGGCGATTTTCGTCCGTAGCGCGAAAAGGCGATCTTCTTCGCCGCGCATCGCGTGCGTGATCTGCGTGATGGCCTCGGCGGCCTCGTTCGATCGGCCTTCGCGCAAGACGGCAATGCTGGCTGCGACATCATTGTTCCGGGTGCGATCGATACCTCGGGCGAATTCACCTAACCGCAGCTCAACTGCTGTTTTCAGTTTCGCGGCGTTCTCGGCTTGAACCGGATTGTCGCTGGTCAAATGAGTGAGATGGTCGAGCTCGGGCAGGATGGCTGCCGTCGCAGATTCGTTTTCGCTGAGGAATTGCGGCGCCGAAGACAGCATGTAAGCGCGCGTGGCGCTTTCGGCGCGGCGGATGTCCAGCAGCAAGGCGTTGATCTGGTTTTCCACCTCAACGGTGTGAACCACCCAGGCGTTGTCCTTGCGGGACTGGGTGACGAGGACCACCGACAAGGCGCTGATCGCAACCAGCACAAAAAGCCCGGCCGCGAGCAGCAGGATTTGACCAATCGCGCGCCGGCGCGTGGCATCAACCGTCACAAGTGTTTCGCTTGGCGAAATCAACTGTCCCCCGCGGGATCGTTCCCGGCAACCCGAAAACTTCCATTGGGGCAAATGGTTCCCGGAGGGATCGGATATTTTTGTCGGGAGAGGCGGCCGCTCAATTGGCCGGTTTACCGGCCAGATATTGCTCCAGCCAGTGAATATGGTAGTCGCCGTCGATGATGGCGGGTTCGCGGACCAGCGCCCTGAACAGCGGCAACGTGGTTTCGATGCCTTCCACCACCATTTCGTCGAGCGCTCGCCGCAGCCGCATCAGGCACTCCGCGCGGGTCTTGCCGTGCACGATCAGCTTGCCCACCAGGGAATCGTAATAGGGCGGGATGACGTAGCCCTGATAGACGGCAGAATCGATCCGCACGCCGAGCCCGCCGGGCGGATGGTATTGCGAAATCCGCCCCGGGGAGGGACGAAACGTCTGCGGGTTTTCCGCATTGACGCGACACTCGATAGCATGGCCGATGATGGCGATTTCATCCTGCGTGGCAGGCAACTCGCCACCGGCGGCGATGCGGATCTGCTCCAGCACGAGGTCGATGTCGGTGATCATCTCGGTGACGGGATGTTCGACCTGGATGCGGGTGTTCATTTCGATGAAATAGAATTCGCCGTCCTCGAACAGAAACTCGATGGTGCCGACACCGAGATATTTCATGTCCTGCATGGCCTTGGCGCAAATCCCGCCAATCCTGGCGCGCGCCTCCGCGGTCAGAACCGGTGACGGGCCTTCTTCCCAGACCTTCTGATGACGACGCTGCAGCGAGCAATCGCGCTCGCCGAGATGGATCGCCCCGCCGCGGCCGTCGCCGAGCACCTGAATTTCAATGTGGCGCGGCTTCTGCAGATATTTCTCGAGATAGACCGAGGCATCGCCGAATGCCGATTTGGCTTCATTGGCGGCGGTGGAAAGCGCCAGCATCAGGTCGTCAGCGGTCTGCGCGACCTTCATGCCGCGGCCGCCGCCGCCTGAAGCCGCCTTCACCAGCACCGGAAAGCCAATGGCTTTCGCGATCGCCATTGCGTCATCGTCGGGCCCGACGGCACCCTCGGAGCCGGGAACCACGGGAATGCCGAGCCGCTTTGCAGTCTTCTTGGCTTCGATCTTGTCGCCCATCAGGCGGATGTGTTCGGCTTTCGGTCCGATGAAATGCAGATTGTGATCGGCCAGGATCTCGGCAAAGCGGGCATTCTCCGACAGAAAGCCGTAGCCGGGATGCACTGCATCGGCGCCCGTGATCTCGCAGGCCGCCAGCAGCGCCGGGACGTTGAGATAGCTGTCCTTGGACGGCGGCGGACCGATGCAGACGCTCTCGTCGGCCAGGCGCACATGCATGGCGTCGGCATCGGCGGTCGAATGCACCGCGACCGTGGAGATGCCGAGCTCCTTGCACGCGCGCAGGACGCGCAGTGCGATTTCGCCGCGGTTAGCTATCAGGATCTTGTCGAACATGTTGTCCTAGGCAGGGAGGGGCGAATGGTGAGTGGCGAACAGCGAGTGGAAAGCGCTTCGAGCGGCCGCTGAGTTCGTCGTCGTTCTATTGGCCATTCGCTATTCGCCACTCGCCTCTATTCAATGATCACCAACGGCTCGCCGAATTCGACAGGCTGGCCGTCTTCGACCAAAATCTGCTTTACGGTGCCCGCGCGCGGTGACGGAATCTGGTTCATCGTCTTCATCGCCTCGATGATCAGCAGGGTCTGTCCGACCGACACCTTGCTGCCGACTTCGATGAACGGCTTGGCGCCGGGTTCGGAAGCCCAATAGGCGGTGCCGACCATGGGCGAGGGCACGACGCCCGGATGCTTGGCGACATCCGCCACATCGCCGGGGGCCGCAACGCCGGGCGCGGCGGCGACGGCCTGAATGGACGCCGGCATCGACGCGGCGATGCTGATGTTGCGCGCGACCCGCACCCGCAAGCCGGCGCGTTCGATCTCGATCTCGGTGAGACTGGTTTCATCGAGCAGCAGCGCGAGCTCGCGAATGAGTGCGCTGTCGTCGCTCTTGGATTTTGCGGATGCTTTGTCGTCAGGCTGACGCGCCATGATCTCGTAACTTTCTTTTGGGTGACAGGCGTCAGGCTTTTGCCTTGACGCCGATCCTGGCGGCCAGGCCATTGATCGCGAGCCGGTAACCGTCGATGCCGAAGCCGGAAAGCGTTGCGAAGGCAGCCTTGGCCGTGAACGAATGGTGCCGGAAATTTTCGCGGGCGTGAATATTGCTGATGTGCACTTCCACCGTCGGGATTTTCACCGCGACCAGGGCGTCGTGCAGCGCGATCGAGGTGTGCGAGTAACCGCCGGCGTTGATGATGATCCCGGCCGCTTTCTTCGCGTGCGCCTCGTGGATGAAATCGATCAGTTCGCCTTCGCGATTGGATTGCCGGCAATCGGCTTTCATGCCGAATTGCGCCGATGTCTCGGCGCAGAGCTTCTCGACGTCGGAGAGCGTCGCGTGGCCATAGGTCTCCGGCTCGCGAATCCCCAGCAGATTGAGGTTCGGGCCGTTGAGAATATAAATCGTCTCGGCAGGTGTGTTGGCCATCCAAATCCCGGCGATGTGGCGGTGGTGGCGCGGTTATAGGTAACAACCGGCCCAAGGGGAAGCCTCCGCCCCCTGCCGTTTCCCGTCCAAATGCTTCATGCAGTTCGTAAAAAGCCGCGTGGAACCTACGGAAATCACTCATTAACCAAGGTTAAAGGATGGTGAAGCGGGACAAAGGGGGCGGGCATCGCTGCCCGCCCCGGATGGTCGTCCCTGTGGAAACCTCAGGCCTCGATGACGGCCACGATTTCGAAGGTGTTGGGATCAATCACCAGGATCTGGTCCCTGACGAGGATGAAGTTATATCCGCGCCACTCCGGGTAAATGGTCACGACTTCCGCGGGAAGCGGACGGAAGGCGACGTCGTGCGGAACGCGGGTGCCGACCGAAATCGAGAAGTTTACATTCGTGACCGGGGCCACATGCTGCTCCTTGATCACGGTGGTGATCTTGGTGCGCTGGTCGCTCGAGAGCTTCGCTCCGGCGCCGGCCTGTCCCGTCGTGGTCTGAGACTTGTTTTCCGCCGTACCCTTGTTTTCCGCGGCGCCCTTCACGTTGCCGTCGCGGCCTTCGGCCTTCATGCCTTTCTGGTCTTCACGGCCTTCAGCCTTGATGTCCTTGCCGCCTTTGGCGTTGTCGTTCTCAGAGCTCATGCTCTTGGACTTCTGGCCTTGCATGGTCTCGTCGGCGCGCTGGTTCTTGCCGGCGGCTGGTGACTTCTCCTGCGACTGCGTGGACTTCATGCCCGGCTCCGTCGCGCCTTGATTCATCGGTGTCGCGGAAGTGCCGCGGTCGGACGATGGCGCACTCTGCTGAGCGGCAGGACCCGCTGACGGTGCTTCGCGGCTCATGCCGGTGCCCTGCGCGTTGGCAAACCCGGTTCCCGCGATCAACGCCGCCACGGCAACCGTCATCTTAAAGCGATTAATCATCGAAATTCTCCTCACACATTTGCATTGCCCGCGCCGACAACGACAGGCGATGTGCGATGTTCCTCGATATTGGAGCCTGCGACGATTTTGTTTGGTGAATGCGCGATGAACGTCTTGCTGTTGGGAACCGCTCAAAAACAAAGCCGGCGGTGCAACCGCCGGCTTTTCATGGATGCAACGATATCGAGCGTTAGGAGCAGGCGGCCTTGCCGCAGCGGGCGAGGGCAATCTTCTCCTTGAGACCATCAAGGCCGATCGCACCGACCACGACCTGCTTGCCGATCACGTAGCTCGGCGTGCCGTTCATGCCCATCGATTCGGCGAGCTTGAAGTTCTCCTCGATCGTGGCCTTTGCTTCCGGGCTCGCCATATCCTTTTCGAGCCTGGCCATGTCGAGGCCGGCGTCCTTGGCGGCAGCCAAGGCGTGCGCCTTGTCAGCCGGCCCGCGACCACCGAGCAGCTTCTGGTGGAAATCGAGATATTTCTTGCCGCCGGGATCCTGCATGCGCACGGCAACCGCGACTTGCGCGGCTTCAACGGAGCCCGGACTCAAGACCGGGAATTCCTTCAGCACGACCTTGAGCTTCGGATCGGTCTTCATCAGATCGAGCATGTCGGCCATGGCGCGTTTGCAATAGCCGCAATTGTAATCGAAGAATTCGACGAAGGTGACGTCGCCATCCTTGTTGCCGAGGACGACACCGCGCGGCGAATTGAAAATCGTCGCGGCGTTTTCGGCAACGCTGGCTTCATGCTTCTGCGCTTCCTCGGCGGTCTGGCGTTTGCTCAATTCCGCCATCGCCTCCTCCAGCACTTCGGGATGCGAGACCAGGTAGCTCTTGATGATCGCCTCGATATCGCTCTTCTGGGTGTCGGAAAAACTCTGCGCCGATGCGGCCGGCGGCATGGCGCAAAGCGCCAGCGCGAATAATGCGGGGGCAAGCAAGCGGAAGGAAGGCATTGGCAAATCCTCTAGGTGAAAGTGGTGTTCGAAAACCCTTGATCGTGTCGCTGGCTTGTCGTGTAGCGGGTTTTCGCGGGTTTGGCGTGATCTCTTGTTAGTCGCCCTTTTAGTCGCCTTTCTGGCCGGGCAACGGCTTTGCCGAGACGATGTCGTCAGCCTTGACCCATCCGGGCGTACCGATAGCGAAGCGCGTCTTGGCGCGCGAGGCGAGATCTCGCGCAGTCTTGTTGTCGCCGCGAAGATAAGCGGCCTGTGCCGAGGCCAGATCGGCCTCCGCATAATCTCCCTTCCGGCCGTAAGCCATCGCGAGCTGGGTATAACCCAGCGGTGCTTCGGTCTCCCGGCTCACCGCTGCGCGCAGAATCGCAATCGCTTCCGCGCTGTAGGCGTTATTATCCGTTCCCACGAGCGCCTGCCCAAGTAACATCTCGATGAGCGGCGCGTTATTCGAGAGCTGCACCGCCTTGCGCAGCGGCGCGATCGCCTCCGCGGGCTTGCCGCCTTCCAGCAGCGCCTGGCCGCGCAATTCATAGAAATAGGGGTTGGCGGGCTGCAGCTGGATCAATGCGTCAATCTGGGCCAGCGCATTACGCAAATCGCCGTGGCGATAGGTCGCAATCGCGTGGGCATAGCGCGCGGGCAGGCTGGTGTCCGAGAGCGGATAGCGTCGGTAGACCGTGTCCTGGCGCTCCATGAAGGCCGATATCTTGGCGCGCACCATGTCGTGGCGCATCTGCAGCGCGGGATCGTCTTTCTTGTCCCAGTATGGACTTGAATGCGCGATTTCCTCGAGCGCGGCGACGCGATCAGCCGGCATCGGGTGCGACTGAACGTAGGGGTCGGCGTTGTGCGCGGCGAACAGGCTGTCATCGGTAAAGCGCTTGAAGGTATCGTACATGCCCTTCGCGGACTGGCCGGTCGCCGTCAAAAACTTCACGCCGGCGCGGTCGGCGTTTTCCTCCTGCTGGCGCTGATAGGAAAGCAGGGTGCGGCGGATGACTTCCTGCGGCGCCGATATGGCGGCGGCGCCTGCGTTGGTCAGACCGTTATCGCCGCCGCTTTTTGCGCCCGCCACCAGCGCACCGGCGCCGAGCAGCATGGCAATCACCATCTGTGTCTGCGCTTGCGCCAGTTGCTGGCGGAGCTTGGCGAGATGGCCTCCGGCCAGATGGCCGGTTTCATGCGCGAGCACGCCGATGAGCTGGTTCGGGGTCTCGGACTGCATGATCGCGCCGTAGTTCACGAAAATCCGGTGACCGTCGGCGACGAACGCATTAAAAACGCTGTCGTTGATGATCACGACCTGGATGTTCTGCTTTTCCAGACCCGCCGCCCGCAGGATCGGCCGGCTGTAATCGCGCAACAATTGCTCGGCTTCGGTGTCGCGCAGGATAGGTGGCCCCTTGGCTTCCTGCGCGAAACTCGACATCGGTGTGAGGGCGAGTGCGACCGCGGTGACGAGGGCGGTCAGTTTCGGCATCCTGTTGCCGATTGCTATGCGAAGCAGCATTGAGCGGTCTTTAATCGTTGGCGACGGATCGGATACGATATATGCCCTAACAAACCGCCGAATGCGGCTAGTCTGGGGCACACGGCAAATAGCAGATATCGATGCTTGATGCGACATTGAGAGACCGCGCCAGAGGCCTTTTGACGGCCTCGGAACGCAGCAATGTTCCACCGTTCATGGTGATGGACGTGATGGCGGCGGCTGCGCGCATTGAAGCGTCCGGCGGCCACGTCATTCACATGGAAGTGGGACAGCCGGCCGCATCGGCGCCGAAAGCCGCGATATCGGCGGCGCGTGCCGCGATCGAAAGCGGACGGATCGACTACACCTCCGCGCTCGGTATTCCCTCGCTGCGTGAGCGCATCGCAAGGCACTATCGTGAAACTTACCGCTGCGCGGTGGACGCTGAACGGATTGTGGTCACCACCGGCTCGTCCGGCGCCTTCATTCTGGCGTTTCTCGCCATGTTCGAGCCGGGGGATCGCGTTGCCGTCACCGTGCCCGGTTACCCGCCGTATCGCCATATCCTCCATGCGCTCGGCTGCGAGGCGGTGCTGATCGAGACTTCGAGCGAAACCCGTCACGCCTTGACCGGCGATGCGCTGCTCGCGGCCCACCGCGAGAAGCCGCTGCAGGGCGTGCTGGTCGGCAGCCCGGCCAATCCCACGGGCACGATGATGTCGCGTGAGGCGCTCACCGGCCTGATGGCCGCGGCGGAGGGGGCGGGCATCCGTTTCATTTCCGACGAAATCTATCACGGTCTCGACTATGCGTTTCCCGCGGTGACGGCGGCGGAGCTATCGCCGCACGCGCTCGTCATCAACTCGTTCTCGAAATATTTTTGCATGACCGGATGGCGGGTCGGCTGGATGGTGGTGCCGGAACCGCTGGTGCGGCCGATCGAACGGTTGCAGCAAAACCTTTCCATCTCGGTTCCGACGCTGTCGCAGATTGCCGCCGAAGCCGCATTCGGGGGCCGCGAGGAGATGGAAGCGATCAAGCGCGGCTATCAGGAGAACCGCCGCATCCTGATCGAGGGCCTGCCGCGGGCAGGGCTCGCCGAGTTTCTGCCGGCAGACGGCGCATTTTACCTCTATGCGGATGTATCGAAATTCACCTCCGACAGTTTCGCCTTCGCCGGCGAGATGCTTGAGAAGGCGCACGTCGCGGCAACCCCCGGCATCGACTTCGACCCGGTGCACGGCCGCGCGTTCATGCGGTTTTCCTACGCGCGTTCGGCCGAGGAAATGCACGAAGCCGTGGCGCGCATTGCACGGTGGCTCGGATAGGCGGCAAGGCCTGTTGGTTGCCGGTATCCAGCATCGTGGCGAAGGGCGCCATTGACTTCGCCGGTCCCTTGATTTTGGTAGTGCACCGGGGACAGCCGTCCGGGCGTGGACAACGGACCAACCCGCGACATCAAATGGGGGAGTGCAACGCATGACGACAGCAATCGCAACGGCAGTGCCGGCGCGCCCGGCAAAACCCTGGTACAAAATACTTTACGTGCAGGTGCTGATCGCCATTCTGCTCGGCGTCCTCGTTGGCTGGCTGTGGCCCAGTTTTGCGACCAACGACTGGATCAAGGCGCTCGGCGACGGCTTCATCAAGCTGATCAAGATGCTGATCGCGCCGATCATCTTTTGCACGGTCGTCTCGGGTATTTCTCACGTTCAAGACGCCAGCAAGGTGGGGCGCGTCGGCGTCAAGGCGCTGGTCTATTTCGAGATCGTTTCTTCCTTCGCGCTGGCGCTCGGCCTTGTGATGGGCAATCTGTTCCAGATCGGCCATGGGCTCGCGGCAAGGCCGGACGCCGCCGCCGTGGCGACCTACGTCAAGCAGGCGGAAGCGCAGAAATCAGTCGATTTCATTCTCAACATCATTCCCGACAGCGTGGTCGGCGCGCTAGCACGCGGCGACATCCTGCAGGTGCTGCTGTTTGCCATCCTGTTCGGGTTTTCGTTGATGGCGATGGGCGAGCGCGGCGACCGCCTGCGCAACATCATCGATGATACGGCGCACGCGGTGTTCGGCGTGATCGGCATCGTGATGAAGGCCGCGCCGTTCGGCGCGTTCGGCGCCATGGCCTATACGATCGGTAAATTCGGGCCTGCCGCACTCGGCAATCTGGTCGGACTGATCGTGCTGTTTTACGCAACCGCGGGTCTGTTCGTGGTTGTCGTGCTCGGCCTGATCGCGCGGTTTGTCGGATTCAATATTTTCAAGTTCATCGCCTTCATCAAGGATGAACTGTTGATCGTGCTGGGCACCAGTTCGTCGGAAAGCGCGCTGCCGCAACTGATGGAGAAGCTTGAGCGGCTGGGCTGTTCCAAGCCCGTGGTCGGCCTGGTGGTTCCGACCGGCTACTCCTTCAATCTCGATGGCACCAACATTTATATGACGCTTGCAACCTTGTTCATTTCGCAGGCGCTCGGTGTCGATCTGACGTTCGGTCAGCAATTGACGATCCTGATCGTGGCGATGCTGACATCGAAGGGAGCGAGCGGTGTCACCGGTGCGGGGTTCATCACGCTGGCGGCGACGCTGACGGTGGTTAATCCGGCGCTGGTGCCGGGCATGGCGATCGTGTTCTCGATCGACAAGTTCATGAGTGAGGTTCGAGCGCTCACCAACATCACCGGTAACGGTATCGCCACTGTGTTCGTGTCGTGGTGGGAAGGCGAACTCGATCACGAGAAGCTGCACGCCAATCTCAATCAGAGCGTCGACGTGTCGGATCTGGAAACCGCCGTGACGACGGGTTAGGGCACGATCCCGAAAATGAGGGAACCGTTTTCGGCGATCTTCATGCCTCAAACAAGGAGCCTGATGCAGCAGAGTTGAATCGGGCTCTGGCGATTTCGGCGATAAAAAACCGCCCGGTTTTGCCGGGCGGTTTTTTATTCTGAGATTGTTGCGCGCTAGCCGCCACCGAAACGCCGCGACCACCAGCCGGCCTTGCGCGGCTGGGTGTCGTCTGTTGCCTCGGGAGCGGGTTGGGAAGGCTCGGGGACTGCTGCCGGCGGTTGCGGCTGGCTGTGCTCGGCAGGTGCCGCCGCAGCGGGTGGAGAATCGACCAGGAAGCTCACCTTTTCGCGAACCGTTGACCGTCGCCGCGCGGCCTTCTCGGCCTCGTGCGCGCTTTCCTCGGACGCAGAACCATGAGCCGGCTCAGGCTGCCCGCGTTCGGCGGGCTGCGGTTCGGCTGATGGTGCGATGGTTTCGGGTTGAATGGTCGGCAAATACGGCTCGTCCGAAACACCGTCAAAATCGGCGACCGCGTTCGTCACTTCCGGCGGCGAGGTCGGTTCGAGTTCGTCCGCAATCGATCCGGCCAGGCCATCCTCCGGTCCGCCGCGCCGGCGACGTCCACCGCGACGTCCGCGGCGGCGGGGCCGTCGTTCTCCGCCGGCCGACTGATCCGCGCGGGGGAAGCCGGGCTGCTCTTCGGATTCGTCCTCGTCGGATTCGCTTTCCTCTGCAACCGTGCCGGTCGCAGTCTCCGGCGCAGCTTGCACGACGTCCTGATCATTGCGTGGGAAGCCATTTTCGCGCGGCTCACCGGCGCGTCCGCGGCGACGCCGACGCCGACGCCGCTTCTGGCCATCGGCCTCGCTTTCGCCGCCTTCCTCGCCGGCCGCTTGATCGTCGGCCAGCCCTTCGGTTTCTTCGGTCTCAACTTCCGCTTCGATATCGAACGGCTCTTCGTCGTCGAACGCTTCCTCCGACGGCGGCGGGGCGGCCGCAGCCTGGGCTGCCAGCAGCGCCTTGGCGGCTTCCAGCGTATGCACCTGTTCGCCGCGATCAATGATGAAGGATTGCTGGCCGCTTACGGTCGGATCGGCGATCACGGACAGTGTGACCTTGAAGCTGTTCTCGAGATCGCGCAGATGGCCGCGCTTGTGGTTGAGGACGTAAAGCGCGACGTCGGTTCGCGTGCGGACCACCAGATTGTGGGTGGCGCCCTTCATCAGGATCTCTTCGATGCCGCGCAGCAATTGCAGCGCGACCGAGGATACCGAACGCACATGCCCGCTGCCGCCGCATTGCGGGCAGGGCTCGGTCGAACTCTCCAGCACGCTGGCGCGAATACGCTGGCGCGACATTTCGAGCAGTCCGAAATGCGAGATGCGTCCGACCTGGATTCGCGCGCGGTCCTGTCTCAGGCAATCGCTGAGCTTGCGCTCGACCGAGCGGTTGTTGCGCTTCTCGTCCATATCGATGAAGTCGATGACGATCAGGCCCGCGAGGTCGCGCAACCTTAGCTGCCTTGCGACTTCCTCTGATGCCTCAAGGTTGGTCTTGAGCGCGGTGTCCTCGATATGATGTTCGCGGGTCGACCGGCCGGAATTGACGTCGATCGAAACCAGAGCTTCGGTCTGGTTGATCACGATGTACCCGCCGGATCGCAATTGCACGGTCGGCGAGAACATGGCGTCGAGCTGGCTCTCGACTCCCATTCGCGAAAACAGCGGCTGGCCGTCGCGATAGAGTTTCACCGCGCGCACGTTCGAGGGCATCAGCATTTTCATGAAATCGCGGGCCTCCTGATAGCCGGCCTCGCCGGCAACCTGGATTTCGTCGATTTCCTTGTTGTAGAGATCGCGCAGCGAACGCTTGATCAGCGAGCCCTCTTCATAGACGAGCGTCGGCGCCTGCGACCTCAAGGTCATGTCGCGCACGGTTTCCCACATGCGGATCAGATATTCGAAGTCGCGCTTGATCTCGGGCTTGGTGCGTGACGCGCCGGCGGTGCGCAGGATGATGCCCATGCCCTCGGGCACGTCGAGATCCTGCACCACTTCCTTCAGCCGCGAACGATCCTGCGCCGAGGTGATCTTGCGGCTGATGCCGCCGCCGCGCGCGGTGTTGGGCATCAACACGGCATAGCGGCCGGCCAGCGACAGGTAGGTCGTGAGCGCGGCTCCCTTGTTGCCCCGCTCTTCCTTGACCACCTGAACCAGCATCACCTGACGGCGCTTGATGACTTCCTGAATCTTGTATTGGCGGCGCGGGCGGAAGGCGCGTTCCGGCACTTCTTCCAGCACATCATCACCGCCGACGGATTCAACCATCTCTTCCTCGGCATCGTCGCCGTCATCTTCATCGTCGTGATGCTCGTCGCCATGCGGCTCGGCGGCCTGTTCTGAAACGGCATGCTCGCCGTCGGCATGTTCGGCATGCAGCGAATCGTCGGTGTAGGCGGCGTTTTCCTCGGCCTCGGTCTGCTCCTCCCGGACGCGTTCGTCCGGCGCGGGCTCTTCGCGGATTTCGGCGCCGGCCGGCGTCTCGGACGCTGCTGCGGTCGATGCCTCGACTGCCGCGGCAACCGGCGTCTCGGGCTGAGCCTCCGGGGCGGGGGCCGGCGTCTCGTTTAACGCGTATTCGTGGCCGTGTTCCTCGTGATCGTGGTCATGATGATCGTGTTGATGATCATCATCGTGCGAATGGTCATGATCCGCGTGGTCGTGACCTTCGTGGTCGTGATGCTCGGTGTCATCGTGAGGGTGATCGGCATCATGTGCATGAGCGTGACCGTCGTTGGCGTGCTCGTGGGCTTCGTAGGGCTGCGGCGTCTGCGAGGGGTCGAGGCTCGCATTCTCGACGATGTCGCTCTGGACGCGGTCGCCATTGCCGCGGCGTCGCGCGTTGCGATGGCGTGGACGGCGCCGGTGGCTGGAGCGATTTTCGTTCTCTTCCTCGGCCTCGCGATGGGCGCGCTCATCCGCCTCGATCAGCGCCTGGCGATCGGCGACCGGGATTTGATAATAGTCCGGATGGATTTCGCTGAAGGCCAGGAAGCCGTGGCGGTTGCCGCCATATTCGATGAAGGCGGCCTGCAGTGACGGCTCTACGCGCGTGACCTTGGCGAGGTAGATGTTTCCACGCAGTTGCTTGCGTTGGGCGGTCTCGAAATCAAACTCTTCGACGCGATTGCCGCGGACCACAACGACCCGGGTCTCTTCCGGGTGGGTAGCATCGATCAGCATTTTGTTGGGCATTTTGGAACTCTTGACGGCGGCGGGCGCGTATGGCGGTGCGCGCGTGTCGCGCGGCCGGGTGACGCGACGGTCCACCTGATTCGGGGGTGAGGGGAAGGCCAAAACGCAACCCGGAGCGCCCCGCCGAACATGATCCTCGCAGATACAGGCGACGCGCGGAGCATTCGCTCCGCATCGGCGCGGTTCTTCGATCAATCATGGTTGGCAACACAGTCTGGCGCATCGAGCGTCGGCCCGTCTGAAAACACTTTTGGCGGCAAAAAGCGCCGCCTTGTCTGTCGCTAAAGGCCCCGGCGCGGCGCCGAAGCGCTCGCCGGCCATCGCATATCGGAACCTTGCGGCCCGGTAATCGGTTATGCCGTGTCTTAAACTGTCCCTGGAGCAAGAAAGTGACCTGGGACCGGACGCCGCTCGGGCTCGAAACCGCCTCTCCATGTCAGCCGCGCGCTGCGCTGGCTGGGGAAGGTCGGAAAGACGCTGGAATCCCCAATGTCGAGGTTTCCGGCGTTGCACCGGGAGGCTGAACGCGACACAACCGGGAGTATTAGCCGTCAGCCCCTCGTACATACGTGGATTGGCTGCCGGGTGCAAGGGAAGCGTCGCAGCACTGCAACACTCCGCCTTATTCGCGGTATGATTCGGGGTATGTTCCTTAAGCGGCGATTAACCCTGTAGTTCTATTGCGGTAAGAGGGCTGCTCGGAGGCATCGAATCGTTGGTGGGCCGCGCAAATCATCGGATTTTGCTGGGTTTTGCGCTCTTGTGCGCCGCAGCATTGGCGTGCGCCGGGGCCACCATCGTTGATGCGACAGCGGAACAGGCGCCGGCCCCGATCGTAGCCCCCAGTTTTCCCGTGGCCTCTGAAGCTCGCCTGGCCGGCGACGGCAAGCAAACCCGGTTTGTCCTCGATCTCGACAAGGCCATCCCGTTTCGTGCTTTTGCGCTGGCTGATCCATATCGGGTCGTGGTGGACATCCCGCAGGTCAATTTCCAGCTTACCGCGGGGACCGGCGCCGCCGGACGCGGATTGATCAAGGCGTTCCGTTATGGCCTGGTCATGCCGGGCGGCTCGCGAATCGTGTTTGACCTGACCGGCCCGGCCAAAATCTCCAATTCCTACGTGCTCGATGCCGCTAACGGCCAACCGGCGCGGCTGGTGCTGGAGTTTCAGGAAGTCGACCGCACCACCTTCGTGCAATCGCTTGCGGCGCAAAGCCGGCCTGAGCTGCGGCCGGCCATCGCCGACGCCGCGGCATCCGCAGCGTCGACCCCGGAAGCCAAATCTTCGGAGCCCAATCCCGCCGAATCAAAGCCCGCTACGACGGATCCACGCCCGTTGATTGTGATCGATCCGGGCCATGGCGGCCTCGACAACGGCACGCAGGCCGACGGCGAGAGCGAAAAGAACCTGGTGCTGGCATTTGGATTGGCGCTGCGCGATCGCATCGAGATGGGCGGCAAATACCGTGTCGTCATGACTCGCACCGACGATACCTTCATTCCGCTTGCCGATCGGGTGAAGATCGCGCGCACTCAATCGGCGGCGCTGTTCGTGTCGATCCATGCCGATTCGTTGCCGCGCCGTGAGGGTGATGCTCAGGGCGCGACGATTTACACCCTGTCCGATCGCGC
The DNA here is from genome assembly GCF_900105125.1 of Bradyrhizobium canariense. NCBI lineage: Bacteria > Pseudomonadati > Pseudomonadota > Alphaproteobacteria > Hyphomicrobiales > Nitrobacteraceae > Bradyrhizobium > Bradyrhizobium canariense. Next base: position 1,595,081 of record NZ_LT629750.1, on the reverse strand, counting down.
CACCGATGCCGAAGCCGAGAAGCTGGCTGACGCGGAAAACAAGGCCGACGCCATCGGCGGGGTTAATCTGACGGAAGAGCCGACCGAGGTCGCCGACATCCTGATCGATCTGGCGCAGCGAGAAACCCGCACGTTTTCAAACCGCTTCGCGCGTTTGCTCGCAGGCGAGATGAAAAACACCGCGCGCATGTACAAGCACCCGCTGAAATCCGCCGGCTTCAGGGTGCTGAAAGCGCCCGATGTGCCGTCGGTCCTGGTCGAGCTCGGCTATGTCTCGAATAAAAGCGATCTCGAGCATCTGGTATCGGAAAACTGGCGTTCCCGGACCGTTGGGTCGATGACACAGGCCATTGACGCGTTCTTTGCAAAACGCCTGGCGACGGCCGGGCCCACGAATTGAGGGAAGCCCTAGTTTGGCCACAGCGGCGGCTTTATAAAAAACCGCAGCAAGGTGTTCGGAATCGATGAGGATTCCCGCTTCGGCGATCTAAAGTATATTGAGAACCCGCGGGGCACGGCAAATCATCCCGCAACGCTGGTCGCAGCCAAAGGAAAACGCCGGGTGCAGCGGCACGAGATTTGAAACGGACATTCGATAATGCGCTTGCTGGTGCGGTTCTTGGGTTTCCTGTTCGCCGCCGGAACCGTGTTGTTCCTGGTCGGTGTCGCCGCGACCGCAGGGCTGATCTGGCATTTTTCCAAGGACTTGCCCGATTATTCACAGCTTCAGGATTATGAACCGCCGGTCATGACGCGCGTCCATGCCGCTGATGGCGCGCTGCTCGGTGAATATGCCAAGGAACGCCGCTTGTATCTGCCGATCCAGGCGGTGCCCAAGCTCGTGATCAACGCGTTCCTCGCCGCCGAGGACAAGAACTTCTATGAGCACGGCGGTATCGATTATTCCGGCATGGCTCGCGCCGCGCTTCTTTACGCCGAGAATTACGGTTCCAACCGGCGGCCGCAGGGCGCCTCGACGATCACCCAGCAGGTGGCGAAGAACTTCCTTCTGACCAACGAAGTCTCCTTTACCCGCAAGATCAAGGAAGCGCTGCTCGCGATGCGGATCGAGCGCGCCTACTCGAAAGACAAAATTCTCGAACTTTATCTCAACGAAATCTACCTCGGCCTCGGTGCTTACGGCATTGCCGCGGCGTCGCTGGTCTATTTCGACAAATCGGTCAACGAGCTCACGGTTGCGGAAGCGGCTTACCTTGCCGCGCTGCCGAAGGCGCCGGCCGCGCTGCATCCGGTGCGTAACCACGATCGCGCGATCGAGCGTCGTAACTACGTGATCGACCGCCTGCTGGAAAACGGCTGGATCAAGCAGTCTGACGCCGACACGGCGCGCAAGGATCCGCTGATCGTGACGAACCGGGCAAACGGTGCGCACATCTTTGCCGGGGAGTATTTTGCCGAGGAAGTCCGTCGCGACATCTTCGAACGCTACGGCGAAAAGAAGCTCTATGAAGGCGGCCTCTCGGTTCGCACGACGCTCGATCCGAAAATCCAGATGGAGGCGCGCAAAACCATGGTCGCCGGCCTCGTCAACTACGACGAAGCACAGGGGTGGCGCGGTCCGCTCAACAAGATCGACGTATCCGGCGATTGGGGCATCAAGCTCGCAGATCTCAAATCGCTGTCGGACATTTCGCCCTGGCGGATGGCGGTGGTGCTGGAGACCAGTGAGCAGTCGGCGCGGATCGGCTTTCAGCCCGGGCGCGAACTCGGCGGCGCCGTCTCCAAGGATCGGCAGACCGGAATCATCACACTCGATGGCGTGAGATGGGCAAGGGCCGCGTCAGGTCCGGCAAAGGGCAGGGCGCCGACGGCGGTATCGCAGGTGCTTTCGCCGGGCGACGTGGTTTATGCGGATCCCCTGTTCAAGGATGGCAATGCGGTCGACGGCCAGTACCGGCTGCGTCAACTGCCGGAGGTCTCCGGCGCCATGGTGGCGATGGATCCGCATACCGGCCGCGTGCTGGCGATGGTCGGCGGTTTCTCGTTCGACCAGAGTCAATTCAACCGTGCATCGCAGGCCTATCGGCAGCCGGGATCGTCGTTCAAGCCGATCGTGTACTCATCGGCGCTCGACAATGGATATACGCCATCGACAGTCGTGCTCGATGCGCCGATCGAAGTCGATCAGGGGCAGGGTGCCGGCGTCTGGCGTCCGGAGAATTTTTCGTCCGGCAAGTTTCAGGGGCCGACGACACTGCGCAATGCGTTGAGATTGTCGCTGAACACGGTGACGGTGCGGCTGGCGCAGGATATCGGGATGCCGCTGATCGGCGAATATGCCAAGCGCTTCGGCGTCTATGATGAGTTGCCGAATTATCTGTCCTACGCACTGGGTGCCGGCGAGACGACCGTGATGCGAATGGTCACGGCCTATTCGATGTTCGCCAATGGCGGCCGCCGCGTGAAGGCAACCTTGATCGATCGCATTCAGGACCGTTACGGTCATACCATCTTCAAGCACGACGCCCGCGAATGCCGCGGTTGCGATGCGCCGGATGGTTGGAAGAATCAGCCGGAGCCGCAGCTTGTCGACCGCCGGGAGCAGGTGCTGGATCCGATGACGGCGTATCAGATCACCTCGATGATGGAAGGCGTGGTGCAGGCCGGCACGGCGACGGCCTTGAGGGATGTCGGCAAGCCGCTCGCCGGCAAGACCGGTACCACCAATGAAGCAAAGGATGCCTGGTTCGTCGGCTTCTCGCCCGATCTGGTGGTCGGTATCTATATGGGCTACGACAAGCCGCGCACGCTTGGCCGGGGCAATGCCGGGACCGGCGGCCATCTGGCAGCACCGATCGCGCGTGATTTCCTCAAGCTTGCGCTCGCCGATAAGCCAGGCGTTCCCTTCAAGGTGCCGGCCGGGATCAAGCTGATCCGGGTCGATTCCAAGACCGGGATGCGGGCCGGCCCGGGAGATACCGGCAAGACTATCCTCGAAGCCTTCAAGCCGGGCACCGCGCCGCCGGATAATTATTCGGTCATTGGCGTGGCCGACGCAGACGGGCGCTCGCTGACGGTTTCCCCGGACGCGGATCGCACCATCCTGCGCTCCGGCACCGGCGGACTGTATTAGACCGGAACCCTTGGGAGGACGTGCGGCGACCGCTCATGCTCGGGCGGTGTCGTCTGCTGTTCGCGCGGGAGGATATGCCGGGTGAGCAACAATTTGCTCGGGGCGGCTTTTGCAACACATCAAATGCACACAATTGAAATTGATTGAAATCACGGCTATACGGCCCGGCCGCAGCGCGGAAGTATGTTTAGCGCTGAACGAGGGCAGGCTCACGACCGGGTAAGATTTATGAGACTGCTCTTCCGTTTCTTCGGCTTCCTGTTCACCGTCGGAACCGTGCTGTTCCTGGTCGGTGTCGCCGCAGCCGCGGCGCTGATCTGGCATTTCTCGAAGGACTTGCCGGATTATTCTCAGCTCCAGGATTACGAGCCGCCGGTCATGACGCGCGTCCATGCCGCCGACGGCGCGCTGCTCGGCGAGTATGCCAGGGAACGCCGGCTGTACCTGCCGATCCAGGCGGTCCCGAAGCTCGTGATCAACGCGTTCCTCGCCGCCGAGGACAAAAACTTCTATGAGCACGGCGGTATCGATTACTCCGGCATGGCGCGCGCCGCGATTCTTTATGCAGAGAATTACGGTTCCAACCGCCGGCCGCAGGGTGCCTCGACCATCACCCAGCAGGTGGCGAAGAATTTTTTCTTTTCCAGCGAAGTTTCGTTCACGCGCAAGATCAAGGAAGCGCTGCTCGCGATGCGACTCGAGCGCGCCTATTCGAAGGACAAGATTCTCGAGCTCTATCTCAACGAAATCTATCTCGGCCAAGGCGCTTACGGTATCGCTGCGGCGTCGCTGGTGTATTTCGACAAATCGGTCAACGAACTCACGGTGGCCGAGGCGGCCTTCCTCGCCGCGTTGCCGAAAGCGCCGGGGACGCTGAATCCGGTGCGCAATCATGATCGTGCGGTCGAGCGGCGCAATTACGTGGTTGATCGTCTGCTCGAAAATGGCTGGATCAAACAGGCCGACGCGGACACCGCGCGCAAGGATCCGCTGACTGTCACCAATCGAAGCAATAGTGCGCGCACTTTCGCCGGTGAATATTTCGCCGAAGAGGTCCGCCGCGACCTGCTCGAGCGCTACGGTGAGAAGAAACTTTATGAAGGCGGTCTCTCGGTGCGAACCACGCTGGATCCGAAGCTGCAGGTGATGGCGCGCAAGACCATGGCGGCGGGGCTCGTCAATTACGACGAGGCGCAAGGCTGGCGAGGCGCGATCGGCAAGCTCGATATTTCCGGCGATTGGGGCGTCAAGCTTGCCGACGTCAAATCACTCAACGACATCTCGCCGTGGCGGATGGCGGTGGTGCTCGAGACCAGCGATCAGTCGGCGCGGATCGGTTTCCAGCCGGGTCGCGAACTCGGCGGCGTGATATCCCGAGACAGGAAAATCGGCATCATCACACTTGACGGCGTGAGGTGGGCAAAGCCGACGGCGGGACCTGCGAAGGGCAAGACGCCGACGGCCGTATCCCAGATATTATCCCCCGGGGACATCATTTACGCTGACCCTCTGATTGCCAAGGATGGCTCGTTGGTCGACGGTCAGTTCCGGCTGCGCCAGTTGCCGGAAATATCCGGTGCCATGGTGGTGATGGACCCGCACACCGGTCGTGTGCTGGCGATGGTGGGTGGATTCTCGTTCGACCAGAGCCAGTTCAATCGCGCGACACAGGCCTATCGTCAGCCGGGCTCGACCATCAAGCCGATCGTCTATTCCTCGGCGCTCGACAACGGCTATACGCCGTCGTCCGTCGAGGTCGATGGGCCGATCGAAATCGATCAGGGGCAGGGCGGAGAAGTCTGGCGCCCGGATAATTTCTCCGTCGGCAAGTACCAGGGCCCGACCACGCTTCGCAACGCATTGCGGCTGTCGCTGAACACGGTGACGGTGCGGCTGGCTCAGGATATCGGCATGCCGCTGATCGGCGAATATGCCAAGCGTTTCGGTGTCTACGACGAACTGCCGAATTACCTGTCCTATGCGCTCGGCGCCGGCGAAACCACCGTGATGCGGATGGTCACGGCCTATTCGATGATCGACAATTCCGGCCGGCGGGTGAAACCGACGCTGATCGATCGGATCCAGGACCGCTACGGTCATACCATCTTCAAGCACGACACCCGCGAATGCCTCGGATGCGATGCGCCTGAGGGCTGGAAGAACCAGCCCGAGCCGCAACTCGTCGATCGTCGGGAGCAGGTGCTGGACGTGCTAACGGCTTACCAGATCACCTCGATGATGGAAGGCGTTGTCCAGGGTGGCACGGCGATGGTGATGCGCGACGTGGGCAAGCCGATCGCCGGCAAAACCGGTACCTCGAACGAAGCAAAGGATCTCTGGTTCGTCGGCTTTTCGCCGGATCTCGTTGTCGGTTTATATGTTGGCTACGACAAGCCCCGCAGTCTGGGCAGAACCGCGCAAGCAGGTCATACCGCCGCGCCCATTGCCAGGGATTTCATGAAGCTTGCGCTTGCCGACAAGCCGGCGACCCCGTTCAAGATTCCCGCCGGCATCAAGCTGATCAGGGTTGATTCCAAGACCGGAATGCGGGCCGGCCCGGGAGACACCGGCAGGACCATTCTCGAGGCGTTCAAGCCGGGCACCGCGCCGCCGGATAATTATTCAGGCATTGGCGTGGCCGACGCGGACGGGCGGACCCTGACGGTGTCGCCGGATGCGGATCGCACGATCTTGCGCTCCGGCACCGGCGGACTGTATTAGCGCGCCTTCGAAGCGGGCTGGCGTGAAGCCGATTGCGCTTTGCGCCGCTCATCGTTACATCGCTCGCAGCATTGCAATGGCGGCATTGGCCGCGGATCAGAGGGACCATGCGCGCCGAAGTCGAACGTCTAGTTGAAGAGATCAAGCAGTCAGTCGGGCTGCTGAGGAGGCATCTTTGACGTCGATGCTTCCACCATGCGGCTTGCGGAGCTGAACAAGCTCGCAGAAGACCCCGATCTCTGGAACGATCCGCAGAAGGCGCAGAAGTTGATGCAGGAGCGAACCTCGCTGGAGGATTCGCTTGAGGGCATCGGCAAGGTCGAGCGCGAGCTTGAAGACAATATCGGGATGATCGAACTCGGCGAAGCCGAGAACGATGAGGGCGTGGTCGCGGAAGCCGAGACCGCGCTGAAATCCCTCAAGAAGGAAGTCGCGCGCCGCGAGCTCGAGGCGCTGCTCAGCGGCGAGGCAGACAAGTTCGACTCCTATCTCGAGGTTCATGCCGGCGCCGGCGGCACCGAGAGCCAGGACTGGGCTTCGATGTTGCTGCGCATGTACACGCGTTGGGCCGAGAAGCACGGCTTCAAGATCGAATATCTGGAAGAGACGCAAGGCGAAGAGGCCGGCATCAAGTCTGCCACCATCCAGATCAGCGGTCACAACGCCTATGGCTGGCTCAAGACAGAAGCGGGCGTGCATCGGCTGGTGCGGATATCGCCGTTCGATTCCAATGCGCGCCGGCACACCTCGTTCTCCAGCGTCGCGATCTTCCCGGTCGTCGACGACAGCATCAAGATCGACATCAAGGAATCCGACGTGCGCACCGATACCATGCGCTCCGGCGGCGCCGGCGGTCAGCACGTCAACAAGACCGAATCCGCGGTACGGCTGACGCATATTCCGACCGGGGTTGCGGTGGTCTGTCAGGCCGGCCGTTCGCAGCATAAGAACAAGGCGCAGGCCTGGGACATGCTGCGCGCGCGGCTCTATGAGATCGAATTGAAGAAACGCGAAGAACAGGCTGCCGCCGACCAGGCCGCCAAAACCGATATCGGCTGGGGTCATCAGATCCGCTCCTACGTCCTGCAGCCCTACCAGATGGTGAAGGACCTTCGCACTGGCGTGCAGACGTCGGACACATCAGGCGTGCTCGACGGCGACCTCGACGAGTTCATGGCGGCGACGTTGGCGCAGCGCGCCTTCGGAACCACAACCGGTGCGGTTGAGGATGTGGATTAGCCCATGACAAAAGTTGCTTTCATCGGCCTCGGACGGATGGGTCACGGCATGGCCGGCCGCTATCTGGAGGCTGGCTTTACGGTTTCAGTCTGGAATCGCAGCAAGGCAAAGGCGGAAGATCTGATCGCCCGCGGCGCGCGCTGGGCGTCCTCGCCAAAGGACGCCGCCACCGATGCCGACGCCGTCGTGACCATGGTCGCCGACGATGAGGCCTCGCGCGCGGTGTGGCTCGGCAAGGATGGCGCCGCCGCAACGATGAAGGCCGGCACGCTCGCCATCGAATGTTCAACCGTGTCCTATCGTCACGCGCTCGAGCTTGCGCAGGAGCTTCGAGGCCGTGGCCTCATCTATATCGATAGTCCGGTCACGGGCCTGCCGGATGCTGCAGCCAGCGGGAAGCTGACACTGCTGGTGGGCGCCGAGCCCGCCGATCTTGAAAAAGCGCGGCCCTATCTGGCGCCGCTCTCGACCACGATCCGGCATTTCGGCGCCGTCGGCAGCGGCACGGTCTACAAGCTGATCAACAATCTGATGGGCGCTATCCAGATTGCCGGGATCGCGGAGGGCTTGGCGATCGCGGAGCAGGCCGGGCTCGACATGAAGCTGGTGCTGGAAGCAATTGAAACCGGCGTCGCCGCCAGTCCGCAGGTGATCCGTCATTCCAAGCGCATGGCCGCGCGAAATTTTTCTGGCGCGACGTTTACGGCGGCGCTCCGGCACAAGGACGCGGCCTATGCGGTGGCGCTGGCCGAAAGCCTGCTTTCCGGCGCGCCGCTGATGGGACGTGCCGCGGTAGAGGCCTATGAGCGCGCGAAAGCCTACGCGCCTGACGATGATGAAGGCAAAATGATCGAGATCGTATCGCGCAGCGCTAACGCGTCGACCTGATCAGCACCCTTTCTGCTCGATCTTCCATTTCGAAAACCAGTTGGTGAACCGGCCGCTGTTGCGTTCGCCGCCGTGCCAGGCCGCATAGACCATGCCGTTGCTGGCCACCATGAACACAGCGTCGAGCCCCCTGGAGCGGCGCAGCGTGTCGATCGCTTGCGCTGCGGTCTGGGCGATGGGGCCGGCGACGTTGAACGAGGTGTTGACCGACATCTCGACGCCGATATGCCGACCCAGCGCCTTCAGATAGGCGTAAGTGAGCGGATCGTCTTCCGCGCGCACGATCTGAATCCGGCCGGTGCCGTCGGCATGGATCACCGCTGGAATCCTGGCTTGCGCCTGCGGCTTCGATCGCGCCGTCAGCACCATGTAGTTGTAGGCGTTGTAATCGCCGTCGGAAGCGCCATCCAGCAATTCGAAATATTCCTTGGCCGCCTTCAGCGTCGCCATCGGCGCCAACGGACGAATTGCTTCCCGGTATTTCACGCGCTCATTGAGCCGCTCGCGCGCATCGGCGTCGCACGGGTTGGCAAAGATCGAGCGATGGCCGAGCGCCCGCGGGCCGGTTTCGGCCGGGCCCTGATAGAGCGCGATGATGCCGTTTTGCGCCACGATGAAGGCCATCAAATCGGCGATGGCCTCAAGGCCGGCTGTTGTCGAGATGTCGCCGATCCCCTGCGAGGCAATGTCGTCGGCTGTGAGCGAACTTTCGATGTCCTCCTGCGAAGGCGATGCGCCGCAATAGAACGCCGACGTCAACGGCGCGCCGCGCGGTGCGCCGGCAAGATGCGCAAACAGCCACGCTGCGCCGATGGTGACGCCGGGGTCGCCTGGCGTGGGTGGTACCCACAAATGAAGGCGCTCCTTGCGCTGTTGGAAGTGCGCGAACCAGGCCTCGTCGAAGTGCTCGAGCAGCCGCATGTTGCCGATGGCGTTCAGCGCCACGCCACCCGTCAGCACCAGCCGGCTCGCGCCGGTCGCGCGCAACAGGTGGTCGACCACGTGGACCATGGCGTCTTCGAACACCAGTTGGGTCGCGGCCGCCTTGTCGAGACGATCGCTGGTGTCGGGCCGATGCTGGATGTCCTCGACTCGCAGGACGGCGTCGGGATTCCAGAGTTGATCCGGCGTGAGCGGCGGCCCGAGAATGTCGATCAACGCAGCCTTGTAGGGGTGATCGAACGGGTCGCAATACCAGTTGGCGAGCGCACGATTGATGCGGACTTCGCCGCCTTCACCGAAATCCAAAACATCCTTCAGGCGCGCGTAATAGCGGTTGCTGGTGCGGTTCATGTCACCCCAGGCGGCCGCGCCCATGTAACGGCCCTCGCTGGAGAGCCAGGTCCAGCCGCCTTGCGTCGACGAGATCACGCTGTAGAAGGCGCCGAGTGAATCGAACATGCTGTCATTGCAGTAAAGCCGCTGCATTGCGCCGTTGCGGACGACATAGAGCGAGATCGATCCGAGGTCGCCGGTGCCGTCGAGCACGGCAACCGCAACGGGTTCGCTGCTGTCTGCAAACGGCGAGGCCGCAAACGAGAACCAGGCGTGGTTGTCGTGATGCGGCGTGCAGATCAGCGGCACGCGCTCGGAAAGGCCGAGCTGTTTGGCGAGGATCTTGGGCGTGCGGGTCATCTGATCGAGACGGCGACGATCGAATCCAGCCGCCTCGGTGGTGCGCACCAGCTTCAGGCTTTGCGGCAGTTCCTCCAATACCGAGCGGGCCAAAGTGCCGGCCAGTGTCGGGTAATCCCAGGTGGTGAGCCATGCGGCGATGTCAGCGATGTCGAGTCCCATGCCGCGCAGTGTCGCCACCATCGCGTCGATCGAAGCCCGCGGATATTCGGTGGTGTGCTTGTTGCCGGAAAAACGTTCTTCCTCGTTGTTGACGATCAAACGCGGGCCATTTGCTTGGCTCACTTCGACCAGCGCAACGCCCGAATTGTGCGTGCCGGGTGGCGCCAATCCCGCAAGATAGACCGTCTCGCCGCGCGCGAGCTTTTCACGGACATGCGCGATCCGCGCATCGGCAAACGCCGAGCCGAGCTGATGAAAGCCCGCCGCTGCCATGGTTCGCGCCGCCAGCCATCGCGCGGCGCGAAATCCGGCGTCCCCGAGCCTGGGGTGTCGCGGACCAATTCGTGTGTTCGGTTTCAATCAGCCGGCCTTGTCGAGGAAAATCCTGATTGCGCCAAGCATCAATCACAAATGGTGGCGGCCAACAATGCTGTTTCGTGCCGCGGAATAAGCTCGCGCTTGCATGCCTACGCCCGAGTTGCGACACTTGGTCAAAACAAATCACCAAGCGGGAGAAAACGATGCCGGTTCGTTTCACACGTCTATTTGCCCTCGCGGCACTTGCCACTGTTGCCGCGATGATGGCGACCGCGGCCCGCGCGGAAAAGAAATACGATCCGGGCGCGAGCGATACCGAAATCAAGGTCGGCAATATCATGCCCTATAGCGGTCCGGCTTCATCTTACGGCGTGATCGGCAAGGCGGAGGCGGCCTACTTCAACAAGATCAATGCCGAGGGCGGCATCAACGGCCGCAAGATCAATTTCATCTCCTATGATGATGCCTACAGCCCGCCGAAGGCGATCGAACAGGCGCGCAAGCTGGTGGAAAGTGACGAGGTCTTGCTGATTTTCCAGCCGCTCGGTACGCCGTCCAACTCGGCCATCGAAAAATACATGAACGCCAAGAAAGTGCCGCAACTGTTCGTCGCGTCAGGCGGAACGAAATTCGGCGATCCCAAGCACTTCCCATGGTCCATGGGCTGGCAGCCCAACTATCAAAGCGAAGGGCACATCTACGCCAAATACATCCGGGAGCACTATCCCAACAGCAAGATCGCGGTGTTCTGGCAAAACGATGATGCCGGCAAGGATCAGTTCAAGGGGCTCAAGGATGGGCTGGGCGATAAGGCCGGCATGATCATCGCCGACAAATCCTACGAGGTCAGCGACCCCAGCATCGATTCCCAGATCGTCGCATTGCACGATTCGGGCGCCGATATCTTCTTCTCCTGGGCCGCGCCAAAGGGCTCGGCGCAGGCGATACGAAAGGTTGGCGAGTTGGGCTGGAAGCCGACCTTCTTTCTGGCCAACACCGCGACGTCGGTTGCCGCTGTCCTTAAACCCGCGGGTCTGGAGAATTCCAAGGGAATCATCTCGACCGCCTACCTGAAAGATCCGACCGATCCGACCTGGAAGGACGACCCGGGCACCAAGGGCTGGCTCGACTTCATGGACAAATATTATCCCGATGGCGACAAGACCAACGCGAACAATGTTTACGGCTATGTCCTGGCGCAGAACATGGTTCAGGTGTTGAAGCAGTGCGGCGATGAACTGACGCGTGAGAACGTCATGAAGCAGGCGGCCAACATCAAGAATTTCTCGACGGACATGATGCTGCCGGGCATCAAGGTCAACACCAGCCCGGATGATTTCTTTCCGATCGAACAGATGCAGCTGATGAAGTTCGATGGAGAGGCGTGGCGGCTGTTCGGCGACGTCATCGACGGCGAGGTGCATTAATCGCCCGGCTGATCCGCCCGCGGCAGGTGTCTCAACCGGCGCTCAAGCGAACACCGGCCCGCAGGAATTTCTGCGGGTCGACCGCTTCGCCGTCGATCCGGGTTTCATAGTGCAAATGCGGACCGGTCGAGCGGCCGGTTGAGCCGACGGCGCCGATCACCTGTCCGATCTTGATGGGTTCGCCGACCTTGACGTCGATCTCCGACATATGGCCGTAGCGGGTCGACAGGCCATTGCCGTGATCGATTTCAACCATACGGCCATAGCCACCGGCCCATCCCGCCGACGCCACTTTGCCATTGGCGGTCGCGCGCACCGGATCGCCCATGGCAGCGCGGAAATCGAGGCCGGTGTGCATGGCGGGTCGGCCGAGGAACGGATCGCTGCGGATCCCAAACCCCGAGGTGAATTCAACTTCACCGACGACCGGCTTGCGATACGGCACCAGCGCCAGCACCCGGTTCAGACGATCCATTTGCGCACGGGTGATGTTGATCCGGTAGAGCTGCCGCTCGAACGGGCCCGCGTCGGCCGGAAGTTTGACGGGAACGTACGGGCCGCCCATGCCGGCGCGCGGTGTGGCGGCGTCCAGTTGCGCCATATCGAGGCCGAGATCGGTGATGACGCCGCGCATCCGGCGCACGCGCGATTCTATGCCGTCCTCGGCCGAGTTAAGCGCCGCCATCTGGCGGGTTTCGACCTGATCGAGCGAAGTCTGCAGACGGGTAAGTACGTTCTCGACGCCCTGAACCTGAGCGAACTGATTGGGGTTCGGCTTGGCGATGACGGGCGCACGCGATTCCAGCCGTGCTTCACGGTCGGGAGGCGCTACGAAAATGACGGTGTCGCTGATCGGCGAGGGCTTCGGCGTGGCCGTGGAAACCCCGTCATTCGCCCCGGCTCCGCGCGACGGTGGCCTGATCGATCCCGCGATCGATCCAGTGCTTTGGGTGTCCGGCATGGCGCCAAGCGCGGTGGCGCGCGCTTCCAGCGCGGTCTGACGCCGCATGATCTGGTCGAGCTTCTTGTCGAATTGTTCCTGGTCAAGCAGTTGGCGGCTGGTGGTGCGATCGACCTTGGTGCGCAGTTCGGCGATGCGATCTTCGTAGGCGTATTGCATCTCCGCCTGGCGCGCGATCAGACGCGTGAGCACATCGTCGCGGAAGGCAAAATAGGTCGCAGTTGCGGCCGACCACATGCCGAGCACGACTACCGTGCCGACCACGATCCAAAACACCACCGGACCAAACCGGACCTGCTTACCGGCGTGGACGAGGGTGTAGCCGTTTTGCGCGCGGGGCACAGCGGCGGGCGCGTGGCTTACCGCCGGGCGCCGAGCCGAGGTCCTGCCATGGTCTTGTGGATGATGTTGGGGATAGTCGGAATGATGACCGGAACGGTACGACATCGGCACTCCCGCGCCGGTCGGAGATGAGTCCCGTACGGCTGAATTGACGGAGCCGATTTGACCTTCTCATGGTTAATTTTCAGGAAACGGAGTCGCGCAAATCAGGCCGCCCGGACGGCCGCGAGGACCTCGTCGGCGTGGCCGTCGACCTTCACATTGCGCCAGATCCTCACCACCCGGCCGTCGGGGCCGATCAGAACCGTTGTCCGAAATACCCCAAGGAAGCTCCTGCCATACATGGATTTTTCGCCCCAGGCGCCATAGGCCTCCAGCATCTCGTGCTTCTCATCCGAGGCAAGAGGAACCGATAACTGGTGCTTGTTCCGAAAGGATTCCTGGGCCTTGAGCGGGTCGGCCGAGACGCCGAGCACGGCGGTCTGGTTGGCAGCGAAAGCCTCGGCCAGCCGGGTGAAATCGATGGCCTCTTTGGTGCAGCCCGGGGTATCCGCGCGCGGGTAGAAAAACAGCACGAGCTTGCGGCCTGCGAAATCGGACAGCGAAACGGTCTCGCCGCCGTCGCGCGGCAACCGGAAGGCCGGCGCTTTCGACCCCTCCGCCAAATTACCGAACTTTGCGGCGGCGGGCTTCGATGCCGGCGATTTTAACCTTTTGGACGGGGCTTGATGCGATGCTGCTGGGACGGCGTTGCGAGGTTGCTTGCCGGTTTTCTTGCCGGTTTTCTTGAGAGTTCTCTTGGCCGACTTGATCGCTGCGGCAGTCTGACGCTTTTTCGTGGCCGGCTTTTCGGCGGCTGCGGCAGATTCGGCGCGGGCCAGCTTGCCGGACGACGTCTTGGAGGATTTCTTACGCGTTTTCTTGGACATACGCCTTCCTTTCGTCGCTTTCGACGGGTCAACCATTAGGCAATTGCAGGCGGTGTCCTGGCAAGCTCGAATCGAGTAGGTCGCTGGGCAGATCTGACGGCCGCGGAGTAAGGTTTACACGGAATTCGAGACATCACTCGTCCGCTCGTTGAATGTGCTCGTTGGGCCGGACGACGGGTAACGATATCAATCGAGGATTGGCAGCGATGCCGGTACAAGAGCGCTCGTTACATACCGACGAGTGTGCCCTTGACGGCGATCGATCTTACAATCAGCGCTGCGACCGAGAGGCAATGGCAAGGAATACGTCGCCCCAGGGGTCCAGTCCCAGTGCTGACGTCCAACCCTCCGTGTTGGATGATGCCGATTGGGACCAAGAGCATGACGAGGTGGCCTGCCACCGCGCCCGCCGGCTGCTGTCGCGCTCGAACTCCGGCTACCACCGCTTGGGCGATCGCGTGGGGGCGCTGGGCCGATGGCTTGCGAGTGAACGCTGGGTGAAGCGCCTCGCCATCGTGATCGCGGTCTTGATGGTGATCTTCGGCGGAAGCTTCGGCGCGCTGTGGTGGCGGCTTGGTGCAGGTCCGATCAATCTCGACATGGCGACGCCATGGCTGGCGGCGGCGATCGAGGAAAATATCGGTCACGATAACACCGTCGAGGTCGGCGGCACCCAGATCGAGCGTGCCGGCAGAATCCGTATTGCGGTGCGAATCCGGGACATCATCGTCAGGGACCGCGACCATGCCATCGTGGCGAGCGCGCCGAAGGCCGAAGTGAGATTGTCGGGCACCGCGCTGCTGATGGGCCAGCTTCGCGCCGAAAGCCTCAATCTGGTGGACGCCACACTTGCGGTGCGCATTACCCCGGATGGCTACGTGACGGTTTCCACCGGCGACAACGCGCGACCGATCGCAACCGGCGTTACCTCGAAGCGACAACTCGGAACGCTGCCGCCATCACCGGGCCAGCCCGCGGCCTCGCAGCCTCCGGCCGCAGTTTCCCCGCCCTCATCAGCCGCTCAGCCCGGCACGACGACAATTGTTACCGATAACCGTAACGCACCAAGCGGCTTGCTTGCCGGCCTCGATTGGCTCGACAGTCTCAGCCTGACCGGGCTGGACGGTCAAAACCTCAACGAAATCGGTTTGAAGAACGGAAACCTGATCGTTGACGATCAGCAGCGCGGCAACAAATGGAACTTCGATAACATCACCCTTAGCCTTCGCCGGCCCAGCGGCGGCGGCGTGGCGCTGAGCGTCGGCGAAGAGGGCAGCCATGCGTGGTCGCTGCGTGTTGCGGTCGGGGCGCCCGCGAATGGCGTGCGATCGGTTGATATTCGTGCCGACAAGGTCTCGACGAGCAATATCCTGCTGGCGCTGCGGCTGAAGGACCTGACCTACAGCGCCGATTTGCTGCTGTCGGGCGAGTTGAAAGGTGAACTCGGCCGGGACGGCATGCCGACTTATTTCCGCGGCAAGATACGTGCGGGCGAAGGGCACATCATCGACAGCGATACGCCCGATTACCCAATGGCGATCGATTCGGCTGAGGTCGATCTCGAATGGGATGCCGGACGACGCGTGTTGCTGGCGCCATTCAAGATCATCTCGGGCGCGAACCGGATCACGCTGCTGGCCCATCTCGAGCCGCCCAATGACAACGTTACCGACTGGCAGATGGGCCTCAGCGGCGGCACCATCGTGCTCGCGGGAAGCGACGATGAACAGCCGCTGATCTTCAACCGCATTGCAATCGCGATGCGGTTCGATACGGAAAAGCACCGCGTGTTGCTCACCCAGGCCGACATCAGCAATGGTGAAATCGGCGTCGCCGGCACCGGCAGCGTAGACTATGCGGGCGAGCCACGGTTGCAACTCGGTTTCGCGGGAACGCCGATGTCGGCGTCGCAACTCAAACAGATATGGCCGGCCCTGATCGTCCCGGAGGTTCGGGAATGGGTCATCGACCGGGTCGAGCGCGGCTCGCTTCAACGTATCGAGATCGGTGTCAATTCGCCGGTCCACAATCTCTCGCGGCGAGGTCCGCCGATTCCCGATGACGGCCTTTCCGTCAACATCGTCGCCAGTGGCGTGTCGCTGCATCCGGTGGATGATCTACCGTCGGTGCACGATGCGGATTTGAAAGTCCATGTCACTGGCCGGACCGCGACGGTGACGATCGGGCAGGCCGCCGTGGATACCCCTGCGGGCCGCAAGCTCAACATCTCCGATTTCGTGTTCGAGGTGCCGGATATGGCGCCCAAGCCTTCGCCGGCAAAGGTCAGATTCAAGATTGACGGTCCGGTGCCGGCGGCGGCCGAAATTCTCGCCTCGGACCGCCTCAGCGAGTTTTCCGGCACGTTGATCGATCCCAATTCGAGCAAGGGAACGGTGTCCGCGCTGGTCACGCTCGGCTTGCCGATCAAGCGCGAACTCACCAAGGCCGACACGACCTACACCATTACGGCGGACCTTGGCGGATTTGCCGCCGACAAACTGATGATGAACCAGAAGCTCGAGGCCAACACATTGAAGGTGGTAGCCAACAATCAGGGCTATCAGGTCAAGGGCGACGTCAAGATCAATGGGCAACCGGCTTCGCTCGATTATCGCAAGCCGAGCGAGGGCGATGCCGATATCAAGTTGCAGGCGACGCTCGATGACGCGAGCCGCGCGCGCCTCGGTTTCGATCTCGGCCCCGCCGTGAGCGGGGCGATTCCGGTCAAGGTGTCGGGGAAGATCGGGGGGCCGGACCATGACAGCCGTGTCGGCATCGACGCCGATCTGACCGCGCTGAAACTCGACAATATCCTGCCGGGCTGGGTCAAGCTGCCGGGCAAGTCGACTCATGCCGTTTTCAACGTGGTGCCAAAGCCGCAATCGACCCGCCTCGAGGACATCGTCATCGACGGCGGCGGCGTGTCGATCAAGGGATCGCTCGAGGTCGACCAGAATGGCGACCTGATGAACGCCAACTTCCCGACCTATGCTCCGTCCGATGGCGACAAGGCATCGCTGAAAGCCGACCGCGGTTCCGATGGCGTTTTAAAGGTGACCATGCGCGGCGATGTGTTCGATGGCCGCGGCTTTCTCAAGTCCGCGATATCGGGCAAGGAGACAGACGCCAAAGCCAAAACCAAGAACATCGATTTTGACGTAGACCTGAAGCTCGGCGCGGTCATGGGCTATGATGGCGAGGCGCTGCGCAGTGTTGACGCCAAGCTATCCCGGCGCAGTGGCACGATCAGAAGCTTTGCGCTGACCGGCAAGCTCGGACGCGATACCCCGCTGACGGGCGATCTGCGCGGGCGCACGCAGGGGCAGGCGCACGACATGATTTATCTCGAGACCAGTGACGCCGGCGCGCTGTTCCGCTTCACCGACACCTACGCCAAGATGATCGGCGGCCAGCTTTCAATGGCGATGGACCCTCCAACCGTCGAACCCGGCGCCAGGGAAGGACGAGTACTGGTTCGCGATTTTTCCATCAAAGGCGAAGCCGCGCTTGATCGTGTCGCCGCTGGCGGCCCCGCCGGAGTCCAGAACGGCATTTCCTTCTCGGGATTGCGCGCGGAGTTTACCCGGCAAAACGGACAGTTCACGGTCCGGGAAGGCGTCCTGAAAGGGCCGATGATCGGTGGAACCATCGAAGGCAGCATCGATTCCGGAAACCAGGTGCGCATGAGCGGCACCTTCGTTCCGATGTACGGGCTGAACAACATGTTCGGCCAGATTCCGGTGCTCGGTATTTTTCTGGGCGGTGGCAGCAATGAGGGGCTGATCGGGGTCACCTACGAGGTCGTCGGCACACTCGGCCAGCCGGTGCTGCGCGTTAATCCGATTTCGGCAATGGCCCCGGGCGTGCTCAGAAAGATATTTGAGTTCAATACCGGTAAGCCAAACAATCCGGTCGAATTCCCCACCAACAACTGATCGTCCGGCGGCGCGACACGGAGTTCGGTGCAACTGCTGTTGCGCGCGATGCCGGATGATCGGCCGCGAGTTATCGGGGCATTGCCGGGATCATGATCCGATTGGATCGGATCACGATTTCATCTTGTTTGAGCTTGATCTCAGCGCCAGCACGGAAGCGTTTGTGGCGAGGCAAACCGGTTCGCAAGGTCGCGCTAACGCGACCTGCGAATCCGGATCCGACACTAGGCCGCGCGCACGCCAGCCAGGAAGGTGTTGACCTCGCCGGACAGCTGTTCGGCTTGCTTGGAGAGATCGGAGGCCGCGGTGAGAACCAGGCCGGCGGCGCCGCCGGTCTCATTGGCCGCTGCGCTGACGCCACCAATGTTTGTCGTTACGTCCTGGGTCGCCTGCGCCGTCTGCGTGACGTTGCGCGCGATCTCTGCCGTCGCCGCGCCTTGTTCCTCGATCGCAGAGCCGATCGTGGTTGCGATCGTGCTGACTTCCTCGATCGTGGCGGTGATACCCTGGATGGCCTCGACGGCCTCCTTGGTTGCGCTCTGAATCTGGGTAATGCGGGTGCCGATCTCCTTGGTAGCTTCGGCGGTCTGGCTGGCGAGACTCTTGACCTCGGCAGCCACCACGGCGAAGCCCCGGCCGGCTTCGCCGGCGCGCGCCGCTTCGATGGTCGCGTTGAGCGCCAGCAGGTTGGTCTGCCCCGCGATGTTGGAAATCAGTTCCGCGACGTGTTCGATCTGTTTGGCGCCATCGGCCAGCGCCCGCACGGTGGTGTCGGTGCGCCGCGCGGTTTCGACAGCGCGGCTGGTGATCGCTGCGGATTGCGCGACCTGACGGCTGATCTCGGTGATCGACGAGGACAATTCCTCGGCTGCCGCGGCAACCGTCTGGACGCGGGTGCTGGCTTCCGTCGCCGCCGAACTTACAACCGTCGCACGTTGATTGGTGCGATCTGCCGTGCCGGTCATGGATTGTGCGGTCTTTTCCAGTTCCGTCGATCCGGACGCCATCAGACCGACCAGTTGGCCGACCGAAGCGTCGAACCGGTCGGCGAGCGCAATAAGAGCCTGCCGCTTCTCGTTCTCGGCCCGCTGCTTCGCCGCGACTTGCTCCGCTTCAAGGCTGCGCGCCGTCATCGCCGTCTGTCGCAAGACTTCCAGCGTTTCCGCCATGCGGCCGATTTCATCGCCGCGTCCGGTTTCTTCGACCGGCTGGTCAAGCGATCCTTCGGCGATGCGCTGCATGCGGTTCTTCTGGCGCTCCAGCGCTCCCAGCACGTCCCGGGCGATCAGCCACGACAAAAATCCCATCAGCACCATGAGGCCGCCGCCGATCGCGCCCAGCCGCCACAGCAGCGCGTTCACGTCGGCATCGACATCATCGATATAGAGTCCGTAGCTCATCACCAGGTTCCATGGCGCAAAGCTGCGGGCATAGACCATTTTGCGAACGGGAACGGTCTGGCCGGGACGAGGGTAGAGATAGGAGGCAGTGGCTCCCTCGGCACTCTGGTGCGCGGCGGCGATCTGCGCATCGGCGATCACGACACCATTGGAGTCCTTGGCGCCGGTGATTTTACCCTCGAGCTGAGCGTTAGCACCGTTCAGCACCAGCGAGGTGTCCGCATTGTAAACGACTGGATAGCCTTGTCCCTGGTTGAAGGTCATGCGCCGGCCACGCTGCCGAAACTGCTCCTTGGCCTCGGCGAGGGTCATTTTTCCCGCCGCAACCTCGTCCTGCAGCGTCTGCGCCATGCCGACCAGCAGGTCGACGGCCGTACGCATCTGCGTGACCCGGTCCGCCAGCATGCGGCTTTCGCTCAGCGAAGCCGACAGTACGATGATGGCGAACACGGTGAGGGCCGCCAGGGCAACCATGCTTGCGAGTTTGGTGCGGATTTTGAGTCGGCTAAGCAGGTTCATTTCGACCTCTGGGGCATAAGTGTAGCCACAGCCGATATCAGGAACCTGCTTACCAATCGTGAACATAGATCGGCCGCCGCTCGCGATCGAGCGATTCCCGTAAAACCACGGGAATTGATATCGTCCGCCGGGATGAATCGCATCCCATGCCGCGGCATCTTAGTTGATCTTGCGAGCCTAGCGCCGCAGCGCAGGCACGACCAGGAACGGAATCATTCCCAGCAGCACGCTGACCAGCGCAAACGCAATCAGCGGATTATAGCTGTGGCTCCAGTCGTGGATCAGGCCTCCGCTCCAGGAGCCGAACGCTGATCCCAGGCCGCTGCCGATGGTAATGGTGCCGTAGATGGTTCCGAGCCGTTCGCCGCGGAAGATCTTCATGGCGGTGGCCGCGAGCAGCGGACCGCGCGAGCCGATCATGCTGCCGAAACACACGACGAAGCCCGTCAGCATCCAGATGTTCGGATACCATTGCAGCAGCCAGAGCAAGACAATGCCGACGATCGAGATGGCATAGCTGAGCAACACCGATGGCCTTCGGCCGATGATGCCGTCGAGCCAGCTGACGCCGAGCATGCCGAACAGCAGCACGACGCCGCTGAAGCCCCAGGCGGTCGCCGCCTGCAACGGTGGAAATCCGGCATCGATCAGATAGGCAACCACTTGCGGCGCGATGGCGTACATCCCGATCGCGGTGAAGAAGAAAGTTGCAAACAGCGCCCAGAATGCGTGATGCCGCAGCGCGCTCAGCAAGGTCCAGCCTTGGTCGACAAAATTGGCGTCGCTCTTCTTGACGATGTGCGGTGAACCGCTGGAGAACAGGCGCCAGGGCAGCAGCAGCAGCGGCACGAGCAGGACAAGCGCGGCGCTGCCGAAGATCTGGTAGGCGCCGCGCCAGCCGAAATGATCGATCAGGACTTGCGACGCCGGCAACAGGATCAACACGCCGGCGCCGGTCGCGGAATACACAACCGCCATTGCGGTCGACAATCGCGGGCCGAACCAGCGGCCAAGCAGGATTGAATTCGGAACGTTGCCGATAAAGGCGATGCCGACACCGACGCACAGGCCAAGGCTGAACTGGAACTGCCAGAGATATTTTGAGTAAGCTGCAATCAGAAACGCGCCGCCAAGCAGCAACAATCCCAGCGCATAAACCGAGCGCGGTCCCGATCGATCGAACAGCCGGCCGATCAAGGGCGATGCCAATCCGCCCGCGAGCGCGGAGAGGGAATAGACCGATACAACATCGGCGCGGTCCCAGCCGAAACTCTCCGAGATCGGCTTCAGAAAAACCGTGAAACTCTCGCCGAGGCCGCGGCCGACCACTGACAACGCAAAACACAGCGCGAGCACGTTGAGCGCGACGCGCGCCGGTTTCAGCGGGGTCGTTGCGGCGGCCTCCCTCGGCGCATTCTGATCCATGAGCACCAAGGAGCGCGTTTCCGCGGGCAGGAGCAGGGGTCTAAAGCGAATGCGCCTATGCAGGCTTGAGCAGGACGTGGCGCTTTCTGCCAAGCGAGAGCTTGATCACGCCTTCCGGTGTCAAGTCAGTGAGTTTGAGCATCATCTTCTCGTCGCTGACCGGGACATCGTTGACCCGCAGACCGCCGCCCTTGATCTGGCGCCGCGCCTCGCCATTGGATCCGACCAGGCCAGCCTTGACGAACAGCGCCAGCACGCCGGCGCCGGCTTCGAGCTCTCCGTGCGGAATCTCCACCGTGGGCAGGCTTTCGGCGATCGTGCCCTGTTCGAAGGTTTGACGCGCGGTTTCGGATGCGGCATTGGCGGCGTCACGGCCGTGGAGCAGGGCGGTGGCTTCCGTCGCCAGCACTTTCTTGGCTTCGTTGATTTCAGAGCCCTGCAACGCCTCAAGCTTTCCGATCTCGCTCATCGGCAGGATCGTGAACAGCTTGAGAAATTTGACGACATCGTCGTCTTCGACGTTGCGCCAATATTGCCAGAAATCGTAGGGGCTGCATTCGTCCGCGTTGAGCCAGATCGCGCCCTGGGCGGTCTTGCCCATCTTCGCGCCCGAGGCTGTCGTGAGCAGCGGTGTCGTCAGCGCGAACAATTGCGGCGTTCCCATGCGGCGGCCAAGATCGACGCCATTGATGATGTTGCCCCACTGGTCCGATCCGCCCATCTGCAGCCGGCAGTCGACGCGCCGCGACAGTTCGACAAAGTCGTAAGCTTGGCAGACCATGTAGTTGAATTCGATAAAACTCATCTCCTGCTCGCGCTCGAGACGGAGCTTGACCGAGTCCATCGTCAACATGCGGTTGACCGAGAAATGCCGGCCTATGTCGCGCAGCATCTCGATCCAGTTGAGCTTGGTCAGCCATTCGGCGTTGTCCAGCATGACCGCGTCGTTCGGGCCGGAGCCATATCGCAGCACCTTGGCAAACACGCCGCGGATACTGGCCTTGTTGGCCTCGATCTCCGCAACGCTGCGCAGGGCGCGCGATTCGTCCTTGCCGGAGGGGTCGCCGACCATGGTGGTGCCGCCGCCCATCAGCGTGATCGGCTTGTTGCCGCTCTGCTGCAGCCAGTACAGCATCATCATCGTCAGGTAGTTGCCGATATGCAGCGACGGCGCCGTGCAGTCATACCCGACATAGGCCGTTGCCTGACCTTTCGCGGCGAGCGCGTCGAGGCCTTCGAAATCGGAACATTGGTGGACGAAGCCGCGTTCCTGTAAAATATTCAGGAAATCAGATTTAAAAGCAGTCATTTGTCGGCAACTCTGATCATTCTTATTTCACTTTATTTGCACGGAATTGCGGAACCATAGCGGAAAGGCTCCCGCTGCCCGGCATGCTGTGGCATTATAAGATGTGCTGGTTTGACACAAGCTGGACGTCATGGGCAGGGCGTCGCGAAGGCACTTTAGCGATGATGATGACGGCAATCGGTCTGATGAGCGGCACCTCGCTCGACGGGGTCGATGTTGCGTTGATCGAAACCGACGGCAAACGGGTCAAGGCCTTTGGCCCCTCGGGGTACCGGCCCTACACCGACAAGGAACGCGGGCTGCTGCTCCAGGCCCTGACTGAGGCGGTCGATTTGCCGCAGCGCGATGCTCGGCCCGGAATCCTGCGCGAAGCGGAGCGTGCGGTGACCATTGCGCATGCGGAAGCCGTGGCGACGTTCACCGCCCAGAACCGGATCACCAGCGAGGACATCGATATCGTCGGCTTCCATGGCCAGACGGTGCTGCACCGGCCCGAGCGGGGACTAACCGTCCAGATTGGCGATGCGGCCGCGCTGGCCAAGGCCATCCATATCCCGGTCATGCATGATTTTCGCGCGGCCGACGTCGCCGCTGGCGGGCAGGGTGCACCCTTTGTACCGGTCTATCACCGCGCGCTGGCGCAATCGCTGGAGCGGGAGGGGCCGATCG
The DNA here is from genome assembly GCF_900105125.1 of Bradyrhizobium canariense. NCBI lineage: Bacteria > Pseudomonadati > Pseudomonadota > Alphaproteobacteria > Hyphomicrobiales > Nitrobacteraceae > Bradyrhizobium > Bradyrhizobium canariense. The sequence goes on along the minus strand of NZ_LT629750.1, from coordinate 1,572,108 downwards.
TTGTGGTTAATATCGGCGGCGTTTCCAACATCACCTACATTGACGGTTCCGAGATCCTGATCGCCTGCGATACCGGCCCCGGCAACGCGCTGCTCGATGATTACATGTTCCGTGTCATGAAGCAGCGGTTCGATTGCGAGGGGCGCCTGGCCGCGCAAGGCACGGCGGACCAGGGCTGGATCGGCTGCGCGCTGAAACTTCCGTTCTTTGCGCTGCCGCCGCCCAAATCGCTCGATCGCAATGATTTTGCTTCGCTGAAGCTGGGCCAGATGTCTCCCGCCGATGGGGCCGCGACGCTGACGGCGTTCACGGTTGCGGCCATCGCCGGGATCGTCCCGTTATTGCCGAAGGTCCCGAAGAGCTGGGTCGTGGCCGGTGGCGGCGCCCGCAACCTCACCATGCTGAGGATGCTGCGTGAGCGCCTGGCGCCGGCGACGGTTGAGGCCGCCGACACGCTGGGCTGGTCGGCGGACGCGATCGAGGCGCAGGCTTTCGGCTTCCTCGCGGCACGGGGCCTGAAGGGCCTGCCGCTCAGTTATCCCGCAACCACCGGCGTACCGATGCCGATGACGGGCGGCGTGATCGCCCGGCCGTAATCGGCGGCCGAGCCTGACGCTTGCCGTTGCGGAGTTCAGCGGACGTTCGCGAGCCGCATGTCGAGATAGGCCGTCACCGTCTCCATCAACGGCTGCAGCTTGCCGTCGAAGAAATGGTTCGCACCCGGGATGACCTGCTGATCGATCACGATACCCTTTTGGGTTTTCAGTTTCTCGACCAGCGTGTTGACGTCCTTGGGCGGCACCACGGCATCTTTTTCGCCGTGCACGATCAGGCCCGATGACGGGCAGGGCGCCAGGAACGAGAAGTCGTAGAGATTGGCCGGCGGCGCAATCGAGATGAAGCCTTCGACTTCCGGCCGGCGCATCAGCAATTGCATGCCGATCCAGGCGCCGAACGAGAAACCTGCGACCCAGCAGGCACGCGCCTCCGGATTGATGGTCTGCGCCCAGTCCAACGCGGAGGCGGCATCCGACAATTCGCCGGTGCCGTGATCGAACGATCCCTGGCTGCGGCCGACGCCGCGGAAATTGAAGCGCAGCACGGAAAAGCCGCGATGGGCGAACGCGTAATAGCACTGGTAGATGATCTGATGATTCATCGTGCCGTGAAACTGCGGATGCGGATGCAGGATCATCGCAATCGGCGCGTTCTTCTGCTTGGCCGGATGATAACGGCCTTCGAGACGGCCTGCGGGGCCGGTGAAAATGACTTCAGGCATAGGTGATCCCTAGGGTAATCATCGACTTTTGCTGGCTCCATCTGACGATCAGACGAACCTCGCAGAGAAGCGGTGATCAGGCGTCGTTTGGCGATGCGCGAACGGCGCGGGGTGAACTTGTGGCCGCGTTCTAACATAGAGCGAGGGGCAAAAAGCAAGCTTCTTGAGCATCCGATAGCATCTTCAAGGCGTTGGCAATTCGATTGCAAGAAGCGCTTTGATCGCCAATTGATGGAGTGCTGGCTGAAGGCGACTGAAGGCCACCGGGCCGCTCCGAGCTGAAACCGCTCCGACCAAGGTAATATAATACTAGATGACCGATCGTATCTATCTCGACTGGAATGCGACCACCCCGCTTCGTCGTGAGGCCAGGGAAGCGATGGCTGTGGCATGGGATCTCTGTGGTAATCCCTCCTCGGTTCATGCCGAGGGTCGTCAGGCGCGGCGGCTGATCGAGGAGGCAAGGACGTCGATTGCGGGCGCGATTGGCGCGACGTCTCGAAACGTCATCTTCACCTCAGGTGGTACCGAGGCGAACGCGCTGGTGCTCAAGCCGGGGCTTCGCAGAAGCCAGGGGGCTCCGGTCGAAAGGCTGGTGGTCTCAGCGATCGAGCATGCCTCGGTTCTTGCCGGCGGGCAGTTTCCGGCAGTAGCGATCAGCGCCGTTGGCGTAACCCGCTCCGGCGTGCTGGATCTGGATCAGTTGCGCATGGCGCTGGAAGGCAGGCCGCCCGCGCTGGTGTCGGTCATGCTCGCCAACAACGAAACCGGCGCGCTGCAGCCGGTCGCCGAGGTGGCGGAGATTGTCCATGTCGCGGGCGGGTTGCTGCATGTCGACGCGATCCAGGCATTTGGAAAAGTCCCGGTCAATATCGGCGCTGTAAATGCCGATCTGGTGACGCTGTCGGCGCACAAAATCGGTGGTCCCAAGGGGGTCGGAGCCGTCATTCTCGCCGAGGGGCTGCTGGGTTTTGAACCGCTGTTACGCGGCGGCGGTCAGGAACTGGGACGCCGGGCGGGTACGGAGAACGTCGCGGGTATCGCGGGCTTTGGTGCGGCGACGGAGGCTGCCATGGCCGCTCTGAACGATGACCCGGTTCGCCTCGAGGGCCTGCGCAACCGTCTCGAGAGAGGGTTGCGGCAAGCTCCTGACATCATTGTCTTTTCCAGCGAAGCGCGCCGGTTGCCCAATACCACTCTGTTCACGGCTCCTGGCCTGAAGGCGGAGACGGCGGTGATCGGATTCGACCTCGCCGGTATCGCGGTATCCTCCGGCTCCGCCTGCTCGTCCGGAAAGGTTCAGCCTTCGCATGTGCTGGAAGCCATGGGATTCGGCCCGGATCTTGCTCAAGGAGCCGTGCGGCTCAGTCTGGGCTGGTCCACGTCGGAGGAGGACATCAATCGCTGTCTGGAGGCTTGGCGAAAGCTCGCCGATACCCTACTTAGAGGGGGATGAAACACGGCTTGAACGGTTCTAAGCAGGTGATTTCGTCGGAAAAACATCGTAATAAAGTTTCGGAACTGATCCACCGCGGTCCTTGAAACCGCGAGCGGAGGATAGAATGCCGGCAGTACAAGAGACGGTCGATCGCGTCAGGCGAATCGACGTCGATCAGTATCGATATGGATTTGAGACGCTGATCGAATCCGACAAGGCTCCCAAGGGGCTGTCGGAAGACACGGTCCGGTTCATTTCCGCGAAAAAGAACGAGCCGGCGTGGATGCTGGAGTGGCGGCTGGAAGCCTATCGGCGCTGGCTGACCATGACCGAGCCGAAATGGGCTCGCGTCAACTATCCCAAGATCGATTACCAGGATCTCTATTATTACTCCGCCCCGAAGAAGAAGGAGTTGGCTTCGCTTGACGAGGTCGATCCGGAAATCCTGAAGACCTACGAGAAGCTCGGCATTCCCCTGCGCGAAGTCGAGATCCTTGAAGGCGTGGTTCGTCCGGAAGGCGAACGGAAGATCGCGGTAGACGCGGTGTTCGATTCCGTCTCGGTCGCGACCACGTTCCAGAAGGAGCTCAAGCAGGCCGGCGTGATCTTCATGCCGATCTCGGAAGCCATCCGCGAACATCCCGAGCTGGTGAAGAAGTATCTCGGCACGGTCGTTCCGACCTCGGATAATTATTTCGCGACCCTGAACTCGGCGGTGTTTTCCGACGGCTCGTTCGTTTACGTGCCGCCGGGCGTGCGCTGTCCGATGGAGTTGTCGACCTATTTCCGCATCAACGAACGCAACACCGGACAATTCGAGCGCACCCTGATCATCGCCGACAAGGGGGCCTATGTCAGCTATCTCGAAGGCTGCACCGCACCGCAGCGCGATGAGAATCAGTTGCACGCCGCCGTGGTCGAACTGGTCACGCTTGACGACGCCGAGATCAAATATTCGACGGTACAGAACTGGTACCCCGGCAATTCCGAAGGCAAGGGCGGCATCTACAATTTCGTCACCAAGCGCGGCGATTGCCGCGGCAACAATTCGAAGATCTCCTGGACTCAGGTCGAAACCGGCTCTGCGATTACCTGGAAGTATCCGAGCTGCATCCTGCGCGGCGACAACTCTCGTGGCGAATTTTACTCGATCGCGATTTCGAACGGCTACCAGCAGGTCGATTCCGGCACCAAGATGATTCATCTCGGCAGGAACACGACCAGCCGGATCATCTCCAAGGGCATCGCTGCCGGGCGTTCGCAGAACACCTATCGCGGCCTCGTCACCGCGCACCGGAAGGCCACCGGCGCGCGCAACTTCACCGCCTGCGACTCGCTTCTGATCGGCGACCAGTGCGGCGCGCACACCGTGCCATATGTCGAGGCGAAGAATTCTTCGGCGCTGTTCGAGCACGAGGCGACCACGTCGAAGATTTCCGAGGACGTGCTGTTTTATTGCGTGCAGCGCGGCCTGTCGCAGGAAGAGGCCGTCGGCCTCGTGGTCAACGGGTTTGTGAAGGACGTGCTGCAGCAACTGCCGATGGAATTCGCGGTCGAAGCGCAGAAGCTGATCTCGATCTCGCTGGAAGGTTCGGTCGGATAATTCGTCATGAATCAATTCTGGTTCATGCCAAAACTGAAGGGATACGGCGCAACACCGACCACCTGGGAAGGACACACGCTCGTTGCCGTGTTTGCTTCGGTGGTTTTTGTCTGCGTTTTGGTGATGATACGGCGGGAGAAAACCTCATCGATCTTTCCGCCGCCGATGATCGTCGTAGCCGTCTCGACAATCATCTTTCTGGTCGTCTGTGCGTGGAAAACTGACGGCGCGTGGGGCTGAAAAAGCCTGTTGCTGAGGTTATTGGAAAAACGAATGACTGCATTGCTCCAAGTCAAAGATCTGCAAGTCCGTGTCGAGGAACGTGAGATTCTCCACGGGCTTTCGCTCACCGTGAACAAGGGTGAGGTGCACGCCATCATGGGGCCGAACGGCTCCGGCAAATCGACGCTCTCCCACGTCATCGCCGGCAAGCCGGGCTATGAAGTCACGTCAGGCGAGATCCTGTTCAAGGGCGAAGATTTGCTCGCAATGTCGCCCGACGAGCGCGCCGCCAAGGGCGTATTCCTCGCGTTCCAGTATCCGGTGGAAATCCCCGGCGTCGCCACCATGACGTTCCTGCGCACCGCGCTGAACGCCCAGCGCAAGGCGCGCGGCGAGAGCGAATATTCAACGCCGGACTTTCTGAAAAAAGTCCGTGAGGTCGCGGCGTCGCTGAACATTCCACAGGACATGCTGCGCCGCGGCGTCAATGTCGGCTTCTCCGGTGGCGAGAAGAAGCGCAACGAGATTCTGCAGATGGCGCTGTTCGCACCAAGCCTCTGCATCCTCGATGAAATGGATTCCGGCCTCGACATCGACGCGCTGCGGGTCGCCGCCGACGGCGTCAATGCACTGCGTTCGCCTGAGCGGGCGATGGTGGTGATCACGCACTATCAGCGGCTGCTGAATTACATCATCCCCGACGTCGTGCATGTGATGTCCAAGGGACGCGTCGTCAAAAGCGGCGGCAAGGAACTGGCGCTGGAGCTCGAGGCTTCCGGCTACGCCCAGTTCGAAGATGCGGCCTGACGCACAAACGGATCTGTGATGAACCTTGTACTGGCAAAAACCGAAACCGGACGCGCGCTGAGCGATATCTTCGCTGTGGCGCGGGATCGGCTGCCCGGCGCGGGCCTGATTGCCGACGCGCGTCAACAGGCGTTCGAGGCGTATGAGCGTGCGGGCCTGCCGCACCGGCGCATCGAGGAGTGGAAATACACCGATCTGCGCGGGCTGATGCGCGAGGTGCTGCCGCTGGCGGCAGCACCTGATGCGGCGGCGCTCAAGCGCGCCGATGCTGCACTCAAGCTGCACGCCATCGAGGGGGTGCGCCGGCTGGTGCTGGTGGACGGCGTGTTCGTACCCAACCTGTCCGATGCCAGCAAACTGGAAACCGGGCTTTCGATTCGCACGTTGCGTGAAAAGCTCGAAGCCGACGATACCTCGGAATTGTTCGAATGCGACGGCTCCGATGCAATGGCCGCGCTGAACCGCGCGATGATGACCGATGGCCTCGTGATCGAGGTCGCCGACGGTGTCGCGCTGGCGACTCCTCTGCACATCATTCACATCGCCAGCGCCGCGCAGCCGGCGGCGACATTCACGCGCTCATTGCTGAAAATCGGCAAGAACGCCAGCGCGACCCTGGTCGAAAGCTATATCGCTGCCGAGGGCGCGAAATCCTACCAGGTCCATGACTCGCTGGTGCTTGCCATCGGCGACGGCACGCGGCTGGACCATGTGCGTCTGGTCGAGGACGGCCGTGAGGCCTTCAACATTTCCTCCGCTGTCGTGACCCTGGGCGCTCACGCGCATTTCAACACCTTCGGCATGACCACCGGCTCGAGCGTCAGCCGCTATCAGGCGACGATCGTCTGCGCCGGCGAGGGCTCCCGCGTCGAAACCAACGGCGTCAATCTGCTTAACGGCCGCCAGCATGCCGACACCACGCTGTTTCTGGATCATGCGGTGCCGAACTGCGCCAGCCGTGAGATCTTCCGGGCTGTCGTCGACGACCGCGGACATTCGGTGTTTCAGGGCCGCATCGTGGTTCGGCCCAAGGCGCAAAAAACCGACGCCAAGATGATGACGCGGGCGCTGCTGTTGTCCGACGACGCCGAAGCCGACAACAAGCCGGAACTGGAAATTTTCGCCGACGACGTGACCTGCGGCCATGGCGCCACCACCGGCGCGCTCGACGAAAGCCTGTTGTTCTATCTGCGGGCGCGCGGCCTTTCGGAGAAGGAAGCGCAGGCGCTTTTGATCCAGGCCTTCGTCGGCGAGGCGATTGAACAGATCACCAATGATGACCTGCGGGAGCTTGCGATCGCGGCCGCCCTGCGATGGCTGGAGGCACGGAGCTGACTATGCATCCGGCGGTATTGAACGGCTCATATGATGTTGCGCGCGTCAGGGAGGATTTCCCCGCGCTGGCGCTGAAGATCTATGGCAAGCAGCTGGTCTATCTCGACAACGCGGCTTCGGCGCAAAAGCCCATCGCGGTGCTCGACCGCATGACGGAGGCCTATAAAAGCGAATACGCCAACGTCCATCGCGGATTGCACTACCTCGCCAATGCAGCGACCGAAGCCTATGAGGGCGGCCGCGCCAAGGTCGCGACGTTTCTCAACGCACGGCGCAACGAGGAAATCATCTTCACCCGCAACGCCACCGAGGCGATCAACCTGGTGGCTTCCTCCTGGGGCGAGCCGAACATCGGGCAGGGCGATGAGATCGTGCTCTCGATCATGGAGCACCACTCCAATATCGTACCCTGGCATTTCCTTCGGGAGCGCCACGGCGCCGTCATCAAATGGGCCCCGGTGGACGACGAGGGCAATTTCCTGATCGACGAGTTCGAGAAGCTGCTGACGCCGCGCACCAAGCTTGTGGCGATCACGCAGATGTCGAATGCGCTCGGCACCATCGTGCCGGTGAAGGACGTGGTGAAGCTTGCGCATGCGCGCGGCATCCCGGTGCTGGTCGACGGCAGCCAGGCCGCCGTCCATCTAGCGATCGACGTGCAGGATATCGATTGCGATTTCTACGTCTTCACCGGACACAAATTATACGGTCCGACCGGCATCGGCGCGCTCTATGCCAAGCACGAGCATCTGGTGGCGATGCGTCCCTACAATGGCGGCGGCGAGATGATCCGCGAGGTCGCCAAGGATTGGGTCACATATGGCGATCCGCCGCACAAATTCGAGGCCGGAACGCCCGCGATTGTGGAAGCGATCGGCCTGGGTGCGGCGATCGATTACGTTAATTCGATCGGCAAGGAGCGGATCGCGGCCCATGAACACGACCTTCTGACCTATGCCCAGGAACGGCTGCGCGAGATCAATTCGCTGCGTCTGATCGGTACCGCACGTGGCAAGGGCCCGGTGATTTCGTTCGAAATGAAAGGCGCCCATCCGCACGATGTCGCGACCGTCATCGATCGGCAGGGGATCGCGGTGCGCGCCGGCACGCATTGCGTGATGCCGCTTTTAGAGCGGTTCAATGTCACGGCGACGTGCCGTGCCTCGTTCGGGATGTATAATACCCGCGAAGAAGTCGACCATCTGGCACAGGCGCTCATCAAGGCACGGGAATTGTTTTCATGACCGACACAGCCGAAGCCAAAACCAGCAATATGGAAACCCATTCGGCGCTGCCGCCGGAGGAGACCGAGCGGCTCAGCGGCGAAATCGTGGCTGCGCTCAAGACGGTGTTCGATCCGGAAATTCCGGCCGATATCTATGAGCTCGGCCTGATCTACAAGGTCGATCTGAAGGACGATCGCGGCGTCGACGTCGTCATGACACTGACCACGCCGAATTGTCCGGCGGCGGGAGAATTGCCGACGATGGTGGAAAACGCGGTCGCCAGCGTTCCCGGCGTCGGCGTCGTCAACGTCAATCTGGTTTGGGATCCGGCCTGGTCGCCGGACCGGATGAGCGACGAGGCGCGCCTCGTCCTCAATATGTGGTGAGGCGTTAGAGAGCTTAACGGGTTTCAGGGAAATGGCCGATATTGATTGGCTGCCAGGAATGACCAAATGACTGACATGACACCTGCATCATCCACATCCGCCTCGAAACCCAAGCCGCGGCCCCGCCCGCAGGTCATGAAGCTGACCGAAGCGGCTGCGCAGCGGGTCCAGGAACTGACCAGGCGCGCCGACTCCGAGATCGTCGGCTTGCGCGTCGGCATCAAGAATGGCGGCTGCGCCGGGCAATCCTACACCGTCGAATATGCCCACGAAGTCCGACCGACCGACGAGGTCGTCGAGGACAAGGGCGTGAAGATCCTGGTCGATCCCAAAGCGGTATTGTTCCTGCTCGGCACTGAGATGGACTACAAGGCCGACAAGATGTCGGCGCAGTTCATTTTCAACAATCCCAACCAGGTCGGCGCCTGCGGCTGCGGCGAATCGGTGCAACTGACGGCCGCCAAGATCTAACCGCGCCGTCGTCCCGGTGAACGCCTGGATCCATCATCACCGGCGGTTGATTTTACACGACCTCGTCGACCATAGTGTCCTAACGAAATGACACGGCGTATGGATCGCGGCTTTCGCCGGGACGACGGATAGGGACGTGAGCGGCGCATGGACCGCGATTTCCTGATCGACCTGTTTGCCGACTTCGGCCCGGTGACGATCCGCCCGATGTTCTCGGGTTTCGGCATTTCGGTTGACGGTACCAACTTCGCCATGGCGCTGCGCGCGGGTCTGTATTTCCGCGCTGACGACCAAACCATTGCGCAATTCGAGGCGGAAGGTTCAAAACCGTTTCAATATCAAACCAGGGCCAAGACCGTGACGGTCGGCTCCTACTGGCAATTGCCGGCGCGGCTTTTTGACGATCCGGAGGAATTGACGGATTGGGCAAGGGCGGCGCTGGCGGCGGCGCAGCGCGCAGCCCTGCGCAAGCGTCCGAAAGTGCGCAAGGCGGGCAAAGCCGCAACCAAAAAGGCTGCTGCTACAGGGCCTGCCGCCAAAAAGAAAAAGAGCGCGAAGGACGGTCTAAAAAAGAAGGACGGTCTAAAAAAGAAGATTTGGAAGAAAAGAAGTTAGCGCGTCCTGATTGCGTTCACGCAACCTGATTTCGCGCGTCGGCAACATATTCCGGATCGACTTCGCAGATGACGCGGTTGCGGCCGTTGCGCTTGGCGGCGTAGAGGCAGGCATCCGCGCGTTCGATCAGCGAATCGGTGTCGTCGCCGGGCTTGAGTATGGAAACGCCGACCGAGATGGTGACGCGACCGAGGATTTCTCCGGTCGATTTTTTCTTCAACTCTTTCGCCATGATGGCTCGGCGGATGTGATCGGCAACGGTCAGCGCCTGGCGCAGCGCGGTATTGGGCAGCACGACCGCGAATTCCTCGCCGCCGTAGCGCGCGGTGATGTCCTGGCCTTTGATGGTCTGTTTAAGCGACATGCCGACCAGGCGCAGAACCTGATCCCCGGTCAAGTGACCGTAGGAGTCGTTGAACGATTTGAAGTGATCGATGTCGAACATCAGCAGCGAAAGCGGCTCGCCGGTCGCGAGCGCATTCTCGACGGCGCGCTCGATCGAGCGATCGAAATATTTGCGATTGCCGAGGCCGGTGAGGGGGTCGGTCAGGCTCTCCGCCCTGATGGCATCGAGGCTTTGCTGCAGATTGCTGATCTCTGTTTTCGAGAGCTGTAGCCGGTCTTCCAGCGCCTTGTTGGTCTCGCGCATTTCGCGGGTGGACCGCAGCAGCAATTCGATGATCGGCTTGAGCTGGTCGCGGTTCTTGGCGGAAGAAAGTTTTTCAGTCGCGCCCGACAGGCTTTCCTCGTAGCTGGCCGATACTGCAAGGGCGTCAGTGATGAGGGTCATCACGTCGTCGATTTCCCCGATCACGCGCGCGCCGACCTTGTCGATGCGGTCGGTGGTCTTGATCTGGGAAAGATAGGTTTCGTAGATCTGCTCGAGATCGGCCTCGGTCAGTTTGCCGTTGCGGGTCAGCGTCTCGTTGATGATCTTGTTGAGGGGCGAATTGTACCCGGTCGCGTAGACGTACCAGATCTCATAATTGCGGGGGATGGCGGTCTGGCGAAGCGATTTGATCTGGCCGAGCGCGACTTCCGCGAAGGCCAGCGTGCGTTCGTGTTCGTCGAGCACGTTCTTGTCCCCAAATAGCGGGCGTCCTGCCCGTCGTCGCCAAACGCAATATCTAGAAATATTGCGGTTAAGCTAACGGATGAGAGTGAACGGCGGGTAAACGGGTTCCATTCTGGTACTTGATGCGCCGGTGGCCACCAGCTTCGCGTGGAGATGCGTCAAACCAAGGAACGAGGGCCCGGTTCTGCTCAATCAGAACCGGACGGGTTCTAGACGCGGGCGCGAACAGGCCGGAGCAGGAATGCTGGAAGATGCGAGTGATCGGCAGGCTCCGATGCCGCATCGCGCGGGACGGACGGCGCCTCGGCACGGCCGATCGAAGGCGGACGCGGGGCGGCAGCCTGTGGCTGGGGCGCGGCGGGACTTCGGCCGCCGCCGTTGGAGCGTCGCGGTTCTCGCTCACGGCGGGGTTTTCGGCCGCCGCGCGAACCCTCGCGCGCATGTGCGTCACGTGGCTTTTCATTGCCGTTACTGGGCGCCGCAGTCGGGTCATCCACCGGCTGGGCCTCGACACCGCTGTCGGTACGAGGAATGGTTTGTCCGATCAGCTTTTCGATCGCGACCACCGATTTCTGGTCGAGCGGGGTGACGATGGAAATCGCCGTGCCGGCGCGGCCGGCGCGGCCGGTGCGGCCAATGCGGTGGACGTAGTCGTCGGCGTGATGCGGGACGTCGAAATTGAAGACGTGGCTCACTGCGGGAATATCGAGGCCACGGGCCGCGACGTCGGACGCAACCAGTAGCGGAATCTCACCCTTGCGGAATTGATCGAGGGCCGCGGTGCGTGCCGACTGATCCATGTCGCCGTGCAGGGCGCCGACGCTGAAGCCGTGCTTCTGCAGCGACTTGTACAACAGCGCCACTTCGCGTTTGCGGTTGCAGAAGATGATGGCGTTCTGGAGGTCCTTGGCGTCGCGAAGCAGGCGGCGCAGTATTTCGCGTTTCTCGTGCGGCTCGCGGCCAACCGCGACCTGAAACTGGGACACGCCGACGGCCGTGGTGGCGGGCCTGGAAACTTCGACCTTCTCGGGATTGTGCAGGAAAGCTTCAGTGATACGGCGGATTTCGGGAGGCATCGTAGCCGTGAAAAACAGCGTCTGCCGGGTAAATGGAATCATCTTGCAGATGCGCTCGATGTCCGGAATGAAACCCATGTCGAGCATGCGGTCGGCTTCGTCGATCACCAGCAGTTCGACGCCGGTGAGCAGAAGGCCGCCGCGCTCGGTGTGATCGAGCAGCCGGCCTGGCGTTGCGATCAGCACGTCGACGCCGCGCGTCAATTTGGTGTCCTGGTCGCCGAACGAGACGCCGCCGATCAACAAAGCCACGTTGAGCTTCTGGCCGGCGCCGTATTTATCGAAATTCTCCTTCACCTGCGCGGCGAGTTCGCGCGTCGGTTCAAGGATCAGGGTGCGTGGCATTCGGGCGCGGGCGCGGCCCTTTTCCAGCATGGTGAGCATGGGAAGGACGAAGGCAGCGGTCTTGCCGGTGCCGGTCTGGGCGATGCCGAGGACGTCTCGGCGGGCCAGAACGTGAGGAATCGCCTGTTCCTGGATGGGGGTCGGGGTGGTGTAACCGGTGGCCGCAACGGCGGCGAGCACCTTGTCGGATAAGCCAAGATGGGAAAAAGACATTGAGCCTCTAGTCGACACCGCCGTTCGGAATCGAGGGTAAAAAGGCTGTCGCGTTTAGCCCCCGAAACGGCGCGCTTTAAGCTGGGGGCTCTGACTTACGCTGACGAGCGGCAAACCAGGGAATCGCGTTTCGATCCAAGGCCGCGTTGAGCCGGAAGATAGGGTCGAAATGGCCAAAGTCAATCTGGTAGCGAGCCAAATGGCCGAAAAAGCTTAATGTTTTCGCACAAATAACGGGCCGTTTGTCATTCGGCTTTCAAATGGCTGATGCGGCGCGTGTACTGAAGGGCCAATAGGCGTGTTCCGGGGGGAGAGGTACATGTTTTCAAAGGCGCGTCTCGATACGCTCAGCGATGGAATTTTCGGCGTCGCCATGACGCTGTTGATCCTGGATGTCCGCCTGCCGGATGATTTTCATCCCAGTTTGCGCATTTTCCGCCGGCGATCTGGCTTTATGCCGGCCATACGCTGTTGATCGCCGCGGTCGGCATGCGCCTTATTGCCATCACGCCGCATCTGGAAGAGGGCGATCACTTGCGCCGCCGGCAGATGTCGGCGGTTTTATTGATCGCGACATCGCTGCTGGCCATTGCGCTGAGCTTTGTGAATTCGCGCGTCGCGCTGTGGTCGCTCGCCCTCAACTTTGCCTCACCCTTGATTCTGAGGTGGGGCCGCCGGACCGCGGTGCTGGATTGAACCGGCGATACCGGTCGGCTGACTACAGACATTAGCGGGTGGCGCAAGCCGGGGATAAATCGGGCAGGGCGGATGCGGATGACGAATTGGTTACGGTTCAGAGCCGCGTTGGTCTGGAGCCTCGCGGCGTCGTTGCTGGCACTCGCCGCGCCCGCGCATGCCGAAAAGCGCGTCGCGCTTGTGATCGGCAACAATGACTACAAGAACGTTCCCAAGTTGCAGAAGGCGGTCAACGACGCCCGCACCATGGGCGATACGCTCAAGCAATTGGGCTTTACGGTGATGGTGGCGGAGAACCAGACCCGCCAGGCGTTCAGCGAGAGCCTGCTGGCGTTCGACAAGGCGGTCGATCCCGGCGATACCGCATTCTTCTTCTATGCCGGACACGGGTTCGAAATCGCCGGCCAGAACTTTCTGCTGCCGATCGACGTGCCCGCTGCGGGCGAAGGCCAGGAGGAACTGGTCCGCGACGCTTCCGTGCTCGCCGACCGTATTATCGAACGCCTGCAGAACAAGAACGTGCGCACGGCTATTCTCGTGTTCGACGCCTGTCGCAACAATCCGTTCGAGCGCTCCGGCACCCGCGCTTTGGCGGGTGGCGGTGGGCTCGCGCCGATGACGCAATTGCCGGAGGGGGTGTTCTCGGTATTTTCCGCAGGTCCACGGCAGACCGCGCTCGATCGGTTGTCGAACAGCGACGACAACCCCAATTCGGTATTCACCCGCACCTTTGCCAAGGAACTGCTAAAGCCCGGCGAGAATCTGGTCCAGGTCGCCCAGCACACGCGCCGGATCGTCAGCGAGATGGCAGAGACCGTCAGCCACAAACAGATCCCGGTTTATTTCGACCAGATGGTCGACGACGTCTTCCTCAATGGCGTGGACAAGGGACCGCCAGAGGCGGCCAAGGAAACCTCAAAACCGGTCGAGCCGCCACAGAAGGTCGCGGCATTGCCGCCGGTATCGGTGCCGCGCACCCCGCCAAGCGACTCCGTCAATGCGCCGATCGCGATGTTCTCCCGCCACAATGGCGGCTGGACCGTGGTGTTCTCGATTGTCGACCCGGCGCTGGGGATTTCCTGGCGAATGGGCGATGCCGGCGAATTCCGCGAGACCGGATTCCTGGACACGCTCGATCCCCGGACGCGCAAGCGGATGCCCAATCCGTCGATCGAGCTTGCTGCCGATGCGCCGGCGGCCACCATTGAAGTCCGTTACGTCGATGCGGCAGGCGAGCTGCACGGGCCGTTTCCCATCAGGTTCGACCCGGAGGCGGCACTGATACATGACCAGCGAAAGATCCTCGACATGACCGCGACAAGCTGGCTGTCGTTTCGCGAGTTCAACGGGTTGCTGGTGTATTACACGCAGCTGATGTCGTACCGCTGCGCGATCCGCGAGGCGCGTGTCGGCATCGATACGACGGTGCCCGACAAGGTTCTGAAAATGCCGCCCTGCGATCCCAAAGATCCCAGCGTCATTCCAAGCGACGCGGTGCCTTTTCTCAAGCTGCCGCCGGCAACCAAATCGGTCTCGGTGGAGTTGACCTATCGCGACGGCAGCGTATCCGAAATCAAGAGTTTTCGCCGCTAGGGTGCCCAAACCAAGGGATGAAGCCTGCAATCCGATTTTAGTTTTCCTGAATCGGACTGTGAGTTCCTTTCAACGAAAGTCAGATCATGGATGCCGGCACGCCATCAGAACGCCCAGCGGGGCGTACGATAAGCACCCGCTGTTGCATCGTCGGCGGCGGTCCGGCCGGCATGATGCTGGGTTACCTGCTCGGACGCGCCGGCATCGATACGGTCGTGCTGGAGAAGCACGCCGATTTCTTCCGGGATTTTCGCGGTGACACCGTGCACCCCTCGACGTTGCAGGTGATGCACGAGCTGGGCCTGATCGACGGATTCCTGAAACTCCCGCATCAGCAACTGCAAAAAATGGACGGCCAGTTCGGCGGCACTTCGATCCGTATCGCCGACCTCAGCCGACTGAAGCTGAATTACCCCTTCATTGCGTTCATGCCGCAATGGGATTTTCTCAACTTCCTGCGCGAGAGCGGCAAGCGGTTTCCGCAACTCAAGATCATGATGAATACCGATGCGACCGATCTGATCCACTCGGGCGCCAAGGTGGCCGGTGTGAAGGCCGATACGCCGGAAGGGCCGGTTGAAATCCGTGCCGATTTGACCATCGGATGCGACGGCCGGCATTCGATCGTGCGGCAGTGCGCCAATCTTGAAGTCGAGGAGATCGGTGCGCCGATGGACGTGCTCTGGTTTCGCGCCGGACGCCGCGCCAATGAAACCGAAAACCTGTTTGCCCGGCTCTTGCCGGGCAAGATGATGGTGACGTTCGACCGCGGCGATTACTGGCAATGCGCCTACGTCATCGCCAAGGGACAATACGATGGGGTGAAAGCGCGTGGGCTCGATGCATTCCGCGACGATATCGCCGCCCTGGCGCCGGTCCTGCGGTCGGGAATGGCTGACGTGAAGACGTGGGACGATGTGAAACTGCTGACCGTGGCGATCAACCGGTTGAAGCACTGGACGCGCCCGGGTCTGCTCTGCATTGGCGACGCTGCGCATGCGATGTCACCGGTCGGCGGCGTCGGCGTCAATCTCGCGGTCCAGGATGCGGTCGCGACCGCAAACCTGCTGGCGGCGAAACTGGCAAAAGGCTGCCCCGATGAAAACGAACTGGATGCGGTGCGGCGGCGCCGCGAGTTTCCGGTGCGGATGACGCAGGCCATGCAGGTACTGGTTCAAAACAACATCATCAGCGTCGCGCTCAAGCCGGGCGATCGGTCGTTCAGGGTCCCCCTGTTCGCCCGCATCGTCAACGCGGTGCCATGGCTGCAGGGAATTACCGCGCGTTTCGTCGCCGTCGGGGTGCGTCCCGAGCATGTGCATTCGCCGGAGGCCGCGCGATAGCAGGGCGGGCTAGGCCAAGGCGCTCTTCGCGCCGCGCCCACGATCGATAATGGATGTCAGGTTAGGTGGTGGGTTCGCCTGGCCTAGCCAAACCCACATGTTTTCCCGCTACCCCATAATGGAGAAGCCGCCGTCCACGGGAATCGCGGTGCCGGTAACGAAATCCGACGCCGCCGAGCTGAGGAACACCGCGATGCCCGCGAAGTCAGCGATGGCGCCCCATCGCGCCGCCGGCGTGCGCGCCAGAACCTTGTCGTGCAGGCCGTCGATCTCCTGCCGGGCGCGCTTGGTCAGATCGGTATCGATCCAGCCCGGCAGCACCGCATTGGCCTGGATGTTGTCGGCAGCCCAGGCGCAGGCGCAGGAGCGGGTGAACTGCACAATGCCGCCCTTGCTCGCGGCATAAGCCGGCGCGAAGCTGGCACCGAAGATCGACGTCATCGATCCGATGTTGATGATCTTGCCGCCACCCGCAGCCTTCATCGCCGGGTAGACCGCCTGCGAGCACAGGAACGCGCTGGTGAGGTTGGTATGGATGACACGGTCCCATTCCTCGATTTCAAGTGCGTGCGGCGGCTTGCGAATATTGATGCCGGCGTTGTTGATGAGGATGTCGATTCGGCCGAGCTCGCGCGTGACGCGCTCGACCATCGCCGCAACCGCAGCCTTGTCCGTGACATCAGCGACGACCGCGATGGCTTTGATTCCGCGCTGCCGGAGATCGGCCACGGCATCGTTCGACTTCGATTCGTTGCGTGCGACGATCGCAATTGCGGCGCCGGCCTCCGCCAGCCCGCGCGCCATGCCAAGACCGATACCGCCATTGCCGCCGGTGACGACAGCCACTTTGCCGCTGAGATCGAATAATTGTTGTTTCATGCCCGTTATCCGGATGTTGGAGGTCGATTGATCTCTTCGTGGTTGGCTGATCAGCGCTTGCTTTGCCAGATCAGGATCAGCCCGACTGCCGCCAGCGCGACACCATAGCCGGCCCACTGGATCTGGCGGATCATGAAGCTCGACTGCGGCCAGGTGATCACGCCGGTGCCTTGACCGATCCAGAGCAGTCCGATGGCGAGCGCGAGAAAGCCGACGATCAGAAGCAAATTGCGCATGACCCTGTCCTCGTTCGCGCGCGGCGATGCAATCACGGCGCAACGCTCGCCAGAGTGGCGCGATGGCTCACGCAGAACAAGTGCCGGGACGATGATTCCGGGCCGACGAGTGCGTCATTCATCAAGGCACAAAAAAGCCCCGGACCAAGCCGGGGCTTTTTATTCGTTATAACGAGGTCAGATCAGTACTTCGCAACGACCGGGCCACCCCAGTTGAAACGATAGACCAGCGAGGTGCTGATGGTCTGAACCAGCGGGTGGAAGGTGATATCGCGGCCGACGAGCGCATTGGTGCCGTCGACGAGTTCCGAGAGGTTCTTGTGGTCATAGTAAGCGGCGCGATATTCGGTCTTCATGAACCAGCCGGGAGCGGCGATACCGAAGATGTTCAGGTTGTTTTCCACGCCGCCGCCGACGAACCAGCCCTCGGTGCTGAAGCTACCGGTATGGAAGCCTGACGGAAGAGCGGAAGCCGTGTTGAACAGGGTGGTGCCCGACCAGTTGGAGCCGGTGTAACCGCCGTTGACATAGGACAGCACATTCGGTGCGACCAGATAGCCGAGGCGAGCACCCACGGCCCATGTATCGCGAAGCTTCTCGGTGCCGGCAATACCACCAGCGAAGCCCTGATCCTGGATCGTCCCCTTCAGGCTGCCGAACTGACCGTCAGCCAAGATGCCGGCGACCCAGCTGCTGTTGAACTGCCAGTCGTAACCAGCGCCGACCGTGCCGAACCAACCGTCGCCACCCTGCTTCTGGTTGAAGCCCAGGATCGGAGCGCCCGTGGTCGTCGACTGAACGCCGGTGTCCGCATCCCACACGCCGCCACCGCCACCACCGAAAATGTAGAAACCGGTCCAGCTCGGGGTCGGGGCCATCACCGGAGCCTTGGTGTAGGTCCGGGCGGGAAGATCAGCCGCAAAGGCCGATCCGGAGAACGCGGCAACCGCGGTCACAGCGAGCAGTAATTTCTTCATTTTTTGTCCCTCAGCAATGATGCGTTCGAACCCGACCGCGTGATGGAGTGGCGCAACCGCACCGAATCTCGAAACCCGTGAATGAAGTTATAGCCGGTTCTGTCTGGAATGCTGTTGCGCTGCGAACACACCGGCGGGAAAACGAACTGCGAGGAGTCTTTTGCCAGTCCTGTTATGTCGGGTGCAACCCACTGTAATACCTGAAGAAACGTTCGGGATAGCCTAAACGTCCAGCAAGTCGTCGCGGGCGAATTCGGCCTTGTCGGATATGAAGGCAAACCGCGCTTCGGCCTTGGTACCCATCAGCCGCTCGACCGAATCGGCGGTGCCCTCGCGGTCGTCGGCCAGCAGCACCACGCGCAGCATGCTGCGCTTGGCCGGGTCCATCGTGGTTTCCTTCAATTGTGCTGGCATCATCTCGCCGAGGCCCTTGAAGCGGTTGACCTCGACCTTGGCATTGGCATTGAACTCGCTCTTGATCAGCGCATCCTTGTGCGCGTCGTCGCGGGCATAGACCGTCTTGCTGCCGTGGGTCAGTTTGTACAGCGGCGGCACCGCGAGATAGAGATGGCCTTCATCGATCAGACGCGGCGTCTGCCGGTAGAAGAACGTGATCAGCAGCGACGCGATATGCGCGCCGTCCACGTCGGCGTCGGTCATGATGATGACGCGCGAGTAGCGCAGATCCTCTTCGCGGTAGTGCGGGCCGGTGCCGCAACCGATCGCCTGCATTAGGTCGGAAAGCTGCGCGTTGGCGGTGAGCTTGTCCTTGGTGGCGGAGGCGACGTTGAGGATCTTGCCGCGCAATGGCAGGATGGCTTGCGTCTTGCGGTCGCGCGCCTGTTTGGCGCTGCCGCCGGCGCTGTCGCCCTCGACGATGAACAGTTCCGAGCCTTCGGTAGCCGTGTTGGTGCAGTCGGCGAGCTTGCCCGGCAGACGCAGTTTCTTGACCGCGGTTTTGCGCGAGGTTTCCTTCTCGGCACGGCGGCGCAGGCGTTCGTCGGCGCGTTCGATGACGAAATCGAGCAGTCGGCTGGCCTGCACCGGATTGCCCGACAGCCAGTGATCGAACGGATCCTTGATCGACTGTTCGACGATGCGCTGGGCTTCGGCGGTAGCGAGCCGATCCTTGGTTTGGCCCTGGAATTCCGGCTCGCGCACGAATACCGAGAGCATGACCGCAGCGCCCACCATGACGTCTTCCGATGTGATGGTGGCGGCGCGCTTGCCCTGTCCGACGCGCTCGGCGTGATCCTTCAATCCGCGCAGCAGCGCGCTACGCATGCCCGATTCATGCGTGCCGCCGTCCGGCGTCGGCACCGTGTTGCAGTAGGAAGACAGGAAGCCGTCGGCATCCGCGGTCCACGCGACAGCCCATTCGCAGGCGCCATGAGCACCGTTGCGGCCGGACTTGCCGGAGAAGATATCGGGATGCACCAGCGTGTCGGCGTGGACGGCGGCCGCGAGATAATCCTTCAATCCGCCCGCGAAGTGAAAGGTATCCTCGGCGGGCACATCCTCAAGGCCCTTCAATAATTCCGGCGCGCAGCGCCAGCGAATCTCGACGCCGCCGAACAGATAGGCCTTGGAGCGGGCCATCTTGAACAGCCGCTGCGGTTTAAACGCGGCCTTGGCGCCGAAGATATCGCTGTCGGGCTTGAAACGGATTTTGGTGCCGCGGCGGTTGTTGACCTTGCCGAGGTCTTCCAGCTTGCCCTTGGGATGGCCGCGCTCGAACGTCAGACGGTACAATTTCTGGCTGCGGGCGACTTCGACCTCGAGAAGAGACGAGAGGGCGTTCACCACGGATACGCCGACGCCGTGCAGACCGCCGGAGGTCTCGTAGACCTTCGAGTCGAATTTGCCGCCGGAATGCAGCGTGCACATGATGACTTCGAGCGCGGATTTCTTCGGAAATTTCGGGTGCGGATCGACCGGGATGCCACGGCCATTGTCGGTGACGGTCAGAAAGCCGTCGGCCTCCAGTTCTACTTCGATGAACGAGGCGTGGCCCGCCAACGCTTCGTCCATCGAGTTGTCGATGACTTCGGCGAACAGATGGTGAAGCGCCTTTTCGTCGGTACCGCCGATATACATGCCGGGACGCCGGCGCACCGGCTCGAGCCCCTCGAGCACCTCGATATCGGCCGCGGTGTAGCCGGCCTCCGCGCTGGCGGGGCGCGAGGCGGCCTTTGGTGAGGTCCGGCCCTTCGGCTCATCGGCGCCGAACAGGTCGTTTGCGGATTTCGTTTTAGCAGCTGATTTCAATGGTTTGGGCATGGTTCTTTATATGGTGCGCGCAGAGCGATGCGCGACGAATCGTTTCCCTGACTATGCCATGGATAGGCTTAAAAAGTGACCGGGGGCGCAGGGCGTCGGCCGCCAGCAGCGTCTACGCCCCGATGGGGCGGATCACAAACAATCTCCAGGGCTAACTGGAGGCAGTCTGCAACCAGCGATACGCGATCGTGGTGAGGATGTCCCTTGCTTTCACTCTAGGGTTGCAAGGACCTCCGCAGAGCTAGGAGCGCCCGATGGTTCGGACCAGCGAGGTCCGGAACACGATCACCGCAAATAACGCCGTCGCCGCGACCACGATCAGCGATCCCACGATCGGAAGTGCGATGAAGGACGTGCCCTTCAAGATCACAATGGCAACGCCGATCGGAAACAATATGCCGCCGATTATGTGCAGCCAGCCCTGAACTTTCGCCAAGGCGCTGCTCCCGGCGCCAGGAATCAGCCGGTAATACAGCCCAAAAAGAAACAGCAACACGCCACCGACCAGGTTGAGATGGGCGTGCGCGGGCTCAAGCGTAAAATCCTGCTGGACGCCCATCACGATGCCGGCGAGCATCCCGAGCAGCAGAATCACCACGCTGACGCACATCATCAATGATCCGATCATTTGAATTTCCCTGGGGCTGGATGGAGGATTGAAAGCCGGCTATGAGGCTGAATTCACGCCTTGTATCAACCATTGTGACTTGAAGTCACTCAAGGTGCTGGCTTACCTGTTCTTTGGCATCGAACCCGCAAAAAGGTTCAAAGCGGAAACCGGGGCGGGAAGGCTTCGAGAATGGAAGATTTTGCGCGCGCGCTCGCTGACTTCGTGCGTGATCATTCGGCCTGGGCCGCCCCGATCGTTCTCTTGCTGGCGTTCGGTGAATCGCTCGCCTTCATCTCGCTGTTGATCCCGGCCTGGGGAGCGCTGGTCGCGATCGGCGCGCTGATCGGCGCCAGCGGCATCAGCTTCTGGCCGGTCTGGATCGCGGGCGGGATCGGCGCCGCGCTCGGCGATTGGGTCTCCTACTGGTTCGGCTTCAAATACAAGGAACACGTCGCGCAGATGTGGCCGCTATCGCGCTATCCGGAAATCCTTCCGCGCGGCGAAGCCTTTGTAAAAAAATGGGGCATCCCAAGTATCTTCATCGGGCGGTTTTTTGGACCTTTGCGCGCCTCCGTGCCGCTCGCCGCCGGGATATTCGAGATGCCGTACTGGCCATTTCAAATTGCCAATTTCGTCTCCGCGCTGGTCTGGTCGGCAGCGCTGTTGTTGTCCGGTGACGTGATCGCGCAGATCGCCGAATGGCTGTGGCGCAGGGTCTGACGCAGGCCTGGAATAAGACAAATCGGCAGGGGTTCAAATCGGATGACTGGCCGTCGCATCACCGGCGCAGTCGCGTTGCGGACGAAATGTCTGTAAAACGGCCCGCAACAAAAAGCCGGCCAACGGAAAGTTCGAAATCATCATTTCACCGGGAGGACATCAGATGGAACTGACACGACGTCACGCCTTGGCGGGAGCGGCCGGGATCGCCGCTGCGCCGCTGTTCTCAGCCATTTCCGCCAACGCCGCCACGCCGCTGGCAGACAAGCAGGCGCCAAGTTTCTATCGCTACAAGGTCGGCGATATCCAGGTCACGGTGGTGTCCGACGGCAAGAACGTGTTCAAGCTGGAGGATTCCTTCATCACCAATGCGAAGAAGGAAGAGGTCAGCGCAGCGCTTGAGAAGGCGTTTTTGCCGTCCGACATGTTCACGATCTACTTTGCGCCACTGGTGCTCAATACCGGCGGCAAGCTCGTCGTCATCGACACCGGCAATGGTGCGCTGGCAAAGGCCAACAGCAAGGGCGCGAACGGGCTGTTCGCGGAAAATATGGTCGCGGCCGGCTTCGATCCGAAGGCGGTCGATATGGTGGTGATCTCGCACTTCCATACCGATCATGTGAACGGGCTGCTGACGGCCGACGGCACGCCGGCATTTCCGAACGCCGAAGTGCTGGTGCCCGCGACCGAATGGAAATTCTGGATGGACGACGGCGAAATGAGCCGCGCGCCGGCCGGTCGCATGCAGGGTCTGTTCAAGAACAACCGCAACATCTTCGAGGCAGGCCTCAAGAAGAAAGTCACGCCATACGAGTGGGGCAAGGAAGTCGCGCCCGGACTGCTCGCGGTTGAAACCATCGGCCATACGCCGGGACACACTTCCTACGTGCTGTCATCCGGGTCGGATAAGGTCTTCGTCCAGTCTGATGTGACCAACAATCCCAACCCGTTTGCGACCAATCCGGGGTGGCACGCGTTCTTTGACCAGGACGGTGACGTGGCGGAAAAGACCCGCCGCCGGATCTACGACATGGTGGCGGTGGAGAAACTGCAGGTGCAGGGCTTCCACTATCCATTCCCGGGGCTTGGCCACGTCGAGAAGGATGGCAACGGCTACCGGGTGATCCCGGCGCCGTGGAATCCGACGATTTAGAACGCGAAATTAAGGACGCGCGGGATTGCCCGCGCGTCCGCGCTCTAGTTTCGCCGCTCAGTTTCGACTTGGCCGAATGAGCGCAAATGTTGGGATCAGCCCGACGGCGGTGATCGCCGCCATCACCCACCACCCCAGGTGAAACGCAACGAGCCGCTCGGCCGGCGACACCGGCGTACCGACGATGGCCACGAACACCGCGACGCCGACAGCCAGTGCGGCCTGACGGATCATGTTGATCACGCCCGAACCGGTCGCGAACGAGGATGAGGGCAGCGCTGCGGTGCTGACGCCCATCAGGGTCGGAAAGGCTAGCCCGACGCCGATGCCCGTCGGTACCATGCCAACGGCGACCAATGCGAAATTCGGCTCAGACCCGATCACAGTGGCCCAGGCGATCAACCCCGCCGCGAAAAACAGGATGCCCGCGGTGACGACTGTGGCCGCGCCAAAGCGCTTGATGAGCCTGCCCGCGAACAACAGGGAGGTGATCGGGACCAGAAGCGGGCCCGGGGCGATCGCAAGCCCCGTCTTCAGTGCTGACCATCCCCACGCTGTTTGTTCCCACAAAGCGATGGAAAGCAGCATGGCGCCAAACGCGGCCGAATAGGGCGCCATCACCAGGGCTGCGCCGGTAAAGTGCCGGTTACGAAACAGTGCGGGATCGACAAACGGATTGTCTGAGCGCACGCAGTGCAATATGAACGAAGCGAGCAGCACGAATGCGGCTGCAAAGCTGAACTCGATACGCGGCGAACCCCATCCCCAGTCGTTCACTTTCACGATCGCGAATGTCAGCGCGCCAATGCCGCCGGTCACCAGTGCCGCAGCCCATGGATTTGGCCGTGGGGCATCGTGACCGGGAACTTCCGGAAGCTTCCACCAGCCGATCAGCATCGCGATCAGCCCGATCGGTACGTTGACGATGAAGATCCAGCGCCAATTGAACGTCACCAGCACGCCGCCAACGACCGGTCCCAGCGCCGCGGCCAGGCCGCCGATCGCAGTCCAGGTACGAACTGCGCTGCTGCGGCGATCCGGCGGAAACACCGCGAGAAGCAGGCCGAGCGAAGTCGGCGTCATCAGCGCCGCGCCTGCCGCTTGTACGACGCGAAATGCAACCAGCGTCTCGACGCTGTTGGCGGCGGAACAGGCGGCGGAAGCCGCGGTGAACAGGCCGACGCCCAGCAGAAAGCTCGCGTTGCGACGGTAACGTTCGGCGAGGCGCCCAAAGAATACCAGCAGCGCGGCGTAGGCAATCGCATAGCCGTTCAAGACCCACGACATGTCTTCGAGCGAAGCACCCTTGAAGTCGCGGGCGATGTTCGGCAGGCCGACATTGACGATGAACAAGTCCAGATTGGCAAGGCAGATGCCCACGCAAACGATGGCTAGCACCTGGTTTGGCGAAACCTTTGCGCGGCTGACGCCGTCAAGCGGAGCGGGCGCCGGCATGACATCGTTGCCGGCGTCGGTGACCATGCCGACTATGCGCTTGGGGTTAATCTGATCCATCGTCGCATTTCCTCATACCACTCCGTGTGGCTGTTCTGGCTGGCGTGCGAACCTGCCGGGATCGAAGTGTCAAAGAAGTCCGGGAGTGAGCGCATGGTTGACCGCCTGCGCGGCAGCGATCGATGTCATGCTGGATATCGCGGACACGTCATGGGCCGGGTGATAACGCCTCGGCGACTTCGCCAATAAAGGCCGGTTCGCGCGCGATACTCAAAAGCACGGCGCGCAGCTCCGCTGCCTGCTGTTTTCCGAACCGGTCTTCAAAGCGCGCCTGGGCGTCATGCCAAAGAGGGCGAGCGGCCGCGATGCGCGACCGGCCCTTTTTCGTGAGCTTTACGTGCCGGCGCCGGCGATCGATCGCATTCTGCTCCAGTGAAACCATGCCTTCGCGTTCAAGCGGCCGCAGGTTCTGACCGATGGTGGATTGGTCCATCACCAGCGCGTCGGCAAGGTCGCGCATCGTCGGCGGTTCGCTGGCGCGGCGGTTTATTTCCTCGAGCATCGCAAACTGGGTCGATTTCAGGCCGGAGGGGGCAAGCGCGGAATCGTAAAGTTGCGACAGCCGGCGCGTCGCCTTGCGCAGCGCGGCGCAATTGCACTGGTTTCGTTCGACAAGAGGTGAATTCATCGCCGCTCCCAATAGTGGGATATCCCTGTTTCAATTGCAGGGATATCCCGATATTTGCGGCATTGTCAACCGCGCCTCCGCTGAGGGGGCGATTTGCGGCTGCGGACCGTGGGAATTTCAGCCACAGAAGTGCCACCGGAACGGTTTCATCTTGACGCAAACCGGGTGCGGCCTTATAGCCGCGCCAATGATCAACGCCGCGACCATCCTCATTGCCCGCCGCCGCCGCATTATCGCGGTATGGGCGGTCGTCTGCGTTTAAGATCATCGCCTCTGCCGCCGGATCCACTCCGCGGCTCTTCCCTTGCAAAATACGCGGTTTGATCTGGCGGCTCCTACGTCAAGCAGGAGTTTGAAATGTATACGCCACCACCGTTCAAGCCCGACCGCGCCGCCAGCCTCGCGTTCGCAGAAGCGCGCGGATTCGGTACGGTCTGCGCGTGGGATGGCAACAAGCCGATCGCATCCCTGCTGCCGTTTTATCTCACGTTCGCCAACGACGGTACGCCATTGGCGGCGTTTCATCTCGCCCGTCACAATCCGCTGGTAAATCTGGCGGATGCGACCTCGTCCTGGCTGCTCGCCATCAGCGGGGCGGATGCCTATGTCTCGCCTGATTGGTACGTCTCGCCGGATCAGGTGCCGACCTGGCTCTATCAGGCCGTGCATCTGACCGGGACGGTGCGAAAACTCTCAGACGATGAACTGGCGTTGCAGATCGACACGCTCAGCGCCAAGTTCGAGAACTGGCTTTTGCCAAAGCCGCCCTGGACCTCGGCCAAGATGACGGCGGGGCGCTTGGATGCGATGAAGAAGGCGATCGTGGGGCTGGTGATGACTGTTGAAGAGGTTGAAGGTAGCTTCAAGCTGAACCAGCATAAATCCGAGACCGACTATGCGGCAGTTGCGGGCTCGCTTGCCTTGCAAGCCGACGCGGGCGCGCAACAGGTAGCTCAGTTGATGAGAGATGCGCGGCCCAACGCCTTTGTAAACGAAGAGGCCTTTACAAACGAAACGAGCCGGCTCGAAAGGAACGTGCCATGACCCTTGCTGACACCCATCCGCCGCGGTCGATCGGCGACACCACGAAACCGTCCGTCTTTGTCGATGGCGCGTCTGGAACGACGGGCTTGGGCATTCAAGAGCGGCTTGGCCAGCAGAACGACGTCGTGGTGAAAAGCATCGCCGAGGAGAAGCGCAAGGACGCAGGCGCCAAGCGCGCGCTGATGGGCGAGGTGGATCTCGTCATCCTCTGCCTGCCGGACGATGCTGCCAAGGAGACCGTTGCGCTGATCGACAGCATGGGCGCTGCCGCTCCCAAGGTCCTTGACGCGTCGACGGCGTTTCGCGTCGCCAGCGACTGGACCTATGGGTTTCCGGAACTTGCGCCGGACCAGGCAGACAAGATCAGGGCGGCGCGGAAAGTCTCCAATCCGGGCTGCTATCCCACCGGCGCAATCGCGCTGCTCCGGCCGCTTGTCGATGCTGCTGTTTTGCCTGCGGACTATCCCGTCACCGTCAACGCGGTCAGCGGCTATTCGGGCGGTGGCAAGTCGATGATCGCAAGCTACGAAGACGGCTCCGCGCCAGCCTTCGAACTGTATGGCCTTGGTTTCGAGCACAAGCATTTGCCGGAGATGCAGCTTTACTCAAGGCTTACGCGCCGCCCCATCTTCGTGCCCTCCGTTGGGAACTTCCGGCAGGGCATGCTGGTCTCCGTGCCTCTGCAACTCGATACGCTGCCGGGCAAGCCCAGCGGGGCCGATCTTCACGCCGTGTTGGCGAAGCGCTACGCCGCCAGCTCTTACGTCTCGGTGATGCCCTTCGACAACGCGGCAACCAAGAGCGGTAAGCTCGAGCCAGAGGCGCTCAACGAGACCAATAGGCTCGAGCTGTACGTCTTTGCCAGCGACAAACACCGTCAGGCGGTTCTCGTCGCGCGCCTGGACAATCTCGGCAAAGGCGCTTCGGGCGCGGCGGTGCAAAACATGCGGCTGATGTTGAGCCTTGCCGGGATCTAGCGTCATGGACGAGGAAACCCTGCGCTTCTACCGGAGCAACGCCCAGTCCTATGCAGACTGGGCGAAGGCGCCATCGACGCGGTTGAGAGGTTTTTTGGCTTTGTTGCCGTCGGGCGGTTCGATCCTCGAACTCGGCTGTGGTGCCGGCAATCATTCGGCTGTGATGCTGGAGGCGGGCTTTCAGGTCCACGCGACCGACGGCTCACCTGAAATGGCCGAGATCGCCTCGCGCCGTCTCGGCCATCCCGTCGAAGCGATGCTGTTCCACGAACTGAACGTGCACGAAGCCTATGACGGCGTCTGGGCCAGCGCCTGCCTGCTGCACGCGCCGCGAGACGAACTGGCCGGTATCCTCAGCCGGATCCACCGCGCGTTGAAGCCGGCGGGTGTATTGTACGCGAGCTTCAAGATCGGCGGGGGCGACGGCCGCGACAAGCTTGGCCGCTACTACAACTACCCCTCGCCGGAATGGCTTCGGTCGACTTATGCAGCCGCCGGGACCTGGAGCGCAATCACTTCCGACACCAGCGAGATCAAGAGCTTCGACGGAACACCCGCGGCGATGCTGCATCTCGTCGTTCGAAAAATCGCAGCCTGATACTCACTTGATGACGCGCAATGTCAGACGTTGAACAGCGTCCTGATCGATGATCACAGCAGACCGAAAATCGCCAGCGCCAGCACGGCTTGCGCAAGGAATCCGACCGTGAAGGCCAGCGTGCGGAAGACCGGCAGGCCAAGCGTATAGACGATCAGATGCGCGACTCGGGCCCAGAAATAGACCGCGCAGGCAAGAACAGTCCATTTGCTGGAATAGTCGATCGCGTTGAGGATCAGCACCAGCGGCGCGAAGATAACGAGGTTCTCGACCGCGTTGTCATGCGCGAACATCAAGCGGGTGGCCCATTCCGCATGCGGCTTGGCGTTGCGCGAGGGGTTTGCCATTGCGCCGCCGAGCCCACGCACCTGACAGCGATTGAGTATGTAGGGAATCCATAGCAGGCCCGTCAAAATGACCGTCAGCGTCAGCCAGAACAGTTCGCGCGTCATAGACACTCCCCCCTCATTCCAATTCGAATCCCGTCCGGCGGGATGGCCCGTTATATTCGAACACGGATCGTCGCGCTACGCGCGGACCCGCACGTAGCTGCCGGGCGCATCTTCGATCGCGGGCAGGGCTTCCGTTCCGACCGCGCGCGCGGGCACTTCCTCGGCATCGATGCTCCCAAGCCACTCACGCCAGTCGGGCCACCACGAGCCCTTGTGCTCCTGCGCGCCCTTGATCCAGTCGGCGAGCGAAACATCCCTGATATTGTCGTTGGTCCAGAACTGGTACTTGCCAGCCGCCGGCGGATTGACCACGCCGGCGATATGGCCTGATCCGGACAGCACGTATTTCACCGGACCGCCGAAGAATTGCGAGCCGTACAGCACCGACTCTGCCGGCGCGATATGGTCCTCGCGCGTCGCCAGATTGTAGATCGGCACTTTCACCTTCGACAGATCGAGCAAGGTGTTGTCGAGCACCATGCTGCCGGTGGAGAGGCGGTTTTCCAGATAGCAGTTGCGTAGATAATACGAATGGTTCGCCGCCGGCATCCGCGTCGCATCCGAATTCCAGTGCAACAGGTCGAACGAGGAGGGCGGCTGTCCCTTCAGGTAATTGCTGACGACATAGGACCAGATCAGATCATTGGAGCGCAGCATGTTGAAGGCCATCGCCATCTTGCTGCCTTCGAGCACGCCGGCCGACTGCATGTCGCGCTCGAGCGCCGAAATCTGGTCTTCATCGACGAACACCAGGAGGTCGCCGGCATGACTGAAATCGACTTGCGCCGCCAGGAACGTCGCTGACGTCACCCGCACGCGGCGTTTTTCCGCAAGCCAGGCCAGCGTCGCGGCGAGCAGGGTGCCGCCGACGCAGTAGCCCATGGTGTGGACCTTCATTTCGCCGGTCGCCTGTTCGATGGCGTCCATCGCCGCCAGCGGACCTTCCTTCATGTAGTCGTCGAAGGTTTTGGCACCCAGCCGCTTGTCCGGGTTGACCCAGGAAATCACGAACACCGTGATGCCCTGATCAACGCACCATTTGATGAAGGATTTTTCCGGCTTGAGATCGAGGATGTAGAATTTGTTGATCCAGGGCGGCACGATCAGAAGCGGCGTGCGCAGCACGTTTTCTGTCGTTGGCGTGTACTGGATCAGCTGCATCAGATCGTTCTGGAAGATCACCTTGCCCGGCGTCATCGCCATGTTGGTGCCAACCGCCAGATTGGTCGGATCGGACTGCCGGATGCGCAACGTGCCGTGCCCGGCCTCGATGTCTTCCGCGAGCATCTTCATGCCGCGAACCAGATTGTCGCCGTTGGACGCCAGTGTCTCGCGCAATACTTCCGGGTTGGTCAGTACGAAATTCGACGGTGCGATCGCGTTGGTGATTTGCTGGACGTAGAACTCGGCCTTCTTGCGGGTGTGCGCATCGAGGCCTTCGGCGTTGTGCACCAGATCCTGCGCCCATTGTGTCGTCAGCAGATAGAGCTGCATCAGAAAATCGAAGAACTGATTCGACTTCCATTCCGGGTCTTTGAACCGTTTGTCGCGCGGCGAGGGCTCGATGGCCGGCGCAGCCTGTTCGCCGGCGAGACGGCGCGCCGATGATGCCCAGAGATCGAGATAGGCCTTGCCCATTTTCATCTGAAGTTCGGTCGCGCGTGTGCTGTCCGACATCCAGTATTCCGCGACCGCGGTGAAGGTCTTGACCATCTCGCCGAGCTCGTTCGGCGGCTTGTCTTTGGGCTCGCCATTTTCACGCGGCTTGAGATAGGCTGCCAGCGCCTGGCCGCTGCTCTCCAGGGCCCGGGCAAGGTTCATCGCGAACGCTTCGGGGTCGAATTTTTTTGCTGTCTTGGTTTCAGTGGTGACGTCGCTCATTTCAACAACACTACAGGTTCATTCGGAGTTCGTCACCGCGCACAATCGGCGACGGCAGGCAGGAAGTTAACCTTTTGCACCGGATGTGCTGCACTGCGACAAAGTATCTTGGTTCTGTCATATTGAGGCCCTACCGGCTCGCTCTATTGCCCAAGCTCTAATCGTCTCCGACGACAAATGGTTTAAGCGTTGGGCACGCAGCCGATGAAATAAGCATCAGGTGGCTGCAAAGTTCATGTGGCAAAGTTCATGTGGATAGAGTGAGACTTCGGGACGCATGCTGGTCGATCGAAACATGAGAGCACTGGCCTGGGGAGCGTTGCTGATGTCGGCGCTTGCGCTTGGCGGCTGCGCCTCGTCGATCGCAGATTTGCCGATTATTGGGACGCCAGCCGACGCGCCTGGGCGGCCGAAGGAAGCCGGCGCCTATCTTCCCGTCGAAGATTTGCCACCTGACCGTGACGAGGCTGCGATCGCACCGGACCAGCAGGCCAAGATCAAGAAGGAACTGCTCGCCGCGCGCGACCGTCAGGCGTCCGTGGCCGCCGCCAAGGACCAGACCCAAAGCTCCCAGGCCCAAAGCTCGAAGTAACCAGATGGCATACTGGCGCAATTGGGTGTCCGTGGTAAAAGAACCCACTTCAACCGCAAATCGGGGCGAAGACGTCAATTTTGTGCCGGAATTCGCGCTAAATACTTGATTAGACACGAATTCTGAACGAGACCGAATTTCGTTTCGTTGCAAAAGATGTCGGCGATTCCGCCCTTACCGGTTGCCGGAGCCAGGAGCCATGGAAGATTTTTACCGCATACGCCGCCTGCCGCCTTACGTGTTCGAACAGGTCAACCGGGCCAAGGCGGCCGCGCGGAATGCTGGCGCCGATATTATCGATCTTGGCATGGGCAACCCGGACCTGCCGACGCCGCCCCATGTCATCGAAAAGCTGAAGGAAACGCTCGGCAAGCCGCGAACCGACCGCTACTCCGCCTCGCGCGGAATCACCGGCCTGCGCAAGGCGCAGGCGGCCTATTACGCCAGGCGTTTCGGCGTGAAGCTCAATCCCGAGACCCAGGTCGTCGCGACGCTGGGGTCCAAAGAGGGCTTCGCCAACGTCGCGCAGGCGATCACCGCGCCGGGCGACGTCGTGCTGTGTCCCAACCCCAGCTATCCCATTCATGCCTTCGGATTCCTGATGGCCGGCGGCGTGATCCGCTCGGTACCGTCCGAGCCGACGCCGCAGTTCTTTGAGGCAGTCGAGCGCGCGATCGTTCATTCGATTCCAAAGCCGCTCGCGCTGGTCGTTTGTTATCCCTCCAATCCCACCGCCTATGTCGCCGATCTCGATTTCTACAAAGACCTCGTGGCCTTCGCGAAGAAGCACGAGATCTTCATTCTGTCGGATCTGGCTTACGCGGAAGTTTATTTCGACGAAAACAATCCGCCGCCTTCGGTATTGCAGGTTCCCGGCGCAATCGACGTGACCGTGGAATTCACCTCGATGTCCAAGACCTTTTCGATGGCCGGCTGGCGCATGGGGTTTGCCGTCGGCAACGAGCGCATCATTGCAGCGCTGGCACGGGTCAAATCCTATCTGGACTACGGCGCTTTCACGCCGATCCAGGTTGCCGCGACCGCGGCGCTCAATGGTCCGGAGGATTGCATCCGCGAGATGCGCGACACCTACCGCAAGCGCCGGGATGCGTTGGTCGAGTCATTCGGGCGTGCGGGGTGGGAAATTCCGCCGCCTTCCGCGTCGATGTTCGCGTGGGCGCCGTTGCCCGAGGCGTTCCGCGACGTCGGCAGCATGCAGTTCGCGACCCTGATGGTCGAGAAATCCGGGGTCGTGGTTTCGCCAGGCGTTGCCTTCGGCGAGCATGGCGAAGGATATGTCCGTATTGCCATGGTGGAAAACGAGCAACGTATCCGCCAGGCCGCGCGCGGGGTCCGCCGCTTCCTTGAAAGCGGCCTTGAAACGTTGCACAACGTGGTTCCTCTCGCCAACCGGCGCTAGGCCCGATCCCGGTTTGCGGATCGTGCCTGGTTCCCATTTCTCCGGCAGGTTTTTCTCGTCATGGTCGCACCCCTGAAAGTGGGTATTGCGGGGCTCGGCACCGTTGGCGCCGAAGTCGTCCGCCTCATCGAGCAGCAGGCCCGCACCTTGTCGGCGCGCAGCGGACGCGGCGTGCAGGTGGTCGCGGTCACCGCGCGTTCGAAGGCGAAAAAGCGCAAGCTTGACCTGCGCGGCGTCGCCTGGGCGAAAAATCCGCTCGATCTCGCCAACGATCCCGGCATCGATTGCTTTGTCGAATTGATGGGCGGGGCGGGCGAGCCGGCGCTCTCGGCGATCGAGGCGGCGCTGAAGTCAGGCAAATCGGTGGTCACCGCCAACAAGGCCCTGATCGCCAAACATGGCCTGCGGCTGGCCAAGCTGGCCGAGAAGCATGGCGGCGCGCTGAATTATGAGGCCGCCGTCGGCGCGGCAATCCCTGTCATCAAGACCTTGCGCGAGGGTCTTGCGGGAACCTCCGTACATCGCGTCTACGGTATTCTGAACGGCACCTGCAATTACATCCTGACTCGGATGGAACAGGAGGGATTGTCGTTCGCCGAATGCCTGAAGGATGCGCAGCGCCTCGGTTACGCCGAGGCCAACCCATCGTTCGACGTCGACGGCCATGACACCGCGCAAAAGCTTGCGATCCTAGCCAGCCTCGCATTCGGCACCGCGGTGGCCCAGAATGCGGTTTACGTCGAGGGGATATCCTCGATCACGCCGGAAGATCTGCGCGCTGCGGAAGAACTCGGCTATCGTGTCAAGCTGCTTGGGGTTGCGGTAAGAACCGCAAAAGGCATCGAGCAGCGCGTGCATCCGACCATGGTGCCGAAATCGTCCTCGATCGCGCAGGTGATGGGGGTCACCAATGCCGTGACCATTGACGGCGAGGGCATCCCTCCGATCACGCTGGTCGGGCCGGGCGCGGGCGGCGCCGCGACGGCTTCCGCCGTGATCGCCGATATTGCCGACGTCGCGCGCGGCATTCGTGCCAAGCCGTTCGGGCGTCCGGTGGAGCAATTGCGCGTGACCAGCAAGGCGCCGATGGAGCGCCACGAAGGTGGCTATTATATCCGCCTGATGGCGCGCGATTTGGCAGGCACGGCCGCGACCATCGCGACTAGGCTTGCGGAACAGAAGATTTCCATTGAATCGATTGTGCAACGGCACGCGAACGGCGTTGACACCGCACTCGCGAAGGGAAAATCCTCACCGGTGCCGGTTATTCTGATTACTTATGCGACCAGCGAGGATGCGGTATATCGCGCGCTCGAGGCAGTGCAGCGTGACAAGGTGATCAGCGGACGGCCGCAGGTGATACGGATTGAAAAGAACTAGGATCGTCCGGCCGGACGATGCGTTGAAACGAATAGGTATTGGCCGAGCGATCGGCTGCCAGGTTTTAAGGGAGTGCTCCGATGTCGACCCATATTTCCGTTCCGCCGCAGCTATTGCTCGAACGTATTCTTACGCTTGAGATCGTGCGGGTGACAGAACGCGCAGCGGTGTCGGCGGCGCGGCTGCGCGGCCACGGCAACGAGAAGGCGGCCGACCAGGCCGCGGTCGACGCGATGCGCCGCGAACTCAACAAATTGCCGATCGAAGGCACCGTGGTGATCGGCGAGGGCGAGCGCGACGAGGCGCCGATGCTGTTCATCGGCGAGAAAGTCGGCATCAATGCCGGCCCGAAAGTAGACATCGCCGTCGATCCGCTCGAGGGCACCACCTTGTGCGCCAAGAACATGCCGGGTTCGATCGCGACCATGGCGATGGCCGATGGCGGCACGCTGCTTCATGCGCCCGACGTCTACATGCAGAAGATCGCTGTCGGCCCCGGCTACGCCAAAGGCGTCGTCGAATTGGATGCATCTCCCGCCGACAACGTTAAGCGGCTGGCCAAGGCCAAGGGCGTCGATCCCTCGGCGATTACCGTGCTGGTGCTCGACCGTCCGCGCCATGCCGATATCATTCAGGGGGTGCGCAGCACCGGCGCTGCGGTGCACCTCATTACCGACGGCGACGTTGCCGGAGTCATCCATTGCGCGACGCCCGACGAAACCGGCGTCGATATGTATATCGGTACCGGCGGCGCGCCCGAGGGCGTGCTGGCGGCTGTGGCGCTGCGCTGCATCGGCGGCCAGATGCAGTGCCGGCTGATCCTGGACACCGAAGAGAAACGGGCTCGCGCACACAAGATGGGCGTGACTGATCCGAAGATGATCTACGGGATCGAAGACATGGCGAAGGGCGACTGCCTGTTCGCCGCAACCGGCGTGACCACCGGCTCGCTGCTTTCCGGCGTCAAGTTCCGCAAGGACGTCATCCAGACCGAGACCGTGGTGATGCGCTCGGTCACCGGCACCGTGCGCTACATCAAGGCCGAGCATCGGCAGCTCGAGAAATTCCACCTCGACTGAGGCGTGACGATGGTAGGTCGTCATTCCGGGGCGTGAGCGAAGCGAGCGAACCCGGAATCTCGAGATTCCGGGTTCGATGCGTTGCATCGCCCCGGAATGACAACAATAAAAACGGGAGTGGACATGTCTGATATTTCGGCGGTGAAGGCCCTGGTGTTCGACGTGTTCGGCACCGTCGTCGACTGGCGTTCCAGCCTGATCGCGGATTTCACAAAGTGGGGCGATCAACGCGGCATCAAGGCCGACTGGACCGCGCTGGTCGACGGCTGGCGCGCGGTTTATGCCGCTTCGATGGATGAGGTGAGAAAGCATCCGGAGCGCGGCTACATGATTCTCGACAAGCTTCACCGCCAGTCGCTTGAAAAACTGGTTGCGCAGCTTTCGATCACCGGACTGACCGATGCCGATCTGCGTCATCTCACCATGGGCTGGCATCGGCTGCACGCGTGGCCGGACAGCGTCGCCGGCCTGACGCGGCTGAAGAAGAAGTTCATCATTAGCCCGCTCTCGAACGGCAATGTGGCGCTGTTGACCAACATGGCGAAATTCGCCGGCCTGCCATGGGATCTCGTGATGTCGGCCGAGCTGTTCGAGCACTACAAGCCCGATCCCGAAACCTATCTGGGCGCCGCCAGGCTGCTGTGCCTGCCGCCCGAGCAGGTGATGATGGTCGCCGCGCATAATCATGACCTGAAAGCGGCACAGAAGCTGGGGTTGAAGACGGCGTTCGTCGCGCGCCCAACCGAATACGGTCCGCTGCAGAAATATGATTTCGAGGCGAAGGGCGATTGGGACATCGTCGCCAAGGACTTTGGCGGGGTCGCGGACCGGCTGGGCTGCTAGACTGCTGCCGGCGCCGAACTATCAGGCGCGCAGACGATCGCTCCGAACCAGCCAAGACCCTTGTAGGTCTCGTAGCCGGGCGTGGCATGGAACGCGATCAGCGCGCCGGATCGGTCGTGATAGAAGCCGCTGCGCCGTCCCTCCAGCGCAAGCGGCATGCGCTCGGCGAGCAGGCCTTGGCCGTCGGATGCTGCGATCACCCGAAAATTCGAGTCGATCAGCAGCACGCGTGCCCTGTCGGCGGCGTCGACCCGCACCCCCTGAACGATGGCGCGGGCCTGGGCTTCCCAGTCGAAGTGGATCGCCAGCACTCCGATCGGCTTGCCATTGGCTTTGCCATCGGCGCGGACGCTCGCGCAATAGGTTGCGACCTGAGCATTGCCGAGCAGGGGCTGGCACTCGGCGTCGCCAGCGACATACTCGTCTCCTGAGCGCAGATTGTGCGCCTCGCGAAACCACTTCGTCGCGGCGACGTTTTGGCCGACCACATTGAAGCGGTCCGGCCGACCACCGGCCAGGACATTGCCGTCGAGATCGCAGAGCCAAAGATCGAGATACACCGTGTAAGCGCCGAGGATCACCGCCAGCCGCTCCGACACATGCGAGACGGTTGCTGCGCCCGGCGCTGCGGCGCAGTTGACGACGGCGGAGTCGGTCGCCCACCAGCGCACGTCGCAGGTTCGCTCATAGAGGTTGCGATCGATCAGCTCGATGGCATTCAGCGACAGGTCGACCATGCGCTCGCCGCGAGATCTCTCGGTCATCCGCTCGATCGAGCTCATCAGGGTGCCGGTCCTCTTCATCAACTGGGTCTCGAGTTCGCGCGCAATCGCCTCGACTTGTTGACCGACATTGCGGACCTCCTGCGCAACCACGGCAAAGCCGGCGCCTTGCGCGCCGGCGCGCGAACTTTCGATCAGCGCGTTCAGCGCCAGCATCTTCATCTGATTGGTGATTTTCTGGATTGATTTGGTCTTCTCGCAGGCGACCTGGTTGACCTCGGCGGTCAACCGGGCGATCAGTGCTGAGACATCGGACGCGTCTTCGGTGTTGGCCGGATTGGCCGATTCGTTCGCGAACGATCTCGTTCGATTGGAATTGCGATCAAGCGCGGTAGACATTGATTGACTTCCTCTGCGTTGCGTCTTCCGACGTGCCTCTCGCGAGAGACGCCAAGAGCGCGCAACCGGATACCTTTCTCCTTGTCTCCGATTTATTCTAATGTGGATTTAATTTCTGGAATGCGAGGCGCATTCAAACCCGCTGAAGTTGCATCTTGTTTTTGCAGTTAGCCGCTTTTTTCAGCGGGTTCTTCCGTGATGCCTTCCGCAGTCAAGATGGGCGGATCGTTTTCAGGGTATTTTGCGCCAGGTCCCGATCGACGATATCGATTCGGGGATGGCGGGTATAAGTCGGTCGGATCGGACGCGAATCATTGAACTGCGGGCTGATTTGCCTATCTGCTGCAGGCATCATGACGCTTTCCGCATCCGCACTGCCTGTTGAAGCGCCGTCCGCCTTCTTGGGCGTGTCGCGCTCCGCGACCGGCAAATTGTGGCGCGATCGGCTCGACGCGCGCGGCGCGGTGCGGGCGCTCGCCATCACGCAGCGCTATCAACTGCCGGAAATGCTGGCGCGGGTGCTGGCGGGCCGTGATGTCGAGATCGACGCGGTCGAGGATTTCCTCGATCCGACCATCCGCAAATTGATGCCCGATCCCTACACCGTGACGCAGATGGAAACCGCGGCCAAGCGCATCGCGGATGCGGCCTCGCGACGCGAAAAGGTGGCGATCTTCGGCGATTACGATGTCGATGGCGCAACCTCGGCGGCGCTGCTGGCGTGGCACCTGCGCCATTGCGGGCTCGATCCGCTGATTCATATTCCCGACCGGATCTTTGAAGGCTACGGCCCCAACGTCGAGGCGGTGCGGGCGCTCGCGGCCAAGGGTGCAACGCTGCTGATCACGGTGGATTGCGGGACCACGAGCTTCGAGCCGCTGGCCGAGGCGCGGCGCCTTGGCATGTCGGTCGTCGTGATCGATCATCACCAATCCGGCGAAGAACTGCCCGAGGTCGATGCTTTGGTGAATCCAAACCGGCCCGACGATCTCTCGGGCCTCGGCCATCTCGCGGCCGTGGGCCTGGTGCTGATCACGCTGGTCGCGGTGAACAGGGAACTGCGAAGCCGCGGCTTCTGGACCGGCGAAATGCCGGAACCGGATCTGCTCGGCATGCTCCATCATGTGGCGCTCGGTACCGTTGCCGATGTCGCGCCGCTGATCGGACTCAATAGGGCCTTTGTCGCGAAGGGCCTGATCGCGATGCGGCGCCGCGACCATGTCGGCCACACCGCGCTGATGGATGTGGCGCGGCTGAACGGGCCGCCCGAGGCCTGGCATCTCGGCTTCATGCTGGGGCCGCGGATCAATGCCGGCGGCCGGATCGGGCGCGCCGATCTCGGCGTCCGGCTGCTGCTGGAAGGCGACATCTCCGAGGCCGCAAGAATCGCAGCCGAACTCGACCGCTTGAATACCGAGCGCCGGGTCATCGAGCAGATGGCGGAGGCCCAGGCGGAAGCCGAGGCGCTGGCCTCGCTCGGCCTGGAAGATAAGGGTGCCGTGATCGTCACGGCATCGGAAGGCTGGCACCCCGGCGTGGTCGGCCTTGTCGCATCGCGGCTGAAAGAGAAATTCGCGCGCCCTGCGTTCGCGATCGCGCTGGAGCCCGGCGGCATCGGCACCGGCTCCGGCCGCTCGATCTCCGGCGTCGATCTCGGCAAGTCGGTGCGCAGTGCAGTGAAAGAGGGATTGCTGATGAAAGGCGGCGGCCACGCGATGGCCGCGGGCGTGACGCTGCGCAGGGAAAGGCTGGCGGAGTTCCGCGCCTTCATGGAAAGCGCGCTGGCGCGGGATGTCGCCAACTCGCGGCATGAGAACGAGCTGTTCATCGACGGCGCGGTCAGCGCGCGCGCCGTGACGCCGGAATTTGTCGCAACGCTCAATCGCGCGGGCCCGTTCGGAAGCGCCAATCCCGAACCGGTTATCGCGCTGCCCTCGCATCAACTTGTTTATGCCGACGAAGTCGGGCAGGCGCATCTGCGGGTGCGGTTCAAATCCGGCGACGGCGCAATCGTCAACGGCATCGCGTTCCGTTCGGTTGGCCAAAAGCTCGGCAACGCGCTGACCGAGCATCGCGGGCAACCCTTGCATGTGGCAGGATCGCTCGCGGTCGATCGCTGGCAGGGGAACGAACGTGTGCAGTTGCGGGTGACGGACGTCGCCGTGCCGGATCACGGACCGGCGATAATCAGATAACAAACTTCAATAATCGGTTGGGAGCGGAAATGACAGGGCAGGTTGAAGGCAAGGTCGCGCTGGTCACCGGCGGGGCATCGGGTATCGGTGCCGCCGTCGCCGAGTTGCTGGCGCAAGAGGGCGCGAAGGTTGTGGCAACCGATATCGACGAGCTCAGGGGGCCGGAACTCGTTGCCGGCCTCAACAAGTCCGGTCACCAGGCCATATTCCTTCATCAGGATGTGACCAGTGAAGAGCGCTGGGCGGAGGTGACGTCCGACATCGAAAAGCGGTTCGGCCGGCTGGACATTCTGGTTTCGAATGCAGGCATCGGAATCTCGGTGCCCTCGATAACCGATATGTCGCTGCACGACTGGCGGCGGCAGACGGCGATCAATCTGGACGGTGTGTTCCTGTCGGTGAAGTATTGCCTGCCACTGATGCGCAAGACTGGAGGCGGCTCCGTTATCATGATGTCGTCGCTTGCCGGCTTGCGCGGAGCGGCGGGTCTCGCCGGCTATTGCGCGACCAAAGGCGGCGTGCGGTTGTTCGCCAAGGCGGTCGCAATGGAGTGCGCGTCGGCCGGTGACGGCATCCGGGTCAACTCGGTGCATCCCGGCATCATCGACACGCCGATCTGGGGAAAAATTCCGACGGAGGCGGCGGGCCGCGGACAGAACGCGCCGATCGATCCCGAGGAACGCGCGAAATTGGCCACGCCGCTCGGTCGCGTGGGCTACGCTACCGAAATTGCCAGCGGCGTCTTGTATCTGGCGTCCGATGCATCCCGCTATGTGACCGGAACCGAGCTGGTGATCGATGGCGGCATGAACGCGGGAAGCGCTGTTCGCCGGACGGGGTAAGTGTAGCTGGAGCGCGTGTAGTTGTGGGTGCGGGACGTCGCAGTGCCAGATCAGAGGCCGGTCGTGATCGGGTCATTTTCCGCGTCATTCCGGGGCGAAGCGAAGCCGCGAACCCGGAATCCCGAGGTAGTGGCGCGAGCTTCCGGGCTCGCGCTAACGGGTCCCGGAATGACGAACCTAAAAGTTAGCGATCACGATCCCTGTCTTAGCCGCGCCAGCACGTTCAGCCCGCCATAACCGTCGGCGGGTACCAGTCCCATCTTGGTCTGATAATCCCTGATCGCGGCCATGGTGTCGTTGCCGACGCGGCCGTCGGTGCCGCCGGTATCGAAACCGGCCTTGGTCAGGCGCGTTTGCATTTCCTGAACCTCGGCCAAGGTCAGCGCGCGCTCCGAGCCAGGGAACGGCTGGATGAAGGGCCGGCCGCCGAGGACACGGTCGCCGAGATGGCAGATCGCCAGCGCGTAATTCATCGAGGGATTGTAGCTGCGCACGGCGTAGAAATTAGGTCCCAGCAGGAACGCCGGTCCGCCTGGCACCGGCACCCACAATTGCGCGCTGGCGCCCGGCTGCACGAACGGCTGACCATCAGCGCGGGTGACGCCGGCGCTCGACCACGCCGCGTAGGTGCGGCTGCGGCCTGACGTGCCGTCCGGCGCGCGCACCTCATAGCCCCAATGCTCGCCGCGGTGATATCTGCCGCGATTGACCAGAAAGCGCGCGGTCGAGCCCAGCGCATCGTCGGGCTTGCCGAATGGCGACACTCTTCCATCGCCGTCATAGTCCATGCCGACATTGAGCCAGACTTCCGGCATCCATTGGGTATGCCCCATCGCGCCGGCCCACGACCCCCGCATCTCCTGTGGGGTACTCCAGCCGCGATCGACGATCTTCAGCGCATTGATCAGCTCGGCATCCCAATAGGCGCGGCGGCGCGGCGCGTTCCAGGCGAGCGCGGCCAGCGACGGAAACACCGGCCGCATATGGTTCTGCTGCACCAGCGGATCGCCATAGGCGGATTCGACGCCCCACAACGCCAGCAGGGTGCCGCGCTCGACACCGAAATCATGTTCGATCCGTGCGAACAACGCCTCGTTCTTCCGCAGTGCTTCCTTACCGTGAATGATGCGCCAGTCCGAGACGCGGCGATTGATGTACTGCCAGATCTCCTCGTTGAACTCGGGCTGCTGCTGCATCTCTTTGAACACGGTCATGTCAGGCTCGATGTGGCCCATGACGCGGTTCCAGGTCGCCTCCGAAATGCCCTTGGCGTGGGCGCGTGCACGAAAACCTTCACGCCACCGATCGAAGCCGGGTGGCGCTGTCGCGAATGCGGCAACCGGATGCGCGAGCAAGATGCCGGCGCCAAGGCCGGACCGCAGCAGCGCACGTCGCGTCGGCGCGTTCGGAGAATCAGGCTGTTTCATCCGGTCAGTTTAGCCGGACCGGGCGGGGAACGGCAGAGCGGCACCCGCGGGAACTAGCCATCCTGCTGCAAATCCGCGGCAATTTTGGACAGCCAGCGCCGGATCGTGAGTTGGGCCTTGGCGCCGAGGCCGGCCGTCAGCCGCCGTTCCACCGCATTGACGTGATGCCGGCATTTGCCGAGCAAGGCCGCTCCGCGAGGGGTCAGCGTCCACTGCAGCACCCGACCGTGGACCGGATGCGGTGTCTTCCGGATGGCGCCGTCGCGCTCCAGATTGCGGATGATGACGCCAACGGTCTGCGGCGTCAGCAGCGCCACGCGCGCGACGTCGGCGCCGGAGAGTCCGGGATAGGCGTTCAGCATGGTCAAGACGGCAAACTGCGGCGGCGTAATGCCGAAATCGGCGAGTGCCCGCTCCAGCGTCAGCCGCGTCGCGGCCTGGGCCTGCCGCAGCAGATAGGCGAGGTGGCCTTTTTCGCCGCGTTTTCCGAAACCCGGGGGAGGCGGGCGGACACGGGCGATATCAGGGGACTGCACGGATTTTTCCCGGCCTCGGGCTGATCGTTGCGCCGCCGATTTTTTCGATTTTGGCGTTTTTCGCGCCGGATGCGATTTCGCCGAAGCTGTAATCTTGCGCAAGATATCAGTGCTCTTATAATAAATCAGGGTACTGATATCACAAGGAATGTCGAAATGTCACATCCACGTAGCGAATACAAAAATCTCGAAGCCATGGCGCCTGACGTCTACGAACTCGTCACGGGGCTGGGCCGGGCTGCTGCGAAGGCCGGCATCGACAAGCAACTGCTTGAACTGATCAAGCTGCGCGCTTCGCAGATCAACGGCTGCGCATTCTGCGTGCAGTATCATATCCTGCAGGCCGAAAGCCTCGGCGTATCGGCCGACAAACTCAATCTTGTGGTGGTGTGGCGCGAGGCGCCGCAATTTTCCGCGCGGGAGCGCGCGGCCCTGGCATGGACCGAGGCGCTGACGCTGCTGACCGGAGGCGTCGACGATGCGGTTTATGCGGAAGCGCGTGCGGAATTTTCCGAGAAGGAATTGACGTATCTGAGCTCAGCGATCGCTTCGATCAATGTCTGGAACAGGTTTGGTGTCGCCTATCGCTGGACCCCTCCGGCGCGGCAAAAGGTGGATCGCGCAGCAGCGTCGTGGTCTCTTTTTGGTTACGCGTTTTCCTGACGCGAACCGCTGCGATCCCAGATCTCGTCGAGGGCAGGCTTGCGCTCGCGAACGTTGTTACTCGTTCTCGCTGCCTTCCTGCGGGTCGGGATGGACGACATCCTCGGGCAATGCATGCGCCACCGCGGGCGATGCCGCGATTTCGGGTCCGATCTCGTGGCCATGGCCGCGGATCAGGCGTTCATAGGCCGAGATCAGGGTGACGTAGGGATTGACCCAGATCCAGCCGTCGCGCGTGAACACTTGCACGTCGAAATGCAGATGGCGCGTGGTGCCGTTGGGATGGTCGAGATAGTTGGAGACGACGC
Source organism: Bradyrhizobium canariense (assembly GCF_900105125.1). Lineage (NCBI taxonomy): Bacteria > Pseudomonadati > Pseudomonadota > Alphaproteobacteria > Hyphomicrobiales > Nitrobacteraceae > Bradyrhizobium > Bradyrhizobium canariense. The sequence goes on along the minus strand of NZ_LT629750.1, from coordinate 1,530,029 downwards.
CGAGCTTCTCGCCTTCCTCGACCCGACGGCCATTGAGGACGCCGTCGGCGTCCATGTGCGACGGATTCATGTGCATATAGCGAAAGCGGATGTGCTCGTTGGCGGTGTTGATCTGCAACGTCGCCGCCTGCTGCTTCGGCGAGCGGATCACGACGCCGTCGCGCACGGCGCGGACCGGCTGCTGCCGGGGATCGCAATGCGTGTCGCCTTCGTTGGTGACCGGACACGGCGCCGGACGGATGTCTTCGCCCTGATGACCGAAACCGCTGGGGCATTGCCCGACGGCGAAGCTGCGGGATTCGCAAAAATTATCGCGCCAGGGATAGCCGCCGGACGGCAGATCGGATTTGCCGCGCCTGCCAAACGATTGCGAACGTACGAAAGCCGGAATTCGATCCAGCGGAAATCGAATTTGCGAATACGCGGTGAAGTCGGGGCGTCCGCCCTGCTTGCGAAAGCCGCTGTTGACGATGATGTCGCCTACCGAGCGATAGGTGAAGTCGGGGGACATCTCCGTGGGGCGCTCGGCGATATCCGGCTGAATATCCGCTCGCGCGCGTGAGGGTTGGCCGCCGGCGATGCGGAGGGCTTTCAGGAAACGCTCGGCGACCGGATAGGCCTCGCGGCAGGCCAGCCGCCGTTCGCGCGGCGCGCTGTCCAGACATTGGATCGACACCACATAGGGGACGCCGAAGCGCGTGAAGGCGTATCGGACATAACCCTCCCGGATAAAACGGCGCAGATCGGGGAACTGCGCCGCCAATGGCTTGACCGGTTCGCCCTTGCCGCCCAGGGGATCGCTGATGTCGTAAATCAGGATCGAGCCGGTGATCTGCACTTCCACAGGTTTGGCGAAGGTTCGTTGCGGCATGCCGTCGCCCGCACCCGGCTCGAGCGAAAACGTCGCATCGTAGCCGGCCTGGCCGGCGTCGAAGAAATCGACGGGACGGAAATCGGCCTGATAGTGCGCCAGCGAAAGGCTGTCCGGCACGCCGCGCGACCGCGCGTCGAGAAAGGCCGCGGTATCGAAGGGCAGCAGCACCGGAACCGGGCTCCGCCCGATTCCTGGGAAAATCGGCGCAGTTACGGCGTTTAATTGCACCAGCGCCGGCGTCGAACGCGGATCGGACGCAGCAATCCGGCGTCGAGCTGCAAACGTAAAGCTTGGCGCGACAGCAGGCCGGGTGCCGATCTCGGATCGGAGCTGATCAAGGACCGCACGCCATTCGACATGTACGGCAGAGATCGACGGCGTCCTGAATTCGTCGGCGAACAGGTTGGACTTGCCGGCCATCAGCAGCAGGAACGATGCCAGCGCTGGCGCAACGAGCCGGATAAAAGGGCGGCAGACAGTTTTGGTTCTGAACCGCCCCCGAAGCATGTCCGACGATGCCTAGTCCTTTGCGCGCTCGACGTAAGAGCCGTCTTCGGTCATCACCACGATCCGCGTTCCCGCACCGATGTGCGGAGGCACGGCGGTGCGAACACCATTGGAAAGAATAGCAGGCTTATAGGATGACGATGCGGTCTGGCCCTTGGTGACCGGCTCGGTTTCCACAACTTCCAGCGTCGCGCGCTGCGGCATCTGGATCGCCACCGGAACGAGCCCGTGAAGTGAAAGCTTCACGGTCATGTTCTCCTGCAAATACGGTGCGGCGCTGCCGATGATGTCCTCGGGCACCTGAACCTGATCGTAATTATCGTTGTTCATGAAGTGGAAGCCGTCGGCATCCTTGTAGAGGTAGTTGAAGTTCTGGTCCTCGATGGTCGCCTTCTCCACCTGGTCGGTGGTCTTGTAGCGCTCGGAGATTTTGACCCCGTCGCTGATTCGGCGCATTTCAATCTGGCTGACCGGTGTTCCCTTGCCGGGGTGGATGTTCTCGGCGGTCAAAACCACATAAAGCTTGCCGTCTTGCTCGATGACGTTGCCCTTGCGAATAGAACTGGCGATGACTCTCAAAGCTGTTTTTCCTGATATTCTGGCCCGGGACCGACCGGAACATGGGCGTCCCGAGGCCAGCGAAGCGGTTTCGGGCTGCAACATACTGATTTTGTCACTCAATGCCAGCGGTTTACAGGCTCACTGATGGCTGAAAACCATCAGCTTTCGCCATGGTGGTCGGCCACGCGGCACGCCGATATCCGGCCGTTCCTGACCGCGCGCGGCGCGGTCACCAGGGCTGTCCGGGCATGGTTCGAGGAGCAGGGTTTTACGGAGGTCGAAACCGGCATTTTGCAGGTTTCCCCTGGCAATGAAACTCACCTGCATGCGCCCCGTACCGAGCTTGCGGGCGCCGATGGCGGACGGGCGGTGCGCTACTTGCGAACCTCGCCGGAGTTCGCCTGCAAGAAGTTACTGGCGGCAGGCGAGCCGAAGATTTTCGAGTTCGCGCGCGTGTTTCGCGACCGCGAACGCGGCGATCTGCACCTGCCCGAATTCACCATGCTGGAGTGGTATCGGGCGGAGGCAGCCTACGACGCCATCATGGCCGACAGCGTGGCGGTGATCGCCCATGCCGCGCAGGCAACCGGCATCGGGCGCTTTTCATTCCGCGGCAAGACCGCCGATCCCTTTGCCGAACCGGAACTGCTGACGGTGGCGGCGGCATTCGAGCGGTTCGCGGGTATCGATCTGCTGGCAACCATCACCGACGGCGAGGGCGATGGCGCGGCGCTGGCGGTGGCGGCCAAGGGGCGGGTGCGGATCACTGAGGACGACACTTGGTCGGACATCTTCAGCAAGGTGCTGGTTGAGCACGTCGAGCCGAGGCTGGGCGAGGGGCGTCTGACGGTGTTGTTTGAATACCCGGTGCCGGAAGCGGCGCTGGCGCGCGCAAAGAAAGCCGATCCGCGCGTCGCCGAACGCTTCGAAGTCTATGCCTGCGGCGTTGAACTGGCGAACGGCTTCGGCGAATTGACCGACGCGGTGGAGCAGCGCCGCCGCTTTGCGTCGGCCATGGAGGAAAAGCAGCGGCGCTATGGCGAGCGTTATCCGCTCGATGAAGAGTTTCTCGACGCGGTGGCTGCGATGCCGGAAGCCAGCGGCGTCGCGCTCGGCTTCGACCGGCTGGTGATGCTGGCAAGCGGCGCCACCAGGATCGATCAGGTCGTGTGGACGCCGCCGGCAGGTGAGTCATGAGCAAGATGGGTTTTAAACCGGCTGCAACGTTGCGCGCGCCCGCCGAGCTCGTCGATCGCGGCCTTGCGCCGGCGGCACAGCTCGCCGATCTGGAGAAGGTCGCCGCGCGCTATGCGGTCGCGGTGACGGCGGACATTGCTGCCTTGATCGACCCCGGCGATCCCGACGATCCGATCGCGCGTCAATTCATTCCGAACGCTGCGGAGTTGGTGACGGCGCCCGGCGAGGATGCCGATCCGATCGGTGATCACACGCATTCGCCGGTCGCCGGCATCGTGCATCGCTACCCCGATCGGGTGCTGTTCAAGCTGGTTCATGTTTGCGCGGTGTATTGCCGTTTCTGTTTTCGCCGCGAAATGGTCGGCCCCGGCAAGGCGACTGCGCTCTCAAACACCGCCTATCGCGCCGGGCTCGACTATATCCGCGCGCGCCCTGAAGTCTGGGAAGTCATCCTGACCGGCGGCGATCCGCTGATGCTGTCACCGCGGCGGCTCGCCGAAATCATGGCGGACCTGGCCGCGATCGATCACGTCAAGATCGTCCGGCTTCATACCCGCGTGCCGGTCGCCGACCCCGCGCGCGTCAACGATGAGATGGTCGCAGCATTAAAGGTGGAGGGCGCAACGACTTGGGTTGCGCTGCACGCCAATCATGAGAAGGAGTTGACCAGCAATGCACGTGCCGCGTGTGCCCGCATGATCGATGCCGGCATTCCCATGGTGAGCCAGTCGGTGCTGCTCCGCGGTGTCAATGACGATGCCGCAACGCTCGAAGCGCTGATGCGTGCCTTCGTCGAATGCCGGATCAAACCCTATTACCTGCACCACGGTGATCTCGCTCCGGGCACGGCGCATCTGCGCACGACGCTGGCACACGGTCAGGAGCTGATGCGTGCGCTGCGGGGGCGGGTATCCGGATTGTGTCAGCCGGATTACGTGCTCGACATTCCCGGTGGCCACGGCAAAGCGCCGGTCGGCCCGAATTACCTGTCGCCGATAGAGGTTCTCTCAGGGCCGGATTCTTTTCCAAGAAAAGGTGAACCGGTTCCGGAATCACGCTATCGTGTCGTTGATTACTGCGGCGATGTTCACATCTATCCCCTGAAGTCGTGACTGACGGACGGAAGAAGTCAGAACCTGAGCCGCCAAGATCAAGTGCGTTTCTCTGCGGTGGAGGATTCAAATGCGAAGGCTGATCACAACAATGGTGTTCCTGACCCTGGGGTCTGTGGCGATGGCCCAGACTGGAAGCCCGGGATCTTCGACCTCCTCTCCAAATTTATCCGGAACGACGCGTGAGGCTCCGATCGGCCACCGCCAGCCACGCGCCGATCAGGTGCCTTCAGAGAAAAACCTGAGCGACCCGAACAATCCGGTCAACAAAGAGGACGCCGCCCTCGACCGCAAGATCAAGAGCATCTGCCGCGGCTGCTAATCGGCGCGCCGTCAATCAACGCGTTGTCGATCAACTTTTACGTGCTGCGAGCGCCATTCCAATCAATGTCGCGCCGCCGAACAACAGATTGATGCCGACCAGGAGGCCGACGGCCCAGAGCGCCGATCCCGGCAACCCCGCGATGATGATGGCGGCAATCAGAATATCCATCAGGCCGGCTACCAGCAGCCACGACCATCGCTCCGACAACTCGCGGCGATGCTCCAGAGCGTACATGATGGTGGCGACGCCTTCGGCGAGGAAATAGGCGCCGACCACGATGGTCAGCGTCAGCGTGCCCTGGACCGGCCGCGCCAGTAGGATGATGCCGGCGCCAATGGCCAGCACCGCCGAAATCAGCGACCACCAGAAGCCCGGCATTTGCCGCGCCCAGAACGTCAGCGCGAGCCCCGCGATGCCGCTGATCAGGAACATCCAGCCGAGAAAAATGGTGACGGCGAGACTCGCAAGCGGCGGCACGATCATCGCGGCGAGCCCCAGCACCACGAGCAGGATGCCTTCAAACAGGAAAGCCTGCCAGTGTTCGCGGACCGCGGCGCTCACTTTGGATTGCATATTGGTGATGTCTTGGGGAAGGGTCATTGGAATCTCCCGATGCCGGCACTGCAAAACGATCTGGAATGATAGTGCGTCAGTGCCGCGGGTCGGATTTGTGTGCGGCGCTGTTAGAGCGAAAGGCGAGCCAAGCCCAAAGCTAGGTCTCGAGTCTTGATCCTGATCAAATGGCTCGCAAGTCTATCCCTGACCGGACGCCGATGAAAAGCCCTGCGATGTCCCGCGGATCCGGTTGCGGCCGAGAATATAGATCGCCATGGTCACCACCAGTAGCGCGATGCCGATCGTGATCGATACCAAACCGATGGGGATGACGAGCGATACGTTGCGTTCGGGATTGACAAACCAGTGGTGGATCGACGTCAGCACAAAGGCGAGTCCGACAAATCCCGCGCCGCTGCCCACCACCAGTAACGCCCACATTCGCCGCAATTGGGCCAACCGTTCGCGCGCGGTTTCGGTGCGAGGGGCGTGATGGCGGCCGACGCGCCGCACCAGCCGTACCGCAAATGCGATCGAACTGAAGCCGATCAGCACGCTCGCCGAGCCCAGAATGAGCCGGGTGGTTGAACCGATGTCCGGGTTTTGCTGCAGCGTCAGCAGCGGAAAATCGAAGGCCGCGTGCAGTCCAACCGGCGCGAACAGAACCAGGAGCCGGCTCGAGATGCGTGCCCAGTCGCGGTTGTGCCGGTGCGCGCCAAGTGCGGTGCCGGAGCGCGCGATCGCGAGATAAGCGCCGGCGATGATGCCAAGCGCGCCGTGGAACGGCACGGTCAGGACGCTGCGCAACGCCGCCAGCGCACGCCACATGTCGGCATGCTGCACGAGATAAGCGAGGTTTTCGTAAGCGGCAAAGCCGAGACCGGCCGCCGCACCATAGACCACGGTATCCATCGGGTCCGCGAGCGGCCGCCGCCATGCCGAGACCGCGACGATAACCAGGATTTTGACGGTCTCCTCCGGCAGGGCAACGCCGAATATCGAATGCAATACCTGTGCAAGCCAGGGATTCTCGGGCGCCGCGAGGATCCGCAGGAACGGCGCGCGCGCAATTCCCAGCAGGGAAATGCTGGCGGCCCCGAGCAGGAACGCGGTCCAGATTTTGGGCGCGGGACCCGACCGCTCGTTTGCGGCGATGACAAGCCACAAGATCAGCAGCGCAGGCGCGATAGCCGCAGTTCCAATAACGGTGGGGAGGGACGCTAGGAGGTTCATCAGGAAGGCAAATGGACCATTTTTCCGGGTTAGCTACTGTTCGAAACTTGGCTATCAGTGCAAATGTTCCCGTGTTCGCGAGCCCCACAGGCTCAGCAGCCGCGACAGATGCCTCTTATCCGCTCGTTCATGATCGCGTCTTCCCGGCTGATCGAGTCCACGTATCCTGTACCGTCGACTTTCGCAGCCGGAGAAGCGCGCATGACCGGCTGCGAAGCCGCCGATGTCGCAACAGCCGGAGCAGTTCTATCGTAGCATGCCAGTCTGGCGGCAGGATTCGGTATCGATTTGCATTCCGGCGTTTGAGCGGTTGCGGTTTCGCACAGCACGCAAAGCGCCATGAATATGAAAAAGGCCCTCATTGTAATCCTTGTTTGCAACGGCCGCGCCACAACACAGCGTCTGCTGCAGGACGCATCGTTATTATTCAACCTGATCAAAGAGTTTGTCTGATTTCCTTCAGCAAAATGCACGCAATCGCGTGCCATGTCCATTGTCGAGCGTGCAATTTTTACATTGTGCGCATGACGGAGCGCGCCGCGCGCAGGGCGACGGCGTGTTAGGTTTGCCATCGACTGGGCCAGGGAGACGAATCGGGTGGCTTTATTCCGCGGAGTAGAAACACATACGAGATCGGTCCTGAAGGCCGTCAGTTGGCGGACCTTGGGGACACTGGATACGTTCGCGATCAGCTGGTTCATGACAGGCAAGGTTCAGATTGCGGGATCGATCGCCGGCCTGGAGATCATCACCAAGATCGCCTGGTACTATCTCCACGAGCGTCTCTGGGCGGCCGTCCTCTGGGGCCGGCGCTGATCGCGGGCCGAGCGCTTTTGCAAGTTTGAAGAAAGCTCCCATTTTCACAGACGTGTGACGAAGCGAACCGGAGTGTGCATGCGCATACCCATGTGGGCCCTGCACGAAAGTGAGGGGTCGATCGCCGGGATCGTCATTTTGCCCGGCAGTGAAAACGCGTAACTGGTGATGGCCCGTCGAGCCGCGAGATACACGACCTGATCCCGATCGCGCGAAGCCGTTACTTCGGATAACGATCAAAAGCTGATACGTTCGGAACCTCAGGCGAACAACGCCCCTTTGCTCTGTGCATTCCGGGATACGGCCATGAAAAGATTATCCATCCTTTGCGTTGCGCTTTGCGTGGGTTTTTCAACCGCCGCGTTTAGTCGCGGCGGTGGCATGGGATCGCATCATTCCTCCACGCCCGGAGGCGCCTTCGGCACCAGTCCGAACGCACCCGGCACCAATTCTGCCGGCACGGCTCTTTCGTCATCCGGTGGCGTTGGCGCCGGAAAGGAAAAAGGGCCGCCGCTAGGCACCGGGAACCCTGCGGTCGACCAGGAAGATCAGCGGGTGGCGAAGATGATCAAATCGATCTGCAGGGGATGCTGAGGCCACCCTCAGTGCGGACTGACCGACGAAAAGCTGGCGCTGCCAATCCCGCCACCGATGAGTAAATTTTGGCCGCCGTTGGGGGTAGAATTCGGACCACTTGGAAAGCCACCGCCGCCGGTGTTTGCACCGCCGGTTGCAGGTTGAACGCCGGTAGGACCACCGCTGCCGCCACCGCTACCCGCTCCGCCGATACTGCCCGTCGTCAGGGAGTCTTCAGCCTGCGCAAAAGTGGTTTGGCTGCACATGCCACCGCAAGACGCATCGAATGACCAGGACGATGACGATTGCAGCACGATCTCAATTCGTCCGCCGCTCGAAGTTATGACGGCCGCCTCGCCGACCTTCGTTAATTCGATACAATTGCCGCCTGCGCAAACATGGGCCTGGCCTTCCTTGAGGACCACGGTGTTTTTCAATCGTTGGACCAGGAAGTCGAGTGTCGTTCCTCGCACGCCGAGCGTCGCCAGCGGCGTGTTGATTGCGTAAGACTCTTTGGCCAAATTGCCTGTGATGAATCGGAATGACCCGAGCGTGAGCTTTACGGCGACATCACCAACGCCTTTTTCGCCGGCAAAAACGGCTCGATCGAGCTTCAACGTGGAGTTCGGACCCAACAGCAAGTTGGTGCTGTCACGCAGCACGAATTTTGCACTACTATCCGTATTGGTACGGACGAGTTCGTCCCGGACAATGTCGTCTCCGGAGATGATCTTGGAAATTGTTGGCTCAACCTGTGAAACGTCGTTCCGAACGACGACCGCGAGGCCAATTTGTTCTGGCGCCGCCAGCGCGGGAGGCGCCAGAGCAGCGAATAACGTAATTTGAACAATCGCCCGCAAATATGCTCGGCGCTTCATGTGTTGCTCACACTAATATCACAGTAAAATATCAAACTAATCTATCATGCTGGCCGGTTATCAGCGATCATTGTTCTGTCTAAAAAGAGGGCATATCAGGGCAATTCGGCTGCTCTTTGGGCATGTTTTGTTCTTTTCGGGCCAGCGTGGCGAGGGAGCCACAGGATGCGGGACAGGGTGCGCGTTGAGACCGATCTCATTTTGGGTCTCAAAACGGGCTCGAAAGGTTCAGGGACGAAATACCATGCGGGACGTGTTGAGGCAGCGTGATCCAGGACAAGGTGCGGTCGACCGGGCGTTTCAGGTGGGTCAATGTCCGCGCGAGACCTCAGGCCGGGTTCGCTTCGGCGTAAGTTTTAAGCGTCTGCATCATTCTCTCGTTCTCGACCCGAAACATCCTCTCGACGAATGGCATGGCCAACTTTATCGGTCCCTGAGGTGAGAGCGTGAGCTCTCGCACAAGGTGAACAGAAGAACCATCAGGTGTCAGCGTGTGGAGGAGTTTTATGCCGATCACTCCCAGCGCACGGGGTCTCAACGTCATCGGCTGCTCGAACGCCAGCCGTGTCGAGCGATCCATGATAGCGACCGTGCCATGCCTCGTGCCGAAAGGCCCGGGCTCTACATATGTCGTGCCGACGGCCATCGGCCCTTCCGAGATCGCAACCGTACCGTGGAACGCGGAGGATTTCGGAAGCCAGCGATCATAATCGCGCAGGTCAGCGAGGAGCGAGAAAACCCGATTGGTGCTCGCGTGGATATCCGCTTCAAATTTCAGTTCGATGTCCACGAAGAAGGTTTGCGTCGATTTACAGCGCTGTCAACCCGAAGGCAGACGGCTCCTTCCAGCAGCATATCGATCCCACTCGCTAGTCTAGGCCGCCAATCCAGGCGATCGAGCTGACGGAGACGCGGAGATCGCGCGCCCTTCAAGGGAGCGTTTGCAGACGAGAAGGAAGAAGCAAAAGTTAGGGGCTGACTGCGATCAACTTATTTGTCTCTTGATCGCAGCGCCCCCATAGCGAACAGCCCACCAGCCGCCTTCGAGCGGCTTTTTCCCGTTTTGGGAGTACCGATGCAGCCGGTTTTCCAGACAATGGATTGGGGAATCGACAAAATCGCAGGTCGGGATGACCAAACGCCTAATGCTGCTCCACTCTGGCGCGCCACCGCGCGTCGAAAGTATCCGCGTCAGTCGGTGCCCACGCCTGTGAATCTAACGGATTGCCAGGTTTGCCTGTGTGCATGCTGACAAGTTCTGTATCGGAATCCGGTTGCTTTGAAGCCGGCGCAGGCCACTCCAACAATGATTTCGAAACCATGCGTTTTCCTTCGTACCAGCATTTTCGCCCGTCGATGAGACGCCAAGACCAATACGCGTGAGAATTTGGTGGCATCTCGGCACTGCATCGTTGTTTCGCGTGCGCAGTTGGCGCCCCGATTGATAAGGACGTCGCGAGGTAACCGGCAAAAGTGATCAATGGAATGCGCTTCATCGTTGGAGCACCTAAGGACTACCGTGGCGCTGCCATCGACTTACGGCGACGACCAAATCAGGCCGATCGAGCACTTCCACCAACTTGTCGAGGAGGCGCTCATTGTCGTGGGGGCGCGGCTCAAGATATTCTTCCAAAATGCATTGTGCTTCGCGGACGGCCTGAAGAGCTAACTGTTGATCAGTCATCGCTTCTTACCCATTCGGCTCGCTAGAAAACGTGCGATTGAAATGAGAGATAAAGATCAAGTCACAATTTAGAATTATACACTCAATTTTTGTTACAATGGAACTCTCGTGCTGAGTCGGCCATAGGCTGATACGCGTTAGAGAGGACGCGTCCTTGGGTCGTTCCCACCGCGCTCTTCAAGAAAAAGCCCCGTGCGGTGCCGGGGCTAAGTCTTAGACGCACTTTGAATTTAGAGATCAGTACCGAGCCACGACCGGGCCGCCAAAGTGATAGTTGATCCCGGCCTTGACGGTATGGAATGCAGCTCCGAAACCGATCCCACCAGGAACGAAGGCGCCGAGATAGGTTTCATTGCTATAGTCGGCGTACATGTATTCGACTTTGCCTGACCAGTTGGGCGCAAACATATATTCCAGGCCGCCGCCAACGGTCCAACCCGAATGGAAATGGCTTTCGGAAAAGACGGTGCCGAAACCGACGGCTGAGGCCGAGATCTTGTTGTCTGCCCAGGCGTAGCCGCCTTTCGCGTAGAACAGCGCCGGCCCTACCGCGTAGCCAATTCGGCCGGTAGCGCTGCCAAAAGCGTCAACTTTTTCCGTGAGGGTGACTCCGAGTGCAGTATCGGAGTCGGAAATATCGGCGCCTGCGGCATCGGCTTCGAGGCCGAATACCCATTGGCTCATTTGCCAGTTGTAACCGATCGTGCCGCCGCCGAAGCCGCCATTGATGTCGTTGGTTGAGCCGGTCGCCGTCAGGCCGCCAATCGAAGCGCGCACGTGATCGGACCAGCCGTAGCCACCCATGGCTCCGATATAGAAACCCGACCAATTCACGCCCGGGTTGATGATCGGTGCCGGTGCCTTCGTATAGGGCGCAAGATCGGCGGCCGAAGCGGCCGTAGAAATCGCTACGATCGCGACGGATGCGAGAAAGAGGTTTTTCATAAAAAGTGTCCCCAGCAATAAGTTGCAACTTAGATGTGCACTTTGTTATGAGTCCGCGCTGTAGCAGAAATGTCACTGCGGTTGAAATTGTGATAGGACGATCCGCTGAGGTTGCGAGGAAGTAGGCGCGAGGAGCCTCCCTGCAGGGAGTTGAAGATCAGCCCTTCGGCTTCGCGCCTTCGCTGAAATGCCGAGCCGCTACGGGTTGCCCACTGCAGCGCAAACCGGCGCGATTCCCAGAACACGCATTCCCGCAGGTATCCAAGCGCGACCGATGTGTGAGGGCGAGGCCAAAACGCCAGCCGAACACCCGAGACGGAAGTCTAAATCCGTCGATGTGTTCACCGGAACAGACGTTCTCGAAAGTGAACCACTGAGACCGATTTTATTGTGTAAAATCAATGACCGTTTAGAGCGCTGGCGCTCCCTAGCGGAATCGAACCGCTCTCTCCACCGTGAAAGGGTGGCGTCCTAACCGATAGACGAAGGGAGCTAGACCATTGGCCGCTGGCCACGGCCGGGCAAACGTATAGTGGCCTTTGCGCGGCCTCGCAAGTCATCGGAAACCGGCTTTTGGGGATGAATCGGCGCGTTCCAATACCGAAAATAGCCTCATGATTCCATGCCCGTTGCAACGATTTTTAAAGTAGGGCGGCGGTAAAGGGGGGGGGTCAGGAGTACTCAAAATGGCCGCAGCAAACAGGAAACGGGAGGCGCGCAAATCGCTGCGCCAGTCCGGCTGGATCACCCTCGATGGCGGTTTTGCGGCTCGCCCATGCGTGGTGCAGGATATGTCGAGTTCGGGCGCCAAGATCACGGTCGATGATGGCAGTGCACTGTCGAGCCAATTGCGGCTGGCATTTTCGCGCGACGCCAGAACAGGACGCAGATGCGAAGTGGTCTGGCGCCAGGGAAAGTCGCTGGGCGTCAAGTTCGTCCAGTAGCAAAATCAGGTCGCACGCGATAAACAGGCGCGATGCGAACCATCTTCCTCGCCGTGCTGGTTGCGACCTTGTCCGCCTCGATGGCTTTGGCTGATCCGCCCCGTCGTGCGAAATCCGACAACGCCGTCCCCCCGGGCAAACTGCTCCCGGTAAAAGGCGCGGGCGCTGCCAATTCCTGCGCCGCGTTCGGTCCGGGATTCGTGAAAGTCGACGGCACCGACACCTGCGTGAAGGTCGGGGGTGCCGTGAGCATCGAAGCCGGCGGCTCCATGGGGCCGCGCTGAACGGCTGGAGAGCGAACGCCATTGCGACCAGAGATCATCGTCCCCGTCGTGATGTGCTGTGCGATGCTGTGGTGGATCGGCCGCGGAATGAGCTGGACCGCGCGGCTGGCGGTAACCGCCATCACGCTGGTCGTCATCATCTGCGTTCTGCTGTTCGAGCGGCGCGGCTTTTAACTGCACGCATCAGCCGATGCCACGCTACGACATCGGCGGCGCGACGAATTGCTGAAAGCCCGGACGGTCGGCCAATTGCGCAAACCAGCGCTCGAGATGCGGCAGCGCCGGTTTGCTGACGCCTTGCACGCCAAGCCAGCGGCGGGCGTAAGCGCCGATCGCGATATCGGCCAGCGTGAAATCATCGCCTTCGATGAAACGTCGCGTTGCCAGCTGCGCATCGGCGACCTGCCACACAACCGCTTCGGCATCGACGTCCTTCTGAATCGCCACCATGTCCCGCTGCTCGGCCGGCGTTCGTACCAGCGCCCAGAACACCGGACGATCGACCGGTTGCACCGTGGAGAGCGTCCAGTCGAGCCACCGGTCGACGGCGGCGCGCCGTTTCGGCGCTTGCGGATAAATTGGCGAGTCCTGGCGGTAGGCGAGCGCCAGATACCGCATGACCGAATTGGATTCCCAGAGCACGAAATCGCCGTCCACCAGGGTCGGCACGCGAGCGTTGGGATTCATCGCGAGGTATTCGGGCTCGTGATTGCGGCCGAACGCCATGCCGGCATCGATCCGCTCGTAAGCGAGGTCGAGCTCGCGCAAGCACCACAGCACTTTCTGAACATTGACCGAGTTGGCCCGGCCCCAAATCGTGATTTGTCCCTTATCGTCCGGCACGCATTTTTCTCCTGATCATCCCTTCGATTCCGCTGTCCGGGTCATAGCGGAATATCAGCGAAAAAGCGCGCGTCGCATGCGGAATTTCGACAGCGATCGTCTCAAAAAGCAGTGCTCTTAAAATTAAAAAAGGTGCTCTTAAAAAATCAGGCCCCGCCGGATCGCGACGGAGCCTGATTTGCGATAACCGCCGAGATGGCGATCATCAGCGGCCGAAGAACAACCACAACAAGATAATCACCGGTATCGGCACGCCGAGCAGCCAGAGCAGAATTCCTCGTCCCATGTTCGCCTCCTTGCATCCCTCAGTCGGAAGGAGAACGCGCAAGAGAACGGCTTGTTCCGGCAATACGAACGTAAAGAGGATTTACCAGTGCCCGGTGTTGGGCATCGAAGTCCAGGGCTCCGCCGGCGGCTTCGCATCGCCCTTCTGCAACAGCTCGATCGAGTGCAGATCCGGCGAGCGCACGAACGCCATCTGGCCGTCGCGTGGCGGGCGATTGATGGTGATGCCGAGCTTCATCAGGCGATCGCAGGTCGCATAGATATCGTCGACCTCATAGGCGAGGTGGCCGAAATAGCGATCTTCGCCGTATTTCTCCTCATCCCAATTGTAGGTGAGCTCGACCAGCGGCGCGCCGCGTCCCTTGGACTGTTTGAGCAGGCCCTCATCTTCGGCCGCACACAGAAACACCAGCGTGAATTTTGCCTTGTCGTTGTCGACACGGCGGACCTCCTTCAATCCCAGGGCGTCCTGATAGAATTTCAGCGCGGCATCGAGATTGCGAACGCGCAGCATCGTGTGGAGATAACGCATGTTTCTTGCTCCCTTGAACGTTTGGAGATTTTGCCTTGGGTTCGGGCAGGCACTGAATAGCAGTAAAAAGCAGCGGAGGGCAGGGGTTGTGCGCCGATCGCTGCGCTTCTGTGCCCGTTGCGTTCTTCGGCTCAAGGTTTTTTGAGCAGGGCGCCCCATCATTTCAATGAAGAGAGCATCGGCCGGTTCGACGTCGGCATTTCGTCAACGGCAAAGTGTACGCGACACGACGATCGCGACCGTTCGCAACGATCGGAGCGACGGCCGCGGCCCGGATCTTCAGACCTTGCATTTCCAGGTTCGTAGCCGTGAGCGTCACCTCTCTGAAGAATCGATGTGACGCTGATCCATATCGCGCGGCGCACCTGTGCTTGAGATTCTGGGCCGTCAAGATTTGACGGAATCGCGGGCTAGTGCATCCTGCGAGGCATGGGATATTTCGACAACTGCCGCCTGGCTCGAATGAGCGATGGCCATTATTGCTTCATGCGGGACCTCGGTCCGGTGAAGGGCGGGAAGGGCATGAAACACCATGAGGTCGTGGTGGACCTCACCTTTCGAGGGGTGATCCGGTTTTTCAGGCAGCTACGCGTTCATCTCCGGAAATCCCATGATCCCTCATTGTCTCATCTGGTTCGGGATCGGTTGGATGTGCGAGGGCCACCGCGATAGGGCGTGGTCTGAGCTTGGCTGTGTGCCTTGCTGCAAGGTGCGTGACGCCAGCTAACGGCTCAAGCCAAGGCTGCGATGCGTCGGCTCTTCAAGACAGGCACCCAACGAAACGCCAGCTATGAGGTGGGCAATTGCCTCGGAGAAGATCGCCTCGTGACCGGCGTTCTCGGAAGATCTGCGAACTCGGACGAATGGTAGATCCGGCCTTCGGGCGTGGTTATCCGGATGTCGTAGCATCCGCGCTTGGACAACTCTCTGGCTTTCCTGAGCGCGAGTTCGGGCGTTTTGCGGTTGACAGTGCTGACGCCTCGGACGTCGGTGCCGCTCACGGAATAGGGCATTTCATTTCTTCTTTTTGTTTTTCTTCAGCACGGCGGCCTGGGCCCGAAAGGCCTCTGCCAAGGTCATCATCTGCCGAGCGACAAGAGGGCTGGTTGCCCGCTGGGCAACCAACTGGGACTTGGCCGCCTGCTTCTTGAAGGCTTTTGTCGTCTTGCTCATGGGGAATTAACGGCGCCGCGCTTGCGCTGTTCCGCCCCCGAGACCCAATCTGGCGAGAGCTATTGGCAGGCGACCGTCCATGCGGTCGACGCGGACAAATTTTTATAAGAGAGCACAGCTAGCGAAAGCCTCACCTGGTGAGTGAAGCTTTCTCCTGAGAAACCAAGATTGGCCGCTTGTCCGGCGTGTGACCCCGGCAAACAAAAACCCCGCCGAGGTAGCGTGGGGGGACGCCGCGGCGGGGTTCACTTGGGGTTGCCCATGAAGGCAGCTGGATAATCTCATCTGACCAAATCACGTGCCAATCACGTGCCCGCGAAGGGCTAATTTGTCGCACCGCCACAGAGTCGAGACCTCAAGGCGGCTCAAATATGAGCCTGTAGCTGTTGGAAAAGCGCGGAACCCGATCCGGTTACCGGCTGGATTCCGCGGAACTCTCAATAAGAGGCAGGGCATGTTACCCGGAATCCGAATTGACTGCCGCTGAAGGGGATGCTGCATTGCAGTTATTGCAGTGCGAGGCGTATCCATGACCGAACTTGTGGACAGTATTTTGAAAGCCTATGGCCGCGAATTTGATGCGGAAACCCGAGCGAAGATAAGCCGCTATCTCGAGACTCTAACCTCAACCGGAAAACGGGATGATCGGCAATTGACCGCTTATGGTCTGGCCTATCTCCAGCAACTGGATAATCCCGACCCCCGCTATAGCGGCTGCTGACGGGACGTGCGAGGTGCTGCGCAATCGACAGCGCGGCCTGCATTGGAGACGAGTGCGGCAAGGCCTGTGATCCATTTAACAATGGATCTGATCAGATAGCCCTATGGTGCGAACAGATGCGCACTGTCGGCGGTGCGTAAACATGCCTCGTCCGAAAGGACGCGGTTTTGTTAAAGCGGTTCCGTGACGGTATGCGGCTGGTGCTGCTTCCGCCGCTGATGCGAGGATGACCAGCGATCACGCACTTCTCGACGCTGTCAGCGGCGGGCTGTATCATGCAAGGCCTAGAGAGCGGCTTTATTCATGAAGAACGGGCTCTACTCCATCCACACTTATATGCTTGACGGGGTGAAGGGCCGCGACAGTGGCGTGATGATCCTGCGCGATGGTGTGCTGATCGGCGGAGGGCCCTATTTCTGGACCGTCGGCTCCTACACCGTGGGCAACGGAACCTGGAAGGGGCAATTCAGCACCAATCAGCACACGCGCTTTTCCGACCCGTTCGCTCGCCCCTTGTTCGGTGGGCAGGAAGTCAACAGCGGGTTTTCAGGGACGTTTGCTGACGACCGCGCCGAGGTTTTCGGCACCACGCTGGTGGGGACCCGCAGCCTGACTTTTCGGGCGACCTTAAAGAAACTGGTAGATTGACGCACTGGCGGCGTGGATTCTTGAGCGATCGGCGGCAAAAGAAAACCCCGCACCTGGGGGTGAGCGGGGTTTTCGGCCGACAGCGTCTGGGGATTACAAGGGCGTGTCGCCGCCAGCTTTCGCGTTCAAGACATAGGTATCCAAACCCGGAAAACAACAGCGCCCCCTAAGCGGAATATATTCGCTAGGTGGCGCTGCTCTAACTACTGGGCCCTTAAATCCCCAGCACAAATGGGTCTAGGGATTGGGCAAAAGGTTCAAAAAAATCTGGGCTTAATTGCACTGCCCGGTCGTGTCCCAGTCAGGTCGATGGACGACAGGGGCTGTCGATGTCAAAAAGCTCGGGCTTTGCGCCCCGGCAAAATCAACCCAGAAAAATTGAAGCGAATTGTGAAGCGCGTCACAGACCGCCCGTAGGGTTATTCCGTTAGGTTAATGCGCGCATTTGATTGTCGTGGGTGCAATTTCCGGTGTTGTTGGTCGTATGGCCCATTCGTTTCACAACGCGGACAAGCAGACACATCGTCGGGTGATGGTGGTCGGATTGCTGTGCTGCGCGGCCTTCGTGACGATCAGCTTCCTGCTCAAACCCCAGCCTGAAAACGACCGCGTCCTGCTCAAAGCTGACAGGCTGGTCCAGACAGCCGGCAAACCAATCCCGATCAATTAAGCCGGCGGTCGCCTGATAGCGTCGTGAGCGGCTTTTCCGCATCTCGATCGCGGATGATCGCCGTTCTCTGGCAAGACCGCTATTGTCGGTCAGCCCGATGTTGCTTCGGCCAACGCGTTGCGATGCCGATAAATCCGGCGAAGGCCGAGACGTTGATGAGGGCTTCGATCCATTGCATTACGCGCGTTAAAGCGCGGCGCGGATTTTGGTTCCGGAATAGCTGGGTTGCTTATTGGCTGGGCCATCGGAATGCAGCATCCATCGCTCCTGGAATTTTCGTGCGAACCGGCCGATTATTCGGCGGCTC
Source organism: Bradyrhizobium canariense (assembly GCF_900105125.1). Taxonomy (NCBI): domain Bacteria; kingdom Pseudomonadati; phylum Pseudomonadota; class Alphaproteobacteria; order Hyphomicrobiales; family Nitrobacteraceae; genus Bradyrhizobium; species Bradyrhizobium canariense. Next base: position 1,512,359 of record NZ_LT629750.1, on the reverse strand, counting down.
TTTCTGTTCCTGCAGCAGCCGAACGAGATGCGCCATGCTGGAATTGTCCTCCCGCTTCGGAGGCGGGGGCGGCTTTTCTTCCCGGCGCAATCGTTTAATCAATCTGAAAATCACGGCGAGTCCGTTTGAGTGAGTAGCTCCACTTACTCAATGCAGAAAACGATGACTCGTTCCTTGTGCGTTTTGCTTTAAGCGCCTTCGCTTTCCTGCGCGCTGGCCGGCCCCCGGTTGACCACACCGTAATCGCTGGACTTCTGTCCGTCGCCGTCGGTCACGCCGACTGTCAAGCCGAGGCGCAGTAATTCCCGGACCGCCGCGGCACGCGTCGGCATCCGGTGCTTGAATCGGAAGTCATCAAGCACGGCGAGTTCTTCCGGAGAGAGCATGATCTGCAGTCGTTCGCCCCGCATATCCGTCATTGGGCTGCCTCAAAGTTAGGTAAATGAGTAAGTGCCTAACTCCGCTCCATGCGCGCTGGTTCCATGAATTGCTTGGAATACACAAAGTGAGTAAAAAGCGAAATTAAATCAATTAGTTATTCATTGGGCAGTCATGTTGGAAGGAGTATGAGTAGAAGTAAGGAGAGCGCCGATGGACAACGAAACCAAACAGCCCCGGAAACCCAGGGATCCCAAACCACCGACACGGCCGAGCTACGAAAAAGTGGTCGAGAACGTCGACAAGTGGGCCAACAGTCCTGGTCTGCAACCGCCGAAGTGAAAGCGCACGGAAGCGGCGCTATGCGAAGCGAACGCAGGCGATGACGACTTCGCGCTGGATTATTTTACGTCCACGTCGTTTTACCGTGCGTCTCGCGGCGCCATAGCTTAGCCGGTTGAACGAAAACCGCCTCCCGACCGACCAAAGGGTCTTGGCAGGGCAGGTTCCGGCATGAAGCGGTTTGCGATTTTGGGCCCGACGGCGGCGACGCTGATTTTGTTTCTGGTCCTGTTGCCGGTGGCGGGCCTGCTCGAAGGGCAACGCATCGAAATCTCCGTCTCACCTTCCGCATTTCTCTTCTGCATATTCCCCGCGCTGGTGGTCGCATTGTTCGACTGGATGGGAGAACTCATCGAGCTGCCCTGCAGGCCGATCGGCGCAACCATTGTAGGGTGGATCCTTGCTGTCGTGGTCCTTCGCGAGACACGCGCGCTGCCGGATCTGCCGGGATGGTTCATGGCGATCGGCTTGTTAGGTGGTATCCCGGCGTTCGTCTGCTCATGGGTCGTGCTGACGATGGATAACAGGCAGAGTGCAAAAGCCTAGGCCGAGGCATCGATGTTTCATGGTCTAATGGTGATTGGCGGGTTCGTCTTGATCGGCTGTGCAGCTTATGGATTTTGGCAGGGCCTCAAACTCAAGCCGCACGACAATATTCCGCCTTCCAAGGGCAGCCGTTGGCGGACGTGATGTCCCGGAATCGGGCGTTCGCTGATGGTTCCCTGTAACCGTTGAGAGGTTCCCTGCAACCATCGAAAAATGTCGGCGTTATCTCGCAGGTTCTCAATGGAGGAGATGCGCATGAAAAAGACATTGGCAGTCCTGGCGACGGTCGCCGCCGTTGGCGCAACAGCGGTGACCGCGCCGTCAGCGCAAGCGCGCGGCTTCGGCTTCGGTCCTGGCTTGGCGTTCGGGCTGGCTGCGGGTGCTCTCGCCGCGGGCGCGTATGGAGCCTGGGGACCCTATTATTATGGACCCCGCTACTACGGCTCTTACGGTCCTGGTTATTACGGACCGGCCTATTACGGTCCCGGACCCTATGCCTATTACGGCGGGCCTTACTACTACCATCACCGCTACTGGCGCCGTTGGTAATCGAAAAGCCCGGAGCTGATGCTCCGGGCTTTTTCATGCGCGGTAGGAAAACAGGATGGAGAAGTGGGCAGTGACCCCATCACGACAGAGACCCCGCCAGGGGAAGGGCGAGGCCTTGTGAAGGGTCGAACGCCCAAAAGTTGCTCTAGGACCAGAACGGCTTGCCGTCGGATCCGTTTCGGGCGTTCTCGAGCGTCGTCACAAAATACTCTTCGCGCTCCCGTTCGAATTTTTCCTGAGTGGCCTTGAAGCTCGCAACGCGCGCCGCGATTTCTTCTCGCTCGCGAGTGAGGCGGTCTTTCTGTTCGGTCATGCGGTTTCCTTTTTTGATTCGTTGCCACGCTCATTGACGGAAGCGATTGGGGCGCGAATGCGGACGCGACGTCGCAGGATTGTGGTTACGCTCTTTCAAAATCGGCGACGCTGATGTCACTGCAACGCTACGGCCACACATCGGCTAAATCTCGCGTGTGTCCATGTTCTGAGGTGGATAAGACGCGTGCCGTCCTTGTGGCCCTCACGCCTTCCCGGTAGCTAAAAGAAAAACGGGAGGCCTACATGGCAAAGATCGATCTGGATTCACTGAATATCGAAGAACTCGTAAACTTGCGCGACCGCGCCATCGAAAAGCTTGCGGAAAAGGTCGCAACGCGACAGGCGGAACTCGAGGCTGAGCTGGAGAAATTGTCCCAGTACGGCAAGCCCTCAAAAAAATCTCAAGGCTCCGCTTCGACCGCGAAGGCCAAGAAGAGCGACGAGACAAAGGGCGACGAGGTCAAGGAACCGATCGCAGAGGCGGCTTGAAGCGACGCCTGATGCCAGCGCATGCCGTGTGATCTCGGCCCCGAAGTGGCAAGCTGGGTGGATATGCTATAGTTCGCGCGATTGAACTTTCGGATAATCGCGCATGATCGCATCGGACCTCCGCAGCGGTGTGGAACAACTCGGCGAGATGATCGCCGAGGCATCCGCCATTGTTCCCTTCACGGGCGCCGGCATCTCGACCGAATCCGGTATTCCCGATTTCCGCTCGCCTGGCGGATTGTGGACTCGCAACCGTCCCATACCGTTCGATGAATTCGTCGCCAATCCGGATGCACGGGACGAGTCGTGGCGGCGGCGTTTTGCGATGGAGCCGACATTTGCCGCGGCACGGCCCGGACGCGGTCACCGCGCGCTTGCCTCGCTCTACAAGGCCGGCAAGATTCCCGCGATTGTTACCCAGAACATTGACAACCTGCATCAAATGTCCGGTTTCGCAGCGGATCATGTCGTGGAACTTCACGGCAACACCACTTACGCTCGCTGCATCGGGTGTGGTCGGGCCTACGAACTGCCGTGGGTCAGGCAGCGTTTCGATACGACGGGAGCCGCGCCCGACTGCGCCGACTGCGAAGAGCCGGTCAAGACCGCGACCATCTCGTTCGGTCAGGCGATGCCGGAGGATGCGATGCGCCGCGCCACTGAGCTTGCGCAGCAATGCGACCTCTTCCTTGCGATTGGATCGTCGCTGGTGGTGTGGCCGGCCGCGGGCTTTCCGCTGCTGGCCAAGAACAACGGCGCCAGGCTGGTGATCATCAACAACGAGCCCACAGAACAGGACGATATCGCCGATCTGGTCATCCGGCACGACATCGGCGAGACCCTTGGGCCGTTCGTCGGCAACTGACGCCGACTGATTCGTTGCTGTGCAAGACTGTTCATAGCTCCCGGCAGATTCGTTTTTTAGCTATGCGCGGCAGGCGGGAGTGTTATCTTTTGACTCGAGAGATTCGCGTGATGTCGTCGTGAATTGTCATAGATGAGCGCGTGAGCGGCACCATCTTGGTCAAGGATGGGCTAGAGATAATGTGTGGGGTCCGGGGTCATGGGGTCGGACGGATTTGAGTCCAAGAAGTTGGGAGGCCTGTCGTCGAGCGCGACTGGCCCAAACCGTAGACTTGGGACAAGCGAATTTGCAGGCGGCTCTGACCGTGACCCGGCGATTGATGCGCTATCGGGTCTTGGTGACAGCGCAGCTAACCTCGTCGAAATCAGCGGCGTCATCAAATGGTTCGATGCGTCGAAGGGTTATGGCTTCATCGTTCCCGACAATGGTTGGCCGGATGTGCTGCTGCACGTCACGGTGCTCAGGCGTGATGGATACCAGACGGCCTATGAGGGCGCGCGGCTGGTCTGCGAGTGCGTGCAGCGGGCGAAAGGTTATCAGGCGTTCCGGATCCTCTCGATGGATGAGTCGACGGCGATCCACCCTGCGCAAATGCTGCCGCCGCGGACTCACGTAAGCGTTACCCCGACCAGCGGCCTTGAGCGGGCGCAGGTCAAATGGTTCAATCGGCTGCGCGGGTTTGGCTTCCTGACCTGCGGCGAGGGGACACCGGATATTTTCGTCCACATGGAAACATTGCGCCGCTTCGGAATGACCGAGCTGCGCCCTGGCCAGTACGTGCTGGTCCGGTTCGGACCCGGCTCCAAGGGGATGATGGCGGCCGAAATCCAGCCGGAGAACGGCTCGCCGGGCCTGTCGTCGCATTAATCGCACGACACTTCCACGTTACTCGCCTGAATTCATTGACCGATACCGGCCAAAATGGTGTCGCCGAAGTACCGGTCGTCTGGTATTTGCCATGATCGTTCGGCTAGGGTCCGGCCGGGCGAAATCCTTCACGGCTGGGTAAAGTGGTGTCCATGAATTTTGATCGGGTTGTTGGTAGGTCTCGCCTGCGGGCTTGGCTTTGGATTGTAGTGTGCGCCGTTGCGCTCTGTGCATTTAGCGCCCCTGGCGCACGGGCGGCGAGCGTTCAGCCGCTCGAGATCGTGACCAAATCCGGCGTCCACGTCTTCTCGGTCGAGATGGCGACGACTGAGGAAGAAAAGACCACCGGCCTGATGTACCGCAAGGAATTGGCTGATGGGAAGGGGATGCTGTTCGACTTCTCGCCGGAACAGGAGGTGTCGATGTGGATGAAAAACACCTACATTTCCCTCGACATGATTTTCATCCGGGCCGATGGCCGGATCCTGCGAATTGCTGAAAATACCGAGCCGCTATCGACCAAGATCATCCCGTCAGGGGGGCTCGCGAAAGGGGTGCTGGAGGTGATCGCCGGCACCGCTCAGAAATACGGGATCAAGCCCGGGGATCGCGTGGCGCACCCGCTTTTCAACGGCCATTGAGGGCGAGCGGCTCCTTGCTGGCCCGGTCTTAAGCGTGTATCTGACGTCCTTTCCCAGACCATCGGGGTATAGCGCAGCCTGGTAGCGCGGCAGTTTTGGGTACTGCAGGTCGTTGGTTCGAATCCAGCTGCCCCGACCAAATAATTAGTATTTTCAGGCACTTACAAGCAGTCCCGCGACGCGGCAGTATCCCGGCCTCCCGTGGGCCTCTTTTTTAAATCAGTTACGTCCGCGCACGGCCGCAGCGCTCTCGATTTCCATAGCGGATTTTTTCGAGTGCCGTCACGTGGAGAGCGACCTCCAAAGCCGCTATCCGCAGGACATCGCACTAAGTCGAAATAGCCCGATGCGGTTAGGCGAGGGCAACCACCGCACCAAGTGGCGCTAGCTAGGTATCAGGCCGTCGGCAGGATTCCATTTCGCCGTGAAGAAGGGCGGCTTCTTAGGCGGGACCGGCATGCGTTCAACATGAGCTTTAATCAGCTTCGAGCGCACTTGGCCCTCCCAATTGAGATACGAGAGAAGCGCGCGGACGAACTCGAAATAAGTTTCCTGCTGAAGGAGTAATGGTTCGTCAATAAAAAAGAACGTCAACTTGCCAAGGTCATTGACCGGCTGATCTTCGTCGGCCAGTTCCTCTAATGACACATAACAGAGGCGCTTTCCTTGAACGGGGTCATGCCAATACGCGTGAGCGTATTTGTTTCTGATCCTCCTGCAGTAATCGAAGGCGTCGATCATTATCTCAAATTCGTCACCGAGCCCAAGCGTCGTATATGGAACGCGTCCCAGTGCATCAGCGATCTGAATCCGGCTCAGTTCACCCCGCACCCTGAACATCGTCTTTAGGGTCGAGTTCATGTCCCTGCCGCGCGCCATCTGGACACAATTGAGAAGGTCCAGCTCGATCTCGCCGTAGTCCACCAGGATTCGACCAACGACAGCCATTTCCTTTGGAAATTTGTGGTGGATGGGAAACATCGAAGAGGTCCTATAGCGGGGGATTTATGTAGGAGATGGCCATTAGGCCATCTTGGAAAAACCTCTCGATCTTCATTAGCTCGACCATATCGTTCCCAGAAAGAGTATTTCGTAGCGGTCGGCTAGACGCTCCGACGATCGCGTTTCTGATTTTATAACCCGGATTCAACAGGAATGATTCGTTGGCGCCGATGGTAGCCGCGCCATCCGGGCCGATCAGGAACAGCTTGAGCCCGCTGTTTTCGATGGCATCGAAAATGATCTTGTTGATGTGGGCATCCGCAAAGCTGTAGCCGATGACCATGAGCCTCGCATTCTGCATGTTGAGCCGCAATTTGAATTGCTCGTGGTAAGCCTCCAACAGCGGGTGTTTGGCGATATCCGCTTCTTTGTCGCCACCGAGAATAAGCATCATGTTGCGACCGTCTTGGATGTCGATCGATCCATGAAGCTTGATATAAGGCTGGAGATTTGGAACGGGCACAAAATCCTCGGCTGCTTTGTACAGGGGGATTTGCGAGGCCACGCTACCGAAGGTCAGCGTGTCATATGCCTCCACAAGGCCTGGCCGATACGCTCCTATATTCCTCGGACCTTGGTACGTGTTTTTTGCGAAGTCGTCCCGCCCAACCATCGGCAGGTAGTGTGTCTCCAGCAAAGTGTCCTGGTTGAGAGTAAAAATCGCGTCAAACCGGCTCAAGAAGCGGATAACCCCAAGGCGCTTGTCGTCAAACTGGTTGTCGAAGGTGGATTGACTGAACGCCAGCCACATGTCCCCGAACATCCGTCGTACCGCCGTGGTCATATTGGTGAGGTCTTGCTCGACCTGCGGCGAGTAGTTCTCCTCGTATTCTTTTCTCAGCCGCGCGAGGGTCGTCTCAAACCCCCATTTCTTGGCATGGTCAACCCAAAGCACCCGGCGCAGATCCTCGTCGTGCTCGGTGACGCCAAGGAGATAATCAAAGGCCTCTCTGGCAAGATATCCGCCCCAATTGTAGGAAAAGCCGGCGCCCGTCAGGAGGAAATGGGGGATCATCCGTGATGGGCTCCGTAGATTGTGGCGCCAAGCTGGAGCACGAAGCCAGCGAACATGAAGAAAAAGCCTACTTGCGATAGCCTTCGGTAGGTCTTCTGCGTCTCTTGGAGGTCCTTCCGGGCTTGGCCAAGTGTTCGACCGTCGGGTAGTCGATTGTTGACTTCGAGCAGAAGACCGCCGATGGCGGAAGGCGGCTGTGGGAAGCCAAAAAAGAAGACGATTCCGACACCAATCATATTGAGGACAAGTCCAACGCCATTCGTCCAAGCGACGATCATTGCCGCATCCATGTTTCCCCCAGGACTTTAGAAGGCCGTTTCAGGCCAATATCACCTTTCGCGCTCTCGTTGTAGCCGGAGGCTCTATCTTCCAAGCCGAGAATGGAGGTGTTAGCGTTGGCTAGCAGCCGGGATTGAGTCTCGGCTTTTTTGTTGGTGAGACCATGGACAAGGTCAGGGACATTTTCTCCTACTTCGTTGCTGCGATGGCGATGTTTGCAATGCTAGGCGCCGTCTATCAGGCCTTTAACAACCAGAAGGGCTCAGCCCTTACGCTCGGCACAATATTTCTGGTCGGGACGCTGATTGTCTTCTTGCCGAATGTGGAGTTCATAAAAACGCTTGGCGTCGAGGCAAGGCTGCGCAAGACCGTGACGGAAGCTGTAGCCACTCTCGCGAGCCTTAAGCGCCTTGCGGAGATTTCGGCTCGTGCAAGCTATCTCACGATCGCTTGGGGCAATCGAATGGGAACACCCCCAGCACGCGATAAACAGGCAGTCTTGGATGAGATCGACGCCCAGCTTGCCGAGCTTAAGGTGCCTACGGATGAGGTCGCCAAAATCCAGCTCCCATTCGTGAAGATGGTCCGAGTCGACTTCTTTTTCCTGTTTCAGGGTGTCCTAAACCAGTACGCAACGATTATTAATTCGAAGCTTGTGGACGACGTTCACCAGGCGCAAGACACAAGCGCGGCTAGCGCGGTGGTGATGCATCACTCGGATTTAATTACGGCCTGGACGAAGCGGACGAAAAAGGAAGATCCTGGGGCTGACCTCGAAAAGCAAACGCTTGAGGACTTGCTAAACGATTACATGCCCAAGAGTGGTGAATGGCTCAGTGACAAGGAACTGGCGGTCTTCCAAAAGTTCAAGGCTGAAATTGTAAGGTTGAACGCCGATTGCGAGAAAAAGGGTGGCTACACCGCCGAAGCTGTCACCTACTACGATCGATATTCAGGTGACCACAATATCGATAAAGCGAAGCAGTTGAGGAACGAAGTGTTGCAGTGATGCCAGGATTGGCTGCGGGGAGGCGGGAGCTTCCGAAAGGCTCGAAGCCGGGCAGCTTGTCTCGGTCACCAAGGTGAAATGCGCTTCGCTTCTAGGGAGGCCGGGCCTCCCTACTCGTAGGACTGTTTGCATTCCTATGAACGACGTGACCAGGTGTAACTCAGATTTTTCAATGACTTAGCACTTGCAGCTCGTGTCAGCATCGCCACCAGAATGCAAATGGGAAAGATTTGGGTACTGCAGGTCGTTGGTTCGAATCCAGCTGCCCCGACCAATCTTTTCAATAGTTTAGCGCTCAGATTTGGCGTCAAATCTTGCCAGAAAATCGAATTGGGAAGACCATGGGAAGCTCAGGAAAAATATTTCTGGGGCAGGGCAGATGGCGGACGAACACTCTAGAGAAGCCTGGGCTCGAGCTACTGCGCATCACATCGTCGACGGCGCCTTAGCCGCCAGCGAACGGTCCGGCGGTAAGCTTCCATCACCGGACCAGATCGCGCTTTTGCGCGAGATCGCAAGGCGGGCGCTTTGGCATATTCCAAATTCACGCGACGAAGTACGCAAGCTCGTCAAATACCTCGATATCGAAAATCTGCGACAGCCGAATCCGTTCGATGATGATGCGCCCGGCGGTTAAAGCGCCGGTGCCGATGGTCTCTTGCCGACTCCAGGAAGGCCATCGGTGAGGGTTTGGGTTCGGGGCTGTCTGGTGAACCAAACCAGGCCGACGCATAGGGCGATTCCGGGCGTCGTACAGAGGCAATTGGCGACGACCTCATATCCAACATTAAGAATCCGTTAAATCACATCTGCGACAATTTGGAACATGAGAGTAGTTCTGACCATTGCGGTTGCTCTCCTCATACTCAATTTTGCGGATGAGCATTTTAACGACGCCCAATATACTCGGGCGGCTACGGCCATGCTTTCTCAAATTGCTAAATCGTTCGGCTAGGCAGCCTCTTTGCGGCGCGGGACCGTGGTCCACGCCGCCATACCGCCGCAACGCTCCCGCACTGGTGTGGAGTTAAGAAGCGCCATCAGACAATCGGCAGGCTTTAAGAGTTTTGCCAATGGGTCATTAATTCTGGCAGACTGCCGGGCTGGAATACGTGCCCAGTGCGTCGCATAATTGTGGAATGGCAAGCGACATATGGACGACCGAATTTTTTAGCTGTCCCAATTGCGGGCTGCCTTACGTCGCGATAAGGGAGCAGCATCCGTACAAGCATTCCGGCAGTTTCAGCTGCGAGGTTTGCGCGACCAAGGTCCACGCTTGGTCTGGCAATTATGATTTTTTCGACTGGAAAGTCGCTCAAGCGAACTCGCCCGTCTTTGGAAAAAGGTGGGGCTGACCGACCAGCATTCCAAGCCGGGCCGCCCGCGGTGAGCAGCCGCCACGTCGCTTGCAGGTGAGACGGCAATTCCTTGCAGGGAACGCGGCTCTATACTCGGTCCGGGCTCTCACACCCGCTGACATCATCAGCTGATTTGGGTTGAGAAGTCGATCTCCCTTTTCGGGGTGCATTCGTGCATTCCTTGTTGCCCTCAGCGTTTGGTTGAGGAACACTTCACAGCCTGATCGAGTCTCGGGCCGAAGGCATAAGAATGATCAGTTTGCGACTTGCACTTCCTGCGGTCCTCGTCGCTGCTGCCGTGGCAGGGTGCTTCACGTATTTCGTCGCATCACCACCGCCACCGCGAGTCGAGGCCAATCAGCTGATGTTACCGACCGTGCCCGATTTGACAGGTCGAGGCACGGGGACACTTACAAAGATCGATCAGCGCCTGGGCGCGGAAGAGCTGGCAGCTGCGGCCTTCCAACAAGCCGCCGACGCGATCCTAAAGCGGGCACCGGATGCGCTGGCGGACGCCGATGAGCGGCAAATCACTGGACATATCCCGTTACCAAAGAAGCGTCCGATCCCGCGCCCATGACTCAGGAACGGGTGCCGACGCGCTTCGTGGGAGCGTGCCGTGCCCACGGCTACGCCTAAATTCAAGAGCGAAAGGCGTCCAGAGCATGGGCTATGAGAATGCCGATGCTCAAAACAATGACAGCTCCCATTATGGTTGTAAGCATAGTGAATTCCTGCGCGGTCGCCCTGATGTAAGAACGGCGCGTACTGCACAGTCAAAATTGAATCGTAGAGCCGCAGAAGTTCCAGGCGCACTGATGATTTTCAGCAACAGGATTTTACGGCCGCACTGAATGCTCGCCTCCTCCCTTGCCACTGTGAGGCGGTTTTTGATAGCCACGATCCAGAGGGAAGCGATGAGCACCGCGGACACATCTACAAGAAACAGGCCCGTATTGATGAGTTTGTCAGATAAGCCGATCCTGACTGTTCTGCGAGCCACTGCAGTGATCTACGCGATCTACCTTCCTATCGCGCTTTGGCTTGGGCATACCTACGTCCCATTGCCGGCGCCTCCCGGAGCCTCGCCGCTGTACGGCATTTCCCACACGAAGGGTTATGCCTTCTCCAGCCCCTTGGCTTACTCGTTCCGCCCCTTCGCGGACGACAAGCTGGACGACCAGGGGTCGCCGGTAATGCTCTACGAGGACAACAAGCCGCTGGGGCCAGCTCACAGCGACGATCTGGACATCGAACGTATCGGCAAGGGCCGTTATTCGTACCGGAAGGGCGTGGGTCTCATTTTTTCCACCAGCGACAATTCAGATCCAGCCGCGAACGGACGGCACTATTGGGTTGATTGCCCAAACAAAAGCCCTTTGACGAGCGAGCTGCGATGCGATCCTTGAGACGTCAGTAAAAATAGATCGGATGCCGTCTTAGACGGGCGAGCTCGCAAGCGCGAAATAGAGGGCGAACAGAAATCCTGCCACCGTAGGCAGCACCACAGCCGATCCTCCCTGATGGATCGCTTCCGGAATCATGGCGTGGGCGACCAGGGCAAGGACCGCGCCGCCGGCGATGGCCTGACAGAAAATCGCCGTCAGGGATTCCGAGCTACCGATAAATGAATAACCCGCTGCGGCAGAAACGATGCCGGTGACGAGGACCATCGACCACAAGAGCAAGACGGTTCTTGGCCGGTAGCCCGCCTTTTGCAGGATGGAGGCACTTGCCGCGGCCTCGGGGATTCCTCCGATAAACATGCCAAGCATCAGGCTCAAGGAGAGATTCTGGAAGGCGCCGAATTTTGCGCCAATCACCAGGCAGCCGGGAATGGTATCAAGGATGTTGCCGAGCACGATCGCAAGGCCCGCGCCATGACTCGTCTCGACCAGCAGCTTTTCAGAATCGCTGCGGCTCATATGCTGGACGTTGCTGGTTGCGATTGCCGCCCATTTCGAGGGGTTAAGGCCGTTTGCGCTGAGATTGCTGATGGCGCGCTCGTGGCTGAGCCGCCTGACAACGTTGGCGAGTTCTTGATCTTGCTGCGTCAGCCGCTCGAATTCATTCTTGCCGATGCTGAGCAGTTCGCTCTCGGTGGCCGCCCTGATCGTGGCCGTTCTCGGATTGCCGGTAATCAGGGCCATCTCGCCGAATGTCTGGCCTTCCGAAAGCGTGGCGATCGGCTTTTGTACGGTATCGTCAAGGCTGGCAGCCTCGGGCACCACATCAACGCGTCCGCGCTTGACGATGTAGAGCGCGTCACCCTGATCGCCCGCCCGAAACAGGACTTCGCCCGGTTGAAGCTTGCGCGTGCGTATGCACGGCAGCAAAGCCTCGATTCGGTCGGGCGGCAAATGCCGCATGAGATCGGATCTGCAGAGCAGATTTATGAGTTCCTCGGACTCTTTCCTCTTGCAGCTCAGCGCGTATTCGCGAAACCGGGTCGGAAAGCGGATGGCTGCGCCGCGCTGCTCCAGGAACATCGTCCCGCAATAATAAATCGCGGCGCCCAGCCCGAAACCGCTGCCGACAAAGAGCCATGCGATACGGATGGCGAAACCCTGATGATGAAGTTGAAGGGCGCTCTCATAAGCGAGTTCGATCGCAAGCGCACTGATCAGCGATCCGGCGGCGAATGCCAGGATGGCGGCCAGGCCCGTCTTCGGAAGGCGGACGTAAAGGCCGAGCACGGCACCCAATAGGGAAGATGACGTCGTGACAAGGCCAACCAGCGAGACGGTGACTATTTCCAGGAGGCCTGTCATCGGCTGGCGCTAGTTCGTCAATCCGTGAGCTGCCACTGAATTTGAAGAGCTAGCCGGCGGATATCGGCGCATTGTTTTGTACGCCGTTGGCGGACAAGCGATTGAGGACATGCTTCTGTCGCCATTTCGGTCCCGGACCGCGCATGTAATGTTTTTCCGGGCGGTATTTCCTGATCCATCGAAACCAGAATGAAACGAGGAGTGGCCGCAGCGAGCCGAGAGCACCGCGAATCAACGCAGCCGAATCGGACGCGATCACCGGAAGCCGCGGCGTGTCATGCTCAGAAAATCGAATCATCTTCGCAACTCTTTCGCAATCTCGTGCCGCGAGCAGGTGTCGCAATATGCGTGGGGCTTGATAGGAAATCGAGGCGATCCGCTATTCGCTTTTATAAGAGCGGCATAAATATCCGGAGGAAGCTTCGCCGCAGAGAAGCGACCGACTGCACGGGCGGCGTTGAAAAGGGCTTGCCGAACCGCTCATTTCAAGAGCGGCCGATCCTTATCTCAAACGCGATCGCGCGTTTTCCAGACGAAAAAAATAAAAACCGCCACCAGCCCCACCACGATGAGCATCCAGTTCTGGCCCTCGAATCCCAAAAAATTGAATTTCTGAACTAGAAACTGCACAGCACGCGCCCCTTTCTTGTGCAAGGTACGCGTTTTGGCGAAAGAAATATATTATTTTTGTATCAACGATGGGCGGCAGCTTTGGATTTCCCCACTCATTCCACCGTTGAGGTCTCGAAGCGGTTCTGCAGGCGATAACCGACGCCGGATTCAGTGACGAGAAGGCGAGGGTGATTAGGATCGGTCTCTATTTTCTGCCGTAGTTTCCGAACGAGGATTCGCAGATACTGAATATTGTCTCGCTGGTTGCCGGTCCAGATTTCCTTGAGCAATTGATCGTGCGTGACCACGAGGCCGATGTGGATCGCGAGAACGTGGAGCAGGCGGTATTCCTTCCGGGTAAGCCTGATCGGATTCTTGTTGAGCGCAACGGAGCGGCTCACGAGATCGACCGACAAAGGACCTGCAACGACAACCGGATTCTCGGTCGCGGATTTGAAATATCGCCGTAACGCAGCCTCGCTGCGCGCGAGCAGTTCGGCCATGCCGAATGGCTTGACCACGTAATCATCGGCCCCCGACTGGAGCAGCCGAACCTTTTCATCCTCGCCTGATACGACCGACAGGATGATGATGGGAACATTTGACCAGGATCGGAGCCGGTCGAGGACTTCCGTGCCATGGAGGTCGGGCAACGCCAGGTCGAGAATGATGAGATCCGGGGTGCTGAATGTTGCCGTTTTCAGCGCTTCGGCGGCATTTTCGGCCTCGATCACCGAAAAACCATTGAGTTCGAATCCGGCGCGAAGAAATCGTCTTATTTTCGGCTCGTCGTCGATCAAGAGCACGACGTTGGCGGGTTTATTCATTTGCAAACGCCGCCAATTCGGAAGTTGTCATTTGCGATGCCGGAAAGGAAATCGAAACTGTTGTTCCCAGTCCTTGGCCTCTGCTGGCGATGACAATGGCCCCGCCATTTGCCTGGACAAAGGTCGATGCGATCCAGAAACCCAGACCGGAGCCGGAAATAGTGGCCTGATGTCGCTCGCTTCGGAACGATCGCCGGCCGAGATGTCGCTGCTCTTGCGGTGTAATGCCGACGCCTTGGTCGGAAATCGACAGAATGACATGTTCGTGCTCCGCCCGTACCCTGACTGAAATCGTCGACCCGGACGGCGAATATTTCGCTGCGTTTTCCAGAAGCTGCCCGCATGACTCCTCGATCAAGCCGGAGTCGACACGGAGCAGCGGAAGATCGTCGTCGAATTCAACTTCGATCCGGTGAGCCGCCAGTCGCCGCTTTCGTCGCCCGAGTGCCGCATTGACGATGTCTTTCGGATCGGCCCATTCCATGCGCGGGTTAACGCCGCCGGCGGTGACCCGCGTTGCATTCAGGAGGTTCTGGATGAAGCCGTCGAGCTGCGCGGCTTCGTCGGAGATGGCCTCCACCAGCGCGGAGCTTCGAGGGTCTTCCTGGATTCGGGGCATCGAATCCAGGACGCTCGCCGAACCCTGGATTGCCGCCAGGGGCGAGCACAGTTCATGCGAAAGCGTACCGTGGAAGGCATCCCTCAATAGCTGCGCCTGCAAATGTAGTCTGGCGTTGTCCATGGCCTTTCCAATATCCAGGCGTTGAAGCGTCAAGGACGATTCCTCGAGGATGACCTCGATGCGCCGTGCCCTGCTCTCGATCGTCTGAGGTGAACTGCGTCCGATATTGATCGCTATAACTCCGTGAACCCTGGTTTCGGACGATACAGCCCTCAGCAACCAAACATCCTGTGTGGGCTGATCGACGATCGTGCGGGCGATAACCCCGATTCCCGAGATCATCGAGGCCGCGCTCTCTTGAATGGCTTCCGGCGCCGATCTCGATTCAGGCGGTTCGAAGTGTCCGTCGGACATGGCGACGAAGAAGGCGGCCTGTTGGCCGAGCGCGCGGGAAAGGTAGTGCTGAATGGCGGAGATCAGGTCCGGCACGGTGAAGCAGGCGGCCAGCCGCCGGGAAAATTCATAAAGATAATGAATTTCCTTTTCGCGCTGACGAAGCGTTTCGGTCTCTCGTCGCAGGCGTGAAGCGAGATTGCTGCAGACCAGCGCCACGAACAAAAACAGCAGCAAATCGATGGCTTCTTGCGGGTTGTCGACCCGAAAGCTGTAGAGCGGGGTAAAAAAGAAGAAGTCCGCCGCGGCCATGGCCACAACCGATGCCAGGGTGGCGGGCCAGATGCCCCATCGGGTAGCGGCGATAATGACGGGTATCAGATACGCGATCGGAACCAGCGTCGCCGCGATGGCCTGATTGAGCACGAAGAGCACGGCGGTAACCACGCCGACACTGAGGACGGACATCAGCAGCGGGAAAACGTTCGCCTGCCAGAGACGATACGCAGGCAGCTCCGCGTCAAAATGCGAAGTTTCTTCTTGTCCGCCTCGAACCAATCGTACCCGCGCCGCTGCGAGCGATCGAACCAAAGATAAATGAAAAATCAAAGCATATGCTTTCGTAGAGAAAGACATCGAGTGATCATCACCCTGGCTCGTGATGGCCAAAGCGATCTCATGCCCCTGCAATGTTCAAACCACGACGCTCGACTAGCGCGTCAGGAATCAGCGGGCTAGCCGCAGCTCCTCTGCAAGTTTCTTGGCGTCTGTCGTTCTATCGTTGCCCCGATGTCGTCAACTACCCAGCAGCACGATCATTCTCCATATCGAAGTTGGAAATCCATGCTGTTGAGGCGATCTAAAAATATAAAAGTAATAGCCGTTCGGCGGATTTTCTCAAACCGTGCCCTCACGGCGAGTCTCCCGAACGCCTAGCGTCCTGCGGCCGCAATGCTGAGCTAGCTGGCGCGTGTCGTCACAGGCCGGCGATTCAAATCGGCTTCAGACCGAAGGCGATGTCACCAGATGACGCATCTTTCCATCCAGCGCCTCTCGAATCGAGTTGGCATAATTGAGAGCGAGCTTCTCGCCGGACAGTTCAGGATTCGAGGCGCGATACAGTTCAGTCTCGGCTGATTGACGGAGCGGTGGAGGAGAGAGCGTCGCGATAGCGGCGAGACTGATATATTTTGGCGGATATAGATAGAATTCCATCAGCGGCATATGCGGGCTGCGCGCATTGCGCTTGAGAATAGCCTGGGCCAGCGCGGCGGCCTCCGGATAGATCGCGCTCCATCCAGCGAAGCTGCTGGCCAATATCTCCAGCGATAATAGCGTGGTCGCGATACGCACGAACCCCTGGTTGGACTTCTTTGCGCTCCGCGTCGTCGATGCTTTCTTGAGGAGCTGACGAAATTCCGGATGTGCCTGGATCAGTGGACCGAGCCGGGACTTCCACAAGACATCCGGCAGGCAGCTGTAGCCGTGCACCTCATGATAACTTTCGATCAGGCTACGGCACTGGCCGGCAAGGTTCTGTGGCAGAAAATTAAGATCAAAATTATCGAGCCGGCTGGCATTGCCTGAATCGCCCGCAATCTCTGTCGCGACTTCCATGATCTCGCCTCGTGAAGAGCGGATACAGTTGATGCGTCGCAACTTAATGAGTCATGGCATATATCTTCGATGGATAATCGCGTCGATTTACATAGCAAAATAATATCCAACGGCTGATGAGAGTCGTCGATGCCTGAAAAATAGCGCGCTTGACGGCGGACCTATTGCGAAAATGACACATGCCTTACAAAACTATTGCGGTGCGTTTCGCATTTTTGCTGAAACGTCACGAACTTCGCAGGAAGTTTGAGCAACGCGATAGGCAGATGATGATTACGCGTGCAAAAGATATCAAAAATGAAATTCTGGATATTTTATTTTAACTAATCCGCGCGGGAAACCGTATCGCTTTTTCTCGGCCTCGCCACGAAAGATTGTTCCACGCTATCGAAATCACAAGAGCGTCGACAGACGTCTGTGACAACAGCTTGGGGCAAAACTATGAAGAAACTCCTTTTGGCGGGCGTGTCGTTGACAGCAATTGGTCTGATCAACGCAGCGAACGCCGCAGATACCCTTCCTCCGATGAAGGCGGGATCTGCCTGCGACCCCTACAAGAATTATTCTTGTCTCGACTCATATCTGGGCAGCGACTTCTTTACCCGTTTCGTCAACTACTACCGGCTCGAGTGGGGACATGAGGCTGCGCCGTCGGATCCAAAGGCGCCTCCGAGCCGCCGCGAGTATTGGCCGGCAACGCCGCAGACAACGCCGCCGATGCCGTTCACCGAGTGGCCCTACGGCGGAACGACCAGCCTAGGCGTGACGCGGCCGAGTTCTATCGATAGTCCTTTGATGGCCGCACTCGGGAATACGGCCTTCGGCCAGTCGCTGAACGACAATCACATTCAGATCTACGGCTGGATCAACGCCGGCGGCAACCTCAGCAACAATACCGTGCGCGGCGGTAACTCGCCGGCGGCGTATGACTACAACCCGAATACGGTGCAGCTCGATCAGGCGGTCGTCTATTTCGAGCGTCTTCCCGACACAGTTCAGAAAGATCACGTCGACTGGGGCTTTCGCGTCGCGCCGATCTTCGGCGAGAACTATCGCTACACGACTGCGTATGGATTGTTCAGCAGCCAACTGCTGAACCAGAACAACAACAACGGCTTCGATATACCGATGGCCTATGGCGAGGTGTTTATTCCGCAGCTTGCCGAAGGACTCATGATCCGGTTCGGGCGCTACATCTCGATTCCCGACATCGAGGCCCAGCTCGCGCCGAACAATTACATGTACACGCACTCGATGACCTACACGTTCGACAACTACACCAACACCGGCATCGAAGGCACCTTGGCGGCGAACAAGAACTGGATGTTCCAGTTGGGCGTTACGGTCGGAACCGAGGCGATGCCCTGGCATGTCGGTCAATCGATCGCGAACCCATTCCCGAATCCGCTCTTTCCGAACAGCACCATGCTGAAGGATCCGGGCGCGACCCCGAGTGTCACCGGCGGCGTCCGCTGGACCAGCGATAGCGGCAACGACGACATCAACATCGTCGCCAACGGCATCAATGGCGGGCAGTGGGGCTACAACAACCTGCAATGGTATGGTCTGACCTACTATCACAAGTTCAACGACCAGTGGCACATCTCGTTCGAAACCTACAACGAGCATCAGAATGGCGTGCTCAACGCGAATAACCCTGCTGCGCTAGCTGCGTTTGCCGCAGGAGGCACGCCGTTCTCGCCTCAATATATGCCCTTCAACTCGCCATTCCTCGCACAGTGCAGCACGACGACGGAGTTCTCCTGCACGGCATCGGTGCAGACCGCTCTGATGTATCTGAACTACAAGCCGGAACCACTCGATAACATTTCGTATCGCCTGGAATGGTTTGACGACGAGCAGGGACAGCGTACCGGCGTCAAGACTCAGTACATCGAGACTGGCATCGGTTGGCAGCACTGGTTCTCGCCGCAGATCGAGATCCGGCCAGAGGTGTCCTTCTACAAATCGCTGAACGCGAACGCGTTCAACGGCAACTCGAACCTGGGCATTGCACCGAACAAGAGCACGGCCCTCATCGGTTCGGCAGACATCATCATTCACTTCTGATGCTTGGGAAGCGGCCGCGGCGATCTGGATCGCCGGCCGCAGCATCATAAAATTCGACAGGGGATTACAATGAAGCGAATTCTTCTCACCTCCGTTTCGCTCGGAGTCCTGGGCCTGACGGGTCCCGCTCTCGCGGCTGATCTGCCGGTCTATACCAAGGCTCCAGCGTACGCGGCACCCGCCTATGATTGGTCCGGCTTCTATGTCGGTGTGTTCGGCGGCGGCGGCTGGGGCAACCATAATGTCAGTAATGCGTCGGGTCCCGCTTCGACCTTCGCGAACTTCACCTCGAATTACAGCTCACAAGGCGGCATGGCCGGCGGCGAGGCGGGCTTCAACTGGCAAAGCGGCAACTACGTCCTCGGTATCGAGGCCGACGGGTTCTGGTCCGGAATCAACGGCAGCGATGCGGCTGCGGTCAATGTGGGTACCTTTCCGATCACCTCGGTTGATCAGGATAACCTCCGTTGGGGTGGCACGCTACGTGCGCGAGGCGGTATCGCCGTCGATCGCCTGTTGCTGTTCTTCACCGGCGGCTGGGCCTATGGCGATCTGGTACACACCAACACCGATCCTGTACTCGGAGCGGATCAGTTCACGGTGCACGGCAACGGCCTGACCGCCGGCGGCGGTATCGCTTACGCGCTGACCAACAATCTGATCGGTAAGGTGGAGTACCGCTACTACAATTTCAACGCCTACAGCCGGCCCGGTCTGCCGACGTTCACGGCGAACGGCCAGTTGCCCTACACCGTCAACAGCACCTACTCGGTCGTGACGGTAGGCCTGGATTACAAATTTGGAGGACCTGGACCTGTGGTCGCGAAGTACTGACGCCTCGCCATAGCTGATTGCTGCCTCGTTCAGTTTCGAAAATCGCTCGCCAGGAGAAGCACTGTGTTCAATTCAACTTTGGTGCGGAGAATCGGCATCGTGTTCGCTGTCGCGTCGCTGTGCGCTGCGGTTGCGGGATGCGCCGCCGACCTGGGAAACACGAAGTCCGAAAAAGCAGAGGGCGGCAATCAGCTTCGTTATTACGGAGGACCGAAATATCCGATGTGGTCGAGCCAGTAAATGCGTGCGGCTTCTGAGGAATGAGATGACGTTTATGAATACGACGGGTGTGCGGATCGGGTTCGTTGCCCTGGCTGCGATGAGTCTGACTGCCGGCTTCAGCGGCAATGCTGTCGCAAAGCATGGCAGGAGATCCCGGCATGTTCACAGCGTCTCATCTCACAGTAGGCCGTGTGCACAACCCGTATGGCAACAGCCGGTTCGGCTCGGACCGATGCGGTACTACGGCGGCCCAAAATCGCCGATGTGGCGCGGACCGGTCGAGAACTAGCATCCTGGGAAGTTGAGTATGTCTCAGCGGGACGAGCGGGGGCGCGCGAGCCAATGTGCAGATCGTTGCTATGAAAACCGGTGTGAACTCAAACTGGCGACGGCTTGGGATCGTAGTCGCGTTGACGGCTGTCGCCGGTCTCGGCGTCCTCGGCGTCGGCAGAATGTTTGTTCAGCGCGCCAAATCGACCGAAACGTCGCACGCGACCAAGACCGACCCCTCGCGTTATGTGCCAAGCGCTGCGGAGTGGGCCGGCTTGTCCGTCGAACCGGTAGCGGAACGGATTTTTCGCGCGGAGCGCGTCACCGAAGGCAAGATCGCCGTCAACGAGGACAGCTCGACGCCGGTCTTTTCGCCTTATGCCGGTCGCGTCATAAAACTTCTGGCGAGGCCAAGTGACGTCGTCGAACGCGGCCAGCCGCTATTCGTCGTCGAAGCAACCGACACGGTACAGGGATTAAATGATTTCGTCGCAGCGCTCAGCGCGGTGAATAAGGCACGCTCGACCCTCAATCTGGCGCAGATCGTCGAGAAGCGCGCGAACGACCTCTACGCGGGTAAAGCGGTGCCGCTGAAGGACTGGCAGCAGTCCCAAGCCGATTTGACGACCGCGCAGAATGACATGCGCGCCGCGGAGACCGCGCTGGAGGCGGCGCATAACCGCTTACGGATTCTTGGCCGCTCGGATGAGCAGATCTCCGCTTTTGAGCAGACGAGGCAGATGAGTGCCGATACCCCGATCTTCTCTCCGATCGGCGGCACGGTCATTCAACGCAAGGTCGGCCCGGGACAATTTATCGGCAGCG
This sequence comes from Bradyrhizobium canariense, assembly GCF_900105125.1. Lineage (NCBI taxonomy): Bacteria > Pseudomonadati > Pseudomonadota > Alphaproteobacteria > Hyphomicrobiales > Nitrobacteraceae > Bradyrhizobium > Bradyrhizobium canariense. The sequence goes on along the minus strand of NZ_LT629750.1, from coordinate 1,491,641 downwards.
GCGCGACCGATCCGGTATTTGTGATCGGCGATCTCTCGACGGTCTGGCTGACGGCTTTCGTGCGGGAGAGCGAGGCGGAAGGCGTCGCGGTCGGGCAGCAGATGGCATTCGCGCTTCTGGCGTTACCCGGCCGCGAGTTCAACGCGCGCATTGATTACGTTTCGGCCGCCATTGACCCCGTGACCCGCCGGCTTCTGGTCCGCGCAACCATCGATAACAAGGATGGTCTGCTCCGGCCTGAAATGTTCGCCAACGTGACGATCTACTCCGGCGGCGATCATCCCTCGGTTGGGGTGCCGAAGCAGGCGCTCATCTATGAAGGCGAGCATGTGCGCCTGTGGGTCGTGCGTGACGATAAATCGATCGAACTTCGTGAGATCGAGACCGGCTTGACGAATGGTGATCTCGTTGAGGTTCGAACCAATCTGAAAGCCGGGGAGAAGATCGTAACCAGAGGCAGCCTGTTCATCGATCGCGCAGCGTCCAGCAGCTGATGTGATCATCAAATGGACCGTCTCGTCGCCTTCGCTGTCAACCGCCGATTTCTCATGGTCGGCCTGTTCACCGCCGTCATTATCGGCGGGCTGGTTGCGTTTCAGCAGCTCAACATCGAGGCGTATCCCGATCCAACACCGCCGATGGTCGACATCGTCACCCAGAGCGCCGGGCTTTCGGCTGAGGAAATCGAGCGCTACATCACGATCCCGCTGGAGACGCAGGTCGCGGGTATCAAGAATCTCAAGGTCATCCGGACGATTTCGCTGTACGGCCTTTCCGACGTCAAACTGCAATTTTCCTTCGATTACACCTATGATCAGGCGTTGCAGCAGGTGCTCAACCGGCTTTCGCAACTGGCGCCGCTGTTAAACAACGCCCAGCCGCAAATTTCGCCGCTCAGCCCGATTGGCGAAATCTACCGCTACCGGCTGGTCGGGCCGCCCAATTACTCCGTTCTGGACCTCAAGACGTTGCAGGACTGGGTGTTGCAACGCCGCTTCCGGGTCGTGCCGGGGGTCATCGATGTCACAGGCTGGGGCGGCAAGACGAAGACCTATGAACTACAGGTCGACTTCAACAAGCTGGTGGCGAACGGGTTGACGTTGTCTCAGTTGTTGCAGGCCGTGAGCAATGCCAACGTCAATGTCGGCGGCAATACCGTCAATATCGGCACGCAATCCGCCGTTGTGCGTGGCGTCGGGTTGATTCGATCGCTCGATAGTCTTGCCAACACAATGGTCTCGTCGAGCAACGGAACGCCGGTCCTGGTCAGGGATGTCGCAACCGTCAGTGTTGGGGAAGAGCCCAGGCTGGGAATTGCCGGCGAAAACCAGGACGACGATATCGTCCAGGGCATCGTCCTGATGCGGCGTGGCGAGCAAAGCTCGCCGACGATCGCCAGGGTCGAAGAGCTCGTCGAATCGATCAACAATTCCACCATCCTTCCGCCGGGCGTGCGCATCGAGCGCATTTACGACCGAAAGGATCTGATCGAAACCACGACGAGGACGGTGCTGGAAAACATGGTGGTCGGCATCGGCCTGATCGTGCTGCTGCAATGGATATTTCTCGGAGATCTTCGCAGCGCGTTCATCGTCGGCGCGACAATCCCGTTCGCATTGTTTTTTGCGGTCAGTATTCTCGTGCTTCGCGGCGAGTCCGCCAATCTGCTCTCGGTCGGTGCGATCGATTTCGGGTTGATCGTGGATGCCACCGTTATCATGGTGGAGGCGATCTTTCGACGTCTGTCGCATACCAACCAACTTTCAGCGCCCGAGCAGGCCGCGATCTCGGCGAAGACCGCGATGGACATGAAACATCATGCCATTCTCAGTTCTGCCGGTGACGTATCGCGATCGATCTTCTTTGCCGCCGCGATCATCATCGCAGCATTCCTGCCGCTCTTCACCTTAAGCGGTGTCGAAGGCAATATTTTCAGTCCGATGGCCCGGACCTATGCCTACGCGTTGGCCGGCGGCCTGCTGGCCACATTCACGATCACGCCTGCGCTGAGCGCGATCATCTTGCCGGTGCATGTCGAAGAAACCGAAACCTTCATCATGCGGGTCCTGCATCGCCTCTATATGCCGGTGCTGGCGCGCTCGCTCGCCAATCGCCGCGTCGTCCTGGTGGGCGCCGCGGTTCTGATTGTGGTGACCGCCATCATCGTGCGTTTGCTGGGGCTGGAATTCCTGCCGAAACTGGAAGAGGGCAATCTCTGGATCAGGGCGACGTTGCCGCCGACGATCTCGCTTCAGGAAGGCAACGGTTATGTCAACGAGATGCGCAAGCTGATCGCCAGCCGGCCGGAGGTCGAATCGGTCGTTTCGCAGCACGGCCGGCCGGACGACGGAACCGACGCCGCCGGCTTCTTCAACGCGGAGTTTTTCGCGCCACTGAAGCCCGCGAAGCAGTGGCCGGACCGGGAAGACAAAGACGAATTGACCGCCAAACTGCTGGCTCAGCTCCAGGAAAAATTTCCGGGCGTCGAGTTCAATTTCTCTCAGTACCTTCAGGACAACGTTTCGGAAGCGGTTTCCGGCGTGAAGGGAGAAAATTCCATCAAGCTGTACGGCAACGATCTGCAGGCTCTCACTGACACCGCCAACAAGATCAAGGCCGTGCTGGCGACCGTGCAGGGAATTACCGATCTCGCGGTTTTCACCTCGCTCGGTCAGCCCACGATCCAGATCGACATCGACCGCGCACGAGCGGCCCGCTACGGCCTTTCCCCGGGCGATATCAACACCACGATCCGTACGGCGATCGGAGGCGATAGCGCCGGCGATCTCTATGAGCCCGGCAGTGACCGGCACTTCCCGATCATCGTTCGCCTTGCCCCGCAATACCGGCGAAGCGCGGAAGCGATCCAGAATCTTCGCATTGGCGCGCAAGGCCCGAACGGCATCACCCAGGTTCCGTTGAGCGAAGTCGCCTCGATCAAACTGGTTTCGGGCGCGGCCTATATCTACCGCGAACAGCAGGAACGCTATCTTCCGATTAAATTCTCGGTTCGAGAGCGCGACCTTGGCGGCGCTATCCAGGAAGCGCAGGAGAAGGTTGCCGCCCAGGTCCAATTGCCTCCGGGCTCGCACATTGAATGGGTCGGCGAGTTCGGCAACCTGCAGGATGCCATCAAGCGGTTGTCGATTGTGGTGCCGATCAGCCTGGCGCTGATCGCGATGCTGATCTGGTTCAATTTTGGATCCGTTATCGATACCGTTTTGACCATGAGCGTGATCCCGATGGCGGTATTCGGCGGCATCGTCGGATTGCTGCTGACCGGGATCCCCTTCAGCGTCTCTGCGGCAATCGGGTTCATCGCGCTGTTCGGCATTTCGGTGATGGACGGCATCATCATCCTCTCGCAGTACAACCAGCTCATCGACGATGGCATGGAGCGCGGTCAGGCGATCCTGCGGACCGGAGAGCTCCAACTCCGGCCGGTGCTGATGACCTGCGTGGTCGCGGGTATCGGGCTTCTGCCGGCGGCGCTGTCATCTGGAATAGGATCGCAGGTGCAGAAGCCATTGGCTGTTGTCGTGGTGTCCGGCATGACGCTCGCGCCCCTTGTCATCCTCGTCACATTGCCGGCGCTGATTTCGATGTTCTCGCGGCGCAGCCGGGCCGGTCTGGTGCCGGAAGGCCACCCTGCGCCGGCGGAATGATGGGCCGGGTCATGGTCGAGCTAAGCGCGAATAAAGCAACTTCCAAACGCACGCTGCGGTTTCGCAGCATGGGAATCTGGCTGGCATGGCCGATCCTGTGCATAGTTGCGACGGTGAACCCGGCGGCCGTTGCTCGATCGGCCGCCGAAACCCTGCCGGAAGCGCTGGTAAAGGCCTATCAATCGAATCCCCAGCTCAATGCAGATCGGGCGCGGCAACGCGCGACCGATGAAAATGTGCCGCAGGCTTTGGCTGGCTATCGGCCGCAGGTCGCGTTGAGCTTGAGCGCGGGACTGCAGGCGGTTCGCGACCTTTTGCCTGACAATACGGTGCAGGGCGCAACGCTGCGACCGTGGACGATTGGTGTAACCGTCACGCAGGTCTTGTTCAACGGCTTCAAGACCGCGAGCAGCGTTCGCGTTGCGGAATTGCAGGTCCAGTCGGGAAGGGAGGCTCTGCGCAATGTCGGCCAAGGCGTCCTGCTCAATGCCGTGACGGCTTACATGGACGTGCTCGCCAATCAGGCGCTGGTGGAAGCACAGCGCACCAACGTGGCGGTATTGCGTGAAATTCAGAACACCACGCAAAAGCGTCTGGACTCCGGCGATGTCACGCCTACCGACACGGCCCAAGCCGACGCGCGCCTGAGCCGCGGATTGGCGGATCTCAACGCCGCCGAAGTCGCATTGGCCATCAGCAAGGCAACCTACACAGAAGTCATTGGCGAAGCGCCGTCGCAATTGGCGCCGGCGGCGACCGTTGACCGATTGTCGCCAAATACGCTCGCCGCGGTAACGGAAACCGCCACCCACGAACATCCGGCGGTTCTGGCGGCCGGTTACGATGTCGACGTCGCTCAAACCACGATCAAGGTCGCTGAAAGCAGCCTGCTGCCGACCGTGGCGGTCCAGGCGAGCGCCAGCCGCCAGGCTCAGTCGGATCCGACGCTCAGCACATCCAATACCGATCAGGCTTCGATCCTCGGCCAGATCAACGTGCCGATCTACGACGGAGGCACCGCGGCGTCTCAAACCCGCCAGGCGAAGGAACTGGCGTCGCAGAGCCACATGGTGCTCGAGCAGGTTCGAAATCAATCACGAACGGCTGTCATCAGCGCATGGATATCCAATGAAGGAACCAAGGTCGCGCTGACCGCGGCCGAGTCCGAGGTGCGCGCGGCCGAGATCGCGCTGCAAGGAGTCAGGCGAGAGGCGCAGAGCGGACAACGCACCACGATTGACGTTCTCAACGCCCAACAGGATTTGACGAATGCGCGCACGCGGCTGATCCAGGGCCAGCACGACCGTGTGATCGCATCCTACACGCTGCTGAGCGCGGTAGGACGGCTCGACGTGCATACGCTTGATCTCAACACGCCGGATTATCTGCCGGAAGTTCATTACCATCAGGTGCGTGACGCCTGGCACGGCGTACGTACGCCTTCCGGTCAATAGATCATCAGAGAAGAGGAGAGGCGCATGACCGGCGGCACGAAAGCGATCAAGACTCTCATCATCGTTGCGGCGGCCATCTCATGCCTTGCTGTCCCGGCGTATTCCCAAGGCTTCAGCAAAATGCGTGGTGCGTCAGGTCCCCCGGTCGAAACGCATCCGAAGGTGGATGAAAACGCCTACAAGGCTGCGCTCGATCGAATACCGACGCCCAGCCAAAAATACGACCCGTGGGGCACCGCGCGTTCGTCCGAGGCCGGGAAGACCGGTAAAGAATCAGGCCAGGGACGGCCTTGAGGTATGTCATGACCGAGCACATCATCGTTGCCGACGAAGACTCCACGCGCACGATCACAATGCGGCGCCCGGAAAAGAAGAACACGCTGACGCAAGACATGTACCTTGCCATGAGCGATGCGATCGACACCGCGCAATCCAATCCCGCGATTCGCTGTCTCATCCTGACGGGCCGTTCGGGGGTATTCACGGCCGGCAACGATATCGCCGATTTTCTTCAGGCCGCGACGGCAGAACCGGATGCGGCCCGGCCGAGAAATTCCGTCATCTTCCTGCAATCGCTCGTGAACAATACCAAGCCGATCATAGCCGCGGTCGACGGCATCGCGATCGGAATCGGCACCACCATGGTGTTTCATTGCGACTACGTCATCGCCAGCACGACGACGACGTTTTCATCGCCCTTTATTCAATATGGCCTTGTCCCGGAAGGCGCTTCCAGCCTTCTGCTGCCGCGGATGGTGGGGCACCAGCGCGCGTTCTCCATGCTGGTGATGGGCCAGGCCATGAGCGCGGAGGATGCGCTGGAGGCTGGCTTCGTCAACACCGTCGTTCCGCCCGGCCATGCCGTCATCGAGGCCCGCAAGGTGGCGCGAGATATCTGCGCGCTGCCAGCGGACGCGGTCGCCATCTCTCGGAAGCTATTGAAGCTGCCGACCGAGGATCTGGTTCGCCGGATTGGCCAGGAAGACTGTTTTTTCGGTGAGCGGATGCGTTCGCCCGAGGCGGTCGCCGCATTTCAGAACTTCTTTTTGCGGAAGAAGAAATGATCGCGTTGGCCATCAAAAATGAAACCTGGTTCGTCTCTTACAAAACCAGAGCTGGGACCCATCATGGGCGAATGACTCGTACCTTCCAATCCGAGGATGATGCAAAACAGTTCGCCATGCGGATGCTGCTGGAAGACAAATATCCAATCGCGGGCACGCTGAACCCCTATCTGCCCAAACAAGTGGTGGCTTCGTCCGGGGTCGCGACCTGGGCTGCTGCGTCGCCGAAGTAGCGTCGAGTACGGCCGCTTGCGTTGCCGCACTTTTAACCAATGGATTTCCTGGCTTATCTTTTAGGCGCTGGACGATTAATTCTTGCACCTCGCCGAAGTTGGTATCAGCATCGAGGGCAGGGACAACAAGACGCCGAACAGAGTCGTCGATAGGGAAACGCCAAGGCCTGTTCCGTTTGGGTTGTCTCGAACCAAATGGAGGGTGCAATGTATAAACGCCTTGCTTCCATCACGGGGACATTCGCTTTGCTTGCCGCATCTGTGCTGGCAACCGGCCGCGCCGAGGCCGGCGCATCGGCCAGCGCGCCTTCGAAATACTCTCACACCAATCAAGTCTCGACCGTGCATCAGGCGCGGGTCGATCGACAGGCGCGAAAACACGAAGGCCCGATTACGGAATTCTCCTCGTCGTCTGCGAGAAATTCTGGGCAGAAAAAATAGGACACGCCGGTGAAGAATAGCCGGCACGCTCAATAGGACGGCTGGAGTGTTCAACCGTCTTTTTGCCATGCCTCGCCTCCGCGTGGCGTGGGTAGACTTGCGCGAGCGCCCCGGGGTGTTTTTATTTCAATGCCATCGATCTCGCGGGCGTTCTTTCGGCGCATTCGGGTTCTCGACCGGTTTCATTTCGTCGGGAGTGACGCGGCAGTCGCCGTTTCTGTCGAACCGCATGATGAATTCACTGGGCTTGCTGACCAACTCGTTACGCGTGATCTTGCCATCCTGATTTTCGTCAAAATAATCGAAATCCGCATCCGCCAATGTCGCGTCGGTTCGGCGCACGATCGCAAATTCGGACGCGTCGAGATGTCCATCGTGGTTGCGGTCGGCCATTGTGAACAATCGGTCGAGATAGTTCTTCCACTCATCGCAGGTGTAGACACCATCGTGATTGGCGTCCCAGACATCCGGTCCGCTCTTGACCGGAGCAGGCTGGGCAAGAGCGAGCGGGACGCTGGCGAGAGACAACCCGACAATGACGGCAATCCGGCAAATAACGGCTATATTCGACAAATCGTTCTCCGAGGTCCTGCCGATTGCCGCCGCCAACGCGCAGGCCGGCGAGACAGGGCAGGTGGGCGCTTAAGAGGTTGTTTTGAGGGGATACTCAAGCAGTTCGCGGCCATCATGTGCCCACGCGCCATAAAAAATCGAGGTCAATCGAGGGCCCGTCTCATAGCCAAAGCATAGCCAGCGAGGGATCGCACAACGCTTGCCAGACAGTGTTCGCCACGGCGCTCGACACGCCGGCGAGGTCGACGAGCATGGTTTCGGCCCGCCCTTTACGCCGGGATTCCCGCTCAGATGTGCTGATTTGAGCACTTTTCGTCAGAAAACCGTCGGTATGAGCCGCTTTTTGTTGCCCTCATCGGCGGGTTGAGAAACACTGGCGGGAAAGTTGCCCTGAGTTTTGACTCCGGACGGAACGGACACGATGATGGTCCGCCGAATCATGAGGACGAGCGATGCAAATTAGATTTTTGACTGCTGCGGCAGTCCTGCTGGCGGTCTCAGCTCCGTCATTCGCAGCCGACATGCATGTACGGCATCATCACCGACACGCGCACGACGCGAATGAGATCTACCTGCACAATTACGGCCCGCCTGATTTTTATCCCGGCACCAATGTTCCGCCCGATCGCGTGGTTTATCCGGTGAACGGCAGGCCCTACGGGATTTATGACGGCTTCGGTCGATATTGCGAACAGTCCTCGGCGAATTACCGGGGGCAGGACGGTCTGCGCCATCCCTGCAACTAGGCGACAGCCATTCGCCGGCAGGAGATGATTGAGAGCAGGGTCTATCGGGCCGGCTCGATAACGTTGCAATTGGTGCGGCCCGACATCAGGCAATCCTGCATCTTGCTGGCTGCGGTCAACTCGTGAGCCAGCCACAGTCCCGTCACCAGCAACACGACCGCGATGGCAAGGCCGGCTATCGCCGGGCGTCGGCTTCCGCCTTGGTCGGGGTCATCCATCGTACACCGTCTTTACGTTTGTTCTTGTGCGCCGCGACCGATCGCGAACTGGCCGACCGGGCCCTCGATGTGGAAATCGATTCCGGTCATCCTCGCGAACAGGTCGATATTATTGGTCCCGATGGCGCATCCACCCAGGCCCATGTCGGTCGCCATCATGTAGAACGTCTGGATCAATACGCCCACATCTTTCAGGATCAACGAATAGGCGAGTGAGCTGTATTTCCAGGAAATCCGATCGAAGCGCGCGGCGATCGTGACCAGGATCTGTGGCGCGCCGGGAGCATCCATAGCGAATTCGGCCGAATTCAGCATCGCATCGAAGTCTTGTGGGCGCACCTCGATCGGCACCAGCGCGTGCCGGTCGGCGTCGTAATGATAGAAGCCGCGGCCAAGTCCTTCACAATTGGCGGCGGCGAGATAGAGCTCGAGCTCATAACTGCTGCCGCCCGACGGATAGGGCCTGGTCGTATAGGCGATCACAGGGCCGTCGCCGCCAAGATCGAGCGGGCTTTCCCATTTCGACAGAACCCGTGCGGTATTATCGAGAAACTGCGCGAGTTCGGCGAGCGTGATCGGGTGCTGGTCGTCGAAGTCCCGCGTCGAATGCCGTTCACGCAACAGTTTTGCGACCGGCGACATTGTTTCCGAGGGCGTAGCGAACTTGCCCAGGTCGATCTTTTTTCCGGGCCACCGCGGCCGCACCGCCGGCGGCGGCGGCATGACACCGGCGCAGGGGTAAAGGCCGCCCAGCGGGTTGGCCTGCCGGCCCTCGGTGCTGCGTGCGTGGAATAGGAGATCGTGAAAATCCCAGAGAACGAGGTTGTCGTCGCCTTCGTTTGCGCGAAGGCCATCGCTGTCGGCCTCGATTTTGAAAAGGATCTGGCAGTCCATCAGCAATGCAAGAAGCTCCAGCCCGGGAAAGCTGTCCTGCCGGCGGAGCTTGCTGATTTTTTGCGGCGTCGCCAGCAACGTAAGGGCGGACGCGACCTTCGGGTCGCAAATCCTGAATAGCGCCCCGGCGCGCGGCGATTCCAGAATCATCTCGTTGCCGCGGCGGCGCAAATACGCGAACCGTGACAGAACGACCACGTCGGCGTCAGCGAGCTTTGACGTCTGCGGCCAGTAGTCGGGAATTTGCGGCTCGATGACAACCTGGTCGTTACGCTCACCCGAGCGCGCCAGGCGGTACTCCAGCAGACCGCGCCGGGCCAGTCGCCGAACCAGCAGATCGATTTCCTTGTCCGACACGCTGCCGTTGGAGGCGAAGGAGGTGAACGGCAGGCCGGTGCGCAGGGCTTGCGCACGATCGATCAAGCCGGGGTTGAATTTTCCCAACCCGGTCGAGTACCCGTCGAAGCAGGCCGCGATGCTGCCGTCGGCCTGCGCTTCGAGCGTGACGTGGCTGCTCAGTCGGGCGGAAATGGTCGGTGCCGCGATCTGCCGCCCTTTGATTTTTCCGGGAGAGCGCAAGCCGGCCAAATCCTTTAGCTATGAGGAAGGAACGGTGTCAGCTCGTTTTCCGGTATCGGCTGATCGCGCAATCCAAGCTTGACCGGAACGTCGTAAAGCCGGCCTGGTCCGAAGCGGCGATAGAAATGCCGCAGTCCGGGAACGATGACCCTGACGACCGGGACTTCGACGTCAGGCCGTGTCTGATTGAGGACGAGGAAATCGAGGCCGGCACGATCAGCGATATCGACGCAGGCAAGCACCTGATCGCGCGTATTGAGGAGAGGTTCCGAGCTCGCGCCCATCGGGATCGTCGGTTTGCTGCTTGGCGTCAGGAATGGATAGTTCGGCAGGTGCAACGGCGTCGTGCCATCAAGGCTCGGCTTCTCGCCGCTTCCGCCGCCCATCAAACCAATCGACAGGAACTGATTCAGTTCCGTCAACGTGCGCAGCATCGCGATGCGCTTATCAAAATGCGCGCCAGAACCGAACTCGATATTTTCCTGACCGTTTTGCATCCAGTGCAGGATCGCCACATATGTCGGAACGCCGAGATCGCTGGTGACGTCGAGCACCCAGAGCTTGCGCCCGGTGTCGGCAAGCTGGGCCTTGAGATCGCTGACATAGGAGTCGTTGAACTGGTCGAGATCGACCTCCGCCCGTTGCGATCGGTTGTACCACCAGATTGCATAGGCATCGCGCTCGACCAGTTCGAGGAACCCCTGAACGATGGCCTCCTCAAGCGTGTTGCCGGCGGCGCAGCCGTTGGAATCCGCCTGGAACGAAGCCGGGCCACTGTAGAAGAAATACAACAGGCTGGTCGGCAGGTATTTGAAGCGTCCGTCGCGCAATGACCAGACCGGTGACCACTCGACCTCGGCCGACGGATCGAATGCGGCAGGGACCGTCTGTTCAGCCCCGTCTGACCGTGCCTGATCTTCCCGGGACTGCGCGTCGCTGAACAGCAGGACGTCGTTGGGAAGAATGGCGTCGCCCGGCGCAAAATCCGTGAACCGGCGCGTCACCCTGATCTCGTCGCCCTGGAAAATCCCCGAATAACGCTCGATCGCTTCCATCAGCGCGCTGGCTTCAGCCTGCTCGGCGGTGCTGCCCTTGCCGAAACTGCCGCCGCTCAATCCATCGCGGAGCTGGTTGATGTTCTGGGCCGGCGCGGAGAAATTATGCTGCGCAAAGAAATTGGTGTTCATCGGCAAATCGGCTTCGATCCGCTCGAGCCGCGTCAGCACGCCGGTGAGGGGGCTCACATGCTTTCGGAAGCGCGCCACTGTCGAGCGCGACGATACGGTGCGATAGCCGCCGCTCGTCATTACCAGCTTGGCGCCACCGCTGAGCTCGATCGGTTCCGGCGCGCGGCGCGGGTCGATGAGCTTCTTGCTGCCGCAGGTCGGACATTGCGGGCGTGCCGCCACATAATGCTTGGCGATGGTTGAGCCCAAGAGATCGTGGCTGACAATGTGATCGTTCAACTCGGTGCGAAAGCCCGTCGCAATCGCTTTGGCAACTTCGAGCGCGGCAAATTGAATGGCGCCTTGTCCGAGCGTGTTGCGCGTCAGCGGTGAAACGGAGACCGGATGCGCTGGTCCGCGATCGAGGAAGCCTTTGACCTCGCGATTCCGGATCATACGATCGAACAGGCAAGTCCAGCAGGCAGTCTTGCCGGGGGTGAACACAGGCCCCACCAGTGGAAAGGCACCCGAAGGTTGCACGAGCAACCACGGCGAGCGGTCCGACACGCGCTGTTGGTTCAACTCAGCCAGTCGTCGTTCGAGATAGTCGTTTACCAGCGTGACCGTCAGGTCAGGGGATCGTTTCACGACCTGGACGCCGAGATCGCTTAAGGCGGTACTGAGTTCGGCCGCACCCTTCACGTCGATCGCCTCGACGCGCACACGGCAATTGCCAAGATTTTGCTCCGCCACGCCGGGCGGCAGGCCGAGGCTGGCCCAATAGCCGTCCACAACGGCTGGTAGAGACGGCGAAGCCGGCACGATATAGCCGCGCTCCATCAGCCGCTTGAGAGCTTCTTCGATTTTATCGGGCGGAAAATTCTTCGACAACTCCTGAGCGAGCTGGGCAAAACTCTTTCCGCCTTTCCCGATCGCTGTCGCGAGCGCGCAGTAAAGTTCGCCGTGAAGGAAGAACTTCCGGTCCTCGGAATAGAGGCACACCGCATCGGGCGGCAACGCATAGACCGTGAAGTTCGGCGCGAACTGCGGAACGTCCTGGACCACGCGCCGCGCGGTAGCCGACCTGCGTTTCGTGGCGCTGGCGCGCTTGGCTTGCCCGCCGCTCCGTTTCGCGGATTTCGGGCGTGTCTTTTGAACGACGGTTTTTTTGCGTCCGGCCTGGACGCGAGATTTTTTTGACAAGGTGGAGACCTATTTGGCCGTCATGCGCAGTTCTGCCGTCGTGCACCGGCGATGCCGCACTGCAAACAAAACATGGTTTGGCCGGGTCGACGTTGTCGGACCCGGCCATATCGATTTGCGTATGTCAACTTGATCGGCGAACTGCCTGGCTCAGCACAAGCGGCAAGAGCCCCAGGAAGCGCAACATCCACCGCAGCCGCCGCAGCCACGGCAAGCCCGGCAGCCGCAGCCTCTGCAACCGCGGCAACCCCGGCAGCCGCCGCAACCGCGCCAGGCTACCTGCACGCCGCTGCCAACATTTTCCTTGTCGAACACATGGAACGTCGCCAGGCTGACGTCGGCGATTTCTTCCTCACCAAGCGTGACCTGATGACCGAGACCAACGGTCGGCGACTGCGCTACGTCTGCCGTCGGTACGGCTGCTGCTGACGCGCCTCCAATCATTGAAAACGTCAAGCCGGCTGCCCCCAGCACCGGAACGGATTTCGTCACGTGTTTTTTCTTCGATGCTTGTTTTACCCGTGCCATAGTAGCAACCTCCATGCCTTGCAAAATTGGTTTGACTCCAGCGCGCGGACTCTACCTCGTGCAAATCTACCATGCAAGACGATTGCACATGCTGCACCGTCGTTCGTCGCTAAAGCAACAGGTTTGGTTCATCTTGATGAATGAAATTGCCTTTCCATTCATCCGTTGTTCATCATCGATATCACGCATGACAACCTCGACGAGAAAGTCGCCGTCGCTGGCGCGTGCCTCTTCACGCAATTGCGAAACAGTTTGTAACATCCCATCGGAACCCGCGTTCGCCAATCCATCCGTCGCGGCTGTCTGAGGTTGGTACGGAGACCTGTACGTGGCTGATTATCATGGACGCTTTGCCTGGTACGAGCTGATGACGACGGACGTCGCGGCGGCCAAGGCCTTCTACGCCACGGTTGTCGGCTGGGACGTCCGGGACGCGTCGACGGCCGATCTGGCTTACACGCTGTTTACCTCCGGAAAGGCTGCGATCTGCGGCCTCATGGAGCTGCCGAAGGAAGCGACGAAAAGAGGCGCGACGCCGAGATGGATGGGATATGTCGGCGTCGACGACGTGGACGTCACGACCGGCCGCCTCAAGCGTCTGGGCGGAACAGTGTATGTCCCGCCGACCAATACCAACATCGGTCGCATTTCAGTAGTTGCTGATCCGCAAACCGCAACACTTGCGTTGGCCAACGGACTAAAGCTTGGCCAGGATCAGACGAGTGAACTTGATCAACCGGGGCGTGTGGGCTGGCATGAGCTGCTCGCTGCCGATCCGAACAAGGCGTCTGCTTTTTACGCTGACTTGTTTGGCTGGCAGAAAGCAGGCGCCGAAATCGGCGCGATGGATACCTATCAATTGTTTTCAGCCGGAGGGCAGACGATCGGCGGCATGTTCGCCAAGCGCGAACGGGAGCCGTATCCGTTCTGGCTTTATTACTTCAACGTCGACGATATCGATGCGGCGGCGCAGCGCGTGAAAGCCGGCGGCGGCCGGATTTTCGAAGGCCCACTTGAAGTGCTTGATGGCGTCTGGGTCGCCCGATGCATAGACCCTCAGGGCGCCATGTTCGCGCTGCAGGGAAAGCGCAGACGGCATGGTGTCCGGAAAAACGAGGGGTTGGAAGTCGGCTGGTCCACTTCGTGGGGTGAAGTTTCCTCGAAAGGAAAATTGGTCGCTAAACCCGGCGGCAAAAGTCGCACTCCGGATTCGGAACGGTGAGATCGACCAATCTCGATTGAGCGGTCTCGATTAGCCGACCCCGATCACGCTGCCTTGGCAGCCGCCGCCGCAGGTGGCTTTTGCGGCTTGTCCTGTCTTTTCGACCAGGAGATGTAGTAGGCGACGACGGTCATGATCGCTATTCCGGTCACGCTCACAAAAATCTGCGCGAACAGCGAACCCGAACTCATCATCAATTCGAAATGTCCGACGAAAGAGAGGAACACGCCGACGCAGAACACGGCAAGCGACTGCTGACCGCAGACGATCAGGGGATCGAACATCTTCCATTCCAGGCCCGGCCAATCCTTCGGCACAAACCGGATGACCATGATCACGATCACCACGAAATGCAGGAAACGATAGGGCGCCAGGTTGGTCTTGTCGTTGGGATTGAAGGCATCAAAGAGCCAATGCGGGAACATGGCGCCAAAATCCGGAAACTTGCCGGCCATGGTCATGATCAATGCAAAGATGAGATAGGCGATCGAGAGATAAAGGGTGATCGGCGACATGATGATCGACATCGATCTCCGCGCGCCACCCAGGGCACACCATGAGCCGAAGACGAACAGCACCTGCCAGCTGTACGGGTTGAAGTACCAGACGCCGGCCGGATAGGCCCTGAAATTCCAGCCGAAATGCCGGGCCGTCAGCCACAGCACGATCGAAGCCAGCATCGTCAGATTGGGCCGGCGCAGCGTGATCCAGAGTACCGGCGGGAAAAATCCCATCAGCACGATGTAAAGCGGCAGCACATCCAGATTGACCGGCTTGAACTTCAGCAGCAATCCCTGGCGCAGCGTTTCGACGGCGCTATCGACCAGGCCCGCCACGTTGAACTCGTTGATGATCTCGGGGTCGCTGTAGCGCTGTGCGACGTAGCCGATCGAAACGATATAGATGACGAACAGGATGATATGGGCGACGTAGAGTTGCCAGACGCGCTTGGTCAGGCGGGTGGCGCCGACGATGAAGCCGCGTTCGATCATCATCCGGGCATAGACAAAGGAGGCGGTATATCCGGAGATAAAAACGAACAGATCCGCGGCATCGCTGAAGCCGTAATTTCGTGTGGTGATCCAGTTCACGACGTTGTCGGGAATGTGATCCAGAAAAATCGCCCAGTTGGCGACCCCGCGAAACAGGTCGAGCCGGAGATCGCGTCCTTTTTCAGGTAGGGTTGCGTTGATTTTCATGGGTGCCGTTTCGCCGTGATGCCTTCGAGAAGATCGAGCCTGCCGGACCTGCTATCGGCCGAGCGACCGGCCAAGTTGTCATAGCACGGCAGAATGACTATACCGGTTCGGAAAGCGTACCATCCAAGGCTGGGAATCACCGACCAAATTCCTGAAAGGTGTCTCTATACTATCCCGGCCATTCGTGCCACGCGCTTCCACGCCGCATCTCTCACGGGACCTGATTATCCAATGACCGCACGCATCTTTAAGCCCGCCAAAAACGCGATGCAATCGGGGGTCGCCAAGACCCGGGAATGGCAGCTCGATTACGAGCCCGAGCAGCCGCGGGCAATCGAGCCCTTGATGGGCTGGACCTCTTCCGGCGACATGAAGCAACAGCTCACCCTTCGCTTCGACACCAAGGAAGATGCTGTGGCTTATTGCGAGCGCGAGGGCATCCCTTATCAGGTTCTCGAACCGAAGGCTCCGGCCCGCCGTCAGGCGGCGTATGCCGACAATTTTGCGTTCCGACGCGGTGAACCCTGGACCCATTGAGGGTCGAAATTGCCGGGATTTTGCCCGGGATGGATTTTGGATCGGGCTTGGATCGCTCTTGGGCCGAAATTTCCGGGTTGCCTAAGGTGACAGCGCAATGACACCATGACGCAAGCCCAACGCGTCACTCGCGGCGCACCATAAAACCGCCCAGGAAACCACCCGAGGCCATGCCGCTCCATTCCAGTATCGATCCGACTTCATCCGATTTTGCCCGCAACGCCGACGCCATGCGCGCGCTGGTCGGAGAGCTTCGCGAAAAGCTCAATCAGGTGGCCGATGGCGGCGGACAGGCCTCGCGCGTAAGGCACACCTCGCGTGGCAAGATGCTGGCGCGCCAGCGGGTCGACCTGCTGATCGATCCCGGAACCGCCTTTCTGGAATTGTCGCCGCTGGCCGCTCACGGCCTGTATGGCGGCGACGTGCATTCCGCCAGCATCGTCACCGGCGTCGGCCGGATCGCGGGGCGCGAATGCGTGGTTGTCGCCAACGATGCGACCATCAAGGGCGGCACCTATTACCCGATGACGGTGAAGAAGCATCTTCGCGCGCAGGACGTCGCGCGGCAGAACAATCTGCCCTGCGTTTACATGGTCGATTCCGGCGGCGCATTCCTGCCGATGCAAGACGAGATTTTCCCGGACGAACGGCATTTCGGCCGCATCTTCTACAATCAGGCGCAGATGTCCGCAGCCGGCATTCCGCAAATTGCAATTGTCATGGGCTCCTGCACCGCCGGCGGGGCCTATGTCCCGGCCATGTCGGACGAGAGCATCATCGTGCGCAATCAGGGCACGATTTTTCTCGGCGGACCGCCGCTGGTGAAAGCGGCGACCGGCGAGGTGGTGTCGGCCGAAGAACTCGGCGGCGCCGACGTCCATTCAAGGCAATCCGGCGTCACCGATCATTACGCCCAGAACGACAGTCACGCGATCGGCATCGCGCGACGCATCGTCGCCACGCTGAGGCCGCCGCAACGCGCAACACTCAACATGCGCGAGCCGCGCGAACCGCTGTTTGCGTCCGAGGAAATCTATGGCGTGGTTTCCGCCGACGGGCGCAAACCATTCGACGTGCGCGATATCATTGCGCGGGTGGTCGACGGTTCGGAATTCGACGAATTCAAAAAACTGTATGGCCAAACCCTGATTTGCGGTTTCGCCCATATCTGGGGATATCCGGTTGGCATCATCGCCAACAACGGTATCCTGTTCAGCGAGAGTTCGTTGAAGGGCGCGCATTTCATCGAATTGTGCTGCCAGCGCAATATCCCGCTGGTGTTCCTGCAGAACATCACAGGCTTCATGGTCGGCAAGAAATACGAGGCTGGCGGTATTGCGCGCGACGGCGCCAAGCTGGTGACGGCGGTGGCGACCGCGGGCGTGCCGAAATTCACCGTCGTAATCGGCGGCTCCTATGGCGCCGGCAATTACGGGATGTGCGGCCGCGCCTACAGTCCGCGCTTCCTCTGGATGTGGCCGAACGCAAGAATTTCAGTCATGGGCGGCGAGCAGGCCTCGATGGTGTTGAGCCAGGTCCGTCGCGACAACATCGAGGCCAAGGGCGATAGCTGGTCGGCGGAAGAGGAAGACAAGTTTCGCGCGCCGATCCGCGCCCAGTATGAAAGCCAGGGCAATCCCTATTACGCGACCGCCCGGCTGTGGGATGACGGCGTGATCGATCCGGCCGACACCCGGCTGGTGCTCGGGCTCGGGCTTTCGGCGTCGGCCAATGCGCCGACCGAGCCGACACGCTTCGGCCTGTTCAGGATGTGACAATGGATCGCTCCAGGCTTTACCGAAGATTCCGCACGCTGCTGATCGCCAATCGCGGCGAGATTGCCTGCCGGGTGATCCGCACGGCAAAGGCGATGGGGCTGCGTACCGTGGCGGTCTATTCCGAAGCTGATCGCGATGCCCTGCATGTCGCCGAGGCCGATGAGGCCGTCTTGTTGGGACCGGCGCGCGCGCGCGACAGCTATCTCAACATCGAGCGGGTGATTGCAGCGGCTCGCCAGAGCGGCGCCGAAGCCGTGCATCCCGGCTACGGATTCCTCTCGGAGAATGCTGAATTCGCCCAGGCTTGCGTGGATGCCGGGCTGGTGTTCGTCGGCCCGACCGCGGACATGATGATCGCGATGGGCTCGAAGTCCGGCTCCAAGGCCTTGATGGAAAAAGCCGGCGTACCGCTGGTGCCGGGCTATCACGGTGAGGCTCAGGACGAAGCGATCCTGGCGAAGGCCGCCGACCAGATCGGCTTTCCGGTCCTGGTCAAGGCATCGGCCGGCGGCGGCGGCCGCGGCATGCGCATCGTGCGTTCAGCGGCCGAACTCGCACCGGCGATCGTCAGCGCCAAGCGCGAGGCGAAAGCCGCGTTCGGCGACGACCGCATGCTGATTGAAAGATTCGTGGAAAATCCGCGCCACATCGAGGTGCAGGTGATCGGCGACAGCCATGGCAATCTGCTGTCGCTGTTCGAGCGCGAATGTACGTTGCAGCGCCGGCATCAGAAGGTGGTCGAGGAAGCGCCATCGCCGACCCTTAACCCTGCGCACCGGGAGGCCGTGTGCGCCGCCGCGCGCAAGGCGGCTGCTGCGGTCAATTACGTTGGCGCCGGCACCATCGAGTTTGTTTCCAACGGCAAGGACGTGTTCTTCATCGAGATGAACACCCGTCTTCAGGTCGAGCATCCCGTGACGGAATTGATCACGGGCATCGATCTCGTGGAATGGCAGCTGCGCGTGGCATTTGGCGAAAAGCTGCCGCTAACGCAGGACGAGGTCACGCTCAACGGTCACGCGATCGAGGCCCGCGTTTACGCGGAGAATCCGCAGAAGAATTTCATGCCGTCGGTCGGCCGCATCAAGACCTGGCGCATGCCGGAACAGTCCAACGGCCTGCGGATCGACGCCGGATATCGCGCCGGCGATGCGGTATCGCCGTATTACGACGCCATGCTGGCCAAGGTAATTGCCTGGGCGCCGACGCGCGATGCCGCGATCGAGCGGCTTAACCGGGGCCTCGAGGACTCCGATGTCCGCGGCGTCGTCACCAATATTCCCTTCCTCTCGGCGCTGGTGACGCATCCGGATGTCCGCGCCAATGCCATCGACACCGGCTTTATCGAACGCGAACTGAAGAACCTGACAGTCACGTCCGAGGCGCCAGGCGATCTGGAACTTTGCGCGGCGGTGGCGGCAATCCTTGGCCAGGAGCAGAAGGATTCGCAAACTGAGGCGCAGTCGCCGTGGCGGACCTTTGGCTGGATGCCGGTCGGCCGCCGCCAGCGGGTATTTTCATTTCGCCGCGGCCCAGGCAGCGAACAGCAGGTCATCCTGCACTACGGCAACGGGCCTTCCAAATTGTCGATCGGCGACCGCGAGTTCGTTTTTGCCTGTTCGCGGGCGGATGACGATGGCTTCGATTTGACGCTGGATGGCACGAGGTCGCGTATCGTTGCCGTGATCGAAGGTCATGAACTGTATTTGCGGACGCGCAACGGCCGTTTCGACCTGCATTGGGTCGATCCATTCGGCGGCGAGACCGAGGAGCAAGTCGGCGAAGATCGGATTGTTGCCCCGTTGCCGGGTACGGTCGTGGCGTTGCTGGCGGAAGAGGGCGCCATGCTCGAGAAGGGCGCACCGATTCTCACGCTTGAGGTCATGAAGATGGAACAGACCTTGCGCGCGCCGTTCGCCGGCGTGCTGAAAAAGATCAAATGCAAGGTCGGCGACATCGTGCAGGAAGGCGTCGAACTCGCCGAGGTCGAGCCGGCGGCCGGGTGAAACGAGCCATGAGCGATTCCGTTCGCATTGTCGAAGTCGGCCCGCGCGACGGGCTTCAGAACGAAAAGACGCCCGTGGGCGCCGCGGATCGTATCGCCCTGATCAAGGCGCTGCTCCACGCCGGACTGCATACGATCGAAGTCGGGGCCTTCGTGTCGCCGAAGGCGATTCCGCAGATGGTGAATTCGGACCACGTATTGCGCGAGGTCAATCATCTCGCCGGCGGCGAATTCCACGTGCTGGTCCCCAACGAAAAAGGCTATGAGGCGGCGCGCGCGGCCGGCGCCAAGGTGATCGCGGTATTTGCTTCGGCTTCGGAAGGTTTTTCACGCGCCAATATCAACTGCTCGGTTGCGGAGTCGATCGAGCGCTTCAAGCCGGTGATCGCGCGCGCCAAGGCGGATCGCATCAAAGTCCGTGGCTACATCTCCTGCGTGCTCGGCTGCCCCTATGAAGGGGAAGTGAAGCCGCAAGCCGTCGTGGATGTCGCGCAGGCGCTGTGGGATCTCGGCTGCTACGAAGTCTCGCTCGGCGACACCATCGGCGTCGGCACGCCTTCGAAGGCCCGGCATTTGTTGCGCGCGGTCGCCGGCCACGTGCCGATGGCTCACCTCGCCATGCATTTTCACGATACCTACGGGCAGGCCCTGGCCAATCTCTATGCCGGAATGGAGGAGGGAGCACGCGTGATCGATTCCGCGGCCGGCGGTCTCGGCGGTTGCCCGTTCGCGCCCGGCGCAACCGGCAACGTCGCAACCGAGGACGTGGTCTACATGCTGGAGGGCATGGGGATTGCGACTGGCGTCGACATGGCCCGTCTGCTGGCAGCGACCAACGAGATCAGCCTGCTGATCGGACGCCCACCGGTGAGCCGCGTGGCGTCGGCGTTGAATGCGAAGGGCCGGGCGGCAAAGTAGCCGTCAGCGACCGTCCGGTCCCATCACGAGATCAGGCAGCCAGGTCGAAATCTGGGGCACAAAACACAGCACCACCACCGCCGCCATCATCAAGAGCACGAACGGCAGCGTACCCCAGATCACTTCGCTGAGCGAAATGTCTGGCGCGACATTGCGGATCACGAAGAGATTCAAGCCCACCGGCGGGTGAATAAGACCCATCTCCATCACGATGGTCATGACGACGCCGAACCAGATGATGTCGAAGTTTGCGGCACGCAACGGCGGCAGGATGATCGGCGCGGTCATCAAGATGATCGAAACCGGCGGCAGGAAAAAGCCGAGTATGACGACCAGCACGAGGATCGCCGCGAGCAATTCCCAGCGCGGCAGGTTCATCGCGACAACCGATTCCGCGGCCGATTGCGAGATATGCAGATAGCTCATGACGTAGGAGTACAGCAGCGACATGCCGATGATCATCATCAGCATGGTGGACTCGCGGATTGTCGATTTCAGGATCGGCGCCAGATCACTCGGCCGCCACACGCTGTAGATCACCGCAATCAGCAGCAGCGCAAGCAGCCCGCCAAGCCCTGCGGTTTCCGAGGGGGTGGCATAGCCGCCGTAAAGCGCGATCATGACGCCCGTCAGCAATATCACGAACGGCAGCACCCGGGGCAGAACGTTGAAACGCTCGGCAAAAGTGAAATCGTCGTGCTTGAGAATGGCCGACGTCGCGCCGCTCTGTGCGTAGGCGGCGCTGGCGGCGGCATATTCCTTGCGAAACCGGAACACGGCGTAGCCGCCGAACAGCGAGACCAGCAGCAGCGCCGGTCCGATGCCCGCGAGGAACAGGCGGCCCAGCGATTTTTCGGCAGCGACCGCAAACAGGATCATCGTGATGGAGGGCGGCAGCAGGATGCCGAGCGTGCCGCCGGCGGCGATAATTCCGGCGGCGAACCCGCCGGAATAACCGCGCTTGCGCATTTCCGGAATGCCGGCTGAGCCGATCGCCGAGCAGGTGGCCGGCGACGATCCTGCCATCGCGGCGAACAATGCGCAGGCAAAGACGTTGGCGACGCCGAGCCCGCCGGGTACGCGGTGCAGCCAGGCGTGCAGCGCCGTGTAGAGGTCCTGACCGGCGCGCGACCTGCCGATCGCCGCGCCCTTCAGAATGAACAGCGGGATCGCCAGCAGCGTGATGGAGGACATTTCCTCATACACATTCTGCGTGACGGTATCGAGCGAGGCGGCGGGCATATAGATGCCCATGAACACCACTGCGACCGCGCCCAACGCGAACGCGATCGGCATTCCCGAGAACATCGCAAACAGGGTGGCAACGCCGTAACTGATACCAATTCCGAGTACGCTCATCGGCGCGCCGAACCACTGAAGGGAATAATGATCTGTAGCAGGATCTGCACGCACAACAGCGTCATGCCGACAGCCATCAGGCCGTACGGTATAGCCAGCGGCGGCGACCACATCGAATTAGACACCTGGCCATCGACCCAGGCGTCGCGCGTGAGCGTCCAGGATTTCCACGCAAAGAACGAGCAAAACAGCAGGCTCGCGAGATCGACCAGCCAAAGCCGGATGCGATTTGCCATCGGCGGCAGCAATCCGACGAAAGCCTCGATGCCGATGTGGCCGCGTTGTCCCTGCACATAGGCCGAGGTCATGAAGGTGGCGCCGACCAAAAGAAATACCGCAGCCTCGTCCTGCCAGTAATTCGGGCTTTGGAACAGAGCGCGGCCGAGCACGCTGTCGGTCAGCACAATGCAGGCCGCGATCAGCGCCAGAGCCGCCAGCACCACGATGATGTTGTTGCAGAGCGCAAGTCCACGCTCGAACACCGCAACGAGCGTATTGCCCGCAGCGGCGTTCGGAAGATCGTTTCGATCCGGAAGCGGACCGTGCATCACGCGGAGACGTCGGACGCGAGCTTCAACAGGTTGGCAGCGTTCGCGGTCTTCGCACCGTAGTCCTTCCATGCAGTATCGCGCGCGATGTCGCGCCATTTGCCGACGGTGGCGGCATCCAGCACGCTGACCTTGGCGCCGGCCTTGGCGTAGATCTTCGCGACCTCGGCATCGTCGTCCTGCGCTCCCTTCTTGCCGAACGCTTCCAGTTCGGTGCCGACGGCGCGAATGATGTCCTGCTGATTTTTCGGCAACCCGTCGAAAATCGACTTCGACATCAAAAGCGGCTCGAGCATGAACCAATAGGAAGCGTTCGCGCCCGAGGTGAGCGATTTTGCGATTTCCTCCAGCCGGAACGAAATCAGGCTGGTGGAGGACGTGATGCCGGCATCGCAGGCGCCGGTCTGCATCGCGGTGTAGATTTCGTTTGACGGGACCGACAGCACGGCAGCGCCGGCGGTCTGCAATACCATGTCCATTTCGCGCGAACCGCCGCGGACCTTGAGGCCCTTGGCGTCTTCGGGCGCAACGATCGGACGCGAACGGCTGGCGACGCCGCCGGCCTGCCAGACCCAGGTGAGGATGATGATGCCCTTGTCGGCCAGGAAGTCCGTCAAGGCCTTGCCGACCGGCTGGGTCTTCCAACGCAACCCCTGGTCGTAGGTCGAGACCAGCCCGGGCATCAGGCCGATATTGGTCTCCGGCAGTTCGCCGCCGGCGTAGGGAAGGGGATACAGGCTGACATCGAGGGCGCCTTTGCGCATCGCCGAAAATTGGGCGTTGGTCTTGATCAGCGACGAGTTCGGATAGATCTCGGCCGCAATCTCGCCGCCGCTTCGTTTCGCAACTTCCGCTGCGAACATCCGGCACAGCCGATCGCGAAAGTCGCCCTTGTCGATTGTGCCGCCGGGAAACTGATGGGATATCTTCAGGGTCGTGGCGGCATGCGCCGTTCCGATTCCGAAGCGCAGGATGGCGGGTGCGGCAATCGCTGAGGCGAGAACATGGCGGCGTGTAAGCATAGGTGTGTCCCCCTGGGTACGCGTGACTGGACTGTTTAGACTGCCCGGCATCTTTACCGGTCTTCTGGTGAATTTTCTCTAGTCTGATAGTTCGAGGCAGGGCCCAGCAGCCCCGATATTGTTGCGGTGCACATTTTTCATAAAATTCGCCACAAAGATGGCGAATGACGACCTTCTGCAAAACCCCGGAGGATGCGTCGTAAGCCGGTTGCAGGAAAAAATATTTCCGGCATCCGGTAACAAACGAAGGCGGGGAGCCGTCGTAAATGACGCGACATCAGTCGCTTTCAAACCGGCTTCAAAGGGATCACCCACCCATGACGATTAGCACCCGCATCGCGCTCGGCGTTTCAGCCGCCGCCCTCTCGCTCAGCCTGGCGCTGGCCCCAGCCGCCTTCGCCCAGGACAAGATGGGCAATGACAGCATGATGAAGAAGGATACCATGTCCAAGGACACGATGAAGAAAGACACGATGTCCAAAGACACCATGAAAAAGGATGATGGCATGAAAAAGGACAGCATGAAGAAGGACGACATGAAAAAATAGCCGTCCGTCCTCGCGGCCTTGCGGGCTCGCCTCTATCCAGGGCGGGCCCGCGGTGTTTCAACCCAAAATAGTCGGGTTATCTCTTCTTTCCCTTGCTTTTGCGGGCTGCGTAACGCGCGTCGCGCTTTGCCTTCTGTTCGGCTTCGAGTTCCGCTAGCCTGGCAACTTCTTCTTCCTTTTCGCGCGCGAGCTGCGCTGCGGCTGCCGCTGCCGCCTCCTCTTCGCGCCGCTTCTTTTCGGCCTTTTCGGCCTCACGGGCTTCTTTTGCCTTGGCCTTCGCGGCTGCCAGCGCCTCGCGTTCGGCCCGCCGTTGTATCACGGCAGGATCGTCGGGGCTCGGCTGGGAACGAAACTTGTTCAGGATGTCTTGCCTCGCCTGCTGAGCGGCTTTTTGCCGGTCCGCGAAGCCAGGTTCCTTGAATCCACTCATAGAAGAAGTCCTGTCGCTTTCGTTGTTTAGTGCGAGATGATGATGACGCGCCGCGCGAGGTACAGACGCGTTTTGCACGATTATGCGCGGCTTGTACCGCTGTGCGTCAAGTGACGCAATGTCGCCCACAAAAGGATTCTCCCGCAAAATGCGGTGCAGTGGAAACAAGCGAATTTAGCCGGGCCGTTCACCGAACAAAAACCCTAATATGTAGCGTCATTTACGCCGGTCATCTAAGGATTTTGCGTTAGGCGCCGCCGCTGATCGAATTTACCTCTGCACGCGGTATAAAGCGATTTAAATGAAACTGTTCCAAATCCAGAAACGCTGGCTGCCCATTCTCGCGGCGGGGGCAATCGTCTACCTGCTGCTGGCTTACATTGTGCTGCCCGCGGTGTGGACCCATCACGAGCACGAGCCGGGGCTGGCTTCGCTGCCGATGGTGACACGCACCGGCACGGGCATCCCCGGCGATGCGCTCAACGTCGGACTTGTTGGCAGCAAGGAAGATGTGCTGCGCGCCATGGAGGCGGCGGGCTGGTTTCCAGCCGATCCGGTCACGTTTCGCAGCAGCATCGAGATCATAGGCAGCGTGGTGCTCGACCGACCCTACCACGACGCACCGGTCAGCCCGCTCTATTATCAGGGCAAAAAGGAACAGTTCGCATTCGAAAAGCCGGATGGCAAAAGCGCCGACCGGCGACACCATGTCCGTTTGTGGCTGGTGCTTGAAAAGGGCGCAGACGGCCGTCCGGTCTGGCTCGGCGCAGTGACCTATGATCGCGGGGTCGGCCTCAGCCATTATACCGGACAGGTCACCCATCATATCGGGCCCAATATCGATGCCGAGCGCGACCTGTTGATGCGGGATTTGACCGACGCGGGGATGGTTGACGCGCTGTTCCAGATTTCGGGAATAGGGCCGACATTGTTTGGCCGGAACGGGGGAGGGGATCCCTATTACACCGACGGTGAAATCGATGTCGCCAGTCTCGTCGTCAACGGCGTGAAGCGAACGGAGCCGCCGGCGACGTTACCTCCCCCACCTCTGGTCGCGCTGAAGGATCAGATCTGGCACGACGTCAGCAATGCGATGGGCCAGTGACCATCCCGACGGGATGGCTATTTTTTTGAACAGAGCAGGACCATGCCGGTGGAAGGCGTCGGACAGGATGCGGTCCAGATGCCACCGGAGTGAATGCTGGGCTGCAGGGTGGCGCCCTGGTTTGACAGGCAGGTCACCGACGCAACGATCTCGCCCGTTCCACACTCGGACGTACATCCGACAGAGCCGCATGCATTGCTGTCGAGCGACTTCGCATAGACAGCGCTGCTGGGGCCGGCCGGCCCCTGGATTCCGTCCTTGCCATCTTTTCCCGCCAACCCGGCGGGTCCCGTCTTGCCTTGCTCGCCCTGCGGTCCGGGAGGTCCCGCCGGACCGGGATCGCCCTTATCACCCTTCGGTCCCTCGAAGCATCCGCCCAATGAAATCGCGGCGACGCAAAGCACAACAAAGATCGGAACGCGGCGAGCGCGGCAGTCGGAATATTTCACGGGGTCACCGCAGTTGTGGGAGGGCTGTAAATCGGAAATCAAATGACTGAATTCAATTCAATCTTCGGACCACCCAACGAAGGGCGCTTATATTTGTTCCACGCCTAGCGCTTGATGGCGATCCAGCTGCCAACACAGCCATCGGATCGGTTGAACGTCCCCGCGCCGGTATTTCCTGACAATGCTCCGATCGCGGTCAACGTCATGCCGCCTCCGGCGCCGACCGAGTGCAAGGTGCCGTCCGGCTCGACGAATCCGCTGCCGCCCCTGACGATAATCTTTCCGCGCCTGATCACCGCGGGCAGGGAGCCGGTATGCGGGCATCCGGCACTGGTGAAAATCCATCTGCCGTCAAAACCGGTGTTGTCTTGCGGAGGCGCCGAGGGAGGCGCTTCTTCCGCAGGCCGGTCGGTATCATCGCTGCGGTGCTCGGACAGGAACGCTATTTTGTTACTGCCGATGCTTATGCCTGTGGGCGTTGACTGAGCCGAAGCGGCTGGGACTTTCGACGCGGCCACAACGAAGACGCTCAACAATAGCGCGACCCATCTCCGGGCGCTGCGCGCGATGTTGGGTCCACCGTGTTCGACGCCTGGGTATTTCATGCCTCAGGTCTCGGAGCGTTAGCGGGCCCTGGCGGAACGGCCATTTGCCCGGAAATCAATCGGTTACATTGGCTTATCTGCCTAAGCGGATGAATGGGGCAGAACGGTTTTTCCAAACATCGGCGGACCCGAAAATCCCGTCGTGCAGTGCGGCAATGGTTTGTGTGGTCGATTGGCTGGGGCGACTATGCCAGCGGATCGTTCGAAAGTCGAAAAGTTATGGAAGTCGCTGGCGTCAACGAAACACCGCCCGTCGGGAAAATGCAGCGCTCTCGTACACGTGATTGAATTTCAAGAGAGCGAGCCCGACCAAACCTGAGAAGCGATCCTCAGTGAGGTTACGCAACATGCTGGCCGAGAAGTTTTTTCTGTTTCTGGAAACGCTCAGAAGCCAAAACCATCCCGATGGCAGTCCGATCGTTGTGAGCACGGCGCGGCACGTTCCGATCAGATTACCGAGCGGGAGCGGGAAGTAACCGTTCAATTCTATCCGGCGGATCAACGAGCGTCAGAGGCCGTCCACCTGGGCGGCCTCTTTGCTTATTTACGATTGACGTTGTGGCGCTCTGGGCTTTCGCAGGGATTAACGCGGGCCGCTGCTGGTCCGGGTATTCCAGCTACCCCAACTGACGCTCGAAAGACTTTGGAGGTCGGTGGCGAGAGGGCGCCTGGTCCGCCTCTCATAATCCGCGATGAAGCGTTCAGACTGCGCGATCTTTCGCTTCAGCTCGGTTGCGGCCTTTTGCGTTTCGCCGGTCTTTTTCGATCCGGCAATTTCGCCGACCGTAAACCTTGAGACTTCCAGAGCCTTCAAGGTTTCGCGGTTCTTTTTGAGCTGCGCCCGGTGCCAGGCGATTTCACTATTGCTGTCGGCAACCATGTGGAACTTCCCTGATTCGCACGAAAGCATAGCACCGGCCGAATCCAGGGGCACCCGATGTTTGGCGCCCTCGTTGGGGAGCCGAGAAAGCCGCCAAGGACCAGTTCTCTGTGATGCCGCAGCTGCACCCATGAGGCGAACCAGCAGCCTAACCAGCTGGTGTGCATCGCCTGCCAGCGCTTGTTGGTCAGATCCACTTGTGTTGGTGCCGCACCATTTCGGCGAGATATTTCTCGCAGGACCGGTCGTAAACCAAGCCGATAATAAATGCCCACATGATTGCACCCGCTTGTTTTGAGGCGCTGATCTTCGCGACGCGTTCGTTTCAGGATGACTTCGCGGGGCGACAGAAACGATTTCGCGGTACAGGAAAATCGTTTCAGGGCTGTTGGGTCAGGCCGCCGCGCCGCAACGAAGTTCTATCCCCGGCTTTCGGGATCGGTGTGGTGAACGCTGCCGAGGGCTCCAATCCGGCTTGTATACAAGGGCCGTCCAATCCTCGGCTGATTCACACGACCTGCCAGGGTGGTGCTCGAGTGCACTAGCGATCGACGGCGCGCGGCGCCGGCTAATGGTCCGCGGTCCAGGTGGCGCGAGTGCTGGAACGGATTTAAGATCAGGCGCGCGTCACTTCAAAAAGGGGGGCCTCGCCGTGAAAATTACCAAGCGGTCGTTTGCTGTCATCTCTGTGCTTTTAGCAGTGCCCCTGTCATTGAGTACGAGGGCGCTCAATGCACGCGACGCCGGTCTCGCCTTTCCTACCTTCGCGGCGGCTCAGACCACTAAACAGCAATGCAAAAATACCTGTCGTGCGCGATATCGGAACTGCGTGTCGTTGAAGCAGATACCATCGTTTGAGTGCACAGGCGTTTATCAGGATTGCCTCAGCAACACTTGTAATGCAGTGAAGGGATGACCGAAGCCCAGACCTTTCGGCGTCGCCTGCTCAGTGGCGAGCTTCGTGCTGTGTGGTTGTGCTATCGTCGCCAAAATCGCTATCCTGACCATCGGAGCCGCCAAGCTGGCTGACATCGCAATTCGCTTCTGCAACCTCACGGTTCGAGATCAGAAGAAGCTGTTTCCGCATTTCGGCGAGGCGGGCACGGCAGTATTCGCGGTAGAGGAAGTCGAATATGGCGGGCATGATCGAACCCCGTCGTTTGATCATCACCACGCTATCATTTCGCTCGGGATCCAAGCGTGATTTAGATCACAGCCCGGTTCAACGAGATTGGGATTCCAACCGGCGTGCGGTGGCGGTTTGCGGACTGCCTACGTCTGATGATCTCTGCGATTAAAGAAGCCCGCTTGGAGCGTTTTCAGCGCCGAGGCGACGATATCGAAATCAGTATCATCGCTTAACCAGATGGCTGGCCCCCGAGCCCACCGGCTGCAGCCGTGCCACGATCGCGAAGATTGCCAAACGCCTTAAGATTGCCAAGCGCCTTGAGGATGCCGCCTGAAGGCCAATGTCCCAAGCGAGTTTGATTATCGGGCAATGCGTCCGACGCTCTCGCGCGCGATGGAGGCCGCTTGGGGGAGGGCAGGGGTGACAGCATCGCCAGCCGACGCCGCCAAGGCAGCGTTAGCACCGATAGCTTGCCTTCGAGCAGGGCCGCCTTCTCCCGAGATGCCATAGTTTGAGCGCTGGCCTTGAGCAGTTCAGCCAAAAGCTTGTTCGTCCGCTCACACTCTCTTTCAAAGTCAGCCCGGTGGCCGCTGGCTATGGCCTCCATCTCGATCAGTTCTGCCTGCAACGTCTCAATTTTTTGGTTTAGGGCGGTGACCACCTGGTGACCGGCCTGTGCTTGGGGTCCCCGAGAGACAGGGGAATGGGTGATTTCGGTGAGATCGACCTGTACCAGCGTCTTGCCATCGTTGGAGCGGGAGCGCGGCAATCTTTGTCGCTTCACCAGCGCCCTTGCGGCTTCAGGGGAGATTTTGAGCCTTTCGCCTAGTCCGGCATATGTCAGCATCTCGACGGGCATGATGTCCGCTCCCGTTCAGCCGGGCGGTCACCACCCGGACACGAGTAACGATACCAACACCGAGTTAAGGATTGCTTTACTATGAGGTGTAACACCTGACACCGATTTCCCGCTCCCGGTCGCAACGGGCGTTGAGGATGAGCCAGCAACGCTCGAGCCGCAGACCATGGTCTCGCGCGGCGAGCGGGCGGAGCTGGCCAGTACGCGGAGGCAGCGCTGTTGGGGCTTGAGCGGGCTGCCTTGCCACACCTGCGTGTGACACTTTCTGTGTTCGGCAACGTTTTCGCAGCGTCGCTCAGCAAAGCTCCCCTGAGCTGGGGTCGTTTCCGGGACTTGAGGACCGGAGAATAGGACAGTTCGCCTCCTCCTCCGCGATGAGCTTCAAGAGCAGCTTGCGTTGCGCTTCGTCCTGCGGCTCCGCGAGTCGCCGCCTGTATAGGGCCAGGTTTTCTTGGTGGATGAAATTCTCCATCGCCTAGTTCCTTATGTTGGAGGTCGGGTTCTCCCGCTAGACAGGAGCTCGCAGTCCGGAAGAAAACCACCTCATCGACTTGGTCTCACTGACGACCTTGTCGGTATGATCGCAGTTGACGCCTTGAAACGTGCGCAACTCGAATCCGATCCGCGAGGGATTGATACGTGTCAGGACCATTGGCCCCAAGCATTTGGGACAAGGGTGGGGCTGAATTGTTATGCGGCTTGAATCGAACAAGACTGCTGGTGATGGCATGATGCTCACCTGACTTGGGCGGGAGCGTTACAGAACTCTCAGTCACCGATGGATGCCAAGATGGGGCGGTGATAGACCACCATGACTCGCCGAAATATGGTGCGCTGATCAATAGTGCTCACCTTCGTGAGGAAAATTAAGTCGTGAGCCTGGCGCGCTTTTACTCATCCTCTCTTATCTGAGGCTTGTCCCGCAACACCGCGTCCAGCAGCGAACGATGAACTTCGATTTTCCCGTTGTAATTGATGAATCCCTTTTTTCTAAATTTGTTCATGAAAAAGCTCACCCGCGATCGAGTGGTGCCGATCATTTCAGCCAGTGTTTCTTGACTAAGGGTCACCGGGATAGGCACCGGGCCGCCTTCCTTGCCGAAGTTCGCCAGAAGCAGAAGGAGGCGCGCCAGGCGCCTTTCGCTGGAATTGAACAACTGGTCGATCAAATCATCTTCTATCCGGCTGTTTCGGGACAACAGATACGCCAAGAAGAACGCGGAGAACTTCGGTTCTTTGGCTAGAACCGCAAGCATTGCGGTCTTTGTGATAGAGGTGATCAGACACTCTTCCACGGCATGGCTCGTCGCGCCTCGCAATTTCGCCCCGTTGAGACATCCTTCGCCAAAGAACTGACTCTCTCTCAATAAGCCGATGACCGCTTCCCTGCCGTGTACGGAAACGACTGTAAGCTTGACCTTGCCGTTACGGATGAAAAAGACCGTGTCGGCGACGTCTCCCTGACTGAAAATCTTCTGATTTTTCTGGTATCGCCCGATCGTCTTTCCGGCCCCATCCCGGCTAAGGAAAGTCAGCGGATCGAACTCTTTTGCACCATGAATTTGTGGCGAGTTGGGCATAGTGCTGCTCCGTCATCGGGCGGGAGCACGATACTCTCAGTCACCAGTAGATACCGAAGGTGGGCGGGTGATACGGAGACAACACCTCGAGTAGCGCAATGTTCCATTAGGCTCTAGACAGAGAGTTCATGGAGGCGCGCGAAGCAGCGCTCAAGGCGGGGGAAGCGCCATCGAGATCGTCACCAGCCGCATAGTTGCCGGCACCGTCAAAGCCGGATTGGTCAGCTATTACGGCTCGGGATCAGTTAAGGCGCTCGCCGAAAGTACTCAGCAGACGCGCCGCGCCATCCTCGAGCGCTTCAGGCGGACCATGGCGATAAACGCATTGCGCTGATGCACCGGTCTGCCACGCAGGCCATCGTCAGCGGCAAAACGCCGGTAGCCGCGCGCAACTGGAAGAAAGCCATGCGCGGCTTTTTGGATCACTGCCTGTCTCTCGACATGATCAAGGTCGATCCGCTCGCGGGCGTGACGAAGGCCAAAATGAACAAGACCAACGGTCATCATCCCTGGGAATCGCGGAGTGCGCAAAGTTCGAAGCGTTCGTTCAACAACGAGATCATGCCGATGCTGCAGGAGGCAATCGACGCAATGCCGTCGAGTGACCACCTGACGTTCCTGCTGACCGCACAAGGAAAACCGTTTACCGCGGCCGGCTTCGGATGGCGCAAGGCGCCGCGAAGCTCATTGCAGGAACAGGAATTGGCTCACCGGCTGACCCGGTGAGCCAAAATGACGATCAAGGTATTGAAATTACTAGCAGCGGTAGATGAAGTGGCGATCCCAGCAGGATTCGAACCTGCAACCCACGGAGTAGAAATCCGTTACTCTATCCAGTTGAGCTATGGGACCATCCGGCGACCCTATCGGCGGGCGTTCATATCATGGCCAATATGAAAAATCCGCTTCGCCGCCAAGTCCATCCGAACCATTTTTGTGTACCCGTCGACCAAGCAGGGCGGGTGGACCGGTCGTCCGGTCTGTCTTACCACAACGCTGCGTCGCACCGGTTGCCGGCGCGGCAGAGACCTGTTCCGGCCATGTCGCATGCGACCTTTTTGCCATCTTGTTCCCTGGCCATGAGTCCGTCACCTTTTCGCGCATTTCTGTTCGGGACGCGGCGTCTGTCCGCGCAGGGAGCTCCGTCATGATCGGTTTGGTTCGGGCCGCAATACTTTGCGCCACGCTGGCGTTTGGCCTGGTGGCGGCGCAGGCGGCGGACAAGGCCTTCAAACGCGACGATCTTGCCGATTCGGCGATCAAGCTGGAAGCCCAGATCAAGAGCGAGGCGGGGCCGGTCAACAAGTCTCCGGCGAGCCTGCGAACCGACGCCGATGCCGCCTTCAGGCGCAACGATTTCCGCACCGGCCTGCAGATCCTCGGACAAGTTGCCGCCACGTCGCCTGACGACAGCGCCAACTGGCTCAAACTGGCGCGCACCATCTTCCAGATCCGCCCCTCCAACAGCAGCGAAGAGACCTTCCTGCTGGAACGCGCCTCGACTGCGGCCTACATCGCCTATCAGCGCGCCGGCAACGCCGGTGACGAGGCGGATGCGCTTGCTGTGCTCGGCCATGCGATGTCCGAGCGCAAGCTGTGGCGCCCCGCGCTGGATGCGCTGCGGCTCTCGCTCGACCTGCGCGAAGTCGCCGACGTGCGCGGCCAATATGAGAAAATGCGTGATGAGCATGGCTTCCGCCTGCTCGACTATACCGTGGATTCCGACTCCGCCTCGCCGCGGGCCTGCTTCCAGTTCTCCGAGGACCTCGCCAAGCGCACCGATTTTACCCCGTTCGTAGCGCTGGCCGGCATCGACAAGCCGGCGCTCTCGTCGGAAGAAAAGCAGCTCTGCGTCGACGGCCTGAAGCACGGCGAGCGCTACAACATCAATCTGCGCGCCGGCCTGCCGTCGACCGTGAAGGAGAGCCTGCCGAAGTCTGCCGAATTCAATATCTATGTACGCGACCGCAAGCCGTTCGTGCGCTTCACCGGACGGGCCTATGTGCTGCCGCGCACCGGCCAGCGCGGCATTCCGCTTGTCAGCGTCAATACGCCGGCTGTGACCGTGAATGTATTCAGGATCGGCGACCGCAACCTGATCAATACGGTGATCGGCAGCGATTTCCAGCAATCGCTCAGCTCTTACCAGTTGTCCGATCTCGGCGGCGAACGGGGCGTGAAGGTCTGGTCGGGCGAGCTTGCCACGGCGACCACGCTCAATCAGGACGTCACGACGGCGTTTCCGGTCGATCAGGCGCTCGGCGATTTGCAGCCGGGGGTCTATGTCATGACCGCCGCGCCTAAGGGGCCGGGCAGCGATGAGGACGGCCAGCTTGCGACGCAGTGGTTCATCGTTTCCGATCTCGGCCTCACGGCATTCTCGGGGAATGACGGGATCCATGTGTTCGTCAATTCGCTGGCCTCGACCGATGCGGTTGCGAAAGCCGAGGTGCGGCTGATCGCACGCAACAACGAAATTCTCGCGACCCGCAAGACCGACGAGTCAGGTCACGTGCTGTTCGAGGCGGGGCTGGCGCGCGGCGAGGGCGGCCTGTCGCCGGCGCTGTTGACGGTGACCAGCGACAAAGCCGACTACGCCTTCCTCAGCCTGAAGACCGACGCTTTCGACCTGTCGGACCGCGGGGTCGCGGGGCGGGCGGTGCCCGCCGGCGCCGATGCGTTCGTCTATGCCGAGCGCGGCGTCTATCGTTCCAACGAGACCGTGTATCTCACCGCGCTGCTGCGTGACGGGCAGGGCAATGCCGTCACTGGCGGGCCGCTGACGCTGGTGATCGAGCGTCCCGATGGTGTGGAATTCCGCCGCGCGGTGCTCCCCGACCAGGGCGCCGGCGGACGGAGCCTGGCGGTGCCGCTCAACTCCGCCGTCCCGGCCGGGACCTGGCGGGTGCGGGCCTTCACCGATCCCAAAGCTTCGCCGGTCGGCGAAACCACCTTCATGGTTGAGGATTACGTGCCGGAACGGATCGAATTCGATCTGTCCAGCAAGGAACAGTCGATCAAAGCTGAAGTTCCGGTAGAGCTTAAGGTCGACGGTCATTTCCTCTACGGCGCGCCGGCATCGGAGCTCCAGCTCGAAGGCGATATGCTGGTCACGCAGGCTGCGGACCGGCCGGGCTATCCCGGCTATCAGTTCGGCGTCGACGACGAGGAGACCGCCAGCAACGAGCGCACGCCGATCGAAAATCTGCCGGAGTCGGACGCCAATGGCGTCGCGACGTTCCCAGTGAGTCTGGCAAAGCCGCCGACGTCGACACGTCCACAGGAGGCTCAGATATTCATCCGCATGGCCGAAGCCGGTGGACGCACGGTCGAGCGCAAGCTCGTGCTGCCAGTCGCACCCAGCGCGGCCATGATTGGCGTGAAGCCGCTATTCGGCGACAAGAACGTTGCGGAAGGCGACAAGGCTGCTTTCGACGTCGTGTTCGTCTCGCCCGACGGCAAGCCGCTGGCGCGCGATGGCTTGCGCTACGAGCTTCTGAAGATCGAGTCCCATTATCAATGGTATCGCCAGAATTCGACCTGGGATTACGAGCCGGTGAAATCGACCACGCGGGTCGCGGACGGCGATCTCATTGTCGCCGCCGACAAGCCGTCACGCGTGACGCTGTCGCCGCAGCCGGGCCGCTATCGCCTTGACGTGAAGACGGCCGACGCCGATGGGCCGCTGACCTCGGTCCAGTTCGATGTCGGCTGGTATTCCGATGGCAGTGCCGATACGCCGGATCTGTTGGAGACCTCGATCGACAAGCCGGAATACCAATCCGGTGACACCATGACGGTGTCCGTGAACGCGCGCTCGGCCGGCAAGCTGACCATCGACGTGCTCGGCGACCGGCTGCTGACGACGCAGACATCGGACGTCAAGGAAGGCACATCCCAGGTCAAAATTCCCGTCGGCAAGGACTGGGGCACCGGCGCCTATGTGGTGGCGACGCTGCGGCGGCCGCTTGATACGGCAGCGCTTCGGATGCCCGGGCGAGCCATCGGCCTGAAATGGTTTGGCATCGACAAGAAAACCCGCACGCTCGACGTGAGCCTGTCGCCGCAAGCTTTGGTGCGTCCGGGCACGACACTGAAGATACCGGTCAAACTTGGCGGCTTAAGTCCCGGCGAAGATGCAAAGATCGTCGTTGCCGCCGTCGATGTCGGCATTCTCAACCTGACCAACTATAAGCCGCCGGCGCCGGACGACTATTATCTCGGCCAACGCCGTTTGACGTCGGAGATTCGCGATCTCTACGGGCAGCTCATCGATGGCATGCAGGGCACCCGCGGCCAGATCAGGACCGGCGGCGATTCCGCCGGCGCAGAGTTACAGGGCAGCCCGCCGACGCAGAAGCCGCTGGCGCTCTATTCCGGGATCGTCACGGTCGGCGCCGACGGCTCGGCCGAGATCAGTTTCGACATTCCGGAATTCGCCGGCACCGCGCGGGTGATGGCGGTGGCGTGGACGGCGACCAAGCTTGGCCGCGCCGCGACCGATGTCACGGTGCGCGACCCGGTGGTGCTGACGACGACGTTGCCGCGCTTCCTGCTCAATGGCGACCACGGCACCATGAGCTACGATCTCGACAACGTCGAAGGCGCGCCCGGCGATTACACCATCGGCGTCAAGGCATCGGGTCCCGTCAAAGTCAGCGGCAATCCCTCAACCACGGCGAAACTCGCCGCCAAGCAGCGGACCTCGATGTCGCTGGCGCTGGATGCCAGCGGCACCGGCACCGCCGCTATCGACGTCGATATCAAGGGTCCGAACGGGCTGACACTGGCGCGGCATTATGCGCTTGACGTCAAGGCGGCGACGCAAATCCTCGCACGACGCTCGATCCGCACCCTTGCCAAGGGTGAAAGCCTGACCCTGACATCCGATATGTTCTCGGACCTCGTGCCGGGCACCGGCAGTGTTTCCCTGTCCGCCAGTCTCTCCACCGCGCTCGATGCGGCGACGATCCTGAAGGCGCTGGATCGCTATCCCTACGGATG
Source organism: Bradyrhizobium canariense (assembly GCF_900105125.1). Taxonomy (NCBI): domain Bacteria; kingdom Pseudomonadati; phylum Pseudomonadota; class Alphaproteobacteria; order Hyphomicrobiales; family Nitrobacteraceae; genus Bradyrhizobium; species Bradyrhizobium canariense. The sequence goes on along the minus strand of NZ_LT629750.1, from coordinate 1,455,700 downwards.
TTCGGAACAGATCACCAGCCGCGCGATGCCGCTGCTGTATGTCAACGACCTCGCCGCGGGAGCGCATCTGGCGATGGATACGGCGGTGGATCAGCGCATCAAGGATGCGATCGATCGGCTGCTGGCGCGGCAGGGCTCGAACGGCTCGTTCGGGCTATGGTCCGCCGGCGGCGACGATGCCTGGCTCGACGCCTATGTCACGGATTTCCTGACCCGCGCCCGCGAAAAGGGATTTACCGTGCCGGACGTGCTGTTCAAAAGCGCGCTCGATCGCGTGCGCAACTCGGTCGTGAACGCGGACGAGCCCGAAAAGGATGGCGGCCGCAACCTCGCTTACGGCCTTTATGTGCTCGCCCGCAATGGCGCCGCGCCGATCGGTGACCTGCGCTACCTCGCCGATACCAAGCTGGACAATCTGGCGACCTCGATCGCGAAGTCGCAACTGGCGGCGGCGCTGGCGCTGGTCGGCGACAAGGCAAGGGCGGAGCGGGTCTATGCTGCCGCGCTCGAAAGCCTTTCGCCGAAACCGACGCTGGAATTCGGCCGGACCGACTATGGCAGCGCGCTGCGCGATGCCGCGGCACTGGTTTCGCTTGCCAGCGAAGGCAACGCGCCGCACGCAACGCTGACGCAGGCGGTCGAGCGCGTCGAAGTGGCGCGCGGCCTGACGCCTTACACCTCTACCCAGGAAGATGCCTGGCTGGTGCTGGCGTCGCGCGCGTTGGCAAAGGAATCGCTGACGCTTGATGTCGACGGATCGCCGGTCAAAACGGCGCTCTATCGCAGCTACAAGGCATCCGAGATGGAGGGCAAGCCGATCAAGATCACCAATACCGGCGATACGCCGGTGCAGGCGGTGGTGTCGGTGAGCGGCGCGCCGGTCACGCCGGAGCCGGCGGCGTCGAACGGCTTCAAGATCGAGCGCAATTACTTCACGCTCGATGGCAAGCCGGCCGATGTTTCCAAGGCCAAGCAGAACGATCGCTTTGCCGTCGTTCTCAAGGTCACGGAAGCCAAGCCCGAATACGGTCACATCATGGTCTCGGATTATCTGCCCGCAGGCCTCGAGATCGATAATCCGCATCTGGTTTCGTCCGGCGACAGCGGCACGCTGGACTGGATCGAGGACGGCGAGGAGCCGCAAAATACCGAATTCCGCGACGACCGCTTTACCGCGGCCATCGATCGCGCCGCCAACGACAAGTCGGTGTTCACGGTGGCCTATGTGGTGCGGGCGGTGTCGCCGGGCAAATACGTGCTGCCGCAGGCTTATGTCGAGGACATGTATAATCCCTCGCGCTATGGCCGAACCAGCACCGGTACCGTCGAGGTACGTGCGGCCAAATGAGTGCTGCGGAAACCATCGCGCCGCTGGCGCCACGGGAACGCCGTTGGCGACGGCTCAAGCTGGCGGGGGCTGCCTCGGCCGCCGCCGGCTTGCTTCTGATAGGCGCTTTCGCGGCGTGGGTCGTCTCGCTTGGCCCATTGCCGTTAGCTCAGGCTCAGCAGGTCTCCACAACGGTCGTCGACCGCAATGGCAAGCTGCTGCGTGCGTACGCCATGGCCGACGGGCGCTGGAGGCTACCTGTCGATGCCAGGACCAGTGTTGATCCGACGTACCTCAAGCTGCTGCTGGCATACGAGGACAAGCGTTTCTATTCGCATGCCGGCGTTGATCCGCTGGCACTGGGTCGCGCCGCGCTCCAACTCATCACGCGTGACCGTATCGTGTCCGGCGGCTCGACGATTACGATGCAGCTCGCGCGGCTGATGGAGCCGCGGCGAGAGCGCTCGGTTCATGCCAAGCTGCGCCAGATGGTCCGCGCGGTCGAACTCGAGCGGGAACTGACCAAGGACCAGATCCTCAATCTCTACCTGGCGCTCGCGCCTTACGGCGGCAATCTCGAAGGCATTCGCGCTGCTTCGATCGCCTATTTCGGCAAGGAGCCGAAGCGGCTGTCACTTGCGGAATCGGCGCTGCTGGTGGCGTTGCCGCAATCACCGGAAAATCGTCGTCTCGATCGCCACCCTGACGTGGCGCTGTTGGCGCGAGACCGGGTGCTCGACCGGATGGTCGAAGATGGTCAGGTATCGGAGGAGGATGCCGTGGCGGCGAAAGCCGTGCCGGTAGCGCGGCTGCGCAAGCCGATTCCCATTCTTGCACCGCATTCCGCCGATCGCGCCGTCGCCACCGTCAAGGACATGCCCGTTATCTGGCTGACGCTCGATTCAGGTTTGCAGAGGGTGCTCGAAGCGCTGGCGCAGGACCGCGCGATCGCGCTGGGGCCGAATATTTCCGTCGGGATACTCGCTGTCGACAACGAGAGCGGCGATGTGCTGGCGCGGGTCGGTTCGCCGGATTATTTCGACGACCATCGGGCCGGTCAGGTCGACATGACGCGCGCCGTGCGCTCGCCAGGATCGACATTGAAGCCGTTCATCTACGGTCTCGCTTTCGAGGATGGTTTTGTGCATCCGGAAAGCCTGATCGACGACCGGCCGATCAGGTTCGGCGATTATGCGCCACAGGATTTCGACATGACGTTTCAAGGCACAGTGCCGGTGCGCAAGGCGCTGCAGCTATCCCTGAACGTGCCGGCCATTGCGTTGCTGGATCGGGTCGGCGCGAGCCGGCTGTCGTCGCGGCTGAGGCAGGCCGGCGGCAATCTGGTGCTGCCGAAAGACGAGGCGCCCGGTCTGGCAATGGGGCTCGGCGGCGTCGGGATCACCTTGCAGGATCTGGTGCAACTCTATTCGGGGATCCCGCGGCTTGGCACCACACGCCCGCTCCGCGAGATCCTGAACGGGAAAGACGAGCCGCGTGATCCATTGCGGCTGATGGATCAGGCCGCGGCCTGGCAGGTCGGCAATGTCCTGATGGGTACGCCGCCGCCGGAAAATGCCCCGCAACACCGGATCGCGTTCAAGACGGGAACCAGCTACGGCTATCGCGATGCCTGGTCGGTCGGCTTCGATGGGCGCATGACCATCGGTGTCTGGGTGGGGCGTCCCGATGGGGCGCCGGTTCCGGGTCTGGTCGGGCGCACCGCAGCCGCGCCGATTCTGTTCGACGCTTTTGCCCGGACCGGAAAATTGCCGCTGCCGCTGCCGAAACCGCCCAAGGGGGTCCTGATCGCAAGCAATGCCAAGCTTCCGTTGCCGCTGCGGCGATTCCGCCCCCTGGGGGAACTGGTTCGGACCGGCAGCGAGCAGGCGCCGCACATCCAGTTCCCGCTGAACGGTTCCCGTATTGACGTATCCGGCTCCAGCGATGGGCAATTCTCGGCGATGCCGGTAAGGGTCGCCGGCGGCGTGCTTCCAATGACCATGATGGTCAACGGCGTCGCGGCCGGAGAAATCGGCAGCCGGCGCCAGCGCCTGGTCGATCCGCCCGGTCCGGGCTTTGTCAGATTGACCGTTATCGACGCCACGGGCGCAGCGGACACAGTTGTCGTCAGAATTCAATAGAGCCTCCCTAAGCGGTTGTCCCGATAGTGGTTTCGGCGTATGCGGAACCAATGGTCGAGACCTATGCCCGTCCCCGATTTGGAGAGCCGCGTGAGCCAACGAACCGGGTGAATCCCGGCAGCCGGCTGATGCGTGTGATCGATTTTATCACCGCCAGCCACGCACGCTCGATCGCGTTCCTGGCGCTGTGCGGTCTGCTGCTGTTCCTGCCGGGATTTTTCAATATTCCGCCGATCGACCGCGACGAGGCGAGGTTCGCGCAGGCGACCAAGCAAATGGTCGAGACCGGCGATTTCGTCGACATCCGCTTCCAGGATGACGTGCGCTACAAGAAGCCGGTCGGCATTTATTGGCTGCAGTCGGCGGCGGTCGAGACCGCCTCGGCGCTTGGCCTGCCGCGCGCCGCACTCCGGATCTGGATCTACCGCATTCCCTCGCTGATCGGTGCGATCGGCGCGGTGCTCTTGACCTACTGGACGGCGCTGGCCTTCGTGACACGCCGCGGTGCGGTGCTGTCCGCACTTCTCCTTGGCAGTTCGGTGCTGCTGGGCGTCGAGGCGCGGCTTGCCAAGACCGATGCGATGCTGCTGCTCACCGTTGTCGCGGCAATGGGCGCGCTGGCGCGGGTGTATCTGTCCTGGCAGCGCGGCGAGGATCCCGAGCATCCGCCGTGGGCGTGGCCCGCGATCTTCTGGACGGCTCTGGCCGGCGGCATCCTGCTCAAGGGGCCGCTGATCCTGATGTTCGCCGGATTGACAATTATTACGCTGGCGATTCTCGATCGATCAGCGAACTGGCTGTGGCGTCTGCGTCCGCTCTGGGGCCTGATGTGGATGCTGGTGCTGGTGCTGCCCTGGTTCGTCGCGATCTTCTGGCGCGCCGGCGACGCGTTTTTCGCGGATTCGATCGGCGGCGACATGCTGAGCAAGCTGTCGGCGCAGGAATCTCATGGCGCGCCACCCGGAGTCTATCTGCTGCTGTTCTGGATCACCTTCTGGCCAGGGGCGCCGCTGGCAGCCATGGCGGCACCGGCGGTCTGGCGCGCGCGGCGCGAGCCCGGCGCGCAATATCTGCTGGCGTGGCTGATCCCGTCCTGGATCGTATTCGAACTGGTGTTGACCAAACTGCCGCATTACGTGCTGCCGCTCTATCCGGCGATTGCAATCCTGACCGTCGGCGCATTGGAGCGCCGCGTGCTGTCGCGATCATGGTTGAGGCGCGGCGCAGCCTGGTGGTTTGCCATTCCGGCGCTGACTTCCGTTATCGCCGTCATCGGAGCGGTGACGCTGACACGTCAGCCGGTGTTTCTGGCGTGGCCGTTCGTGGGAGCGGCGTTGATCTTCGGGCTGTTCGCGTGGTGGCTGTTCGAGGACAATCGCGCCGAACGCTCGTTGCTCAATGCCGTGGTCGCGGCGATGTTTCTCGCCTTTGCGATCTATGGGGTGGTGTTGCCGGCGCTGACGCCGCTGTTCCCAAGCGCTGAGGTTGCGCGCGCGCTGCGCAATGTCGTCTGCGTCGGTCCGAAAGCGGCGGCGGCTGGTTTCCAGGAACCGAGTCTGGTGTTCATGACGGGCACCTCGACCGTGCTCACCGACGGATCGGGCGCGGCGGATTTTCTGAACCAGGGCAGTTGCCGGTTCGCACTGGTTGAAGCGCGCTCTGAGCGCAGTTTTGCCCAACGCGCCGAAGCTATCGGCTTGCGTTACAACGTAGCCACGCGCATCGAGGGCTACAATATTTCGCAGGGCAGGGCGATCTCCGTCGCGATCTTCCGTTCCGAAGGAACGGAATAAAATGCCCGTTCCCGCCGCAAGCGGCGAATCCTCGGATTATTTCGCGCGCTTTTTCTCCTTGGTACGGTTGTCGACGGTGCAATTGTCACGCCCGTCCTCACATCCGCAGGCTACTGCGGCCGCGCGCCGATCGCTGCGCCAAGCGACACTGCTGGTCGCGATTGGCGCGATCGCGGTCATTTCGCTGATGTATGGGCTGGACGCGTGGGAGATCAGCCTGATGCCGCCGCGTGGCACCGCCAGCCTGTGGCCGGTTCGCATCGTCACCGATTTCGGAAAAGCCGCGAATGTGCTGTGGACCCTGGCGGTGATGTTGTTTGCCGTTGCCCTGGTTTTGCCGGCTTTGCGGGGAGCCGCGCGATCCCGGTTGATGCGTCTTGGAACCGATTTGCAGTTCCTGTTTTTTGCCGTGCTGGTGCCGGTCCTCGCGGGCGAAGTCATCAAGTGGATCGTCGGGCGCGGCCGCCCGTTTGTCGGCGGTAAAGCCAACGCCTTCAACTTCGAGCATTTCGCGGGCACCGAAGCCTATGCCAGCTTTCCGTCGGCGCACGCCATCACGAGCGCGGCGCTGGCCTTCGCCGTTTCGGCGGTGTGGCCGCAGGCGAGGGCCGTGATGATTGTATACGCCTTACTGATCGCCGGCAGTCGCCTCGTGCTTCTGGCCCATCATCCCAGCGATGTCGTCGCCGGCGCCCTGATCGGGGTGGTTGGTGCGATGTTCGTGCGGTACTGGTTTGCCGCGCGACGCTTGGGATTTGTCATCGGCGGCGACGGTGTGATCGCGCCGCCGATCGGACCCCGGCTCGGATCCCGATTTGGGCTTCGCAAAGGGGTTGCCCGCGAGGCGTCCGCCCCATAAAAGCGGGCGCCGCAAAGTCCGGCCGCAATGGCCTCCATCGAGCCGACCCAAACGACGAGTGCTGAATTTGGTTTCCTCTGACATCGCCGCTGTGGCCGTTTCCATCGTTGTGCCCGTGCGCAACGAAGCCGACAACGTGGCGCCGCTGATTGCGGAAATCGCCACAGCCCTCGATGGCCGGTGGCCGTACGAAATCATCTATGTCAATGACGGCTCGACCGACGCGACGGCGGAGCGGCTTAGTGCCTTGATGCAGCAGCGCGGCAATCTGCGTCAGCTCCGTCACGCCACGTCCTCAGGACAATCGGCGGCGGTGCGCAGTGGCGTCCGCGCCGCGCATGGCGCCATCGTGGCGACGCTCGACGGCGACGGGCAAAACAATCCGGCGTTCCTGCCGGATTTGATTGCAGCGGTCGAGAATGGCGGCGAACGTGTCGGCCTTGCTGCGGGTCAAAGGGTAGGGCGCAAAGACACCGGCTTCAAGAAAATCCAGTCGCGTATCGCCAATGGGATTCGTAACGGCATTCTACACGACGGCACCCGCGATACCGGCTGCGGCCTGAAAGCGTTCCGGCGCGAGGTGTTCCTCGCAATGCCTTACTTCGACGGATTGCATCGCTTCCTGCCGGCGCTGGTACGCCGCGAGGGATACGAGATCGCCTATGTCGATGTCACGGATCGGCCCCGTCATTCCGGCGTGTCGAACTACGGCTTTTTCGACCGGCTGTGGATCGGCATCATGGATCTTGCGGGAGTGTGGTGGTTGATCCGCCGAAAGAAACCGACACCAGTTGCGACCGAGGTGACGCGCCATGACTGAGATGCTGAACTTTCTTGTCGCCTATCTGCACGACGTCTTCGTCATCAAATTCGATGCCTGGGTCATTCTGGGGTTCGTGGCGCAGGGATTTTTCACCATGCGTTTCGTGGTGCAATGGATTGCATCCGAACGTGCCCGCAAGAGCGTGATCCCGGTGGCGTTCTGGTTCTTCTCGATCGGCGGCGGCACGCTGCTGTTGGTCTACGCGCTATATCGCAGAGATCCGGTATTCATTGCAGGCCAGGCGTTGGGTCTCCTAGTCTACATTCGCAATCTGTATTTTATTATTCTCACCGGACGGCAGGCATCCTCGGACGCCTGAGTCGGGCGCGCCGCCGTCGGCGTGCAGCTATTCACGTTGGCCAAATTGGAGATGCCTGCGGTCGGGTCGATCTCGCGCAAGCGTCCGACCGCTTTGCGAATCTCGTCTTCCGGTCCTGCCAAGGCGCCGCTGACCGCCGTCATAATGATGGCCAATTCGGGTTTTGCCTCCTTGCGCAGTGGCATCAGGTGTTGGTGGGTTGCGCCACCACATCAATGCGTTACCACGATGAAATCCGTGTCTTTTCCCGTCTCGTGGCTAAATCCGTTGTCGGAAATAATCAATGAAGAGGCCGGGGTCAGTAGTTCAGAGATTCTCTCAACCGTATCCTGGGGTATTTCGATGCGGTCGAGGGCAGCGTTGGCTTTTTCGGGCAACGATACCAATGGAGCGGTTTGCTTCGCGGGCGCTTCTCGCTCTTTCGTGGCACCTTCGGAAATGCGAGGTAATTCCTCCGGAATCGAGACGACGGTCCAGCGAATAGCCGCTCCCCCGTTCTGGAATTCCATTGCGGTAAACACGTGCGTTCCCAGCGGCTCCTCCGGGTTTTCGATCTTGATCGGGACATCAAACAACGGCGAGAAGCCCTGGCGCACGAAGAGCTTGCTCAATTTACGACTCACAAAGACGGAGATCGGAACGATCTTTTTAGGTGCGCCTCCTGCGGGAGCCGAGCCCGGAACCTGGAGACTAGTGGCTTCTGGAGTCTCGGCGTTGGACACCGGTGATCCGTGCGTTACCGCGACTGTACTAATGCTCTCCGCTACTGTGGCAGCCTGAAATTCCGGCGAACCGGACACGGCTTTCGGCTTAAAAAGGTGCGGATTGGTTATCTCGACCGGCTGGACATCGTCGTGCGCAATGATTACGCGCGTGCCGCGTTTCGTGAGATGCCAGAGTCGAATGGCAAAGTCATTTTTCAAACGGATGCAGCCGTGTGAGGCCGGATGCCCAGGCACGACACCAGCATGCAACGCTATCCCTGACCAAGTGATGCGCTGCATATAGGGCATGGGAGCAGCGCTATAAATATTTGAACGGTGCCATCGTTGTTTGCCGATCACGCTGAATACGCCGAGCGGCGTAGGGTGCTCCTGAGTTCCTGTGGACACCGGAGAGCGCGCGATCAGGGTCCCGTTGTCAAAAAGCGAGACCCGTTGGTCTGCGATTGAGATGATGATCTGAAGCGGGCCCTTCGGAGGGGCCTCGGGCCGAGCGTCCTTGGCCGATTCAGAGTTTGTCTGCCGGTGGTGGTGCTTGTGTTTGAACGGAGCGTAGTGATCCGGCCAGAACGTGTCCCGAGGCCAAAACAGAAATTGAGCGTGCGCGATTCCTGCAGAGAGCATGAAAATGGCGAATATTGCCATTGTTGTCGCAAAAATGGATCTGACGTTGATGCGTCCGGAGAGAGATGCAGACATGGTGCACTCGTGGCACTGTTTGGGCGCTTCCTCATTCGGTACCTCACGCAGTGAATTTGCATGCGAGGTTCAACCAGAACGCGGCGTTGCCGACTGCAGCCTCTTCTTTAAATCTGGTCGCAGTGAGTCGAAAATTGGGCCGTATTCACAATCGTGAGGCCAATGGAAGAAGACAATCAGGCAATAGCCGTCGTACGGATCGGCGGGAGCGATCGACTATGTCGGAATGCACGACAATTGCTGGCTGATGGCGGGTTGCATTCGGGCAACACGTTTGGAAAAACTGACGACCCTCCATTTACGTCATTGCGCGACCACATTGATCCCAAGAATTAGCCCGCTCGCATGTTTGGCTTTGCTGCAGGGCTCCGGCGGAGCCCTTGGAGGCGACGCGATCATGAACCCGCGGCGACTTGCGACAGTGGCGACGGCGTTGTGCGGAACGGTTGTTCTCGCAGGCTGGGTCGTCGATCGGCTTGCTGGCTTCGGTTTGACCGGCATCGAAAACGCTGGCGCAGTGTCAATCGAGGACCGCCGCGTACCAACTCTCACCGTCGACGCCGAACTTGTGGAGGCACCGCAGGCAACCGTAGTGGGCTACGCCGCTGTCGCCAACGTCGATGTGGCGACGGCCGTCAAATCGGTGACCGGGACGGCCACCGACATGACGCCGGCCTCGGAGAAGCTGGAATCGATCGTCGAGGCCGCGTTGCCCGATTCTTCGCAGATGCCGCCACATGAATCTCCGCCCATGCAGGTGGCGACGGCGAGCACGCCTGATCCGGTGCCCAATGACGTCAAGGAGGCTGTGAGCTCCATCGAAATTCTCGACGAGTGCCTGGTGGCGGACAACTGCATCGACCGATACCTGTGGGCGCTCTACCAACGGACGCCCAAAGTGGACACCGTCAAGGTGCATGAGCAGAGGAAAGTGACAGTCAGGAGGAAGGGCAAAACGGTAACTGTCACCAAGAGCTTTACCAGGCTCGTCGATGAGGACTTCACGTGGAAGGATCCGAAAGCGGCGGAAAAGGCCCGCATGCCGATGATGGACTACGTGATAGGAGGCATGGATCAGAGCTTCAAGCTAAAGCTCTTTCATACGCTTCGCGCGGCGGAGGAAGCCGGGCTGTCGCCTGGCATAACCAGCGCGTTCCGCGATGACTATCGTCAATCGATCGCAAGCGGCCTGAGGGCGGCAACTGACAGGTCATACCATGGCGGGAGCTTCCGCGGCGGCTATGGCCACGGGCTTGCGGCCGATGTTGTAAGCGTCAAAGGTGCGACAGAGGGGCAGCGATCGATTTCCACTGAAAGCTTATGGAAATGGATCGATGCACACGGGAAGGAGTTTGGAATCGGGCGACCGTATCTCGATAAAGATCCGCCGCATCTGGCACCGATCGACGGCAAGGAATATGCCGCACATCACCGCGGGACAAAAGCTCAATACGCGGAATCGGATATAAAGAAGCGCAAGCGGCTAGCTGCGCGGGACGATCACAGCGTTGCGAAAACGTCCAAGAAACGCAAGATGGCTGCGCTCCAACGCAGTTAAGCCGAGTCCAGTCAGGATATCTGCTCCTTGGGCACCAAGCTGCCGATCGGGATGTCTGCTGTTCACTTGCTTCCTGACTGCGAGAAGGCCGCAGATTTCTCTACGGCCTTCTTCTCATCACTAGCAGGACAGTTAGGCGTAGTTGTATCCGCACAGCCGAAGCTGGCTCAGCCCTTGATAGAACGGTCCGAACGGTTGCTGCGAGTTCCGACGGACAGCACAGTTAGCGTGACCGGCGCGAGGCCGGAGGATCCGATCGCCCGGGCGCCGGCCGGCGTCAGGTCGATGACTCGACCCCGGATGTAAGGGCCGCGGTCGTTGATGCGGACGACGACGGAGCGGCCGGTCTGGATGTTGGTGACCTCTACCATGGTGCCGAACGGCAGAGTGCGATGAGCCGCAGTGAGTGCGGAGGCATGGGCATACTCGCCGTTGGCGGTCTCCTCGCCACTGTATACCGATGCAATTCCTGTCTGTGTTGCCGCCATAACGGAAGAAGAAATTGAAATAGATGCGATTAGAAGTCCAACTCCAAGTACTGTGATGCGCCGACCCTTCACTCTATAGCCTCATATGTTGTTGATATTGTCACCAACTCGAAACAAGTTCGTAGTTGATTGAGGCCAATACCTATTCAAATGCGGTCATAGTGCGACGCAGCATAATTTAATACAAAGATACAGGAATCGCCACGAAGACGACAAATTACCGACCAGCCTTCTTGCGCGGAGGATTCGGTATTTGATCACTGCTCGCCCTGGCAGACGCTCGCATGACGGACTGCTGCTGATCCCAATCGAAAACTCGTTGCCAAACGCGACCCCTGGATGCGGAACGAACGCTAGGCATGACCGATAGGGCTTTCGCCTCGTCTTGCTGACGCATCCTTCGTACAGAGGGGAGGGGCGACTTCAGTTGCTGGCACGCCTTACGCGCGTTAGCGCGCCGAGGGATGTGCCGCCGGTGCGGGCAGGGTCGGCAGGTCGCTCTCGGCCCGCTGACGGGCCGGCAACTCGCCGGCCGCGTCGAGGACGGGATAAGCCACCGAGCAGATATGCGAGTGGATCCGCCGCAGGTCACGCAGCACGTCCAGATGCAGCGAAGTCGTTTCGAGGGTCTCGGGCCGGCCTTCGCGCAGGCGATCCAGATGCCGTTCCGTGGCGGCGATCTCGGTATTGCGCAGCGCCGCTTTCTCCGCCAGCAGTTTGCGGGCCTCATTGACATCGCCGGACATGAAGACGCCGAACGCGATCCGTAGCGAGTCCATCGTTCGCTTGTGGAATGCCGACAGTTCTTCCGCGCCTTCCGATGAAAACTGGAATCGGCGCTTGATCTTCTTGGCCGCAAGTTCGTTCAAGTTCTTGTCGATGATATCGCCGATATGCTCGAGGTTGATGGTGAACGAAATGATCTCCATCGCGCGATGCCCCTCATGCTCATCGAGGCTGCCCCGCGTCAGCTTGGTCACATAAAGCTTAATTGCCTCGTCGAGACCGTCGACGCTGTTGTCCATGCGCGATACCTGATCGACCAGGGAGCGGTCATTGGTCATCATCGCCGCCATCACCTTGCGCAGCATGAGCTCGACATGATCGCCCATATGCAGGGTTTCGCGCGCGGCATCCGCCAACGCCAGCGAGGGCGTTTCAAGCGCACTGTCGTCAAGATAGCGTGGCCGTGACGGATCGGCCTCCTGGACCCGCTTGGGGAGGAGTTGTTTCAGGAGCCGGGCCATGTGGTCGAGCAGCCCAATGAAGATAATCGCGGTCGCCACGTTGAAGGCGATGTGAAATTCGGCGGTCATCTTCGCGAGGTCGGGTTGCCAGGCCTGCAAAATCGCGGTGATCGGCCGCAGGAATGGCGCGACCAGCAACACGCCGACCAGCCGGTTGACGAGATTACCGAGCGGAAGGCGGTAGCTTGCGGGGTTGTCACGGTGCGCGCCTTCGAAGACCGGATTGATCGCGCTGCCGAGATTGGCGCCAAGCACCAGCGCCAGCGCGGCGAACGGCGTGATGAACTGCGCGTAGGCAAGCGACATGATGAGGAGCACGCTGGCGACGCTCGAATGCACCGCCCAGGTGACGACCGCGCCAAGGAGGATGCAGAGGACAGGATCGCCGGTAATCGCGTTCATGAAGACGCGAACGCCGGGCGCGTTTTCTGCCGGAGCGAGCGTGTCGAGCAGAATATGCAGCGCCAGCAGCATCAGGCCGAGGCCGATCGAGACCCGGCCGATGTCCTTGATGCGCGAGCGCGCCCCGCTGCGGAAGGCAACGAGGCCGAGGACGAACAGCACCGGTGCTGCCGCGGAAATGTTGAACGACAGGGCCTGGACGATCAGCGTAGTGCCGACATTGGCGCCGAGCATGATCGCCAGTGCCGGGACCAGACTGACCAGTCCCTCGGCGGTAAACGAACTTGTGATCAGGGCGGTCGCGGTGCTGCTCTGTAACAGCGCCGTCAAGCCGATGCCGGCTGCAAAGGCCGTGAAGCGGTTGTTGAGGGCCTTCGCCAGCAGCAGACGAAGATCGGGACCGAACGCGCGCAGAATTCCACTGTGGACCATATGAAGGCCCCACAGCAGCAACGCCACGCCACCCATCAGGTCGAGAAGAACCAGACTTCCCATGATCTTCCACTTCTGAATTCGAGTCGAAAGATAAGGCTATCGCCAAACCGCCGAGGATCAATCTTTTTATTCGCGGCAACGTTCCAAGATGGGACGACAGGGGCGTCCTCGCAAGCGCAGCGGCAGCATACCAGCCGTTGGCCGGCGCGCAGTGGCCGCCGCGGTTGTCCGGCTGTTTACCCGGGTACGCGACCCCTGATCGCGTTGGCCCACGCTCCGTACGTCACGCGACCGGAGCTATCTTCCCTCAGGTGGCCGCGCACGCGTGTCTGGATCCGCGTGATCTCATCTGATGTCATCGACGCGAACAGCTGACTGATCGTTGGCGCCAGCGTGGCGGAGGTCCAGAAGTCGTCAAAATCCGTGAAGCTGCGCTGCACGTCGATCCTTTGCGTCTCGACGTCGATGAGACCGGCGTCCTTCCATAATTTTTGCAGGGCTTCGATTTTCGAGGCCTCGGCGCTCGGTGGACGTATCGGCGTACGACCCATGGCCTTCAGTTCGGTCAGGATCGGCTGCAGCGGGAATCCGCCGCCTTCCATGTCCCAGGCATACGCCGCCACCGTGCCGCCGGGGGCAACCACGCGCACCATCTCGGCGACGCCCTTCGCGGGTTCGGGCACGAAGAAAATCACCAGCGCCATGACGGCGACATCGAAGGTGCGGGCTTGAAACGGAAGCGCCGTCGCATCGCCCTTGCAGAACTCCGCCATCTCGACACCGCGTCGCGCACGGGCGTAAGCCAGTTGCCCGTCCGAGGGATCGATCCCCTGAACTTCCGCAGGAGCGTTCTTTGCAACGATCAGTTCGGTGAAGGCGCCGTTGCCGCAGCCGACATCGATCCATCGGAGACGCTTGCGCGGCGCCAGCCAGTCGAGGAAAATTTCACCGGCGAGCCTGCTCCAGGCCCCCATCATCCGCTCATAGGCGGCCCCATCGTCGAAGCGGATTTGCTGTTCGGCCATCCGATTGTCCTTCGCTTGTATGGAAGCTGCCTGATCGCGTGGGCTGGACAGGTCGATGTCCTACGCAGCATTGAAGGCGGCAAACCCGCGCTCAAGGTCGGCCTTGAGATCTTCGACGTTCTCAAGGCCGATATGGAGACGCAATGACGGACCGCCCGGCGCCCAATTCGTCGCCGTGCGGTAACCGTCGCAATCGAAGGGGATGACGAGGCTTTCGAACCCGCCCCATGAATAGCCCATGCCAAACAGCTTGACGGCGTCCAGCATGGCGTCGACCGCCTTCTGCGGCGCCGGCTTCAGCACGATACTGAACAGGCCCGATGCCCCGGTGAAGTCGCGTCTCCAGATCGCATGGCCGGGATCGCTCTCCATGGCGGGGTGCAGCACCCGCACGACCTCGGGTCGGGCTGCGAGCCATCGCGCCATCTCGAGCCCGGAGCGCTGATGCTGGGCGAGCCGGACCGAAAGCGTGCGCAAGCCGCGGAGCGAGAGGAATACGTCGTCCGGCCCCGCGCAAACGCCGAGCTGTCGAATGGTCTCGAGTATGAGCGGCCACGTCTTCTCGTTGGCCGAAATGGTCCCGAACATAATGTCGGAATGTCCGCCGATATATTTGGTCGCGGCCTGCATGCTGATATCGACACCTTGCTCCAGCGCGCGGCGATAGAGCGGGGTCGCCCAGGTATTGTCGTCGATCACGAGCGCACCGCGCGCATGCGCGACCTCCGCGATCGCTGGAATATCGGCCATTTCGAAGGTTTGGGAGCCGGGCGCCTCGACCAGCACCGCGGCGGTGTTGGGCTTGAAGAACTCCGCTACGCCGGTCCCGATCAGGGGATCGAAATAGGTGGTCTCCACCCCGTAGCGGGCCAGCAGGCCATCGCAGAAATTGCGCGATGGCCGGTAGATGTTGTCACCAACCAGGAGGTGATCACCGGCTTTCAGGACCGAGAGCAACGCTGTGGTGATGGCCGACAGACCGGAGGGCACGAGGCCAACGCCCGCGCATTGCGGACCTTCGAGCGCCATCAAGGCTTCCTGCAGCGCTTTCGTCGTCGGCGTCCCGTGACGGCCGTACCGGAACTCACCGCGATGGGCATGGAGGTCTTCCGCGGTCGGATAAAGCACGGTGGAACCATGCACGACCGGCGGATTGACGAAGCCTTTTTGCGCTTTGGTGTCGCGTCCCGCGGTCACCAATACGGTTTCGGCCCTGAGTGGGTTCGATTGTGGGTCATGTCTTGAAGAGTTCATGTGTGTCGCGCCACCAAAGACGTTTTGCCGCAGCCGCCAGTGCTTGAGGCCGCCGGGCGGCGGGATCGGGCTGGGTCCGTTAATAACAAGACACAGAAGACAGCCGTCAACCCCTTGACCCGGCTCGCCAGTCGTTCTGTGATGCGCGCGCGCTATTCCGTCGCCGCACGTTGAGGGGCCTGCCGCGACCTTTGATCCATCGTTTGACTTGGACCGCACGTCAAACTGCCTGCCGGACCGTTGCCCGCAGCAGTGGATTGCGAGGTTGGCCCATCGGTGTGCGCGATGATAAGCGGACGTTCCCGGACGACCTTGAAAGGCTTTGCCATGAAACGTGCATCCCTGGTTTTCACCCTTGCTCTTGCCGCCGGTCTTTCGGCGCACGCCGCCGACGCGCAGACCCTCAAGGCGGTCACGGACCGCGGCATGTTGTCCTGCGGCGTAAGCCAGGGGCTGCCAGGGTTTTCGTCGCCCGACGATAAGGGCAACTGGACCGGGATGGATGTCGACGTCTGCCGGGCCATTGCCGCCGTCATCTTCAACGATCCAAGCAAAGTCAAATTCGTCCCGCTGTCCGCCAAGGACCGGTTCACGGCGCTTCAGTCCGGCGAGATCGACGTGCTTTCACGCAATACGACGTGGACGCTGTCCCGCGATACCTCGCTTGGCGCGAACTTTACCGGCGTGACTTACTATGACGGCCAGGGTTTTTTGGTGAAAAAATCCCTCAAGGTGAATTCCGCGCTGGAATTGAACAGCGCATCGGTCTGCGTGCAGACCGGCACCACCACGGAGCAGAATCTCGCCGACTACTTCAAGAGCAACAATATGAAGTATGAGGTGATCGCGTTCGGCACCGCGGACGAAACCATCAAGGCATATGAGTCCGGTCGGTGCGACGTCTTCACCTCGGATGTGTCGCAGCTCTATGCTGAGCGCCTGAAACTTTCAAATCCAGCCGATCATGCGGTACTTCCGGAAGTCATCTCGAAAGAGCCGCTTGGCCCGATGGTGCGTCATGGCGACGATCAATGGTTCGATCTGGTTAAATGGGTTCTGTTCGCGATGGTCGACGCGGAAGAGCTCGGTATCACCCAGAAGAACGTCGACGACATGGCGAAATCGGACAAGCCCGAGCTCAAGAGGGTATTCGGCACCGATGGCAATCTCGGCGAACAGCTCGGCGTCACCAAGGATTGGGTAGTACGGATCGTGAAGGCGGTGGGCAATTACGGCGAGGTATTCGACCGCAACGTGGGCGCCGGTTCGAAGCTCGGAATTGCGCGTGGGCTCAACCAGCTCTGGAACAAGGGCGGAATTCAGTACGCGCCGCCGATCCGCTGATCTCGGCCGGCGGCTGTAGCTTCGGCGATGAACATCGAGCCTCGACGCCCTCCGCCGCAATTTGTCGCCAAGCTGCGGCATGCGCTTGGCGGCCGCGCCGGCTGGGGAGGCTTTGTCCTTCAGCTTTTGTTCGTCGCCGTCATTGCCTGGATTGGCTACGAGATCGTGGCCAACGCCCGTGCCAACCTGCAGTCGCAGCGCATCACGTCCGGCTTCGGATTCCTGTCGAACACGGCAGGCTTTGACGTCAGCCAGACGCTGATCCCGTATTCCGGATCGGATACGTATACCCGGGTGTTTCTGGTCGGCCTGCTCAACACATTGCTGGTCTCGGTCATCGGCATCTTCTTTGCCACCGTGATCGGATTTGTCGTCGCGCTGGGCCGGCTGTCGCCGAACTGGCTGCTGTCGCGGATATCAGGCGGTTACGTCGAACTGGTGCGCAATCTGCCGGTGCTGTTCCAGATCCTGTTCTGGTATCTTGCCGTGCTCGCGGCGCTGCCTAGCCCGCGGCAAAGCGTTTCGCTGTTCAATCTCGTTTTTCTCAACAACCGCGGTCTGGTGATTCCGCGGCCCATCGCCAACCCCGGCCTGGAGGCGTTTGCGATCGCGGTTCTGATTGCAGTGGTTGGCTCGTTGCTGCTGCGAAATTATGCGCGACGAAAATTGTTCGAGAGCGGAAAGCCGATCACGATCTGGCCCTATGTGGTTGGCCTGCTGATCGGCCTGCCGGTGCTTACCTCGCTGGTGTTTGGCGCTCCACTGACGTTTGAATTGCCGGAATTGAAGGGGTTCAATTTTGCCGGCGGCTCGCGTGTCATTCCGGAATTGGTGGCGCTGACGCTGGCGCTGTCGATCTATACCGCGGCCTTCATTGCCGAGATCGTGCGCGCCGGTATCCAGTCGATCGACAAGGGACAAATGGAGGCCGGGGCGTCGCTTGGGCTATCGCGTGGCTCGACATTGCGGCTGATCGTAGTGCCGCAGGCATTACGGGTGATCCTGCCGCCGCTCACCAGTCAATATTTGAACCTCACCAAGAACTCATCGCTTGCCGTGGCGATCGGATACCCCGATCTGGTTTCGGTATTTGCGGGAACGACGCTGAGCCAGACCGGGCAGGCGATCGAAATCATCGCCATCACGATGGGCGTCTATCTCCTGATTTCGCTCGTGACCAGCGCGATCATGAATTTCTACGGATGGCGGCTCGGCCGGAGCCTTGGCGCATGAGCGACATCGCCGGCCAGTCTTTCGTCCGTCAGGAGCTGATCGCCGAGCGCGCCGCGCCGATCAGGACCACCGGCTTCATCGGATTCCTGCGTACGCGCCTGTTCAATTCGCCGACCAATATTCTGCTCACCATCGCCAGTGCGCTGCTGCTGTGGTTCACCGTCATTCCCGCGCTCAAATTCCTGCTGATCGATGCCGTCTGGCGCGGTAGCGATCGCAATGCGTGCCTGGCGGAGAATACCGGACACGTGGTCGGTGCGTGCTGGCCTTATGTGGAGGCGAAATTCAGCCAATTCATCTATGGATTTTACCCCGAGCCGGAGCGATGGCGGGTCAATCTGACCTTCATTCTTGCCGCCCTTCTGCTGTTGCCTCTCCTGATTCCGCGGCTGCCAGCCAAAGGCCTCAATGCTGGTCTGTTCTTCGTCGCGTTTCCAATCGTCGCGTTCTTCCTGCTGCATGGCGGCGGGTTGAGCGGCCTTGGAATTAGCTGGTCGGCCGGCATCCTCTCAGGCTTCATCGACAGCTTCAGCGAGGCCGGTCACAAGCTCGCCGGCGCAGGCGAGGCAACCGCCATTGTCGGGCCGCCGCTGGTTGTCCTGGGCAAGCTCGTTGAACTGCTCGGCTCCGCACTTTCGGTCCTGATCTGGCCGCTGACCTGGCTTCGCGATTCCATTGAAGCCTCCGGCCATCCCGTGTGGTTCGACTTCGCCGCCACAGCCGCCATCGTTTCGATCCTGCTGTTCTTGTTGAGCGGCGGCGTTCGCACCGGATGGCGCACGCTCGCCGTTAGTCTTGCGACATTTGCCGGTACCGGCGTCGTGATCGCGGTGATGGGTCTCGATCATGGTGGGCTGCCAATCGTTGATACCAGGTTGTGGGGCGGCCTGCTGGTGACGCTGGTGGTGTCGGTCACCGGTATCGTCACCTCGATGCCGGTCGGCATTGCGCTGGCCTTGGGCCGGCGTTCGACGATCCCGTTGATCCGGATTTTTTCAGTGGCGTTCATCGAGTTCTGGCGTGGCGTTCCCCTGATTACGGTGCTGTTCTTCGCGACCTACATGCTGCCGCTGTTCGTACCTGCCAATTTCACCATCGATGGGCTGGTGCGCGTGCTGATCGGAATCGCATTATTCGCCGGTGCGTATAATGCCGAGGTCATTCGCGGCGGCTTGCAGGCGATTCCGCGCGGGCAGGGCGAGGCGGCGAGTGCGCTCGGGCTGTCCTGGTGGAAGACCACGGCGCTGATCGTGATGCCGCAGGCCTTGCGTCACGTCATCCCCGGGCTCGTCAACAGCTTCATCGCGCTGTTCAAGGACACGTCGCTGGTTTCGATTGTCGCGCTGTTCGATCTGCTCGGGCAGTTGCGGGCATCATTCGCCGACCCGGTCTGGGCCACGCCGACGACACTGTTCACCGGGTTTGCTTTCACCGGAATAATCTACTTCGTGTTTTGTTTTGGAATGTCGCGCTATTCATTGTTCGTCGAACGTCGATTGAACGCACATCGCCGCAGTTGAGCAGGATAGCCATGACCGAGAGCGCGATCGTCAACATTTCCGGCCTCAACAAGTGGTTCGGCGACTTTCACGTGCTGCGCGACATCAACCTCGAAGTCGCCAGGGGCGAGCGCATCGTGATCTGCGGTCCCTCAGGCTCCGGCAAATCGACGCTGATCCGGTGCATCAACGCGCTCGAGGAATTCCAGGAGGGCCGGATCGTCGTCGACAGCATCGAACTCGGACCGAATTTGCGGCGGGTCGACGAAGTCCGGCGCGAAGTCGGCATGGTGTTCCAGAGTTTTAACCTGTTTCCGCACCTCACTGTGCTGGAGAACTGCACGCTGGCGCCGATCTGGGTGCGCAATATCCCGAAAAAGGACGCCGAAGCAGCAGCGATGAACTATCTGGAACGGGTGAAAATCCCGCATCAGGCCAATAAGTATCCCGGCCAGATGTCGGGCGGTCAGCAACAGCGCGTCGCGATCGCGCGTGCCCTGACCATGAACCCGAAGATCATGCTGTTTGACGAGCCGACCTCGGCGCTGGATCCCGAAATGGTCAAGGAAGTGCTCGACACCATGGTGGATCTCGCCAGGGAAGGCATGACCATGCTCGTCGTCACCCACGAAATGGGATTTGCCAGGGAAGTGGCCAACCGCGTCGTCTTCATGGATGCGGGGCAGATCATTGAGGCGAACACGCCGGAAAGTTTCTTCGCCCACCCGCAGCATGCGCGGACCAAGCTGTTCCTCAGTCAGATCTTGCGGTGATTGTTTTTGTCCCGGATGGTTCGAAGGACCAGACCTCAGATGCGCAATTGCGCATCGGGGAATCTCGAGATTCCGGGTTCGATGCTTCGCATCGCCCCGGAATGACGTCTTGGGCCTGATCCGGCGTCCTCACACCTTCTCGAACGGCAGCTCGATCTTGCTGCGCTTTTCCAGCCATTCCGGCACCGGCAGGTTCTTCGAGCGCATGAAGGCCGGGTTGAACAGCTTTGATTGGTAGCGGTTACCGGAGTCGCACAGGATGGTCACGATGGTGTGGCCCGGTCCGAGCTGTTTTGCCAGCCGGATCGCACCGGCGACGTTAATGCCCGTGGAGCCACCGAGGCACAGGCCCTCGTGCTCAAGCAGCTCATAGATCACCTTCACGGCTTCCTCGTCCGCAATCAGGAAGGCGTCGTCGACCTCAGCGGTCTCGATGACGGGCGTGACGCGGCCGAGCCCGATGCCTTCGGTGATCGAGTCGCCCGGCGTCGATTTGGCCACGCCGTGCTTGAACAGCTCGTACATCGCAAAGCCATGCGGATCGGCGCAGGCGATCGTGATGCCCTTGTTCTTCTCCTTCAGGTACCGGCTGGTGCCGGCGAGTGTACCGCCGGTGCCGACCGAGCAGATGAATCCATCAACCTTGCCGTTGGTCTGTTCCCAGATCTCCGGTCCCGTGGACTCGTAGTGGGCTTTGGCGTTGTCGAGATTGTTCCACTGGTCGGCGAACAACACGCCGTTCGGTTCGCTCTTGCGCAAGCGCTCGGCCAGCCGCTTGCCGACATGCTGATAATTGTTCGGATTGGAATAGGGCAGCGCCGGCACCTCGACGAGTTCGGCGCCGCACAGCCGCAGCATGTCCTTCTTTTCCTGGCTCTGCGTTTCCGGGATCAGGATCAGCGTGCGGTACCCGCGGGCGCTCGCAACCACCGCCAAGCCGATGCCGGTATTGCCCGCGGTTGCCTCTACCACCAGGCCACCCGGCTTGAGATCACCGCGTTTCTCGGCCTCGAGGATCATCCATTTTCCGGCGCGGTCCTTGACCGACTGGCCGGGATTCATGAACTCGGCCTTGCCCAGAATAGTGCAGCCGGTTTCCTCGGAAGCGCGCTTCAGCTTGATCAGCGGCGTATGGCCGATCGCTTCAATGACGTCGTTATTGATTTTCATATCCGGAAATCTTGCCCGTCCGTTGCCAATCTGGCCATGACCCTAGAGCGCGATCAGCCGGAGTGGAAGCCGCTTTTGCGCCGCGCGGCGCCTGCAGCGGTCTATTTTGGCTTTGCAAAAATCACTTGGCGGACATCGATATTTCCCGACAAAAAGCCGGCTTCGCAGTAGGCGAGGTAGTATTCCCACAGCCGCCGGAACCGGTCGTCGAAGCCTGATGGCATCAGGTTCGGCCACGCCGCGCGGAAGTTATTTCGCCAGATCGCGAGTGTCTTGG
The DNA here is from genome assembly GCF_900105125.1 of Bradyrhizobium canariense. Lineage (NCBI taxonomy): Bacteria > Pseudomonadati > Pseudomonadota > Alphaproteobacteria > Hyphomicrobiales > Nitrobacteraceae > Bradyrhizobium > Bradyrhizobium canariense. The sequence goes on along the minus strand of NZ_LT629750.1, from coordinate 1,434,312 downwards.
CATAATCTTGCCCGAAAATGTGCTCGCGGATGACGGGCACGCCGAACCGTTCGCCCAACGATTTCAGGACCTGCGGTGAGGGCAGCATGCCGCCGGGGAAGACGTACCGTTGGATGAAATCGACTTCACGGCGATAGGTCTGGAACAATTTGTCCTGGATGGTGATGGCTTGGATACCGGCGAGGCCGCCGGGCAACAGCCGGTCGCGCAGCTGCGAGAAATATTTGGGCCAGAACTGTTCGCCGACCGCCTCGATCATCTCGATCGATGCGATCCGGTCGTACTGATCGCGCTCGTCGCGATAATCCCGCAGGCGAATTTCGACCCTGTCGCTCAGGCCTGCGTCCTGAATGCGCCGCTGTGCGAAATCACGTTGTTCCCGGCTGATCGTCAACCCGACGACCTTGGCGCCAAAGATTTTCGCGGCGTATTCGGCGAAGCCGCCCCAGCCGCATCCGATCTCCAGCAGCTTCTGGCCGGGCTGCAGATCGATCGCCTCCGCCAGCCTGCGATATTTGTTGTTTTGCGCCGCCGTCAAATCCGCCGTGTCATCCTCGAACAATGCCGAGGAATAGGTCATGCTGGGATCAAGCCACGCCGAGTAGAATGCATTTCCGATATCATAATGGGCATAGATGTTGCGGCGTGCCTGTCGCTTGGTGTTGCGGTTGAACCAGTGGCGGATGACCTGAATGAACCGCATCAGCGGCTTGTCGCCCAGCATGGCCTGGATCAGGTCGTGATTGACGCAGAAGATCAGCAGGAACTGGGTCAGATCAGGCGTGTCCCAGTCGCCGTGCAGATAGGCTTCCGCGATCCCGATATCGCCGCCATTGAGCAGCCGTGACGCGAAGCCGTAACCATAGAGGGTCATGGCCGCCGACGGGCCCGGCTCCAGCCCGCCCAGCCTGATAATGCGGCCGTCGGGAAGGGTTACGTCCAGCGTACCGCGACGCAGCCTTGAGCCAAATCCAAGCGC